>CANTGH010000001.1 GCA_947653235.1 uncultured Clostridium sp.
TTTTTACAGCATCTATCCTATAGCACACATCATCCAAATCAATTATTTTAATAATGTTTTCTTTATATCTCTTTTGGGCTTACCACTCTTCTTGCTTCTTTACCATTTCAATCAACATCTTTCATGCCTCCTTACAAACCTTTAAAATCTTATCTACAAAACCCTTAAGCTCTTCATAATCCACATCCAAATCCTTCACACTTTTCACCTTATATACAATCCTGGCAAGTGTGCCTATTGCATTCGACATCAAATATTCTGCTCGTATCGGTGTATCCTTTACAATCAACTCATGATTGAAATTTAAAAACTCCCAACGATCTATATAATCAAACTTCTTAAATTCCCCTTCATACTCTCTTTTAACTTTCTTCCATGTACTTTCCTTTTTCGGTTTTTGTATTTCTGCCAATAATTCCTTTTTCAATTGTTCTTTTAATTCTCTTATTTCATTTTCACTCATAAAAAATAACACGCTCCTTTTCCAAAAAATCTTTAACAAACCTCTTGAAAAATTCACGTGTTTCCTATATAATTATATATAGGAACACTTTTTCAAGTGGTTTCAGTGCTACTTATGAACTGTCTAAGTTTACCAGACACAGCAGTTCTTAAGTAGTTTTATTTTGCTTTTTTAATTATTAATTCTCCTGTTTCTTCATTAAATATTGAATCAACTTCCCTTTCTTCTTCTGACAATCCCATTTTTTTAAACCATTCTAATGGTATAGGATATCTTGGATTTAATGTCCCATTTCCATTCTTATTAAGAACTATTTTCAACTTCTTTTCCTCCATTTTAAAGTTCCTCCCCTCTAATCTTGACAAATCGTACGTTTATAATGTATAATTGATTAGAGGGGAGTGGGGGATTTTTAATCTCCCCTATCTTCTAAGCCTTCGTAGATTAGTCTGTGTTGTTCTTCAACATGACGTCTTCTACGTTCAAGCTCTTTGTCTGATTGGTAGTCGCGAAGAGCTTGTTTTATTTTGCCTAGAAGTGATTTTCTCTTTTTCATAAGTCATCACCTCCCTTCGTTGTCATTATATTATCATAGCGTACGCTAATTGTCAAGAGTATTTTCAAATATTTTTTAAAAGTTTTTAATGTCTTGATAATACTACACTTCGTCTGATAAACTATTCAATTTTCAATGTACCATTTGACAATTTTTTTACTTTATGCTAATATAAAATTATATTTGATATTTTTATCATTGTATTGAATCTATACATTAACTTTCTCAGGGTAGATGTATAGATTTTTTCTTTGCTTAACTTTATCCTCCAAAAACCTTCGACCTTCTGTTTTTACTTCTTCTTTTGATTTCTTCATGCAATATAAAATCATTTTTCTTATATCTTCACTTGCAAAATGTTTTTCTAATTCTTCTAACATCATCTTTTTCCTCCTATCCCAATAATCTTTCTAAAAATATCATTGTATACCAGCCACACATTGTGCATCCTGCTATAAATGCTATTACATCTGTTATATTTTTCTTTAGTCTTCTTTTAGTTTTCATCTTTCGTTCCTCCTTTTTTACCACCATACAGCAAACATTGTGGCAAATGCGATGCTGATTGCTATACAACTTATTACATCTGTTACACCTTGCCAGTAAGCTTTCTTTCGTCTTCGTTTCATACTTATCCCTCTATCTAAACTTTTGTATTTGATATACTTTATCTTTTCTTAATGTTTGAGTATCATTAAGTACCATTCGTCGTTTCTCAGCATAATAACGATCATAATCTTCTGCAAAAACATAATATGCTCTGCCACGTATTTCATGTGGCAATCGTTTTGCAATATCATAAGCTCTATCTCGCCCACAATTTTCCAGTTGTCTTATTTCATTTATACCATAATAGCGAGGTTTTACTTTTAAATCTTCCATTTTCTTCCCCCCTTCCTATCTTTTTATTTGATATTCAGCTTTTTTACCTTTAACCTTCAGTCATATTCCACAAAGCCTGTACAATAATTGAGTTAATACTCACTCCTCGTTGCTCTGAAATTGCTCTTAATTTTTCTTTCAACTCTGTTGGCAACCTAATCTGTAAAACTTCCTTTTTCATTTCGCACCTCCATTCATTATGATGTTATTTTAATACATATTGTTTTTAGTACAAAAACGAAGTTTTTAGTGTCAAGTGTTTTTTGAAAAAAATTTTCATTTTTTCTTTTCGTGATTTAAAATCACATTGATTGTCAAAAAAATATGTGATTTTAACTGTCCCTTTGATTTGAAAAAATATCATCTTTAGAATATCCTAATATTTCTTTAATCTTTAATGCATTTTTCATTGAAGGACTAAAATATCCTAATTCATATCCTGAGTATGTACTTCTCTCAACTCCTATCTTTTGAGCCATTTCTTCCTGTGAAAGTTTTTTAGCTTTTCTTCTTGCTATAAGATTTTTTCTCATTTTTTCGCCTCCTCTCTTGTGATTAAAGCAATATTATCACAAGTGAGTTTTACTGTCAATAGTTTTTTAAAACTTTTTTTATTTTTTTAATAAAATGTTTGCAAAACTGTCAAAGATATGTTATGATATTATAGAAAGGAAAAGGGAAATGGAATTTTCAAAAAGATTAAAAAATTTACGAACTGAGAAAAATATCTCCCAAGAAGAATTAGCCAAACTATTAAATGTTTCTAGAACTTCTGTTACTAATTATGAATTAGGTAGAAATGAAGCTTCTGCTCAAGTATTAAACAAACTTTCTGAAATATTTAATTGTAGCATAGATTATCTTCTTGGAAAATCTGATATACGAAATCCTGAAAAGGAAATTAATTTCGATCCTGATAAACTGTATCTTGGATTGTCTGCAAAGGATTATAAAAATATTACTGATACTCAAATGAAACAAATTGAAGAATTGGTAAAAGTACTTTTAAAGGATAATTTGAAAAAAAATAATGATGAAAAATAAAACTTTAAGGAGTTTAACAATGACATTAAATAGGCTGTATGATATAGCAAACAAGGAACATATAACTATATGCGAATGGCATATAGAAGATTGTGACGGCATTTACTTAAACTATGACAAAATAAATGCCATTGCTTTAAATTACGATAAATTAGGCACATATATCGATGAAAAATGTACCCTAGCACATGAATTACGGTCATTATTATATGGATGCTTCCTATTCCCTATATGTTGACCAAAATTATATTAACAAACAAGAATATCGTGCAAAAAAATGGTCTTATCATGTATTAGTTCCCTTTAAAGATTTGAAATCAGCTATCTTAAAGCGGAATCAACGAAATACATCAACTAGCCGATTATTTTGAAGTTACCTATGAATACATGCAAGATGCAATCCAATTCTATCAATCAAAATATGGATTGATTTACTAAAGAAAAGTAGCCAAAAAAGCTACTTATATTTTTAAACAATACAACGAACAAATTTTTGAAGGAGGTTCTATATGAAAGCTGGAATCAGAACAAACTCACTAAAGAAAGGCTCATCTTACACCGTCTTTATCGATTATGGAATTGTAAACAGTCATCGAAAAAGAGAACCTTTAGAAACGTTCTCCAAAAAAGGAGACGCTGAAAAATATAAAAACAAAGTACAATCACAAATCGATAACAACACTTTCATCAATATACCAGATATTACATTCTCAGAAGCTATCGATGAATGGATGGAAAACTATGTTTCCAATAATTGTGAAGTAAATACTGCTGCAAGTTATAAAACAATAAATGAAAAATATTTAAAGCCTCTTCTCGGACATATCCCCTTAAAAATAATTGGTGGTGTATCTGGTATTGACCTAATCAATAATTACTATAAATATTTAAGATTTGAACTTGATGGCAAAACAGATACAAAAACCAAAAAGCATTTTAAAAACTTGTCTTATTCATCCATTAAGCACCACAAGGCTCAAATCTCTGGCATCCTTACCTATTTTGTAAATAATAAAAAATTACAATCCAACATATGTATCAATACAACCATTCCTAAAAATGAAAATGAAAAAATGTTAGATACAATTATTTGTGACATTGATAACATTGAAGACGATATTGATGATTTTGAAGATGAAAACTTTATTACACCAGAGCAAGCTATTACAATATTAAATTTATTCATGAACACATCCATGATGCTCCCTGTTGCTTTTGCAATATTTATTGGATTACGAAGAAGTGAAACATGTGCTATTCTGAAAAACAAATTAAATAAAGAGCAATGCACACTCACCATCAATGCTACAAGAGTAAGATGCGGTAGCGGAAGTATTTACAAAAAAAGAAATAAAAACAAAACATCTTCTCGTCAATTATATCTACCCAAAATACTAATGGATATTATTGAACTAGATGAACAACGACAGAAAAAAAATAAATTGCTCTTTGCAAATGATTATATTGATTCCAACTTTTTATGTGTTAATGACAAAGGAGAACCATTAAATGTAGATTATATCAGTCATAAATTCAAATCCGTCTTCGACAAATTTATCGAAAAGGAAAATAAAAAAGCACTAAAAGAAAACAAGGAATTTAAATTTCCTTACATAACCTATCATAAGCTACGACATTTAAACATCACAGCCTTATTAAAAAACGGAGCCGAACTAATCGATGTAAAAGACAATGCTGGTCACTCTAATATCAATACAACCTTGCATTATACACACCAATATACTCAAAATAAACAACAATTAGCTCAAAAAATTGATGAAGTATTTGCACCATATATAAAATTAAATTAAAAAGTATTTCCTATACTTTTCTATTTTTTACAGTTAGTTTGGACAAGTTTTGGACAAGTTTGCTATTTTATATAATATTAAAAGCGAGTTTTACTTCTTAAAACTCGCTTTTTTCAATGGTGGGCAGGGTTGGATTCGAACCAACGTAGACTCTCGTCGCCAGATTTACAGTCTGGTGCCATTAACCACTCGACCACCTACCCATATATTTAGTTGTAACACTTGTGCCAAAATTTAAGAATAAATTTTGGTGCACCATCAAGGATTCGAACCTTGGACCCACCGGTTATGAGCCGGTTGCTCTGACCAACTGAGCTAATGGTGCGTTTCCTTAACGCAAGATTTATTATAAACTATTCAGTTTAAGATGTCAATAGCAAAATGTAATTTTTTTGCCTTTTTCTAAAATTCGTTAAGCATTTTTTCATAAATTTTTTCAAATTCATTAAAAAATTTTACAAGTATCCTTTCTCGAGAAAATTCTTTACCTGTTATAATTTTTAAAGAAGTAGCAATTTCAGACAAATTTCCAGGAAATTTATCTTGATTGACATTCATTCCAATTCCAATATATATTTTTCTAACAATTTCTCCCTTGCAGACAGTTTGTGTTAAAATTCCTGCTACTTTTTTCCCTTGATAGAAAATATCATTGGGTAGTTTTATTTCAAATTGCTGATTCGATATATATTTTAATGTTTTAATAAGACATTCTGCTGTTTGTATAGTAATCGTTTCCATTTTCTCTAACTTGCAATTCGGTCGCAAAACAAAAGATACAGCAATATTATCTCCATTTCCTGTGTACCATTTTCTCTCATGCGTCCCCACTCCTGCAATTTGTTTATCTGTAATTACTACTGTACCGTTTTCTGGTTGTTTTAATGACTTTATTTTTTTTTGCGTTGAATCAAGGGTCGGAAAAAAAATTATATTCTTACCTAAAAAATCCGTTTTTAGTCCTTTTAATTCCATAACTTTTACATCCTTTTTTCGTATTTTTTTACAGGCAAAAGAGGAAAAATCCTCTTTTGACAGTTATATTTCCATTTTAGTTACAATTTTTAATATCTCCGATACACTCCAAGCTTGTGCACAAGTGCCACCTGGTTTGTATGGTGATTGTGAATCATAGACTTCTGATATATTTCCCACGCATTGTCCATCATATAATTCTTTTTGGAACGTATTTTTGATATTTTCTACCAATTTTTCTTTTTCTATCATATATTTTTCTTTCTCAATTCTATCTTTTTCACTCTCAATAATATTCTCCAGTGCATCTGCATAAAGTCCTAGTAGCCACACCCAGCTAATTCCTTGATGATAACTCCTATCACGTTTATTACTATCTCCACTATATTCTGGAATATAGCCATTTTCTTCTTTGGCTAAAGTACGTAAACCATATTTGGTCAACAATTTCTTTTTGACTGTTTCAAAAATTATTTTTCCGTTTCTCAGAAGCAGGCACAATAACAGGATAGGTTGTTGCTATACTAAATAATTGATTTGGTCTTATTTTATCATCCCCTAAAACATCATACAATGACTTTTTGGAAGGATTATAGAATTTTTCTTCAAAAACTTTTTTATGTTTTTTAGCCCTAGTTTTGTAAGAATCGGCAATTTCTTTTTCATCAAATTTTTTAGCAAAAAATTCCAATGTTTTTAGACTATTATACCATAAACTATTTAATTCAACCACTTTTCCATTTCTTGGTGTAACAACATAATCACCAATTTTGGCATCCATCCAAGTATTTTGTGTATGAGGAGTACCTGCCATTAGGAGACCATCTTCATCTAGATGAATGTTGTTGTTGTCTAAATCAATACCTTTCGAATAATTTTCAATAATTTCTTTCATTTTAGGATACAGATTTTGTTTGATAAAATCGTAATCTTTTGTATATTTCACAAATTTATTGATTTGTTCCAATAATAATAAAGAACTATCTGCACTGTTGTATAATGGTTTTCCATCTGTTTCAGAATAACCATTTGGCACTAACCCATCTTTGATATCGTGTGTTAATGTCAGTAAAACTTGTTTGGCAATTTCATATCGTTTGGTAATTAGTAATAAGCCCTCAAAAGAAATACAAGTATCTCTTCCCCAATCTAAAAACCACGGAAAACCTGCTAAAATTGAATAAGTTGAAAATTCTGGACGTTTGATAATAAAGGAATCAGTTGCTATTATTAAATCTTTTAGAAAAGCATTTTTATCTTTTTCTTTTTTATCTAAATTCGATTTAGTACTCACTAATTTAGTTGCTTTTATAATTTGCTCTACTCTTTCTGATTCTTGTTTTAATACATCACTTGGATTTATGGTTTCTAGATTTTCATCAAGAGAAACCACAACATTGATTTCTTTTTTCTTTTTTGCCTCAATCATTATTTCATATCTGCCTGGAACACACAAGTTTTCTTCTGGAAAAAAACCTCTTTCTTCTTCTTTTAGATAATACATATTTCGAAATACATCATCATCGTGTTTGATATAATTAGCTTGTTCACATTTCATAAAAATCGGTTGATGCTCGTCTATTTCGATTTTTACCTTATCTTGTATATGTTGATTAACTTTAAATTCATGATGCGATGTCATCCCATGAAAATCTCTAAAATTTAGAATAGGAGCTATTGTCATTTTGATTTCTGAGGCATTATCATTTTTTATTGTATATTGAATAACAACCGTATTTTTCCCATAAACCATACAAATTTTTTTGGTAATTTTGACATTAGCTACTTTATAAATAAATTCTGGATAAGCCTCTTTTTGAAAACTTTTTTGGTGTTTATAACCTTCTGAAATATAATTGGGACAAATGTTAGTATACAAATCAAACCTTTGATTTTCAAGTGTAATACTCTCATCCAATTTCGACAAAATTAAATGTCTTTTCGCTGGTGGCTTTAACGGTGCTATTAACAAACCATGATATCTTCTTGTATTGGCTCCCACAATCGTACTCGATGCATAACCACCAATTCCATTGCTAATGAGCCATTCTTTTTCAATTGCTTTTTTTAAATCCAATTGTTTTTTGGTTAATTTCATTTGTACTTTCTCCTATGATTCTTTTTTGGTTTTTTTGACTTGCTTTTCTGTTTGTTTTTTTGGTTGTTTCTTCGATTTTGTTTTTTTGTTTTTTTCTAATCGTTCAATTTCTTTTGCAATTTCTCTATTTTCTTTTATTTTTGCTTCTGTATTTTGAATGGATTCTACTCTTTCTTTATACTTTTCACTAAACTTACTTTTTTTATGAGGCTTTTTATCTTTTACATTTTGAGTTGCCTTTTTTTCAATTTCTTTCTTTTTCTTTCCTATCTTTTGTTTGGTTTTAATTCCTTTTTTATCTTCTTTCAAAATAGAATTTAATAATAAAAATTCAGTTCCATTTTGCTGATCTTTAAACTTTAATTCATTACAAATTAATTCAATCACTGTTGAAGCAATCATAGCTGGATTATGTCTAATTCTATCATTTCTAATACAGGACATATCCTTCTGAATTATCTTTACTCCTAAGCCAGCTACTTCCATTAAATTTGCCTCTACAATTTCACTTCCATCTTTATTATATCTTCTAACATATTCAGGAACAACTTCTCCAGTATCCACTAAACAATAATCAAAAACACCTTTTCCAACATGATCTTGAATCGCTTTAATGTGATCGGATAAAGTATAGTTATCGGTTTGTCCAAACTCTGTCATAATATTGGCTACATACATTTTAATAGCTTTACTTTCTTTGATTGCCTTCGACACTTTTTTAACCAATAAATTAGGCAAAACATTCGTATACAAACTTCCTGGTCCAATAATAATCGCCTCTGCTTCTTGAATTGCTTCAATTACTCCTGGGGCTGGTTTACAATTTGTAGGATTGATAAAAATTCGATGAATGACTTCTACTTTTTCTGATACCACTTCTGGAATCTTGTCTTTTTTCTCAACAATTGTTCCATCCGTCAATTCAGCACAAATCATAATTTCATCTAATGTAACTGGTAATACTTTTCCATTAATATTCAAAACTTCTGTACTTTTTTGAATCGCTTCTGATATATTTCCATACAATTCATTCATAGCCGTTAAGTAAATATCTCCGAAATTTAAACCACGTAATCTTTCATTTTGAAAATTCAAATGCATTAATTCACTCATTAATCCTTCTTTATCTGACATGGCAATAATACTGCCTTTAATATCATCTAATGGTAAAGCATCCAGTGCTTTTCTAGATTCAGTTGGGATATTTCCATAATCTGACATCGTGACAATAGCAGTGATATTATTGGTATATTTTCTTAATCCCTCAATAACTGTATTTAATCCTTTTCCACCACCAATTACAACAATTTTAGGTCCTTCATCATAAACTTTTCGATTAAAAATAAGAGATTTGATATTCACTTTCGCCTTTTTGCCTTTAATCGAATCATGATCATTAGCCTCTATTATAATTTCTAAATTTCTTTTTTGAATAAAAATAATACCAATCACAATCAAAACAAAACCAATAACAAAAATCGCAATTATTTTTCCTAATTCTTGAAAGCTCATTTCTTCTGCTACCAAAACCAAAGTAAAACCATAACAAGCCAATGCAATACCTAAAACAATCAAAAATATCCATCTTTTTACTTTCGCACTTGATTTAAACCATTCTAAAAACGATTTCATTTTATTCCCCCTTCTCTTCCCCCATTACTATGATTTCTAGTTCAATCTCTTGGTTAAATAATTCTTTGACTTTTTTCTGAATATATTTTGTTAATGCCAAAACATCATTGGCTGTTGCATTTTCATGATTGACAATAAAACCCGCATGTTTTGTTGAAACTTCTGCTCCTCCTATGCGATAACCCTTTAAGCCAGCTTGTTCAATCAGTTTAGCAGTCGGAATTTCGCCATTTCTTTTAAACGTACTTCCTGCATTTGGTAAATCAAGTGGCTGGTTTTGTCTTCTGGCTTTTTGATATTCTTCCATTTTTTGTTTGACTTTTTCTTTTTTACTATATTTCAATTTCATCGTTGTTTCTAGTAAAATTAACGAATTATTGGTAAAAGCACTTTTTCGATAGGCAAAATGATGTTCGTCTAAGCTAACTTCTTTTATCTGGCCATTCTCATCCATACATCTTGAACTAACAACAACATCTTTCATTTCCATACCATAAGCACCAGCATTCATCTTAACAGCACCACCGAAGCGTGCCTGGAATTCCTGACATACCTTCCAATCCAGTTAAACCATTTTCACATGCAATATGAGATAAACAGGCAAGTGAAATGCCACTTTGTGCCGTCAAATAAGCAAATTCTCCTTGTTTTTTTATGGTATAGTCAGATTGTTCTAATTTCAAAACAAGACCACGTATGCCACCTTCACGAATCAGTAAATTCGTACCATTTCCAATAATAAAAAATGGTATTTCATTCATTTTAGCTAAATGCAATATATTCTTTAATTCTTCTTCAGATTCTATTTTCACAAAATAATCTACATTCCCACCAATTTTAAAAGAAGTATGTTTGTACATTGGTTCATTTTGATAAATATTATTTTTTTTGACGATTTTTTCTAACTTTTCAGTCATATTATCCATTCATTTAAACCTCTATTCCCAATCATTAAAGCTATTTTCATCTTCGGTTTGTTTTGTACCATAGGTGGTAGCTGGCAAAAATAATTCTCGCGTTTCATTGTAAACTTCTCCTGTACTATAATTTACAATATAAGAATCAACTTTACTTTCCCCTAATCTCGCACTAATTCCTAATTTTTGTAAATCTTCCGCCCCTAAACGATAATAATAATCTTCTTGATACATTGGTGCATACTGTCCCAAGTCACCTATCATTTTCAAAATAATATTTGAATCATTAACTTGTGTCCCTAACCAAAACGAAACCTCTTCTTTATCGATTGATTTCTTTGTTTTTCCCACTGCTTGTGCAGCTGTATACTGTTCGATAACAGCTTGCCTAACAATTCCTAATTCCGTTTGCAACTTGTTTTGTTTTATTTCATTCATTCCTAAATAAGCTGTTGTTACTCCCGCTGTAATCAAAATCGATAATATAATCACTGTAATTACTAAAGCTATTAATGTAACACCTTTTTCGTTTTTCATCTTTGGCACATCTCCTATTTTTGATATAGTTAAATATTATCATTTTTTTTATTTTTTTACAAGACTTTTTCTAAAATTTATTATGGTGTACTTTCTTTCATTACACAATCAATAACATTAGCTAAATATTTCATGCTTGCATTGCATTGTTCAATTGTATTTCCTGTTGCACCAACCTCAATAATAGCAGCTCCTTTACTTACCTGTTGATTGTATCTTGAATTTCTTAATATAATTGGTTTGAACAATCCTGGATACATTTGATTTGCTTTTTCTTGAATACGAATCGCTAATTTCAAATTTTGTTGCCAATGGCTATGTTCCAAACCACCACCATCGGTTCCAATCACAAACATTAATTGAGCCACTTTTTCTTCACCAATTTGCACACACGGTGCATAATTGCTATTGCTTCCGAAGTGCATCACGGTGAATATCCAATACACAATCAACCGTAGAATACGTCGAAAGTAAATTTTTTATTGTTGAAAGTGCCCTTGTATACGAACCTGTGTAAGATGGATAATCGTGATATGTTTGATCATGAATAACCGTATATCCCTTTCCTGCCAAATAATTCGTTAATTCTGTTCCCACTTTTGCCACCGAATAATTCAAATCCGTTGTTCGATAATTTCCCGTTGCTACATATTGTGAATTATCTAGTGGCGTATAACTTTCGCATGTGTGTGTATGATAAATAATGATATCTTTTGTGTTACCATACGAAACATCTGGTGTAACCATTTGTTCTGTTAATGAATAATTGGATTCATTTTTGATTTGTACACTTTTATAAATATCGGTATACATATCCTTTTTATTATTTGTCTCAATCACTGCTGTTTGTACATTTTCATTTTGTACAATTGGTGCTTGCTGACTTTGATTTTCTTCAACTTTTGGTTCTTGTGTAGCAATTTCTGGGATAGGCTGGTTATCTAAATTTTCAAACTCTATTACTTCTTCTTGATTTTCCTTTTCCATCATTTGTTCTTCTGCACCAGAAAAAATAGCCAGTTCTGCTACTAAAATTTTTTTCCATTCACTTTTTTTCGTGCTTTCATTTTTTTCAAAAAAATAAGAAACACTCAGATTATCTTTTATCATGCTAACATTAGTTTGTAATTCAATTTTTTTTCTATTGCTTGCCTTTTGATAAACTATTTGGGTAAGTTTAAACATCATGGCTATCATTAAAATAATAAAAATTATTTTTACCATTCGTTTTAGTAACGTTTTTAAATTAATAACAGCTAAGTTAATCATACATAAACTCTCCTCATAAAGTATATGGAGAAGAATTTATTTTATGACTTAAAAACACTTCTTTTTTTATCTTAAATTAACAAAAAAAGACCGAGCTTAATAAAAGTTCGATCCTTTCTTAATTTTATTATATCACATTTCCCCCATTTTGTCAATCCTTTTCATCAAAGTCATATCTCAAACGCATAAGGCAATAATTCCTTTATATTGTATTCTTTGATGACATTTTCATTTATGGTATCTATTTTAAAATCTTTTCCTACAAATTCACTGATAAATTGTCTACAATAACCACAAGGTAAACACTCTTCTAATTCATCTATGGATTTTCCCCCAACAATTACAATTCTTTCAAAATTTGTTTCTCCTTCCGAAATCGCTTTGACAAAAGCTACTCTTTCCGCACAAATGGATTGTATGCCATGATTGGCTATGTTACAACCTGTGTAGGTTTTGCCATCGGTTGTTCTAAGTACAGCACCTACTTTAAAATGACTATAGTCATCTCGTGCCTTTTGCATTGCTTTTTTAGCTAATTCAATATCTTTTTCTATTTCATTCATTGTTTTTTCTCCTTATCCTAATTCGTAAATCATCAATCCAATCTTTTTTATATTTCAATGAAATATAACCGATTCCACTCGCAACAAAAGCACCTAGAATATCAACCATTAAATCTTCCATAGTGTCTTGCAAAGCTTCCCTTCCAACCAATTGGGTGCCATCTTTTAATTTGTATTTTTGCATATTCGTTCCAAGCAATCCATCTGACGTAAATTCATAAACTTCCCAAACAACACCAACCATAATCGCAAAAGCAAAGGCAAAAAAAGCAATAAAAAAGGGTGATAACGTTACTTTTTCAACATCATTATTCAGAACATCGATTAGCGAAAATCCAATAAATCCTGTCATAGCACCACTTAGCATGTGTAAAATAGTGTCCCAATAAGGAATGGTATAATAAAAATCTCGTACTTCTCCTAAAAAAATCGAGGAATATAAAAATAATACATACAAATAATAAATTTTACTTGGAATTTCTACTTTCCACTTTTTAGTCAATATACCTGGTAATATCATAGCAAATATTCCTAATATACATTCTAAAAACATTAAAATATAATCACTTCTAACCCTTTGATCCATTCCGACTTGGATTTAAACTATTCGATGTTGTTACAATTTTATACAATAAAAATCCAATGGGTGCTACAAAACTTATCATAACAGTGGCACTAAAAATTTGACCGATTTTTTCTTTGATTTTGGGCGTTAATGTTTTCATATTTTCTCCTATCCGATTAATTTTTGAATGTTGATTATTAGTCTTCCTGATTTTGTTTGACGTTCTATTTCCTTTACAATAAATTTCCCTTTTCCTCGAATTGTTATTCTATCACCACAATTTATTTTTTTGGAAAATTTCACCTCTATCTTATCATTTAACAATACTTTTTGTTCTTTCATGATTTCAACAGCTTTTGTTCTAGAACATTTGGCAAGTTCTGCTACCAAATTATCCAATCTCATGGAAGATACAATAAGACTTAAATCTGCAAACTCTCTTTCTTTTGGTTCTACCTTGCCAATCGGAATAATCTCACAACTAGCACTTTTAAAACGAGTTAATTGTGGTAAATGAGTGTTTAAAAAATCTGCTATCTCATTAAGAACCACTATATCAGCACCATTTTCACGTACTAAAATATCTCCCACTTTTTCTCGATTTATCCCTAATTTCAAAATAGCACTCAAATAAATTCTATGCTCATATGTCAAATCTTTAGGTAATTGAATTTGAAGTGCGGATACCATTTTATCTAAATTTTTTAGTACCATTTCTTTGGAAAACTTCTTTGGGAAAAAAAGCAATATTTGTCGCTCTGAATAATTCCCATTTCCACCAAAAAATAAATAAGGTTGAAATTTTTTTTGTTGTAAAAAATGCTCTGCTAATATCGTTTCTGATTCTTTTAAAAAATCAGTATGGGTTATTTTATTTTTTGAAATAGCAAATTGATATTGATCTTCAATTTTGGCTTCTAATAATTTTCTTACCTTTTCTTGCTCAAATTGGCTTTCTCGATTATTCTCAAACATCCTTTTCCTCTACTTTTAACAGATTCTAATTCTTGCTTTATTGTCATAATCTGACGTAAAATACTTTCGTCATCCAAGTTATATTTTTGTTCGATTTGAGTACAAGAACCATGTTTGACAAATTCGTCTGGATAACCCATTTTCAAAATTTCGCAGTTTAGTTTGTAAACCCATGCTAATTGTTCTATTTCACTTCCTAATCCGCATTTTATACTCGCATCTTCTAGAGTTACTACAATAGATGACTGTTTCATAAATTGTAGTATCGTCTCTTCATCCAATGGTTTCAAAAATCGTGCATTGATAACAGTTGCTTCGATGTCATTTTCTTTCAGTTTTTGTGCTATACGATACGCTTTTGCAACATATTTTCCAATTCCAATCAAACAAATATCGTTTCCTTTTTGCAATATTTCACTTTTTCCAAGACAAATTTTCTCTTGTTGCTTAAATTCTCTTTCTTCTCCGCCTCTTGGATAACGTAGTAATACTGGCTTTTTCAAATTAACAGCAAATTCCAACATCGCTTCTAATTCATAAAAATCCTTAGGTGCCATAATTGTAAAGTTGGGTATAATATTAGTAAAAGCCATATCCAATAATCCTTGATGCGTTTCACCATCGTTTCCAACAATTCCACTTCTGTCTGAACAAATGATAACAGGCAAGTTTAAAATAGCCACATCATGTACCAATTGATCAAAAGCTCGTTGAATAAAAGATGAATACATTGGTACAACTGGAATCATGCCAGCTTGTGCAAGACCTGCTGCTAATCCAACTGCATGTTGCTCAGCAATTCCTACATCAAAAAATCGTTGAGGAAATTCTTTAGCAAACTTCATCAAACCAGTTCCATCTTTCATAGCAGCCGTTATTGCTATGATATTAGCATTACTTTTAGCAAGCTGAACTAATTTTTCACCAAATATTTTAGAATAATCAAATTTGGCTTTTCCAATCTTTTCCCCTGTTAATTTATCGAATTTAGATGTACTATGAAAAACATCTGGACTATCTTCAGCTGGTTTATATCCTTTTCCTTTTTTGGTCAAAACATGAATGAGAATTGGACCAGATTGCTCTTTTGCACACTCGAAAATATTTTCTAATTCTTCCAAATTATGACCATCTACTGGTCCTAAATAGCGAAATCCTATATCTTCAAAATACATTTTGGGAATGACCAATTGTTTAATTCCACGTTTAGCCTTTTGAATAATTTTGACAACTTCTTCTCCTACAACAGGTATTTTATTAATCGTTCTTTTTCCTTTGATATTAACCTTAGTGTATAATCCTTTGGTTCTTAGTTTGGAAAGAAGTAGGGAAATACCACCTACATTTGGGGAAATGCTCATTTCATTATCGTTGAGTATAACAATCATATCAGTATTACTGCTTCCTACATCATTTAGTGCTTCCAATGCCATACCACCTGTTAATGCTCCATCACCAATCACAGCCAGTACTTTTCTAGTCTCCCCTTTGATATGTCTAGCTCTCGCCATGCCTAAAGCAATCGAAATGGAAGTACTACTGTGTCCTGTATTAAAGCAGTCATAAATACTTTCCGATACTTTCGGAAATCCTGCCAAACCATCCATTTGTCTTAAAGTGTTCAATTGATTTTTTCGACCAGTCAGCATTTTATGTATATAAGTTTGATGTCCCACATCCCAAACAATTTTATCAATTGGTGTATGAAACACCGAATGTAAGGCAATAGTAAGTTCTACAACACCTAGATTGGAAGCTAAATGTCCTCCTGTATTTGATACGGTATCAATAATTTTTTCGCGTAATTCTTTTGCTAATTGTTTTTTTTCTTCTAGACTAAGTTGTCGCAAATCTTCGGGATAGTTCACTCTTTCTAACATATTTTGTTTCTCCTTTAAATAACGAAATAGGTGATTATACTGGTAATAACTGGTACTGTTACATTGTCAGTTCCTTTGGCTGAAATTGCTTCTAAAATCGTTGCGACTAAGGATAGCAAAATGGCTTTTAACACAAACCATTCTGTATGACAATAGGCAAAAACCGCTAATGTAATCATAAAGGCTGTCACAAACATGACACTTGAACCAGCTAATGTTTTCGTATCGCCAAATATTGTATATTCTTTGCTTTTGATCGTTTTTCCCACAATAGCTGCAAATCCATCACCATAAGCCATAATAAAAAATCCAACAAAACCAATCCAGTGATTATTGGTTACAACATACGATAATAGGACAAGTGGAATTAACGAAAAAGCAAAATATACGGTTCCTAAACTGCTATTGTTTTCTTTATCTCGTTCCATTACCTGAATTAAATTTCCTCGATAGGATACAAAATTAATAACAACAAATGCAAGCGGAGGAATAATGGCATAAATCCAATGATCAAAAAAAGCCATGGCAATTAACCACCAGTTTGATAATAAAATATGAATAAATTTTCGACTTGCTTCTTTATCTAATTTTTCAAAATACCCAGCAGATAACATCAAAACACCTATGTATACAAAAGAAACAACAATTCCTAATATATTTTTCATATGTTTCCTCCTCAAAATTAGTTGTATTGTATCATATTTTTTTACTCGATAGCAAGAAAGACACAAAACTTTCACAAAAAAACCAGCTTTTTTTCAATTGCTGGCTTTTTATGAATAATTTTAAGGTGTTGTAAAAGGCTCTGTAGATAATTCGACATTTTTCAATAAACGAACTAAAAAACCGTCACTAGGTGCTCCCCACTCTTTGTTAGTATAGAAAGATAATCCTGTTAAAGAGGATTTATTCGTAACCTTTAGAAAAATAAGTACTGATGGATAACTAACCGTATCTGTTTGTCCTCCTGTTATAATATTTTGAATGTTTTTCCATGTATAGGCATCATTTGATGCTGCACTTGAATAAATAACCAGTGGCTCAATATATCCTGAATCAACAGCTTGTTGAATTGTCTTAGTGGTATTGTCTGAAAATTTAAGATTCAATTGAGAAAGATATACACTTGTTGTATATGCTCCTGCTCTGAATAAAGCAACTATCCAATCATTTCTAACCGTTTCTGTAAAAGTATTAACATTACTTCCCATTGTAATTGGTGTTAACTGATTGCTTAAAAAATCCGCATTTATTATTGGATAATTCGTACTTATTTTATCATACCAAAAAGACCATGCATTTCCATAATTGCCATGCCAATAATTATCAACGCTACTTGTTTTCTGAATTGGAGAAGCTGGATCAAAATTCGAGAATAAGTTTGAATATGTCGACAGCGTCGTTCCATAATGTGGCTTCGCATACCCCAATTTACAATATTCTTCAGAATCTGAAAAATACAAATCATCTTTCACAATACCCGAACTACTTACTGTTAACTGCACAGAACCACTGGCTATTGTTTGACCAGAATATCGTAGTAAAGTATAATATTCATTATTGTAGTAATAGGAAATACTATAATTATTTTTATCAATGGTATAACTGGTATGATAACTTTCAAAATTCATTTTATCCAATTCTGTTGTAATATTAACAACAATATCATTCTGTAACTGATATTTGGCATCAGCAGAAAATGTATAAATTTTACCTTCTATTTCCCAGTCAACGCCTGTTCCAATTGCCCCAAATTGTTCGTCGGTATAAATTGGAATAACAGCATTGGCATCCGCACGTTTGGAAGCTATTTTAGCTTCTTCTTCTCCTTCTTGATAATATTTTTCTTGTGTTCCTTCAAGCATTTGTGTTTGCACTTGTGCTCTTTTGGAAGCAATCGTATAAATTCCCATTATGGTAACTAGAAAAAACAACATTGCTATCATAACAAAAACGGAAATTGCACCTTTTTGGGATTTTGTCCATTTTTCCATCATACTATTCTTACTCCTTTATTTTTCTCTTTTACAACTTTATTATTAAAAATCAAAATGCAACTTTTCTATGATTCGATTGGAAATCATCTGCATAGCTTCTAGATTAGGATAATAGATTTCCTGTGTAGTTTCCAACATTTCATTTTCTGGATTTTCACTATCTCGTATCAAAGAAGTTCGAAATTCTGGCACATTCAAATCATGGATTGGAATAAAATGAATGCGCAATCTTTCACATATTCCAGGCAAATCAACTAAAAAGTTTTCTGTATTATTCCAAGCTCCAATCCAAATCATTTCTGCATTTGGTGAATATTTCCTAATATGCTCTACCAGCTCTATTACATCGTTTTCTAGATTTCCTTCTTGTGTTAGATAATCTCCTAGTTGGAAAATGACCAAATCTAAATCTGTTAAGGAAACTTGTTTCATAGTTTCTGAAATCCATTGTTTTTTCGTTGTATTTTCTTTTGGCTTTTCCCAATCAATTGCAGAAATACGATTGCTATTGATGGTATCGAAAATAGTTTCTAGCCTTGTTTTGGTAATAGTATAATAATTCATTTCAGGGTTTGTTTTCTCATTTGCATTTTTCAGAAAAGTAATTTCATTTCCTAATGTTAAAATCTGATACGTTTTGACCTCTTCTAACGTATACGCAAAAGGCAATGCAAAATTACTTTTTGTCACTAACATTTTACCAGAAGATTGATTACTTTGCGTTTGTACGAGTGATTCTGTATTTCCTTCTTTTGACGAATACAGTATATTTTGTCCATCCATATCCATAAACAAATACTCACCTTTTTTAAGAAAATATCTTTGTTTTTGTAAATCCAACACATTTTCACCTTTTGTACATTCGATGGCAAAAGAATTTCTTTCTTGTATTACACCTTGTTCATCAATACTACCGATAACAAAATTAATTTGGGCCTCTTGAAAAGCAGTCACTGTGATTGTTTTAATAAAACTATTCGTATTGGCTGATTGTGCATAAGTTACCAAATGATATCCTTCAACTTGAATTTGTTCAAATTCATTTTCCGTTTTAGTTTTACCCAAAATTAGACTTTCCTCTTCTAGTTTTTCCTCTTTATTTATCGTATTGATAAGCAAAAATAAAATCCATAAAAGTATCATTATAATGGCTATAAAGCCTATTATTTTATATTTTTTCTTTCCCATTTTTCCTCCTTTGTATTTTTTTATGAACAATATGCACATAATACGCTTTTTAAAGCAACTTCTAAATCCATTAATCCATTTTTGGACTGATAATCGATTTTAACAAGTTCTTGCAAAATTTGTTTTAACTCATTTGCTTGAAAATAAGCAACTTGTTTTTTATATTTACCGTACCAAAAACATTTGATTTGATTTTAAATTGAGTGCTATTGCAATATCCTTGTTTAAATTAATCGCCAGTCTGCACAAATACAATTTTTTAAAATGATTGTACAAAGTAATCAAAATCTTTTGAAGTGGTTCTTTTTGATACATTAAATTTTCTAAAACCTGAATCGCTTTATCTATTTTTTTGTTGCCTAAATGATCGGTTAAATCAAAAATGACACTTTCTATTTGTTTAACGGTTAATAAATCAATTGCTTCTATTGTAATTTCTCCACCATTTCCAGTATATTCGATTAATTTTCTAATTTCGCTAATTAAAATTTGCAAATTGGTTCCAGCTATTTCTAATAAATGATTTAAGGTTTTCTCTTCTACCTTTACTTGATAGAGTGTGCAAACTTGCTTTAATTTAGTAATTAATTGATTCGGTTTTAACTCGTCAATTTGACAAACCATACCATTTTTATACACTGCCTGATAAACATCATTTTTATCAATCTCTTCTTCTACAAAAACAAGAACAAGTGTTTCTTCAATCAAGGTATTATTTTCTTCTATAAATAAACTCACTTCCTTTTGAAGTGGAGTGCCTTCTTTTTTTCTTCCATCTTTTTTAAATAATCCTGCATTTTGAACAAGAATTAATTTTTTATCATATCCAAAAGCTGGTATTTGCATGTTAAAAATCAAATCTTGCACATTTGTTTCATCCATCACAATATAATTGATACCTTGCAATAAATTGCCAAATTGCTTTTTGATTTTTTTTAAAAGTGTGTCAATTAAGTATTTTTCATTTCCATATAATAAATACATTGACTTTAAATTACCATTATTTATTTCTTTTTCTAACATTTCATACTTGATATCCATTTTGTACCTCAAACAATATAGTTATTATATCAAAAATATTCATAAGGTACAATAAAAAAAGAAAGAAAAATAAAAAATTTCTTTCTTTTTAAAATTTATACTTCTAAATGATTGCCTAAAAAACCTGCTGCAGATTGAGCCACCTTAAATTCTACTTCACCCATTTTTTGATTTGGCTCTTTAGACAACAAAATAACACTTCCGATAACATCCCCATCCGAAATAATTGGATAAATCACTTGTGAATTATAAATTCTTTCTCTTCCCTCATTTTCTGTGATTGGAATAGCAATTTCATCATTTTCTTTGCTTTTAAAAACTTCTTTATTTTCAATCACTTCTTCTAATTGTTTGCTTAAATTCTTTTCTAAAAATTCTTTTTTAGAACCGCCTGACACAGCAATAACTGTATCTTTATCTGTAATACAAGTAATATGTCCTGTGGTCTTGGCAATCGTTTCTGCATAAGAACTTGCAAATTCCGTCAGTTCCCCAATCGGAGAATATTTTTTCAAAATAATTTCTCCTTCTTTGTCTGTAAAAATCTCTAACGGATCTCCTTCTTTAATTCTGTGTACTTTACGAATTTCTTTTGGGATAACAACTCTGCCCAAATCATCTATACGTCTTACAACACCAGTTGCTTTCATGTTTTTTCCTCCTTTTATTTTTAAGTTAGCTCTTCGAGCGCCAGCAAATTAGAGATAACTTAGTGAAATGCTTAGCATTTCACTTCCTTTAAAAAAGCTCCTTCTGCTCTGCTCGACCTTTATAAACTTATTATGACAAAATTGGAGAAAATTATACATTTTTTTATTTTTTACAAATTAATTCTTTCCATTTTTTTCACTTGATTGCTTTTGTCATCCACTTCAAAAAGACAACTATTTAGCATGGCCTCGCCTTCTGCTATTTTATATTTTTCTGGAAGTGCAGTTTCAAATCTTTTAAAAGATACCGCTATATCCATGCCGATCACTGAATTTTTAGGACCTGTCATCCCAATATCTGTAATATAAGCAGTTCCTTTTTTTAGAATTTTTTCATCTGCTGTTTGAACATGGGTATGGGTTCCAAAAACAATGGTTGCCTCTCCATCTAAATAGTAACCCAATGCGATTTTTTCAGCTGTTGCCTCTGCATGAAAATCAACAATAATAATATCTGCCTCTGGTTTTATTGTTTGTATCACTTTTTTCGCTATTAAAAATGGATTTTCCGACAAAACTCCCATTGTCACTCTTCCAATCAAGTTGACAACTGCTATTTTTTTACCATTTTTGCGAACGATGGTATAACCATTTCCTGGATTATTAGCTGGATAATTAGCTGGTCTTACAATTGTTTTTTCCTCAATGAAGCGAAAAATATCTTTTTTTCCCCATGTGTGATTCCCCATTGTTACAACATCAACTCCAAGTTTTAACATATCACGATACATTTTTTCTGTAATTCCCATTCCCTCTGCTGCATTTTCACCATTTACAACCACAAAATCAAGATGATAGCTTGCAATCATGTTAGGTAAACATTCTTTTAACTTTCTTAAACCACTACTTCCGACAATATCTCCAATTGCTAGAATCTTCATTATTTATCATCCTTCCTTTCTTGCTAATAAAATTATATCATAAAAAAAGTAAAATGACAAATCTTATCCTAAAATTTATAAACGAAAAAGACATGCAAAAATTACATATCTTCTTCCTCTTCATTCAATTTCGTATACTCTGGAAAACGTAATTTAATGGCTTCATAAAAATAAGGTGCATATGTGCAACCAAAAATATTGCTAACTGTATAATCGGTTGATATTTTATTTTTTTCTGTATCCTCATTTTTTTCGTATTTATAATCATTCCAAAGATTAAAAGCTAGCTGTGTTACTTTTTTGGATTTTCCTGTTTGCCAATTCTTATTCAAACAATCAATTCTAATTTCTTCTCTTGGTAAATCAAAAATTTCGTTAACACGTTTTCTTGTAATAGGACAAATTCCCAATGTATAAAAAAAAGATCGATAATAGGCATCACTTTTTTTCGGTTCTTCAATTTGGTTTAACATCATTTCATAAAATTCTTTGTGTTTTTTATCTTTAAAATTCATGTTGTTGCCTCACTTTCTAGAGTTTTGGTATAACTTGATTTTACTCATTTTGTAAATCAAGTTTTTATTTTTATTATGTTTCCTGCTTTGTTTTTTATACTTCCTTATTTTGGCATTCGAATTTTTACATAAACAAAAGAAAATAAATTTACTCTTGTAAAATATAAAATTTTATTGTATACTTTATTGATTCGAATTACGCTTCTTAATTTCTTAAAATATTTGCCATTTATCAAAAAAATTAATGACTATCTTATCAAATTGATAAAATCTTTTTTATAAAAGGAAAACAGGTAGTGCCACTACCTGTTTTTGTTTAAGTTCAATATTTTTATAAATTAGTGTTTTTATTTGCACTTAATTTACTTTCTCTTTTTACTATACTGACTTTTTCTCTATCTGCCAACTATTTTTCCCAAATTTTCCAATCTTTCTTCCACAGCTTTTAAACTATTCTTGTAATTGGTAAGTTTCGCCTTTTCTTCTTCCACCTTGGCTTGTGGTGCTTTTGCCATAAATCCTTGGTTATTTAGCATTTTCTCACCACGCATCACTTCTGCTTGTAACTTTGCTTTTTCCTCTTCTAAACGTTTAATTTCCTCTTCCAAATTAACCAAATCTTCAAATGGAATAAACACTTTTAAGTCTTCTACCACAATTGAAATCGCATTTTCTGGAATTCCACTTTCGTTCTCTTGAATAATCATTTCCTCCGCAAAGCCAAGTTTCATCAAAAACTCTTGTGCCTCTTTTATTACGTCTTCTTGGTTTTTACTTACAAAAATCAATTTCGACTTTTTACTTGGATGCACATTCATTTTAGCACGAATATTTCGAATTTCCACAATCACTTGCTTCAACTTTTCCAGTTGCTTTTCTTCCTCATCAAACACAAACTTTTCTCTTAAAATCGGCCACTTACTTACTATTAAATCTGGTGTTCCAAAACAAATCAATTTGCTATAGATTTCAGACGTTACAAAAGGCATAAAAGGATGAAGTAATTTAAGTGCCGTTCCAAAAACATGATTTAAAATGTCACTTACAGCCACCTTTTCAGTTTCTTCCTTGCTATACATTCTTGGTTTGACAATTTCAATATACCAATCACAAAATTCATTCCACAAAAAACTATAAATTTTGTCAAGCGCGATACCCAAATCATAATGCTCCATATTTTGTGACACCTCAACCACCAATTTATCTAACTTGTTCAAAATCCATTTATCTTCGATTTTCAAAAGTTCCGCATTATATGCCTTATTTTTTTCGTAAACTTCATAGCAAAAAGCACGCACTTTTTCATCATCTGCCAAATTCATTGTAATAAATTTCGCCGCATTCCAAATTTTATTGGCAAAATTCGAGGCTTGATCCAATTTTTCCTTTGAAAAACGAATATCATTTCCCATCGTGATACCTGAAATCACCGAGAATCGCAAAGCATCTGCACCATATTCTTCAATCACATCCAAGGGATCAATCCCATTTCCCAAGGTTTTCGACATCTTTCGTCCTTGGCTATCACGAATAATGCCATGAATTAAAACATCTCGAAAAGGTTCTATATCCGTAAATTCCAAGCCTTGTGTCATCATTCTAGAAACCCAAAAAGTAATGATATCAAAACCAGTTACTAATACATTCGTTGGATAATATCTTTGATAATCTTCTGTTTGCGTTTGTGGCCAACCCAACGTCGAAAATGGCCATAAAGCAGAGCTAAACCAAGTATCCAATGTATCTTCATCTTGTTGTAATGCATGAGCACCACACTTTTGACAAACTTCTGGCTTCGTTTTCGCCACATGAATTTCTCCACATTTCTCACAATAATAAGCAGGAATTCTATGACCCCACCACAATTGACGCGAAATGCACCAATCTTGAATGTTGTCTAACCAATGAAAATATTGTTTTTCATAACGTTCAGGCACAAATCTAGTTTTTCCCTGTCTCACGCTATCAGCTGCTCGTTTTGCTAAATCTTGCATTTTAACAAACCATTGCTCTGAAATCTTTGGCTCAATTGTATGCTTGCAACGTTCACATTTAGCAACATTATGCGTGTATTCTTCTTCTTTAACCAAAGCACCCATTTGCTTTAATTTCTCTACAATTTTCTTTCTTGCCTCTAGCAAATCCATTCCTGCATATTCAGGAACAAGATTTCCCATTTTGAAATTCTCATCAAATACTTCTATCATTTCCAAACCGTGTCTTTGACCGCAAACATAGTCATTCATGTCGTGTGCAGGCGTGATTTTAACACAACCTGTTCCGAATTCTTTTTCCACAAAATCATCGGCAATAATTGGAATTTCTTTATTTACAATCGGCAAAATACAAGTTTTTCCCACTAAACTTTGATAACGCTCATCTTCTGGATGAACGGCAACTGCTGTGTCGCCTAGCATCGTTTCAGGTCTTGTGGTGGCAACAATCACATATTGATCTTCGGTTCCCGTTATTTTGTAACGAATCTGCCATAAATGGGAAGCTTCTTCTTTATATTCCACTTCCGCATCTGAGATAGACGTATTGCAACTGGTGCACCAGTTTACCATACGAGTGCCTTTGTAAATCAAACCTTTTTCATAAAGTTTCACAAATTGCTCCAAAACCGCATCTGACATGCCATCATCTAAAGTAAAACGATTTCTTTCCCAATCACAAGAACAGCCAAGTTTACGCTGTTGTTCCTGGATTAAACCACCATATTGATGGGTCCAATTCCATGCTTCCTCCAAAAATTTTTCGCGTCCCAAATCCTGTTTTGACTTGCCTTCTTCTTTTAATTTCTGAACCACTTTCATTTCCGTAGAAATCGAAGCATGATCTGTTCCAGGAAGCCACAAAGTATCAAACCCCTGCATTCTTTTAAAACGAATTAAAATATCTTGAATTGTACCATCTAACGCATGACCCATATGCAATTTACCTGTTACATTGGGCGGTGGCATCATAATGCAATACGGTTGTTTAGTTTCATCTCCCGATGGCTTGAAATAGCCTTTTTCCTCCCAATCTTGATAGATTTTCTCTTCAAAATCATGGGGATTAAATTTGTCGTTTAGTTTGTGTTCATTCATGAAAATTCCTCCTTTTCTTTACATATCTTCTAAATTGCTCAATTTTTCTATTATTCTTTGTCTTACTTCTTCAATTCTCAAAAGTTCGGTTATAAAATATTCCAGATTTTCCTCTTCATCCTTTTTTCGACCAGCTATAATCTCTTCATAGCTAATCTTTAAGACATCACATAATTCCTTACCTGTCATAATATGTTCCATTTCAAATTTGCCTTTGAAGCCATTTCGTATACTCTCTTTGTCTTGTTGATTAAAACTGCAAATATAAAATTCTGTTACAAATGGAATTTGTGCTCCAAATTGAGTCGCAAATTCTTGCAAATGCTTTCTCTCACCAGCTGACTTTTTAGTATCAAATTGATCTCCATCTTTTAATTCAATAACTTTGCAAATCCTTTTTTGTTCTAGTACAAAAATCAATAAATCTGGTTCTATACCATCAATAGCATATTTACTCTTCTTGATTACTGTTTTTTTGCATAAATAAACTCCATCAGCTTGTGTGCCATAAGTAACATCATTGATAAATTGCTCCAAATCTTCAATACAATTTGTCATCGATACAATGATTCTTTCTAATTCTGTTCCGTTACTAATGACAGTGGACTGTACTTTTGAAACCAATTTTCCTAACTTGTCATTTCCGAAAACTCTTGTATAACCAGAACCACCATCTGTTCTTCCTTGTGCATCTTTAATCTTCATTCTCTATTTCCTCCCCAAATTCAATATCTCCACCTATAAAATTTCGCTGGATTTGTGTGCATGCTTCTTTTACGGAATATCCACCAGCTGCTGGATCGCATACATAATCGTTTTCTTCTGTTACAGCTGAAATTAACTTTTTTTGTAATTCAATTGGCTTACTATGAGCATGTGTTTTTGCTACTTTTTCATCCCACACATCTGGAATATCATGCAATTTCCAAGTTACTTTCGCAAGTTTAGGCGCTTTTTGAAGAACCACTAAATATTCACTTTTTCGTCTGGTTCGATAACCCATTCCAATTTTCATTTTATTCCACGTAATCATATCCACAATTTCCATGTTAGGTAAATCGTCAAACCAGCTTTTAACGCCCTCACACAAATGAAATTTATCAACCCAGAGAAATAAATAGCCACTCGGAAGCAAAACACGTTCAATTTGGACTAAAAAATCATGAATGGTTTCTTCACTCATTTGGATTAAAGAACTTCTATCTTTTCCCCTCTGTTTCCCTTCATTTCCATACGCCATTTTATCCAAAATTCCACGATATTGTGGATCGAAAAAAACTGCTTTTAATTGTCTATCCTTGATTTGTTTAAGCAACGCTAAACCATCGATTTTATTTCTATAATTCACTTCTATCTTTGCATTTTCAATTAATATTCCCATTTTTTCCTCCGTTTTTAATCTAAATCAAAAAAGCACTTCTCCTAAACCATAGGACGAAATGCTTCTATTTTCCGCGGTACCACCTAATTTAAAAGACAAGATAATCTCCTTTTTGAAATTATACCATCTTTTCTCTTATACGAGATGTTAACGTTTCTCAAACGAGCAAAGCTACTTTTGAAAACAAGCTATTTTTCAGGATTTTTGCTTGCCACTTGCTAAAAATGTTCACTTTGCCAACTCCAAAGCTACCTTCCATCGCTCTTTTCTATAAGAAGTTCTCAGCATACCACTTCTTTTCTCTTTTCTAGTAGATTTCGATGTACTCCTCTTTTTCATTGTTTTTGAATATCTATTTATATTTTATCATTTTTTTTAGAAATGTCAATACTTTTTTTAATATTCATACCATAATCCTTGTTCTTTTAATTGTCGAACTAATCCTGTATGTTCCTCATACGTTTTCGTAAAATAAACTTTTTTATTTTTATCGGCTACAAAATATAGGTTATCACTTTTGGTATAACTTAAGGTAGCCAAAATGGCATTTTTACTTGGATTGCAAACAGGTCCAATAGGTAATTTTCCATCCATATTAGGACCACGTGTGTTATACGGATTTTCTGTTTTGATTTCTTTGACATACAAATCGCGTTCTCCCATGTCTACTTTAAAGGCATAATAAGCCGTCACATCACTTCCCAAACTCATGCCTTGCTCCAGACGATGGATTAAAACACCTACAATTTCTTTTCGGTCTTCTTCACTAACTCCTTCCAATTCTGCAATAGAAGCCAATGTCATCAGTTCATGCACATTTGTGATTTTATCTTTGTATTTGCTTAAAAAAGCGTCTGTATAATTTAAAACAACATTAAAAATCGTTCGAATAGAAACATCTTCGTTTTCAAAACTATATGTATCTGGTAATAAATAACCCTCCAATGGATAATAAATCGCATCGTCCTGGATAACATCTGTCAAAAACCAGTATTTTTCAATTAAAGAATTGATGTATTCTTTATCTTCTAATAATTGAAAAACTTCTTCCTCTGTATGGTTGGTTTTAGCCGCAATCGCTTTGGCTATACTTCTCATATTTTTTCCTTCAATAAAGGTAATTTTGACTTCCTCGTTTACGACTTCTCCCTTTTGAATATGAGTCAAAATGGTTTCTAAATTTTCGCTATTGTTTAATTCATATTTTCCTGCTTTTAAACTGCTTTTTTCAGGATTTAATTTCAAATAAATTTTCATGACATTTGCATTTCGGATAATTCCCTTATTTTCTAGTAATTCTGCAATGGCAACAATGCCACTTTTTTCCTCAATTTCTATACGAATCATTTGTCCTTCTTGTTTTTTTACTGCTTGCTTTCCTTGCTGGTACCATACTCCCACTCCAATTATACTACTTACTATGATAATGATAACAATAACTATACTAATACTAACGATTATTTTGTTTTTTTTACTCATTTTTTACTCCTATCTTTGGTTCTATTTTATGATAAAATCCACTTTATTTTTTATTTTTTCTAAATCCATTTGTTCCTTTGCTTTTACAATCACCTTCAAACCTGCTTCTTTGAATTTAGGCACTAACTCAATTATAAATCGATTAAAACAATTCCATTCATCAATTGATTCAAATTCAATACAAATCCCTTGATATTGTTTTTGAATAACTTTCTGATAGATTTGATGAATGATTTGATTTCTCTGCTGATATGTTGAAAAATGATGTGAAATCATTCCTTCTTTTTCTATTTTGCCAATAATCGCCATGTGATTTACATAAGTCCATTCATAAAATTTTTGATAATCTTCCGATTTTTCATCGATTTGCTCTAAGATTTGATTTTCTTTATCCAGTAAAAAATCTTTCAAAATAACAACATTTTCTTTTCCTTCTTGCACCTTGACTTCCTTGTATTGGTTTGATAATTTTGAATATTCCTCTAATACTTTTATTTCTGGTTTATCTTCGATAAATTCTTCTCGAAGTGTTTCTGGTTCAGAAAGACTTTTCTGCTTCAAATAGCCAATTTTGCCGTGTACTGCTTCTAACTTTTGAATAAGAGCCACTTTCCTCAACAACATATACTTCATCGCCTCTATGTAGCTTTTCAATCGTTCTTGCAAATGGACTCTTACTTGATTTAATCTTAGCCTCTTTTAAAACAATAGCCTTTTTTTGAGCTTTGGTTGTCGAATCCACAATGACTAAATTGGTTGTTTCATTAAATTGGGTTTCTATATCATACACAATTTCTAAATCCGAAATTGGTAAATAAATTTGAGAATCAATTTGCTTTAATTCTCCTTGCATAGGAACTTTTGAATCATTGACAGTCATTTGCTTTTCATTCAAATGTAAAATAGCAATATGTTTGTTATAAGTTGTAATCAATTCTTCGTTTTCGATATTATAATAAATTGTATCATCAAAAATCGATTGGATATCTTTTTGAGCCATGTATAAAACAGAATTTTCTACATATATTGGAGCAGATAGTTTCACAAATTCATAATTGAAAAGCAAGCCAATGGATGCTGTTTGATTTTTATGCTTTCTGTGATAGCTCCTATTGGCAATCCCCCCAATCAAAACTATCAATAAAGCAACCAAAAACATTCTTCTGATCCAAAATCGATTGAGTTTTTTCTTTTTTTTCATGCCTTCCTCTTTTTACTTTTTATGGATTTATCATACCATAAAAAAAAAAGAATGTAAACAACAAACAAAATAATTTATAAAATTTTAAGAAATAGCATTTTTTTGAAAAATATTACAAAAAACTCTTTCTTTCTTCCTAAATATGTTGTATAATAATATTTGTACATAAATGTATTGTTTAAGAAATAAAAAGTGAGGTGATTTTTTATGTGGAAACTTTGGCTAATTTTTTCAGGAATTTTCTTGATCATTGAAATTGGAACTGTGGGCTTTTTGGTTTTCTGGTTCGCGATTGGTGCTTTGATTGCAATGGTGGCAAGCTTTTTTATCGAAAGTGTTGTCGCACAAACAGCCATTTTTGTTGTCTCTTCAACGATTTTGCTTTTTGCCACAAGACCTTTTGTGAACAAATTTGCCAAAACTGAAAACACGACCAAAACAAATGCTTTTTCCATTGAAGGAAAAAAAGGAAAAGTCATTCAAACCATTGACCCTATCGAAGGAACTGGTCAAATCAAAATTAGTGGCGAAGTTTGGTCTGCAAAATCATTGGATAACACAACTATTTCGCAAGATACAGAAGTTATCATTGAAAGAATTGATGGTGTCAAAGCCATCGTAAAACCCGTTTAAAAAGAAAAGGAGGATTAAAAATGGGATTTTTATTAGTCGTATTTATTCTTATTGTTATTTTAGCATTCAAAACAATTAAAGTTGTTAGACAATCTGAAGTTTATATTATTGAAAGGTTAGGAAAATTTCATAAAGTCGCAGAAGCTGGTCTTACCATTATTGTGCCTTTTATTGATACCGTTCGTTCTGTTGTAAGCTTGAAACAACAAACAATGGATATTCCACCACAAGGCGTTATCACATCTGATAATGTTACCATTACCATTGATACCGTTGTCTTCTACAAAATTACAGATCCTGCCAGAGCCGTTTATGAAATTCAAAGTTTGAAAAAAGGAATTGAATATTTATCCATCACCACTATTCGTGATATTGTTGGAAAAATGGAATTAGACGAAACCTTTAGTTCAAGAGATGTCATCAATGAAAAACTAAGAGTTATTTTGGACGAAGCAACCGATGCTTGGGGTTGTAAAATTGACCGTGTAGAAATCAAAGATATCACGCCACCTGCTGACATTCGTGATGCCATGGAAAAACAAATGAACGCAGAGCGCAACAAACGTGCTTTAATTCTAGAAGCAGAAGCTGAAAGACAATCGGCTATTACTTTAGCAGAAGGACGCAAACAAGCAGCCATCTTAGATGCTGAAGCAGATCGTGAAGCCAAAATCAGACGTGCCACTGGTGAAGCAGAAGCTATCAAACAAGTCGCTGACGCCAAAGCACAAGAAATTCAAATGGTTTATGATGCCATCAAAAATGCTAATCCAGACGAAAAATTGGTACAAATCAAATCTTTGGAAGCACTTCAAGAAGTTGCCAAAGGCGAAGCCAACAAAATCTTCATTCCTTTTGAAGCAACCTCTGCTTTAAGCAGTTTAGGTGCTGTAAAAGACGTGATGACAGATGGAAGAAAAGCGAAAAAGGTGAAAAATCCTTTTGAAGAATAATAGATAGAAAAGAGAAATGCTTGGTTTCCCAAGCATTTCTCTTTTCACTTTTCAACAAGCGTTTAATGAATATCGATAGTAAACTCAAAACAGAAGTCCCCAAACCATACCACTTCATCGGACTTAGAATACGACATTTTGATAGAATAATTGTCCCTTATATAAAATGGCAAATTCGTCTTTTCTCTTAAGTCTTCAACAATTTTAGAAAACATCGTGAACATTTTTTCTTCTAGCTGTTTTCTTAAATCTTCTTTTGCTTCGTTATCATCCTGCAATAATATTTCTTTGCACTGTTTTCTATCTTCTTGACTTAAAAAAACTCCTACCTTCTCAGAGAATCCAGTCTCCGTTGTTATTTTTTTGTTCCCATCTTCGCCAAAAATTCCCTGGTTCACAAGATCTTCCACTATGCTATTCATGAGCCGCAAATCTTTTAAGATTTCTTCCAATTTCTCTTGCCCTTTTTCCGTTATTTCATTGATCTTGTCCACGTACTTCCGCAGTTCACTTTTGGAACTGGAATTATCCTTTTTTTCCATAAATTTTTCCTCTCTTTCTATTTTTAATACATAAATTATATCACATTTTATGTACTATGTCAAGTTTCTCTATAACAACACATCTATTTTCAAAAACGCCCCAATAAGCCATTTTAATTAAATTTTTGACATAAATCATTACTTGTGCAGCAAAACGCTTCCTGTGTAGCTATTTTGGCCCTCTACGTGCATAAAATTTTATCATCACAAAAAAATCACTTTTGAAAGAACCTCCTAATAGCCCCAAAACGGCCCTTTTATGGTGTAAGTGTACATAAAATATGAATCAAAGCTAATCTTTCTTAAAATGGCGATTTTCGACCTTTAAAAGCATATATACCTTTATCACTTGGAAAAAATTATTAAAAAATCAATTTAGTTCTTATTTCCTAAAACCTTCATACAATAAGTCAAGGTGATTTTTTTGAACAAAAAATTGAAAGCATTTTTAATAAATAGTTTGATTGTAACCATTAGCTCTATTATTTTTCGCGTGTTGGCTATTTTTTTTAATCGTTACATTACCGAAAAAATTGGTAAAGAAATGTTGGGTGTTTTTCAATTAGTAATGTCTGTTTACTTATTTGGCATAACCCTTGGAACATTTGGCATTAATTTTGCTGTAACACGTTTGGTGGCAGAAGAATTGGCAATTGGCAACCCTGAAGGCGTTCGAAAAATTGCCAAACGTTGCATTGGTTTAAGTTTTATTTGCGGATTCATAGCAAGTAGTTTATTTTTGATATTTTCAGATTTTATTATTGAAAATTGTCTACATAATAAAGTGTCTCAAAATGTCATTTATACCATGTGTTTAGCACTTCCCCTAATTTCGATGTCATCAGCTATTTCTGGATATTTTGTTGCCATTAGGCGTGTATATAAATCAACAATTGCACAGTTTTTTGAACAAATTATCAAAATTGGAATTACTGCTTTTTTCTTGAATTTATTTTTGCCAAATGGATTGGAATATGCCTGTTTTTCACTTATTTTAGGAGATCTGATTTCCGAGCTCTTTTCCTTTGTTTGCAACTATGCACTCTACCGCCACGATGTAAAAATCTATCAAACAGCCTACTGTATTCATCAGACACCATTGTATTATCCTAAAAAAATCTTCAAAATCTCTTTACCAGTTGCTATTACTACCTTTATTCGTTCTGGTTTATCAACTTTAAAACAAATTCTCATTCCACTTAGTTTTGAAAAAGGCAAAATGGATTGCTCCAAAGCATTATCGATTTATGGAGAAATCAATGGAATGGCAATGCCAATTGTGGTATTTCCAAATGTTATTTTCTCATCTATCAGCAATTTATTTGTACCAGAATTTGCAAGTTATAACGCACAAAATCGTGATCAAACCATTCAAAAAATAACTTCTACGATTTTTAGCATTTCAGCATTTTTTTGTGTTATTACAAGCCTATTTCTTTTTTTCTTCGCCAAACATTTAGGTATATGGATTTATAAGGACCTTACCATTTCAAATTACATCAGAATTTTGGCACCTTTATCTTTTTTCATTTTGCTGGATTGTGTGATTGATAATATTTTAAAAGGCTTGGATGCTCAAAATACAGTCATGGTGATTAATATTCTAGATACTTTAGCAGATGTCATTTTAATTTATACATTGGTTCCAAAATTTCGGAATTTTAGGATATATCCTTTCCATGTATTTTAGTGAAATATTTAATTTTGTTTTGAGTACGATAAAATTGCTAAAAATTGTGTATTTTAAGCAAAAATAAAGAGAGGTTATCTCCTCTCTTTATTTATTTGGCATAATCCACAACTCTTGATTCACGAATAACATTTACTTTTATGGTTCCTGGATATTCCATTTCACTTTCTACTTTTTTGGCAACTTCCCTTGCCATAATGACCATTTCACTATCCGAAACTTTTTCTGGTTTTACCACAAGTCTTACTTCACGACCTGCTTGTATCGCAAATGATTTTTCAACACCTTCAAATGAATTAGCAATTTCCTCTAATTTTTCTAATCGTTTGATATATGTTTCCAAAGTTTCGCGTCTTGCACCTGGACGTGATGCAGAAATCGCATCAGCTGCCTGAACCAAAATAGCTTCTATGGTTTGTGGTTCTACATCGCCATGGTGAGCTTGTACTGCATTGATGACAATATTATTTTCTTTATACTTTTTCAAAACCTCTACACCAATTTCAACATGAGTTCCTTCCATATCATGATCCAATGCTTTTCCAATATCATGCAATAATCCAGCACGTCTTGCAATTTTGGAATTGACACCTAATTCATCTGCCATCATTCTTGCTAAATTGGCTACTTCCATTGAGTGATTTAAAACATTTTGCCCATAACTTGTCCTATATTTTAATTTTCCAATCAATTTGATTAATTCTGGATGCAAATTATTAACGCCTGTCTCTAAAGCTGCTCTTTCTCCAGCTTCTTTAATGGAAGCCATAACCTCTTCTTTCGCTTTTTCAACCATTTCCTCAATTTTAGCTGGGTGAATTCGACCATCATCGATTAACTTTTCTAAAGCAATTTTGGCAACTTCTCTTCGAAGTGGATCAAATCCCGAAATAATGACAGCTTCTGGGGTATCATCAATGATTAAATCTATTCCTGTTAATGTTTCTAATGCTTTGATGTTTCTTCCTTCTCGACCAATAATTCTACCTTTCATTTCGTCACTTGGTAAAGCTACTACAGATACAGTTGTCTCAGATGTATGGTCTGCAGCACATTTTTGAATTGCATTTCCAATAATTTCTCTCGCATTTTTATCCGCAGCTTCTTTGGCTTTGATTTCCAATTCTCTGATTTTGATAGCTTTTTCTTGCGTTATTTCTTGTTCTAAATTTTCTAGCAAGAACTTTTTGGCTTGTTCTTGCGTCAAACCTGAAATTCTTTGTAGTTCTTCCATTTTTTTGTCATGTAAACCTTCTACTTCTTGCCTTTTTTGTTCTGTTTCTGCAATTTTTCTTTCTAATTCTTTTTCTTGCGAGTCCAAAAGCATTACTTTTTTTTCAAAATTTTCTTCTTTTTGAATCAATCGCTTTTCTTGTGATTGAATGTCGCCCCTTCTTTCCTTCATCTCTTGATCTAATTCATTTCGTATTTGCAAAGCTTCTTCCTTAGCTCTTATCAATTCTTCTTTTCTAGCATTTTCAGCTTCTATTTTTACATTGTCTATAATTCTTTTTGCTTCTTTTTCTGCACTTTGAATTTTAGATTCTGCTGTTTTCTTTCTAATTTTTACTCCGACTGGAATAAATACAACAGCTGAGACAAGAATCGTGGCAACAATAATCATAACAGTTTGCATAATTGTTTACCTCTTTTCTATTAAATTTTCAATGTACAAATAAATTATTATAAATCTATGACAATATAGATATAATTTATATTGTAATTTTCCTACATACTATTTTATATGTATATTGCCAAACTGTCAAGTGTTTTTTGATAGAAATCTATAAAATATTTATATTTTTTGCTGATTGGTTTGTTGCCTAACAACTTCATACAGAATAATTCCGCTTGCCACTGAAGCATTTAAGGATGTTATTTCTCCCTTCATTGGAATTTTGACTAAACTATCCACATTTTGTTTTACTAATTTACTCATACCAAAACCTTCACTTCCAATTACAATTCCAATCGGACCTGTCCAATCTTGTTCATCATAATTTTTTTCAGCAGTTCCATCCGTTCCGATAATCCATAAACCATTTTCTTTTAATTCTCGAATTGCTTCATTCAAATTATTGACACGAGCAACTTTCATGTAAGTTGTCGCTCCTGCTGATACTTTACTCACTGTACTATTGACTGATGCACTTCTTCTTTTGGGAATAATCACTCCATGAACACCTGCTGTTTCTGCTGTTCGAATAATCGCTCCCAAATTATGTGGATCTTCAATACCATCCAATAGTACAACAAATGGACTTTCCTGTTTTTGTTTGGCTAACTTTAAAATATCTTGTATTTGGCAATAATTAAACGGTGGTACAATCGCAATAATCCCTTGATGATTTTGATTTGTTAATGCATCCAACTTAGTTTTGTCAACTTCTACTAAAATCACTCGTGCCTCTTTTGCTTTAGCAATAATTTCATGAATAGAACCATGTTTTTCGCCTCTTTCGACGAATATTTTATTGATATCTCTTTCCGATTTTAGTAATTCTAATACAGCATTTCTTCCATAAACAATATCTTCATAGCTAGTTTCTGTTTTACGATTTTTTTCCATTCTTTTCTCCTCTTACTTTTCTTCATTTAATTTTAACACAGCCAAAAATGCTTCCTGTGGAACTTGCACATTTCCAATTTCACGCATTTTCTTTTTTCCTCGCTTTTGTTTTTCAAGCAATTTCTTTTTTCTGGTAATATCGCCTCCATAACATTTGGCTAATACGTCTTTTCGCATAGCAGAAATCGTTTCACGTGCAATAATTTTTCCACCTACAACTGCTTGAATTGGGACTTCAAATAATTGCCTTGGTATAACGGTTTTTAGTTTCTCCGCCATTTTACGTCCACGTTCATAACTAGAATCCTTGTGTACAATAAATGACAGTGCGTCAACTGCTTCATTATTGATGTGTAAATCTAATTTGACCAAATCTGCTTTTCGATATTCTTTAAATTCATAATCCACTGAAGCATAACCTTTGGTTTTGGACTTTATGGTATCGAAAAAATCATAAATAATTTCACCAAGTGGCAAATCGTATTCAAGTGTTACTCTTGTTTCATCCAAATAGCGCATATCCATGTATGTGCCACGCCTTTCTTGGCACACTTTCATAACATTTCCGACAAATTCTTTCGGAATCATGATTTCTGCTTTCATAATCGGTTCTTCCATCATACGAATTTGAGTTATTGGTGGTAAATCAATTGGATTGTATAATTCCATGATTTCTCCATTGGTTTTATGAACTTTATAAATAACAGAGGGTGCAGTCGTGATTAAACCAATATCAAATTCTCGCTCCAATCGTTCTAAAATAATTTCCAAATGCAAAAGTCCTAAAAATCCACATCGAAATCCAAATCCTAATGCTGCTGAAGTTTCTGGTTCATAATTGAGTGCCGCATCGTTTAGTTTTAATTTTTCTAACGCCTCTTTTAATGGTTCATATTCGCTTCCGATCTATGGGATACATACCGCAATAAACCATTGAATTGGCTTTTTTATAACCTGGTAGAGGCTCTGGTGCTGGATTGTTTTTCAAGGTAATGGTATCTCCCACCTGTAAATCAGAAATCGTCTTTACACTAGCTGAAATATAGCCTACTTCACCTGCTGTTAATTCGTTTACAGCTTGATAACTCCCTGCTTTGAAATAACCAACTTCTGTCACAGTAAAGATTTTTCCAGTTGCCATAAATAAAATCTCATCGTTTGGTTTTACCGTTCCATTTTTTATTCTAACATAACTCAAAGCCCCTTTGTAATTATCATAGACTGAATCAAAAATTAAGGCTTGTAAGGGATTTTGTGCTTTTCCTGAAGGAGCTGGAATATCTGTTATAATTCTTTCTAAAACTTCTTCTACATTCAAACCTGTTTTGGCAGAAATACACGGAGCATTTTGAGCTGGAATACCAATGATTTCTTCAATTTCACTTTTGATTTCATCTGGTCTTGCATTTGGCAAATCAACTTTGTTGATGACTGGCAAAATTTCTAAATTATCCTCCAACGCTAGATAGACATTAGCAAGCGTTTGTGCCTCTACTCCTTGCGTGCTATCGACTACCAAAATAGCACCTTCACAAGCAGCTAAACTACGTGATACTTCATAATTAAAATCCACATGACCTGGTGTATCAATTAAATTAAATTCGTAAATTTGACCATCTTTAGCTTTATAATTCATTCTAACAGCTTGCGATTTGATGGTAATTCCTCTTTCACGTTCAATGTCCATATTATCAAGCACTTGTGCTTCCATTTCACGTTCAGATAGTGCTCCTGTCATTTCAATCATTCTGTCAGCTAGCGTGGATTTACCATGATCGATGTGAGCAATGATACTAAAGTTTCTAATTTGTTTTTGTTTGTCTTGCAAAATGTTTTCCTCCGTTTTTTTCTTTTTCTATTATTATAACAATGATTCTTTGAAAATGCAATTGTTTTACTCATTTTTACACGAAATTATTCCATAACTTCCATAGCATCTGATGTATGCAATCCTTCTAAATTATAATACGTATCTGGTACTTCTCCTACAATAATAGCTTCTGTTAATAAAACTTTTGAATCAATATTTTGCCCAAAAGAGCCAATGGGCGTCAAAATACCAATAGAAGTGTTTAATTCCAAATAAATCTTATGTAATGTTTGATTAATTCCAACGCTTTCAAACTCAGATTTGACTTGCGTCTTGATGGCTCCTGCTGTTTCTAGTTCAATGTCAAATTTGGGACCTAGATTTTTTAGAATACTTATTCCACTTACGCTTCCATAATTAATATATACCATTGTGGTTGGCGTTTGGTCAATTTGGTTTTGAATGTTTTTTATTATTTGGCTTATCATTTGATTTAGCAAAATGGTGTTTGCTTGCATTAAGGTAATCTTTCCACTTTCATCTTTTTCCATTTTTACAAAATCCTGATAGGAATATCCTTTCATTCTATTTTCAACTTCATCATTTATAATATGAGTCGCTTTGGAAATTGCTGCTGTTTTACAGCTTGCCACAAAAATTGGATAAGAAGCCATAATAAAACTCCCCATAGCAATTATAAGAATACCTATCACAAGATAGAACAATAGTTTTATTTTATTTCTTTTTTGTTTTTGTTTTCTCTTTATCATTGGAATTCGAATTCTTCTTCTGGAATAGATTTTATCCATAATTCGTTCTCCCTAAAAATTTAAGAAAAGCAAGGTTTAAGCCTTGCTACTATCTTTATTTCATAATATATAATTTTTCTCCTACATTAATTTTACTATTATCTTGTAAATTATTAGTTTTGATAATACTATCCATAGTTACTTTGAAATCTCTGGCGATATTCCAAATTGTATCTCCGTCTTTTACAAAATAAACAATCATTGCATAATCGTTTTCTTCTTGACATTCTTCTTCTTGAATATCATCAATCATACGAATCGTTTTGGTATTAGTACCATTTGGTTTTAGTTCTAATTCAACATCACAAACCACATCCTCATTATTTAATTGGAAATGTTTTTTAGCAATATGGATTTGAATATCGTCTGTATCACACTCTAATTTTGCCATAAAAGGAAGTTTTGCTGTTTTCATTCCTAAATTATTTCCTGTATCAAAATAAATATCTAGTCCTAATTCTCCTTCATAATTAGCACCTGTTCCCATTGGTGTCTTATTGGTAATAGTTGCTCTACAATCAACATCATACAAAGAACGAATATCTTCTACTAAAACACTTTGATTAATATTTACGTTTTCTACTGTACTTTGTGTTTGCGTTTGAATTTCAATTGTTTTTTGGCTAAAAGTTACATTTTTGTGAATCCCATACATATCTTGCACCATTTCAATTGTCTTTTTTTGACACACTTCACACGTGACTTCAAAATCAATTTGGCAATTGATACTTTTCATTTCCTTTGCATTTGGCTTAAAATTCATATTACGTACTTTATAATGAACATTACAAATATCTTCTTCTGTTACCTTTTCCATATCAATAAAATTCATGATTGGAATAGTGGCTTCTGCTTTTCCGATTTTTCCACTTTCTGTCATATACAACATTTTTACATTAACATCTGCTTTTGACAAAACTTTATGATAACTTATTTTATTTTCGAAGTTAGCAATCGAAATATCACTTTTCAACAAATCTAAAATCATATCCGTTTCATCAACACTAATATCCTCTTTTAATGAACTTTTAATCGTATTAGTTGCCACAAGTGCATTTAGTTCGACCATTTCTTGCAATTTTTCAACACCTGTTAATGTATTCAAATCTTCCATATATTCAATATTTTCACATTCAAAAAAGTTAAAATGGATTTTTAAACTAATCGATACTGTAATTTTTCTTTCATTTAAAACTTTGGTATCCATTTTTACAATCTCAATTCTATATTGTGTTGACATTTGACTATTAAAAATCGTATCTTCTATAAAATCCATAAAATCCAAAGTCGTTTGAATACATTTTGTTTCTCCATTATCCGATAAATAGACAATATGAGTATCGATGTTGCCATCAAATCTATATTTTCCTTCTTCGCAATCTTCTTTGTAAATGTATGGATTGGAATTGGTACCAATAATATTGACAATATCTGGTTTGCTATCTGGAACTATAATATCCCCTTTGACTTCTATATTTTTTAGCTTTTCTGTCATTTTTTTGTTGATTGCTATTGTGTTTTTTTCCATAAAAAAATCCTCCCTTTTGTTATTTTAATGATATATAACATTTATATGGAGGATTTTTAAAAAAATACCTAATTTATAAAATTTTTTTCTTTCTTATGCAATTTCAACAGGAAAATCTAAATTAGAATCTGGATTTCCTATAATTTTATTTTCTAGATGTTCTGGTGCTAATTTATGTAATTTATTCTTTCTGTCAGCTACATCTGGAATATCAAGTGGTATGAATTGATTTCCATTAAATATACTGACTTCTACTGTTTTCATAAACAAATCTGTGTAATTATACGAGCCAACACGATTGACTTCATCAAATCTTACCATAAAATAATCTTTGTATGTTTTTTCAATCGTTGCTTTTCTTTCTTCAGGTTTACTCCTTTTTCCTGCTGGTTCTTTAATAATAATTTTTTGTCCTGCGTTTTCTCCAATATTTTTTCTCATGTTTGCAATTTCGGCTTTATAAATACCCATTATTCTTACACCACCTATTCCTATGTTTTATTCAATTATTTTATATCATAGGAAAAAAGGATTGTCAAAAATGAAATTTGCTCTTAAAAGTCATGTAATCCACTATTTTCAACTGATTGATGGACTTTAAGTGTGATTGTATCATTTGTATTACATTTTCATTTCTTTTTGGTAACATTTTGCTTGATACAAAACTCCACCATCTACTATACGCAAATGGTGGAGTTTGTACTTCAAGTTGAAGATTTACTCTATTAGAGATAGTCTCTAATGTATGTTACATCACTTAATTTCAACAAACCAATCAATTTCGTCAAAATCTAATTCTCGATTAATAAGCACTATCGGTTTTTTATAGTCGCCTTTGTATTCTGTAATAGGAACAATTGTAGCTCCTCTGGCAGCATACGCCATACCGACTTCAGCATCTGTAAGCATATCGCGTGGAGCAATATCCTGAAAGAGTTGCTGGCGCGTTTCCCCAAACTTAGCATCGTCTGCCACATAAACTTGATTAGCATATTTAAGTTTGATAGCAACAGCATAATTTGACTCAAAATAAGAATACATAGCCATCATTACTCCACCTGTAAACTTCGTATCCTGAGTAATATTCTCTTTCAGCTCCGTATCACACCAAATAAAACCTTCATACGCTATCTTTGGAAATCTACCTTCGCACTTGACATCTAATGATACTAATCGATGTCTGTTTCCAATGTAGGCATGTCGCGCTCTAGGAGCCAATTTACTTGGGTCCTCTTTGCCCTGCATTATCCTTTCAGCATCACGCTGATCGCATATACTGAAAACAGTTTCCCAAGGTCCTTTGTAAGGAATCAGTTCTTCTATTGGTACTGGTGGCTGAATTGTATCCGCTTCTGGAAAGCTCAGAATATAGTCAAGAACACATTCTTTTAACCACACTGTAAACTCATTGAATTTTTCTTCAAGATTGAAGCAAACCGGTTCATCACCTTCAGGTGAATATTCACGTCTCATGTCGTCATCTGCAATCAACTCGTCAGCTCTTACTCCTTGCCAATACCTTTTTCCGCTGTATCTCAAGTATCTCCGTGGCTGCTTATCCAGTTTAGAATGTACCTTTGTAGAATTCATAAACCACTCTTTATCAGCTTCCCAATTCTTACCTACATATAGATAATAGGTTGGTCCTGATTCATCTCCATACACCGTAAGTATTTGCTTTGGAATATAGACTTCATGAAGTGCAGCCGTATCATTCCAACGATCATTCAAATTTCCCTGTATACGGCAGAAGTATAACTTGAAATCATCACCAATAATTTGGCGAACCAATTGGTATTTTTCTTCACCTGAGCCATAAGTATCAAACTCAATGGTTATTCCTGGTACATTCCAGTTCCGCTTTTCGATAGCTTTTACTATCTTTTCAGCAAGTTCATCAAAAGGAAACTGTCTTGCATGTGGATATAAAAATTTAGGTGTTGTTGTTAATACTGACATATTTTTCCCCTCCTAAAATCTTACGAGGGAATTGCACTCCCTCGTATCTTTTATATTAGGTTGTGCAATAACCAATCATATACTTATATTATATCATATTTTACATAATTTGTCAATATTTATGTGCTGCATTTCAAAATGAAGTCTGACACTTTTTCAAAAAAACTATTTTCTCCTTGGTTTTACCCTGATTTTGCTTGATTAACCTATTTTTCTGAAACTGTTGCATTAATGTTTGTTTGAAATATCAAAAATAACGAATTCCAATTTCTCGAAACTCGCTATTTTCAATGGCTGGGCTGGTGGGATTCGAACACACGCATGCCAGAGTCAAAGTCTGGTGCCTTACCGCTTGGCTACAGCCCAATATATTCTTTTTTGAAACTATTAAAATTCATGGGGTGGAAGATGGGACTCGAACCCACGATCTCCAGTGCCACAAACTGGCGCGTTAACCAGCTACGCCACATCCACCATTTATTTTTTGCATTTTTATCAATTGCTATTCTATTTTAAATCATTATTTTGAATTTGTCAATAGGAAATTGCATATTTTTTATATAAAAAAGCAAATAGTAAAAACTATTTGCTTTTATCTCTATTTTGGTTTTTTTATTATTTTTTATTAACTATATCTTTTAAAGCTTTACCAGGTTTGAATTTTGGAGCTTTTGATGCTGGTATTTTGATTTCTTCTTTTGTTTGTGGATTTCTTCCTTTTCTTGCTGCTCTTTTGATTACTTCAAAAGAACCAAATCCAACTAATTGAACTTTATCCCCTTTTTTTAATGTTTCTGTAACTACATCTACAAATGCATTAACAGCCTCCTCTGCACTTTTTTTGGTTGCCCCTGTTTTTGCAGCGACTGCTGCGATTAATTCAGCTTTGTTCATTTAATTTACCTCCTAATAGTTTTAAGTTCGTAGATTTTTGCTCTACTACTATCTTTATTCGCCAAAGTTAGCCAAAATCCTTCTTTTTTTAAAATAATTTTATTTTTTTGTTCATTTTTCAATCTTTTCTGCCTTTATATTTTATTTTTCGCTTGATTTCCAGTATTTCTTTCTTAGGCATAAATTTTCATTTTTTGCAGCAATCGATATAGCTTTTCTCCATTTGGTAACATATAAATATCTTCTTTTGATAAAATTTTAAATAAAATCACTAACACTATATATACCAAAACTGCAACAATAATCCCTATAATCGTAGCTATTCTTGAGACAATCCCCAACATTAACAAACTCTGGTAAATAGCATACGAAACACCAGACATTATAATCGTAACAATCAAAGGTTTTAAAATCAACTTACTGATACTAAAATCTAATTGAACCGTTCTTTTTAACACTATATAAACAATCGTAAATGACACAATATGACAAAGTACAGATCCAATTGCTGCACCATTTTCAAAAATTCCTTCTATTGGAATAAGTGCTAAATTTGCTATAAATTTGACGAATACACCACACCCTAACGCAATTGCTGGCACTTTGATTTTCCCTAGTCCTTGTAAAGCTCCATTAATCGTTTGAGCAAGTGAAGTGAAGATTATTGTAAATGCTGAAATCGCTAGTAATGTTCCTCCTGAACTTGCATTGGGAAATAACAAATCTAAAATCTGTGTAGCATATAAAAACATGCCAAATGTGCATGGAAGTCCTATTAATATTGTAATTAATAAAGATAAACGCAATCTTTTGTTAATTGTTTCAGTATCGTTTTGTACTCTAGCACTCGATATTGTAGGAACCAAAGCTGTTGCAAAAGCAATGTTGAAAGCAAGTGGCATGGAAGTCAAAATGTCTACTTTGGAGCTTAAAATGCCATATTTAGCCTTTGCTGTCGCTTCTCCAATTAACGGTTTTAAAATTCTTACCACAGTTACTGAATCTATATTTTTATTAATCGCAGAAATAAGTGAACTTAATGAAATTGGGATAGAAACTGCTAAAATTTTCTTAATAATCGACTTAGCACTTTCTTTTGAAGTCGATTTTCTTCGTTCTTCTGGATTTTTATATTCTTCTTTTCGATTGAGTTTATACAAAGTAAAAATATACGAAAAACTTAAGAAAGTAGCAAAAGTTGTTGCTAAATTGGCACCTGCTGCCATCAATTCCGTATTAACATTGGTACAAATCGCTACCATTTCTACAATAATAATAGTAAGTGTTGTTTTGAATATTTGCTCAACCGTTTGCGATTTAGCAGTAGCAGACATTTTCTGTCTTCCATTAAAATAACCACGAATAACCGATGCAATAGATACAAAAAAAATCGCTGGTGATAAAGTCATTAAAGTGTATTCTGCCTCTGGAATTTGTAACCAACTATTAGCAATCATCCCTGCTCCTAAATACAACAATAAAGTCCCACAAAATCCAATCATCGCAAAAGCAACAAAGGCAATTTTAAAAATTCTGTCAGCACCTTTTCTATCTCCGTATCGCTAATTTTTCCGATACCAATTTTGAAATTGCATTCGGCACACCAATCGATGATAAGGTAAGTAATAACGCATATACTTGATAACCACTCATATAAATCGCATTCCCATTATCACCAAACCCCTTACGATTGGTTAAATACATACTATATATCAAACCTAATATTTTAATAATCACTTGTGAACACATAAGAGCAAGAACACCTTGCATAAAGCCTTCTTTTTTGTTTTTGGACATGAACTTTACCTCTTTTACTTGTTTATTTTAGTTTTTATTATATTGTTTTTAACAAAATCTTTCAATACTTTTTTATAAATATTCTAAAAAAAATCATTTAAGACATAAAAGTTTATATTTTTTTGAATAAAATACCATATTTTTTTACGAAACCTCTTGTTTTTTTTTCAATTTTGTTAGATAATATAAGTATATGCGTATTTTTAATAATAAAAATAAGAAAGTGGTGAAAACTGTGAAATATATTGATCAATTCCTAAAGAAATTAAAAACCGATCGAAATACTTTTGCAACCTATGTTTTAACTCTCATTTCAATTTATATTGTCATCGATCGAATAGTAGAAATTTTATTGATTGGCTTTTCTGGAATTAGTGTTTCTTATTGGGGACCTATTAAATATACATTAGCCTTAGCATGTCCAATATTTGCTTTTTATTTTTCCTATGCTTCAAAATTTGTAACTCACCAAAAAATAAAACTATCTTTTCTTTATTTATATACGACTGTGTTATACATCGTTGGTATTTCCATGCTAATTCAATGGGTCAATCATTTTGGTTGGTTACTGCTATTTTCAGTTCCCAATTACAGTTATGTAATTTCTGAATTTATGGATTTAATTCGACCAGCCTTTACTGCCTTTGCTTGGTATGTACCAATTTGCTCTTTTTATCCGATTTTCAAATACTTTTATTTCAAAGTAAATGATATTAAAGATATTAAAGATTCCATCTTCGATTACCAAGGAATTGATTTATCCGATAAAACAGAAGGTACTGGTCCTTATACTTGTGAGATGATTCTTTGCAAAGATAATGCTTCTTCCAAAATCATCAAAATACCTGAAACAAGACGTTATGAAGCCATGTTAGTCGTTGGAAATTCTGGATCAGGCAAAACTTCCATGATATTTGAACCTATGATTGCCAGAGATTTAGAAAAGAAATACTTTCTAAAAGAAACTGCAAAAGAATTAGGTTTTACGGCTTTACGCACAGGGCTTGCCAACTTAAATTGTCCTTATGCAAATGATTACATCAACGAAAACTTTTCTCTAAATATGTTAACTCCCATCGCCAATAAAGAAAAAGTTTTTAAAGCTTATGTATCTAAACTTACTTTTTCCTACGCAGGAGAAAATTCTATATACAAAGATTTAGGTCTAACTTACTTAGCACCTGATTATGAATCACTTTCGCATATCATTAACATTGCTGACAATTTTGATTTAAAATATCACATCATCGATCCAAATAATTCAAATTCTATTGGTTTAAACCCTTTTGCTTTTAAGGATCCTATGAAATCTGCTATTTCGATTTCTTCTATTTTAAAGAGAATGTACGATGCCAATATAGAATATAATCAAGCTTATGTGTCATCCAATATCGCCTTCAACCAAAATTTAGTCACACAAGCAGTTGAAAATTTAACCATTTTATTAAAAGAAGTTTATCCAATCTTACATAATAATAACATTCCTACCTTAGATGATTTATTAAAATTATTAACAAACTTCGATTTAATTGAAAATTTAGCTGAACAAATGAAGCAAATTCCAGATTTAGCCGAACAATATGCCATCCAAATTCGCTATTTTGAAAAAACATTTTATAAAAATGCAATTAACCGAGAAACCACTTCAAAACATCTTCAAGCAGCTGCTGCACAATTGGAAAATCTGCTTCGTTACCCTGGTGTGAGAAATATTTTATGCAATCAAACCAACAATATCAATTATGATAATGTCTTAAAAAATGGCGACATTGTTTTAGTTTGTACACGTCGTGGCGATTTGGGAGCTAGTGTTCATAAAGCCTTTGGCTTGTTTGTTTTATTATTAATGCAACACTCTGTATTATCTCGTCCTGGTACTGAAAAAACTAGAATTCCGCACTTTTTATATGTAGATGAATTTCCACCTTTTGTTTGCAAAGCTACGGAAGATATTTTCACTTTATATCGAAAATATCGCGTAGGAGCCATTATCTCTGCCCAAAACTTATCTCAGTTTGGCTCCGATTCCTTTAAAGCAACTCTGCTAGCCAATAGTACATCAAAAGTCGTATTTGGTAATAATACACCAGAAGATAATGATTGGTGGCAAAGAGAATTTGGAGATCATCGTGAATGGAAATTTATAAATGATTATAAAACAGACAAAGTGGAATATGACTCAACATATAAGTCCATCAAATGGGATTGGAAAGAAAATATCAAATCTGGTGAAGTGCAAGCATTGGCCTTCAAAACCATTGTCTATAAAACCAAAGATTTAAAAGGAAAATTAGTCGTTGGAAAAGCCAAAGTTGACTTCTTAGAATCAAAATATAAAGAAAAACAAAAAATAAAATCCTACAACTTTGCAAAATTTACAAATGGTATCACCATCCATACAACAACCAAAAATACGGACACCATTCAAACAGATTTGGAAACAGATCCAGTCACTCATCAAACCAATTCTCATTATAAATTTGATGATGAAGATCCGATTATTAACTATAAAAAATCAAATAATAATTAAATAAAAAAATACCCTTCAAAGGGTATTTTTTTATTTAATTGTCCTTTTTGACTTTATAATAATTCGTTCCCATAATTGTGAATATTCCAATTACAATAAACGCTACACCAAAATAGCAAATTTGAGATAATAAATCGTATAAAATTTCCTTTATCAAATCACTCAAAGATTGGTTAAATATCAAAATATTATTTATATCAATCTCTTTCGTAATCACCCAGTTAACCAGTTCTAACAAAATTCCAGCAGACAACAAACTAATTGCCATCGTAGAAAAACTTTCTGCTATCTTTCTTCCATTCATCAACAATAAAATGAGTAGAATAATGCCTAATGCTCCTATAGCGCCTTTTTGCAAAATTGCCATAACCTGATTTACTTTTGAAATAATCTCTGCAATTTTATCTGCATATTTTGAAAATACATTAATTTTATTTTCATACACACTTCCCAAGATTTTCTCAAATTCATCTACATTTTTCTGCTCCGTTTGGTTTAGTACAAGATTATTTTCACTTAAATATTGTGAAATTTTTTGATTAATTTGTTCTTTAACTGCTTCTGCATGATTGGTAATACTTGTATTTTGATAAATATGAGCAATCATTGAATTAATATCTTCTTTTATCCAATCTGCTACATACAAATCACTAAAAACTTCAACTGGAAATCCCGATTGATATTGGTATTCTTCAAATCCATTTTTCAAATCTGTTTCTATTTTTTCATAATAATGACATTCTTCTAGTTGACTGACCACATATTCCTCCCTTAACAATGTATGGGAAAATAAAAAAATAAAAAATGTTCCCATAAGCGCTAAACACAGCAAAAATGCAATTATGATATTCCCTATTCCTTTTATTATTTTCATTTTTAACTCTCCTATCTATTTGGCATATACTACATATCTTTCTGTTGCGTATCCAATATTATTGATTGGCCAACAAGTATAAATCATCAAAATTTCCTCTTGGTCTTGTACTGGCACTTTATCCACTTCCGTCTCTTTTACAATTTTTCTATCAAAAATGGTATAAGTAAACTCACCATAATTTGTAGAAATTTGGATAGTATCTCCCAATTGAGCATCTGGCAATTTACCTAAAAAACGCTTATAGTTATGTCCCATCAAAACAACACTTCCCCCTTCACCTGGAAAATAGGAAGTTTTATCATGTCCAATTCCCTTTTTTAGTAAATCTAAACTCTCGCCATAATAAATTGGTAAGTCCACACCAATACTCGGTATCTTTAAGGTTGCATAGTTTTGTCCATACACAGGACAATTCATTAATACCGTAATTTCATCTTTTAAATATTGGCTTTTAAATAATTCCAATTCTGGTACAGGGCGTTCTTCCTTTGGCATAATATCCATTGCTATAACATCAATCAAATCGGTTGCCTTTAGAAATTCTTCTTTCCCAAATTTGATTGCTAATATAGAAATAACAAAACTTATCAAAAAAGCAACTATTATTGCCAAAATAGTTGCTTTTAACGTTGCTTGAATTCTTTTATTTTTCATATTTCTTTACTACGATTACACCTGCGATAGCAATGGCAACTATTGCTAACACTAATTTCATTAAATTGGAATAATCCTTTCCTGTATACACTAATTTTTGGGTTGAAGTTGTACTACTTCCTTTTGTTTCGGTGTTTGTGGTCTTATCTTTAGTATTGGTATCGTTTTTGATTTCATTGCTTGGTTTGTTATCTTCATCTTTACTTGGTTTGTCTGGATTAGTTGGTTTCGTTGGATCCGTTGGTTTGCTTGGATCCGTTGGTTTGCTTGGGTCAACTGGAGCTGACTGACCTTTGTAAGTAAACGATATAATTTCATTTTTAAATTTCAAATTAACATTTACTATTTCGTTTGCTAAATCCGCCAAATCAACTGTCACTTCTACATCTGCCAATTTTCCAGTTTCTATGATTAAATCTTTGATTTCATTCATAGTTGCTGTTGGTACATCAGATAACTTTTTAGCAGTTGAATCATTAATCATTTTTTCAACTTTTTTTAAGTTTGTTAACATTTGACCTGCATTTTCATTTATGGTTTTTCCATTGACTTGTACTTTTGTATCTTTATTCTTTTCTAAGTATGTAATCATTCTTGCTGCTTTGTGTTGACTTATGGTATGTTCTTTTCCTTTGATATTGTGTGCAGAACTTATATACTCACTTAGAGCAGTTATATCATCTGTGGTTGCGTGAACTTTAATCGTCATTCCAGAAAATATAACTATCATCATTAGTAATATGATATTTGTTATTTTACATAATTTGTTCATTATACTCTCTCCTTTTTTATTTGTTCACTTATATTTTACCACATTTTTACAGTATTTGCAATACTTTTTTGAAAATTTTTAATAATTTTTATAACAAAGATTGCAATCTACATTTCCATTAATTCCTGAAACTTTACCTGTACTTGTATATTGCCACATCGTATACGGTCCTCGATACGTGCAATTCGCATTATATTGAGCCACCCAAACATCATATCCAATTTGAGAAGCATTCATATTATCATTTAAAAAAGATTTGCAAGCATAAATCATTGGTGTATAACCATAATTGGCTATCGTACTTCCAAATGTATTGGCAATACTGGTTCTCATACTTTTGCTAACATTTTTATCCCTTGTGTTAACTCCTGGAATTAGCTCCAAATCGATGGCAATTGGCATGGAAACTTTATTTTGATAACCATATTTTTTCAGCAAACTAACAACATATTCTGCATCCTTTTTAGCTTCTGCTTGGTTAATGGCAGTTGAATAAAAATAAACACCTGTTTTTAATCCATTTCCAACAGCACCCGCAAAATTTTCTTTAAATTTAGGATCTTCTACCAATCCACCCGTTCCATAACCACGATATCCTATTCTTATCATAGCATATTTAATTCCACTACCTGCTACACGATTCCAATTAATTTTCCCTTGATACTGCGATACATCAATTCCTTTAGTTCCTGAAGTATTAATAACATTATTACTACTATTATTATCGCTATTATTTCCAACATTAACATTTGGAGTCGGATTCGGATATTTAGATTTTATATTAAATTTAACTTCAATTGCTGCAATAACATCACCATAACGAGATTTTTCATAAACTGTTAGTGTATGGGTACCAGCACTCATATCTGCTGTATTGATTAATTTTCCAAAACCTGCACGAATGGTTTTCGCTCCATATTTATTGATAAAATGCGTAACATCTGCTCTAAAATAGCGTTCTGCTTTTGCTTTAAAAATATGATCTACATATATCTCAACACTAGCTTCTTCATCTTGTGCTACAGCCCAACCACCAACAGCCATATTATCGCCGTGATTATAAGTTTGGTAAAAAGTTGGTGTATCCACACACATTTCGCCCAAATATCTAGGATTTGCAACATTTAAACCTACTTCAAATACATTTATAATTTCTCCATATCTAGAAACTTGCTCTATTCTTAATACATGAATTCCTACATTTAAATCAGCAATATTCACTGTAGTGTTAAATCCTGCTCTTGGCGTTTTCGTTGTTCCTCCATAACTTGGTGAAACAATTTTATCGACATCCGCTCTTGGCGTACGATTTAAATTATTTGTCATCAATTTTCCATCTAATAACAATCTTAAACTTGCTTTTTCATCATTCGATACCGCCCATCCAACAACTGTCATTAAACTACTATTTGATTTTATAATAGACTGAGCATTTATTGGTGTATCAATACATACACTTCCTTGATATTTTCGATTAGCTATCTGAATTGTTGTTTCACTCGCACCAATTATTTCTCCATATCTCGAAATTTCTTCTACCCTTAAGCGATGACTTCCTGCGCTTTGATTGCTTATATCAATTGTTGTGTTATATCCTGCTTTTGGGGTTTTAGCTGTTCCTCCGTAACTTGGTGAAACAATTCTGTCAACATCTGCTCTTTGGATTCTTGCCAAATTATTTCCTACAACAGTTCCATCTAGTAACACTCTTACAGTTGCCTTTTCATCATTCGATACTGCCCAACCTCCTATCGATAGTTTGGTTTCATCTGGTCTAGTTATCGTTTGATTATATGTTGGTCTATCGATGCATACACTTCCTTGATATTTTCGATTGGTTATCTGAATGGTTGTTTCACTCGCATCAATTACTTCTCCATATCTCGAAATTTCTTCTACCCTTAAGCGATGACTTCCTGCGCTTTGATTGCTTATATCAATTGTTGTGTTATATCCTGCTTTTGGGGTTTTAGCTGTTCCTCCGTAACTTGGTGAAACAATTCTGTCAACATCTGCTCTTTGGATTCTTGCTAAATTATTTCCTACAACAGTTCCATCTAGTAACACTCTTACAGTTGCCTTCTCATCATTCGATACTGCCCAACCTCCTATCGATAGTTTAGTTTCATCTGGTCTAATTATCGTTTGATTATATGTTGGTCTATCGATGCATACATTTCCTTGATATTTTCGATTGGTTATCTGAATGGTTGTTTCACTCGCATCAATTACTTCTCCATATCTCGAAATTTCTTCTACCCTTAAGCGATGACTTCCTGCGCTTTGATTGCTTATATCAATTGTTGTGTTATATCCTGCTTTTGGGGTTTTAGCTGTTCCTCCGTAACTTGGTGAAACAATTCTGTCAACATCTGCTCTTTGGATTCTTGCCAAATTATTTCCTACAACAGTTCCATCTAGTAACACTCTTACAGTTGCCTTTTCATCATTCGATACTGCCCAACCTCCTATCGATAGTTTGGTTTCATCTGGTCTAGTTATCGTTTGATTATATGTTGGTCTATCGATGCATACACTTCCTTGATATTTTCGATTGGTTATCTGAATGGTTGTTTCACTCGCATCAATTACTTCTCCATATCTCGAAATTTCTTCTACCCTTAAGCGATGACTTCCTGCGCTTTGATTGCTTATATCAATTGTTGTGTTATATCCTGCTTTTGGGGTTTTAGCTGTTCCTCCGTAACTTGGTGAAACAATTCTGTCAACATCTGCTCTTTGGATTCTTGCTAAATTATTTCCTACAACAGTTCCATCTAGTAACACTCTTACAGTTGCCTTTTCGTCATTCGATACCGCCCAACCTCCTATCGATAGTTTAGTTTCATCTGGTCTGATTATCGTTTGATTATGCGTCGGTCTATCAATACATACACTTCCTTGATATGTTTCTCTAATCTCCTCATTGTGTAATATTATAGAATTTTCTTTTGTATCGGATGGTAATTCCATTATTTCCCCAATAATTGGTTCTTGTTTTTCTTCTGTATCAATTGAGTTTGTCATTGTATTTTCCACATTAGTATTTTCTATTATACTGTTGTCTTCTGTATCTTCTATTATTTCATTACTCTTTACAATTTCATTTGTAATGGCGTAGATTGTATTGGAATAAATTGTCAATAAAAAAATAAAAGACATAATCATCGTAAAAATTTTAGCTTTCATTTTTCCTCCAATTCTCCAAATAAAAACCTTATTTTCAAACATTATATCTTTTATTAAAAACCTTATTGTAACTATATATCACATTTATCTACTTTTGTAAATACCAAAATCGACTTTTCTCATCTTTTTATGATAGATTTTTTACTTAATCTATGCTATAATCTTTTTATGATGGAACTAAATTATCTAGTAAAAGAAAACGATTATACAACTGTAAAAGAAATATTAAAAGCCCACTTTCACTTATCTGAGCGACTTTTTTTGAAATTAAAACGTCATCACCTCATTTTTCTAAATGGACAACCAATTCTTCCACATACTAAGGTTCATTTAGGTGATCTTATTACAGTTTCTATTACCTTTATCGAAAAAAGTGAAAATATTTTACCAACTCCCATGAATTTGGATATCATTTTTGAAGATGATACCATGTTGATTGTCAATAAACCAGCAGGAATTCCTGTTCATCCGTCGCAATCTCATTTTACGGATAGTCTTTGTAATGGAATTCAAGCTTACTTTGAAAACATGCAAATTTCCACTAAAATTCGTCCTGTCAATCGTCTTGATAAAGACACCAGTGGCATTGTTATCTTCGCTAAAAATGAATATATCCAAGAATGTCTCATTCATCAAATGAAAAATCACACTTTTACGAAATACTATCAAGCCATTTTATGTGGCAATCTAGAAGAGACTCAAAAAATCAATACGATTTGTGCACCTATTGCACGCAAAATCGACAGTATTATGGAACGTGAAATTCATCCAAACGGTCAAACTGCAATTACGCATTATGAATTAATCCAAAATTATATTGATTTTTGCCTTGTCAAATTTCAACTAGAAACAGGTCGAACTCATCAAATTCGCGTGCATTGTAAACACATTGGGCATCCTATTTTAGGTGACACTTTATATGGAACCGCTTCAAAAAGAATCTCGCGCCAAGCATTACATGCCTACAAAATCGAATTTATTCATCCCATTACAAAACAAACTATGAAATTAGAAACAGTGCTTCCACCTGACATACAAAATTTGATAACATAAAACAAGACATCTTTATCAATGTCTTGTTTGTTTTATCGTTAACGATACATTATTAAAAAAATTATCTTTTAGGCTGTTTCTTCTTTGTGTGCACTTTTTATCTTTTTCTTGATTTTCATTGGTTCACGTTTTTTATTTTCATCTATGACAAGTCTTGGTTGCTCTTTGGTTTCTACCGTCTCTTTCGTAATAATGCATTTAGCAATTTTTTGATTGGATGGAATATCATACATAATATCTCTCATGATTTCTTCAATAATCGAACGTAAACCTCTTGCTCCAGTATTTCTCTCAATGGCTTTATCCACAATTACTTGTAATGCCTCAGGCTCAAATTCTAATTCTACACCATCTAATTCTACCAATTTTTTATATTGCTTGACAAGGGCATTTTTTGGTTTTGTTACAATATCAATTAATGCTTCTTTTGTCAAACCATCTAACGTCGCTGTAATAGGAAGTCTACCTACAAATTCGGGAATTAGTCCAAATTTTAACAAATCCTGTGGTAACAATGCTTTGAAAATTTCTGTTTTGTTAATATCTTTCTTGCTTTCAATTTTCGCACCAAATCCCATTGATTTCTGCCCAACACGTTCTTTAATAATATGTTCCAATCCTTCAAACGCACCGCCACAAATAAATAAAATATTAGAAGTATCAATTTGTAAAAATTCTTGATGTGGATGCTTTCTACCACCTTGTGGTGGAACAGATGCCACGGTTCCTTCTATAATTTTTAATAAAGCCTGTTGAACACCTTCTCCACTTACATCTCTTGTTATAGAAGGATTTTCAGATTTTCTTGTAATTTTATCAATTTCATCAATATAAATAATACCTTTTTGGGCTTTTTCAATATCAAAATTGGAAGCTTGCAATAATTTCAGAAGGATATTTTCAACATCTTCGCCTACATAGCCTGCTTCCGTAAGCGTTGTTGCATCTGCAATCGCAAATGGAACATTTAAAATTTTAGCTAATGTTTGTGCTAGCAGTGTTTTCCCACAACCTGTTGGACCAAGCAATAAAATATTACTTTTTTGGATTTCCACATCATCCATTAATTCCAAATTATTAATTCGTTTATAATGATTATAAACAGCCACAGATAATGTCTTTTTAGCTTGTTCTTGCCCAATCACATATTCATCTAAAATTTTCTTAATTTCAGCTGGTGTTGGCATCACAACTTGTTCTATTACTTCTTCTTCATCATAAACTTCTTCCTCTATAATATCTTGACATAATCCAACACATTCATCACAAATGAAAACTCCACTTGGTCCAGCAATGATTTTTTTGACAACTTCTTGCGGTTTTCCACAAAAAGAGCATTTTATATTCCTATCTTGTACTTTTGGCATAGTACATCCTCCTAATTTCTCTTATCTAAAATTCCATCAATCAAACCATATTCTAAAGCTTGCTGTGCTGTCATGTAATTATCTCTTTCCGTATCATTTTGAATGGTTTCTAAACTTTGACCTGTTCTTTCACTTAATAATTTGTTTAACTTTTCTCTGGTTCGAACCATATGATCTGCATGAATTTTGATTTCTGTCGTCTGACCAGAAAGTCCGCCACCTCCAATTAATGGTTGATGAATTAGAATTTCAGCATTTGGTGTAGCAAAACGTTTTCCTTTTTCTCCAGAAGCTAATAACACTGCTCCCATACTAGCTGCCATTCCCACACAAATCGTAGATACTGGACATTTAATATAATTAATGGTGTCCACAATCGCCATTCCATCTGTGATAGAACCACCTGGACTGTTTATATACAAGGAAATTTCTTTATCTGGATCTTCTGATTCCAAAAACAACAATTGTGCCACAACTAAACTAGCTGATGCAGAATTAACATCTTCTGCCAAAAATATAATTCTATCTTTTAATAATCTTGAAAAAATATCGTAAGACCTTTCTCCTCTACTTGTTTGCTCAATAACATAAGGTACTAAACTATTTTCTATCATTTTATTCCTCCTATTTTTGTAATAATATCATTACTATACACCATATTGAATTTTTTTTCAAGCTTTTACTCAAAGAAAATGAAAGTTTTCACAAATCAAATTATTACAAATTTTGACATATTTACCATATGTTTGTTTATCTCGAACTGTCCAGCCAAGTATTATTTGAGACTTCTTTAATCGTGGTAGAATTTTATCAATGGATTTTACATCATACGCAATAAAATCTGGTTTGGTCACTCTATTAAAAAATAGATTTTTTAGCAAGTATTTCTTTATTTTACACATTTTACTGTTTTCAAAAGCACCTGATAACTGTCCTCTTGGTATTTGGGATGCATGCTTTTTCAACCAAAAAAGGCTTTGTGGGTTAAAACTCTGTATTGCATATTTTCCTGTATACTGTTTCAAAATTTTTAAAACTTCTTTTTCTAATAAGCCCACTTTCACATCATATTTTAATTCAATTAAAATAGCAACTTTTCCTTTTACTAAATTCAATACTTCTTGTAATAATGGAATTTTTTGCGTTGTATTTAACAAATGCAATTTTTTTATTTCTTCATAATCACAGTCTTTAACCAATTTATTCAGTCCTGTCATTCGTAGCAAGCAATTATCATGAAATACAATAACATTTCCATCTTTTAATAAATGGACGTCCAACTCTATGCTATAATTATTTTCAATCGCTCTTTGAAAGGCCATTATAGAATTTTCTGGTATCCCCTTTTGAGAATTAAAAAATCCCCTGTGTGCAATCAAATTTTCAGTTAAAAAGTCTAAGTTTTTCATATTTCACCTCTTTGTATAAACTATGTTTTTTCCTACAAAAAATACCCTAAAAACTTAGGGCATTTTCTTTTCTATTTTTTTTGAGTTGTTTTTTCTTCTTTGGTTTTATCTTCTTTTTTCGTAGTCTTTTTCGTAGTTTTTTTTTCTTTTTTCTCTTTATGATGATGTCCACAATTACATTCTTCTGCTTTTGCAACAACTTCTTTGACTTTTGCATGATCGATGATATAATCCATCGCTTTTTCGGATTGAATACTTATTTCTATATTTTTCTTTAATTCTTCATTTTTCATCAATTCTTCTTCTTTTCGTCCATAAGCTGCTGCTAATTCTTTCATTTTTTCTTCTATTTCTTTGTCCGTTACTTGAATTTTAGCATCCTTGGCAACTGCTTCTAATACCAATCTCATCTTGACAGCTTCTTGAGCAGGCTCTTCACAATCTTTTTTATAATCTTCCATGGATTTTCCAACCATTTTTAAATATTGTTCCAAACCAAGTCCTTGATAAGCCAAACGTTGATCCATATCTTGCACCATGCTATCGATTTCTGCTTCTATCATACCAGATGGAATATCAATTGATGTAGCTTCAGCCACTGCTTTGACTGCTACTTCTTGTAATTCATTTTTACTTCTTTGTGCATTTGCCTCTTCTTTTTTTGCCTTAATATCTGCTTTTAACTCTTTTAAGGTGTCAAATTCACTGACATCTTTAGCAAAATCATCATCGATTTTTGGCAATTCTTTTTCTTTGATTTCATGTACTTTTACTTTGAAAACAGCATCTTTTCCCGCTAATTCTTTTGAAAAATATTCCTCTGGGAATTTGACGTTGATGTCTTTTTCTTCTTCTGTTTTCATTCCAACTACTTGATCCTCAAATCCTGGAATAAATGTATTGCTTCCTAATTTTAATTCATGATTTTCTGCTTTTCCACCTTCAAATTCTTTTCCATCAACAGAGCCACAAAAATCAATGACAACCGTATCTTCTAGCTTGGCTGGTCGGTCGGTTACCGTAATCATTCTGGAATTTCGATCTGCCATATGCTCCAATTCATGTTCTATATCGCAATCCGTTACTTCATATTTATTTTTTTCTAAGGAAATTCCTTTATATTTTCCAAGTTTTACTTCTGGTTTCGTTTGTACAACTGCTGTAAAAATCAAATCTTTCCCTTTTTCCATTTGCACCACATCAATTTCAGGATGACTGACAATGTCTAACTTTTCTTCTTTGATTGCTTTATCATAAATTTCTGGTACAATTTCATTAAATGTATCTTCATAAAATACTTCAGAACCGTAGAATTTTTCTACCATATTCATAGGAACTTTTCCTTTACGAAAACCAGGAATACTAAAATATTTTGCATTTTTCTTATAAACTGTTTTCATTCCTTCTTCAAATACCTTTGCTTCAATGGTAAATTCTAATTTTAACTCGTTTTTGTTATCCGTCTTTTCAACTTTTATACTCATTTTCATTCCTCCAAAATTTTTTATAATTTCATACAGCCATGTTATTATATCATAAATTTTATAAAAATCAAGTATTTTTTCTGAAATAATTGGGCAAAATTTCTTTCCAAAGGCTTGCTTTTGGAAAGATTTTGTGGTATAATTATAATAGGATATTTTGTGTATTTTTCAATGCTAATTAGCTTAGGAAACAAATTTTTTCCTATTGCTTCTTAGTTGATACTTAAATTAATTATCAGAATATCTAAGAAAACTATTGAAATACTATGCTTGTTATTAATGATTTGTTTTATGGTATTTACAGCAATTCGAACATAACAAAAAGCCGACTTTATTTAAAAGAGTCGGCTTTTTCTTTTATTTAATCTCCCAAAGAAATCCCAAGTTCTCTGGCTACCCTAATTAATTCATGATCTAACGGAACCGTGCGATTTTTACTCGAAGCTGCACCAATTTGCGTTTCACGTCCTACGACTTCATCCAAATCCACATAGCCCATTTCTCCACCTTTGTAAGTTACTAATACTTTAAAAATTCCTTGCATTGCAAGCTCCATTGCTTTGACACCATATCTTGTCGATAAAACGCGATCAAACGATGTTGGTGTTCCCCCTCTTTGCACATAGCCAAGAACTGTATTTCTTGTTGTCATTCCTGTTAATTTCTCGATTTGATCAGCTACGAATTCACCTGCACCTCCCAAACGAATATTATCTAATCCTGCCCCATCATCTAGTACTTTTTTAACACTAATTTGTCCATCTTTTGGTTTTGCCCCTTCGGAAACAACCACAATACTAAATTCCTTACCATTCGCTTTTCTTTTTTCAATTTTTTCAATGACTTTGTTCATATCATACGGAATTTCTGGAATAAGAGCAACGTCTGCTCCACCAGCAATTGCAGCCTCTAAAGCAATCCAACCAGCATATCTTCCCATAACTTCTAAAGTCAATACACGATGATGGGATGTAGCCGTTGTATGCAATCTATCCAATGCTTCCATTGCAACAGATACAGCTGTATTATAGCCAAAGGTTGTCTCTGTATGAGCAACATCATTATCAATTGTTTTTGGCACACCAATGCAATTAACACCTTTTAAACAAAAATCTCGGCTTGATTTTTGGGTTCCATCTCCACCTAAAGTAAATATACATTCAAATCCAGCATTTTTAATATTTTCTACACATTGATCTGATAAATCTTGAAATTCAACACTTCCATCTTCTTTCACAACTTTATAATTGAACACATTGGTGCTATTAGAAGTACCAATAATGGTACCACCTCGATCTAAAATTCCAGATGCATTTCCATTTGGGTCAAGTTTTACATAATTATTATTTAACAATCCTTTATACCCTTCAATATATCCATAACATTCAATTCCATGTGTTTCAGCTGTTTTTACAATGGCTCTTATGACTGCATTTAAACCTGGTGCATCTCCACCATTTGTAAGTATTGCAACTTTTTTCATATTTTTTCCTCCTTCAGTCTTTTCTGTCTTTATTATATACCTATTTTTATTTTTTTTGCAAGTAATTTTGAAAATTTTCGCTTTTTCTGGGTTAAAAAACTCATCTCTTCTGAAATGAGTTTTTAGGCTTCTATTTTACTACAATATTATAAATTCTTCCACCGACATAAATTTCTTTCACAACCGTTTTACCAACCAAATTCTTTTGCACAGTTTCATTCTTTTGTACAATTTGTTTCACTTCTTCTTCGGAAGCCTCTTTGGAAGCCTGCACAACGACTTTGACCTTTCCATTGATTTGTACTGGAATTTCAATCACATCATCAATTGTCTTGGCTTCATCGTATGTTGGCCAAGAAGTTTCTGCAATTGTTTGTTTTTCGCCAATTTCTTCATATAATTCTTCTGTCATATGTGGTGCAAACGGATTGAGTAATTGCAAAAAGGTTTTGTATTCTCCTTTGGATAGTTTTTTATCTTTGTAAAATTCGTTAACCATGGTCATAAATGTTGCAATGGCTGTATTAAACTTCATTTCTTCGATGTCACTACTTACTTTTTTGATGGCTTTATGCATCATTTTTTCGTGTTTAGATAAATAATTTTCCTCTTCCACTAACATACCTTTCAAGTTCCAAACTCTGTCTAAAAACTTACCACAACCACGAATGCTTTCCATTGACCAAGCGGCTACTTGATCAAATGGTCCCATAAACATTTCATAAACACGGAACGTATCAGCTCCAAACTCCCCAATAATATCATCTGGATTGATAACATTTCCTTTGGACTTAGACATTTTTTCTCCATTGGTTCCCAAAATCATGCCATGCGACGTACGTTTTTGATAGGGTTCTTTGGTTGGCACAACGCCAATATCATACAAAAATTTGTGCCAAAATCTTGAATATAGCAAATGAAGCGTCGTATGTTCCATTCCGCCATTATACCAGTCGATTGGTGACCAATATTCCAATGCTTCTTTGGAAGCTAATTCTTTATCATTTTTTGGATCCATATAACGTAAGAAATACCACGAAGAACCTGCCCATTGTGGCATGGTGTCTGTTTCACGTTTGGCTGTTTTACCACAATGTGGACATTTCGTTTCAATCCAATCCAACTGTTTGGCAAGTGGCGATTCGCCATTTTCTCCTGGTTCGTAATCTTGGATATCTGGAAGTTTTAGTGGCAATTCTTCTTCTGGAATTGGCACCCAACCACAGCTTTGACAATAAACCATTGGAATTGGCTCACCCCAATACCTTTGGCGAGAAAAAACCCAGTCACGTAATTTATAATTGATTTTCTTCGTCCCAATTTTGTTTTCTTCAACATAACCAATTACCTTTTGAATCGCTTCTTTGGCTGGAAGTCCGTCGATAAAGCCAGAATTAACAGCTATCCCCTCTTCAACATCTGTAAATGGTTCTTGTTTTAAATCAATTTTGACATCACTATTTTTAGGCTGAATCACTTGTTTGATTGGCAAACCAAATTTTTGAGCAAACTCAAAATCTCTATCATCATGTGCAGGAACTGCCATAATAGCTCCCGTTCCATAAGTGATTAAAACATAATCAGAAACCCAAATCGGAATTTTTTCGTTCGTCAATGGATTAATGGCTTGAAGACCTTGAATTTCCACACCTGTTTTTTCTTTGTTTAGCTCACTACGTTCAAAATCAGATTTTAATGAGGCTTTTTCTTGATAGGCTTTAATTTGCGTCAAGTTTTTAATCTTATTAGCATATTTTTCAATTAATTTATGTTCTGGTGCAACTACCATGTACGTGGCACCAAAAATCGTGTCTGGTCTGGTCGTGTAAATTAGGAGTGTATCATCTGTTCCATCGATTTTGAAATGAACCTCGGCACCTTCGCTTCTACCAATCCAGTTTTTTTGTTGCGCTTTGATTTTGTCAAGAAAATCAATATCGTCCAAATCGTCAATCAGCCTTTGGGCATACTGCGTGATTTTAAGCATCCATTGACTTTTTTCTTTTTGCACAACAGGACTTCCACAACGTTCACAAACACCATTTACCACCTCTTCATTGGCTAATCCTACTTTGCAACCTGTACAAAAATTGATTGGCATCGTGGTTTTATAAGCTAAACCTTTTTTGAATAATTGAATAAAAATCCATTGGGTCCATTTATAATAATTCGGATCAGTGGTATTGACTTCTCTGGACCAGTCAAATGAAAAACCAAAAGATTTTAATTGTTCTCTAAAATGAGCAACATTTTTTTCTGTAATTATTTTTGGGTGGATATGGTTTTTAATTGCATAATTTTCAGCAGGAAGTCCAAATGCATCAAAACCAATTGGAAATAATACATTATACCCTTCCATTCTCTTTTTTCTGGCAATAACATCTATCGCTGTATATGGTCTAGGATGCCCCACATGTAAACCTTGCCCAGATGGATACGGAAATTCAATCAATCCATACCATTTTTTCGGATTTTTAAAATCTTGTTTGGCATGAAATGTTCCTTCTTTGTCCCATTTATCTTGCCACTTTTTTTCGATTTGTTTGAAATGATAAGCCATATTTTTTCCTCCATTTCTTGCTTTTTTTATCTAATGGCTTTATTATATCTTATTTTTATAGAAAAATCAATCTAATTTATTGAAAAATCCTATCTTAACATCAGATAGGATTTTTCCTTAGATACGTGGTCTTGGATATAAATTATCTTCTTGCAATTCTTCTTGCAGACGTAATTCTTCTCTTTGTCTTTGTTTTTCCATTTCTCGATATGCTCTTTTTTCCTCTCTTGTTTTTTGAAGTCTAGCTCGATTTTCGAGTTTTTCATTTTCTCTTTTTATTTTTTCTTCAATTTTAGTTTCCATTTTACGAACGCGACTTTCTGAATTTCTAATATCTTCTTCTCTTATGGTGTGGAAGAAATGTTTTATTTTTTCTTTATAGGCTTGATTTTTTTTCATCCTCTCTTCCTTTTTCTCGCGACGTATTTTTAAATTTTCTTCCTCTTCTTCTTTTTCTGCCAAACGAACCATTTCATCTATTTCGACTTGTCTGCGAATCATTTCTTCGGTGATATGTTCTTGTTTGGATAAATCAATTTCTTCATAATTTTTGATTGGATCTTGTTTTACTACCTTTTTCTCCTTTTCTTCCTTTAACAATATTGGTTCTGAAACTTCTACTTTTATAATTGGTTCTATTTTCTCGTTTTCTTGCTTTTCTTCTTTTTCAATTGATAGACTATTAACTGTTTCATCCACAAAGACTTTCGAAGGTTGTTTTTCTTCCTTTTCTTGCCCTTCTTTTTTTTGTTGCTCTCGAATCAAATCAAACTTGCTTTTTTCTTGTGGTTCTGGCTTCGATATAACAGGTCTTATTTTCGGAATTTCAGTGTTATTCGTTTCAATATTGGCTTTTAGATGATCCAATTTTTTGCGATATTCTAGTTCATCGGTTTCCAATTTAGCAATTTTTTCTTCAAAAACATCTTTGATAATGTTACTCGTTTCTTCTTGTTGCTCATTTCCTGCTTCGATTAATTTTACTTTCTCCTTTTTCTTTTTGTGCTTTTGAATTTGTTCTTTTACAGTTTGTGAACGTTTTTTTAGATGATGAAATAGATTTTCCAATGCTTTTTGGATTATGGCTAATCCTGCTAATAAAAGAGTTAGTATCATTTGAACAATGTTTCTTAGCATTTTTAAGCATTTTATGATGAATTTAATGATAATCTTCAAAACTTTACCTATTTTTTTGAAAATATGCCTACATTTTTTGACTATTTTACTCATTCTTTTTTTCAAATGTGTGACAAATAGAATGATTTCTTTTTTTAGCTTGGTATCTGGAATTTTATTAAATCCCATACCAATACAACTTTCTGGACAATGATTGATTTGCAAATAAGCTTTTAACAAGTCTTCTTTTTTCGTTTTTCCATAAGATGCTAGTATAAAACTCAAGTCACAAGATTTGGTCAATTGACTTGCTTCTGGCGCTTCTAATAAAGACACTGTATCAACGATTACAACATCATAAAAAACCTTCAAATCTTTTATTAATTCATTCACACGTTCCGTTTTCAATAATTCCATTGGATTTGGTGGAACATTGCCTGAAGTAATCACATTCAAATTTTTAATTTCTGTATCATGGATAAACCTTGTAATTCTTTCATTGACCAAATTTCCATTAGCATCTAAATGTGATAAATAATTAGAAAATCCCAAATCATTTGGTAAATTAAAAACTTTCGCAATGCGACCTTTTCTCATATCACCATCAATTAAAATAACTTTTTTGCCAACTTTCGCAAATTCGATGGCTAAATTAGTCGCCACATAGGTTTTTCCCTCTAAAGAGTGCGAACTTGTCACAAGAATACTTTTACTTTCCAAAGGATTTTGACTAACAAATTGAATATTCGTCATCAAAAGTTTAAAAACTTCACTTTTGTGTGCTCTGATATTTCTAATATTTAATTTCTTTTTCGCAATGTATGGAATATTCGGAATCGAAATTAAAGATTTCAAACCAGTTATCTCTTCAATATCTTTACAACTTTTTATTTTGGTATCCAACAAAAATTCAATGGAAAAAAATAGGCAAGCCAAAATAAAGCCAGCTATCAAAGAGCATAGACCGATTAATACAGTATTCCCTTCTTTTTCATAATAAAAAGCACTATCCACATGATAAATTTCTGGATTTTCATAGATTTCATTGACTGCTTCCAAAAAAACTTTTGATATTTCTTCCGAATAACGTCTCATGAAATCCTCTTTTTCGCCAAAAACTTTGATTTCCAACATATTCGTATGTTCCACTTTTTCGACTTCAACCAATTTATTTAAGTCTCGGATATTGATTTCATTTCCGAAGATTTTCAACCACTTTTTCCAAAACAACCGAACCTTTTATGATTTCCTGATACGTTTCTACTTTTTCAATATCTTCTACCAAAAATTTTTGACTAGCCACATATTTGACATTTGTGATTGTGTAACAAATTCCTGTCATTGCAAATATCATGGTAATTAAAATAATATATATTTTCTTTTTGAATAAAGCTTGCCCTAAATCCTTTATATTTCTATTCATCATCATCCCCCTATGCATTCATTTCCACTATGAAAAAATGCAAATAACTCCCAAAATTATTTGCATCTTTCGTACATTTATTATATTATATCATATTTTTTCAGACATTTCAATAGGTGAACATAATTTTTTTGCAAATTTTGCCTATTTTTTTCAAATTATCGGAATAAATTTGCAATTTTTGCTTGCATTATTTCAAAAAATAGCATATAATAATAGTATATTTTTGATAGGGGTATAGTGTTAATGGTAGCACATCGGTCTCCAAAACCGCCTGTGAGGGTTCGAATCCTTCTACCCCTGCCAGATGAAAAAGGCCGTATACTTTACTAAACAAGTAAACGGTCTTTTTTATTGTATGAAGATTAATACCAAAAAATACACTATTTTTACATCGTTCATAAAACACAACACAATATCGCCAGAATCATGCTAAAAAATGAAGCCATACCTTCTTTTATCTCTTCTTCTTCAAATGCATCACAAAATTCATTCTTCGTTATTATCCGAAAAATCCTTCTAAATACTAGATTAGAAGGATTTTCAAATTTATTTTCTCTTTTTTCGATGTCTCCACACCATTATACCAAATAATATAATCACAATCGGAGCCACAAAAATTATCGCCAAAACAATTCTATTTTGCTCCTGTGTTGCTGTGAAGCGATATGAAGTACCTGCCATTCCCTTTCGAATTGTCAAACCGCCTTCTTTTTCAGCTAAAAAGGAAATTCCATTAATAACAAAGTCTTTGTTGCTTCCTAAATACGATAATGGATATTGGTTACTTAATTCAGAAACAATATAATCTGTCGTAAATTGTCCATTTCCACAAACAATCAATTGAGATTGTAATGGTTCTGTTTCTTGCTCTGTTGTCTCATTTTGGGTCTCTTCTGAAGCATTTCCCTCTGAAAGAGTTTTCGTCATAAGTGCAGCAATTGTAAAACGCCCACTTTGACTGCTTGCTGCTGCTTTGTTAACATCAGATGAAAAATCGGTGATAAACATTGCTGAATCAGTAGTACTTAGTAATTCTTCATAGGTTACATTTAATTTTTCTAATTCTTCTTCTGACAAAAAGTTTAACTTTTGTGAATAAGCAAGCCACATATAACTATCTGATGCAATATCCGCCGTCACTTCATTCGAAATCGATACTTGCGGTCTAAATACATATGGATAACCTGAAGCAATCACATTGCTATCATTTTCTAAAATATAACCATTTTCTACTTTTACACCATATACGTCCAATATTTTTTGAAAATTAGGCATGGTTACTTCTTGCCCTAAAACATCTTTGGTTACAAATAAATTGCCACCTTTATTAATATAATCAATCACCATTTGGGCTTCATTTTCCAGAAAATCATCCTGTGGCGACATAATCACCAAAACATCACAATCGTCTGGCACCTTTCCCATGGATGTTAAATTCATTTTCTCAATCTCAAAAGCTTCATTTTTCAAATAGGTTGATAAAACAGCTAATTGTGCTTGTTCCCCTTCTTCTGTGCTAATTTTAAATTCCTTATGTCCTTCTACAAAATATACTTTCGGTTTGTTCTGAACACTCAAACTTAAAATGGAATTGGTTAATGTTTGCTCTGTTGTGTCTACTTCTGCATAAGTTGTATAATCATAACTATGAAATTCTGAGCTTGCATCAATGATTTTTTTGCTCTCTCCTGATTCAATTACGACAATTGAATAGCCATCTTCCAATTCAAATTCCTGTACTTTAGCAAGATTTGTTTCACTTGACAACATTTCATATGAAATATGATCATTGGCTTCACAATATTGTTTAATCAATCCCACAACAGAACTATTTTCCTCGATACCAAAAACATATAGTTTAATTTCTTGCTGAACAGATTCCAAAGCTTTTTTGGAGCTATCTGACAAAGTATAAATTTGATTAGCTGTCACATCGATTTGAGGTAATTCCAAAGATTGTACCCACACATTTAAGCCAACAAATGCTGCTACTAATAGTAATACAATCAATAAGGTTAATAATTTACTTGTCATCATAATTTTTCTAAATCTTAATGAAAACTTTTCTGAAAATTTAATGTCCGATTTTTCTGTTTTTTTCATTTTTTTCTCCTTCCTATTTCACACTTTTTCTTCTTTGTAATACAATAATAGTCAGCAATATGAACAATATTGTAAAAGATACAAATGTTACCACTTCTGAAACCGTTATCAACCCCTCTGGAAATTTATCAAACATACTAATTAATGAAAATATTCGTAAACTTTCTTCTATATCTGGTAAAAACCACATCAACAAAAAAGCACCTGCTGTTAGAAAATACGCTATAATTTGATTTTCTGTAAGTGAAGAAGCAAACATTCCAAAACTAAGATACGCCAAACTTAGTAAGAAAAATCCCAATAAAGTGCTGAAAGCAACTTTTAAAGATGGATCCCCAAAATATTTTAAAATCCCAAAATACATCAATGTTAACGCCTCTGTTATGAGTAAAACAACAGCTGCTGCTAATAATTTTCCTAAAACAATGGATGTTATTCCTCTTGGTGAAGTTAAAAGTAATTGTTCTGTTCCAGATCTTCTTTCTGCAGCAAACATTCCCATAGTCAAAACAGGTGCCACAAACGTCAAAATCGTCGCTCCATTATAAAACAAATACTCAAAATTCATGGATTGATAACTGAAAATCGAAATGTAAAAAAATACGCTAAATAATAATAAAAATATTCCAATAAATACATATCCCGTTGGGGATAAAAGATAACTTTTTAATTCTTTTTTCATCACTGCAAACATTATTGTTTTCCTCCTTTATTTTTGGAATTTGTTTTTTTCTTGTTCTCTTGATTGGATGTTTTAGTAGTAGTCTTTTTGGTTTTGTCAAGTTCGGTTTTGGTCGATTTTTTATCATTTTTCTTGTCTTTTGTCTGTTTTATCTCTGATTTTTGATTGTTTTCATATTTTTTTGTATGTTTTTCTTGCTTTTTTTCTTGTTTTCTAGCTTTTTTATTTTTTTGTTCTTCTCTTAATTCTTCAATCTCTTTTTGATATTGCATTTTTTTTCTTTCTTTTTGACTATATTCTGTTCTTCCTTCAATTAAAGTCACAAAGGCATCTTCTAATGATGCTTCTTGTTGCTTCATTTCTAAAATAATAATATTGGACTTTGCACAAATCGTTGAAATGTCTTTTCTAATATCTTTTCCCTTTTTTACTACAACTTGATATTCCTTGCTTCCATCTTCTTTTTCTTCAATTAATGAAACCTTTTTCACGTCTGGAACAGCTTCTATAGCCACAGGCAATTGCTTTTTCTTTGTTTCTTCTACAATTATATGAATAATTTGATTTTTTACCGATTTTTTCTCTAGATTTTGTGGCGTATCAACTGCTACAATTTCTCCTTTATCAATAATCACAACTTTTTGGCAAATTTGACTAATTTCTGATAAAATATGAGAACTCAAAATAACAGTATGATCTTTTCGAAAAGATTGAATTAGTTCTCGTATTTCTATAACTTGTTTAGGATCCAATCCAACCGTTGGTTCATCTAAAATTAAAATTTTAGGATTACCTACAATAGCACCTGCCAAACTTACTCTTTGTTTATAACCTCTAGAAAGAATTTTAGTCAAGTTGTTTTGTACTTTTTCTAAGCCTGTACTTTGGATTGCTTTTTGAACAGCAGCTTTTTTTTCTTTTCTCGGAATCATTTTTAAATCTGCCATATACGTTACAAATTCTTTGACTGTTAAATCTGAATAAAGTGGTGTTCCTTCTGGCATATAGCCAATTTGTGCTTTGACTTTTTTTGGTTTTTTATCAACATCAAAGCCACCTACAATAATTTGTCCACTGGTTGGTTCAATAAATCCTGTAATCATATTCATGGTGGTTGATTTTCCAGCACCATTTCTGCCTAAAAATCCAACAATTTCCCCTTCTTTTACTTCAAAGTTAATATTGGTAACAGCATAAAAATCGCCATATTTTTTGGTAACGTTTTTTACTTGTATCAACGTTCTTCCCTCCCTTAATCTAGTTTTCAGTTTCATTTTATGGATAAAATCTTAAAATAAACTTAAACTTTATTTACTTTTTGCAATTAGTGCTTTGATTCGAATCCCTTGCTCAGAAAACATTTTTTCATGTTCTGTCTGGAAATTTTCTTCAAAAATTGGTTGATTATGCAAATCATATGTTTGTGCTATTAGTTGGAAGCCTGTCTTTTGTAAATATTCAAGCGTGGCTTCAAATAATTCATCATTATCGGTTTTGAAATAAATTTCGCCATCGTCTTTCAAAAATTTCTTGTAGTTTTCGAGTTGCCTTGTATGAGTTAACCTTCTTTTGTTGTGTTTTCCACGTGGCCAGGGATTGCAAAAATTAATATAAATTCTGTCTATTATATCTTTTTCGCCAAAAACATCAAAAATCCTTTCGATATTGGCTCGAATGAGCAATAAATTTTGAGGATTTTGCCCTAAATAAGCTTGTTCGATATTTCTTTTGGATAAACCAAGCATAGCTTCAATCATATCAACTGCAATATAGTTGATTTCTGGATGTTGAGAGGCAATCGTCGCAATAAAATTTCCTTTTCCACAACCAAATTCTACGTGCAATGGCTGATTTTGTGCAAATTGTTCTTGCCATTTATTTCGATAAACTTGCGGTTCATCGATATAAAATTTTGCCTCTTCTAATTCCTGTTTTGCCCATTTTTTTCTACGAATACGCATGTGCATGAACCTCCTTTTTTATTTTTATATTTGAATTTTCTTTTATTTTTCAAATGAATCTTATGATAATATGAATTTATTGTACTTTTTCTACCCTTCTTAAATGAATTAAATAATAGGCTAATCCTATTTGAAAAATCATAAATATTGCAGCTAATCCAAACATATATTTAAGTCCTATTTCATACATCATTCCACAAAAGAACACTCCTATTGCTTCTCCTAAAAATCTTATGATATATCTTATATTGGCAAATGATAATTGGTATTCATTTTTTACACGATTTATATATACTCCTTCAATTATATTCTCATATGCAGTTGAAATAAGTAGTGACCATGTTATTGCTATTAAAGTTATCATTAAATTATTTGATATAAACGCAATTACATATCCAGTAAATCTTATTCCAAATTTTATGACTATTGTTAAATAATCGTTTTTAGGTGTTAAATACTTAAGTGCTAATATACCAATTCCATCTGCAAGTAATCCTATAATTAATAAATAATTAGTTGCTATGTTATCTGAAAAGGCAAAATAATTAGTTAATGTTAGCATTTTTAGCCCTAAAGCTGTTGTCATTGCTATCGTGCCTATGAACATATATAATAAATATAACGATAATATTTTACTTTTTAATATGTACTTAAATATTGAAGCCTTTTTTCTTTCTTCTGCGTAATTGATTTTTATATTCATCATAGTTATAATTGAAATTATTAAAAATATATTTGATATTATTAAACAAGTATTATAGTTTACTAATATTCCTGCTATACTTTTTCCTATAAATATCCCACCAAATAAAATCCCTATATCTTTAAATAAGTATTCTGTTAATTTTCTTTTACTATATATTGTATTATTCTTTACAACAGTAGTTATTAATGGGTATATACTTGTTATGATTATATATTCCATCACTATATCTATTATTATCGTTAGATTTATCAATTCCATTTGACTTGTTCCATTCAAATAATATAATGCTAACATATTGATAAATTTTATAATCACAATAAAGGTTAATGTATTTTTTAATTTATTTAACGTTACATATTTCCCAATTAGTGCTATTCCTATAACACTTATAAAAGTTCCTATACTTATCATATTGCTGATTTGTGTTACAGAGAAATGATTATCTTGTAACCATAGTTGCCTAAAATTTCCCCATAGTCCAATAGAAATACTAAAAAATGCCAACATAATAAGCATCTGATTCTCTTTTTTATTCCATATCTTATTCATTTCGTTCAACCTTATTTTTATCCTTTCTCTCAAAACTAACAAAATCCTCAAAATCAGTAAACTGGGCTATTGTATCGAATCTTTTAGATATAGCACCGAGCAACACTCCACATGTTTTCATGTAAAAATTTTTTAATATTTTTTAGAGTATGTTAAGTAACTTTAAAGCATTGAAATTCTAATAAATTTTACCATTTTTTTGATAAATTTTAACAATATCAACATTTCCAAAATTCAAGGCTTTTTTGTAAATTATTTTTACTTTGGTTAGATTTTAGTTAGATGTTGTTATATATAACAGAATATCTACTATTTATAATATTTCTTCCATTTCTTCTATCATTTTTTTTATTTTTTCATTAAAATCCTTATAACTACCAATAATTACTCTGTTAGGATGTTCTCTATATGCCTCTAATAATTTATTATCGGTTTCTACAGTATGTTCTCCTTCATCTCTTCGTGCTTTATTATTTTGTGATGTATATAATTCAGAAAATGTTTTGGCTACTGCTTCCATATGAATTATACCATCGTAACTATTTATTATATTTTCATATGTTGTTTCAAATTTATTAGCGATTTCATCAAATTCCTCTCGATTAATAAACATCATAGCATCTATTGGACATCTATCAAATATAATTAAATTTTTATTATTTTCTGATAATGAAATTGCATTTTCAAAAGTTCTTTGCATTTCAATCTGCATTCCCACTACTAATTCTTGGAAATTTTTGCCACCTACTTTTCGTGCTGTAATCCCTCCAAGTATTAGTATTGTTGCCATTTCATTTACTATATAGACATCATATCCAAGTTTAGTAAAATGTTCCTTTATAAACGGTAAAGATTCTGTCTTTCCTCCACATGCTCCTCCTGTCAATACTATTTTTTTACATTTTTTATCATTCATAAAAATACTCTTACCTTTCTTTTAAATTAATTCAAATTTTATTATTTTTACAACTGTGTTCTCATTTACTTCTTTATTATAATATTTACTGTATGTTACATACATTTCTTCCATGGTTTCAAATTTTTCGTGTCCCTCCCAATCTTGATTATTTAATTCTTTAAATTTCTTTTCAACTACATCTACAATTTTAGCATTTGCAAATACTTCCTTAGTTTCCCATACCAAAAATTGCATAATATCTCCTTGTTTTATATCTTTATCATCAAATATTCTCCAAGTTGTTGTTTTTTCATTTTTTAATATTAGTTCACTCAATTCTTTTCTAAATTTTAAAGTTTTCATTAATTTATCCTTCCTAGAAATATTTTTCCACTTACATTCTAACATAATTTTGCTTTATTTACAAGACATACAAAGCTTTGTTCTCAATAAAAATACACCGAAGTGTACGTACTCTGCATTTTATCTGCAAATGAATAATTCTTGCAGATGATTAGAAAGCTTGTCTTTCTACATGTTTACAGGAAAGTCTCTGCTTTCCTTATCCTGCCCTTAAATTTTTTTTGAAATTTAAGGACAATAAAATTTTCTGTCAAAAATATTTTGTTACACTTTTTTATATTTAACATAATTTTTTGCAAAAACATTGCAAAATACTGCAGTATACTTTTCAAAATTATCTTGTTATACTTCTTTCATAAACATATTTTACTTGTTGGAGGTATGAAAATGTGTAGTAATTCTCAAAAATACTATAAATCTATGTTTAAAAATTATCCTGATGTTGTAAATGTTAAAGAATTGCAACTAATGTTAGGTGGTATTAGCAAAAAACTAGCTTATCATTTACTACAAAACAATATTATTAAATCTGTCAAAATAGGTCGACAATATAAAATTGCAAAAGCTGATGTAATTTTATATCTCACTAAAAAAAATTGCTCATAACTAGATTTTTGATTAAATATATGCTATTATAATTCCAATATTATAAATAGTAGGTAAATTCAATTCTGTTATGAACGAAAGGAGTTATTTATGCAAAATGTAACAGAAAACCTACGAAAACAAAATATAACAGTTAGTTTACACGAAAAAAATAATATATATCAAGCAGTAATTAATTATAAAGATGATAACAATAAAAGAAAACAAAAATGGGTTTCTACTGGAATTAAAGTAGCTCGTGGTAATAAAAGTCTGGCTTTACAAAAAGCAGAAGAATATAGAGAACAATTTGAAAAATCATTTAATTTGCAAGAACGTATTAAACAAGAAAATGATGAACAAGCTAAAAAATATATGTTATTTAGAGAAAAGTTGCATATAATGGATTCTCACAAATATTATGATGAGAATATTCTTTACTTTGACTACCTAAAATTATGGATTGAAAAAGTAAAAAGTAATCTTGAATTAACCACCTATACATCTCACTTACAAATGATTAATTCTAGGATTAAAAATTACTTTACTTTAAATCCTATTAAGCTATTAGAACTAGAACCTATACATATTCAAAATTTTTATGATATTTTATTAGCTGATGGATTAAAACCTACTACTGTTATTCGTTATCATGCTATTATTAGAAAATCACTTGATTATGCTTTTAAAAATGATTTAATTGTTAATAATCCTGCTGATAAAGTAAAACGTCCTAAAAAGAATATTTTTGTTGGTTTATTTTATTCCGAAAATGAATTAAATACACTTTTTAAAAAATCTAAAAATGATCCACTTCATTTAGTTATTTTACTAACAGCTTTTTATGGTTTAAGAAGAAGTGAAGTTTTAGGCTTAAAGTGGTCTGCTATTGATTTTGAAAATAAAACAATCACAATTAAGCATACAATTGTAGAAGTTAAAATAAAGGGTACAAATAGAATTTTAGGAAAAGACAGAACTAAAACAAATGCTAGTCATAGAACTTTGCCATTAACTGATGAAATTATAATTGCTTTAGAAAATGCTAAAAAGCAACAGAAATATTATAAAAGGAAATTTAAGAAAAGCTATAATACCCAATATGAAGAATATGTTTGCCTAAATCCTGATGGCTCTATCGTAAAACCTGATTATGTTACAAGGCATTTTCCTTTACTGTTAAAAAATAATGGTTTAAGACATATTCGTTTCCACGATTTAAGACACTCTTGTGCTAGTTTATTATTAGCAAGAAATGTGTCTATGAAAGCAATTCAAGAATGGCTTGGTCATTCCGATTTTTCTACTACTGCTAATGTATATGCTCATTTAGACATAAATTCCAAATTACTATCTGCTGAAGCTATTTCTTCTGCATTTAGTTTTAAGAATTAAAAAATCTAGCTTAGCATTTTTTCTAAACTAGATTTACTTATTTACAATTTTTCATAATTTATTTATATTTAATTAAAATTTTACTTTGGTTAGATTTTAGTTAGATATATAAAATAAATTTTCTAATATTTAATCTATCTATCCTTACAGTAGAAATAATTTCAGAGTTATTTAAGATTAAGCACTGCAACGCACTCCACATGCTCCGTCCAAGGAAACATCTCACAAACCGCCAACTTTCCTAACACATACTTTTCCTCCAACACCTTCAAATCTCTCCCCAAAGTCGCTGGATTACAACTCACATAAACGATTTTTTTCGGCTCAATTGTAAGCAAAGTTTGTAACACCATTTTATCACAACCCTTGCGTGGTGGATCAACAAAAACAACATCCGCCAAAATCCCTCTTTGCTTTATCAATTCTGGCAAAATCATTTCCACATCACCAACCAAAAACTCACTATTCGAAATACAATTAATTTTCGCATTTTCCCTCGCATCTTCGATTGCCTCTGGAATCGTTTCAATACCAAATAGCTGACTAGCTCTGCTAGAAGCACAAATCCCAATCGTGCCAATCCCACAATACAAATCAAAAATCGTCTCATTTCCCTTTAAATCAGCATACTCAATCGCCTTGGCATACAATTTTTCCGTTTGCACAGGATTCACTTGATAAAACGACATATTCGAAATCTTAAATTTCTTCTCCAACAACTCATCTGTTATATAACCATCTCCAAACAAAACTACATTTTTCTGTCCCAAAATCACATTCGTATTTCTCATATTCACATTTTTGACAATAGTCCTAATCGTTGGATACAATTTCCTCAAAAAAGCAACCAATTCCTTTTCCTTCGGGATTTTTTCTTGATACACCACCAAAGTCACCATAATTTCATCCGTTTTATGCGCTGTACGAATAACAATATGTCTTAACAAACCAGTTTGCTTTTTTTCATCATAAGCCATTATGCCATTTTGCTTCGCAAATTCAAAAATATCCTTAGCAATCGCTTGAGCCACTTGGTTTTGAATTTGGCAATCCTTCACCTCAATAATACGATGACTTCTCTTGGCAAAAACTCCCATAACAGGTTCTTCCGCCTCATTTATTCCAACTGGAAATTGCAATTTATTGCGATAATAAAACGGATTTTCCATAGGCAAAACTTCATCTACCTTTACAGCTCTTCCCACTGCCTTTTGAAGCGTATTTTCCACTGCTTGTTTCTTCATTTCAACCGTATAAGCATAATCCATATGTCGCAAATGACAACCGCCACACTGAGCATAGGTATCGCAATTAGAAGCCATTCTATGTTCCGATTTTTCTAAAACTTCCAACAATTTCGCATAACAAATCTTAGAAGTCACCTTCAGAATTTTAATTTTCACTTTTTCGCCCTTTATCGCACCTTCCACAAATACAACTTGTCCAGAAATTTTAGCAATTCCTTCGCCTCCAAATCCTTGATCTAAAATTTCTACAACATATTCTTCGTTTTTCTTCATTTTACTTTTCCTCATCTATCTTATTTTTTATCTTGCTATTCCTTCTTACACCTTGCTTTTTCGAACTTGTGCATTTTTTGCACAAGTTCAAATTTTCTACTCATTCTAATTTCTATCAAAATTCTATTTCATACAACATTCTTGATACCATTCTTTTAACTTTTTTGCCTTCAACGTTTCTTCTATCCCGTTTTCACTCATTTGCGTAAAAACTTTCATGAGAAATTTTTCTGTTTTCTCATTGATAAATGGAGAAATTGCCCCCTCCTTCTGTTCTTTTTCCAGAAATCTCAATGGCTCATCTTGCTTAAAATTCTTTCCTTCATAGACAATCCCTGCTGCCACGCGGTCACATACCATTTCTATCGCATATGGGTATGGAATAACAGGCGTCTTTTCTGGTGCCTTTGGATCATACCAATATTCATAATGATGTTTATTCCTGCCTTTATGATGTAACCATGCCTCTGAATATCTTTTTTGTTCGAGGCACCCCTTAATTGGAGAACGTGTGCCATCATAATAGCGCACTGACTCCCAAAATTCTATTATCGAATACTTCGACCAATCATGCATCAAACCTCTAAACGGCTGCCCCGCTTTTATACACAACTTGCCTACAAGCCATTTATGTTTTGTAATCAATATAAAATGTTTTATGGCATTTTTTAGCATATTTCTCACTCCCTTTTCATGCTCCCTTTCGTTCAAATTTCCTTACTTTTTCCAAAAATAATTCCCTTTTTCATCTCGATAGCAATCCAATTTCAAATATTTCTGCGATTTTTTAAATAAAACACTTTATTTTCTCTTTCAACAATTCCTAAAACAACATTTACCATCTCTCTAATCCCCTTTAAATTCTTCTGATAACACCATATCCATCCATACAAAATTTTTTCCCTTTGTAAATCCATATCTTCTATAAAATTCCGTTGCCTCATCTGCTAAACAATTTACATTATTGTAGTTTCTAATTTTCAATTCTTGTAAAATTTTATCCAATATGGCAGTTCCAATTCTATTTTTTCTATATTCTGGCAATACATAAATATTTTCTATTTCCGCCTTTCCTAGCGATTGATTCAAATTGACAATTGAGAAACCAATTATTTCCTTCTTCTCCACTCTTCGATTTTCTTCCTAATATATTGCCAACACTTTGTCCATACTGTCAAACGTTTGCCCTCTATCAAAAGTTCCTTTGCCAATTTTTGGGTCATTGCCTCTTTCGTCACTTGGTTCGCCCAGGCTCGAAACTCGATAGCAGCTTTTGAATTCACACGATAACTAATCGCAATTATCATATCCAAATTATAATAAGCCATATTCCTTGTAACGCTTCTTTCTCCCTCTTTTCGAACTTGTGCAAAAAATGCACAAGTTGAATTTTCTGCCAATTCGCCCTTTTCATAAATATGCTGAATATGCCTTACAATCCCTGTTCGGTCAACTTGAAATAATTTTGTTAAATTTTCAACATTGATCCACACATTCGCATTTTGTAAAATAATTTCCATTTCCCTGTTATTTTCTTTATCTACATAAAAAACAGTTTTTCTCTCATCTTCTCCTTTATCTTATTTTCTCGTCTCGCTCTCTTGATTTTCCACCACTTGAGATATTTCTTTCTTCTTTATCTTGAAATCGCACCTCATCTTTTCGCATTTTTTGCTCTTCCTTAAACTGTTTTCCCACCAAAATCGTGCGATTGATAATTTCCAAATTACAACGAACACGTTCCTCAAAAATCTCTTTCTCCGACTTTCTTTTTTTACGTTTCGCCTTTTTCCTTTTCTCCAATTCGGCTGGATCCAAAACACCAATCGCAATCAATTCTTCTTCCAAAGCTTCTAAATCTGGGATCGTTTTTATTTTTCGAATTTTCTTTTTGACTTGTTTTAACATTCGGATTTCTTCGCTGTCTTTGTGAAACAATTGGGTAAAAAATCCTGGGTTAGTTTGCTTTTTCTTCATTTTTATCTCCATTTTTTTGTAAAAAATATAATTCTTTTTCTTGTCAATCTGACAATTTCAGTTGTCAAGAAAAAATTGACAACTGAAAATTTCGCCTTTAATCCTTATCTTTCACGCCACAACCTCGAAATCCAACTTCCTGATTTGACGCATAATATCGTTTCCCCGCAAATGTCACCAAATTGGCTTTGGCAAAATCAATTTCACCATTTTCGCCCAAAATTTCCTCATCGCAATGCGTTTTTACCACTTCTGCTACAAACATTTCATGAGAGGCAAATTTTTGAATATCCTTCACTTTACATTCAAAATTGATGGGACACTCTACAATATACGGCGCCTTGACTACATTGCTTTCTCCTTTTGTCAAGCCACAAACTGCAAATTTATCCACTTCTCTTCCCGATTTTGTTCCACAAAAATCTGCCGTTTTCACCAACTTTTCATCTGGCAAATTGATCACAAATTCCTTTGTTTTGGTAATGATTTCATGCGAAAAACGCGAAGGTCGAATGGAAACATACACAATCATCGGTTCCGAATTGATAATTCCTGTCCAAGCAATGGTGGCAATATTGCTGTTTTGCCTATCACCTGACGAAATCATCGCTACTGGATTGGGCGCTAAGCCTAAGTTTGTTTGTAAATCAATTTTCATTTTTTCTCTCCTTTTATTGTTTTTTCTATTTTATTCTTTCTACATTCTTAATATAACTAATGGAAAAGAAAAACTTCATAGCGCTTATTTCGCAAACGCTATGAAGCCTTATTACTGGGTTACTTACCCATGATTTCTTCCTTTACTTCATGGAAAATTTTTTCCACTGTAAGCTGAACCGAATCGCCAATCGTCATTACAATTCTCTAAAAATCACTGTCTCCACTTGTTCAAGATACGTAGCTTTGCCAAAAACTGTATCTACCACTTCTTTACCATTCTGTTCTTCCAGCTCGTGCCGTTCTTTTGGAATGTAGAAGTCTGAATGATAGTTTCAATATCCTGCATGTTTTCGCTCCTCTCTTATTGTAAAGAAAATCGACTATAGTTTCTTGACGTTTATTTTAGCATAAAATCCCAAATGTGTCAACTTTCGCCAAACGTAAATTCCCCAAAATCCAAATACGCGTATTTTTTTGTTTTGCTATGTAATGCCTTTTGAATGTCTTGCTGGGCCTCACTAGAAATTTCGCTAATACGTCTAACTTGAGAACCTATTTTCACCAAGGGATTGATATAGCGAACTTTTAGATTTTCAATATGTACACTATATTTTCCCACAGGTTTTTCATCGCTTTCTTGGATTTGCGTCGCATTTTTCCAGATGGCAAAACACTTCGAGGGGTTATCTTCTGGTAAATGTTCCATTTTTTCAATGATTTCTTTTTCAGAAAGTCTGTACAAATCCCCTTTATTGATCCACTTCTTCTCTAAACATTTTTTCAGAATGTCTGCTAAAAATTGCATCAAAAAAATTTGGGCATTACAATTATACACCATGGATAGTTCACTCATACCATGCACAAATCTCTCGGCCATTTCGATGTTTTGAAAACCCAGTTCAGGAAGACCTTCTTCGTTTGTCATAATCTGGATGTTTTGATACATTTGTGCAATCTCTTTCACACTCCACAATTTTTTTCTGTACTTACCATCGCACCGAAACCATTTGAAAAAGTGTATTCTAGTCGGTCACTGGCAAGTCCGTGGTGTGTCATTATCCGCAATAGGATAACGATGATAGTCGTTCACTTCTTCGACTTTTATACCATCTCTTTCCAGCAATTTCATAATTTCTTTGGATTCCGTTATGATTTGCGTCGTTAAAGCTTCTGTGGTCTCCTGTGTTTCATAATCACCTTTTAAAAAGTCAATTGTGTGCTTAAAAGCAGGTGTAGCAATATCATGAAAAAGACCAGCTAAAGTTTGTTTTTTATCTTGGGTAAAATGCCAAATAATCAATGCTACTCCTACACTATGATCCAAACTCGAATACCAATCATAAGGACACAGTTTCGAATAAATCGTACCACAAGTGACACTAATCTGACTTTGTTTTTGCATTGGTGGTGTCGCAATATAATCCTCTAAAAATGTTGGTATTTCTGGTGATAAAATATGAAAATATAGTTTGATACTTTCCTTTAAATTCTCAAAATAGTGGTTCATTTTCCTGCTCTTTCTCTCCTTCATTTTCTTCTACTAATTCAAAACTAATTCGTCTCAATAACTTACTTGCTTCTATCACACGAATTTTGATACTGTCTCCGATTTTGAAAACACGGTTTGTGTGTTCTCCGATGAGTTGTTTTTTGTCTTCGTCATAAATATAATATTCATCCCCCATATTTTCAAATCGAATTAAGCCTTCTACGGTGTTTTCTAATTCCGCAAACATACCAAATGGCGTAATAGAAGAAATAATCGCTTCGTATTCTTCACCGACTTTGTTTTCCATATATTCGGCTTTTTTGATGGCTTCTGCTTCTCTTTCGGCTTTTGTGGCAATGGTTTCACGTTCAGAGGAACTTTTGGCATATTTTTCACTATCTAGCTCGTATTGGGTTTTTAAACTTTCTCCTGCTTGCCAATATTCTGAAATCATGCGATGAATGAATAAATCAGGATATCTTCGAATCGGTGATGTAAAATGACAGTAAAATTTGCTAGCAATGCCAAAATGACCTTTGTTTTCGTTTTCGTATTTGGCTAATTTTAAAGTTCTTAAAATCAAATTGGAAACAACTCTTTCTTCTGGTTTGCCTTTAACTTGTGCTATAACCTTTGCAAATTCTGTTGGATGCACTTTTTCTTGATTGATATGAATTTTGAGCCCAAAATTCCATAAAAATTTATTTAGTTCTTTGACCTTTTCCAAATCTGGTTCTTCATGCACACGATAAATAAATGGAAAATTCATCCAATAAAATTTTTCGGCAACGGTTTCATTGGCTGTTAGCATAAATTGCTCGATGATTTCGTTGGCAAAGGTGGTTTCATATTTTTTCACATCAACTGCTCGTCCGTTTTTATCCAAAATAATTTTACTTTCTGGAATATCTAAGTTCAAATAGCCAGATTTGACACGCCTATTTTTCAAAATATGTGCTAATTCTTCCATCAATTTAAAATCGGAAAGGTATTTTTGATATTGTTTCACCACGGTTTCATCCGAATTGGTCAAAATTTGGTTGACAGCTGTATACGACATTCTTTCTGTCACACGAATAACCGATTTGTAAACATCGGATGCTATGACTTTTCCATTTGGCTCAATTTCCATCAAACAGGAAAGGGCTAAACGGTCTTGTCCTGCATTTAAACTACAAATTCCGTTGGAAAGTTCAAATGGAAGCATGGGAATGACACGATCAAATAAATACACACTGGTTCCTCGAAAAATAGCTTCATTATCCAAATTGGAACCTTTTTTGACATAATGACTGACATCTGCAATATGCACATCTAATAAATAATTGCCATGATCGTTTTTTCCTACCCAAACAGCGTCATCTAAATCTTTGGCATCTTCACCATCTATGGTAAAAATGTGCATGTCTGGTTTATTGCGCAAATCAATTCTATTTTTTCCGGGCATTATTTTCAAATCTTTTTGGCTAATTTTTTGCGAAATACTTCTGGCTTCTTTTATAACTGGTTCTGGAAATTCGTTTGGTAAATCAAATTCTTTGATGACTGACAACAAATCAATTCCTGCTTGATTAACATTCCCCAGCACTTCCACAATTTCGCCTTCGGCGTTTTTCCCTTTTTCTGGATATTTTATGATTTTGACTACGACTTTGTCATGATTTTTTGCCTTTTGGCTACGATTTTTGGCAATAAAAATATCAGTACCTAGTTTTTTATCATCTGGCACAACAAACCCAAAATTTCGGCTTTTTTGGAAAGTTCCTACTACCCTTTCTTTCTCGCGTTTTCGGATTTTGATGATTTTTCCTTCTGCACGTTTGTCACTTGTTTTGGGTGTTAAGATTTTGATTTCAACAGTATCGCCATTTAAAGCCGTACCTACAAATGAAGAAGGAATAAAAATGTCTTCTGCTTCATTTTCTATTTCTACAAACCCAAATCCTTTTTCATTGGCACGAAATATGCCTATGATTTTTTTCTCTTTCTTTTTGCCCATTTGATTTCCTTTCTAATTTGTTCACACAAAAGATAAGGACACGATTTTTTCGTGCCCTTAGTTGATTTTTACATCACATATAAAATATCAAGAACAATGGTTAGCAAAACAAAAACAATCATTAAACCAATGGTTGTTCGTTTCATTTTTCCTTCGGTCGTTCTTCCTTTATTTTTTTCGTAAAAATTATTAGCACCAGCTCCCATCACTGTTCCAGATGCTCCGCTATCTTCTTTTGACTGTTTTAAGATTAACACAACCAAGATAGCACAGATAATAAAATATATTCCTATAATGATATTCTTTGCGATTTCCATTGTAAATAAACCTCCATTTTTTTCCATTTCATCTATTGTTTTTTTATTATAACATACCTTTGCCTAAAAATCAAGCTTTTTTTCATTATGGTAATAACGAACATTCAATATTTGTTTTTCCTGCTATTTCTCCATTTTTATATTTCAAAATACTAACCGCTGGACCGCCTTCATATTTGGGGATTTCTATTAATATTTCCATAATGTTATCATTGTCAACATCTAGAATATTGACATTGTCTAAACTTAAATAATATTCTGCATTAGTCGTTTGATTCCATTTACTTTTCTCAATGTATGCTAAATCTGAAATAAGCTCTCCTACTGAATTGTAAAGTGATATTTTTGAATATCCTGTTTTTTTATTGGCTAAAATGGTGACATATTCTTCTGTTCCATTCCCTTCTAAATCGACCAAAATCGTTTTTATCAAATCAAATTCTTCTAATTTGCGATTGTTCTCTAAAACGACAGTTGGCAAACTATTGATAACTTTTATCGGATTTGGTATGGCTTGATAGCTCTCTGAAATAGCAACTTTTCCTATGCCTTCCATTTTCACTAAATTATCATAAATCGGCGTGCTTAGTTTTCCTAAAGTCGAATCCGTATAAGCAAAATTTTCATAGTTGTTATACGTAATCACATATTTATCTTTGTCTACACTTGTATTATCTATATATTTTAGTTCTACTTGATCCATTTTGGTAGTATCTAAAATTAAACCATTATATAAAACTATTAGATTTTCATTCATCACTTTTCTATTACTCGCATCGGTTGCCTCTACTGTTGTAGAATTGGTCGTATTATTGGTGGTAACAACTGTATTTAAAAGATTAGCAATTGTATCTACTTCTTCTGTTTGGTTGGATACCACATTCTTTTCCTCTGTCAAATTTTCTATTTTTCCACTATAATCTGATAAATTCATCATATAATAAATCAATAACGCATTTCCTACAATTAATACAGCAATAATCATTAAACATACATTTCCGAAACGATTGAAAGTTTATTTTTTCACGTGGCTCTTCGGTTTGATTATCCTTTGTATCTTTCATAATTCCCTCCTCATCTGTAATGGCTTTATTGTAACATAACTTTCAAAAAAATAAAATACTTTTTGCAAAAAAATTATATTCACAACATAATTGGCCCAATTTGTTCTCCCTCTAAAGCATATTCTAAAGTTTTTGTGATATAACTAAAATCACATACGATCGAACGTGGCTTGGTAATCGGATTATCTTGCTTAAATGGTACAAAATAATAATTTCTTCTATTTAACAATCTTCCAATATTTTCTGCCGCACCACTCAAACCATTATTGGTACTAATACCAATCACAACAGGTCTTTCATTTCTTAAATGCGATTTTACTGCCATAGCTACTGGTGTATCGATTATATCATGACTAAGCCTTGCTATTGTATTTCCAGAACATGGTGCCACGATTAATATATCAAACATTTTCTTTGGTCCAATCGGTTCTGCGGTTTGAATGGTATGAATAATTTTATTTCCTGTCAATGCCTCTATTTCATCAATAAAATCTTGTGCTTTTCCAAATTTTGTATCCAATTGATAACTGTTAAACGACATAATTGGAAAAACATGGCAACCCATTTTTACTAACTTTTCCATTTCTTTGATGGTTGCTCGAAATGTACAAAATGATCCAGTTAGACCATATCCAATATTTTTCCCAGCTAATTCCAAAAAAACATAACCTCCTTTTTCATCAATTCAAGAATAGTTTCATCAGCTATATTATGACAAAATATTCTCTCTTATATTGTATGAAATTATGTTAATTTGGTTGTTTGTTTTTGGAAATAAACTAAGATTTCATCTTATTTTTTAAGTATCTTTCGAATGGGAATTTCCACACACAATTCCAATTTTCGAATGATATTCAATAACTCAAATAAAACACTTTTCCACCTTCTTATATGATTGTATGTTTTATGATAATACATTTTACTACAAAACATTTCCTTCATCTTACGATAATAATTCATCGTTTTCCCAATTGTCTGACTTTCATAATGCACAAATTGAACATCATTGACACTAACAATTTTATACTGTTTTTCTTCTATTTTTTTTGCCAAAATGTCTTCTTCATAAAACAAAAATACATTTTCATCAAACATGTCAATTTCCTTAAAAATTGGATATTTCACAATAAAAAATGCACCAGAAATCGCTTCGACCTCTAAAATTTTCTGACCATATTCTTTTTCCGAATATTCACCAGCACGTAATTTTTTATAAAAAATGGCTTCCAAAAATCTAGTCGAATGAATCACATCTAACCAAAATGTTCTCATTTTCCATGCACTTCTTCGAATTGGTTGATGAGCAGCATTGACCATTCTTGGTGCTGCAATCGCTATTTTTTCATCGTCTTCTAGTACCTGTAAACATCTCTCAATCGCTGATTCTTCGATGGCAATATCCACATTCGAAACAATGATATAATCATATATTTCATTTTGTTCCTCTAAATAGCGTACCCCAAAATTGTTCCCATAACCATAACCGCCATTTTTTTTAGACTCCACCATGACAACCTTCTCATTCTGCACTTCCTTAAGAACATCTAAGCCATTTAACTCCGTAGATGCATTATCTACGACTACAATTTTGTGTACATTTTCATATTCGCTTATCTTTTTGACATATTTTACAGTATTTTCTGCCTCGTTATAATTAACAACAATCATTGCAACTTTCATAAAAAAATCCATTCTTACTTAATTTTTACTAGCAAAACGCCAAGCATCTTTGCACATCTGTTCAATATTTTTTTCTGCCTTCCAACCAAGCTCTTTTTCGGCTTTAGCTGGACTAGAATAACAAGCTGCCACATCTCCTGCCCTTCTTGATGCAATTTGGTAATTGATTTTTATGCCATTTGCTTTTTCAAAATTTTGAATAATATCTAAAACACTATAACCAGTACCTGTTCCAATATTATATTTATAAATTCCAGTTCCTTGATTCAACTTTCTGACTGCTTGCAAATGTGCTTTTGCCAAATCTACTACGTGAATATAATCACGAACCCCTGTTCCGTCTGGCGTATCATAATCATTTCCAAATACATTTAAAACTGGCAATTCTCCTTTGGCAACTTTTAAAATATAAGGCATTAAATTATTCGGAATTCCATTTGGTTCTTCTCCAATTAAGCCACTCTCATGTGCACCAATTGGATTAAAATAACGCAAAATACCAATGCTCCAAGTATCGTCTGAAACATATACATCTTCTAAAATACGTTCAATCATATATTTGGAAGTCGCATATGGATTAGTTGTTTTTCCTGTTTCGAAAGTTTCATCCACTTGTGGACTTTGTGGAATACCATAAACAGTTGCAGTTGAGCTAAAAATAATCTTTTTCACTTGCTGTTTTTGCATGATTTTAAGCAAATTCAACGTAGTTCCTAAGTTCGTTTGATAATACAAAACTGGCTTTTCAACCGATTCACCAACTGCCTTCAAACCAGCACAATGAATAACACTATCTATGGTATTTTCTGAAAAAATCTTGCCCATCAATGTTTCATCTGCACAATCACCAATATAGACCTGAATTTGCTTTTTGGCAATCTGTTCAATTCTATCCTTTACCTCCATTTTACTGTTATATAAATTGTCTACCACAATAACCTCATCGTTATTTTCCAACAATTCTACACAAATATGGGAACCTAAAAATCCCAAACCACCTGTTACTAAAATTTTCATTTTTTCCTCCTTAATCATACATTAATTTTTACTATTTTATTTTTTCAAATCGCTTATTTGGGCTCTAATAGCCCCTTATTAAGGTTTTTATCATCTTTTAATGATTTATGTCTACTCTTGTTATAAAAGGGTATTTCTAACCATTCTAACGCCTTGTTCAAAAAGTCATTTTTGGGATGTTATGTCTTTTTATGCCTCTAGAAACATCAAAAAGTGGTCTTATTTTCATTTCCAGTAACTTTTAGTCATTTATGTCTCTTTTTATGAAAAAATGGCTTAAAATTCGTTTTTTGATATTTGTTCTACTTTCTTAAAAATCACTTTTGTTACAATCGTATATAATCCAAATTGTATACTAAGTGTAATCGCACACGAAATAGCCGCTCCATCGATTTGTAAATTTTGTACCAGTAAATTTGAGCCAATCCAAGCTACTATCATGGTTATCACATAAACAATAAATTGAACAAAGGTACTACGCATCGTGGTTAATAAAACCAAATTTACATAGGAAATTCCATACAAAATATACGAAGCCAAAATTATCGTTAAATGGATACGATAAGGGCGTAATTCCTTTCCATAAATCAAGCTTAGCACTTCTGGACCAATCACAAATGCTGCTATAGTCGCCAGTATTCCAAAACCAAAAACCACCATTTTTATTTTAAAAGAAATGGAACGAAAAGCTTTCATATCTTTCTTTTCGAATAATTCCTTTAATTTGCTCAAATACGGCATAAAAATAAATTGGGCAAACAATGTAATCACAGTTGCTGGCATCATGATGTAACCAAAAATCGCCTGAATATCTTCTGTTAAATAATTGTCAATCGCATATTTAGGTGCATTTAACACATAAATTCCAGCAAAAGAATTGGCAAAAACGAAAAATTCGGACTTAAAAATCTGCCATACATTTTGTTTGTCTACTTTCGTGTCAAAATCAATTAGCTTTTGACAAACAAAAATAAAATCAAATATTAGAATGATTCCTATATTAAATAAAACCATACTACAACAAGCTAAAATAAGATTATGCGTGATGTAATCTATGATTAAAAATATCAATAAGCCTCCCAATGACTTAATCGTAAGTGATTGACCTGATTTATATAAAAGTTCGTTTTTTTGCATAATCCCATACAATATCTCACTAAACGCTTCTGTGCCTTTATATAAACAAAGCAAAATAAAAATTCGCGCTTTGTAAGGCGTGTATTGCTTTACCAGAACAAATAAAAAAGCAAGAAAAATCATTAAAATACACGTTATCGTTCGATTGACGATATAATCTTTGTCTTTTATTTTGTTTTCAATATCCGTTACTTGACAAATTCTGCCTGAATAGACACCGATTGTATATAAAATAAAAGCAGTTGCATAGGCAATCGAGAATATTCCAGCATCGCTTAGACCATTGATTCTGGTAACAATGATTAAGAAAAATAGCGAGTTAAAGGAATTTAGACCTGTTCCTGCTATGTTCCATATAAAGTTTTTTAAAAATATTTTTTTTTCGTTGGTCATTTTTGGATCCCTTCTTTGGATTTTTTTGAATTTTTTTATAGGATACCGAAGAAGAATAAGAGACGAAGGATCATATCGTCTATTATTTTTCGTCTTAGTTTATGCGGATAGAATGTTTTGCGTAGGGCTTTGAAAAAGTGATATTTTTCTTGCACAAAAATATCTAATAATTTTTGATTTTGGCTTGACAATTGATGATAAAACATTTTTTTATATTCTTGTTGTTGGATTTTGATGTCTTTCATGCCATTATCTTTGAGTAATTTTTGGATACGCCATATCAATATCTTCCCTATGCCTTGTCCCTCTGCTGTGGCATTTTTTTGAAATCTTCTATACTGAACAACGGTTTCATCCGTGTATAAAACTTCTCCGAAGTCCACTACAAATCATATAGGTCCACCAATCGTGGAATAAACATTTTTCTGGAATATTTTCCAAAATCATTTCTTTCGCCCTTTGGTTAATGACCATAGTCATGCCTTGCGTGACACATTCATACAGCGAGTTTAAAAAAGAAAATGTTTTGTGTTTTTCTCCTTCACCGATAAATTCCATTCTTTCATCATAATAATCAGAATTTCCAAAAGCTAGATTAGGCTTTGTAGAATCTGCTTGATTTAGCTGATTGACAGCTCGTTCAATTTTGTTCTCTAGCCAAATGTCGTCTTGGTCACAATAAGCATAATACTCTGCATTGGCTGTTTCTAGTAAGCGAAAAAAACTTTTGATAAAGCCAAGATTATTCCCTTCTGCTAAGCGAATATTCGAATAATTTCGCTCATATTCTTTCAAAATAGAAATCGTTGAATCAGTTGAACCATCGTCACGAATAACAATTTCTATGTTGGGATAGGTTTGTCCGCAAAATTGAGTCCAACTGTTCTTTCAAATATTTTTCACCATTATAGGTTGAAATCAGCACTGCTACTTTTTTTTCCATGATTCTCTCCTTTGATGAAATAGTTATATCATACCTAAAAAAAAAAAGCAACAGACACAAAAAAAGTTTCTCGTCCTTAGCTAAAACGAAAAACTTTTGGTTTTTATTCTACCTTTAAATGATTTAATGTCATATTGGTTGGACCAAAATAAACATCTCGATTACCACTTAAATTATGCACTTTTATCATGGTATAATTTTCATACCTATAAATCGCACTTCCGCCATCGTTGTATTCATCACCTGTGATATTTCCTACTTCAACATCTTGGTTGGCTTTGGCAAGGATTTCATCCATTGTGATTTTGTTTTGTAATAAGGCATCCGTAAGAGACATCTCTTCTCCATCAATTATAATGTCAACATCGCCCAAATAGGCATAAATATTATAATCGTAGGTTTCCGATTGTGTTTTATCTAGAATGGTGCGTACTTTGCTTTGGCTTTCATGCAGTTGTTCTGTAAAACGAATTTCAAAATTTTCGGCTGATTTTATTTCAATATCGATTGCGTCAACCTGTGCTGGATAGGTTTCCATGATGCCTCCATTGTAAGTAATTTTTACATTAGTTCCGTACAGCATATCTATAATCTATGTTTTCTTCTAAATTAATTGCAATTTTATCCGCTGATTTTCGAATTTCTTGTCCTTCTTTTGGTTCAACGATAATAGAATCATTCGTTGATTCAATCACTGTTCCGAAAAAAGACATTTCTTCTGTTTTGGGTACATTGGCTACTTCTTTTGCCTCTTTTTGGACTTGTGTAATATCTGAAATCTTGGCTGCAAAATAAGGTAAATCCTGACTTTGTTCGACTAAAAAGATGGTAAAAGTATCGTCTAGGAAACATTGTCTTGGCTCATCTGGTGTTAATAGCGATGTTGCTTTAATCATCATGCCTGCTTCACTTTTGATTTTCCCACCTTTTTTATCCAATTCAAATTGAATCGTTTGCAAGGCTTTATCAATCATGTATTCACTGCCATCAGCAAAATAAAAAGGCTGATTTTCTACATCTTTGATTTCTTCTTTTAAATCAAATTTGATGGTTGGAATTTTTAAACAATCCTCTTCAGAAAAGCTAGAATTTCCTTCATAATTTTGCGTTCTTTGTAAAATATTTTCATACATCTTCCCAAACGTATTTTGCTCACATCCTTTGGCAAGAACGACTTCATCATTGGATTGTGTCATCAATTTTATAGCAAAATCGTCTTTAGATGTATAATATAGAACTTCTACTTGATCTTTTAATTGTTGATCAGAAGATTCATCAATGCCAAAATATTGGACATTTTCATAATTACCAAATCGACCATTTTCAAGCTCTGAAAATACGTTTGGAAATTCAAATTGTTTTTTGAGCATTGCATATAAAAAATAATCTTTATCACCTGCGTTATTCCAATCAAAATCATCTAGAATATCACTTGTTTCATTAAATTTTTCTTGAATAGCACTTTCAATTTCCGCTTTTAGTGCCAAACTTGGTTTGCCATAAATTTTGTAATAACTGTTTTCGGATAAATAGGACGTGTTAAATGTCCCTTTATTCAAGTTTTTGACAGCTTCTGGTTGGGACGAAAAAATAATATCTTGCTTTGCTAAATCATTTTTTAAATCATTCCAAATTAAATTAAATGTTCCACACCAAGCAGTATTATCCAAAATTTCATCTTCCAAAGAAGTCACAATTTTCATTTGGGTATTAACTGGTTTTTCTGCTTGTTTTGCTCGTTCTTCTACTGGCATTTGCCTTTTGCTAAAAAATAAAATACTTGCTGTCACCACAATTAAAAATAAAATCATACATAAAATTTTTTTCTTCATTGGTTTTCTCCTTTTTATTAGTTTATCATAAGTTTTCTCAAAAATCAATAGCAAAAAAAGTTTCTTGCAGATAATTTTGCAAGAAACTTACATCTTTATTCTCTATCAACTTGACTTTTGAGCAAAAATATGATATAATAAAAGGTTACGTCAAAATCTCTATTTTCCATAAACTGGCTTAAAAATATACAATCCATCTTCTTCATAAATTTGCTCAAAATCCATATCATAACCACGTTCGTTGATGTCGTTTTTGGCAACAATATAGTCAATCCCCAATTTTTCGATATCGTGATAATTTAACCAAATCAACATATTATCAGCTGCTGGAAGCTCGATATGAGTTTCTTGGTCAGTAATATTGATATTCATGTGCTCATAGCGATTGTAGAACTGTTTTTGTGCCTGTGCATTTTCGCCAAGCAACAACTCAAATAACGCTAAATTCGGATACACATTGGTCGAATCAATGGTACGAAGTCCATTGGCAACCATGTAATTGTTTAAATAAATCCCCGTATCGTCACCAAGCCATAGAGCATCTGGCTCTTGCTCTCGAATTTTGGCAAATTCAGTACAAATTGGTTTTTTGTAAATCACATCGGTTGTGCGAATAACGGGATTGACAGCAAGTCCCGTAACCAAAGCAATCCCTCCTAAAACCAATAATGTCATATTTCTGATTTTTTCTTTATTGCTATTGAAAATTCCAAATATAGCAATCCCAAACAAAATGGTGGCAATTAAAATTTTCGCCCAACCAAAATAGCCTGGCAACAAGCATGTTGTGACAGCTTGGTAAACCATATAACCTGTGGCAAAAATCGGCAAACCATAGGCAACTACATTAGGAAACCACTTGGTTTCTTGACTCATAGCACCAAAAAAATAGATTAACATATAAATTTGCAAAGTTCCTAACGCAATAGTTGCTCGCGGTGCGGTTGTCATCGACATTAAACTACATTTAGCCAAAATTTCTGGAAATCCCCATTTGCACCAAATCGTTAGAAAAATGCTAATTACAATAGTTGGAAAAAAGAATTTCCAATGTTTTTTCTCTTTTGGATTGAATAACATGTACACAATTGAAAGCAAAATTGGCAATGGATAAAAGGATAACATGCTGGAGGCTTCACAAGGATTGGCACAATATTTATAAGGGAAAAATAAATTGTAAAAATACGCATACAAAATGGTCGCTCCTCCGCCTACTTCGCGCCTTTCACCTGGATAATCTGTATGCATAATGGCAGAAATTGTGTCTCCAGACAGGCTAAACCAGCGAATTAGTAGCCCTACCACACACAATAATGTCACACCAATGACAGCCATATCATGTTTGTTAATTTTGTAACCTTGTTTGAAATTTTGAATCATCAGCCAAATGAAAATGGCTAAAAATACATAGGCAAACGATACTTGCCACGCTGGATACAAAATAAAAATATACGATGTGATAGCAACAATTTCACCAATAGCACATACATATTTGATTTTCTTTTTGTCTGTGGTCATGAATTTGTTCAAAAGAAGCAAAATGATTTGTCCCCAAATGAGGGTATCCATGCAATACCACCATTGGACTGCAGCAGAAAATGTAATAAGAAGCATGCCACACAAGGAAATACGTTTCTTTTGGTTAGTTAATAACATGCATAACTCGAAAGAGCCCAATAACATGGCAATCAAACGCACATACCAATAAAAACTTAGTCCATAATCATTGCCGAGTAATAGAAACATGATTTGAAAAGGTTTGCCAATCATTAGAATATCTTTGACGGGACTGTTTACTAAAGTGAACATGTCAGTCGTTGTCCCACGCAATTCATCATCAAAATATTGGAATTGATCATTTCCTACACCTTGGGACAAAATATACATAGTGGAAGTCGCCCATTCGTCAGTTCTGACCATTCTGGCAAAACCAAGTAACGAATGAAAACGATTGTCATCAGTTTCGGTTTGGAATTGATCGTTAAAATTGACAATAGAGGAACCAGATAATTTAAAAAACATGACAAAAAGAAGAAAACCAGCAGCTAGTTTATAGCGGTGTTTGTAGATAAATTCGTATAAATCGTTTAATTTGAAAATAGCATGTAAACCAAGAAATCCAAAAACCATTGTCATGATGATCATTCTGGTTTTGGAGTCGTAGGCGTTGTCGATGTAGATGGTATAAAATTTGTATTCAAAGATGACAGCTAGTATAATTGCTAAAATGGCAATTATGGCTAGTTTGGTTTTCAAATAATTTTCTTTATTTATGAAATGTTTTAGTTTTTCCAATTTTCTTCTCCTCTTTTTATTATTTACCATTTAATATCAATTCCCAATTTATCCACCAAAAAACGATATGCCCAAACATAAATGGTTGGCATTCTCATGCGATACAGCAAATGTACGCCCCAAATCGCAATAAATTTAAAACCTTTTGGGAAACAATGTGAAATTTTGAAAAACTTCGATTTTCGCCAACCCGAAAAATTGTCATCTAAGTATTTCGTGACCTCTTTCGTCATTTGACGCATATTGACAGTTTTATCGTAAGATACCATATACATCCAAGAAATCCCCAAATGCAAAAATGCCATCTCTTCCATACAATCTTTAAATTCGTCATAAATTCCTTTTTGAATAGCCTTTTCTTTGGTCACAAGCAAATATTTTTTCAAATTCTCAATATCTTGTCTGTTCATATTATGAATTTGCGAACTCGAACGCAACGAATAATGATACAAAACATCTGGAATAAACGTCAATTTTTTCACACCATCTATATACGAATGAATTAAAAATAAGGTATCATTACAACCACGAAATGGCAAAAACTCCGCGTCTTTTACTCGCTCGCGTCGATAAATTTTATTCCATAATGACGGATTAGCATACACGATAAAATCATCGTTAAAATCAACTTGCTTGTTCATGGTGCCATATTGCGTCATTTCGGTGGCAACGATTTTTCCTGTGTCTAAATCCACTCTGTCATAGCCACAAAAAGCAATATCGGCATCATTTTTTTGAGCAGCTTCGTATAATTTTTCTGCCCATGTAATTTCAGGGACATCGTCATTATCCATAAAGCCAACGTATTCGCCAACTGCCTTTTTTAAGCCATACGTACGCGCTGACCATTCTCCTCCATTTTCTTTATGAAAGGCTTTGACTTTTTCAGGATAGGTTTGTGCATATTGGTCAATGATTTGGGATGAACTGTCTTTTGAGCCATCATCTACGCAAAGGATTTCGATTTCTGGTAGAGTTTGATTGACAAGAGGCTGCAAACATTTTTCTAGATATTTTTCTGCGTTATAGACTGGCACTACTATGGAAACTTTAATTTGGGACATAAAATGGTTCCTTTCTTTTTTAGTTATTCCTTCGGATTATTGGTTTTTGTTTAATCGGTGCTGACAATCAATTAATCGCATTTCGAAATTTTGCTTTGATGTATTGATAATGTTATCTAAAATCAAACCTGAAAAGAAAGATTGTACAGCACATAGGAAAAATAACACACTGACTACCAAAGTCGGAATTCTGCCCACTAATCCTGTGTGCAAATATTGCATAAAAACTGGTATAAAAAATGCTAAACCAATACCAAACATAATCGCTGCGACAATCGAGAAAAAAGCAAATGGTTTGTAATTCTTATACAAAATGAAAATCGTTTTCATAACTTTCACGCCATCCGAAATGGTGTTTAATTTGGATTCACTTCCGTTCTGGTCTGTCGCGATATTCGATAATCACATTTTTGATTTTCATATTTTTATCCAAAGCATGTATGGTCATTTCATTTTCAAGTTCAAATCCTTTTGACATCACTGGAAAAGTCTTAACAAATTGATAGCTAAATGCACGATAACCTGTCATCACATCACGAATGTTGCCTTTGTAAATTGCATTGATGATCACACGTGTTAGCACATTGCCAAATCCGTGGAAACGCCTTTTGTTTTCAGTAAAATAAGTGGAAGAAAGTCTGTCTCCAATCACCATATCGACTTTTTCTTCTAATATGCAATTGACCATTTCACGTGCATTTTCAGCAGGATAGGTATCGTCTCCATCAACCATAATATAGCTTTCTGCCTCGATTTCGCGAAACATGGTTCGAATGACATTTCCTTTTCCTTGTTTCGTTTCACATCGAACAATCGCACCTGCTTGTCTTGCAATTTCTGCCGTTTTGTCTTTGGAATTATTATCATACACATAAATTTGAGCTTCTGGAAGTTCCCTTTTAAAATCTTCCACCACTTTTCCAATTGTTTTTTCCTCGTTATAACATGGTATTAAAACAGCTATTTTATCCATTTTTTTCTCCTTTTTTAAAGATAATTAGTTTACTAAATACAAAATTTAAAACAATAATGATAATACTTACTATAATTTTCATTCCCATATAATGCAAACCTAATTTTGTTACTAACCAATCCATCAGCCAAACTTCTACAATGGCTGTCACAATCCTGCAACTGACAAAAGATATAATTTCTTGTAATAATTCTTTCATCGAATTGGTTTTCGAATCAAATACATATAATTTATTCGTTACATAAGCAAATAGCCAAGCCGCCAAAATCGCTATAATAGTACTGATATTAACTTTTAAACTTTCTGGTAATTGGTGAAGTATCGTATAATACAGCAACGCGGAAACAACAATATTTACCAACGTCGTAAGCACACCAAATACAAGATAACGCATGCCTTCTCGGTGTTCTTCATAAAGGTCAGCTAACTTTCCTAATTTTATCTTTCTTGCAACTTGCAAAAAAAATTGTTCGAGTTTATCAATCATTTGCTTGTCCTTTCGTTTTTATGACAAAATTGCCCTTGTTTTTCGAAAAATATGGAGAATAATAGGGGTCTGCTTTTTCTAAAAAATGGCTCCATTTGGTTTGAAAATTCTCCTCTTCTGTACTATATTCCTGTTTTTTCATTTGAGCTTTTGCCCAAATCAATTCTACATAAGGATTATACACCACTCTGTAACCTTTTTCAAGTAGTTTTAAACAAAAATCGACATCTTGTAAATCATTCGGGAACAACGTCTCATCCAAAAAGCCAACTTCTTCATATATTTCACGTCTTGCCACAAGACAAGCACCACTGACTGCACTAACATTTCTTGTGGCAGCTTCTCGTCCAAAATCGTCATGTTTACCATATGGCAAACCAACCAGTAAATTTTCAGCTGTTCCAGAAATTCCATAAGCCATTCCAGCATGCCAAATTGCCTTATTGGAGGCATAAATTCTAGCTCCCACAGCACCAATTTCTGGATTCTGTGCATAACCTATCGCATTTTCAAGCCAATCTGGTGTTACTATTTTTAAATAACGCGAAAGTTGTACAACAAAATCGCTATCTGCTTCTTGAATACCAGCATTGATGATTTGGCTAACACTTTTTTCGGTACTTTGGGCACGTCGAATTTGAATGTTTGGATAATTCTTGATTTTTTCATAAAAAGCTATCGTCTTAGGCTCCTTGCTGTGATTATCTAATATGCAAATTTCATAATTCGAGTAACTCGTCAATGTCAAAATAGATGTTAGACATCTTTTTAATAGGTGATATTCCTCTTTGTTTAATATCAAAATAGAGACCTTAGGATTTGCCTTTATTTCGTATTTAATTTGGTAAACACCTGGTACTTCACCTGGATTTGCCACTGTGCCCACTTTTCCTATTCTTTTCAAATGTTCTTCTACAACTTTTTGACCTGCCACATAAGCATACTGTTTTGTATCTGCCACATAAGCTGTTGATTTTGCGTGGGCTCGCCAGTGATACAAGATTTTAGGAATATGTACAATCTGTTTGGTTGCTTCTGTCGCTCTTAGGACAAAATCGAAATCTTGTGCACCGTCAAATTGGCTGTTTAATAGACCAATTTTATCCACTAAAGTTTTTTTGACAACCACCAAATGCGTCATATAATTATGACATTCTAGCGTTTCTGGTGCAAAATCTGGTTTAAAATAAGGTAAAAAACGTTTCCCTTTTTCATCCATTTTATCCTCATCCGAATACAGAAATTCTACATTTGGATTTTCGTTGATGGCTTTTACCACTTCATAAAGACAAAATGGTGGCAAACAATCATCATGGTCAAGAAAAGCAATAAAATCACCTTCTGCCATTTCAAGAGCACGATTTGTATTTTCCGAAATTCCTCCATTTTTCCCTAAAAATTGATATTTTATCTTACCAAATCGAGAACACATCGCAAAAATCGTCTCGTTTTTTTGCTTACTTCCATCTGCCAAACAAAGTTCCCAATTCGTATAGGTTTGTGCAAGCAAAGAATTTAACAATTCTAAGAAAAAATTCTCATCTGTGTCATACATCGGTACTACTATACTGATTTTGGGTTGATAAGCAAATTTTACGGTCCTTTGCGCTTGTAATTCCTCTTCCTTTGGCTCGTTTTGCAAAATCCAATTTTGATAGATTTTTTGCTCCGCTTTTTTCTTTTTTTCGTCACATCTGAAAATACGAAATAAAATTTTTTGAATGGTTCGACCTATTCCATATTTTTTGATATGATAGCCTATTTTAGCTAATTTTTGTTTTACCATACTTTCCCCTTTTATGCTTTTTTATCGTAATCAATTTTGCAACTTTTCATGTGGTAGACTTCAGTATCTAGGCTCAAATTGATATTATAATAGGGATCGCCTTCGTCTAGAACATTTTGCCACCTTTTTTCAAAAGTGTTGATTTCATTTTGAAACCTTTTTTTCTTTTCTGGTGTATCCTCATAGCCTCTACTTTTGGATTCGTAATGAATGAATTCTACATTTGGAGTATACACAATTAAATAGCCTTTTTCACGGATTTTTAAGCAAAAATCAACATCATTAAATGCGACTGCCAATTCTTCATTCATAAACCCAACTTCTTCATACACTTTCTTTGGCGACATCACACAAGCACCTGTTACTGCACTTAAATTTTGAATCATACTTTCTTCAGCAAAATAACCATGTCCACTTTTGGGAATGCTTTTAAAACGATTTCCTGCAATCCCACCAATTCCTACAATAATACCAGCATGTTGGATTGTCTCATCTGGATAAAACAACTTTACACCAACAGCCCCCACATCTTCCCTTTGGCAAAAACCAAGCATGATTTCTAGCCAATTTGAAGTCAGCAGTTCTGTATCATTATTTAGCTGAACAATGTACTCTCCACTTGCCTTTTGTACCCCAACATTGATAATTCCAGAATAGTTAAAACCAGTTTTTGGATATTTCACTACTTTAATTTTAGGATGTTTCTCTAGCTCTTGATAATATTCGAATATTTCCTCTGTTTGACTATTATTTTCAACAATCACAATTTCGTAATTACCATACGTCGTTTTTTCCAAAATGGAACTCACGCAAACTTCCAAAATCTCTTTTTCATCTTTATTCGGAATGACAATTGAAACTTTCGGCTCTCCCTTTACTTCATAATCCACACGATAAATTCCATTGATACAACCATTGGTAACCGTTCCCCTCAAACCCATTCTTTCCAAATGTGCTTCAATTGCTTTGATGCCATTATCAAAAGCATAATTTTTCGCCTGACTGTCCAATTTGGCAGTAGAATCTTTATGAACACGCCAATGATACAGAATTTTAGAAATGTGTTTGATGTTTTCTGGCTTAACAATTTCTGACATACGCAAGAAAATATCGTAATCTTGTGCACCATCAAATTCGGATTGAAAACCGCCTAACTTGTCCATCAATTCTTTTTGAAAAACACTAAAATGACAAATATAATTTTGAGCACGTAACGTATCTGGTGCAAAATCTGGTTTGAAATATCCTTCTGAACGATTTCCACTTTCATCAATTTTGTCTTCATCGGAATACAAAAATTCTGTCTCTGGATACTGATTGATAGTTTTAACAACTTCGTATAAAGCATATGGTGCCAAAGTGTCATCATGGTCTAATAATGCAATGTATTGACCTGTTGCCATTTGGATAGCTGCATTGGTATTGCCAGAAATCCCTTTATTTTCCTCCAACAATTGATAATGAATACGTTCATCTTGTGCATAAATTGATTGGAATTTCTCATTTTGTTTCTCACTTCCATCTGCCAAACAAAGTTCCCAATTCGCATACGTTTGCTCCATGACAGACTGAACCAACTCTTTCAAAAATTTTTCTGGCGTATGATACATTGGAACCACAATACTGATTTTGGGCATTTTATCAAACTTCTTTTTGACCTGTTCCTCGATTTGTGTTTGTTTGAGTTCATTCGCACGGATCCAGTCACCGTAATCGCCATAATTGATGTCTTTTCTACCTTGTAAAATGCGAAGTACTTTTCTTGCCACAACCAAAATACATTTTCGGATGGTTTTAAAAAAACCATATTTTTCAATATAAAATTTGATTTGATTGATGCGATGTGATAAGTTTAACATTTCTTTTTCCCTTCTTTTTTACCATATTTTTACAGTACGTCCTTCCGTCTCAGACACATAGGTTTCTTGGGCATTGGTCGCTTGTTTCAAATTTTGGAGATAACGCTCAGCTACCGTTTTGTCTGTGTCTTTGGGAACTGACATAAATAAATATTGTGGAGACATTTTTTGATAAATTTCCTCTTTTATCAAATCCTCGGTGCGATTAGAAACTTGAACCGCATCACAATCGATTTCGTCTAAGTGATTGTCTTTGAATTTTTTAGCCCCTTCACTTGCCATATTTCCCATAAAAATCATGCTTTTATAAGTATTATTGATTTTCACAATTAGACCTTGATTTTCCTCACGTTTGCTATTTCCTTCCTCTGGATTCGTCACACACATAGCTTTAACATATAATTGATCGATTAACACTTCCAAATCCTCTGAAATTTGCGTAACTGGCTGTTTTTCAAAAATCGTTTGTAAAAATTCCGTCGTTTCAGCTTCTGCTTCTTCGGATTTATGCCAATCGCTACTACTAAAACCAACATAAATATGTTTGACTTCAATGGTATTGTTTGCAAATATTTTCTGTAAAGCACCAAAATTTTGCAAACGGTCACCTGTGATAAACCATGCTTCCACAACTCCGCCTTTTTCTTGCAAATATTTCTCCAACGTTTCGCTTTCTTGTGCATCTCCTCCATCAATCATGATGATTTGATGATTTTTGGTTTCAACCATATAACTAAGCGTTCCCGCAGATTTCGTTGGTATTTGCGTGACCAAAATCGCACTTTGTTTGCGAGTTTGAATCCCTAGATAAATACACGCTAATGTAATAAAAATAATTCCTATGATTTTTAGTTTTTTTCTCATCTTACAACCTTTCTATTTGGTATAATCTTTGTTATAAAATTGTTTTTCATTCTCTGAAATTGGTACCAATTCTACGTTTGCTAAATCCACTTTGGTCGCAATTTTTTTGGCAGATGCTTCAATAAAAAAGGAATTCGCCAATTGGTCAAATAGGCCATTTTTAATCGTTTCTTGGTAGGCTTTCTTTTCATCAAATTCAATTTTGGTGCCTTCGTAATAATAAATCGTGTAATCTTGGATAGTTTGTTCATTTGGTAAATAGTCGTCGGAAAATAGCTTGTTAGGCAATTTGTAATCTGGCAGAGGATAATAAAATTTGGTATGGTTTAACCCAACTTGTTGAAGCATTTTCTTCAATTCTTGTTTGCCAAAAGTCTGAACTCCTTGTTTATTGGCATAACCGACAATTCCATCGTATTTTATACTGGTGTGATCTTCTGGAGCACCCGCAAAATATTTCATGCCAAATTTATTTTCAATGGCAATGAGTAATTTGCCATCTTTTTTCAAAAATTTTTTGATATATTGCAAAAAATCAATGTACGGATGTTCGGTGTGGGTATATAAATTGGCATATTCTAGAACACCAATTAGTGTAATATAATCAAATTTCTCGGTAAATTGAACATCATTTAAGTTTCCAACAATGATTTCTAGGTTTTCTTTTTCCTGATTTCGATTGGCAATTGCAGTTGCTCTACGTTTGGACAACTCCACACAAACAACACGTTCAGCCTTTTCACAAAGTGTACTGGTAATCGCTCCCATTCCTGCTCCGATTTCTAGCACAGAGGCACCTTTTTTCATCGGATACCAGTTGATGATATTTTGGCGAATATTGGTTAAATGATAAAAAACAGGCCAACGGATATCGGTTTTAAAAACCTCGTTTAAATTGGTTTCATTGTGGGTTTCGATGTATTGTAAAATTTCATCTTCAATATCTCCATCACTGTATTGGTCTTGATTTTTGTAAAAATCTAAATTTAATTTCATGGGATTTTTTCCTTTCTTTTCTGCTTTGTTGAAAATTCACATAATTTTCAGATTTCCTTCACTTTATGTTCACCAAAATAGGTTAGGTTGAAATCTTTTGATAGGTTATTTCACTGTCTAAATCGCATAAAGCAATACATTCTCGGTAAGCAATAACTTCTGTGAACAACACATCGTATTTTCTTTGGTAAACATCTAATTCGCCCATCGCATTGTATTTGGTACAGCCAAAAGATAGCGTATAACGACCTGGCGCGATAGGAATGACTTGTTTGAATTCGACTAAAATGTGGTCGTCTTTTTGGTAGGTTCCTGTTGCCATTTTGTAAACAACGGTGTTAGTTCCACAATATTCCATGCCTTTGATGTCCTTAATCGTCATGGCAAAAATCGGATCTTCGATTGGCTCATTGACTTTGATTTTCATTTTGATGGTAGTCATTTCACTGTTATTGATGGCTACAGCATAGTTTCCATTTTGGTCAAAAATTCCAAAATCGTAGATATCAACTGCGTTAGTGCCATAAACTAAGGCTTCGTTATTCGTTTCAAAATGTTCTTTCCAAATTTGTGTATCGTTTGGTATAACTGGTTTATTTTCAGTTTCTTTGATTTCGGAGTCAATGTCTAAACCAACCATAATTTTTTTGTACTTGTCAACACCAGTTTTAACATCTCCATCAAAAATTTTTCTGCCGTTTTCAAGAATTATCGTTCGCGTACAATTCTTCAAAACATCAGAAATTCCGTGTGTGACAAATAAAATCGTTTTTCCTTGCTCTTTAAATTGTTCGAATTTCTTAAAACATTTCAGCTGGAACGCCATATCGCCAACCGATAAAACCTCGTCAACAATTAAAATATCTGGCTCTACGTTAATCGCACAAGCAAAAGCAAGCCTTGCAAACATACCTGAAGAATACGTTTTCACTGGCTGATACAAATGCTCCCCAATGTCAGCAAAATGAATAATTTCTTGTTTCTTGGCTTCAATTTGTTCATTGGAAAGTCCGCATAACTTGTCCATGTTGATAAATATTTTCAACACCTGTCAAATCCGGATTAAACGCCGTTCCTAGTTCTAGCAAAGAACTTACCTTTCCATGGATTTCCATGGTTCCAGAAGTCGGAATGACAACCCCTGTAATCATCTTCAAAAGCGTCGATTTTCCCGCTCCGTTTTTCCCTAAAATTCCCAGAACTTCGCCTTTTCTGACTTCTAAATTCAAGTTGTCCATCGCCTTAAATGTGCCATGTTTGTGCACAATATTCGGAAACATCGCCTCCATCAGACGATCTTTTTTGCGAGCAAACATCTTATATTCTTTTACTAAATTGGTTATTTTTATCATGGTTTCACTCATATGTTTAATTTTTTAATCCTTTCTTCACTGAAAATAATGGCTTTGCCAAAACTGGCCAATGCAAAATCAAATAATTCTGGAACACATATCCCAAAGTTTCGTATTTATATAAACGCCAAAACAATCGACTATTTTTGAAACTTCCTTTTTTCACCTTTTTCAAAGCCTCAAAATATTGAAAACACACTTTATTCAAACGCTCCAAATTTTCCTCTTCAAAAACATCTTGCCTTTTTAGAAACGTCTTAAAATGATCCAATTTCACTTCCAAAAACAAATCGCGCATTTGCTTGAAATCTCTCATTTCATCTGACTTTCTTTTCGATCCAATGCGATTATCCAAATGTTGTCGATACTTAAGCAATGGCTCATCCACATACGCCATTTTACCAAATTTACTCACCACCAAAGCTGTCCAATAATCATGCAAAATAAATTTCGACTTATCTGGCAACGGCAAAATCTTCTCCAACCACTTCGACTTCACCAACATTGTAGAACCTGTCACATAATTATTCAAATACAAACTTTCAAAATGGTTATATCGTTTCACTTTCTTCTCAAAGCCTTTCAACTTCCAATACGATTTATGTAACATATCCAAATCTTCACTAACCACTTCCAAATCAGAATACACCAAATCGCAATCTTCTTCCTTCATTTTATCAATCGACTTTTGAAGCTTGTTCTTTTGCCAAACATCATCCTGATCCGAAAACATAAAACACTCACTTTCCACTTTCCTCATCAAAAACTCAAAATTTTTCGTAGACCCCAGATTTTTATTCTGCAAAAAAACCACCACGCGACTATCCTTTCCCACATACTCATTCAAAATCTCACGTGTCCCATCCGTCGACCCATCATCCGAAACCAACAAACGAAAATCCCCAAAAGACTGCTCCAAAATACTATCCATCTGTTCTCTCAAATACTTCTCCCCATTATAAGTCGCCATCAAAACATCAATCTTCATACATTCTCCAAACTCCTTATTTTACAACCACACTCCCTCGCGCGCTCATCGCGCGGCCACATACTAGATGCAAAGCACTAAATACGGCAAACCCTTGTCCCTCTGACCGAAGAGCGGGGTCAAGGGGCAGCGCCCTTGCGGGGATTTTTAAGGGGTAGGTGCCCCTTAAAGCCCCAGCGGCAGCCTAAAGCACATCCGCAAAATCCTTCTTATTCTTCTCAAAAATCGCATTCCCCCACGCAAACAAAATAACCGTCACAACCCAAAATACAACTGTATACAACCCATGATGTTCCGTAATAATCGTCGAACTCGAAAGAAACGCCTGCCTAAATCCTTCTACTAAATATGTAAATGGAAAAGCTTTAAATAAAATGCTAATAGAACCTTCAATCATATTCAAATTCCAAATAATCGGTGTAAACCACATACACAGCTGAATCAAAATATTAAGCAACTGCGAAAAATCTGGCACTACAGTGGTAAGAGCAGACGTAAAACGCGTCAAAGCCAAAATAAAGCATATCGCACAAACCACAATATACAAAATATTCAGCAAATTAGGAAAATACCCAAATGCCACTGCCGCCATTGTGGCAATATAAATCAAAAACAAGCCAATAAAACTAGACGACGTAATCGATATGACAGGAATAATATCCACAGGAAACACGACTTTTTTCACCAAATAACTATAGTTTCGAATGGAATTACTCGCTGTTAAAATCGCATCACTGCAAAACATCCACATGCCCATGCCTGGCAAAAACCAAACAACATATGGATATTTGCCAGAACTTCCTGTTTTTAAAATATATTGAAATACAATCACGTATGTTATCATAAACACAAATGGTTGGGCAAAGCCCCAAATGGTGCCTAAGCTGGTATTGGCAAAACGATTGCGAAAATCATTTCTGCCAAGTTGGATGGCTAGTTTTTTGTTTTGGTATAGGGTTTTGAAAAATTCCATTGTTAATCCTCCACTTTTTCAGTTTTTATTGCATATTGATCATTATCTAATCGGAAATTTTTGTTATAATATTCGTCTCCTTGTGCTAATTTTTCTTTCCAAGTTTCTAGGAATAAATTGATTTCTCGTTGAAATCGTTCAATTTTATCTGGGTCATTGTCATTGCCACGTGTTTTGGATTCATAATGTACAAATTCGACATATGGATTGTAAACAATGAGCTTACCTAGTTTTCTTATTCTTAAACAAAAATCTATATCATTAAACGCAACAGCAAATTCTTCGTTCATAAAATCAACTTGTTCATAAATCTCTCGTTTGGTCATTATACAAGCAGCTGTTACAGCGTTCATGTTTTGAATCAGACGTTCTCTTCCAAAATACGCTAAATTGTCTTTTGGCCAATTTCTAAAAATATGTGCCGCCACAGTTAAAACACCAACCATAATCCCAGCATGTTGAATGGTCTGATCTGGATAATATAATCTTACGCCAACTCCGCCCTACATCTTCTCTTTGGGCAAATCCGAGCATAATTTGTAACCAGTTTGGAGTTAATAATTCTGTATCATTGTTTAGTTGAATGATAAAATCTCCATTTGTATTTTTGACACCAAAATTGATAATTTTTGAATAGTTAAACCCTTTTTCTGGATATGTTATGATTTTAATTTTTGGATTTTCTTGTAATTTTTTATAATATTCAAAAGTTTCCGTATTTTCACTATTGTTTTCGATAATCACAATTTCATAATTGGGGTAAGTTGTTTTGCCTAAAATTGATTTTAAACATACCTCTAAAATGTCAATTCCATCTTTATTGGGAATTAAAATTGTCACTTTAGGATTTCCGATAACATCATACTCTACTGCATAAGTTCCTAAGGTATAACCATCTTTTACTTGTCCTTTTACTCCTATTCTTTGCAAATGAGCTTCGACCGCTTTTCTTCCTGCAATAAAAGCATATGGTTTAGCCTCTGCTGACATTGCTGTTGATTCTTGATGAACTCTCCAATGATATAAAATTTTAGAGATATGCACAATTTTTTGAGCTTGCTCTGTTACTCTTAAAATTAAATCGAAATCTTGGGCTCCATCAAATTCGTGGTTAAAATAGCCAACTTTGTCTAGTAAAGATTTTTTGATGACCGAAAAATGACAAATATAATTATTGGCTCTTAATGTGTCTGGTGCAAAATCTGGTTTAAAATGTGGCATATAGCGAGATTCGTCTAATGTTTGAAATTTATCTTCGTCCGAATAAATAAATTCCACATTTTTTTCTTGATTAATGATTTTGACAACTTCAAATAAAGCATCTAAAGAAAGCATATCGTCGTGGTCTAATAGCCCAATAAATTCACCTGTTGCCATTTTAATTGCTTCATTCGTATTTTTGGAAATTCCTTCATTTTTACCTAAAAATTTGTATTGGATTCGCTTATCCTTTTCGCACATTTTCTGAATTTCTTTCAATGGCTCTGGACTACCATCTGCTAAGCAAAGTTCCCAATTGGCATACGTTTGACAATGAACGGAGTATAACAACTCTCTAAAAAACTCTGTTTTGGTTTGATAGAGTGGAATAACAATACTAATTTTAGGTCTTTTTTTGAATTTTGTTTTTTGTTGTTTTTCAAGTTCCTGTTGTGTTGGTGTATTGGCCAACACCCATTTTTCATAATCTTCTAGCCTATCTTCTGCTTGATTTTTTAAATCTTTTTGCAATTTTAGTGACTTTCTATGATCCATGCCTTTCCAAAATTCGGCTGTTTCTTCGTCGGTTAATTTGAAATAATTGGCTACTTTTTGAGCATATTTTTTCTCGGTTTGTTTTTGATCATAAACTCTTCTTCTTTTGCCTCCTGGTGGCATAATTCTGTCAAGTAGGCTGGCACCATTAAATGGATTTAAAACCCAAGACAAAATACGAATCGGTTTGGTTATTTTCCAAGAAAGCGATTTTGAAATGGTGCGTAGTTGATTGGCATACGCAACAAGTTCAGCATCTTTTTGATGAACTAAAGTCGTCAAATCTTCTACGCCTTGTCGATAAGCTTGAATACCAGTTTCAAATTCTATTAATTGTTTTCTATCTTCTTCCATTTCCTTTTCCAAATTTTGAATGTGATGATTGGATAATTCAATTGTTTCTTGATACTTTTGAACATTTACTTGATAACTTTCCAGTTCTCTTTTTTGCCTTTCAATACTGTTTTCTAAATTTTTTATGTGCTCCTCTGTTAATCTCTTTCTTTCCTCATAATTATCTAGAATCAAGCTAACATTCATAATTCCATTTACTTTTTTCTCATGTAACTCCCAGAATTTTTCATCTAGAATTTGAATTTGTAACTTTTGGTCTAACTCTTCAAAATACTCTACAAATTCAATTAACCCTAATTTTTTATATAAATGTTCTTGTTTTTCACATTCTCTTAACTGCGTAAAATACAAAATAGCTCTATACAAAATAAATTCTATTGGAACATTTTCTTCGTACCATTCTTGATCATAAATAAATAATTCATTATTTTGAACTAAACAATTTTGAAAGATTAAATCATACAATCCATTTTTTGTAAAATGTAACTTTTCTTTCAAACTTTGTGGTAAGAAAATTTCATACTTTTCAAAAACAGTTTGATTTAAGTCTAGTTTATCAATCAACAACTTGTCCAAAATTTGAGTTTTATATTGGTTGATTTTTTCAATTATGCCTTCTAATCCTTCTGTTTGATAACTACGCATCAACACCGCATCAAATGATTCGGCTTCTTTTAAATAGTAACTCACAATTACGTCGTTTTCTACTTTATCTAGACAATTAATCTTACAACGTTTCAAAATTTCAATATTATTTGCCATTTTTTGTATATGAGTCATTGCTTCTTTATCATAAGCCGTCTTATAAACATAATTTTTATTTACCATCGTTCTAAGACGGTATTTCTTTTTTCTGTTAATTCCAAAACTAACATATTTTATATCTTCAAAATTTTCCTCTTCTGAAATTTCGATAAAAAAAGCATTTGAAAAAAATGGAAATAAGCTTTTCTCTTCATTTAATAATTGTTTATATGCCTCTCTTTCAGAAAAAGTCGCTCTATTATCTCCTTCAAAAATATCCAAATTTCTAGCATCTATACTATCATTGGTTGGCATAAATTCATCTGTATAAATAACATTGGTTTTTTGATAATCTGGTAATGGATAATAGAACTTAAATTTCAACTTTAAGCCATTCAGACAATTTTTTATTTTCGGCAAACTCCAACAATTCTCTGAAGAAGAAATAATCGTTTCATATTGTTTGGCATTCCCATTTACCTTTTCTCCAGCCCAATATTTCATGCCAAATTTGTTTTGCATTGCTAAAAGAATTTTTCCATTTTCTGTTTTTGTCTTTTTGGCAAATTTTAATAAATCAATCATTTCTTTTTCTGTTTTTAATTTTTCAAAAATCCCTATCAATATAATAAAATCATATTTTTTAGAATCATCTTGCAAATTCTTCTCATCAACAACCATTACATTTTGAGTTTTATTTTTCAATTCCTGAAAAATCTGAGCATCTTCACCAATCTGCAAAACTGTTTGATTTTCTTTGATGGGATACCAACTAATAATGTTCCTTTTCAAATCTGTAAAAAATTCCATTTACATCCTCCACTTTTATTTATCCTTTAGCTGTAGAAAGTAATAACGGACATGCTATTCCAAACATAATATATATAATGACAACACTTAAGATAAAATAAACTACGACTTCTAATATCCATTTATTTTTCTCACTTTTTATCCATCTTCCTACAAATTCTAAAATCGTCTGAATTCCCATTACTGTAAAAATAAGAAGTGACAAATACATTGGATATAAATATCGTCCGTTGTGCTTGATAATCCGTTGCATAACTATATTGAATCCCCAAAGCAATTGTTATCATTGCTACTACAAATAAACAACTATAGAAAATTTTCATTTGAACGTTTTTTTTCGTTTTGAAAATAAATGCAAAAATCATTGCAATCAAACCAACTCCAAATAATATATAATAAAACATATAATATCCATTCGCAATTGGATACTGAATAGCACCTAAAACACAAATAAAACTTGTCGCTGTTGATTTTATCCAACTTGTACCTGTCCATTCTTTGGAAAATAACATTTCTATCCAACTTATTCCAAGATTCTTTGCTGTATTTCGATTACTTGGTTTTACCTCGTCAATGCCACCTTCTTCACAAGCATTTAAAAAGGATTTCATTCCCAGTAAATCTCCATCATTTACAATATAATTTCGAATAAAAAAATACGAAATTCCTAATAAAACAATAGAAGATACGATTATTCCATATTTTAACATATTTTTCCAGTCTAATGCAAGTTTTACATTCTTTTTTTCAGTGACTTTTTGGTTTTTGTCCAAAAAGCCTACCATAAACATTACCATACTCATCAAAATCCACGCATAAGCATTGTAATAGGATAAAGCACACATAATAATTCCAATTGCGAGTAACACCGAATTTTTGAAGTTCCAACCTTTTTCCATCGCTAAAATCCAAGCATAAACCATCATACTCGAAGCTGCTAATGCAATACTATCATTATTGATATAACAAGAAAGATATACAAACTGTGGTAAAAAAGCCCCTAACAAAACGGCAAAATAATAAGCTCTTTGATTAAATAACTTTTTCGCAATTTTCATCCAAAAATATACAAAAGTAGTTCCTGATAAAACACTTACCAATCTTGCTGCAATTAAAAGTCCCATTTCCCCAGTCTTGTATAAGCTAGCAATTTTCATAAAAAAACTACTCACAATTGAGCCAAGTAAGAGAGGATAATAAGCATAAGATGCATGAAAAGCCCAATGAACAACTTCTGGATCATCTGGTTTTGGTAAAGCATTGTGCTCATAAATATATTTTGGTATGGTATATCTCATTCCCTCATCTGGCGCATAGGTTTCATTTATCACAGTTGACCAATAAAATGCAATACTAAAAAAAAGTAATAAGATGAGTATATCCATAATAAGTGATCGTTTTTTTCTTTGTTCTTCCTTTTTTATCATTTTATCTTTCCTCACAATCTTTCTTAATCATTCTATGTCGTATTAAAATTCCTAGCGTTGAAACTGCTAGAACAAAGTTAAGCACATAGCTGACTTTTTGCAAGTTTGTCGTTTGATACCAAACAATAATTTTTCCAGGCTGTTTTGCATTTTCTACTTGAACAAGTCCATTATTCCCTAACGAAGCTTGTAACTTCGTTTCTTTTCCAGCATTGTCTATGTGTTTAGCAGAATATCCTTTATAATAAAAGAACGGAATCAAATATTTTTCATCTTCTGGTTTATTTTCAAACTCAAATGTCAAGTACTTTTTCGTCCCCAAAATTTTCTCATTTTTCTCATTGATTGCTTCTTGTGGAAAATCCAATTTGGAATAATCAATTTCTACCCCCTCATCAATCAAACTGTTAACAGGTAAATATTCTTTTCCTCCTCCTAACGTAATCGGCAACTGATACAAATCTTCTGGCAAATTGCCAAAACGAACCAAACCCGCGTTTTCTGTTAAACAAAAAAGAAGTGCAAGAAATATCGTACCAACTATCCATTGATTACTATTTTGGTTATCTTCCACCAAAAAGATACTAACTGACATCGAAATTAGGATTGCTACAGGTCCCAGTAATCTCCACGGAAATTGAATGATATCAAATACGAGAAAATGTTCCCAAAATATTTTTAAAGAAATAAGCAATAAGGCTCCCAAACCTATCGCAAAAAATTGTTTCGCTTCTTTTGTTATAGATTTCCAATTTTTGATTAAAATTAATATTCCAGCTAACACAAGAACAGCTTGCATATATCCTAAAGTAAACAAGTTGTTACTAAATAAATCACTCATTGCCACACATCGATCATACGTATGCGAAAAGCTAACAACTTGATACCTAAGTGTTTGCGCAAGCAATTGTTCAAACATTGGTAACCAATAAGCTATTGTAAGCAAAGCAACTAATATTGCACAACCAAACAACTTGAAAATGTTTGGTTTATGTTTCCACACTGTTTTTATATTCAATAATATAAAAACAATACAATATATAATAGACAAAATAACACTAATTGTGTGAGAAAAAATTACGCCAATAAATCCAACAACAATATAAACTGGTTTTTTAAAATCATTATAAACAAAATCCCACATTCCTGCTATAATAAGTGGCATAAAAATCATTGCTAAATATTCACCAATCGCAAATCGGTAATATACATCTACACGAAAATAATGAGAGGTGACTACCAAAATGCCAGCCAATAGACTCGCTTTTTTATTTTTGGTGATATGTTTGGTTGCTATATACGTTGTAACAATAATTCCAAAAACTGCTAGCGTTATGAATATTTTTTCTATTATTCCAATTGATAAATTCATTAACCTTAAAAAGGCAGGGAAATATAAAAAGAAATTACAGTAAAATAACCCTGCACCATACGTATAAGAATTTGCCATATTATAAAAAATCTTCACAGGAAATTGATGAGCCTTTAAACCTTGCTCAATTCCTTGTATTCTAGACAAATGAAATCCATAATCATCACCAATTAAATTTTGAGAATTTAAAGTTGGCAAAATGACAATAAAAACTGTTATGAATACAATTCCTAGCAAAATTCTATTTTCGACTATTTGATTTTTCCAGTTTTCTATTGCTTTTTTCATCACACTCTCCTACTATTTATTTCATCAAATACTCCTCATGCTCCAAATACCAATCAATCGTCTTCACAATTCCATCTTCAAACTTCGTCTTAGGAAGCCAATCCAATTCCTGATGAATTTTACTTGGGTCAATTGCATAACGATAATCATGACCTTTTCTATCTTCCACAAAAGAAATTAACGTTTCTGGTTTACCCAAACGCTTCAAAATCAATTTTACAATTTCAATATTGCGTTTTTCATTATGTCCACCAATATTGTATCTTTCGCCTTTTTTGCCTTCGTGTAAAACTAAATCAATCGCTTCGCAATGATCTTCCACAAAAAGCCAATCGCGTATGTTCAATCCTTCGCCATACACAGGCAATTTTTCGTCCTTTAGCGCCAAACTTATCATATGGGGAATCAATTTTTCATGATGTTGATAAGGTCCATAATTGTTTGAACAATTGGTCACACAAACATTCATCTTAAATGTTTCACTATAGGCCAAAGCAATCAAATCAGAAGACGCTTTGGAAGCAGAATATGGACTGTTTGGCTGAATTGGTGAGTTTTCTGTGAAAAATCCCTCTTCTCCTAATGTTCCATAAACTTCGTCTGTTGAAACATGCACAAAACGATTTGGGCTTCCTTCCCCCCAAAATTGTTTAGCCGCTTCTAATAAAGTATGCGTTCCAATCACGTTAGTTTGTGTAAAAATAAATGGATTTTTAATGCTGTTGTCCACATGCGATTCAGCCGCAAAATGCACAACTGCGTCAATCGCATAGGTTTTGTAAGTTTCCATCACTTTGTCAAAATCGCAAATATCGCCTTGTACAAATGTGATTTTGTCTTTGATGTTGTTCAAATTTTCAATATTTCCAGCATAGGTTAATTTGTCAAAAACGACAAAATTGTATTTTCCTTCGTATTTGTTTACCATAAGTTCCGCAAAATTAGCTCCAATAAAGCCAGCAGCACCTGTTATCATAATATTTTTCATAATTTTCTCTCCTTATTCTTCCAATTTTCGATTGATATAATTCCTTGCATAATTTGCAATTTCATCCATTTTAGGCTTTGTGTAATTTTCATCTTGTGCATGAATATGTTTCACAAAACAATCAATATAATTATTCTCCTGAATGATACGTAATGTTTCCATAAAATTTATGGCATAAATATGAGCGATAATCGCAACCATAATGTCCATGTCTGTTTTGGCTTTGCTATAAAGCAATGGACGTTCTTTTTGAAAATCTTCAAAAAAAGCTGGACTTAACACTTCTTTGGATACATCTCGACTTCCCAAATGCCCATAATCCTCTGGCTTACTTTCTAAAACCATACGAAAAATGTCTAAATTATCCGCATCTCGAACAATTTTGCAATACAACATTTCTTCTTGCGATAATCCTTTTTCTATCTCAAACTTGTTATGATTGCTAATGGCTTTATAAATAATAGTGTCATACATTTCTTCTTTTATAAAATTTCGGATTTGCTTGTCTCCAAATAAAATTTCGACACCTTTTTGTCCATGATCCATGCTAAGTTTATCCGAATAAGTGCCATATTGTTTCCATTGCTCAAATCGACCAATATCGTGAAGAAGACCAATCAGTTCTGCCAAATCTTGTTCTTCTTCGGACAATCCCAAAGACTTCGCAATCTTTCGGGCCTTCTCTGCCACATGGTACATATGGACAATTTTAAGTTCAATTCGTGGCTCTTTGACATCATAATGAGACACATATTCTTTAAACGATTGTTTTGCTTTGTTTAAATCCATCTTTCGATTTTCCTTTTCTATTTCAAATTCTGAAACAAATCTGTATTTCTTAATTCTGCTAAAGTAGGCCATAATCCGTCTTTTTCGGAGGTCAAATATTCTTCTGGCGTTAAACCAGAAACTTCAGGCCATACAATGCCAATTTCCGGATCATTCCATTTCAAACCACCTTCTGCACCGTGATTGTAAACATCATCACATTTATAGGCAAATTCTGCCTCTTCTGACAATACCAAAAATCCATGTGCAAACCCTCTTGGAACAAAAAACATTTTTTTATTTTCCTCGGATAAAATCACACCTTCCCATTTGCCATATGTCTGACTTCCTGGTCTTAAGTCTACAGCAACATCAAATACTTCTCCATGAAGAACACGCACCAATTTGGCTTGGGTATTTTCTTTCTGAAAATGAAGTCCACGTAAAACACCTTTTTTGGATTTGGATTGATTATCTTGTACAAATTCATTCGTAATACCAATTTCTGCAAAATCTGGCTTACTGTAAGTCTCCATAAAATAGCCTCTGTTATCTCCAAAAACCGTTGGTTCAATGATACAAACTCCTTCGATGGAGGTATCGATTCTTTTAAATTTTCCCATTTTTCATCTCTCCTTTTATTCTTCTCCTAGCTTATCTTCCGCCAATTCTTTTAGATATTTTCCATATTCTGTTTTCATAAATTTGCTTGCTAAGCTTAACAATTGTTCTGCATCAATCCAACCTTTTGTATAAGCAATTTCTTCAGGACAACTAATCTGAAGACCTTGTCTTTTTTGGATGGTTTGTACAAAACTTGCGGTTTCTAGCAATGCATCATGTGTGCCTGTATCAAACCATGTCATACCTCTTCCTAATTTTTCTACTTTTAATTTGCCAAGCTTCATATATTCTTCATTGACTGAAGTAATTTCTAATTCGCCTCTTGCCGAAGGTTTTACACGTTTGGCAATATCAACTACATCATTGGTATAAAAATAGAGACCTGGAACAGCATAATTGGATTTTGGATTTTCTGGTTTTTCCTCAATCGAAACAGCATTGCCATTTTCATCAATTTCAACAACACCATAAGCTTTGGGATCTTTGACATAATAACCAAAAATCGTGGCTTCGTCTTTTCTATTAGCAGCTGTTTGCAATTTTTGCACCAAATGCTCTCCATAAAACATGTTGTCTCCTAAAATCATAGCAACATGATCATTTCCGATAAAGTCTTCTCCAATGATAAAAGCTTCGGCTAAACCATTTGGTTTTTCTTGCACTTTGTATTCAAATTTCATGCCCCATTGGGAACCATCTTTTAACAATTCTTTAAAAACACCAATATCTCTTGGCGTAGAAATAATTAAAACCTCTTGAATTCCTGCTTGCATTAAAACAGATAATGGATAGTAAATCATTGGTTTGTCATACACTGGCATAATTTGTTTTGAAATGGCAAGGGTCAGTGGGTATAATCTGGTTCCACTTCCGCCCTGCTAAAATAATTCCTTTTCTGTCTTTCATGGATTTTTCTCCTTTCTTACATTTTTCCTTCTTTAACTAAATATCTTTTCAAAGCTTCTTCCCAAGTTGGCACTTTAATTCCAACAGAAGCTAGTTTTTCTTTGGATAATTGCGAATTTTTAGGACGTTTGGCTTGTGTAATATTCATCATTTCTATATATTTTTCTGTAGAAACAGGATGTACTTGACAAGTTATACCAGCATATTCAAAAATTGTTTTGGTAAAATCATACCAAGTAGTAAACCCTTCGTTCGTAGCATGATAAATACCATAAGGAATTTCTTTTTCAATGGTCTCTCCAATGATATTAGCTAAATCTTCTGCATAAGTAGGACTTCCATGCTGATCTGAAACAACGCTTAACTCATTTCTTGTTTCACTTAATGTTAGCATTGTCCTTACAAAATTATTACCTTGTCCATATAACCAAGCTGTTCTGAAAATGTAATATTGATTGGTATTGGCTTTGACTTGTTCTTCTCCATGTCTTTTGGTTATTCCATAGACTGTTACTGGACCTGTTGGATCGTCTTCTTTGTATGCACTTTCAATTGTTAGATTGCCATCAAACACATAATCTGTACTAATATGAATTAAAGTTGCTCCGATTGTTTTAGCAGCTTTAGCTAAATTTCCTGGTCCGTCACTATTAATCTTTTCAACAATTTCGCCTGCTTCTTCTGCTTTGTCAACCGCTGTGTAAGCAGCACAATTTACAATATAATCTGGTTTTAAGTTGGTGACAAATTCCATAACAGCTTTTTCGTTTGTAATATCTAAATCTTCTACATCGGTGCAAATTAATTCATTTGCTTTTAATCTTTCTTTTACGGAACTCGCCAACATTCCTTTACTACCTGTTATCAATATTTTTTTCATATTTTTCCTCCATTTAATCATTTTTTTAAATTATACGCCTATTATATCACAGGAAATTATTTTGTCAAAGTTTTTTACAAGAATACAATATAATTTACACAAAACGTTCACAAAACGACAAAAAGAAATGGTTGTTCCATACCATCCCTTTTTGTTTTCTGGACAAAACCATACTCACTTTCGCCCATTGAAATAATCATGTTGTTCTGGTTTTGTGATACATAAAATTAAGTATTATATGTATATTTTAACTGGTTAATCTCCTCATTTATTTAGGTTATATTCTAGTTTTCGTTTTGGTATTTTTCCTAATTTACTTTCCTTATGTAACCACATCATTTTCGTATAAATAAGCTGATACAACATTGAAGCCAATTGTGCAATTATCGTACAATATGGAGTTACTAATGTAACTGATAAAACCAAACGAAGTATGTTGGCTACTTGTTTATGAATTGTTGTTTTAGTAGCAGAATATTCTAGCTGTAAATAACAAGTTCTGGTCATATATATTGGATACATCACTAACATGAGTATTTCTCCGCTAATAAATAATAACGCTATTTTTAAATCTGGTTGATATTTTGCATAACAAAAAGGTATCATTATTCCTATTAAAGCAATTAATATTGTGTCTAATTGATAGGCATTTTTCATATGTTTTTTAAAAACAAAACTTTTTTTTGCAATATCGACTTTTTCTACAATTACAATGGAATGAATAACATCCCATTGTGTATCTGTCACTAAAGTAGCAAAACTAATTGCTAAAACATAATTTTCGCCAAAGGAAAAAGCATTTTTAAAACCCAATAAGTAAATAAATATAAAGACTATTCCACTAAAAAAATCAACGGAGTCATATTGAATGCATTTCATAAAATCAAAATGAAATTCAAATTTATCAATACTCACAATCAATAACAAAGCAATATAGATAAACATAATAATGAGAGAAACACTAACTGAAATTACTTGATTTCGCGTTAAAAATGCAAATCCAATTATACAAATAAAATAAAACACATTAAATTGTATCGCAATACGATTTGCTTTTTTATTTTTTTCTTCATAATATAGTTTTGTTAAAATTAATTGTAGAATTAATTGCAAATAAATCTGAATAACAGAGTAAATACCAAACACTCGATATGTTTTCACATCCATATTCATAAATTGTATGTAGTGGTCAATGTGGTAAACTAGTATTCCAAAAAAAATCGCTCCTACAATTGTTCCTAGGAAAATTCCACAATCTACCACATTTTTGTTATTCTCCTTGCAAGCTAGAATATTGGCTCCTGTTGCAAACAGAGATTTAAACAAATTCATTACAAATTGTAATGGATAAGTTAAAACAAATATATTGACTAAGTTAGAATCCAACAGTATTCCAATAAAAAAATACTGTGCAATTGGTATAACTGATGTAATTAATATATCAAAACTAACTCTTAAAATACGTTTCATTTTTCCTTCTTTCCAAGTTTGTCATTCTGATCAATATTTCTTATACGTATCACGTGACAATTTTTCTCGTTTGACCACCACTCCATTTTGCTTATACACTTTAAAAGCATCATACACCAAAGAAGTGGAAGTGGTTTTCACAAGATTGGTTGCAATACTTATTTCATATTCTGGATCATTTTCATTTTTATAACCATAGATACTAACCATTGCCACACCATTTTCTACAGAAGAAACAATTTTAATAGGATAACTTCTCGAATTTCGAAATTTAAAATCCGTTGAACCATATACAACTGTTGCATCCTCTCCACCCTTGACATACGAAGGAACAAACATATGATTACGCCTTGCTGTAATATCTAAATTTGCAAAAATAACAGAATTATAAAGGGTAGAAGTAATTTGACAAATTCCACCACCTAATCCATCGGTTACTTGTCCATCGGAAAAAATAGCAGCATTTCTATACCCAGCCGCTTCTGTTCTTCGCCCAACAGTTCGATTAAACGAAAACTCCTCTTGTGGCATCACGACTTTGCCATTAATTTTATTCGAGGCTAATTTCAAATTTGTAGTTCTATCTGGATTATTAACATATTTCGTAGAAAAGGTAGCAAGCAAATCTGGAAATGGATCCATTCCTAAATCATTGACTGTTATTTCTGGAGTTGCATATTGTAATCGAATTTTATATTCTTCTGCATCTGGCTGTTGTTTTATTTGTTCTTCCACTTGTGTTACATCAAAATCAACACCAATCACTTCGGCATATACCATACGTGGTTGCGTTGTATAATAAGCATTTTGTGGCTGTCGATAAATCTCATTATGAATAGCTTGTACATTAATTTTTTCAGGATATTCCGTAAAAGTTGGAATATCAATACATCTATTTTTATACTGAACCTCTTGTACTTCTTCCACTATAGTTTTCTCCAATTCACCGATGTCGATTTTAGCTCCATTTTTCCCATTTGTGATAACAAGTTTATCGTCATCAACATAATAACTACTTTGTTCTAATTGGTCAGGCAATTGTGTTTGAATTGTTTCGATATAATCCTTCAAAGCTTGTTCATTATATTTTAAGGTTGGATGTATATCAATTTTTGTCATCAAAACAAACACATAATCTTTGATATCTTTGAAAACATTGCCACTTCTTCCAATTTGATAAGCATAATCAAGCGAAGTTTCCAAATCAAATTCAGCTTCAAATTGTTCTACTTCTACATAATATTCATAGTTATGATATTTTAAAATAAGATGATGGTTTAATTCTGACTTTAATTTCTCACCAACTAATTCTTTAGCCTCATCTTTTGTAAGCCCTGATACATTAATTCCTTTTATAGAAACACCTGACTGAATACCAGCACTATTTTTGTGACATACATAAAAAGTAATCACACTCGCCACAAAAATTCCAATTACGATTGCTAATAAAATTAAATACATTAAAATAAAGTTCTTTTTATTTTCCATTTTTTCTCATCTTTTCCTTTATTTCAAAAGCCTAAAAACTTCTTGAACTTCCACCGCCACCAGATGAACCTCCGCCACCGCTGGAAAATCCTCCGCCACTCGAAAAACCACCACCAGATGAACCGCTAAAACCATTGCCTATAAACAAATCACCTAATAATCCCATAAAAAATCCAAATAAGGAACTCATCGTATAAGCCATTAGTTCATTTTTTTGTACAATCCATACGAATTTTAAAAAAATCATCATGCTAATAAAAGCAATGATATAAACTACACCGATTTTAAGATTGCCCCATCTTGTCAAAGCCCCAAAAACAATAGAAACTATTACGATTGGAAGCATAAATTTAAAACTTCCATTCTCCGATGTGTCATTTGTTGTATTAACCATTTGTGCATTCTCAATTTCAATTCCATATTCTTTTGATACTTCCTGCAAAACCGCATTAAATCCGTTTTTTATTCCCTCATTCCATTGATCGTTTTTTAAATATGGAATGATAGATTGATCTTGAATTCTGCCTGTTTTGGCGTCATTTAAAGCACCTTCTAAGCCATAGCCAACTTCTACTCTGAACTGTCTTTCTTTTAATGCTAATAACAGCAAAACTCCATTATTTTTTGTCTTGTTCCCAATCCCAAAATTTCGAAAAAGTTCTGTTGCGTATTCTTCTAATGAATTTCCTTCCAAATCGGGAACTGTAACAACAACAATTTGTGCACCTGTTTCATGACATAACTTTTGATTCATATCAATGATATAATTTTTGGTATTCAAATCCAACAAATCAGCATAATCATTTACATAAAATTCAGATGTTGGTTTTACAATTGCAAATGCTTTTCCTTGAAAAATAAAAAATATCATAAGAATAGCCAAAACTGTTGTTAGCATTTTGCTTTTATTCGAAGCTAACATTTGGTACCTCCGCACTTTTCTCACTTGCTTGAAAATATTCTGCTTTTTCAAATCCAAACATACCAGCCAATAAGTTATTAGGAAAACGTTTTATGCTTGTATTAAAGGATTTTGCTACATCGTTATAATCTTTTCTAGCAACTGCAATACGATTTTCTGTTCCTGCTAATTCATCCGATAACTGGGCAAAATTGGTAGATGCTTTTAAATCTGGATAATTTTCAACAATTACCATTAATGCACTTAACGAAGTCGTTAATTCATTGTTTGCTTCTGATTTTTCATCCACATTGTTTGCATTGACCAATTTTGTTCTGGCCTCTGTTACTTTTTCGATTACTTCTGTTTCATGTGTGGCATAGCCTTTTACGGTGCTGATTAAATTAGGAATCAAATCCGCCCTTCGTTGTAACATAACATCTAAATTTGCGTAACTATTGTCTACATTTTCTTGTTTGGTAACTAAACCATTATATCCTCCCACAAGTGAAATAACGACGATTATAACAAGTCCCAAACCAATGATTAAACCAATTGTTCCTTTTTTCATTTTTAATCTCCTTTATTTAAAATTTTCTGTTTTTATTATACGCAATACTCCTTATCCTTGTCAATATTTCTGATTAATGTAATCAATTTGTAATATTTTCTACAATCACATCTCTTTTTAATCTTTGTTTTTCTACAATCCCTAATCCCATAAATGTTTGCTCACAAAAGACTCGATACACCCCATCTTTTTTCTTTACTGTCAATTTTACTCCATTCAAAAACAATTCTAATTTTCGTTTATCCAGTTCGATTGTTTCATACTTTTCACACAATTTTTCTACTGAAATAATATCTTTTTGTGTTAAATCCTGTAAAGCAACAGCTTGCTCTATTTTAAATTCGTCAACTTCAGTTCTTCGCAAACATTTCATATACCCAACTGTTCCTAACTTTTCAGCAATATCTTCACATAAAACACGTATATATGTCCCTTTTGAGCATGAAACTTCGAACGTAATTTGTTTCTCTTCCTGATTTAGTTTCAACAATTGTATTTTATAAATCTCAATTTCTCTAGCTGGAATCTCTACTGTTTGACCTGCTCGTGCATATTCATACAATTTCTTTCCATTGATTTTTACTGCCGAATACTTAGGTGGAATTTGTTTTTGTTTTCCTTGCATTTTTGAAAAGACAAATTCAATTTTTTCTTTTACCAAATTCCCAACCGTAGCCTCCTCAATTATTTTTCCTTCCTCATCACCAGTTTCTCGTTTTTCTCCTAATTGAATTGTTGCAACATAAGTTTTATCATGTTCTATCAAATATTTAGATAATTTTGTTGCTTCTTCTAGCAAAACAGGTAAAACACCTGTTGCCAATGGATCTAAAGTTCCCGTATGTCCTGCTTTTTTGGCTTGAAGAATTTTTTTTACTTTTGACACTACGGTTTGCGAAGTATCTCCTTTTTCTTTGTTTATTATTACCATTCCTGCTTTCATACTATTTCCTTTCTATTTGAAAAGACGAACCGCTACGTCCGTCTCATGATTTTTTGGATTCTATTATTTCAATTTTTTCTCAATTTCTCGTATCAAAGCATGTTTAGCTTCTTCCAAAGACATCGTTGTATTGGCACCTGCCGCTCGAACATGACCACCACCACCAAAAACCATACATACTTGTGCTACATTGACAAATTCATTGGAACGTAACGAAATCTTATAGCCTTTTTCTTCTTCACGCAAAAAGATAGATACTTCAACATTTTCAATATTTCTACCAATTTCAACAATTCCTTCATGATCGCCATCTTTTAAATTCAAGTTTCGAAGATCTTCTCTCGTCATATATGTAAAGCAAATTTTTCCATCAGCAAAAAATTCCATTCGCTCCATTGCTAATTTTTGAGCTTCAAATCGACTTTTGGTTATCGTTAACAAACTTGATTTGTAAATTTTAGGTAAATTAATGCCTTGCCTCAAAGCTTTTCCAGCAATCTCAAATGTTTCTTCTGTAATACCTGCATTTTTAAAGCCACCTGTATCTGTAATAATTCCTGTTAAAAAGCAAGTCATAGCTTCTTTTGACAATTCTATTTCCAAATACTCCAAACTCGTCACTAGAATTTGACAGCACGCAGGTGATACATGATTAACAATATTATAATCTGCAAACATACTATTATTAATATGATGGTCAAACTCAATTTTGACATCGGCTGTTTCAAAATAGCGAATAAAACTATTATTGACTCTTTTCAAATCTGGACAATCCACAACAATTGCCATATCGAACTTTTCTACATCAGACGTTTCTCGAATCGTTTCTGCATGAGGCAAAAAAGAATATGTCTCTGGCACTTTTTTCATCAAAACTTCTACTTGTTTGCCCATTTTCTGAAGGACATCATATAACCCCAGACTGCTTCCAATAGCATCGCCATCTGGATTTTCATGTGCTAAAATACAAATGGTGTTCACTTTTTTGATTTCTCCTAAAATATCATCTAACGTCATAACTTTTCTCCTATTCTTCTCCTTTTTTAATTTCTTTTGTTATCTCTTTTAATATATTATCAATCCTATTGCCATATTCAATACTTTCATCAAATTCAAAAACAAGTTCTGGTGTATATTTTAAATTCACCTTTTGTGCAATTTCTGTACGAATAAATCCACTCGATTTTTTCAATGCCTTCAATGCTTCTTTTGGATTAGCCACTTGAAGCATACTCACATAAACTCTAGCATATTTCAAATCTGGTGAAGTATTGACTTTGGTAACCGAAATCATCCCCTTTTTTAAAGCAGAATGATTTAATTTCAATGAAATAATCGAACCAATTTCTCTTTTTAATTCTTCATTAACTTTCTGTATTCGAGTGTTTGACATGTATCTTTCCTTTCTGATTTTTTTGCAAAATTTACATAATTTTCACATTTTGTTCACATAATGGACATAATTGTGTGTCAACGTTTTACTTCTTCCATCACATAAACTTCTAGCATATCGCCTTCTTCAATATCGTTATAATTTTCGATTTGAAGACCACATTCATACCCTTTATCAACTTCCTTAGCATCATCTTTAAAACGTTTTAAAGAAATTAATTTTCCGTCATGAATTACGATATTATTTCGAATTACTCGAATGCCAGCATTTCTACTTACTTTTCCTGTTAAAACATAACATCCTGCAATTGTTCCTACATTCGATACTTTGAAAATCTGTCTGATTTCTGCATTTCCAATCACAACCTCTTTGTAAACTGGATCTAGCAAGCCTTTCATCGCAGCTTCCACATCATTAATGGCATCATAAATTACAGAATATGTCTTAATTTCGACTTCTTCTTTATCTGCAATTGTTTTAGCAATCACTTCTGGTCGTACATTAAAAGCTATAATAATTGCTTTTGAAACTTGTGCCAATGTAACATCTGTTTGAGTAACAGCACCAACATTTGAGTGAATGACCTTTACCTTCACTTCTTCATTGGATAATTTCTCAAGTGATTGTTTTAATGCTTCAACAGACCCTTGCACATCTGCTTTAACGATTAAATTTAATTGTTTCAAGTTTTCGCTAGCAATTTTACTGAATAAATCATCTAATGTTACAGCTGTGGATTTTGCTATCGTTTTTTGTCTTTCTTCATATTTTCTTTTTTCAATTAAATGTTTTGCTGTTTTTTCATCTTTGACTTCGTAGAAGGTATCTCCTGTTTCTGGAACAGAATGTAATCCAGTAATTTCAACTGGTGTAGATGGTCCAGCAAATTTTAGACTCTTACCTTTGGCATTTTTCATCGTACGAATTCTACCAATGGTAGAACCAACTATAATTGTATCTCCTACATCTAATTGACCTCTTTGTACTAACATCGTGGCAACTGGTCCTCTGGCTTTGTCAAGTTTGGCTTCAATAATAGTACCTTTAGCTTGTTTGGTTGGATTAGCCTTTAATTCTAAAACATCAGCTTCTAATAATACCATTTCTAGCAAATTATCAATTCCGATACTTTGTTTGGCTGAAATTGGAACAAAAATGGTATCTCCTCCCCATTCTTCTGGTACTAATTCATATTGCATTAATTCTTGTTTAACTTTTTCTGGATTAGCATCTGGTAAATCGATTTTATTGACTGCGACAATAATTGGAATACCAGCAGCTTTCGCATGATTGATAGCTTCTACAGTTTGTGGCATAACACCATCATTGGCAGCTACAACAAGAATGGCAATATCCGTAATCATAGCACCTCTAGCACGCATACTAGTAAATGCTTCGTGTCCTGGTGTGTCTAAAAAAGTAATTTGTCTGCCACCCACTTCAACTTGGTAAGCACCAATGTGTTGCGTAATTCCACCTGATTCGCCTTCAATAACGTTAGTTTTACGAATGGCATCTAAAAGTGAAGTTTTTCCATGATCTACGTGTCCCATAACTACAATAACTGGTGGACGTGGTTTTAAATCTTCTTCTTTATCTTCAGTTTCATCAATTAAAATATCTTCATCGGTCACAATATTTTTCTTGATAGCATTAATTCCAAATTCTTGAGCAATTAGATACGCTGTATCAAAGTCAACTTCATTGTTAATCGTTGCCATAACCCCTAAATTGAATAATTTTTTGATAACTTCACTACTCGTAATTTTCATCTCTACCGCTAAGTCTTTTACCGTGATATTTTCTGGAATTGTAATTTCTGTTAATTTAAAGATTTTTTGTTTAATTCTATTTTCTTGTGGCTTATTACGCTTTTTGCCACGTCTTCCCCTTTCGGTACTTAAATCATAATAATCTAGCATTTCCCCTTGACTAAACATATTAGAAAGCTGATTTTGTTTCTTTAAATTGTTTAATTTGTCAGAATTGAAGTCATTTTCATTATTTTTACGACTTTTTTTAGGTTGTCTTTGCTCATTCATTTTTTGATTTTGCTTCATTCTGTCACGATTTTTGTTGTTATTATTGTTATAATCTCGAATATTTTCTTTTTCTGGAATATCCATTTCTATAATGTTTTTAATCTTTTTGTCGATTTTATGCTCATCCATTCCTTGCCTTCTTTGGAAACCATTGTTGGTATTATTCTTGTTAAAATCGCGTCTTTGATTATTATTTCCAGATTTATAATTGTTATTATAATTTCTGTTGTCACGATTTCGATTGTCATTATTTTTGTTAAAATTATTGCGATAACTGCTGTTGCGATAATTATTATTATTGTTATTATTGTTGTTATTTCGATTATAATTATTATTTCGATTGTTATAGTTATTATTATTGTAATGATTGTTTTTATAATCCGTATTTTTTCGCTCAATTGGCTTATTTTCAGCTTTAACTTCTTGTTTTTTCTCTACTTTGGTTTCTTCTACAATTTGTTCTTTTCTTTCTGATTGTATTTTTTCTTCTGTTTGTGCTACTTTTTCAGGTTCGGCTTTCTTTCCAATTCCAAATAATTCATTCATGGTAAGTGGTTTGGTTGGCTTATTTCGGTAGACAATGTTGTAGTCCTTGTTTCGACTTTGATGAACAAATCCTACATCATTTTGTCTGGCTTGCGCTTCTTTTTTCTTTCGATCAAATTCTCTATTTTTTGCCTCATCCTCATTGATAATCACTTCTCTTCGAATAATAACTGGCTCTTCTGCCGCTTTCTTTGGCTTTTCTTTTTTTACATCAGCTGTTTGTTTTTTAGCTGACTTTCCTTTTACCAGATTTTTTAATATTTCACATTCTTCTTCCGAAATACTACTCAAATGACTTTTGACATCCATTCCATTTTGGATGGCTATGTCTGTTAATTTTTTGCTTTCCATATTGATTTCCTTTGCCAATTCATAAATTTTAATTTTGCCCAAAAGCTTCACCCCCACAAATTATTTTCTTAATTCCCTCTGCTATATTTTTATCTTTAATTCCTATAATCGCTCGATTTTCCTTGCCAATAGCTAAGCTATTTTTTTGTATCGTTCCCATTACCAAAACTGGTACCTTTTTTTTGTCTGCTTCAAATTTAATCGTTTCCTTCGTTTTCTCAGATGCATCTTCTGCTACAATTAACATTTTTAGTTTGCTTCGATTAAATTCGTTTTTTACCGCATCCATCCCAGAAACAATTTTTCCAGCTTTACTACATAACCCCAGCAATCCATAAACCTTATTGATCAATAATGACACCTCTTAACCTTTCATAAATCTCTGTTTCGATTTCTTGTTCTAGCACTTTGCTCAGACGTTTTGATTTTACCACTTTATCCAAACATTCTTGCTTCTTACAAATATATGCGCCTCTACCGTTTTTTTTACCTGTTAAATCCACTTCAATAATACCTTCTTTGGATTTGACAATTCGCAAAAGTTCGTTTTTTTCTTTTGGTTCATTGCAGCCCATACATCTTCTCGTCGGTTTTTTCTTAATTTTCTGCACTTTCGCTCCCTTCCTCTTCTTCGTTTCCTTCAGCTTGCTTTAATAAAATTTCACGCATTTGCGTTTCTGATTTGATATCAATTTTCCAATTTGTAAGCCTTGCAGCAAGTCTCGCATTTTGTCCTGCCTTTCCAATCGCAAGTGATAATTGATCATCTGGCACAACCACTTGTGCAAATTTTTCTTCTTCTCTGACATCCACTGCCATAACTTGTGCTGGAAGCAAAGCTGCTGCAATATAAATAGCTGGATCTTCATTCCATTCAATCACATCAATTTTTTCACCATGTAATTCATTGATAATATTTTGAATACGAATTCCTTTTTGCCCAACACACGAACCAACTGGATCTATATCTTGATTTTTCGAATAAACTGCCACTTTACTTCTTGAGCCAGCATCTCTTGACACACTCATAATTTCAATCAATCCTTCATAAATCTCAGGAATTTCAAATTCAAATAATTTTCGAACAAAATCAGGATGACTTCTTGAAACAATCACCTGTGGATTTCCCTTCGCCCCTCGTTCAACATCTACCACATAAGCTTTTACTTTATCGTTGACTTTGTAATGTTCTGTACTGATTTGTTCTTTCAAAGGCATCACACCTTCTAGTTTTCCCAAATCCATCACAACAACACCACCATCAGCTTTTTGAATCAGACCAGTTACAATTTCACCTTTTTTGTCATTAAATTCGGTAAAAACCATATTTCTTTCTACTTCTCTGATTTTTTGCACCACAACTTGTTTTGCTGTTTGTGCTGCAATTCTACCAAAATCTTTTGGTGGAATTTCTAGATTGACAACATCTCCTATATTATAATTCGAATCAATTTTTCTAGCCGCTTCTAAATCAATTTCCAATAAAGGATCCTCTAAGACTTCTACCACATCTCTTACAGAATAAATATGAAGTTCTCCCGTTTTATCATCAATGGTGATTTTTACATTATCAACCGTGTCAAATTCTCTTTTATAAGCAGTCACCAAAGCAGCTTCCAATGATTCGATTAAATACTCTTTGCTAATACCTCTTTCTTTTTCCAATTCTTCCATTGCCTTTATAAATTCTTTTACATCCACATTTTTCATTTTTTATTCCTTCCCTTCTAAAAAATAGTAGCAACCGCTTTTGCTGTCGCAATATTTTTTCTCTCTATCTTTATTAATTTTCCATCTTTTTCTAATAATAATTCATTTTGACCAAATTCCACCAATTTTCCTGTCCATTCTTTTTGCTTTTCAATGGATTGGTATAATTTCACTTGAATGACATTTCCAATTTGTTTTTCAAAATGACAATTTTTACGCAAAACACGTTCAATTCCTGGCGAAGAAACCTCCAAAAAATAACTTTCTTTTAGAAAATCAGTCTCTTCTAATAATGGGTCAATCCTGCGATTGACTTTTTCACAATCTTCAATGCTAATTCCTTGCGTTTTATCAATTGTGATGCGCAAATAATAATCTTTTCCTTCTTTTAAATATTGCACATCATAACATTCATACCCCAAATCTTCGATTTCCTTTTTTAAAAGATGTTCGACTTTGGTTTCAATATTTGAATTTGCCACAAATGTTCCTTCCTTTCATAAGTAAAGAGTGGGATTGGTCCCACTCTGCTAGTTTAAATATGAATTGTAATAGTATTATACACCCAAAATTTGGATTTTGCAAGCTTTTTTTAGATATTTTTTCAAAAATTTTCAAAACATTCTTGCCTTTTGAAGAATTTTTGTATATAATCCAAGCATAATGGAGGTTAATTTATGGAAAAAATCATTATTGCAACCCACAACGATGGAAAATTAGCTATGGTCAAAGAACTCTTTTCTAATTTTAGAATTCTTTCGTTAAATGATTTAGAATATTTTATAGAACCAGAAGAAAATGGCGAAACTTTTGAAGAAAATGCCATTGCAAAAGCTAAATTTTATCATCAAAATCTAAACGAAATTTGCATTGCTGACGATTCTGGCATTTGTATTCCTGTTCTTAATAATTTTCCTGGTGTTCGTACAAAACGTTGGTTCAAAGGTACTGACCGAGAACGCAATTTAGCCTTAATCGATAAACTAAAAGATTTTGACAAAATTGATCGCAAAGTCAATTTTATCACAGCCATTGCAATTGCTATCAATGATACTGTTATTGCAGAATCAGAAGTTTTATCTGGCTATATTGCCAATCAGCCTCGTGGTGATAATGGATTTGGTTTTGATGAAATCTTCGAACTAGAAAATGGAAAAACTTTAGCAGAATTAACTTTTGAAGAAAAATTAGAAATCAGTACACGAAAAAAAGCTTTAGAAAAAATTAAAAAATATCTATAAATAGCAAGTTCCCCAAGTCCTTAATCAGGTACCTGGGGAACTTTTGGGTATTACTTCAGACCCAAAATTGCTTTTGTTTTTATTCCTGCAGATGAATTGTTCGCAATCATTTTTTTGAGTTCTTCATCTTTAAATTCGATTGCCAATTGGGCTAAAATGGCCAAAAAACAATCTCCTGCCGTTGGATCCTGTGCTACAGCACAACGCATACCATAGATATAATTACTGGGATTATGTGCTTCCTGCATATACACCCGCATTGTCTGTATACCAGTAAATGGTGTGCTGACCGTTTCCATCTGTACATTTGCATTACCAGATGCAATTGCCTTTTTCGCCAATTCGGCTAACTTTGCATCGGCTTCTTTTGCCTGATTTTCGAGTTCTAAAATCAATTCATTTTTGTTCATTTGGTGACCTCCTTTATCACCCAAATGGGTGAGTGCTGTAAATTAATTTGTATCATTATCTTTTATCTTTTATCACAATATACATAAAATGTCAAGTAAAACTTCAAAAAACAATTCTTTTTATTCAAAAAATTTCTCAAATTCTTCACTAGATATTTTCTCTTTTTCTAATAAGCATAAAGCAACTCGATCTAAAATATCCATATTTTCTCGTAAAATACGTTGTGCTGTCACATAAGCATTTTCTATTAAGATTTGAATTTGATTGCCAACTTCATCAATGACTTTTTCACCAAAAATCTGAAGTTCATAAGGATCACCTACTTTTAGTGAAATTGGTCCTAATTTGTCATCCATACCATAGACAGTCAACATATCTTTGGCAATTCCTGTGGCTACTTCGATGTCATTACTAGCCCCTGTTGAAATTTCGTTTAGTGCTATTTTTTCGGCAGCTCTTCCACCCATTAATGCTACCATTTTTTCTAATAATTCTGTTTTAGAAATATAATATTTATCTTCATTCGTTTTATACATCGTATAGCCACCTGCTGCACCTCTTGGAATAATAGAGACTTCTTTCACATCAGTTTGAGTTTCCAAAAATTTACTGACCACTGCATGACCTGCTTCATGATAAGCAGTTAATTTCTTATCTTTATCAGAAATCACACGATTGGCTTTTTCCAAACCAACCGTCACTTTTTTGACCGCATTTTCCACATCGGTGTTAGTGATAGCATTGTGATTTTCTCTGGTGGCAATGATAGCAGCTTCATTTAGAATATTAGCAAGTTCTGCACCTGTAAATCCAGCTGTGTCTCCAGCAATGGAACGAAAGTCCACATCGTCCGCAAATTTTTTGTTGGCACTATGCAATTTCAAAATAGCTTCTCTTCCATTTAAATCTGGTGTTGGAATCGTAATTTGACGGTCAAATCTTCCAGGACGAAGCAAAGCCTTATCTAGCATTTCTGGTCGGTTAGTAGCAGCTAAAACAATAACAGTTTCATCCGTTTCAAAACCATCCATTTCGACTAATAATTGATTTAATGTTTGATTATTTTCTGTTTCCGCACCACTATTACTGGTTCTTCTCGCACCTATAGCATCAATTTCATCAATAAAAATGATGGCTGGTGACATTTTTTTAGCTTTGTCAAACAATTTTCGAACACGGGATGCACCAAGTCCTGCAAACATCTCAATAAATTCCGAACCACTCATCGAAATAAAAGGAACACCTGCTTCACCCGCAATTGCTTTGGCAATCAAAGTTTTACCAGTTCCTGGTTTGCCATAAAGTAAAATTCCTCTTGGAATTTTGGCACCCATGTCTAAATAAGCTTGTGGCTTTTTTAAAAAATCCACAATTTCAATTAATTCGCCTTTTTCTTCGTCTAAACCAGCAATATCTTTAAATCTGACATCTGTTTTTTTGTTGCTTTCTCCACCATATACTTTTTCTTTATCACCGCCAAATCCTTGCATTTTAAAAATCATAAGCATTAGTGCAACTAATAAAATAGTTGGTAAAAGAGAAAATAACGTTTCTGCAATTTTCAAAAATTGACTGGCACTTTCTTGAATTAATTCAATTTCTAGTCCTTTTTCATCCACTTTGGTTTGCACGAGTTCTATAAAAGCCTGAATACTTGGAACAATTACCTTTTTTTGTCTGTCTTTTTCATTTTCTTCGGTTCCTTCTTGACCATTTAATGTTTTATACGTAACAGTTACACTTGTACTTCCAGATGTCATTTTAATTTTTTCAATTTCCCCTTCATTAATGTCTTGAATCAATTCTGTATAAGCAAGTTCCTTTTCTTCTTGGTTAACTTTTTGCCAAAATAGCATAGTGGCAATCGCAATTGCTAATACTATGATTGACACAAATGATAACCATATTTTATTCTTTTTATTTTCTTTGTTTTCCTTCATATAAACTCCTTTCTTTATATCTCGGAACCGTTTTGGTTCATCTTCAACTGTATTTCCTTCTGAATTTGGTTTTTTATCGTCTTTTGGCTTGGGTTTTTCTGGCTCTTTTTCCTTTTCTTTTTCTTCTGGAAACTTAGCTTGTTCCTGTATTTCTTTTTGTACTTTCACAATTTTAGCCACTTCCATTTCTTGCTTTAACAAATCTGATTTTATCATTAAAATCACTGCTACTATATAAACATAAGCAATTAATAAATAAATGATCCTGAAATATTCGATATAAAACCCACCTACTGTATAAGCAACTTGATACAACATAGTCAAAATAATCGATAACGTTAAAGCATAGATTGAAATAGTAAAACAATGCTTCCATCTCATGTTAATTCTACAAACACGTGCCACAATCAAAGCAAACACACTCATCATCAACCAATCGATAAAAGTTGAAACAATTTGAATGATATAAACACTAATCCAATATACTAAAAAGATTGTAATAGCAATCGTGCCTTTTCCAATTGTTTGCATTTTTTCGATTAATTGTGTTTTGGTCAATGACATGATTTCATATTGTGCTCCTAAATTATGATAAGCATAAGCAATTTCAAATTCTCCATTTTTATAAATCACTTGATTTTTCAAAAAAATCAAACCAATTGATTTGATTTCTTTTCGATATTCTTGCAATTTCTCATCTGTTACTTCATCTGCTGTATCCGCTATCATATATATATCATATTCTGCGTCATAGGCAGAAATCCTTTCAGGAAAGACCAAATTTCCATTTTCATAAGAAAATTCTGGTAACTCATTTTGGATATATTGATACCCTTTATCAATCATCTTCATTCGATCATAAGTCTCCACAGTAGAGATAACAACAGCTAATAATAACACAATTAGAAAAAAATATTGAACTGCAACCTTCCCTTTTTCACTCAAAAATAAATGATAATTTTCCAGCTGAGCAATTGCAATTTTTACTCTTGAAAAAAAACTAATTTTTTGGTTTTCCGTTTCCATTATACATACTCCCTTCTAATCATGCTACTAACCTGCATTGGAGGAACATCTAAAAAAGCTTGCTCTTTTGTTAGGTTTTGACCATTGGTTATATCAACCACACAATGATACATTCCAATTCTTCCAATCATTCTATATTTTTCATTTTGAATTGTTACTTTCAACGAATTATCTTTAAAAAACTTCTTTACCTCAATACCAACAGATAAAATATTTTCTTTCCATGAAAAAATATCACGATCTCTTCTCATATTCAATCCATCCATAAACCCAACTGGCAAAATGGCTATTTTCGTTTCACGTTTGGTCTTGTAAACATTTCCATAACTAATATTATATCCTTTTGGAACGGTTTTTATTTCTTGAATGGAACATTTTAATTGACCAATTTTTCTAAGCCCTGCAACAGGAAACAACGTCCTTCCTTGCAAAGCAGAACCAATTCGAACTGCATTCAAATACATGTTTGGATATTTTAAAAAAGCAGTTGATTCCGAAACATGTAACATTCCCACTGCTTGACCATGTTGTTTTAGAAATTCTATAACATGCAAAAATCGTTGAAATTGTTTCTGTGTCAACTTTTCATCAATTGGTTTAGCAAAATGGGTATAAATTCCCTCAATTTTTAAAAAATCACACATTTGAAAGGCTTCTAAAATTTCTTTTAACTCGTAGTACAAAAATCCATATCGGCCAAATCCTGTATCGATTTTAATATGTGCTTTTACTTCACATTTTTTATGTTTGGCTATTTTTTCAATCATCTCAATTTGTTCTTTGGTACTAATGGTTAAAATGATTTGATTTTCAATTAGTTTCATTAATTCTTTTAAATTAACTGTGGGTGTTAGCATCAAAATTTCTTCTTGAATCCCAGCTTGTCTTAAAGCAATTACTTCTTCTAAATTAGCAACCGCCAAAAAGTCAACACCATGATTGACCAAAAATTGGGCATATTCCACCAAACCAAGTCCCATTCCATTTCCCTTCACAACCGCAATTATCTTCGGAAAATTTCCTGCATCATCTTTACCAAAAGAATTCAGACGCATTCGAATGATTTTTAAATTATGTTCTAAGTCTTTTCGACTGATGATTAGTTTTTTCATATAACTCCTATTCTTATTTCCTCTTCCACTTCATCCTCACAACTTCGCATCGCCAAAAGCGTTTTTTCCAATAATTCATCCAATTCCCAACCCAATTGCTCCGCACCTTGTCTAATCGTCTCTCGCGAGCAACCTGCTGCAAATTTTTTATCTTTAAATTTCTTCTTCAAACTCAACACTTCCATATCCTTTGTGCTTTTCGATGGACGCATTTTCGTAGCAGCCCAAATTAAGCCAGTTAACTCATCAACTGCAAATAAAATCTTTTCCATTTGACTTTCTGGCTTAACTTCCGAGCAAATCCCATAACCATGGCTACAAATAGCATGCACCATTTCATCACTTGCTCCAATTTCTTGCAGTAATTCTGGCGCTTTTTGACAATGTTCCTCTGGAAATTGCTCAAAATCCACATCATGCAACAATCCAACCATTCCCCAAAACGCTTCATCTTCGCCATTTTCTTTAGCAAAATAACGCATTACGTGTTCCACCGTAATCGCATGTCTTACATGAAATTCTTCCTTGTTATATTTCTTCAATAAATCCATCGCCTGATTTCGTTCCATTTTTCATCTCCATTTCCTCAATACCCTCTAAAACGCTCTAGAATGCCCTCCGTTGTATTTTATACCCTTTTTAATGGTTTATGTCTACTTTTGAAATAAAAGTGCCTATTTTTTCGTTTTAGAGCCTTGTTTAAAAATACATTTTTCTTAAACTTCGTTTTTTCATGCCCGTAGACATGCCTAATTAGCACGTACTGGCGTTTTTTTGATATTTTTAGTCATTTATCATTAAATTTTCAAAAAAGTGCCTTAAAATGCGTTTTTATTTTCTCCCCAAAATCTTCTTCTTCATCGTCCTCAAACTACGAAACGCCTTCTCCGCCAATTTATACAATTTATAAAGCAAAGGTCTATAAGGCATATACACTTCTCCCACAAACTCCGTAAACTCCGCACCAAAGCCTTTTTTAAAGCGATACAACCCATATTGTGGATGATGTTCATCCACAACACCTGAAACGCCACGAAAATCATAAACTTCATGCCCTTTTTGGATAGCTTCCTTAATCATCGTCCATTGTAGCAAATAATTCGGCATCAAATTACGGTGAGAATTACTGCTCGCACCATACAAATACCAGGTCTTTTTCCCATACATAATCGGAATAATCCCTGCAATTGGCTTGTCCTCATGATACGCCATCAACAACTTCATATGCTCTGGGTACAAGCAATCGTACATTTTCTCAAAATACGCCAAAGAACGAATGATAAAATCATCGCGCTTTCCCGTTTCCTCCATAATTTTATGAAAATCCTTCAAATCTTCTCTCCTGCCTTCTTTTATGACAACTCCTTTTTTATTCGCCAAACGAATATTATAACGCGTTTTCGAATGAAAACCACTAAACACTTCATCCTCTGTTTTATCTTTAATATTCAACTGAAACACAAATCTCGGTTGAATTTCATCTTTAAAATCTTGGCTATCATCTTTGATTTTATAACCATTATTTTCCACAATTTCGCGGAATTTTTCGTCCGATTTTAACACATCTGGCTCCATGCGATACACAAACGCCTTATATTTCTTAACAATTTCATTTACACCTTCTGTCAAATCAGCCATCACCTTTTCATCATAAATATCACAAACAGGACCTCTTGGCGAATACATCAAATTCCCAAAAAGCGGAATTTTGCGTATCCAGACACATAAACTCCCCCTCATTTGCCCATTTTCATCTTCAGACAAAATGACTTCTTTGTTCCAACTTGTTTTCACTTCCCCCCATTCTAGGGATTGCTGGAAATTGCATCTAGGATGATGACTTAAAAATTCTTTGTATTTTGTTTTGTCTTCATCGGTTAATAATCTCATTATTTTTCCTTTCTTTTAAAAAATTCACACAATTTTCACAAATCTTTCATGTAATTTTCACCACGGTGTACATAGCACCTGCCTCTATATTAGATTTTTCTAGGGCAGTCAATCTTTTCAACCCATTAACGCAAAGCACCTATTACGCTAACAACTGATTTTTTCTAAAGTCGTCCCTTGTTTGGTATCTTTTACAGAATATCCTTTTTTTATTAAACAATCGCGAATTCTGTCTGACTCAGCCCAATCTTTGTTTTGACGTGCCAAATCTCTTTGTTTTACTAATTCTTGCACATCTTCTGGCAAAGCTTCTTCCTGTTTTTGGTAATGCACCAAATCAAACCCCAAAACCGTATCAAATTTCAGCAACAAATCGCGTAATTGCGTTGATTTTTGCGGATTTTTCACCACTTCCCAAACCACACTCATCGCAACTGGCAGATTTAAATCATCGTTAATCGCTTCCGAAAATCGTGTTTCCCATTTCTGAAGAAGCTCTTCTTCTACCTTTTCTGTGCCTTCACAATGTTTCAAATACCCTTCACGTAGCCTTCCTAAAGCCACTTTCGCACTTTCCATCGCTTCCCAAGTAAAATTGATTTTATTGCGATAATTCGAAGTAAAATTAAACATACGATAACATAATGGCTCAAATCCTTTGTCTGCCAAATCTTGCAAGGTATACAAATTATTCAAACTTTTGGACATTTTCCCACCATCAATTGTCAAAAAGTCAACATGCATCCAAAAATTGGCTGGCATTTTGCCTGAAAATCCCTTACTTTGTGCAATTTCATTTTCATGATGAATGGGAATATGGTCGATTCCACCTGTGTGAATGTCAAATTGTTCTCCTAAATACTCATAACTCATAGCAGAACATTCCAAATGCCAACCTGGATAACATTTTCCCCAAAAAGTGTCCCATTTCATAATGTGATTTTCGGGTGCTTTAATCCAAACAGCAAAATCGGAAATATTTTTTTTCTCGCTGTCAAACTCCACACGCGCACCTGCTTTTTGGTCTTCAACCTTTCGGTTAGACAAAACACCATATTGATCGAGTTTGGAAGTATCAAAATAAATGGTATTTTGAGTTTCATACGTATAACCATTTTCCATGATTTTTTGAACATATCGTTCCATACAATCTATGTGTTCAGTCGCTCTAGCAATGATTTCTGGTCGGTCAATCTTGAGTTTGTCGATGTCTTCTAAAAATGCCTTTCGATAAAATTCTGCAATTTCAAATGGATCTTTATTTTCTCTTTTGGCTGCTTTCATCATTTTGTCTTCGCCTTCATCGGCGTCTGAAACTAAGTGACCAACATCGGTAATGTTCATCACATGTTTTAATGTGTAGCCATTGTATTTCAAAACACGTCTTAGCGTATCCATAAATAGATACGCTCTTAAATTCCCAATATGGGCATAATTATAGACTGTGGGACCACAAGAATACAGTTTGACTTCTGTTTTATCCATTGGCTTAAATTCTTCCACTTTTCTAGTTAAGGTGTTGTAAATTTTCAAATTCATCGTTCTCCTTTATTTTTATGGCTCTACTGGATCACTTGGTGGGTTGGCTGGTGTCTCTGGCGTTGATGGAGTAGCTGGTGGTGTTTCTGGTTGTGGATCAGGTGTTGTTTGTGTTGGTGGTGTTTGATCCGTAGCTGGTGGTGGCGTTGATGGTGTCTCAGCTGGTGGTGCTGGCTGTTGTGGTTGTGATTGCTGTTGTTGTGCAGCTTCGGCTTCTATCCTAGCTTGTAATGCTGCTGCTTCCGCCTCCGCTTGCTTTTGTCTGGCAAGCCATTCTGGATCAACTCCACCTGTATGTGGACATTTTTCTGTTGGTGCTGCACCACTAGAGGCTCCTCCTGCTGCATCCCAAAACTCAGGATCTCTTTCTTGTGGTGGTACAGTATTAAATGATCTCCATTCTCCATAAGGACAGCCTTCTGCACACAATAAATTCGTTTGATTACAAATCATTGCTGTGCTGTGACCATCACAAGTTTCTGGAATGGTATCTTCTGTGAAAAGTTCAGTATAAACGTCACCACAACCTTCTTTTGCCTTCAAACCAGTGGATCGGCAAATCGAAACTTCCTTAATTCCTTCTGGTTTTGTAAATTCAGCATTCGGTAAATCTTTATGAATTTTGGTCATGACTTCTGCCCAGATTTTTCCTGCTGGATTTCCCGAATAATAAACAACTGCATTGGTTTCATATCCATACCAACATGTTGCAGTATAATATGGCGTAAAACCACAAAGCCAACGATCCAAATCACCATTTGTTGTTCCTGTTTTGGCTGCTACTTCCATACCCTTTATCGCACAATACGTAGCAGTTCCTCCATTGCCTTTTACCGTTTCTGTTAAAATATCTTTGGCAATATAAGCATTTTGTGGTGTCATCACCGTATTGACAGTTTGCTTTGGTTCTATGACTACATTATCATCCTTATCGGTTACATATTTATAGAATGTTGGCTCAATATACATACCATCATTGGCTATTGCTCCATAAGCTCCAGCCATTTCGGTTACAGTCACACCATCGCTTAATCCTCCTAAAGCAAGAGTTAAACCTTCCTTTGTAAATTTCGGTAAACCAACACTTTCGCAAAATGCTTTAGAAGTGTCCACTCCTATATCAGCTAGAGCTTTTACATGCGGAATATTGGCTGATATTTTAATCGCATTACGTAAATTCATGGCTCCTTTAAAGCCTTCGTAATAGTTTTTAGGTGTATAGTTGTTATCTTGTTTGAATACTGTTTTTGTATCAATATATACAGTGGCTGCTGTGATTTTTCCTGCTTCTAGTCCTGGCGCAATAACAGAAATTGGTTTCATCGATGAACCAGTTGATTTACGTAATTTAGTTGGGATATTAAAATATCCAATTTTAGTCGTTGTAACTCTTTCTCCTTTGTTTCCAACAGCAGAAGCTGCCGCTACTACATTTCCTGTTTTATGATCCATAATAACCATAGTTGGCAAGGAATTTTGTTTTAACGTGGTTCCGTCTTTCTTTTTGGTTTTTCCTTCTGTCCAATATTTGTTTTCTTTGATAACTTCTTCTAAGGTTCCTTGAATAGCCGTATCTTGTGTGGTATATATTTTTAATCCACCGCTATATAAATAAGTTTCTGCCATGGATTGGCTCATATTTCTTTCTTCCATGATTTGCTCTAAAATTTGATCTAAAGCTGCTTCTACTACATAAGAAACCTCAATCGTTGGTGAAGTATCTCCATTTTGGAAATTCAATCCATTTTCCACTTCTGCCTTCGCTGTATCAAATTGCTCTTGGCTAATATCGCCCAATTCTAACATTTTACCTAAAACCGTTTTGGTTCTTTTCTTAATGTTTTCTTGTTTCTTCGTTTTTTTGGCTTCATCTTCCTCTTCTTTAAAAGGATTATAAGCATTTGGCGAATGATTAATTCCTGCCATAAAAGCACATTCTGCAATACTTAAATCAGCTGGTTTTTTATTAAAGTAATAGATGGCACCTAATTCCACACCATTGATGTCATTTCCACCAATAAAAATTAGATTTAAGTATAACTCCAATATTTGATCTTTTGATAAATAATCTTCCACTTGTACCGCTTTTGACATTTCTTTGACTTTTCTCAATACACCTGCTAAATCACTATCTTCTTTATCATTGGTGATATTTTTTACCAATTGCTGTGTAATGGTACTTCCACCAAATGATGATTTTCCAGCATGCGTAACAAAAGTTGCAGTGGCAGCTAAAGTTCTTTTTACATCTACCCCTCGATGTTCGTAAAATCTTTCATCTTCTATGGCAACATAAGCTTTGGGCAAAATTTCTCCCATCTCAGATAACGAAATACATTTTCTTTTAGTTCCCCCACTTAAAGTTGCCACTAAATTACCTTGACTATCGTAAACTGTTGAATTTTCGTATGGAATCACTAATTTACTTTTTTCGATTTTTAAATCATCTCCAAACATTCCATAAAAAACACCAACCATAATGCCACTACCAATAACTAAGGCTAATAAAAAAATAATAATGAGGATTTTAATAACTTTTTTTACTACTTTCTTTTCTTTTTTCTCCTTATTTTTAGTGGTACTTTTTTTTGTTTTTTTATTAACATCTGATGCTTTATATCTTTTTGTATCTTCTTTTTTATTTCCCATAATTTTTATCCCCCAATTATAAAAATAACTTTTTTTGCATTATATTCTATTTTTGTAAAATGATAAAGTGCAAAAAACAATTTTAAATCAGTTTTTCTCCAATTTCCAGCTTATTTCCTCTTAAAAACTCCTGTATACTCATTTTTCTTGCATTTTCCGCTTGTATTTCTAAGATGGCTATTCCACCACTACCTGCTGTTTTAACATACAATCCTTTTTTGGTATCGACCATCAGAATAGTGCCAGGTTCGGCATTTTCATCTAGTTCTTGTACCAAATCTACTTTCCATAACTTGATTTTCTTTTGTCCTAATTTACAATATGCACCCATAAATGGATTTAGTCCTCGAATTAAATTTTTTAATTCCAAAGCGGTTTGTTTAGACCAATCAATTTGCCCCATATCTTTGGTTATCATGGGCGCTAAAGTATATTCTTCTGGTTGCTTGATAAAAGTTGCTTGACCTTTTTGAATTTGAGAAATTGCCTCTACCAATAAATTACTACTAATGGTAGAAAGTCTATCCCATAATTGACCTGTGGTTTCATTTTCTCCAATTTCGACTTGAGTTTGCAAAATAATATCCCCTGCATCCATTTTTTCGTTCATTTTCATAATCGTAGTTCCTGTGATTGAATCGCCATTGATAATTGCCCATTGAATTGGTGCAGAACCTCTATATTGGGGAAGCAAGGATGGATGTACATTAATAGCACCATATTGTGGAATTTGCAAAATCGATTTTGGCAAAAATTTGCCATACGAGACCACGACAATCATCTGAGGTGCCATTTTTATGATTTCTTCCTTGATTTGTCCTAATCTTTCAGGCTGAAAGATTAGCAAATTCTTCTCTAAGGCAAATTCCTTTACAGGGCAAGCAAGCATTTTCATCCCTCTTCCTTTGGGACGATCTGGTGGAGTTACTACACCACAGATTTCATGACCAGAATGATACAATTTTTCTAAGGATTCTTTGGCAAAATCTGGTGTTCCCATAAAAAGAATTCTCATGATCTTTCTTTCCTTCTTTCTTCTAATTCTTTATCGGTAATCGTTTCTAAGCTTCCTTCTTCGACTTTATGAATAAAAACTTCACCATTTAAATGGTCGATTTCATGACTAAGCACTTGTGCTAATAAATCTTTCCCCTCAATTTTGACCTTTTTGCCATTGATATCCAATGCTTCTACCACAACCGTTTTGGGTCTTTTTACTTTGCCGAATTGGTTCGGAAAACTTAGACATCCTTCGTCTACAATTTGTTCGCCTTTTGCTTTTTGGATGATGGGGTTGATTAAAATATATTGTGTTCCTTCTTCGTATAAATCGATGACAATAATTCTTTTCAGGATGCCCACTTGTGGACCTGCTAGCCCAACACCTTCATATTTGTGCATGGTTTCTAGCATATCTTGGGCTAGGATTTTTATTTTATCGTCAATGACGTCGATTTCTCTTGCTCTTTTGGTCAGAATTTCGTCGTTTGTATATCTTAAATTTCGAATTGCCATTTTTTTGTTCCTTTCTTTTTTGGGTATTCCCTACAGGAGGGCAGACAGGGACGTCTATCCCTACAAGATGGGATTTTTTGTGATTTTTTTATGTCATGTTATTGGGATTTATATCTATGATGATGGTGGTGTTTTTCATTTTGGTCAATATTTCATCTTGGGTACTATATGTTAGGATGTCTAATGTTTTGGTATTGATTTTGCTTTTTATAACCATACGCCAGCGATATTTGTTTTGGATTTTGTCAATGGGTGCTGGTACTGGTTTGTAAATCAACATGTTGTCTGCTTGTACAGATTTCATCTTATGATATACTATGCCGCGCTGCCTTTTGAAGTTCATAAATATTGGTCCCTTGAAACTTTATAAGTATTATATCGCAAAATGGAGGATATTTCAACATTTTTCTTAAAGGAATTTCAGTTTTGTAAAAAGCCTCGTAATCCTGATTTTGACTATGCATAATGGCATAATGGTCTGGATTGTAGGTCTGAATAATGACTCTACCAGGTTCTTCACGTCCTGATCTTCCTGCCACTTGTACCAATGTCTGAAAGGTTCTCTCTGGCGAACGATAATCTTCTAAATTCAAAATACCGTCTGCACTAATGACTCCAACCAAAGTTACTTTAGGAAAATGATGTCCTTTTACCACCATTTGTGTGCCAATTAAAATATCCGTATTTTGCTCTTTAAATTGATTTAAAATTTCTTCATGCGAATTTTTTTTAGTAACTGTATCAATATCCATACGAAGCATTGTCGCCATTGGGAATAAAGTGTGGATTTCTTCTTCTAGTTTTTGCGTACCCATTCCAAAATATTTGACTTTGTTACTTCCACAAGCTGTGCAAACAGTTGGAATAGCTTGTTCAAAGCCACAATAATGACATTTTAGCTTGTTTTCAAATTTGTGATACGTCAGACTAATATTACAATTTCTGCATTGAAATACATAGCCACAGTCACGACACATTAAAAAAGTGGAATAACCTCTTCGATTTAAAAATAAAATCGTCTGTTTTTTGTTTTGTAAATTTTGTTGAATTGCAGTTTGCAACGAAAAACTTAGCATCGACTTATTGCCAAGTGCCAATTCTTGCCTTAAGTCTACCACTTGAATCTTCGGCAAATCTGCCTGATTGGCTCTTTTGGTTAAACAATATAAATTCGATTTCTGGGTTTCTTTTGCTTCATAAAAAGTTTCTATTTGCGGTGTCGCACTTCCTAAAACCAATGGACAATGATTTTCCTCTGCACGATATTTGGCTAAATCTTTGGCATGGTATCTTGGTGTTGTATCTGACTTGTAAGACATATCATGCTCTTCATCTAAAATAATAATCCCTAAATTTTGCACTGGTGCAAAAATCGCAGAACGTGCACCGAATGACGATACCGACTTCTCCTCTTTGGATTTTTTGCCACTCGTCATAGCGCTCTCCGATAGACAATTTGCTATGAAGAATCGCAATATTTTCTCCAAAACGTGCCCAAAATCGATTGACCATTTGAGGCGTAAGTGATATTTCAGGAACAAGTACAATTGCTGTTTTTCCGCTTTTCTAAGACTTTGCTAATCAGTTGTAAATAAATTTCAGTTTTTCCGTGACCCAGTAATTCCAAAAATCAAATTTTTCGAATATTGATTTTCTTCTATATCTTCTGCAATTGGATAAAAACAGTCTTGTTGCTCTTTTGTGAGCAGACGTGGCTCGTCCCTTTCTATAGTTTTACTGGCAAAAGGATTTCTCTGAATTGGCTTTTCCACCATTTCAATGATCCCATTTTTTTCCATTGTTTTCAAAATCGCATGACTGACTTGTGTTAAAACTTCCAAATCTGGTTTATAAATTCCATCATTTTCGCATAAAAATTGAGCAACACGAACGTGTTTTTCACTTTTTAATTGCTTGGTTTGGATTAGAAAATCAATCTCATCTTTTTCTTTTTTCAAAAAAACAAATAGACCTGTTTTCTCTTTTGCTCTATTTTCCAGTTTCTTTCCACCAGTTCCAGGAGGCAACATCAGTTTGATACAATCTGACAAATTGCAAAAATATTTTCTTGCCATCAATTTTGCCAAAATCATATTTTCTTCTGTCAAACTTTCCTTTTGGTTAATCTCCACAATTTCTTTATTAGCAAACTGCGAATTTTCTTTTAGTCCAATGACAAAACCATCTTCTACTTTGGAACTTTTTCCAAATGGCACCAAAACCCTAGAACCAATCTGAACTTGTTTTTCAAGCACAACTGGCACAATATAATCAAATATTCGATTTAAAGCTCTTGCATTGCTATTGATAATAATTTCCGCAAACATGTTTCCCTTTTTCCTTTATGGAATGTATTATATCACTTATTTGAAATTTTTTCATTATAAATTGAAAAAAAGATGAATTTTGTTATTCTTCTGAATTTTAACAGAATTTATTTTACATTTATCGTTTTGTATGATATAATAACAAAAAAGTTTTCGGAGGTGGGAAATTTGAAACAAGATTCAGATACTTCAACAACACTTGCAGAAGATAAAATTTTAATTTTATACATTCTAAAAAAGGTAGGAAAACCTCTTTCTCACAAAGAATTATTAGAATTAATTTTAACCGTTGCCGATATCAATTATTTTTATTTTCAACAATTTTTAAGTGACCTATTAGAAGATAATTATATCGCCAAATGTGCTGAAAATACCGATTTATATGAATTAACAGAAGCTGGTTCCAAAAGTTTAGAACTGACTTTGGATTTAATTCCTGGTATTACGAAATTAAAAATTGACAGTCAATTCAAAAAAAGTTTTGATTCCATCCAAGATAAATTCTCAATTTCAGCTGAATATATGCCTATTTCAGAAAAAGAATTTATTGTTACTTGTAAAATTATTGAAAATCACACTGATATTTTTAAACTAGAAACTTATGTTGGTTCCAAAACACAAGCTGGCAATATTGTAAGCCATTGGAATAAAAGAGCTGTTGAAATTTATCCTCAGATTTTGGAGCTTTTAACCATGTAAATTCATACTTTTTAATTTCAATTAAAAAAGCGGAATGATTTTGTTTCATTCCGCTTTTTATCGGCTCTACCTTTTATTATATCATATTTATGTTAATTTGTCAAGTTTCTGCGTCTTATTTCATATAAGATAATCCCTGTTGCCACCGCTGCATTTAGACTTTCTGTCTTACCAGACATCGGAATTTTGATTTTTTCTGTGGCTAATTCTAAACAATGGGGCGATACTCCTTTTGCTTCATTTCCAATGATAATAGCTGATTTTTCATAATCGACATCATAAATTGTTTTCTTGGTTTGCAAGTCAGTGGCATAGACTTTTATGCCACGTTTTCCGCATTTCTCGAATGACTTTTTCCAAATCGCGTTCAATCACATTCACACGAAAAATGGCACCCATCGTAGAACGTACCACTTTTGCATTATAACAATCCGCGGTTCCAGGCGATACAATGATTTGTTTCATATTCAAACTATCTGCTGTTCGCAAAATCGTTCCCATATTGCCAGGATCTTGAATGTTATCTAACAACAAAAAATGACTGGCTTTATAATCAATTGTATTTTCTGTTTTCAACGGTTTTTCAACAACCGCCATAATGCCTTGTGGCGCTACAACATCTGTGAGTTGGATAAAAACCTTTTCACTCACATAAATACATTCGTATTTGGCGATGTCGTACAATTGCTCTGGGGTAAGAGAATTTTCGGTTTTACAATCATCACAAACAAGAATATACTTGATTTTGGCTTTTTCTCGAATGGCTTCTTCAATCATTTTGGCACCTTCTATGATAAATTGACCAAATTCGTCTCGATACTTTTTTTCTTTTAATTTTCGGATTTGTTTGATTAATTCGTTGTCTTTGCTGGTGATTACCATTGTTTTTTTCCTTTCTGAATTTATGATATTGGGGTGTATGAACAGGGATGAAACCCTGCTCATACGTTGGTTTTTGTGGGGGTTTAATGTTTCGTATAATATTTCACATTTGTGTTATATAATTTTCATGAAAATGTGTATGGCATTTTATAAATGCTTTAAAAATGTTTGACATTCTTGTAAAATTTCGAAATCGTTGGTTATTTGGACGGTAATGTAGGGGTTGATTTTGGACGGCGAAAATTTGATTTTGCCTTTGTAGATACGCATCAACTTTTCGACTATCTCGACTTGAAATTTTTTATCATCAAAATAATATATGATATTATTCCCTCTTTGATTGATTTTTAGTACAAATTTTTCTCGTGCTAAATTTTTAATTCTGGCAATCGCAAGCAAATTCTCAATCTCTTTCGGAATTGGACCATAACGATCTATGATTTCATCGATTACATTTCGAATGGCTTCTTCGTTTTTACAGCTTGCAATGTTTTGATAAATTTCAATTTTTTGACTTGGATTTTCGATAAACTCATCTGGAATAAAGCTTGAAACATTTAGGTCAATTTGAACATCGATTTCCTCTTCAATTTTCTTACCTTGTATTTCTTTGACCACTTCATCTAGTAATTTGCAATACATATCATATCCAACTTGTTCCATGTGTCCATGCTGGATTTCCCCCATAATGCTTCCTGCACCTCGAATTTCCAAATCACGCATCGCAATTTTGAAACCAGAACCAAACTCAGTAAATTCTTTGATTGCTTTTAAGCGTTTGTCCGCTTCTTCGGAAAGCATTTTATCACGACGATACGTAATATACGCATAAGCTTGTGTATCGCAACGTCCTACTCTTCCACGAATTTGGTATAATTGAGCAAGTCCTAATCGATCGGCATTTTCTACAATAATGGTGTTGGCATTGGGAATATCAATTCCAGATTCTAAAATCGTGGTGCAAATTAATACATTGGTTTTTTGGTCAATAAAATCCTGCATAATTTTTTCTAGCTCGGAACTACTCATTTGTCCATGTGCTAAATCGACTTTTGCTTCTGGCACAAGTTCGGAAATATCACTTGTCTTTTTCAAAATATTTTGGACATTGTTATATAAATAAAATACTTGACCGATCACGTTCTAATTCTTTCAAAATGGCTTCTCGAATGACTTCTTTGTCATATTCTAAAACATAGGTTTGAACTGGTTTTCGATTTTGTGGCGGTTCGTAAATGACAGACATATCACGCATGCCAACAACAGACATATGTAAGGTTCTCGGAATTGGTGTTGCTGTCATGGTTAACACATCGATTGTTTCTTTCATTTGCTTAATCGTTTCTTTGGCTTTTACACCAAATCGATGTTCTTCATCAATAATAAGCAATCCTAGGTTTTTGAATTTAACATCTTTGCTCAAAATACGGTGAGTACCAACAATAATGTCGACTTCTCCTGTTTCTAGTTTTTGCAAAATTTCTTTTTGCTGTTTGGGCGTTCGAAATCGGCTTAAAGTTTCTACTTTGATGGGATATTCCTTTAATCTATCACGAAATGTGGTATATTGCTGCTCTGCTAAAATAGTGGTTGGTACTAAATAGGCTACTTGTCTTTGATCCATGCAAGATTTAAAAGCAGCTCGAATCGCCACTTCCGTTTTTCCATAGCCCACATCGCCACATAACAGTCTGTCCATGGGACGTGTGCTTTCCATATCTTTTTTCACTTCTTGAATACAACGCAATTGATCTTCTGTTTCTGTAAATTCAAAGCTTTCTTCGAATTCTTTTTGCCATGGTGTATCCTTGGCAAACGCAAACCCTTGCATTTTCTGCCTTTTGGCATATAGTTCGATGAGTTCCTCTGCCACTTCACGCAAATTTTTCTTAACACGTTCTTTTGCCTTTTTCCATTCATTCGAACCTAATTTATTTAAGGATAAATTAGTAATTTCTGGTCCAATATATTTTCGAACATTGTCAAGACTATCCGTTGGGACATATAAAATGTCGTCTCCTTTGTATTTGATTTTGATGTAGTCTTTTGTGACACCATCTGCTGTTATGGTATTAACACCAATGTATTGCCCAATTCCATGCGTTTTATGGACAATAAAATCACTTTCCTTTAAATCAGCAAAAACAATTTTCTCTCCCTCTTTAAAGGTCGAATTTGTCTTTCTTTTTTTCGGTTTTACTTCAAATACTTCACTTGCCGAAATAACCACTAAATCAAAATCATCACACTCAAAACCACTCGAAAAAGCACCAGGCAAAATATTGACAACACCTAGTGTTAATTCATCTTCTTTTTCGAGGATACGACTTGGAATTTCTTTTTCATACAAAACTTGCTCTATTTTTTTGCAACCGTCGACGTTTCCGCCGTAGGACTACTGTTTGTTTGGAGGCAAAAGTGCTTTTTTGTAATTTCTCAAACAGTAAATCCATTGAACTACGAAAAAAGTTGACCTCCCTATAGCTAAAGCTATATCCGTTTCTTTTTGCATGCATACTTTGTTTGTCCACGAAACCAATGTCTTGTTTTTCTAAATAAATGGTTTGTTTGGACTTGACTTTATCTAAAAAAGCCAAATAATCATCTTTTTGAATGAAACCACTTGGCACTAATCTTTTTTTCTCTGTTAAATCTTGTATTAAATTTTCATAATCTTTGGCAATTCCAAATGCACGAATGTTCATTTTTTCGATTTCATCTAAAAATAAGATAAAATCGTCACTTAAATAATCTAAAAGTGTATGGGTTTGTTCATAAAAACAATCAAAATATCGGTCTATTTTATTTAAATAATTACCTTCTTTGATTTGTGCAATATCTTCATTTACCTTTTCTTGAAGTGATTCTGGATAGGCTTTGGTTTCTATTTTTTGACAAATGGTATTAAAATCCGTTTCCAATAAAAACTCATAAGCTGGAAAAATTTCGGCTTCTTCTAGCATTTCAGTGGTTCTTTGGCTTAAAATACTAAAGGTTCGAATGGAATCAATTTCATCACCCCAAAGTTCAATACGAATACCAGTTGTTTCAGAAGTTGCAATATCTATAATTCCGCCGCGTATGCTAAATTGCCCTTTTCCTTCGATTAAATCATATCGTTCATAACCTAAACGTACCAACTTTTCTTTTAAGTCGTTTAAGCAAATCGTATCACCATTTCTCAATTTCATAACAAATTGGTATAAATTTTCTTTAGTAATCATTTTTTGCATCGCAGCTTCAATCGTTGTAACAACAATTTTAGCTTCCCCTTTGACGATACGATTAAGTACTAAAATACGGTCAAAAACCGAGTCTTTGCTTTCTGCCATGTAGTCAAATGTGATAATTTCTCGTTTTGGAAAAAAGTCGATTTTTTCGCCAAAATACGCTAAATCTTTGATGAGTTTTTTTGCTTGTAATTCGTTGTACGTAATCAAGCAGATTGGTTTTTCTGCATAAAATCTTGTCGAATACATCATATGAATTTTGCCAATGTCGGTAAGACCTGATAACATCATTGGCGTTTTGCCTGATTTGACATCAAACATATATTCATTGAATTTCCTTACATTGGGCATTGTCTTTATTAGTGAGTTCATAGGTTACCTCTTTTAATTTTTATTTATCGATAATTATACCATAGTCTTAAATTATTTTCAATAGTTTTGCTCTTTTTTCCTCTTTCTTTTTCCCAATTTTTTATTGATTTTCTCTATACAAAAACAAGCAAATTTACGCTTAAAAGCCAAATTTTGACAATAAAATTCAAAAATTCTCTAAAAAACGTTTTTAGGTGCCTTTTTGTGCGTTTTACGATATAAAAAATGCTATTCTTTAAAAAATTGATTTTTAAAACAACCTCACAGAAGCCCCAAAAAGGCACCTTTTTTCAATAAGCAGACATAAACCATTCCTAGCTACTTATATCGCTTAAAATGGCTTTTAGAGGCCTCTACGTTGATTTCGCAAATTTCATTTCTTTTTTCACAATTCCATCAAAAAAACAGGAATCCCACTTGAATATGGAGCAATTTCATATTGATTGAAAAAGATTACAACTCCTTTTGACGTAATATAAAAATTCTCCAGACGAAAATTTTCCTGAACCAATTGGCAATAATTCTCAAAATATTGATTTTCTTCCTCTTCGATTTGTTTGGCAATTTGAAGATTAATTTCTTTTAAAATATCAATCAGATAATAGGGATTATGCGGAAATAATTCTTTTAAAATAATGGGACTTCCCTTTTGTAAATTCCAGTTTTGAGCTTCCCTTTTTGTGTTTCCATGTGCACCTCCTAAAAACATATATTCATTGGTATACAAACTCACAACCGAACTTTCTTCATAAGTCACTTCATAATCTAAAATAATTTCATATACCATAACGGGATAATCATTTTCCATGTTATAATGATACAATTCCTTTGCTTCCTTAAAAAGCTCTTCTTCACAATATCTTTGTAATTCGATTGCTTTTTCATAATTGTATTCATTAAATCGCCTCATTCCATAACGGTAGCGAGATTTTATTAGTTGCGGATATTGAATTTTGTATTTTAACACAACCGTTTCTTGAACATATAATTCCCTTTCCAAAACATAATTCACAATTTCTCCCATAAAAACGCCTCCTTTGCAATATGATATGTTCTCTTTTGATATTTTGATAATCAAGAAAATTTTGAAATTTTTAGAAAAATAAAAAATCCTCTAGTCTTGGCATAGACTATGGGATTTTTTTAGCTCAAATTTGTTTTTATAAAACTATTTTTACTTTATTTATAAATAGCGTATACTACATTTTTTACCAATGATATGTCTCATTTCTGGCTATTTTAAAAGCTCTAAAAATCTGTTCCAACAAAAACACACGAATGAGTTGATGGGGAAATGTCATTTGAGAAAAACATAAAATTTCGTCTGAAATCTGTAGAATATCTTCTGTCAATCCTAAGGTTCCTCCAATGATAAATGTAATGGAACTATTGCCTTTTAAAGAAATTTCTTGTAACTTTTCAGAAAACGTTTCTGATTTCATCGTTTTTCCTCTTAAATCTAACGAAATTACATAAGAATCTCTTTTGATTATTTCTTCTTTTATTTTTTTACATTCTTTTTCTTTGATTTCACAAATACTACTATCATAAAGCTTGCTGGGCAACTTTTCATCTGCTAATTCCACAATTTGTAAATGACAATATTTCCCCAATCTTTTTGCATATTCTGCTATCGCCTCTTTTAAGTAATGCTCTTTGACTTTTCCAACACAAATAACTTTTATATTTAACATTTTTCTTACCTCACATTTGGTATCCATATTCTTCAAAAATTTCCTTTAACTTCGTTTGTATCTTTGTTTTCAAACGTTCCGAAATTTCGTATTGATTGGTTTTATAATTTTTCTGACAATGAATTAAATTCTGAAACTGAAGTTTTGCTTTTTCAAAATGAGGCAACGAAAATTGTGCATAAATTTTCTCTAAATCGTTCATTGGTGTTTGAATAAAATCTTCATATTTGATCTCTATCAATTTTTCCTTTAAATAGATTTTATCCTTTCTAAACTGTTCCATTGTTTGCCAATATAAATTAATCACAAAATCCTCAATTGCCTCTTCTGGCGGTATTTCTTGCAGTGAAAAATGTTCCATCATTTTGGTGATGGTATGTTTAAAAGAGCAAATCACTTGATAGGGATTTCGGTAAATGTAGATAAATTTTGACTCTGGAAACATCTGTGCCAATTCTTTTGCATGACAAGTATTGTCTGGACTTTTTAAAAGCAAAGGCTTTTGTTTGTTTATAAAATACACTTTTTTAATGACTTTTTCATAATCTTTTCTCCATTTCTTCCTTTCTTTTGGAGTTAAACTTTGGGTAAAAGCAAATGTTTGATATTTCTCAAAATTTTGTGGAAAACTTGACATATGAATGAGCGATTTTGTGGTTTGATTCGCAACCGCAAATTCTTCTTCACAAGGAGAATCTAATTTGCTTTCCATATTATCCATAAAGCGAAAATCAGCCGCATATTTTTTCATAAAAGCTGTTACGATTGGTTTTAAGGAAATACAGACACTGTTTGTATAAGAAGTAATACAGTTTAGATAAGAAAATTGTTCATCTTCACACAATAAATTTTGCAAATACGTCGTTCCACTTCGCCAAAATCCTAAAATAAACAAAGGTGGCTTTTCCATTTTTTTGTGATATAGAAAAATGGTTGAAAACAAAGCTTCCACTAACACAAACGGATAAGTCACCAAAGAAAGGAAAAGCATGGCAACTGTTTGCCATCTTTTCCCTTTTTCTATTTTGAATTGGTTTTGAAATAATAATGTTAACAAACAATCAAATCTACAACCAAATAAATAATGGATGGGTGATATTTTTTTCATAAATTTCTCCTAGTTTTTTCTTTCTTATTATATGCAATATAGGTTTGATTGTCAATTGTTTGGTTTAAGAATTCTTCTTTTCAATCTTGACATTTTACTCTTGCTTTTGATTTTCTCAAATTTAATTCACAATTTCAAAATCCCATTGATCAAATTCTACATAACTCTGAGTAGCACATAATTTATACTTTCCAGCTGGGAAATAATACTCTCCATACTTTTGCATATCATTCAACTGCCTCAACGCATAATGTAAATCGCCATAATTATTACTTTCCTTATAAAAATATGCCACTTTACCTGCTGCACCTCCGCCATCAGTATAATATGTACTAGAAAATGAGATATTAACATCAGCATATAACGTAAAGTATACATAATAATTCCCATTCATTAACATAGCACCATAAGCTCCATGCCTGCCATACTCACCATCTGTCAAAGAATTCAAAGCTTGTTGCAGAACTTCTGGAGGAAATTCATATGCCATAGTATTATTTGTATCGAAATTTCCACTTGTAAACTCACAAATTTTATCCTTCACTTCCACATTACAAATCGCTTTCACGTTTCTCTTATCTTTTACATTTGCTGTTATTTGAGCTGTTCCTTCTGCCTTGGCAGTTACCAGTCCATTTTCATCGACACTTGCAATTGTAGGATTATCTGAAGTCCATTCCACTGTATAAGGAGTAGAATTTATTGAAGTAATAACTGGTTCTAATTGATACGTATTGGTCTTAAATGTCAATAACGTTATCTTTTCTTTGTTTAAAGCAATTTCTATTCCTTCTTTCTTACTAAAATCATCTTCTACTTTTGCTTCTTTTTTTTCATTATCTACTTGAATTTTCATCTCATATCCATCTGTTGTTTCAATGAGTAAATACTTACACTCCTCTGCATTTTCAACTAAATCTCCATTTGCATTTGTCATTTGTATTTTTTTTACCCATCGATCTCCATTGTTCTGACATTCATTTTCTATCGCTTTTTTGATACTTTCTGCAAAACACTCTGTTTCTTCCTTTTCTATTCTATCGATTTTTTCTGCCGCTATTACCATTTCTAATTCTTCTTTCTGCTTGCCAAATTGATGTTCTATTCTTGCATTTTCAGCCCTTTTCAAAATTCCATTTTCGCCTGCTACTAAACTTAAACTTACCCCAGCTAAAATTAATAATACAATGATTGTGATGACAAGTGCAATTAACGTAATTCCTTGCTCTTTTTTCATTTGAATCTCCCCCTTTTATTTATCTTCTCAAATAATATTTCTATCATTTATTATAACAAATCTCTTTTCTCTTAGCAAGTCATTTATGTGAATTTCTAATTAAAATATAAAATTTCTTGTATTAAATCCCACTTTCCTGCGTATAATGGAATATAGCAAAAAAGAATAACAATGCCAAGGAGGATTTTTATGCAATATTTCTATAAAATACTAGCTACCTTTTTCATCGTAGTTTTCTTATTCTCACAAGCTTCATTTTGTACTCAAAGCTTTGTTTGGGATGATTCCATTTTAGCCACCAATGGCGACAATGCAACTGGAAATTTCTTAAATCTTGAATCAGGAAGTGCCATTTTAATTGAACAAAACAGTGGAAAAATTTTATATGAACACAACATCCACGAACAACTACGCCCTGCCAGTGTTACCAAAATTATGAGCATTTTGCTGATTATGGATGCACTAGATAGTGGTAAAATTTCTTTAACCGACACCGTACCTTGTTCAGAAGCTGCTAGAAATATGGGTGGTTCCCAAATCTGGTTAAACGAAACCGAAAAACTCACAGTCGATGAAATGTTAAAAGCCATTTGTGTGGTATCTGCCAATGACTGCGTAGTTGCCATGGCTGAATTTCTTGCTGGTTCAGAGGAAATTTTTGTGCAACAAATGAACGATAAAGCCAAAGAACTTGGCATGAACGAAACCCATTTTGTCAACTGTCATGGAATTGATGAAGATGGGCATGTCACTTCCAGTTATGACATTGCTTTGATGTCACGTGAACTTCTGACCAAACATCCTTCCATCACCAATTACACAACCATTTGGATGGATTCACTACGTGATGGAAAATCAGAGCTTACCAACACCAACAAATTAGTGCGAACCTATGAAGGTTGCACTGGTCTAAAAACTGGTTCTACAAGCTTGGCTTTATACAATTTATCAGCTAGTGCCACACGAAATGATTTATCTTTAATTGCCGTAGTTTTAAAAGGTCCTACTTCGGAAAAACGCTTTTCTGAAGCCAAAAAACTACTTGATTACGGTTTTGCCAATTACAGTTATACCAAAACCTCCACCGCTGGCGACTTTTTACAAACCACTGACGTCCAAAAAGGTACGACCAATTCAGTTAATTTAGTTTACCAATCTGACTCTGGTGCCCTTGTCAAAAATTCAGAAAATGGCAATATCACCTCAGAAGTCATTTTAAACGAAAATATTTCCGCACCTATTAAAACTGGTGATGTATTAGGAAGCGTCAATTTTTCGTTAAACGACGAGCCAATCGCCTCTGTAAATTTAGTAGCTGAAAATGATGTTGAAAAAATCACCATTGCTAATTTATTTGGCATGATTACCGAATTTTGGGTAAATCTATTCCGTTAAAAATAAAAAATCCATACTTTTTTCAAAAAGGTATGGACTTTTTTTATTTTTTTGTGTATGATAAGAATAAATTTTAATTCTTAGGAGGAATTTTAACATGACAAAAATCACAAAAATTATCGCTATTTTGGTGCTTATCTGTTGGATAAACACACATTTTTCCTATGCAGAAACCACCAATTTATACAATGATATAGACAATCAAAACACCACAACTAACACCGAAACAGACGACCATTCTACACAAAACACCACATCTGAAAATACCACAGACGACACCTCATCACAAGAAGACAATCAAGCTGATGATGCGATGGATTCTTATGCACAAACCTCTTCTCCATCTTCCACTAATCGTGCACGTATCAATACTCTATCTTCAGTTTCAGAGGCAAATTTAGGATTGAATAATATTTTATGTATCATTTTAATTGCCCTTGGCATTTTGATGATTTTGTTAGCCATTGCAATTTTAATTCGTTTGAAAAAATAGAGAAAAAGCTTAGAATTTTGAAAATTCTAAGCTTTTTTACGTTCAAAAATCCCATTTTAGTGGATTTTTATTTTAAATATGCCTATAAAGCCCAAAATCAAGCCTTTAACAGTCGATTATGGACCAAATTATGTTTTATGTATTCTTTTCTAATAAAATACCTTTTACGGTCATTCTAGAGCCTTTTTAAAAAACTAACTTTTTTGATATTAGATCATTTTATGCCTCTAAAAAGCCCAAAATGATATTTTTTTCGGTTTTTCAGAACTTTTTAGTCATTTATCTCTAATTTTAAAAAAAATGGCTTAAAAAACCATTTTTTATGCCTCATTTGATTTATAATATAACAAACAATGGCAATATCCCTCAAACGCTGGATCTTGAATTTGTTCGCGAAATTCTTTACACATACACTTCGTATCTTTGTTTTTTTCGATTCGGCAAGGACAATACCCTCCTGTTTTTTTCAACCCCTCTTGCACTAATTTCACAATTTCTTCATTTTCATTCAATCGAACAGCCATCTTCTCCTCCTAACTTTCTATCATCTCACGATAAATTTTTCGAATATCCACTTCATTTCTATCTTTATTTTCCATCGGACACATACCTGTTTTATCGTTATTTTCAACATAATCCACTAAAGTTTGATATTCGTATACATCTTGATTTTCCTCTAACACTGAAAGTGCATACTTACTCATCACTTCTGCATAAATCTCCTTCACGCCAGTAGTACCAAAATAGAACTAGCTACTTTTCCAATTACTTTATCCGCAACAAAAACTGCTATATGCATTGGCAAATTGGAAAGAAATCCATTCTTATTCTTTCATCTTTACTCCAATTAAATAAAACAAATCCATAACCTGCCACGAATCGATTATAGCTCCTTTTATGTCCTCTATTGCAATGGCGATTCCTTCTATCTTACTTTTGGATAAATCAATCTCTTTTAAACTGGTTTTAAAAAATTTGGATTGTGTTAAATCCACTTTATCCAAATCAATGTTTTTCATTTTTGTATCTTGAAAATAACTATTTTTTAATCCTGTATTTTGAAATAAAATATTTTCCATACTCGTCATTGAAAAACTTATATAACTTGCATTTGTTTCAAAAAATGCAACATGATAAAATCTACTTTCCGCAAAATTACACCCAGAAAGTTTGCAATTATTGAATTCACATCGGATAAAAGCCGTTTCCATAAATTCAGTATTAGAAAAATTACAGTTATCAAAAACAACATCTTTAAACGTCATTTTTTCCAATTTTCCTTTTTGCATGTCAATATGGCTCAATTGACAATGTTCTAATTCAAGTTCATACCAATTAATCGAATTCCATTCTTCATTTTCAAAATAATAATAGGTTATCTTTAACTCTTCCTTCAATGTTTTTAAATCTCCATATTGTAATTCCTGATTAGATGGATTTTGTGGTTTTAAAATATTCATGGATTTCTCCTTTATTCCTTGTCAGACTGAGAATTTTCTATTATTTTCAAAATTGTTTCCAAATCTTCATTCGTAAGATAAGCTTGCTTATCTTCTTTCTGAATTTCTTGACAACTTTCTTTTAGCCAATAAACTTCATTATCCATTGTTATTTTATGTGTATTGATACCATTGCATACTTGTGCATCATATTTCGAATTGGTTAGAATATGATAAATTTTGTTCCTATCTTGATACTGATTTATTTCTATTATTTTTCCATCATATTCTATCTGTATCGTATTTGGAATTGGTTTATCATATTTCATAAACCAGCTTCCCATTTTTACACCAATATTATTTTCATAAGGCTCCTTTGGTGAGACACCAACATATCGAATAATTTTATATCCTAAACCCCAATAAGTTATTTTACTTCCATCTTCCTTGACCATTTTAATACAATACTTTGGTTCGTGCCCTGTTGTTACTTTAGCACTATCTGCATAATTGGTTACTATTCCTGCTATCACCAATACAAATACCATAATTCCTACACTAACACTTATCTTCTTTTTCATAAAACATAACTTCTCCTAGTAAATTTTAGATTAAATCTTCATTTTATTTTTCTTACATTTAATCCTACCAAAACAATCGTCAAAAAACATATAATTCCTCCATATACAGTGGCTGTTATTCTCACAGCATTCCAAGCTCCTAAACTCCTTTCTGGATGCATGCAATATTGATAACATACTTTTTCTAAATGGACAATCATGATGATTGTTGTTATCACAATCCCTAATCCAGCTATTATCGTTGCTATTTTCGTTTTATTCATTTTATCCTCCTTATTCTTGTTCGTATTAATACCATTATATCACAAAAACAAATGCTAGTATTTTTTATTTCATCATTCTAACCAAAAATCAGTTGTCAATTTTTTCTTGACAACTGATTTTGGGGTATTTTTTTGTCAACTGAAACAAACATGGTAAATGTTTGCGTTTTTTGGAGCTTCCAGCCGGGATCGAACCGGCGACCTCAGCCTTACCATGGCTGCGCTCTACCTACTGAGCTATAGAAGCATTTATAAAGGAGATTACTCTCCTTCTTCTAAACATTTCATGGCTTTTTTTCGTATTCTTTGAATAGCATTATCGATTGATTTAACTGGTGTTGCTAAACTTTTGGCTATATCAACATAACTTTGCCCTTGTATGTATTTATTTAAAACATTTTTCTCAAATTGACTCAAATTTTTATCAATTTTATCCTCCACACTTGTGTAATATTCTTTTTTTATAATGGTTTCAAGTGGGTCTTCAACTGTTTTATTATCTAAAACATCTAAAACAGATATATCATCATTTTCATCGTATGCCGAAACATTTAAGGAAAAAGATGAATTTAACGGAATATTTTTTTGTCGATTGGATGTTTTAATGGCAGTAATCAATTGTCTTTCAATGCACAAATTAGCAAAAGTTCGAAAAGAATTCTGCTTTTCAGGATTAAACGACTGTATAGCTTTGTATAATCCCCAAAAACCTTCTTGAATCATATCATCTCTTTCCGCTCCAATGACAAAAAATCGATTTGCCTTCATCGTAACAACATCTCGATATTTGCTAAGCAAATAATCCAATGCGTCTTTATCTCCTGTTTTTACAAATTCAATCAACTTTTCGTCTTCTATATCTGCATATTCACTTTCAAAATGAAATTTTGGTGCGTCTAACATTCCCTATTTTGCTACCTCCCATAAGCTGATGATATTTGCATTATATTCACAAAATCACTGTATGTCAAGAGTTTTTTGACATTTATTTTTATTTTTCCAAATATTTTTTTAAAAATTTTCCTGTATAAGATTTCTCATTCCTTATAATCTGCTCTGGTGTGCCAATCCCAACAACTTGACCACCATTATCGCCTCCTTCTGGACCTAAATCAATAATATGATCGGCAGTCTTAATTAAATCTAAATTATGCTCAATCACAACAATTGTATTTCCTGTATCCACCAATCTTTGCAGAATATCAATCAATTTGTGAACATCACCAATATGAAGTCCTGTTGTTGGCTCATCCAAAATATACAAGGTTTTACCCGTCGCCCTTTTCGACAATTCTGTTGCCAATTTTACACGCTGTGCTTCTCCGCCAGAAAGCGTTGTAGACGGTTGACCCAACTTAATATAGCCCAATCCTACATCTGCCAATGTCTGAATTTTATCTTTAATACGAGGAATATTGCTAAAAAAGTCCAACGCCTCTTCAACTGTCATATTCAAAACATCCGAAATAGATTTACCTTTATACTTTACCTCCAAAGTCTCTCGATTGTAGCGTTTTCCGTTGCAAACTTCACAAGGTACATAAATATCTGGCAAGAAATTCATCTCAATTTTAACCACGCCATCTCCTTGACAAGCCTCGCAACGTCCACCTGACACATTAAAACTAAATCTACCCTTTTGATATCCACGCATTTTTGCTTCATTTGTCCCTGCATAGATATCACGAATAATATCAAATACACCTGTATAAGTTGCTGGATTCGAACGCGGTGTTCTACCAATTGGGGATTGGTCAATATTGATAATTTTATCAATATTGGAAATTCCCTTTATTTCTTCACATTTTCCTGGCTTTTCATTCGATTTATTGATTTCTCTGGCTAAATATTTATACAAAATTTCATTAATCAAAGTCGACTTTCCAGAACCAGAAACACCTGTTACACAATTAAAAACCCCCAACGGAATTGTAACATTGACATGTTTCAAATTATGTTCAGTTGCATCCACAATTTCAATGCATTTTCCTGCTGTACTTTTTCTTCTCGTTTTCGGAACGCCAATTTTTTTCCTGCCACTCAAATATTGTCCTGTAACGGAATCCGTTACTAATTTTATTTCTTCTGCTGTTCCGCTGTGCCACTACGTTTCCGCCATGTACTCCTGCACCAGGTCCAATATCAACAATTTGGTCGGCTGCATACATAGTATCTTCATCATGTTCTACAACAATTAAGGTATTACCTAAATCACGCAATTTTTTCAAAGTTTCAAGCAATTTGTCATTATCTCTTTGATGAAGCCCAATGCTTGGTTCATCTAATATATACAAAACCCCTGAAAGCCCAGAACCAATCTGTGTGGCAAGACGAATACGTTGTGCTTCACCACCAGACAACGTTCCACTACTTCTTGATAAAGTCAAATATTCCAAACCAACATCTATTAAAAATTGTAATCTCATGTTCAGCTCTCTAAAAATCAATTCAGCAATCATTTTTTCTTTTTTCGTAAGCTGTAAATTGGCTAAAAACTCCTTGATTTTGTGAATTGGCATATCTGTCAACTCATTGATATTTTTATCGCCAACTCTAACCGATAAGACTTCTTTTTTCAAACGTGCTCCATGACAAGTTCTACATGCACTCTCACTCATATACATCTCATAAAAACGTCTCATTCCCTCTGATTTTGTCTCTCGATAACGTCTATCCAATGTTGGAATAACCCCTTCAAAAGGGCTGGTAAATTTTCGTGTTCCTGTAGTAGAGGTATATTCAAAATCAATTTCTTCGTCACCTGTTCCATATAAAATTTTGTCTAAAAAATCACGTGGCAATTTTTTGATTGTTTTTTTTATGTCTACTCTATAGTATTTAGCAATACTTTCAAAATACATTTTTGCCATTGTATCACCACGTTTCATGCTACTTGAACCAAAGGCTTTAACACCATCATACAAGGTTTTATTTTTGTCTGGAATAATTAAATCTTCGTCTATTCTCATTAAATAACCAATTCCCATGCATTCTGGGCATGCTCCCATCGGATTATTGAAAGAAAACATGCGTGGCGTTAATTCCTCAAAACTGATGTTACAATCTGGACAAGCATAATTTCCACTAAATAATTTCTCACCTTCTCCCACAAAATCCACTTTTACCAAATGATTGGCATGTGCCATTGCGGTTTCAACTGATTCGGCTAATCGATTTCGTATTTCTTCTTTTATGACAAGCCTGTCTACCACAATATCAATGCTGTGTTTTTTGTTACGATCTAGCGTAATGTCATCCGTTAATTCGTACATGTCTCCATCAATTCTAACACGAACAAATCCTTCTTTTTGTAAACTTTCCAAAAGTTTTGTATATTCTCCTTTTTTGCTACGAATAACTGGTGCTAAAATTTGAATTTTTGTACCTTCTTTATGTTCCATAATGATATCAACAATCTGATCTAAAGTTTGTTTTTCAATTTTTTTACCACAATTGGGACAATACGGAACTCCAATTCTAGCATACAATAGACGAATATAATCATAAATTTCGGTCACTGTACCAACCGTTGAACGTGGATTTTTGGAAGTTGTCTTTTGGTCAATCGAAATCGCAGGTGAAAGCCCTTCTATGGATTCTACGTTTGGTTTTTCCATAATTCCTAAAAACTGCCTCGCATACGATGACAAACTTTCCACATATCTTCTTTGCCCTTCAGCATATATCGTATCAAATGCAAGAGAAGATTTCCCAGAACCAGAAAGCCCTGTTATGACCACCAATTTATCTTTTGGAAGTTTGATATTGATATTTTTCAAATTGTGTTCTTTTGCACCTTTTATTACAATCTCATCCTTCATATTTTGCCCCCTTTTGTTTTTCTATTTTATCAAACATTCGTTCTTTTGTCAATTAGTTTTTTGAATTTTTTTAGAAAAGTTATTTTTTATAACTTGACTATTGCAATACACATTTTATCATATTATAATATTAAAATTTATTCATCTTATTGCTTTTATTCAAAAGCAATATCTCCCTAAAAAACATAATATCAATAACCTTTGGAAAGGAGGTGATGCGATTATGTTATTTACGAAGAAACAAAAGAAAAAACTTAAATACCTTTTACATAAATTATTGAAACTTCTTACCGCTGTACTAACATTTATCAAACTACTTCGTGAAGCTTTCGGTTTTTAAGATGAAAATAGGTAGTGTTGCAACACTACCTATTTTTTGTTTTTTACTATGTTATTTACAAAGTTTATAAATTATCTTTATTATATACTTTTTTTAAAATTTGTCAAGGCCTATTTTACAATATTTCTATTCCATAAAAGATGTTACATGATAAGATTTAAAGCCAGCTTCTTCTGTTTGCCTGATAGTTTCGTGTTTGTCATCAATAAAAACAATTTCTTCTTTTGAAACATTTAACTTTTGGGCATATTGCTCCAAAGCAATAATTTTAAGAGAGGAATTTGCTACAAAAATTATATTTTCTCTTTTAATCGACGGATAATATTTCACAAACCATTCATACTTTTCATCTATTTCATGATTGGTCGTAATAACACCTAAAACAAAGATTTTCTCGGGATTTAATTGTTCAACCAAATGAACCATGGTTTTTAATGGTCGATTTTTGACAAATACATCACCAAAAAATAATTCCTCCCAGGTTTGCCCACCAAAATCATTTTTACCACTGACATGGTCATTATAGCGATATTCAGCTAATGTGCCATCTACATCAAAAAATACATATTTATCTTTCAATTTTTCAATCATCTTTTTTCTCCTTTCATTTATTAACACTTTTGGAAAGTTTCTTTCTTCATTCTATTTTCCTCAAAAACATAATGTTTTTGGCAAATTTGTTTCAGTTCCTCACGGTGTGTTACAATCACAGCTGTTTTATTTTTCAAATATTTTTCGAGCAGATGAACAATCCATTTTTCGGTTTCTTTATCTAAATTTGAAGTCGGCTCATCTAAAACATAAATATCCTTATCCAATAAAATACCTCGAATTAAATTCAATCTTTGTTTTTGTCCAACCGATAATTTTAATCCTCGTTCACCAACAACTGTATCCAAACCATTTTCCAAACTTTTCACCCAATCTTGTAAATCTGCTTCTTTCAAAATTTCCATCAGATCTTCATCCGAAATTTTTTTGCCTAAACATAAATTTTCTCTTATGGTCAAATCAAACAAATCAATTTCTTGTGAAATATACGCCAAATTCAAATCTCCTTCTTTTGACTTTCCATCGATTTTATATTTGTCTGCATCCACTTCAATATATCTTGAAAAAATATTCAAAAATGTACTTTTTCCTTGTCCCGATTTGCCAACAATACTGATTTTTTCTCCTCGCTTAATTTCAAAATCAGGAATTTGAATTTTAATATTCGCATCTTCATGATATTGAAATGTCAAATCTCTAATTTGAATTGTATTCCATTCATTAATTAAATCTTTTTGAGCTTGCTGGCCAATCATCTTTTCTACTTGATTGGTAGCTGCTTGAAATTTGTTGAAGTGAACAAACAAAAATCCTAATTTTTTCAATTCTCCTCTTAGTAAATCAAAAATAGAAGCATAAAACAATAAAGTTGCTAAAACATTTTCGCCTGCTTGCATTTTAACATACAAGTTGATTAAAACAATCACATACATAACATACACAAAGAAACTAATTCCATTCGAGCGAAATGAATAAAATAAATTTGCTCTATCCAATTTGGGCAATACTTTTTCAAACAATGTTTCATTTTTTTGATTAGCAAATCTGCTTGCCCCTAATTTCTTTACGGTTTTTACATTTTGCAAAAAATCCACAAAAGTTGCATTATATTTTGAGTAAGCATCATTATATTCTTCCTGAAGTCCAACTATCTTTTTTCCAAGCCATACATTATACAAAATCATCCCTACAATAATTCCCAAACAAATTTTAAACATGGTCATATCTTGATAAAAAACTTGCGTTAAAAACATAACAATCGATATGCAAACTCCTGTAAACGTATCAAGACTCTGTTCCAAAAACTCTTCTGATTCCTCTGCAATGATATCAATTTGTTTTTTCAAAAAACCATTATGCACTTTATTCAATTGAAAAGGCTTCATTCTCACAATTCGATTAAAATAAGCCAATTGCAAATCTTTTGAATAAATATTTTCAAATTTAAGAATATACATAATCCAAATTTCATTTAAGACAACAGCCAATAATTTCGTCACAATGATGGATACAATCAACCCTCCCAATTTCTCCAAAGTAAATGGCTCTTTAATAAAATGAGCTAATAAAACTGGCGTACAGTAAAAACATAAGTTAGTCAACAAAGTATGTATATAGCACAAAATAAACTTTTTCTTATCCAAAATTTTAAAAGCAAATTTCATTTTTTCTCTCCTTTTTAAATCTCCACAATATTCACCACATCCAACGCTTCTTCTTTTATCTCATTTTCAATCGCATCATATAAAGCATTTACCGTGTCCAACGACGTAAAACAAGGAATTTTACATTCCACAGCCGTTCTACGAATCTTGAAACCATCACGACTAGACTCTTTTCCTTTGGTCGGTGTATTAATCACAAAATTTAGTTTGCCAGACTGGATTAAATCAATAATACTATCTTTTCCTTCCCAAATTTTTTCCACTACATTCGCTTTAATCCCATTAGTAGCCAAGAAATTCGCTGTTCCCAAAGTCGCATAAATTTCAAATCCTTTGTTGTAGAACTTCTGTGCAATCGGAAGCATTTCTTCTTTATCCTTATTACGCACCGTAATCAAAATACTTCCTTGTGTCGAAACATTCGCTCCACTTGCAATAAATGCCTTCAAAATCGCTTGATGAAATTCCTTTGAAACTCCTAAAACCTCACCTGTTGACTTCATTTCTGGTCCTAAACTCGTATCCGCATTTTTAATCTTCTCAAACGAAAAGACTGGCATCTTCACACAAACATAATCACTTCTCTTATATACACCTGTTCCATAGTCCATTTGCTTCAATTTCTCACCAAACATCACACGTGTCGCAAGCTCAATCATCGGCAAATTCGTCACTTTGCTAATATAAGGCACCGTTCGACTAGAACGTGGATTTACTTCAATAATATACACTTCATCATTCGAAATAATAAACTGAATATTAATCATTCCAATCACATTTAACTCTTTCGCAATCTTCTGCGTATATTCGATGATTTTCTCTTGATGTCTTTCTGCTACCGTTTGCGTAGGGTACACCGAAATACTATCTCCCGAATGTACCCCTGCTCTTTCCAAATGCTCCATAATTCCTGGAATTAACACATCTTCGCCATCACAAATCGCATCCACTTCGAGTTCCTTGCCAAGCATATATTTATCCACCAAAATCGGATGTTCTTGTGCAATCGTATTAATTTCATTCACATATGTCTCAATTTCCTGATCATCATAAGCAATCGCCATACCTTGACCACCCAAAACATATGAAGGACGCACCAAAACTGGATATCCAAGCTGATTTGCCACTTGTTTTGCTTCTTCCACCGTAAAAATCGTACTTCCCTTTGGACGCAAAATGCCACAATTATTTAGTGCATCATCAAACTCCTTACGATCTTCTGCTCGATCCATATCTCTCTCACTTGTACCAATGATTTTCACACCCATATCAGACAAAGCTTTCGTTAGTTTAATCGCAGTTTGTCCACCAAATTGCACAATTGCACCTTCTGGTTTTTCTTTGTCCACAATATTTTTGACATCTTCCGCAGTCAATGGCTCAAAATATAACTTATCTGCAATATCAAAATCCGTACTTACCGTTTCTGGGTTATTATTCACAATAATTGTCTCAAACCCAAGTTTTTTCAAAGCCCAAACACCATGCACGCTACAATAATCAAACTCAATTCCTTGTCCAATACGAATAGGTCCCGAACCGAAGCACTAGAATTTTCTTTTGATTCGTAGATTTTACTTCATTTTCCTCATCATAACTTGAATAATAGTAAGGCGTTCTTGCTTCAAATTCAGCAGCACAAGTGTCAACCATTTTAAAATTCGCCACAATGGCATTTTCCTCACGCATTTTCAAAATCTCAGCTTCTGTTTTTCCACTTAGGTTGCTAATTACTTTATCTGTAAATCCAAGTTTTTTTGCTCTTAATAACAATCTTGGGTTCATTTCATTAATCATCAATTCATTTTCCATACGCACAATTTTGTAAATAGTACCAATAAAAAATCGGTCAATCGTAGTAATCTCATGGATTTGTTCCACCGAAATTTCACGACGAATGGCTTCTGCAATCACAAAAATTCGATCATTATCCACATCTTTCAACTTTTCCAAAATCTCTTCTTTTTCCAAATTTTGCAAACCAGGCATCATAAAACTATCCATATTCTCTTCCAAAGAACGAATGGCTTTCATCAAACCTGCTTCCAAATTTGGTGCAATCGCCATAACCTCACCCGTCGCTTTCATTTGTGTTCCGAAGCGTTCGATTCGCCGTCAAGAACTTTTTAAACGGCCATTTGGGAACCTTCACAACCACATAATCCAAAACTGGCTCAAAGCAAGCATACGTCTTGCCTGTAACCTCATTTTTAATTTCATCCAACGTATAGCCCAAAGCAATTTTCGTTGCCACCTTAGCAATTGGATAACCTGTTGCCTTTGATGCCAAAGCAGACGAACGACTTACTCTCGGATTGACTTCAATCACTGCATATTCAAAACTATTCGGATTTAGTGCAAATTGCACATTACAACCACCCTCAATTTTCAAAGCCGAAATAATCTTAATCGCAGACGTTCGAAGCATCTGATATTCCCTATCAGAAAGCGTTTGTGAAGGTGCCACCACAATACTATCTCCTGTATGAACACCAACTGGATCAATATTCTCCATATTACAAATCGTAATACAATTCCCTTTGCTATCTCGCATCACTTCATATTCAATCTCTTTCCAGCCCGTAATACATTTTTCCACCAAAATTTGATGCACCCTTGACATACGAAGTCCAGAACTCGCAATTTCCTCCAACTCCTCAAAAGTCGTCGCAATTCCGCCACCAGTACCGCCCAACGTATACGCTGGTCGAATAATCACAGGAAGACCAATTTCATGCGAAAAATCCACAGCATCCTCCACACTTTCCACAACTTTACTAGCAATACAAGGCTCATCAATCGCCTCCATCATATCTTTAAAAGCTTGCCTATCCTCTGCATTTTTAATCCCCTCTGTACCAGTTCCCAAAAGCCTCACATTATGTTCTGCCAAAAATCCACTTTCAGCAAGCTCCATCGCCAAATTAAGCCCCGTCTGACCTCCCAAATTAGGTAAAATACTATCCGGTGCCTCCTTCTCAATAACCTTTTTCACAGTCGCAACCGTCAACGGCTCAATATAAACCTTATCCGCCATATCCTTATCCGTCATAATCGTAGCCGGATTCGAATTAATCAAAACCACCTCAATTCCCTCTTTTTTCAACTCTCGACAAGCCTGTGTCCCAGCATAATCAAACTCTGCCGCCTGTCCAATAACAATCGGTCCCGAACCAATCACCAACACTTTCTTAATATCACAATTCTTTGGCATAATTCTATTTCCTTTCTATTTGGATTTTTATTAAAATTTATATTTTTTATGTTCACCCATTTATTTTGTATATTCGTTAAAGAGTGAGCAAGAGTAAAACCCCGCCCCTACATTACATCATTTAATGTGCGGTCGCCAGACCACGCACAAAAAACCACAACCCCACTGCAAACCACACCCTTTCACCACAAACCCACTCGCGTGATCAACGCGCGTCCATTCACCAGAATTTACCACTCCATCTGGCAAACCAATGTCCCTCTGACCGAAGAGCGGGTGTCAAGAGGGCAGCGCCCTTTGCGGGGATTTTTAAGGGGCAGGTGCCCCTTAAAGCCCCCTGACAAACTCATCAAAAATATACCCCATATCCTCCGGTCCAGGACAAGCCTCTGGATGAAACTGCACCGTAAAAACATTCTTATCCCTATAACGAATCCCCTCAACAGTCCCATCATTCAAATTCACATGCGAAACCTCAGCAACCTCAGACCTCACACTATCCTCCACAACATAATACCCATGATTTTGCGACGTAATATACACCCTTCCACTACTCAAATCCTTCACTGGATGATTTGGACCTCGATGACCATACTTCAATTTAGCCGTCTTAAACCCATGAGCCAAAGCCATCAACTGATGTCCCAAACAAATTCCCAAAATAGGAATATTCGTCTTACATAACTCCCTTATCACATTAATCTCCGCCTGTGCATTCTCTGGGTCACCCGGACCATTCGAAAGCAAAATTCCATCTGGTTTCAAAGTCAAAATTCGATCAATCGAAGTCGTCGACGGACACACTGTCACCCCAACATTTCTCTTCAAAAAAGAATTCACAATATTATGTTTAAACCCATAATCCAGCAAAACAATCTGTTTTTCATAATTCTTCCCATACAAAACTGGCTGTTTTATGGATACCTGCTTCACCACTTGTCCCACTTCATATTCTTTGATTTTCTGCATAATTTCAGCCATATTCTCAAGAGAAGAAGTAACATACCCCTTCATCGTTCCTGCTTCCCTCAATATTCTTGTCAACTTTCTTGTATTAATATTCGTAAGACCTGGAACCTTGTAATCACGCAAAAACTTATTTAAAGCTTCCTTCTTTCGAAAATTACTCTCAAACTCAGCAAGTTCATGAATAAATACTGCCTTTGCCCAAATATTTTCCGATTCAAAATCCTCTGGAATCACACCATAATTTCCAATCAACGGATAAGTCATCACGATGCCCTGTCCTGCGTAAGAAGGATCGGTAAACGTTTCCAAATACCCCGCCATTGCAGTATTAAAAACAACTTCACAAGCTGTATCTACATTAGTTGCGCCAATTCTTTCACCTTCAAAAATTTCTCCGTTTTCTAGCACTAAATATCCTACCATAATCTTTCATCCTTTCTTAAAATTTAAAAAATAAACACTAAATCAACCAATCTAGTGTTTATTCTGAAAATTCCTATCCAATGAAAAAGGAAGCACTTTACCAATAATAGATTTTTTTCTATTACCGAAACTTTCTATTACATTAATCACTTCTCCTTTTTTCATTGATTTCTTACCTCTTATATTTGTTTATCTTATATATTTTAATATATATTTACATGAATTGCAAGCATTTTTCGATATTTTTTATAAAAATTAAGCACCTAGAAATCATTTTGTTTTCTAGGCACTTATTTGAGTTTTACTTATTTAAGGAAAAGCAAAAATTCTAACACCTCTATGTGTCTTGGTGCATTTTTGTATTCTTTCATTTTGTTTTCATTCTCCTGACATTGCATCTGTAAATACTGATATCTCTTTAAAAACTGATCTAGTTCTTCTTCTGTTACCTCTTTTGTCTCCAAATATCCCTTTTTAAGATTATCCATTTGTTCTTGAATTATCTCACCTTGTTCTTCAACTTTAGGTATCTGAGCTATACAGGATTTCTTAACTCTCCACCCCACAAAACAAGCCATTTCCAAAAGAGTAACTATTAATAAAATTATAACTCCCCAAGCTACACAATGCCTTGCCTTGAAGCATGAAAAAATGATAAAAGCCAAAACTACAACAAAAATCAAACTTAACATTCCTCTTACCTCCTTTTTCATCTATCTATTAAAAACTAATTGGTAAGAGGAAGCGTTCCTCTCACTAATTAGTGAATTTTTGGAACTTCTTCCGATTTGTTGATTAGTTTGTATTTTAGCATATTTATATAAATATGTCAAGACTCGTGAATGAAAAATGGCACATTTCAAGGAATTTTCTTAAAAATTTCCATAAATATGCCCTATCTTTCATTATATCACATTTTTCGATTTATGTCAAGTTTACAAAATATCAAAAATATGCTTTCACTTGATTTTACTAGGTTTCTAGTCTTTTTTATTGTAATTGCTTTCTTACTTCTTCTGCAAAATTCTCCTCTGCTTTTTCAATGCCTTCGCCTTTTTCGAAACGCACAAAACGGTTCAATTTTGCTCCTTTACTCTTTATCAATTCTCCTACTTTTACATTGGAATCTTTGACAAAAACTTGGTCTACTAAGCAAATTTCTCCGTAAAATTTTCCAATCCTTCCTTGCACCATTTTTTCAGCAATTTCAGCTGGTTTTCCTTCGTTCATCGCTTGTTCTTTCAAAATCTCCATTTCTTTTTTGGTTCTTTCTTCTGGAACTTCTTCTCTGCTTAGATATTCTGGATTAGCAGCTGTAATTTGCATACATACATCTTTTGCCAAATCACTTTCACCTTTTTCAAAATCTACCAATACAGCAATTCTTCCATCTCCATGAACATACCCTTCAATTAGGCCATTTCCTTCGTATCTGGTAAATCTTCTAATAGACATATGCTCACCAATAGTTGCAATTTTGTCAGTTAAAACTTCGCTAACTGTTTTATCAGAACCAATGTATTTGGTATTAAGCAATGCTTCAACATCGGCTGGATTATTTTGTGCTACAAGTTTTGCCGTTGTGTTGACAAATTCTCTGAATTCTTCATTTTTGGAAACGAAATCGGTTTCGCTATTTACTTCAATGATACTTCCTACCTTTTTGTCATCAGCAATATAAACCGTAACTAAGCCTTCTGCTGCAATTCTGTCTGATTTTTTAGCAGCTTTAGCTATTCCTTTTTTACGCAATAATTCAGCTGCTTTTTCCATATCTCCATCGGTTTCTGTTAGGACTTTTTTGCAATCCATCATACCAGCACCTGTTTTTTCTCTTAATTCTTTTACTAAATTTGCACTTATCATTTTGATTCCTCCTTGATTTTATTTTTTCCAATTTTTCGATTTTATCAATTTATAAATCGGTTTTTGTTCAAATTGTTTTTGTTTTTAATGGGCAGGGATAGAACCCTGCCCCTAGTTTTTTGAAATTTTGTGTGATTTGATGTTATATTATGTTTATTCTTGGTCAGCATTTTGTACCATTTGTTCCATGTCTGTGATTTCTTCTTGTGGTTGTTCTTCATTTAATGGTAGAATGGCATCTTCTCCTTGTCTGCCTTCTATGACTGCATTAGCCATAACATCGGCAATTAATTTGACAGCTCTTATGGCATCATCATTTCCAGGAATTGGATAATCTACATCTTCAGGACTACAGTTGGTGTCTACCAATCCAACTACTTTTATCCCTAATTTTCTAGCTTCTTTAATAGCATTATATTCTTTTTTTGGATCTACAACAAACATAACCCCTGGCATTTCATTCATTTCTTTGATACCACCAAGATTATTTTCTAGTTTTTCCATTTCATGTTTTAAACCAATCACTTCTTTTTTTGGTAATACATCAAATGTACCATCTTGACTCATCGCCTCTAATTCTTTTAGACGATTAATTCTTCCTTGAATGGTTTTGAAATTGGTCAACATTCCACCCAACCATCTTTGATCAACATAGTACATATTGCAACGAATAGCTGCTTCTTTGACACATTCTTGTGCTTGTTTTTTGGTTCCTACAAATAGAACATTTTTTCCTTCCTCTGCTTGTTCTTTGACGAAAGCATAGGCTTCATCTAATTTTTTGGATGTTTTTTGTAAATCGATGATGTGAATTCCATTTCTGGCTTGGAAAATATATTCCGCCATTTTAGGATTCCATCTTCTCGTTTGATGTCCAAAATGAACACCAGCTTCTAGTAATTGTTTCATTGCAACAACTGCCATTTTAAATTCCTCCCTTTTTTGTTTTCTTTCCTCCATAGTATTTTAGAACACTTGTAAACACTATTTTTTAGCACACGTTTGAACAAGCTCATACTATGTGTGTTTTTTTAACTTTATTATTATATCAGAGTTTTTTGAAAAAAGCAAGTAGTTTTTGAAAAATTTTATTCTCTAAGCAAAAAAAGACCGCATTTAATAAAACTTCGGTCTTTTCTTTATTTTACCATATTTTTATTCTTTTGTCAAGCATTTCGACATCTTCTATTCCCAATATAAAATGGGATCTCCTTCATTGCCTTCTGTGACTTTCCAAACATCTACTAATTTTCCATTCCATTCAACTTGTGAAAGATTTGTTTTTAAAGTTTCTAACATGAAATTTCCGTCAATTTCATCTGTAAAAGAAGTACAATTAGAGACTGTACCTTTTCCGCCTCCAATTACCGCTAAACTACCATTATAATAACAAGTATCTGTCCTGGTATACGAATAATAGGAGCCATAAACAAGTCCCATGATACTTCCAATATATCTGGTTCCACTAATTTCAGGAGTTGTATTCACACAGTAATATACATCTGTTCCGCAGTTTGCTATTCCTGCAATTCCACCGATGCTCTCTTTTACTCCAAGTATTTTTCCTTTATTATAAGAATTGTAAATAAATGTTGTATGAGTTTCTTTTTCTTTGAAAAGCGACTGTCCTATAATTCCCCCTATACCTTTTTCACCTGATATTTCCCCTGTATTATACACTTGTCTTATTGTATTTTTGGCATTTAATATTCCGTACTATACCTCCAATAGCAGCAGAGTCTTGTATTGGTGCTTCTATCTTTCCTTTATTATAACAATATGATATTGCCTCACCAATTTCTGGCTCTACATAGCCTACAATTCCAGCTGTAGCCCAAGAATTTGATTTAATATTTGCATTATTTCCACAATTTTTTATAGTTCCTTTTGATCTTCCACAGATTCCGCCCAGTTCTCCTCCTCCATCGACAGTTCCATTTAATGTGATTACATTTTCTATTTTTCCATTTGTATACAAATACCCTACTGCTATAGCTGTTGCACCATAGGTTGATTGTACTTCTGGTTGATTAAACTTTAAATTTTTTAAAGTTCCAGTTTCCAAACATCCAAAAAAGCCTACCCCCATCAAATCTTCTCCATCTTCTTTGTAAATTTTCAAATGATTTATGGTATGATTTTCGCCATCAAATATTCCTTTAAAAGCAATATAGTCTTCTTCACTCGTATAATATCCAATCGGTTCCCAATTGATATTTTCTAAATTCATATCTTTTTTTAAAACAACAACCTTTTGTTCAAACGACTCTCCAGCATTTACTCTTTTTGCAAATTCAATTAATTCCTCTTCTGTCCAAATTTCCAATGGTTCTATTAATTCTGAAATTTCTACATTTTTTATTTGATAACCATCGTTATGATCTCTTACTATTATGGTATAAATTCCATTTTTCGTAATTGAAGTTGTATACATTCCATTTTCTTCTGTCAACTGGTTTCCATCTAGCATTACACTTTGGATTGTACCTGTTAATTCAATCGTTATTTCTAATAAACATTGCATTTTATCTTCTGTAACTTGTTGATTAACCGTTATTTGGATTGTTTCATTCAATTTTCCTATCCCAAGTGAAGCTGTTATTTCTAATTTCTCTTTATCAATCATAAATTGATAACCATCAACTATGATTATATCATCAATAACCGTAAAGCCTTCTTTTTTTAAGGTTTCGTCAATATTAATTTTTTCACCAGACATTTTATCGATTCGTAACGCTTGTAAAGCTAAATCTAATTTTTCTCTTGCTGCTTCTTCTGTGTGTTTAGAAACCGAATTTGTCGCTCGACTTAAAATACCATTTTCTCCTGCTATTAAATTTAATGTAACACCCACTAAAATTAATAATACGATAATGGTTACTATTAAGGCAATCAGTGTTATCCCACTTATCCTTTTTTCTTTCATCCCTCGTTTCTCCTTCCATAATTTTCATCTTTTATTTTTCTAGCCACACCTCATAAATATCAGCTTCTATACCGTATGCTCCTTGCCAATACTGTGTTTGCAAATATATTCCTGGACTATACATCCCTCTATATTCTGATATATTCCATTTCCTCATTTCATTTATGGCTGGTTCTAAATAAGATATTGTAGGAGGAGTATCTACATCAGGATTAGGTATATTATTGGTAAGCAATATATCATCATCTGAATCTAACACCATTTCACAAACCATTCCACTCGCATAATCGTCCATACTTGCCGAAGCAATGACGCACATATATTTATATTCGCTTAAATCAATTCTTTGGGCTATTCCTACCGCACAACCAGATTGATTTTTTCCATTTTCTCCAACTGCTTCCAAATGTACGCAATTATCCAATTTTTCTATAGTAAATAAATTGGATACTGGAGTATTGGGATCATCTGTTTTACTAATCTTTTCCCATCCGCCTGTTAATTGTGTATATTCTTCTTTACTTTTATACAAATATGTTCTCGGTTCTGTTTTGACCGTTATTTGTTTGGATTCTTTTGGTTCTTGCGCTTCTATCTCGGCTATGACTTTTATGGTATGTTCCGTTTCTGGGTCTAAATTTTCTATGGTATATGTTTTGGCTTCTGTTTCATAAGTTATCCCATCGATTATATATTGATATTGCTTGGCATTTATATCTTCGTTTATCTGAATGGTTATATAAGTGGTTCCTAGTTTTGTGTCAATTGCCATAAAATCTTTGTTTTCTTCTTCTCCTTCTTCGCTTGACGTCATCGTGATTTTTCCTGTTGTTTCATCAAATGTTCCTGTGGTCACTTTTCCTTGGCTATCGGTGTAAGTTACCTTCGTTCCTTCTAATTTTAAAGTTCCATTATTGGTAGTAACACTTTCTTCTAACTTCTTTTTAGCATACTCTATCCAAGAATCTGTCGTTGTCTTTTGGACATAAAATTCCTCATAGTATTTTGTTTTCAAGTCTGCCATGGCTAGTTCTACTTCTTCTGCAATTTGGGCTTGTTTGTTTTTGTCAACTGCATTTGTCGCACGTTTTAAAATACCATTTTCACCTGCTATTAGGCTTAAACTAATACCTGCTAATATTAAAAGTACGATAATAGTCACAATCAGTGCAATTAATGTTATTCCAACTTGTTTTCTCATTTGTAATCCTCCCTATTTTATTTTATTATATAGAACATGTCGTTTAATGTCAATATGCTTCTGCTTCTTTTTATGACATAATAATCTTAGGTTAACCATAAGGAGACTAATTTATGATAAAAGAGAAACGAATCTTAAAAAAATATACTCAGCAAGAAATGGCAGAATTGCTTGGTATCAGTTTAAGACAATATGTTAGAATTGACAAAGAAGAAGATTTACCAAGAAGAGATATTCTAAAAAAACTAATTGTAGAACTTGATTTAAGTGACTACGAACTGGGTCAATACATTCGAGAAATTGCAAATAAAATAGCTTAAAAAAGACAATTTGTGTTCTTTTACAAATCGTCTTTTTTTATTTATCCTGCAAGTTTTCCGCTTCAATTTTACCAATACATTTAATGCCTCAATTGGAGTTAATTCATTCAAATTAATTTTGTCAAGCTCATGTGCAAGATCAGCAAATTGTAAATTACATAAATCTAGTTGCCCTTCCACTTGTTTTTTAGCTTCCTTGCTTTCTTTTACCTTCACATCCCCTTTTTCTAGAGAATTCAAAATTCGGTTTGCTCTTTTTACCACGTCATTCGGAACACCTGCAAGCTTCGCAACATGAATACCATAACTCTCATCTGTTCCACCCTCAATAATTTTCCTTAAGAAAATAATGTCTTCTCCTTTTTCTTTTACCGCTATCGAGTAATTTTTGATCCCTGGAATTTTTTCTTCCAATTGTACTAACTCATGATAATGAGTCGCAAATAAGGTTTTACAACCAATCCTTTCCGCTATGTATTCTGCCACAGACCACGCAATGGAAAGTCCATCATAGGTTGAAGTTCCACGTCCAATTTCATCCAAAACAACCAAACTGTTTGGAGTCGCATCTTTTAAGATATTAGCCACTTCTGCCATTTCCACCATAAATGTACTTTGTCCCATGCTCAAATCATCGGAGGCACCAACTCTGGTAAAAATCTTATCTACAATTCCTAAATGTGCTTTTTCAGCAGGAACAAAACTTCCGATTTGTGCCATCAAACAAATTAATGCCACTTGACGCATATAGGTCGATTTTCCTGCCATATTGGGACCTGTGATTAAGGCAATTTTGGTATTTTGGGCATCTAGACTTGTGTCATTTTGAACAAATCCGCCATTGTCTAGCATTTTTTCAACAACGGGATGACGCCCTGCCTCAATTTCAATCACACCACTTTCGTCTACTTCTGGGCAAACATAATGGTTGTCTTCTGCAACTATCGCTAAACTCGTTAAAACATCCACATTGGCAACAACACTAGCTGTTTTTTGCAATCTTTCAATATTGGATGCAATATTATTTCTAATTTTTACAAATTCTTCATATTCATATTGCACTCCCTTTTCTTGGGCACCTAATATTTTGTTTTCCATATTTTTTAGTTCTTCTGTAATAAATCTTTCAGCATTTGTCAAGGTTTGTTTGCGAATATATTCCGCAGGAACTTGGTTTAAAAAAGATTTAGTAATCTCAATATAATAGCCAAAAACTTTGGTATAACCAATTTTTAAGTTCTTAATACCACTTTTTTCTCTTTCTTTTGCTTCTAAGGCAAGAATCCACTGTTTTCCTTCTGTAGACGCCTTTTTATATTCATCAATTTGTGCACTATAACCCATTTTGATAATACCACCTTCTTTGATACTAATTGGTGGTTCTTCTACAATAGCTTGCTCAATCAAGTCCGCAATATCTGTTAATTCATCCAAATTCTCACACAGTTTTTGCAAAAGTTTTGTGCTCGTCATGGATAAAGTTTTTTTCAAATCTGGAATTTTGCGTAAAGAATTCTTTAGAGAAATCAAATCTCTTCCGTTTGCATTACCATACGAAATTTTTCCTGCTAAACGTTCAATATCGAAAACTTTGTTCAAAGTTTCGACAATATCGCCTCTTACCATTATGTTATCTTTTAGTTCCTGAACAGCTGTATTTCTCTGTTGAATTTCAGTAATATCTAACAATGGATCATGAATCCAGCGTCTTAAAAGTCTTCCTCCCATAGAGGTTGAGGTTTTGTCTAGAACCCACATTAAAGTTCCCATTTTGGATTTGTCACGCATTCTTTCAGTAAGTTCTAAATTTCGTCTGGCACTAATATCCAAAGCCATGTATTTTTGAACTTCATACAATTTTAATTGATTAATGTGTTCTAATTTAACTTTCTGGGTTTCTTCAAAATAGTTTAGCAAGCCATTGACAGCACAAACTGCTAAGGTTTCTGTATCCATTTTTTTCTCTTTTTCAAAACTATCAACAACTTTATATTGTCCTTCTATTTTTTGTACATTTTCTTCGAACAAATCGTCATTTCTTATGGTGACAAATGTATGTGAACGGTCTGTTAATATAGCAATCTCTTTTTCACAAGCTGCCATTGCTGGATTAATAACAAGTTCTGAAGGCGTAAATCTAGCATATTCGTCAAGCAATTTTTCGAAATTGTTGTCTGGAAGTTTGATTTGTGTAGCATAAAAATCGCCTGTACTAATGTCACAAATCGAAATTCCATAGTGAATTCCTTTTTTGGCAATGGACATGATATAATTATTTTTCTTTTCTTCTAACATATTGTTTTCAATGACAGTTCCAGGTGTAACAACACGAACAACGTCTCTTTTGACAATGCCTTTCGTGGTTTTCGGATCTTCTAATTGCTCACAAATCGCTACTTTATAGCCTTTGGCAATCAAACGTGACAAATAGGTATCGACTGCATGATATGGTACTCCACACATTGGTGCTTTTTCTTCGGCACCACAGGCACGTCCTGTGAGCGTGATTTCTAGTTCACGAGAAGCTAAAATGGCATCTTCGTAAAACATTTCGTAGAAATCACCTAGACGGTAAAATAGAATACTATCTGGATATTCTGCTTTTTTTTGTAAATAACTTTGCATCATTGGGGAAATTTCTGACATTTGTGATTCTCCTTTTTTGGGGTTGTTTTTTGTGGGCAGGGTGATGGAATCCTGCCCCTACGGGGTTTGGATTTGGCCTTGGAAATACCATTTGTGGTTTTGGGTGATTTGGATTTTTGCGATGTCTCCGATTTGGTATCCTTTTTGGGGTTTGAATATGACGATTTTATTGGTGTTGGTTCGACCAGTCAGCAGGTTGGGATCGTTTTTGCTGGTTCCCTCAATTAGGATGGATTGCATGGTGCCAATGTATTTTTCGTTGTTTTGCTCGACTTGAGTTTCATATAATTCTTTCAACTTATTAAATCGTTGATGTTTGATTTCTTCTGGGATTTGATCGTCTCTTTGAGCAGCTATGGTTCCTTGTCTTGGAGAATAGATAAACATGAAAATCTGCTCGAAATTCACTTTCTGTACAACCTCCAAAGTATCGGCAAATTCTTCTTCTGTCTCTCCTGGAAATCCAACGATGATGTCTGTGGATAAAACAAGGTTTGGTATTTTTTGCTTCATCTTTTCTACTAAGGTCAGATATTGCTCTTTGGTATAATTTCGGTTCATTTCTTTTAATACTTTGTCGTTTCCTGCTTGCAACGGCAAATGAAGAATTCTCGAAATTTTAGGAATTTGCGCAATGGCTTCTATCACATCTTCTGTGAAATCTTTGGGATGTGGAGATATAAAACTGATTTTTTCAATTCCTTCGATTTTAGCTATTTCGTACAATAATTTGGAAAATGAATTAATCGGACTTGTGACAATCCCTTTTTCACGTTCGGTTCGCATATAGGAATTCACATTTTGCCCTAATAATGTGATTTCTTTATAGCCTTTTTGGGCTAAATCACGCACTTCTTCCAGGATTTTATTGGGCTGTCTGCTTCTTTCTCTCCCACGCACATATGGAACTATACAATAGGTGCAAAAATTGTTGCAACCATACATAATGGTGACATTGGCACTGAAATTACTGTTTCTTTTTATTGGCAAATCTTCGTAAATTTTGCCATCGATATCAAGAATATCTCTAACTTTTTCGTTTTTTTGCAAGGTTTTATAGATGTTTTCTGGCAAATTTTGTAGGGTGTGTGTGCCGAAAATAATATCTACATAAGGATAACTCTTTTTGATTTTCTCGACCATTTGCTTTTCTTGCATCATGCAACCACCAATGGCAATGATAAAATCTTTGGATTGTCTACGGTTTTTGAGTTCGCCAATTTTGCCAAACAGCTTTTCTTCTGCATTTTCACGTACACAACATGTATTGAAAAGGATGATGTCAGCAGTTTGAGGTTCTTGAGCCTTTTGGTAACCAAGCTCTTCTAGGATTCCTGCAATTTTTTCGGAATCGTTTTCGTTTAGTTGGCAACCAAAGGTGGTGATTTGGTATGTTAGCTGTTTATTTTTGTTTTTTTCTTTTATTTTTTCTACAAATTCGTTTCTTTGCACTTTTTTGCCTCCTGTATTTGAAGTATATTGTATAACATTTTTTGACATTTATCAAGTTTTTTTATGCAATCTATTGATTAAGTTATTGAACTTTTTGGAATTTTATGTTATACTATAAGTAGGAGAAGATTATGAATTATTATGAAATATTAAAATTATCACCAAATGCTTCGAAACAACAAATCAAAAGTTCCTATAAAAAATTAGTCAAAAAATATCATCCTGATTTATATGTTGGTGATAAAGAGTTTGCAGAACAAAAAATAAAAGAAATTAATGAAGCTTACGATACCTTATCCAATCCAGAAAAAAAGTTACTGTACGATGAGACTTTAAATTCGATTTTTGTAAATGAAATAATTTCATCTTCTATACATCAAAATACGGTTTCGGATTTAGAATCAGAAATCCCTAAGACTTCTTTTGAAACTGAAGTCAAGTGGTCTTTTTCAAAATTTATTACGGAAAAATTAAATGGCTTGGATAAAAAACGACAACTACAAATTTTCGGAATTGTTTTTTTATTAATATTGATGTTATTTTTGATAAACTTAATCGAAGTCCAATATTACCTTAACAATACACTACAAAATCCAGATTTTACAGCCAATACGAACACAACATTTCCAGAAAATTTTACAGAAAACAATTTTATAGAAAACGAATTTGATACACAAGATTTACCAGTTCAAGATGATTTCAAAATGCTGGATAGCTTATTTTATGATTTATTTCCCCCTTCCAATACAGATTTATTTTCAGAAATGACAAATGAAACAGAATTTACATTTTAAAAGGACACGACTATTTTTCGTGTCCTTTTCTTAGTTTTGATTAAATTTTTACATAACCACCAATTTGTTTGCTAGATGATACACCATCCATGAAATCTTTTCCACCAGCTACAATAATGGTATCCCCTGCTTCTAAAATTTGTTTTTCTTTTAGCTTCTGAATACCTTTTTCAATCGCTTTGCTCTTGTCATTATTTTCATCCACTAAAACTGGGAAAACATTCCAAGCAATGCCTAATTGATTAAAGGTTCTTCTATTATCTGTAACTGCTAAAATTGGGCATCCTGCTCCCATTCCTGCTAGTCTTCTTGCGGTATCACCTGAATTGGTGTAACAAACAATCGCACTTGCTTTCATGTTTTTAGCAACAATGCAAGTTGAATAAGCAATATTATCCTCTAAACTTTCTAAATTAAGATTGGTATTTTCTTCGAATTTTTTCCAGTAATCTAAGGTTTCTTCTACTCTTCTTGCAATTTTATCCATCGTTGCTACACACTCAACTGGGTATTCACCCATTGCACATTCTCCAGAAAGCATAACAGCACTTGTTCTGTCATAAACAGCATTGGCTACGTCACTTGCTTCCGCTCTGGTTGGTAATGGTTGATGTGTCATACTTTCTAACATTTGAGTCGCTGTAATGGCTGGTTTGTTGGCTCTGTTGCACAATTTGATAAATTTCTTTTGCATAATTGGCGGTTCAGTAAAGTCAGTTTCTGTTGCCATATCACCACGAGCAATCATCTGAACATCAGCTTTTTCAACGATTTCTTCCATGTTGCTTAAACCTTCTACATTCTCTACTTTGGTAACAATTTTAACATCAGTTCCACCATTTTCATCTAATACTTTTCGAACTTGATTAATATCGTCTACATTTCTCGTAAAAGATACTGCAACAAAATCATAATCATGTTTGCAAGCTGTGATCAAATCATCAATATCTTTTTGTTTTAAGGCTGGAAGACGTATAGCAGTTCCTGGTAAATTCATAGTTTTTCTACTTCCTAAACCATTTCCATGAACAACTGTACATTCTATATCGGTTCCATTGATTTTATCAACTACCAATTCGATGGCACCATCATCAATCAACACTTTGGCTCCAACTTTTAAATCTTTATATAATTCTTTGTAAGATACTGCTACTTTATCTTTATCCCCTACAATATCCTCTCCACACACAAGTGTGAATTTTTGACCATCTTCTAATTTTATTTTTTCGTTTTTACCAGTTACAAGCATTCCTGTCCTGATTTCTGGACCTTGCATATCCAAAATCATTGGAATTGGTAAATCTAACTCTTTTCTTAAACGGATAATTTCTTCCGTTTTTTCTTTTTGCTCATCATAACTTCCATGAGAATAGTTAATTCGACAAACACTTAATCCAGCATCAAATAATTCTTCTAATTTTTTTTCACTAGCTGGTCCTATGGTACCTACTATTTTTGTTTTTCTTAAAACTTTCATTTTCTATTCTTCCCTTCTTTTTTATTCGTTAAAGAGTATATCATAAATAGAATAAAATATTCAAGTGTTTTTTGAAATTTATTTACAATTTATGACATTTTTTACTTTTTTTAAATGTTAGAATATGGAATCGACATTTCTTAGGAAAATAACACCTTCTACAATATCCATAACCGAATAAATTAAAATCGCAATACCAATTGCCATTCCAATGGAACTTCCTTTAAAAATAACATAAATTCCACAAATCAAAATTAAAACAGCAATGACAAGTGCCCCTTTCCATTCATTAATATTTAATGATTTGAGTTTGGTAACCAATCCTAAACGCATTAATCCACTATACAAAATCCAAATTCCAATAATAATTCTAAAAATAGTTGCAATTGTCTCACGATAAGCAATCGTAACAATTCCAATGATAATCGCCAAAATTCCAAAAATCATTTCATAATTGTAAAAATCATAGGTTCCTTTTGCTACAAAATAACTAATCAGTTTGACGATACCAAATCCAATAAAACTAACCCCCAAAATATATGCAACCACATGCATAATCGCAGCTGGATTACCAATAATCGCAATTCCAATAATGGCAGTGATAACCGATGTGATTATTGACGTCCAACCTGTTTTTTTCAAAAATTCTTCCATTTAAAATACCTCCTCTATTTCAAAAATTAATTGTTTTTGCTAATTTACATTTTTTATTATTATACAGCAGAAAAAAATTTTTTTCAACATTTTTCCCATAAAATATCTTCAATATTGGAAAATAAATAGGCTCCCTCTTTAATTAAATTATTGGTTCCAACCGAATTTTTCGAAAATAGACTTCCGTGGTACCGCAAAAACGTCCTTTCCTTGTTCTAACGCCCAATTTACTGTAATTAAACTTCCACTTTTTTTCTTGGCCTCCACAACAACGATTTTATCCGAAAGACCACTAATAATTCGATTTCTAGCTGGAAAATGTTGTTTTTCTGGTTTGCTTGCTAAACCATACTCTGAAACAATTGTACCACCTTGTTCCAAAATTCTCTCAAATACTTTATAATTTTGATAGGGATATATTTTTTCATCAGCAAGACTTCCTCCTAAAACCGCAATGGTTTTGCCTATTTTAGAATCTAAGGCACCTAAATGAGCATACTTATCAATCCCAACAGCCAGACCACTAATAATATGAATATTTCGATTAGCCAGTTCTCTTCCTAAAACTCTTGCAATGGTTTGTCCCTCATGACTTGCCATACGACAACCAACAACACCTACCGCATCTTCATCTAAAATTGTTTCATCCCCCCTTACATATAAAAAAGCTGGTGCGTCTTGTATAGGATGCAATTTTTGCGGATAAGTCTCATCTTTTATCGAAATTAATTTTATTTGTTTTTTTAGCAAATAATCTAATTTTCTCTTTTCTTCTTCTAAATTCTTACTTTTTACAATTTTATCAAACTCCTCTTCTTGTATTTCATTTTCTACAAAATCGCTTCTATCTAATTCCCAAATTTCTTTTGTATTGTATTTTTTTAATAAATCCAATTTGGTTTTATTTTTCAAATCCAAATCAGAAAACCAAATATCATATAAATTTATCATTTTTTCCTCCTTCATTAAAAAGAGATATTTTTAAAAAATATCCCCCTCTATCTTATATTTTATTTTGTATTTTCGCAGCTTTGACAACATTCGTCAGTAGCATCGCAATCGTCATTGGACCAATTCCCCCCGGAACAGGTGTAATATAGCTTGCTTTTTGAGAAACTGACTCAAATTCTACATCTCCTACAATGGTGCCATCACTTAAGCGATTAATCCCTACATCAACTACCACAGCTCCTTCTTTTATCATATCACTTGTTACAAAATGTGGCTTTCCTATAGCTGATATTATTATGTCTGCATTTTTTACGATTTTTTGTATTCCTTTTGTTTTGGAATGACAAACAGTTATGGTCGCATTTTGTTTTAACAAACATTGTACCATTGGTTTTCCAACAATATTACTTCTGCCTAAAATAACAGCATTTTTTCCTTCTATTTCTATTTGGTATTCTTCTAGCAATTTCATAATGCCATAAGGTGTACAAGAAATAAAACAGTCTTCTCCAATGACTAAATTACCTACATTCATAGGATGAAAACCATCTACATCTTTTTGTGGCAAAATGGTTCGAAAAGCCTTGTTAATATCAATGTGTCTTGGTACTGGACTTTGCAGTAAAATACCATGAATGTTCTTATCGGCATTTATTTTTTCAATTAAATCAAGCAATTCTTCTTCTGTTGTTGATTTATTGAGTAAAAATTCTTCAAAAGCAATTCCTACTTTTTTACAAGCGAATGACTTATTTTTCACATACACTTCTGAACTACTATTATCGCCAACCATAATAACCGCCAATTTGGGGAAAATACCTACTTGTTTTAAATGTTCAACTTCTATTTTTAAATTTTTTCTTATTTTTTTGGCCAATTCTTTTCCATTTAATATTTCTACCATTTCTACTCCTTTTTAAAACCTTCTTTTATAAGATATTACAAAAATCGCTATTCCTATGATACTCCAGTAAAAAAAATCCGCTAAATTATGCCCTACTTCTGGTAAAACACCTATTTCATTGATTAATTGTGCGTACTCAACATCTACTTCATTTTGATTTTCTAGTGGCTGATTGATTGGTTCATTTTCTTCTGGTTTTTCTTCATTTGGTTCTTCCACAGGTGGTGGTGTACTTCTTAAAATAGCTGCTTTTATATAAGCTTCTACACCATTGTGCTCTATTTTATACCAACCATTGCTATACTCTGCTATAACCGTAACTTCAGTTCCAACATCCAAACCTCCAACACGCTCACTATCGACAGAATAACTCGAACGAATGTTACATCTTTCTTGAACATACATTGTTTCATTTTTGGAAGTTTCTGTAGGAATTTCCTTTTTTGGTTCTTCTTGTGTTATTTCATTGGTTACTTCATTCGTATTTTGCTCAGCACTTGTCTCATTGACCGTTGTATTTTCTTGTGTAGCATAAGTCGAATGAAGAAAAAATATCGTTATTATCATCATGAACAGTATTTTTAAAACTATTTTTTTCATCCTTTTCTTCTCCTTTACTGATTGATTTCAGCTTTTAAGATTAATCGTTTGGTTGAATAATTTTCGCAGGTTATCAATGTTATCTGCGTTTTCCCTGCTTCTTTTTTTAAAGGAGTTAAATCTGTTGGTTCTACAGAACTAATCTCGGTTATTTGATACGTCGTTGTTTGCTCATTTAAATCCAGTATTTCGAAAGTATCTCCCAATTCTAGTTCATCCAATTGCTTGAAAATTTTATCATAATTATGCCCTGCTATACAGAAATTTCCGTTCCTCGTTTAAATTGCCTCCATATAATTTGATTACTCCTTTTTGCAAAGCTTCCTCTTCTGCAGAATCAAAAATTGGTTGCTCTATTTGAATTTTCTCTATCTTAATTTTCCCTAATACTGGATATTCTTCTGCTGTAGCCATTTTTTCTGGTTGTGCTGAAGCATCTTGTATAGAAGCTTGTCTTCGTTTAGAAATCAACTTGTAGCCTCCTGCAATTAAACCAACGATTCCAAGCAAAATAGCAACCACAATTGCTATCTTTTTCACAATTGCAACATCAAATTCCAATTCAAATTCTTCATCTGAAGCATGTTTTCCACCACTCATTCTGATACCTCCCTTATCGTACCCAAGTTAGTATTAAAATTAGTATACCAAACACAATGCGGTAAATAGCAAATCCTTTAAAACTGCCTTTTTTCAGATAGTTCAGCAAAAATTTTATAACCAACATGCCAACCACAAAACTCGCTAAAACACCTATTACAAATGCTAAACTCAATTCAAAAGCAGGTAAACTAAAAATGACAGCTGCTAAAATAATTGGAGTAGATAACAAAAATGAGTATTTAGCAGCACTTTCGCGATCCAAGCCTAATCCTCTTGCCACTGTCATAGTGATTCCAGAACGTGAAACACCTGGAAAAGCTGCTGCAATCGCCTGTGATATACCAATTAATACTGCCTGAACCAAAGACATGTTTTCATAATTGGTGTCAGCCGATGCTTTTTTATCTACTTGGTACAAAACAATCCCCATAACAATCAAAGCAATCGCAATTGGAAGCATACTTCCTCCAAAAATGCTATCCGATAATTTGTCAAGTACCAAACTTAAAATTCCTGCTGGTATCGTTGCTATGACCAAATACCAAAACATTTTGCCTTCTACGGTCTTTTCTTTTTTTATAACTTGGTTAAATCCACCTTTTATTAAAGCAATCCAATCTTTTATGAAAAATAATGATATAGCTAAAAGTGTTCCAAAATGTAACGCTATATCAAACGACTCTGGAATTTCACTCCAGTTAAAAATCCAGGGAAACACCGCCAAATGCGCTGAACTGGATATTGGTAACAATTCGGTTAATCCTTGTACGCTTCCTAAAATAAAAGCTTGAAAAATTGACATTTTTATTTTTTCCTTTCTTTTGTTTTTTCATCTAAATTTCACATTTTGTTCACATAATTTTCACAATTTTATGTCTATGGTTTCTTTTTATGACTGTAAATCCGATTTTTGAAGAATATGATACACTGTATCTTTAATATATTCTGCAGCACTTACTGGGGCAACTTTAGCTGGTAAAGCCAAACTCCATATTGTTTTGATATTGTTTTGTTTAGCATATTCAAAATCTACCCCACCTGGCTGAGAGGCTAAATCAATAATAAGTACTTCTTTTTTAAGTAAATCCAAGCGTTTTGAATTTAAGACTTGCGTTGGAATGTTGTTTATTATAATATCAAACTTTGGTAAATTTTCATCTAAATCATCCAGTGGAATCGGTTGGTAACCAAATGCTTGAATATACGCTAAATCAGACATTTTTCTAGCTTCACAAAACACATTTGCTCCAATTCCTTGTAACATTTTAGAAAGCACCTTTCCTATTCTTCCAAACCCCATAACTAAAATATTTGAGCCTGATAATGTTTTAGGAAATTCCTCCATTGCAATTTGAATGGCACCTTCTGCTGTAGCAATTGCGTTTAAAACAGCATACTCCTCTCTTTGTAATATATCCTCATATTTCATGGATTGACTTTTCCAATCGTCAGCATTTAATTTTCCAGAAATAATTAGATTTTCCTTCGCTTGTTTGCAAAATTCATCAATCCTGATTTTGTTATCGCTAAATGGTGTATTCATATGGATATTATCTTTGGATAATGGTATAGCTGTTATGATTGTTCTAGCCTTCGAAGTAAGTTCTTCTAATGAATGACAAAATTTTATTTGAGGTATTTGATTTAATGTTTCTGCTTTTTCCAAGGCATAGGTATAAACTTCGAATCCGTCTTGACAAAGCATTTTCACAAGTTCTACAATTCTGGTGTCACCACCAACGATTGAAATTTTCTTTTCCAAAATATTCTTCCCTTCTTTTTTGATTTAGTTCATTGTATGCAAAGGAAATCTATCTTATTCTAATTGGAACCTAATTCTTTTTGTTTATCCTCTTTTTCCTGTTCCTTTTCTTTTTGTTTTTCTAGTTTCTTTTTTTCAAAAATCTTGTCCACTGTTTTTCCAACTTTTTCTTTGATCATACTTTCACTCATACTTCTGACTAAAACATTGGTTGTTTCTAAATATTCTCTTGCTTTTTTTTCCAATTGTAAGGAATATTTTTCTTTTATTTCTTCTGTTTCTTCGGCAACTTCATTTTCCATTTTTACAGAAACGGTAATGTGCTCTTTGATTTGTGAAAAAGCATTTTCCTGATTGGCAATTGGCAGTAAATCTGGTTCTAATTCAATGGCTTTGTTCAAAAAGTTAATGGCGATATCCTTTTCCCCTTTTAAAACATAGATTTTAGCTAATTGATAATAGGATTTTGCTTCTAAATCGCCATATAAACTATGTTTGAAATATTTTTCTGCAATATCTAAATCACCTTGTATGAAAGCAATTTGTCCTAAATTATAATTTGCCCCATAGGCTCTGTGATTAATTTGTGCTGCTCTTTCATACATTTCTTTTGCCATTTGAAAATCACTTAGCATGGTATAGACAATTCCTAAGCTGTAATATAAATCAAAATCCGTTGGTCTATATTTTAAAGCATCTTGATAAACTTTTTCAGCTTCTTTAAAACGTTCTTGTTCACACAATAATTCTCCTAATAAAATGGAACATTCGTATAAATCTGGTCTTTTTTTCATTAAATTTTCTAACATTTGAATTGCTTCATTTTTTTGTCCCAAATCATTTAATAAATCTGCAATTTTAAAATAGGAATTATAATCATTTCCTTTAATATCTACCAATTTAACATATTCATCAATAGCTTTTCGCATGCCTCCTTCTTTTTCATATATTTTGGCTAATAATTTATGACCTATATAACTTTCGGGATACTTTGTAACTAACTTGATTAAGCTATTTTTAGCAACTTTGCTGTTTCCAAATAACATCAAAACTCTTGCTTTGATGGCTGTCATGATTTCTGAAAAATTTAAACCTTTTTGTTCAATTAATATGATAAAAATAGGAATAATAATTGAACCTAAATAGCGGAGACTTTTAAAGAACGTATTACTTTCTATTTTGATTTTGATTTCTATAAAACTAATGGTAATTCCAATGGCTTGTAAAACTAGAATTCCAATATAATTCGTATCATTTTTTCGGATAATCTTAAAAAATATGATGATGAATATCGAAAAGGCTATTAAATTAAATAATATCTTTTCAAGCACTTTTTTTCCCCCTTAAGCAATTTATTAGTAGGATTATATCATAGAGTTTGAAATTAGACAATCTCTTTTTTGATTTTTTTGAAATTATTCTTTTATCTAAAAAAATGCCCCCTCAAACGTCAAATAAAATCTCTTAAAATGTCATTGCTTTGTTGGACAGAATGTAATATAGTAAATATATATTTTATAAGTATTTTTGCTTATTAGGAACTAAAAAAACAAGTCACCCATTGGTAATTGTATTGGTAAAAAATTTTTCAAAAAAATTTCCAAAAAACTATTGACAAATAAAAGTCAATGATTTATAATAAATTTTGTCATTAGAAAATAAAAATATTTGCAGGTGTAGTTCAATGGTAGAATTCCAGCCTTCCAAGCTGGCTATGCGGGTTCGATTCCCGCTACCTGCTCCATTAGAAAAGTCATTGTATTAGAAAAGGGTCTAGTATGATGGCTTTTTTGTTGTATTTTTTGTAAAAACTTGACAATTTTATGTAAATGTGGTATGATAAAATATGAAAAAGATTTTATTTTGAATAAAAAACAACGCAATTAGTAAGGAGGTAGCAAAATGACAAATTTAAATGTACTTTTCAATGATGAGGCGGATGTAGCAGTTAATGAATTTAAACGTAAGGATTTTCAAGAAGCCTTTAATGCCATCACTCAGATTCGGCAGAAACTCTTCAATGAGGAACCGTTTTTTGAGATAGCTCACAAGATGATGGAGTTGGGGATTTTACCTCGCACTAACGGTACTTTACCTGCTACGTACTGTGATATTTCATATATTTACAGTCAACTTTCTAAAGCAGAAGTACGGCTGACCCAGGTAAAAGCTTATATCTGCGAAGAAAAAAGAATGTCTGAAATGTCAGATATGGAAAGAGTTTGTGAAGCTGCAGGATTCGGAGGTCATATGCCAAAACTTGTTGTTCCTAAGTGGGCAATATAAAAAACAACAACTGAATAATATGCCAAAAGGAGATTTATCGATTGATAGTCTCCTTTTTGGTTATAAGAAATTATATTTTAAAACTTATTTACTCAAATTTGGTATAATTTTATTCAACAAATAACCAACTGCATATTATTCATTTAGTTAGTAACAATTAATCTCAATATGGATAATCAATCCTATGGGGAATAATCACATCAAAATTACCCTAAAATTTAAGAAAAATACATTGTAATCCTAGTAGTATAATCTTATTTAAAGCAGAAATAGCAAGGATTTAATGTCCCTACGAGTAAATTACAATTAAACTACCTTCCCCTTTCTATTTGAAGAATAATAAAAAGGAAATAACTTTTTTTGTTATTTCCTAAATAAAGTCCCCTACCTTTAATTATATCATATTTTTAGAGTTATGTCAAGTTGACGAAACATTAAAAATGTGCTCTCACTTGATTTTACTCGATATTCCATGCTCCATTTTTATATTCTCCTACTACTGAATCCGTTAATATAATAATAGGACGTAAAACATAGCAAGAATAAACATATTCATCAGAGCTTCCAGTATAACCTTCGCCATATTTAGAAGAACTTCCCGCTAATTCTCCACTTTCTTCGCTTGTAACAGCTATTGTTCCATATTCAGAAGAACTACTTAGCAGATAAGCATAAAATGGCTGACCTGTTTTAGAACGAGGTATATAAAGTTCATACCCAGTATTATTAGTGTTCAAAGAACTATAGGTTCGATAACTAATATCATTAGGATATTTCCCTGGCATTTCTAAATTAGGAACAAATCCTTTTTCATTCCAACTATTTATCCAGTCTTGAACACTTGCTGCTCCTTTAGCTATTACATTTTTTCTTCCTAATTCTTCGGTTACTAACTCTTGCCAATTGACTGAATTATCTAATATTTGCATGAAGCCATCTTTACTCGTTGTACAACGCACTCCATAATCTTTAAAAAAGTCTCGTGTTCCTTGTATTAAACCAGCTTTTTGTGCTAAATTTGTGGTATTGGGCAAATAATCACTCATTATCATCATAACTTGATTGTTCGTTTTATAAAAAATCTTCCAATCCTTTAATTCTACATTATTTACCGTTACACTATAATTGACTTTATCTCCATAATTATTTGCTGTAACCTGTTCTACTAATGTTTTCTTGGTTGGTAACGGAGTTTCTTCTTCAGAATCGCCTCCTGTTGGTGGTTCGGTAGCTCCCAATATTGGATCTCCATCTTCTGTTATTCCAAATGTGGTTTTATTTCCATTTAAATCCGTATATACCCAAACTCCATTTTCATTTTTAGATAGCTTTGCTCCACTTGGTGTGGTTGCATTTGCTGTTAAATATTCATCCATAAAAGTAAGTAATGTTTTACTTTTATTGGTTTTAAAATCCGCATAATATTTCATGACTGCTTCTGCTGTTTTCAACTTTATTTCTTCATCTGCAGTAGCTGCTTCATTTTCATCAACTGCCTCTAATGTTTGTTTTAAAACGCCATCTTCACCTGTGATTAGTCGAAACGATACACCTGCTAATAACAACAAAATGACAATTGTAACTACTAAAGCAATTAAAGTGATTCCCAGATTGTTATTTGCTTTTTTCATCTTTTGTTCCCCCTATTTTCTATTATTAAAATTATTATAATGAATAATCGATTTTTTGTCAATACATTTAATTTAAACATTTTGACAAAAAATTGTCTCATTTTCCTTTCATTTTACATAATATTTATTAGAGAGTATTCTCAAAATTTTAAAATAAAGGATTGATTTTTTTATGGAAATGGATTTTGATTTTGACAAAAAACATGTGGTAGACATTAATGGTTTCATCGAAGCTGGTAAACAATTTGATTTGGAAATTAACTTAGATGAAGACTGTAGAAATGTTATTTTTGGTGTGATTAAAGATTCTTGTCATGAACCTGTAAAAGATGCTGTTGTTAAACTAATTGAAGTAACAAAACATGGTAGAAAACCAGTTTCTCATACGTTTACTGACAAAGAAGGCGAATTTGTCTTTGGACCTCTTTGCCCAGACAAAAAATATGCAATTGATATTTGGGCAAATCGTGTAGAACATGTTAAAATTTGCAAAACAATTAAAAAAGACAGAAAATGCTTAAAAGGAATTGACTTATGTTGTGATGATCATTTTGATCCAAAAGAAGATTGCGAATGTGAAAAATAAGCTTTTTAAGCAAAAACCCCATGGTTATGGGGTTTTCTTCATTTCTAATCGATGATTCACATCATTTTTAAATATCGTATACAAAACAGAAACCGTTGGAAGTCCAATTAATAACCCTAGCATACCTCCTAAATTTCCACCGAACAACAACTGCAACCAATACCCACATGCCTGGAAGCCCTACAGAATCTCCTACCACTTTAGGATAAATCACATTCGTTTCAATTTGTTGTAAAATAATTACAAATACAATAAAAATAAGTGCTTTCATTGGTGCAATCGATAAAATTAAAATCGCTCCTATAATAATTCCAATAAAAGCTCCTACAATTGGAATTAAGGCAGTCACTCCAACCAATACTGAAATCGTCGCTGCAAATGGCAATTTCAAAATTAGCATACCAATAAAACATAATATTCCTAAAATAACTGCTTCTGTACATTGACTAATCAAAAAATTACAAAATGTATTTTTAGACAAAGTTACAACTTCTAACATATATTTTTCTTTTTTTTCTGGTAAGTAAGCTTTCATAATTTTTTTAAATTGAAATTTTAATTTTTCTTTACTAATTAATATGTAAAAAGCAAACACAATTGAAATAATGGTATTAAAAATTCCCCCTATTAACGTAATCAGCAAACCAATCGAAGAAGTCACCAAACCACCTGCTAAATTACTAATTAAAGCAATTGCATCGTTGGTAAGTTGCTCCCAATTGACTTCTACACTTCGAATTTGATTACTAATATCGGGATATTGTTCTGTCATCTGAATAGCCCAATCTTTAATATCATATGCTAAATCTGGTACTTCACGAACAAACATAACAATCACACTAATTAGCTGTGGAATGACTAATTTGATTACAAAGCTAATCATTACTATAATAAAAATAAAAGAAAGCAAAATGCAAACTGGTCTTTTTAACCTACTTTGTTTGATTTTTCCATTTTTTCCTTTTTTGGGTTGAAAGAATTTTCTTTCCAAAAATTTCATTGGAATATTTAAAACAAACGCCAATCCTGCTCCAATCAAAAACGGCGAAAGAATTTCAAAAATATCGCCTATCAGCTTTCTTACGGTTTCTAAGTTTTGTAAAACAAAGTACAAGCCAATAGCAAAACTAATGATACCAATTATTTTCTTTATATTTTGCTTATTTAGTTCCATCTTTTATTCCTTTCTTTCTCAATTTTACTGAGCTTGAATCGCTGTTATAACAATGGTTCCCACAATATCTTGTACCGAACATCCTCTGGATAAATCATTGATTGGCTTTTCTAAACCTTGACAAATCGGTCCAAACATTTTGGCTTTAGCCAATCGTTCCACCAATTTACAGCCAATATTTCCTGCATTAATATCTGGAAATATCAATACATTAGCTTCTCCTTTTACTGGAGAATTTGGTGCTTTGGATTGTGCTACTTCTGGCACAATTGCACTATCTAACTGCAACTCTCCATCAATGATTAATTCGGGACATTTCTGTTTGGCTCTTTGCGTTGCTTTGATTACCTTTTCGGTTTGTTTCGAATGAGCACTTCCCAAAGTAGAATAAGAAAGCATCGCTACTTTGGCCTTCTTTCTCGTGAACTTTTCATAGGTTTTAGCCGAACACATTGCAATTTCTGATAAAGCCAAATACCCAGGATTTTCATTTAAAGCACAATCTGAAAAAAGGTAAACCCCATCTTTATCACCATATTCTTCATTAGGAACTAACATTAATAAAACGGTTGACAAAATTTTTGTTCCTTCTTTTTTGAAAATACGCATTGCAGTTTTTAAAATATCCTTCGTCGTATTCATAGCACCAGAGACAAATCCATCACTATCTCCGACTTTTGACCATCATCATACCAAAATAAACTGGATTTTTAATCAGTTGTTTAGCTTCTTCAAACGAGACTGTTTGATCGATTTGTGCTAACAATTTAGCATATTCCTCTTGTTTTTCATAGGTATGCGAGTTGATTAATTGTGCCCCTTCCAAAGAAATATTTTCCTGTGCTGCTTTTGCTTTTATGGCCTGTTCATCCCCTAACAAAATAATATTACAAACACCTTCTGATAGAATAATTTGAGCTGCCTGTAAAACTCTTGAATCCATTGCTTCTGGTAAAACAATCGTTTTTCTATCTGCTTTTGCTCTTTGTTTAATTTCTTCTATAAATGACATTCTTATCTCCTTTTTTGTTATTTTTTATATTATAACGGTTTTTCAAAAAAATTACAAGATTTTTATTGATTTTTCTGTTAAATTTTCATATAATATATTGAAATTCTTAAAAATAAAGAGGTAATAAGCATGGAACAAAAATTCAAACAGATAAAAAACGCTGGAATATTTGGAATTCTTGGTAATATTTTTCTACTTATCATAAAAGGATTCATCGGATTTGCTAGCCATAGTCAATCCATGATAGCTGACGCCTTCAACAGTGCTTCCGATATTTTAGCTTCTCTTATGACATTTATTGGCAATAAAATCGCTAGTGAACCAGAAGATAATACCCACAATTTTGGACATGGAAAAGCAGAATACATTTTTTCTTTGTTTATCAGTATTACCATGCTTGTCATGTCCTTAAAATTGTTCCTTGATTCCATTTTAAGCTTAATTCATAAATCTACTTTTACTTTTTCTTGGTTATTAATCCTTGTCTGTATCATAACCATCTTAACGAAATTGGCTTTATTTTTATACACCAAAAAAATGTACCAAAAATACCATAGTATTCTTTTACAATCAGCTTACAAAGATCACCGAAACGATTGTGTTGTCACTTTTTTCACTTTGCTTTCTATTATTGGAGGTAAATTGGGCTTTTTTTATTTGGATGGCATCACAGGAACTTTTATTTCCATTTGGATTTTCTTTTCTGGTTTCGCAATTTTGGTGGAAAGTTACAATATTTTAATGGATACATCCTTAGATGAAAACACCAAAAATCAAATCTTAACACTGGTCAAAGAACATGAGAATATTAAAGACGTCAGTGATTTATATGCAACACCTACAGGTTATCATTATGTTGTAATTTTAACTATTTCAGTTGATGGAAACCTTTCTACTTTTGAAAGTCACCGTTTAGCAGACCATTTAGAAAAGGATATTGAATCTGTTGATAAAGTAAATAAAGCAATTATTCATGTTAATCCTATTTAAAAAAGCGGAAATAATTCAAATTATTTCCACTTTTTAATTTTTTCCCTCGTTTTTTATAATACCACCTTTTATACCACATTTTCTACTTTATGTCAAGCATGTAGGACTGTAAAACTATGCCCACAGGCTACTTTTTTGAATTCATTCCCTTAAAAATGATTGCTTACAAGATATTCAATTCTTTACCAATCATCTTATGTTCTAGTTGATTAAACACAAAATCCTGTTTTTCTTTGACTTTCTTTTCCCATTCTTGCAACTTAAATTCCTTCTCCTGTATTGTGGTATTGCCTAATTCCTTTATTCGAAATTCTTGTATTCGCTGTTCAATTGGCTCAAAAACAGTTTTGACAATAACTTTGTAAGGATTAAATCGATTCGCAAAAAACTTGGTAATTCTTTTTAGAGTACGTGGTTTTCTGATTTGTGTGGATATGGCTTTATTTCCTACTTCCATACCATCCAAGACAATTTGGATTTTTTGTTCATGTAACTCCTTTATTTGGGTATCTACAATTTTAATTTCCTGTTCTAGTTTTTGAATAACATTCAAATTTTCTTGATATTGGTGTGAAAATTGCGTTTTTTCTATGATTTCCTCTTCGATTTGCTGACCATCTTGTATGATGTTGATTAAGCTAATATCAATTTGTTTTTTCTCTTTTGCCTTCTTTTTTATTTTTTCCAATGCGGTATTGATGTTATGTACCAATTTGTTTTTGGTATCAGATTTTGGTTTATTGCTTTCTTTTCGATATAAATATTCTTTCGTCAAAATTGCCATAAGTAATTTGGTTTCCAATTCTGCCTTTTTCAAAATAACTTCCTGAATTTGGGCATTTTTGATAGAACAAAGTTCTTTTAAATTTGTTTCATAGCCACTCAAAATATCAAGCATTTGTTTTTTTACTTTATCATAATTTTTAGAATGTTCTGTAAATTTAGGATTTATGCGATTAATTGCTATCTCCATCGCATTTAACTGATGGTTTACTTTGGTTTGAATTATTTCTGTGGATTTTTTTTCAGCATATATACAACTTAAATTAGCTGTTAAAATAATTTCATTCGCAATTTTTTCCTTTGTATTTTTCAATAATATGGAATTATATTTATCCTTTGTTTTCATTCTCATAATTTCCTCCTATAGCGATTATTTCTTTTCCTGTGTCGCTCGATTTTTGAGTCTTCTCATCTTTTGATTTTTGTTACATTCGATTGTTTGAAGTAATTCTTTTATCTCCTCAGCTGTCATATAATCTAAATTATAAATTTCTTCGTTATAAGCAATCGTCCCCAATTTCATAATTTCTCCTTTTTTCATAATATCCATTTTATTCTTTTTAATGGTTAATATTTGATATTTTCCACTTTTTCGCCCGTTTCTTTGATGCGATACATCTGATAAGTTTGGGATTCATCTTGACTTTTATCCAAATAATAAATAATATTTTGTACCACATTTATTTTTGTTTTCGAAACACGCAAAGTAGCAATATCCGTACATTGATTACTTTTTCCAATACGCATTTTAGTAATTTTAGCTTTTTGCGTATCCAAGTAATAAACATATTTTCCTGATACATTATACGTTTCGTTATGAATTAACACCGATACTAATTCTTTTTTCTTGCCATTTGGTTTTATACGAAAAAGTGCGTTTTCTTTTTGGTCATAATAATAAATCCATGAATCAACTACTTGTATCTTCTCAGCTGTTTCTACATCACTTAGCTGACTTACCTGATTGGCTTCCTTATCCGTTTTACAAATTTGACTTTTTTGAGTGACATAATAAATATCGTCCTTAACAACTTGAAAATCTTGTACATTTTCTGTAACTAAAACTTTTTCATTCTCACCATTTAAATCTATTTTGACAATTCCTTTTCCTGTTTGATTGGTAGAATAGTAGATATTCTGTTTATCTACATAAATTTTGCTAATCGCTGTATAAATCGTAGCAATATTTTTCAGATTTTCCCCCGTTTTATCCACACATTTTATGACTACATGATTAAAATCTGCAACTGTAATAAAATATATTTTATCATCCATAACATTTAAAGAATAGGCTGTTTGTTCTGTTAATTGTGTTTCTTTGCCATTTTTTATAGCAAAAATTCCTTTCTCATATTTGTTATAATAAACCACACCTTGATTTTCACAGGCTAACCCCATATTCGCCAAATTTCCATTTTCTTTGCTTTTTAACTTGCTACTTATCACAATTATTCCTATTATCATAAACACAATGATAACAAAAATTGCTATTAATCTTCTTTTTCTTTTCATCTTAACATTCCTTATTTTAGTCTGATAAATTAAATTCTGAATCCAACTTAAACTGATAACCATTTACCGTTATGAGTGCAAGGTTAGCACTAATTGATATTTGCACATCATATCCAGGTATTGTCAAGCCTTCTAAATCTTCTAATTTAAGTTGTTTGCCTTCGTTTTGATAATCTCGCATTTTATCGGCTATTGTTTTTATTAAATCTTGTTTGACTTGTTTTTGCTGATCTACATTTTGTTCGTTGGGAACATCTGGTTGAGTTGGCTGAACGACTAAATTTGAGTTATTAACATCAATAATATTTAAATTACGATTTTTTTCTCTTAAAACTTCTCTTATTTTTTGTTTAATTGCCTCTGATGTAAGAAGTAATTCTTCTTTTGGTAAAGTGTCTAGAAATAAACAATTTTGTTCATTTAAATCTTCTATTTCTGGAGTGACATCAAACTTTAATGTGTTGGCTAATTCTACTTTAAATTCACCCTTCACATTTGAATACATCACCTGTATGTCTGTATCATATTGTTTTGTGTTTAGAGTTCCTTTTGTTTGCAAACGCACTATTAATTTTTGACTAATCTTACTTTTGCTGATTTGCTGAATATTGATTTGAACTGTGTCAAGTGCATCTGCTTTTTTACGATATAGATTGTAAATTGTTCCACTTGCCTCCTCTTCTTTTCCCATTAAAGAAGTCAATTTTAAATATTTTTCGTTTTCCCCTTTGGAAAGAATTTCTATATCAAATTTTTCTAATGTTTCTGGCACTTCAAAAGTAATTTTAAGCGTTTTGGCATCACTAACATAAACTTTAATTATTAAGCTATGATTTTGTTTTATTCTCTTAGCTAATATGCTTTGAATCTGCTCAATTAACTCTTCTTGTTTACAATTTGCTTTAGCCCCTGTTAATAAATAAGAACTCCAATCTATCTTTTCAATCCAATTGGCTATATTTTTTAGTGTTTCTTCATAATTATCGCCAATGACAAAGGTATCTTCTTCAGAAGCATACTCTGTATTTTCATTGACTTCTATAAACCCTTGTGTTCTAAAATTATCTTCCTCTAAAACTGGTGGTGAATTAGGTTGTGTTTCTGTTTCTTGATTGGTTGTTTCTGGCATTGTCTGTTCTTCTATGATTGGTTGTACTATTTCTTCAGAGGGCATCTCTTCTGAAGTAGATGTATTCTCTTCGGTTGTATTGGTATGGATAGGCTCGAAAATGGTCTGATTTTGTATTTCATTGGTTACATTATTTTCTTCGCTTACAGAATTAGAAGGAATGGTATTAATCGTTTGTACTTCATTTGCTGTATTTTGCCCCCAAATTTCTAGTGAAGTATTAAAATTATTTTCTTCGCCTGAAATTTCGACTGTATTATCATTATCAGTATATTCCAAAATACCGTCTGTTTCTGCAGAATACACATTACTAACAACAAATTTTGAAATCGTTTCTTCATCTGTTTCAACAGTTTGTGAAATTCCCTCCAATAAACGCTTGACTTGATTTTGGTCTAAAGAAACTGTATATTCTGTTGTTGCAATTTGTTCATCGTTTTGTATTATAACAACATTTTCTTTTTTAGAAATATTTTCTGGCACTATTTCTTGTTCTACTAAATGAACATATTTTTGGAAAGGTTGTCCATTTAATAAATCCGAAAATCGAATCCATTCTCTGTCGCATATAAAATGTTTCATTTTCTGCCCATCGGATATATCTACTTGTGTTTGATAGATTTCATTTACAATATTTTGAAAATTGACCTTGCTTATCCCAACATATTGATTGACAATTTCATCTGATTTAATCGCAATTTGATTAGGAGTTGTAATAAAGAAAAATGTAAGCAAATCATTGCCCGCATATTTGGTTTCTAACTGGCTCGACGTTTTTTGTGATACATCATTTTTGGCAAAATGCGAAATCAATTCAAATTTGGATAAATCCAGTTCGGCAAGCATATTTTCTTCCATCGTAGTTGAAAAACGTACCTTGGAAACCATTTCAAATGCCTCTTTTTGCATTTTTTGCGTTATGGTATCATATACTTCATTTTCTAGAAAAAAACCACTATCATTTTGGATCACATTGGACAAAAGCTCTTTTTTTAAAATTTCTCCTAACACCTTATTTTTATAATAACCATACGCACAATATGTCATAATTAAAATCATACTTAAAATTAAAAATACAATTAAAATTATTTTTCTACCCTTTTTGTGACCATTTTCTTGCTCCATAAATCTTTCTCCTTTTAACACAATGTTCGCTTGTTTTTATTATACCGAAACTTTCAAAAAATGACAATAACCTTAACTCATAAATTTCATTTAATTTTTAAATCCCAATCCATATACTTCTCTTGCATCTGTTATAATAATAAAAGAATTTTCATCTATTTTTTGAGCTAGTTCTTTTATTTTAATAATATGTCTTCTTCTAGCAACACACATAATAATCGTTTTTTCTTGATTGGTATACATGCCTTTTCCATAAATTCCCGTCGCACCTCGTTTGATTTCTTGATTAATCACTTCTGCTATTTTTTGATACTCATCTGATATAATGTAAATCATTTTACTAAAATTAATACCTTCAAAAACAATATCCAACATTTTATTAATAATAAAAATACTAATTGCAGAATACAAACCAATTTCAATTTCGCGCAAAAACACAATATTTAAAAGCACTACTACAATATCCAATACCTGAAGTATCTGTCCAATATTTACCTCATTATGATACGATTTAATAATATTAGCAAGTAAATCCGTTCCCCCCGTAGAACTTTTTGCTTTAAAAACAAGTCCCAAACCTAAACCAATAAGAATTCCTCCATACACGCTTGCCAATATTTTATCTGTCGTAAATGGTGTCATTTTTTCAAAATAGTCAATCGCTTTTGAAAACACAAAAGTTGAAACTAGTGTTTTGAAAAAAAACGACTTCCCCTCTCGTATATAAGCCAAAACAAAAACTGGAATATTTAAAACAATAATCGTCGTTCCCATCGAGATGTGAAACAAATAATAAACTACAGTTGCAATTCCTGAAAATCCTCCACTCGACAATTGATTAGGAAGCAAAAACAAACTCGTTCCAAAAGCCGCCAAAAAGCTTCCAAAAATCGCAAATATATATTCCTTAACTTGTATTTTAATTAATTGCATATTTTCCCTTTTCCACCTCTATTTAAAAACTTTTAATCGTATGTATTTCTAACTATAGTATGGATAAATGGGCAATTTTTATGCTATTTTCTTCTGACCATGTTTTCATCATCATCCGCAAATTCTTTATACGTTTTGGTAACTTTAACATCCATCTTTTTCCCTTTAACCTTAAGGTTTTGTTTTATTTTAACCTCCAAATTATAAGTATTTTTAATTTTTTCTATATTTTCTCTTTTATAACCAATCACACTTTCTGCAATTTGTGGATTGACCGTTATTTCAATTTCTTTTGCCTTAGTATTGATTTTTCTGATTTTTTCTTTTATTCTATCGTAATAATACGACGAATCTACCAATTGTCTTATATTTTCATGATATGGTCCGTGCAACCACTTCACTTCCTGTCTTCTCTGGCGCTAAAATAGTATCTGTACTTTGTAAACCAATACGAATGACTTTTATTCTTTTCTTTTCAAAAAATTCCGTTAATTCTTTGCAAATTTCAACTGCCTGATTTAATTCTAATGGTTCAAATTCACCTTTTCGATATTGTTGTTCTAATTCAGTATCACGAATCACCAAAACTGGATAAATGCGAACTATTTTAGGCTTTAATTTGGCCAAATCTCTTGCTGTATTTAATTCATCTAATCTGGTACTTTCTGGGAGACCAACCATCATTTGATGTCCTAATGTAAAACCAAAGAATCGTATCAGACGAGAAGCACGCCTAATATCTGCATAGGTATGCCCTCTTTTACATTTAGCTAACAAATAATCATTCGTTGTTTGAACTCCTAACTCAATTGTTTTAACTTTAAACTTTTTCAAGCGTTTTAAAGTTTCTTTATCAATATAATCTGGTCTGGTTGAAATACGAATCGCATCAATTTGTTTGGATTGAATGTAAGTATAAGCTGTGTTAAGCAATCTATTTTGGATTTCTATCTCCATTCCTGTAAAACTTCCGACCAAAAAAAGCTACTTCCTTATAAGCCTCTTTTTCTTTAAAAATATCCAAATAATATTCAATCGTATTTTTAACCTCTTCTTCTGTTACATTTTTTAATTGACCGCTTATCTTCCTCTGATTGCAAAAACTACATTCATTTGGACATCCTAAATGAGGAACAAATATCGGAATGATATATTGTTTCTTCATATTTTATTTCCTTTCCTGTTTCATCTTTTCTAAAGCTTTTCTAGCTGCTTCCATTTCAGCTTTCTTTTTACTCTTTCCTGTTCCTTGCGATAATGTATTTCCATTACAAGCAACTTCAACAGTAAAAGTCTTTTCATGATCTGGTCCTTCTTCTTTAAGCAAATGATACTTAATACACACTTCGCCATTTTTTTGCAATGCTTCCTGCAACACTGTTTTGTAATCTTTCATTCCGACATTTTGGCTAGCAAATTCAATCGTATTTTTAATATTTTCTATAATAAATCTTTCTACTGGCTCTAAACCACCATCTAAATATATCGCTGCAATCACAGCTTCCACACTATCTGCTATCAATGCTTTTTTAATCGAATGTGACATTTTCTCACTTCTTCCTAAATACAAGAAATCACTAAAATGATGCTTTTGTGCAATTTCATACAAACTATCTTCGCAAACACTATAAGCTCTAACTTTAGTCATTTCTCCCTCCGACAAATTTCTAAAATTTTCAAACAAATATTTACTGCTAACAAATTCTAAGATACTATCACCAAGATACTCCAATCGTTCATTGCTTTGTGTTTTATGTTCATAAGCATAAGATGTATGAGTTAATGCTTTTTTTAATAAATCTTTGTTTTTAAAAGTATAACCAATGTTTTTTTCTAATTCTTCCATCGCTGCTTTCCTCCTAAAATTTTCTATTTCTATTGTACACATTTTTCTGCGAAAAAACAATACAAAAATAAAAAAACTTACTTTTTCAAGTAAGTTTTTTATTTTTATTTCATATCTTTATTCAGTTTTTCAATTTTTATATAAAATACAATAGCAACAGCAATCACAATAAACATTAATTTTAACACCGTATCATTCACACCTGCTTTAGGCATATCTGAATTAGAAGTCGTATTGGTCATTGTGTTTGTATAACTTGAAATTGCATTGTTGGTCGTATTATTAACAGTATTATTCGTTGTGTTATTTGTGTTTGTTGTAATGGTATTAATTGATACTGTATTTTGTGTTGTATTCGTTGTGTTATTGGCATTTCCTTCGCCTTCACCAATCGCAATAGAGGTAGAAATTTCTGTTGCTGAAATATCGGATTCGCTATTCGAAGCTACAATATTAGAATAGGAAATATTACCACTTTTTCCACTCACTCCTGATTTTGTTTTAAATGTAATTTGAAAAACTTCTTGTGCTGATGTAACAAAGGTACTTTTGGTTAGAGAAATTTCTCCTGTTGCTTGATCAAACTTAGCAGACCAGCTATTCAATCCTTCAATACTTGATTCACTAATGGTTTCAAATACATTGGTATCATATTTTAAATTTCCTTTTAAAGAATTAATTCCATTGGCTCCTACATCCAAATTAGAAACTTTCACCGTAATTGTAAATTCTGTTGCTTCTTTGATGGTCGTTCCACTTGGAGTCATCGTTGCTGTAAAGCTTGCCGCCTGAACTGTAATAGTCATGATAAAAATGATACTTAGCATGATTATCATAATACTTAATAACTTATTTTTCATTTTCATTCCTCTTTTCTTTCTATTGTTATTTCTTTGATTATCTATAGTATAACTCTTTTTTTAGAAAAAATCAAGTCTTTTCTATGTTACTTTTTAATTACATTTCTGTAACAAAAATGTAATATTTTTTTATCCTTTTCCTCTTTCTTTCTTTTCTTTTTTAAGATATAATAAAAGTATATTTCACAAAGGAGTCATTTATGAACACAAATTCGGTATTAAAAAAAGAAGGAATTGAAATTATTACAAAATTAGAAACATCACAAACTGAAAAAATAGCAAACATCGTAGCCACTAAAATTTGTCAAGCATTTCCTGAGCACAATCTAAATACGCAAAATTTACTTTCTAGTCTCATCAACCTTGACATGTATTTTGCCAAAATGCCTGATAATTCTGCTGTAGCAAAATATCATTCACACAACAATGCTATTTACTTTAACCAACAAGTAGACTTAGAGAATTTAGATACTTTAGTCATACACGAATGTCTTCACGCCCTTCAAGAAGTGAAAAATCCACGTGGTAAATTATTAAAACTCGGTTTATTTGATGTAACCAAAAATAAAGGACAAGGTCTCAACGAAGCTGCCGTACAACTCATGGCTTCTATTGTGACCAATACCAAACCTGATACTGTCAAATATTACAACATGAGTTTACAAACACCTAGTCCACTATTTTACCCGATTCAAACAGCACTCATTAATCAAATGATTTATTTTACTGGTTCCTATCCACTCTTTCACAGTACCCTTTACAGCAACTCTGTCTTTAAAAATACTTTTATTGCAAAGTCAAGTGAAAAAGTCTATCATGAAATTGAAACCAATTTTGATTTATTACTTCATTATGAAACATTATTATCCTTATGTTTCAACCAATTATCTAACCTTTCAGAGGAAACACAAACCTTAAAAAAAATAAAACATATCCATCAAAAAATCGATACCATCAAATCTACTTTATTAAACATCAGCCTTTCTACACAAAATATGATTTTGCAAAATTGTTTCAACCGTGAATTTGAATTAATCAAAGATAAAAACTCTCTACATGAATTTCAACAAAAATTATACAACTTTTATAAAATTGTGATTTCAAATGATTCTTATCACTTTTACAATCAATTTTATCGCCATATGATTAATCAACTAGAAGAAAAACGTAGCTTAATCAACGCCTATGGAACTTTATCTTACCTCAATGATTTACAAACTGATTTACTTGATTTAGAACAAGAACATTTAGGACTCAAATTCTTTCACAAATTATTTGACAAGCTAAAATTACTTTTTGAAGAAGCTGTAAGAGACAAAAATGATGGGGAATTTTAATCCCCCATCACCTTTTATTATACCATATTTTAAGAAATTTGTCAAATTACTCTTCCTCCATCATTTTATGGAACTCTTACAACTTATTTTTCAATAAATTCTCTGTCAAAACCGACATCGAAATACCTAATTCTTGTTTGGTCCATTCCACCGCATTATCCAATGCCTTTCTTACATCTTCCTCAAGATTTTCTATTGTGATTATTTCACCTGTTTCTAAATCATACCATTTCTCAGCATCATAATAATATTTATCTTTAATAATATTCCCATTATTAATACACACATAAGGTTTTGGCTCAAAAATGCTGGTACCAAGTGAAAATGTATCTTCTAGGTTAGCAATTTGTAGCAAACTCGGTTTAATATCAACTTTACTAACTGGTGTATCAATTATCTGGTGTTGCATACCTGGAATTCTCATACCACAAGCTACATGCGAGAATTCATATTGCATCCTAGCCATATTATAATTTTCTGGATTTTCTCCTAAAAATTCGATTAAATCTTCATCATACATCGTCATGCCATAATGGTCTCCATAAACAAAAATGACACTATTGTCATAAAATCCTCTATTTTTCAATTCTTCTAAGAAAATTCCAAATGCATAATCTGCATAATTCACAGCTTCTAAATAATCGCCCAAAGCAGTTTCTTTGTATTTTCCAACATCAATCGATAGTTTCTCTTCTTTGTTCTGAATACCTGCCAAATCAAATGGTTTATGAGAAGATGCTGCTACAATGTCCGCAAAAATCGGCTTGTCCATATCTTTTGGTAACATATCAAAAATTTGACGATACAACAATTCATCTGACAAATACGTTCGAATTAATTCCGATGTATCTTCAAAATCATGAATAAAATAAATCTCATCTACCTCATATTTTGCCAAAACATTAGCACGATTCCAAAAAGTATCATAATTTCCATGAGCATAAATATTGGTATAACCTGCCTTTTTGAAATTTTTAAAAATATCATCATAAGTATTCGAATAATATTTGCTAAATGCTTCCCCATTTTCACTTGGGTAAATTGATGTGATAAAACTATGTTCCGAATCAGCAGTTGTCGTATAACTCGAAGCATGCATGTTCGTAATATGAATATTTTCCGCCAAAAAACGATTTAAATTAGGTGTGATTTCCTTTCCATTCATTTGTCGATTGATTACAAATTGTTGTACCGATTCTAGCTGAATTACAAACACATTCATCCCCTCTGCAATGCCAGTATATTGACTACTATCTATCGATTTTTCAGAAGCATACAATTTTTGTTCCTTTTTCAAATCTTCATAGGCAGTTTGCAACTCTTCATATGTATTAAATGGAGCAATTTTATGATTAGTGATCGCATTTTTGATGTCCACAAAATGATATCCATAAATCGTTCCATAGCGAACTGAATTGTATTTACTGTAAATATAACCAGTCACCAACTCCAACGATTCAGGTATGAAATGATACGACATACAGAAAAAAACAATACACCCAAACATCACAGCATTTGGCACCCATTTAACAGGTTCCATCGGTTTTATACGAATCCATTTGCTTAGTAATAAAATAGCAAACACGATAAAATCTACAAAATACAAAATCTGCTGTCCTTTTAACAAAGTCGGAATAGCCGCTAAAATTTCATCTTTATATTGCATATTTCCGTACTTGCATGACAGACAAAATATTGGAGGCATAACTATAATACAATTCATCTGCAAAAAGTAACAAACTAATCAAAAAATCAATCCCCATCGCCACTTCAAAGCGCCTAACAGATGTTTTCATAAGCATTAATGGAAACACTAGCACTACAATAAACAGACAAGTTTGTCGGACTGACCAAACCCAAATCGTGTCATTTTTAAAAACTGTATTGCCATAAAAAAACAGTGTTTTTAGCAAAAGAATACTTCCAATCAAAAGCACAAGGCATTTCGTACTAATGATATACTCAAACATTTGCTTAATGGGATTTTCTTTTTTCCATTGAATTAATCCAAGTTCTTCTGTTTTCGTCATTCTCCCCTCACTTTCTTAAATATCATCTTATTTTAACATAATCTTAGGGGTTTGACAAGTCTATTTTTTGCTAAACCTACCAATATCTGTGTTTTTTCCTTATTTTTTGACAAAATGCCCTAGAAGCCCTCTAATCGCCATTTTAACGAATTTTACATCTCTCTTAATATTTTATGTATACTTTTATTAAAAAAGTGGCTTACAGACCATTCTAACGCTTTGTTTAAAAAGTATTTTTTTGATATCTTGTATTTTTATGCACGTAAAGCCATTTAATAGCCTCATAGCAAGTTTTTTAAGATTTTTTAATCATTTATCTCTCTTTTTTAAAAAAAGTGGCTTAAAAACCATTTTAAAAGGACGATGATTTTCGTCCTTATGGATTATAATATTTTTTTAATAAAGCAATTTCTTTTGCATAACCATCTAATTCATTTGGGGTTTCCAAGAAAAATGGTAAATTTTTTAATTTCGGATGATTGATGATGTTCTGAAATGTCTGGATTCCAAGTGTTCCTTCACCGATTTTTTGATGGCGATCCTTGTGTGAGTTTGGCGGATTCATACTATCATTCAAATGAATGGCTTTTAATCGTTCCAAACCAATGATTTCATCAAATTCCTGCAAAACATCATCCAAATCATGAATAATATCATAACCTGCGTCTGAAACATGACATGTATCCAAGCAAACACCCAATTTTTCTTTTTCTTTCACACCGTCGATGATTTGCTTAATTTCTTCAAAACGAGAACCAATTTCACTTCCTTTTCCTGCCATTGTTTCTAACAAGACTGTTGTCGTCTGATTTGGAGCTAACACTTGGTTTAAGGCCTGAATAATCAATTGTATTCCAACTTCTACGCCTTGACCTACATGACTTCCTGGATGAAAATTATATAACTGATGTGGCGTATATTCCATTCTTCCCAAATCTTCTTTCATCGTATGGATTGCAAATTCTCGAATATCTGGTTTGGCAGAACAGCAATTCAAAGTATACGGTGCATGAGCCAAAATCACATCAATTTCGTACTTTTCGCATAATTGCTCAAATTCTGCAATATCTTTTTCGTCCATTGGTTTAGCAGAACCTCCTCTCGGATTTCGTGTAAAAAACTGAAAAGTATTGGCTCCAATTTGGTGTGCTTCTTCTGCCATATGTGCATAACCTTTGGCACAGGATAAATGACATCCTATTTTAATCATCTAAATTCACCTCATCTAATTCATCTTCTATATACGTTTTATTTTTCTCAATCGCCATATTTTTTGCTTCTTCTCCATATAAATCAAGAATGGTCTGTAAATCATTGGAAAACTCTTTTAGCATAACCATTTTGATACTGACTTCTCTAGCACGATAATAATTATCGATAATTTGTTTTAATTTGATAATAAACCCTAATTCTGGCTTCATGATTTCCTCATTTTTCTTAGCACGATCGACCAACATTTCTTTAATCAAAACAATATCTTCATTGCTAGCACACATAATTCTTTGGAACATTTTATATGGGTCATAGTAATTCAAAATGGCTTTATCCATGCATTCCATATCAAAAGTATCGTAAAATGCTTCCATTTTCATTGGAATACATTTGAAAATATCATCTGCCTTTTCTTCGTACATTTTTTGCTCGATTTTTCTGTTCAATTTATGAAAATACTGTAAAATCTCATCCATATCGCTACCTACGTCAATTCCAATTCTAGTTAATTCTTCATCAATATTGTCACAATATTCTGAGGTCTCAGCCGCTAAATCCATACCCTCAATAAACAATTCTTTAATCGTTGGCATATCATAATCAATCAATTTACGTCTACTAAAATAACTAAAATACGCAAATAATTTCACAATTTCAATTAATTTCAAATTCCCCTCTTGAATATCTTGAATGACTTCTTCAATCACACCTGGGAATTGGTCATCTGAAATTTTCCAATATTCTTCGGTTAGCAATCTTTTGTAACCTGGCAATTTTTCGGTATCAATAGTTTTGATAATATTTTCCATATCGTCTTTGAACAATTTCATATCAAAAATTCTTGTTCTGACATACACTTCAATAAATTTAAAGAAACGATAATCAGATTTAAAATTGAAATAATAATTGTTATCAAATTCTTTAATATAATATTGCCTATTATCCATCAAAACCCTAGAAGAAACAAGGATTGCTTTATATTCTTCATTGCTACTGATATTGATGAATTTATCTTTTGTAATTTTACCAGATTTGATTTCAAAAGAAACCGCAATGGTAAAAATCAGCATGGTCTGCAAAACGCGCAAATTCGTATTCGGATACGCTTTGTTGACATTATCAAAAACTTTTTGAAAATCGTTTAACGCATGTTTCAAAATTCTCAAATTTCGTGTGCCTGATTTCATGAAAGTATTAGTAATCAAATTGGTATGCTGACGTAAAAACGTAATCAAATCTTTATTGGCTTCATAACGCATCAAAATACCGTTGATAATGTAGTTAAATTTGGGTGCATATTCAAAAGTTTCACCAATCAATTTTTCTTTAATTCTTTCGTAATCATTGGCTTTATCAAAAACATATTCAATTTTATCGGCAATTTTTTCTACCATTGGCTTGTCGGTTTGTAATAAATTTCCCTCTTTGTCTAACAGATAAGTTGCAATAAAGGTTTTCATCTCCAAATTCGAACTTTTCAGTTTCGTCGAAAGCTCTTTTTCATTACAAATAATAATGGTTTTGATATGATCGTGTTCTACAAAATTGTTGATATAACCTAAAATATCAATAACATCTACATTCGCTCTTTCCAAGTCGTCAAAACACAAAATTTTATTGTTGGTGGCAAAAAATTCGTCATAATTGACTTTTTCTCCATTTTTGGTCACACCAAAAAAATTAGCCATATCTAGACCTGTTTTTGCATATTCTGGAATGGTGGTTTGTCCATGAGAATCCATGTATTTTTTCAAATTTTTATCCATCAATTGTGTTGTCTCAATAAAAATCTTTTTGCTGATATCCTCCAAATTCGAAATTCCATAAAGTGACATATAAATCGTTGAATATTTACGCCCATTTAATTGCAACGATTCAATTTTATTACGCACTTTGTTATTCCAAAAATGCGTTTTTCCACTTCCCCATTCGCCATTAATCATGATGGCATAATCGGTATAATCAGCTCTTACGTAATCTAGTATACTTTCTATTAATTCTTCCATTGGTTCTCCTTTTTTCTTTTTTTCTGCTGTTTGTATTAGTTTTTCCATTTTTGTTTCTTTTATTTAACTTTCATTTTATCTTATAAATGATATTTTTTCAAGATAAAATGAAAAAAAATATTGACACTTAAACTACATTTGTTATATAATAACGAAATTTATTTTCTTATCGATGCTTTTATGCAAAATCATATTTCCCAAAATTAAATTTGCCTTGCTAAAACCTCATTTCTTAAGTTTCCTTTTTTTCCATTCAAATCAAAAAAACGCCCGATTTTGAAATACATTTCAAAATCGGACTTTTTTCAATTATTTTAGAGTCAAATGCCACTCGTCTTCAGTTTTTTTGTCAACATCGTAATATTTTCGAAGAAGCTCTTCTAAATATTTTTCATTATTCAAAGTCATTTTTTCGATTTTCGCCATCATAGCTTCTTCATCATAAGCTTTCCACTTTAAAAGCCAATCAGCTTGTCCTTTTGGATCCATTATGAGAACAAGATATTTAGGCACCTTGTCCTCTTGAACTATTGAGTTCCAGTGTCTTTCGGAAATGCTACATCCTATCCAACTTACCATTTGCAATATGTACTCGCTTTTGTCAACATTTAATTGAGCTAATTTCCGTCTTCTTTTCACTTCCTTCTTTAAGTTTACTGTTTCTCAATCCTTTGCCAACACCAAAATCAAGATTTCTTTGGCGCCTGCTTCTTTTAAAACACGACTACATTCCTCCGAAGTAGCACCAGTTGTATAAATATCATCTAGTAAAATAATCTTTTTGTCTTCCACTTCAAAATCTTTACGGATAAAAAAAGCGTGCTGAATATTGGTTTGCCTAGCTTTTCCCCCTAATTTACTTTGGGTTGTAGTATTAACGACTTTGTATAAAATATCATTTCTAGTTGGAATTCTTAAGCTTTTTTCTAACTCGTTAGCCACTAATTCAGTTTGATTATACCCTCTTTTTTGCTGTTTCTTTTTATGCATGGGAACTGGAAGAAGCATGTCATATTGCTTTAAAATCTCAGCATTTTTCTCATTTTTACTAATCATATAAGCAAAAAAATGGTTCAAATAAGCTTTATTCGAAAATTTATAACGTAAAATTAATTTACGAACCAAACTTTCATACTCAAACAGATACAATAATTTTTCATATTTTTTATCTTTTATTTGAACAAAACAAGATTTCTCCAATCGTTCCACTCTTTTTTCACAGTTTGGGCAAAGCCAATTCTTATCAATTTTCCCACAAACACAACAGACTGGTGGAAATAAAAAATGAAGGACAAATTCGAACATGTTAAATAAACACCTCCTTAATTTGCCCCCAGCAATTTATTTATTTTTCATAAATTTGTTAAAACAAAACTCCTACAATGCTTTTTTTGCAATTTCTGCAATTTCTTGAAATGCTTTTTCGTCTGTCACGGCAATTTCTGCTAACATTTTACGATTAATTGTAACATTTGCTTTTTTTAGACCAGCAATCAATTTGCTGTATGTCAAACCATTCATTCTTGCAGCCGCATTGATACGTGTAATCCATAACTTTCTAAAATTTGATTTTTTATCTTTTCTTCCTACATAGGCATACATACCAGACTTCATCACAGCTTGTTTTGCCATTCTGTATCTGTAACGTTTTGCGCCAAAATAACCTTTTGCTTGTTTTAAAACTTTTTTATGTCTTGCTCTTGTTGTTCTTGCTGTTTTTACTCTTGCCATTTTTTTACACCTTTCCTTTCCTTATACTTTCTATTTATTACCATAAGGTAATAATTTTTTAATGGTCTTTTCGCAAGATTTGTCTGCTATTCCATTTTGAACTCTTGCTGTTAATTTGGTTCTTTTTGTTTTAGTTGCTAAACGATGTCTTCTGTTGGCTTTGGTTCTTTTTACCTTGTCTTTAGCAGTAAATTTGTATCTTTTGCTTGCTGCTTTATTTGTTTTTAACTTTGGCATTTTCTTGACTACCCCCTTCTTTTTCTTTTATTTATTTTTTGTTAGTATAACAAACATGGTTTTGCCTTCTAATAATGGTCTTTTTTCCACAGTTGCTATATCGGATAAATCTTCTATAAACTTATTGAGAACCTTTTCTCCAATTTTCATATTATTCATTTCTCTTCCTCGAAACCTTAACGAAAGTTTTACTTTATTTCCAGCTTCTAGAAATTTTCTTGCATTTTTACTTTTGAATTCGAAATCATGATCACCAATGTTGGTCGAAACTCTAATTTCTTTTAATTCAACCGCTTTTTGATTTTTTCTTGCTTCTTTTTCTTTTTTCGCCTGTTCAAACTTATACTTCCCATAGTTCATAATTTTACAAACAACTGGCTGAGCATTTGGTGCAACTAAAACCAAATCCATATCTTGTTCTTCGGCTAGACTTAAAGCTTTATCAAAAGGTAACACACCTTTTTTTTCTCCATCTGCTCCAATGAGTTGAACTTCTTTTGCTTTGATTTGTCTGTTAATCGGCAATTCTTGTTTGATAATAAAACACCTCCAATAAAATAAAAAATGACTTATCTATAAGAAAGTCACATCCACAAAAAATAACAATATACAATTGATATTTTAACCTTATAACCAGTTAGCATAAGGTGAGAAGTGGAGACTTCTTCTTAAGAATAGATTTATTTTAGCACGTAATGTTTTATTTGTCAAGTAAATTTGGTAAATTTTATCCAAAAAATAAAAACCTGCCCATTAGCTGACGCAAGGTTTTTATTTTTCCACTATTTTTCCTTCCAATCATCTTCTACCCACAGTGCAATATTATCTTCGCACTGTTTTTTCAGAGCATCGATTTTTTCAAACGTTTCTGCTGTTTGGATTTTGTTTTTATGTCTTTCCTCCACATCTTCGAGTCTCCAAATAATTTTTTTATTGACTACGCTTGACAAAGGATATTTTTCGGCAATTTCTTCTAGTGCATCAATATGTTCCAAAATTACCGTTTCATCAATTTTATCATTCCAAGATAAATATGGAAGTTCTATTTCATTCCATTTTGTTGTCCCTTCAACTTCAGCCATTACAACAGGCTCATTCTTTCTAAGCTTACATACCATGTCATAAAAAGCTTCTAACATGGCATACCAATCTGTTGTATAACTTTCTTTGATTCTTTTTTCAAGCAATTCTACTTTAGAATTGGCTTCTTTTTCCGCTTCTTCCACTTTCGTTTCTACTTCCTTTTCTGCTTCTTGAATTTTGCTTTTGTTGCTTGCGTTTCCACAAACAAAACCTCCAAAAAACAGGAGCAAAATAGCCAATAACAGCTTGATAGAAAGTACCCATTTACGCCTTTCTTTAAAATAGTGTATTTCGTGGCAATTATCCTTCGCCACTTTGTTAAAAATTAATTGGTTACTTTATGATTTTACCACAACTTTCCAAATTTTGCAAGTTTTTTCCATAAAATACTTGACTTTCTTCAAAAATTATATTAAAATAATGAAGCAATTTATGATATAGTTTAAAATGATTTTCATCTTCTCCCCGGTAGATTAAAATGATTTTAGGCAAAAAACAATCATAAATCATGAGAAATTCTGAAAAAATTTTCTGTCTTAGCAACTTAAAATTTTTTAGGATACCAAAAAAGAAAAATTGAAATGGAGGGTATATTTTACCATGAATAATACTACTTATAGTCCAAAAAAAGGCGAAATTGAAAAAAAATGGTACATCATTGATGCAGCAAACCGTCCTCTAGGTAGAACGGCTACAGAAGCTGCCAAATTATTACGTGGAAAACATAAACCAACCTTCACACCAAACGCAGACTGTGGAGATTATGTGATTATTATCAATTGTAAAGATGCGATTTTTACAGGTCGTAAATTAGATCAAAAAATTTATCGACATCATTCTGGCTACATTGGTGGCATGAAAGAAACTTCTGCAAGAGTGATGATGGACAATAAACCAGAAAGAGCTATGTATTTAGCCGTAAAAGGAATGTTACCTCACACAAAATTAGGCAGAAAACAAATTACACATGTTCGTGTGTATGCTGGCAATGAACACGAAAATATTGCACAAAAACCAGAAATTTGGGAGGTAAAGTAATATGGCAAAAAAAGAAAATAATGTATTTTTAGGAACTGGCCGTAGAAAAAAATCAATCGCTCGCGTTAGATTGATGGCAGGAACTGGAAAAATAACCGTTAATAAAAAAGATTTAGGTGAATATTTCGGAACAGAAATTTTAAAAGTAATTGTTAATCAACCATTTGCAGTCACCAGTACAACTGGAAAATACGATGTTATCTGTACTGTAACAGGTGGTGGTTTTACTGGGCAAGCAGGTGCTATCAGACATGGGATTGCAAGAGCTTTATGCGAAGCTAATTCTGAACTACGCCCAAATTTAAAACATGCTGGTTTCTTAACAAGAGATCCTCGTATGAAAGAAAGAAAGAAATATGGATTGAAGAAAGCTAGAAAAGCTCCTCAGTTCTCTAAGAGATAGAATTTTTTACCAAAAAACGCACAAGCTCAACGCTTGTGCATTTTTTTATCAGCTTTATATGCACTCATTTTTCTGAGGATTACAGACCAAATCTATCTCTTTATCCATGTTAATAGCCTCTTCTAAAAATCTTTTTATCACATCTTTTACATAAAATGTCAATAGTTTATGCAAAAATTTAATCTTCCATTTTTCTTACAATTTCCAAAACTTGTGGCATTTCTTCCAACTTACTTTTCCTCCCCATATGTCCTATATTCGGTATCATATAACCGATTCCATCTAAGTTTTCTACATGTTTTTTCAAAATCTCAAAAGGCACAATGTGGTCATTATCACTATAAATGCAATATTTTTCTTTTACATAATTCTTAAAATACTCAATTTCTTCTGGCAAAGGAAGCAGACTTTTTATCGCTTGTTCTAAATCCTCTCTTCCCTCTGTCTTATATTGGTCACTAAAACCAGCAAGCCCTATATATAATTTTATATCCAACTGATTTTCTTGAAAATACTTGATAATAAACGAATTCCCTATCGAATGAGCAATAACAATCATTTCTCCTTCTAACTCGTTTTTTATTTCCTCAAATTCTCGTTTCCAAATCGGATACCTAACCTTCTCTCGTGGCGGTAAATTAGGCATAATCACCTGATATTCTAGCTTTTTAAACTCTTGTTTTAGCCAATCGAACATTGGCGGAATTCCATTATAACCATGTAATAATAAAACTTTTTTCAATCTTCTTCCCCCTCTCTTTCTTCTTCAATCTCATTATATCATCTTTACAAAATTTAAACCATTTTGTTTCATAAAATGTTCTAATAAATCTTGAAAAAAATCTTCGTTTATTATATAATAAACTTATAAATTTAAGAGGTGAACTATGAAAAAAAATAACGAAGCAAAAATTGTGAATAAATATAGCAAGGAAAATCCTTACAAACTAAATTTCAAATGGATTTTTAGTATTTTTATCCTTGTCTTATTTTTATCTTTTGTATATGTTCAATTTATCAAAAAACTAACCAATCAAAATATTTACCACAATATTACAGAACTTAGCGAGCAAACCGCTGCCCAATTACGACTTGCGATTACAGAACAAGAAAAATTTGTGGAAATCATGGTTGATTCCATCAATCGTGGCTATTTCAAAACACCAGAAGAAATTTTTGACCGTTTCAAAGGTGATTTGGAAGATTACAATTTTACCAGACTTGTCATTCTCGACCAAAACGGAAATGGCACAACTAGTGATGGGCACATTGTCCAAAATTATGCACATATTCAAGAATTTTTTGCCCAAGACGCCGTCTATTTATCCGAAAATCGACCAAGTACAGTTTCTAATAATCAAGTCAATATCTATTCAAAAACATTCCAATTAAACCAGCAAAAGCTAGTTCTATTTGCAACCATCAACACAGAAGACTACAAAGAAATCCTACTTCGTCGTCTATTTAACGGAAAAGGCGGTACCTATCTCATCAACAATGATGGTATTGTCTTAATTGATTCCTTTGGCGTCATCCAAGAAAACAATGTTAATTTATACGATTTTCTAAGAGCTAATTACCACATCACCAATCAAAACGACCTTGCCAAACTTAAAACCATGTCACAAAATATCCAAGACTTGCAAGTCGGAACATTTGACATCAACTTTGATAACAACACTTATTTTTTACATTATGAAAAAGTAAATGTCAACAATTGGTACGTTGTAACCGTTGCGCCAAATAGTATCATTGGAAAAGAATTAACTTTATTTTTGACGATTTCTTTAAGTGTCTGTTTACTAATTATTTTCATCATTATGGGCATTTGTATTTATATTGACCTCTCCAACCAAAAAAGAAATCGTAAATTGTACAAAGTCGCCTACATTGACCCCGTTACTTTGCTTGGTAATGCAACTTACTTTAAAGAAAATGGTTCAATTTTCTTACAACACCAAACCAAAAACAAGTATATTGTTACACTCGATATCAACAAATTTAAAGCACTAAACAACATTTACGGCTACGAATTTTGCAACGAAGTGTTAAAATCACTTGGCGAAAAATTAACCAATTTTTTACCATCTGATAATATTACTTGCCGTATTTCCAATGATATTTTTGCTATTTTATTTAGTTACCCAAAAAATATCGAAAAATTACTAGATAAACTTTTTGCTGAATGCTCACAACTAAAAGTCAATGACACCACTCTTCACATCAACTTAGCCATTGGCGTTTACAAAATTCTACCGAGTGACACTGATATCAACAAAGTCTTAGACAAATCTTATATGGCTCGTTCTAAAATAAAAGGCCTATATGACGCTAATTATTATATTTTTGATGAAGTTTTAGAAAATCAGTTAATCGAAGAACAGAAAATCGAATCTTGTATGGAACAAGCCTTGAAAAATAAAGAATTTGAAGTTGTCTATCAACCCAAAATTTTTACTGCTAATGAAAAAATAGCAGGCGCAGAAGCCTTAGTTCGTTGGCATAAAGATGGGCAAACCATTCCACCAGGTAAATTTATTCCTTTATTTGAAAAAAACAAATTTATCCTAAAACTTGATTTATATATTTTTGAACAAGTTTGTAAAGATTTAGCCGAATGGAAAGAGACTTACCATTTTGTACCAACTGTTTCCATCAATGTTTCCAAAGAACACTTTGTCAACGAAAACTTTATCCAAGACTACATCAAAATCACAGATAAATATCATCTTGCTCGAAATCAAATTGACTTAGAAATCACAGAAAGTGCCACCATTGACCAAAATATTGATATTTTAAAAATATTAAACAATCTAAAACAACAAGGTTTTATGATTTCTATCGATGATTTTGGAACTGGTTATTCTTCCCTTAGTATGTTGGAAAGTATGCCAATTGACATTATCAAAATTGACAAAGTCTTTGTCGACAAAGCCGATTTGACAACCAATAATAATATTATCAATTACATCATGTTTCTTGCAGAACGTCTACATGTCAAAACTATTGTAGAAGGAGTGGAAACGCAAGAGCAAGCCTCCTTTGTGAAAAAAATAAAAAGCGATATTATCCAAGGTTATTATTATTCAAAACCCATTTCGAAAAAAGATTTTGAGAATTATTTTAATGAAAAACGATAAAAATAAGAGGGAAACTTTCTTCCCTCTTATTTTTTTGACTTAACCTTTGTTAAGCTATTTGTTCATAACAATTAACGGAACCAACATTTCCTGCTTTGAAATTCCTGCATGCGCGGTTTTTAGTATCTTCCCCTTTTCATCATAACGCAAACATACATTACTTATCGCAACTGCTAAATAATCTGCAAAATTATCCATCACAGTTTCATTTTTGATATGACTCCCAAACAATTTTTGCTGAATTACTTCGTCTTTACGATACAACTTAAATTCTTCTTGAAACTCCTGCAAAAACAGTTTTTCAAACAGCTCTTTGCTAACATCTTTTTTAAGTTTCATCGAAAGTGCTCTTGTCTCGATAGCTGTCGTTCTTTCCAACATGTCATACAATTGCGGATAATCACTCAATGTTTTATATTCACAAGCAATATGCCCATGATCGGCAACAACTATCACAATCGAATTTTCTGGCATTTTCTGATACAACTTTTCGGTCATAGCATTGATTTTCTCCATTTCATCTGCTACATTTTTACTTTCCAGCCCTTCTTTATGCATCATTTTATCTGGGTATTCATAATACGCATAAATAAATTTCTTATTTGGTTTTTGGCACAATTCATAAATTCGTTCACTGATTTGTTCTAACGTATTACACGGTTGTGTCTCATCAAATGGCCACACAAAATAGGCATCTTTCGAAACATTTTTTATTTTGTCAAGTATGGTTTCATATTGCATTTCTGGTCTATTTTTTGAAATTCGTTTAGCAGGAATATCGCTGTCTTTTAATGTATCTTTGTAAACTGAAACCGTTTCATTATCGTCTTTAAAATACATGTCCCAACCTAACCAGCCATGTTCACTTGGACTCAAGCCAGTTAGAAGACTAGTGGTAGCAGCAACTGTTGTTGCTGGAAATACAGAAGAAATGTCACATATTTTATGTTGTTGCAAAAAAGCATTTTGTGGTAAGTAGCGATTTAAAACAGAAGTTCCCATACCATCATACAAAATCACCACAACATTCGTATATTCTTTTTCTTCGAATTTTTTATCCAACTCTTTTAACGTTTCTCCAACTGGCAAAATGCCCATCTCTTTCAAAATGGAATGACTTACCTGAAGCAAATTTCTATTTTGATATGGCCACATGATTTCAATTTTCTCTTTTTCCATAAAAACTCCTTCATTCATATCATAAAGAAGGATGTCTTCATCCTTCTTTAAATTCTAATTCATCTGAACCGCACCAATCAAGTCATTTATATCATCTGTACCAGTATTTTTCATGTATTCTTCTATTTCCTGAACAACCTTCAAACTGGTCGATGGGTCAATAAAATTGCCACAACCAATCGATACGCATTTTGCACCTGCTAACATATATTCCACAGCATCTTCGCCTGTCACAATACCGCCCAAACCCATAACAGGAATGTTAATTTTTTGTGCAATTTGGTAAACCATTCTCACACCAACTGGTTTAATTGCTGGACCAGACAATCCACCTGTATTATTGGCTAAAATTGGTCTTCTCGTTTTAACATCAATTTTCATTGCTAATAATGTGTTAATCGCAGAAACCGCATCAGCTCCGCCATCTTCTGCACCTTTGGCAGGAAGCGCAATGTCCGTCACATTAGGTGTTAATTTTACAATCAATGGTTTATCCAAAACCTTTCTTACCGCACTTGTTGCCTCTTTTACGCCTTCATAAGTCGTACCAAATGCCATACAACCAGCTTTTACATTTGGGCAAGACAAATTTAATTCTACTGCATCAACATCCAATTGATTCGCAAATCGGCAAACTTCTACATATTCTTCCAACGAACTGGCTCCAACATTTAAAATGATTGGCGTACCAAATTGTTTGAGCCAAGGCAAATCAACTTGTGCAAAATGCTCAATTCCCGGATTTTCCAATCCAATGGCATTCAACATTCCGACTAGCCGTCTCACACACACGTGGCGCTTTATTTCCCTCTCGTGGTTTTAGGAAAGTTCCTTTTGTAATAATCGCCCCTAGTTTGCTCAAATCAATATATTCCGCCATTTCGCGCCCATAACCAAATGTTCCGTGAGGCAACCGTTACTGGATTTTTCATTGAAATCCCTGCAAAATTAATTTCGGTTTTCATTATCTTTATTTCCTTTCTATTTCATTGTTAGGACGGACAAAGAAGCGTCCGTGCCCTACATTTATTTAAAATTCTACATCGTTTATATCAAATACTGGCCCATCTTTGCACACGTGTTTGTAACCATCTGCCTTTTTGTTTTTTACCGCACAACCCAAACAAATTCCAATACCACAGCCCATTCGTTCTTCTAAAGAAACTTGTGCTGGAATATCATGTTCTAGTGCAAAATCTCTAACGGCTTTGAGCATAGGAAGTGGTCCACAAGCATAAATGCAATCTGGTTTTTGTTGCTTGCAATCGGCTTTTAGAAAATCAATGGCAAATCCTTTTTCTTGGTAGGTTCCATCGTCAGTCGTTAGGATAAGTTTATGGGAAACTTTAGAAAATTCGTCTTCTAGTACAACAAAATCTTTATTTCGAAATCCTAAATACGTCGTAACTTCAGCTGTTTTTTGAGCTTGTCTTGCCAATTCATATAAAGGAAAAACACCAATTCCACCACCAATGATACTGATTTTTTTGCAATTTTCAAATGAAAAAGTTCCTTTTCCAAGTGGTCCAACAATACTGATTTTATCGCCCACTTCTTTATCGGCTAAAATCTTGGTTCCTTTTCCTTTGACTTGAAAAATGAATTCCAATTCTCCTTTTTCTGAATTGATTTTGTAAATACTAATCGGTCTTCTTAAAAAAGGCTCGATATCATCATTGACGCGAATTTCTAAAAATTGTCCTGCTGAAGCTTCTTTTGCCATTTTAGGTGAGAAAATAGCAAATTTAAAAATATCGTTTTTTAATCGTTCTTTTGTTACAATTTGAACTTGTTCTACAACTGACATAATTTCCTCCTTAACTATATTTTGTTTATTATATTATATTTGTCTCAAATAAGCAAGTTTTTTCTACAAAAAAAGACCGCGTTTAATAAAAGTTCGGTCTTTTCTTTATTTTACCATATTTTTATTCATTTGTCAAGTTTGTTATCTATCTAACCTTTCCTGCCAAAAACCCTATTTTAAAATATACCAACAATTTCACCATTATCCTCTACATAAATATCTTCTGCCGCTGGAACTCTTGGAAGTCCTGGCATGGTAAAGATTTTTCCTGTTTTTATCACAACAAACTCACTACCAGTTTTTAAAATCACTTCACTAACATGAATTTTAAACGGTTCTTTGCATTGTAAATTTTTTGCATCATCGGAAAAAGAATATTGTGTTTTGGCAATACATACTGGATAATTTCCATAACCCAATTTTTCAATTTTTGCTATTTCATCATTAGCTTCTTGTGTATATTCTACCCCTTGTGCTCCATAAATTTTAGTTGCAATTTTTTCAATTTTCGTTTTGATGTCTTCCTCTTCTTCATACACAAACTTTATGGTTTCTTTTTGGGCAACATGAACCACTTTTTCAGCTAAATCCAGTGCGCCTTCTCCTCCTTTTGCCCACACTTCTGCAAGACTTAATTCAACACCAGCTTCTTTTAATCGATGAGATAAGATTTCAATCTCTTTGTCTGTATCAGAGGCAAATCTGTTAATGGCAACAACAACATTGATACCATATTGGTTTTTTATATTATCCACATGTTTTAACAAGTTTTCCATGCCATTTTCCAAAGCCTGTGCATTTTCTGTTGTACATTCTTTAACATCCAAACCACCATGATATTTCAATGCTTTTAAAGTCGCAACACAAACTGCAGCAGATGGTTTCAATCCAGATTTTCTACATTTAATATCTACAAATTTTTCTGCTCCCAAATCTGCACCAAATCCAGCTTCTGTAACAACATAATCACCTAATTTTAGTGCCATTTTAGTTGCCATAACACTATTACAACCATGAGCAATATTAGCAAAAGGTCCTCCATGAATAAAAGCTAAATTATGTTCTAAGGTTTGTACTATATTAGGTTTCATCGCATCTTTCATAAGAGCAGTAACTGCACCTTGTGCTTTTAAATCACTAACTTTAATCGGTTCATCTTCTTCATTAAAACCAATGGTTATATTTCCGAACCCTTCTTTCAAAATCTTTCAAATCTTTTGACAAACATAAAATTGCCATAATTTCTGATGCAACCGTTATGTCAAATCCATCAGTCCTTGGAACAAGATTTTTTTCTTTGGAAAGTCCTACTTGAACTTCACGTAATGATCTATCATTTAAGTCCATACATCTTTTCCAAATCACTTTTTTGAATTTTAATTTATTACCAAAATATAAATGATTGTCTATCATAGCTGAAATTAAATTGTTAGCGGCTGTTATTGCGTGAATATCACCTGTGAAATGTAAATTGATTTCATCCATTGGAGCAACTTGTGCATATCCACCACCTGTTGCACCACCTTTCATCCCAAATACAGGTCCTAAAGATGGTTCTCTTAAAGCAAGGATTGACTTTTTACCAAGACGATTTAAAGCATCGGATAATCCAATCGAAATTGTTGTTTTTCCTTCTCCTAATGGAGTAGGATTAATCGAAGTGACTAAAATAAGCTTTCCTTGCGGTTGATTTTCTAATTTCTTTAGAAGTTGATTGTCTACTTTTGCTTTATATTTTCCATAAGGAATTACATCTTCCTCCTGAATTCCAAATTTTTCTGCTACTTGTGTTATTTTGTTTAATGTGACACTTTTTGCGATTTCAATATCGTTCATTTTTTATCATCCTTTCTATCTTATATTAAAGCTCCTACAATTACTCCTAATATTGCACCTACAAATACTTGTATCGGCGTATGACCTAATACTTCTACTAATTTTTCTTGTACCTGTAGCGTTGTCAGTCCTGGCGTTTCTAATATTTTATTTAATATTCTAGCTTGTTTTCCAGCAGCACGTCTGACACCTGCTGCATCATACATAACCACAAATGCCATTACCATTGAAATGGCGAAAATACCACTATCAAAACCATACTGCTTACCAATACAAGTCGCTAAAGAACAAACAACTGCTGAATGAGAACTTGGCATTCCGTCCAGCCCCTATAATTCTTTTGACATTCAATCTTTTATTGACAATTAATTCTGTTAATACTTTAAAAGTTTGTATCAAAAACCATAATATAAACGGAACATAGACACATTGATTGTGTATTATATCATTAAAAATTTGCATGACTATTCTTCTTCATCTTGGATGAAGTTTTCCTCCTTTATTTCATCATTTTCTTTAATTAATATGGTTATCTTTTTTTCAGCATTTTCAATTTGTTCATTGCATTTTTTCGTAATATCAATTCCTTCACTAAATAATTTCATTGTTTCTTCTAATGAAATATTTTCTGCTTTCTCCAATTGAGTAGTAACTTCTTCTAGTCTTGTCAATAATTCTTCAAAAGATGCTTCTTTTTTCATTTCTCTATTCCCTTTCTTTTAATCCAACTCGACTTGTTCAGTTTCCAAATTTACTCTAAAATAATATTTTACCGTAGCAGAAGCTCTATCTTTTACCGCTACGACATATTCGCCATTTTCGCCAACATGATCAAAAACAAAATTAACAGTGTCATCCTTTCCCCATTCTTTTTTTACTAATTCAATCGCCTTTTGCTTTTGATCCGTGACACCAGCTTGGGCTGGAGCAGAATTTTGATTTATGTTTGTATTAGTAGAACTTGATGAATTTGTATTTGTGTTTTCTATTGCATTATTAGTCTCTTCCTGTGCGATATTTTCTGGTTGATTATTTTCTTCTTCGACTTCATTAGCAACAGCATTTTCTTCTGGATTTGTGATATTTTGCTCATCTATTTTCTCAATTTTGTTTTGAATATCATGTATCATATAAAATGTAATTCCTACTATTATCATACAAATAATCGGAACCCATATTTTTAAATTAATTTTATTTTTTTTCTCTCTTCTAGACATCTTTACACTCCTTTATCTGATAAATTCATTTGTACTATTTTAGCCTTTGCTTTTCCATCTTGAAATTTTAAATCAATTTGCATATCTACTTGCAAATTTTTTGCAGATGCAATGATTTTTTCATTTTCCTCTGCAATACAATATCCCCTTGACAAAGTTTTAAGTGGACTTAAAGCATCTAATTTCGTACTCTCCTTTGCTAATTGCATTTTGATTGCTTGCATTCTATTTTGCGTAGCATTTTCCATTTGTTTCGCCAGTCGACTAATTTCCAAATAATAATTATTCAGCTTTTGATATGGATCTTTGTACACAATCGAATTCATGCATTTTTCTAATTTTAATCTCATCCATTGCGTTTTTCGTTTTAAAGAAATTTTTAGTCGATTTTGAAACACTGTAATTGTATTTTTTAAATCTTGTACATCTGCCACAACCAATTCCGCTGCAGCTGATGGCGTTGGTGCTCTCAAATCGGCTACAAAATCGGCAATGGTAAAATCTGTCTCATGCCCCACACTTGATACAATCGGAAGTTCCGAGGCATATATACTACGTGCCACAATTTCCTCATTAAATGGCCATAAATCTTCTAATGAACCTCCTCCTCTTGCCAAAATAATAACATCCGCTAATTTCTTTTCATTCATCAATTGAATTGCCTCTGCAATCTTTTGGCTGGCTCCTTCACCTTGTACAGGGATTGGCAATAAACGAAGATAAACATTAGGATTTCTACGTGTCGAAACATTAATAATATCACGAATAACAGCTCCTGTATTGGAAGTTAAGACACCAATTACTTTTGGCATAAATGGAATTTTCTTTTTATGCTCTTGAGCAAACAATCCTTCTTTCTCTAGTTTTTCTTTTAGTTGCTCATATTTTGTATATAAATTGCCAAGACCATCTTCTTGCATTGCTTGCACATAAATTTGATATACACCATCACGCTCAAATACACCAATACTCCCTAAAACATTAACTTTCATACCATCTTTGGGAATAAAATTCAAATGACCTGTTGCACTTTTAAACATCACACATTTAATCAGTGAATTCTCATCTTTCAAGGTAAAATACATATGACCAGTATAATGATGTTTGAAATTCGAAATTTCTCCTGCTACAAAAACAGAATTTAAAAATTCATCATTTGCTATTTTGTTTTTGACATATTGATTCAATTCTGTCACAGAAATAGGTTTTATTTTCATTCTATTGTACCCTTATCCAAATTTTTTTCTTTAACAATACTTGCCAAAATCCCATTAATAAATACTGGCGCCGTATCGTCTGAGTATCGCTTAGCCAATTCAATTGCTTCATTAATCGACACTTTATAAGGTATTTGCTTATATAACATCTCATAAATCGCAATTTTAATCAAACTTAAATTAATTTTAGAAATACGATTTAAACTCCAATTCTCTTTCAAATGATGCTCGATTAAAGAATTGATTTCTGAAGAATTTTCTACTAATCCTTCTTGAATATCTTTTAAATAATGAATGACTTTTTCCTCTGTTATCTCATTGCTTTCTATAAAAATATCGACTTGTTCAAAATTGTCTTGTTCCTTTTGCATTTCTAGTCCATAAATAAATTTAAAAGCTAGCTCTCTCATAGCTGACCTTTGCATGATTTCCTCCTAAAATTTGTCAATAAAATTTTTCAAATTATCTTTTACACTTTCTTTATTATTTTGAATATAATTTCCTAAATACACGCCACCTACAATTACAATCACTGCAATACATAATTTATACAAAGCAGTACTCAAAAGAATAATTGCTATAATAGCACCTATAATAGCACCTTTATATCGATCCCAAAATTCTTTAAAATTATTAGAATGATCCATTTTATTCAATCTTCCTTTCTTTTTATTCCGTCTTCTCTTCTTTTATGTCTTCTGTTTCTTCCTCTGCAGCTGGTAAACCTTTGATTTTTTTATTCGTAATGTTTTTTACTTTTACATTGACTTGTTTGACTTCTAAATCAGCAGTTTTATTCAATGCTTCTTTGATTTTATCTTGAATTTGTGTAGACACCTCTTTTATCATCATATCTTTGGATACTAATGTCGTTACATAAACAATCACATTATGATTTTTATCTAAAATCGTTCGACTTGAAATAGCCTCAATTCCTTGCACTTCTTTGACAACATTGGCAATCAAATTTTCTAAACTTTCCTTAGATATCACCAATCTTCCTGAAGTATTTTCTAATGTTACACCATTTCTTCCATCATCTTGTGAATCCGTCCAAGAAAAAATGCCTTTTACTGCCAACAGCAAAACCACAATCGATACCCCTAATGTAATCTTCATTGACGTATCATCTTTCGCCATAACAGCAATTGTTTGCGTTATAATATTAATTTGGACAACATCCAATAAAATTAAAATTAATGTAATGGATATCACACTAATTATAAATGAAAACACAATTAATGATAATTTTTCTAAAAATTTCATTTTTTTCTCCCTTCGTTTATCCTTCCTCATTTTCATTTGCATTATCCTGTTGTTTTTCTAGTTCTTTTTCCGTCATCTTGTGAACACCTTGTACATGAACATTAACTTCAAGTACTTTCAAATCCGTCATTGTCTCAACTGATTTTTTAATTCTAGTTTGAATTTCATAGGCTACATCTGGAATTCTAGCACCATATTCTACAATGATATTAACATCAATTTTGGTACTTTTTTCACCAACTTCCACTTTGATTCCTTTGCTCAAATTTTTCTTACCACTAATAGCTTCCGTAATTCCTGCAAATCCTCCAGCTGTTGCATATACTCCTTCGACTTCAGATACTGCAATTCCAGCATAAGTGGCAACAACTTCATTGGAGATTTTAATGGTATCATTTCCCATAACAGAAACTTCTTGTTCTTGATTTTCTATTGCTTCATTCTTATCATCCATTCCACTTTCCCCCTTTTTTTACGTTTTTCATTAGTATATCAGTATTGAAAAGAATTTACAAGTATTTTTATGAAAAAATACAGATTATTTTTTGAAATTTCATTTTGGAAATCGAAACATTGGTAACAAATATCCAGCTCGCCTTAATTGCATCAGTTCTTGCTGATACGCACCTTGTGTTACCAAATTCGAATACAAAATATTCGAAAAAACATCTGCCACTTGAATTAATTGATTATCCACCGAATTATAATATTTCACCTTAATATCTTCCAACAAATCCAAATTTAATACAATTTCTTGATTGAGGTAATCTTCTAACGAAAACTTTGAATCTGTTCTAATATTTCTTTCATCAATTTGCAAAAATAATTCTTTATCCGCGATATACTTCCTTTGCAAAGCATTTGTAAAAAATAATTTAAGCAAATAATTAAACGTTCTTGCTTTATTTTCTATAAATTTACTTTGCAATTTATGATTATCCAGCATAACATAACCGATCTTAAGCACCTCATTTTGACAGAAAAATCGCATAAATTCTACCTTCATTTCATGATTAAAACAAGCACCCTTCAATTCAATAAAACTTCCATCTTCACGAAACATTTTATGATTTTTATCCAATTTTTTTAAAGCATCAAACTTTTTTCTAACAAAAACCTTATATACTCTTTTAAGTTTCGCATGATTATTGGGCAAAGCAACTCCAATAATAAAAAATCGGTTCAAACTCCCATCTACTGGATGTACACTACCTGATTCATCCATATATACATTCATATTCTATCCATCCTTTTTGAGAAATTCAGCAAGAAATTTGCCACATCGAATTAAAATTTGGAGAAATTGTATCACGATAAGTTACAAATGTCAATGACATTTTTCAATTTTAACCATAAAAAAAATAATCGTTTTTTTCGATTATTTCTACCAAAATACCCTCACCTTTTATTATAACATATTTTTTGACTTATGTCAAGTTGCTTTTTTATTAAAAATAGCGATTACAACCGTCAAACATATGGCTCATATCTGTAACATTTTGGGTATTAAAATGAGATACATCCAAAGTCGTTAGGTCGAAACGATTAGAAAACAACCAAACATATATCCCATGTCCCTCATACAACTTGTAATAATTTGATTATAAATACCTAAAAATCTATAAATTCATCGAGTAAATTTTTAAACTCTAATCTAACTCATTGATTTGCAATTTAACTCTCTAAAACGCTTACGTTTTATGCATTTTAGTCCAAACGAAAGTTGGACATATCCTGCTTTTGGTTATTCTCCAAAGGCGAAATGGTGAATTTACAACAAAAAAAGAGAATATCTTACTAATTTTTTAGTAAATATTCTCTAAAAATTCTTTTTAATTATTACAACATTATATTCAAAATTTATTTATGTTAATAATTTTTTTCTCCATAATTCTAGTTGTTTTTCTATATATTCTCCCCACATTACAGAATTCTCTATTCTTTCATCATCACTACACGCCTCATATAGTTCCATAATTGCTTGATGCTTTATATTTTTCCCGTTTTCCTGCAACTGTTTTATAGTTTCTAAAATATAGATTAATTGATTTATTGTAATTGGTATTATCTTTTGTTTTTTACCCTCATATTGAAATTTTACTGAATTAAAAAATGTATTTATTGTATCTGCATGTAATGTTGGTGCTATAAACAAACAATAATTAGGTTTATCTTTATTTACATTTTCAAAATCTCTTAAATGTCTCATAACAGGTTGTCCTTCATTAAACCATTGATCTCTGCTACGAAGCATTGTCACTTCACATATAGCAGAAAATTTTTCATAATAACATTCTATGTCAGCAAGTCCTTGCGGTGCCGTATAAGTTGGCTCATTGTCATCACCAACAGGAGCATTTGGTTTTATCAAAAGTGAATCATTTATTATATTCAGTGCCACATTAGACCATTTTTCAAGTTCTATTGAATACTTTTTAACAAGTTTTGCTTTATTTCTTTCTTTAATATCTATTAATGCTTGAATAACTTCTCCAATTTTATTTGTGTTCTGATGATACTCTTTCTTTATCTTTTTATTTTGCAATTCTCTTCTATAGTCTCTATACTCTTTTATTTTAGACTTTATATTGTCAATATCATATTCATCACTAACCAAAGTAGATTCAATATTTAATTCCCTTTCTAATTCATTTATCTCTACTATAACTTCTTGTAATATTTCCTTTAACTTTTCTTCTGTTTCAAATGGTAATTTATATGTTCCATATATTCCCATATAATTTCGCCATTGTTCTTGTGTAAATTCTAAAGCATGTCCGTCGTCTGATTCTAAAATTGAATTTATTTCTGTCATTCTTCTTGGTTCTAAATCTATATATGTATAATTGTATTTTCCTCTTATATAAATATATTTTGTCAATCTCATGTATCTTATCATATTATCTGTATACTCAAATGCATTTTTTTGAGGATTTTTAAAATTTTTGAGATATTTTTTTGCATACTCTTTTACAAAATCTTCTCTTTCTATTTCTCTCAATAGTTCATATTCTTTTCTAAATTCCATTATTTTATCAGCCACAATGCCAACATCTTTATAAGATTTTAAGGATAACGCAAAAATGCCAAACTCATATTTTGATATCCCCTTTTCTTTTAATCCTAATGCACAACATATTTCATTTACTTTCTTTATCAGTCTTAAAGTATTTATAAAAGGTTTCGTATTCCAATCGCTAAAACCTCTCTCATATGGATTTGGATATTGAAATTTTAGCAAACTATCCATCATAAAATCATCAAATTCAATTTCATTTTTAGCAAGTTTTTTTCCCACATCTGAAATAGTCACTTTTTCATCTATCATATACACTAATCCTAGTTTTACTAGTGGAGACATTGATTGTCTTCCCCTCATAGGTGGATCTGTATATTTTTTTGTGTCAAATATATCTTTGGCTTCTTCAAATGTCATTTCTCTACTTTTATCTTTTAATAATTCACATTGCTCATTATTTAATCTATTAAAAGTTTGTCCTTTTTCAGTATTATTCAAGTATTGTCTATTTTTTATAAGACGAATTTGAAACTCCATCTGCGTAATCGCATTCCATTCTTTCCCTTCTAATTCAATCGCTGTTTTCAAAAAGCCTTCTATTCTTTCTGCTTCTCTTATTGTAGTACTCATACTCCATAATGTATCCATCTCTTCATCTTCATCTCCATCTCCATCTTTATAATTTGTTATTAAAACTTCTTTTGTGAAACTATCCTTATTCAATTTATGATAATTAGAATTATTATAATTGTAATTTAATGGATGAATTATAAAGTTATTTTTATTACACCATTCTATTAATATATCATTCTTTTTGCCATTATGTTCTAACACATTAGATAAAGCAAATTTGTTTCCTTTAGAATCTATCTCTTTTATAAAATTTAATAACTCAATCTCCTTATTTTCATTCCAGCCAGAATTTTCATTATAAGTTGCTTCTCCCAAATAATAAGGTGGATCAAAATAAAAAAACATTTTATCATCTATATCTTTTATCACATCTTTATAATCTTTATTTATAAAATCAACCTCTATACCAACAAGTCTTTCACTAAAATTCAATAAATTTCTTCTTATATTACTATTAAAATCTCTTTTTCCAACAGGCGAATTAAATTCTCCTTTTTTATTAAATCTAATTTGGTTGTTAAATGAATAAATCACTAATGTTAAAAACATATAATCTTTTATTTCAGTTTCTTCTTTTATCTCATTATAATCTTTTCTTAATTTCTCAAATTTTAATTTATTATACTCTCCAAGTCCGACTGTCACTATTAGTATTGTAGTATTGATATCCATTTTTGTATGTATTACTTAATGCATATTTTTCAATAATATTTTCTATATTTTCTATTATATTTATATGACTATTATTTTTCATTAATTTCAAGATTCTTACTAAATTTTCTTGACTATCATTTGCTATTATTTTTTTTGCATTCACATTCGCCCCTACATTAAATCCTCCACAAAACATATCTACAAATGTATCTATTTTTTGCGGAAAAAGAGGTTTCAGCTGATTTAATAATTTATATTTTCCTCCTGTATAATTAATAGGTGATTTTACATTATCCATATTATTTAAATCCTTTTCTATCAACAATTATTTTATTTTTTCACCTTACAAAAAAATATTCTTTCTTTGTGATCTTCTATTTTTGTTTTCCCTGTTGAAAAAGTATTATAGTTCGTTTCAAATACATTTATTTTTCCCTTACTTTCTAGTATTTCTATTATTTCTTTATCTGAAATTTTAGCTTGTGATCTTCCAACTCCCTTTTCTCCCATATTATTATAAGAAACTAATATATATTTTGTTTCTAAATTATCCACTAAATCCTTAAAAGCTTTTGTAGCTTTAATCGTACAATATTGACTCTTTAAATTTGTTCTATCCATTTTCCTAGCCACGCCAAACACTTCTGGTTTTTTCCATTCAGCTAAATTCTCCAGTAAATGATAGGAATCTGAATACTGTCTAGAATTATACGGAGGATCTATATATACTATATCTGCTTTAATTTTTCTTACAAGTTCATTACCATTCATATTAAAAATTCGATTCCCAATATTTCTATCTCCTTCTTGTATATCTAATGGTATCATTTTAAAACAATCATTTAATTTTGTTTTTTTTATATATGCATCATAATGTCCAACAGTATTTGCTATTCTATCCGCTGAATATATTAATGACGTAATAAGAATACTTTTTTCTCTAGCATTTATTTCTTTATTTTTAAACTTTTTTTCTATATCTTCGCGAATCATCCCAATTTTCTTAGAATCTTGGATACTAAAATATTTGCCCCCAAAATTTTCCGAAAAATAATTATTTTTTCTCCCTTCCATTACATTATAGTCATCTATGATATCTTCAATTTTTTTCAAGTCAAATACTTCATCACTAAACCATGCTTTATAAGAACAATAATTAGATTTTAATATATCATTAATATATATTTTTTTATCTTTTTGATTAAAAGCATTCGCTACAACTCCTGTTCCGCCAAATATATCTAAAAATGAATCATACTCTAAACAATTTTCTTTTACTATATTTACTATAAATCCTAACAATTTATTTTTACTTCCTAAATATCTTCTATTGTTAATATCTAGTTTTTCCATTTGTTCCTTCACTTCCTTTTTGCATATCATCTTTATATATTTATACTATAAATATTTATTTTTTTCAATACAATTTAAAAAAAATACTATATTTGTATATGATTTTCCACTTTTTATAAGAATTACTTTATTATAATTCTCTTATAAACAAACACAACATACTTAAAATAAAATAAGAGAATATATCACTATTAATTAGCCAATATTCTCTAAAAATTTATAATTTTTTATTAACTTCTAATTATTTATAAGGAAAAAACTATTGCTATTACTACATTTTTTATTTTTAACATAACATACAACTACTGTGATAACAAGGTCTATCACAAAGCTTTTAGCGTTTTTCATGAAATTCACTTGTATTTTTTCTTGCTTCATCTTTTATTCCTCACTTTCATGATTTATTATAGTATATAAATGAAAAATTGACAATACCAAAAAAAACGGCTAAAATTTAGTCGTTTCCCATAACTTATCCTATTCTACTTAATTTCCACATCCTTGTAATAATATTTCACAATTTCCTCATATGTCTTACCTTGTTTAGCCAAGCTATCTGCACCTGTTTGACTGAGACCCACACCGTGACCATATCCAGTAACACTAAATTTTACCCCATTTTCCTTCATTTCAAATCCAAATTTGGCGGATTTTAGACCAAAAATACTTCTTGCCTCTACACCAGATAAACTCACATTCCCAATTTTCATTGTTTTTACTCGTCCACTTTGGGTTAAATCCAAAATCTGTATGCAATTTACTTCATCAAAATTAATTTGAAAATTCGAATATTTTTCCAGCATTTTCTGAATCAATTCGTCTTTTGACACCTCTACTTCTGAACTATAACCACTATACGCTTCTTCACCTGTAGTCGTTACTACTTGCAAATACGGATAATCACCTCCCCAAACATTAACAGGAAGTTCTGTTACACCTCCACTGTTGCTATGAAAAAAGCTATTGATTGGTTCTCCTTGATAAGAAACATAACGTCCACTCGTTGAATCCACAGCATTTACAATTTTGTTCCAATACTGCTCCCTTACATTTTCTTCCCATCTAGCCAAACGATTTTCTTTCGAAATCCAAGCTTGGCAACACAGTGAACTATCACAAATATCAGCATTTTCGTGTTTACTGCCATGCATCATTTTATAAATCGTATACGTTCGTGCCACAACCGCTTGTGCACGAAGTGCTTCTAATTCATAGCTCGCTGGCATTTCGCTTGATACCACTCCATACAAATACGTATCAAATTCAATTTCTTCGACCTCTCCTGTATCTTTATGAAGCAGTTTCAAATGACTTAAATCACCATAATTTGCTTTAGGAAATGCCTGCGGAACTTCTTCACTGGAAACTTCTTCCGTTTTATCAAATGGATTAGTAAAAACAATTGGCATAGCAAATATTAAAATAATAACAAATATAATATACAACAATATTTTTTTCAAACAATCGCCTCTCCTCGGATTAATTCTTCTTTTAGTCGTTTTAAAACTCGTCTTTCAATTCTTGAAACTTGTACTTGCGAGATACCAAGTAGACTTGCTACTTGAGTTTGCGTCTTTTCTTTAAAATAACGCAATTCAATAATTTTACGTTCTCTTATTTTTAAACTTTCCATCAAGTGGGAAATTAGAATTTTATCAATAACTTGTTCTTCATCATTTTCCACCACAATTTTTTCTTGCACTTGACAATTTCCATCTTCGTATATGTACTGATTAATGGATTCTACTTTTTTACCTGCTTCCATTGCCATACACACTTCTTCTTCTGTAACTTTTAACATTTGTGCAATTTGTGCTAATTTTAGTTGCTCACCATATAGCTTTTTTAAATTCTTGACCTTATTTCCCAGCTCTTTAATTTTTCGACTAATTTTAATCATACCATCATCACGTAAAAATTTTTTGATTTCCCCAAAAATATATTGCACCGCATACGTAGATAACTCCACTTGGAAGTCAAAATCAAATCGTCTAACTGCTTTAATAAAGCCAATACACGCAATTTGGTATAAATCCTCTGGCTCAATTTCTCGATACCAAAATCTTCGTACAATACTCCAAATCAGTCCATTGTTTTCCTCAATTAGTTTTTCAAGTGCCTTTTCATCTCCTGCTTGTGATTTAAGAATAAGAGTTTTATTTTTTTCATACATTGATTCCTCCTCTTAATATGTAGTTGTTTCCTTTTTTATTTTTTTCGTCATCACGATTTTAGTACCCAAACCTACAATGGATTCAACCGATAAATCATCCATAAAATTTTCCATAATGGTAAATCCCATACCAGAGCGTTCCAAATTTCCTTTAGTCGTATATAATGGTTCACGTGCCTCCTCAATATTTTCAATCCCAGTACCATTATCCGATACTTCAATTTGGATTTCATTTTCATAAAGAGTTGCTTTTACTCTAACAATTCCTTCACTACTCGAATATCCATGTATAATAGAATTAGTAACAGCTTCTGACACTGCAGTTTTAATATCTGCAATCTCCTCAATTGTTGGATCTAGTTGTGAAGCAAAAGCTGCTACACTAATACGTGCAAATGCCTCATTAGCTGATTTACTTAAAAACTCTATTTTCATTTCATTTTTTATTTGTTTTTCCATAATTCCTCCTAACTAATTTTTTCTTTTGCGTCATCTTCTATCATCGGAATCATTTTTAAAATACCTGACATTTCAAAAACTCTTCTTAAATTACCTTTTACGTTCCTCATCTCAAATTTACCACCAAGACTGGTAACAGTTTTATAACGCCCAATTACGAGTCCAATTCCGGCACTATCCATAAATACAACGCGATTAAAATCAAATACCACTCTCTTAGGCATGAATCTTTGAATTTCATAATCTGCCCTCCTTCTTATCATTTCTACATGATGGTGATCGAGTTCTTCAGTTATCTCAAAAACCAACAATCTGTCCTCCATAAAATGTTTGACATTCAAATTTATCCCCCCTTTATCTTTTGTTAATTTAATATTCGCTGCTTGTCCTTATTTTTCCTGCAGAGAATTTTGAGAGGTTTTGACGAAAGGAGGGAGGTCTTCGACAAAAAAAGATGACCAGTATTCTACCAGTCATCTTTTAAAAATTTACATGGGGCATCTCTTCCTATCAAAATTCTTCTTCCTCAAGAGATTTCAATAGATTTTCCACTTCCTTATTGCTAAGAAAATCTCCATCTGGCTTAAGTTCCCCTGAATAGAATTCTTCTTCTCTCTCCTCAAATGGAAAACTCTCTTCTTCGGAAAACGCCTCTTCCAAGTCCTTTAACAGTCCCTCTACCTTCCAGTTGCTCATCATAGATTTGCCTCCTATTCTTTTCCTATTTAACTGTTGTTTTATAAATAATATCATATTTTCTTATAATTGTCACCTCTTTTTAAGTAATTTTAGTTTCTAATTGCGAAAAAAAAAGAAATAATTTCAAATTATTTCTACAAATAGTCTAACTCTTTATTATATCATATTTCTGTCCTCCTGTCAACTTGACAGGAGGACAGAAATATGCTCTCACTTGATTTTACTGGGTTTTAAGGTTTAAATCAACTTCAAAATAGCCATTTTGCTGTTGTCCCCTTTTCTAGGTTCCATTTTTAAAATCGTCGTATAACCACCAACTCGATTTTCGTATTTTGGAGCAATTTCATTAAATAATTTATCCACTAAATCAACACCTTTTACTTTATTCATTTTCGTCATAATTTTTCTTCTTGCTGCTAATCTTGATGGCATATCTTTTTGTCTTTTTTCCATTTTTTCTTCTTTGACAACTTTTAAATATTCTTTTCCATTTTTGCTTGTTGCCTTTTCGGTTACTTTTCTTCCATTGCTATCTAATTTTGCTTTAACCACTTTTTGCTCTACTTCTTCAAAATTTTTATGCTCTTTGATTGCTAAGCTAATTAAACTATCTACAATTGATTTTAATTCTTTTGCTCTACTTTCAGTTGTAATGATTTTTTCATTTTTGATAAAATCTGTTGTTTGCGTTTTTAGCATTGCTAATCTTTGATCTGTTGGTTTTCCAAGTTTTCTTGTACCTGCCACTTTCTTCACCTTCCTCTATTTTTAATCTTCCTCTGATGCAAATTGTAAACCTAATGCATACAATTTATTGGTTACTTCATCTAATGATTTTTTACCTAAATTTCTAACTTTCATCATATCACTTTGTGTTTTTTTGGCTAAATCCTCAACTGTCATAATACCTGCTCTTTTCAAACAATTATAAGATCTAACAGAAAGTTCTAATTCTTCGATTGGCATTTCTAACACTTTTTCTTTGGTAGATTCTTCTTTTTCTACCATCACTTGTGTATTTTTTGCCGTTTCTGATAAATCAATAAATAATTCTAAATGACCTGTCATAACTTTGGCTGCTAAACTTAATGCTTCAAAAGGTTTCAAACTTCCATCTGTCCAAACTTCAATCGTTAATTTATCAAAATCAACCATTTGTCCAACTCTTGTATTTTCAACTGAATAATTTACTTTTTTTACAGGAGTAAATATCGAATCAATTGGTAATACATCAATTGAATTATTGTCTTTTTTGTTTTTATCTGCTACATTATAGCCTCGTCCTCGATTAACTGTCATTTCCATGTGAATATCCGCACTTTCTGAGGTAGTTGCAATATGTAACTCAGGATTTAATATTTCAACTGTTCCATCTGTTACAATATCTGCAGCTTTTATTTCTCCAGCACCTTTGTGAGTAATGGTTATTATTTTTTCATCGTTATCAAACACTTTTAATCTGACATTTTTCAAATTTACAATTATTTCAGGGACATCTTCTACAACACCTTTTACGGTAGAAAATTCATGCACGACACCGTTTATTTTAACACTTGTAATAGCAGCGCCTGGCAAAGAAGATAATAAAATTCTTCTTAAAGAATTTCCTATTGTCATTCCATAACCACGTTCTAATGGTTCACATATGAATTTTGCATAATTCCTCTTATCGTCTGCTTCTATACATTCGATTTTTGGCTTTTCAAATTCAATCATTTTTACCTCCTATTTTAGAAGTTTGTGTTTTACGAACTTCTAGTTACTATTTAGAGTATAACTCAACGATTAAGTGATCTTCTACTGTTAAATCAATTTCATCTCTATTTACATTTCTTAAGACTTTTGCACTTAATTTTTCACTGTTTAATTCTAACCATTCTGGAATTGGTCTTGTAGCACCTTTTTCGACATTTTCTTTTATGATTGGATTATCTTTTCTTATTTCTCTAATAGCAATTTCATCACCTGGTTTTACCAAATAAGAAGCAATATTTACTTTTTTTCCATTTACTTGAATATTGCCATGTGTTACCAATTGTCTTGCCTGTGCTCTTGAAATGCCAAAACCTAATCTGTAAACCACATTATCTAATCTACTTTCTAATATTTGTAAAAGATTTGTACCTGTAATACCTTTTTTGTTTTCAGCCATTTCAAAATATTTTCTAAATTGTTTTTCTCCAACACCATAAAAATATCTTGTTTTTTGCTTTTCTCTTAATTGAGTACCATATTCAGAAAGTTTTGTTCTTTTTTGACCATGGTCTCCAGGTCCATAGTTTCTTCTTGTTACACTACATTTATCTGAATAGCATCTGTCGCCTTTTAAGAATAATTTACATCCTTCTCTACGGCATATACGACATTGCTCATCTTTATATCTTGCCATTGATATTTTACACCTCTTTCTTAATTTAATATCCTTTTCCCAAAGCTTAACTCCATTTTATTTTGTATATAAACAAATTTAGATTTCTCAATCTGCTTGTTTTATACAAACAATCTTAAACTCTTCTTCTTTTTGGTGGTCTACAACCATTGTGTGGAATTGGAGTAACATCTTTAATCATGGTAATTTCTAGTCCTGCTGTTTGTAAAGCTCTGATTGCTGCTTCACGACCAGCTCCTGGTCCTTTTACATAAACATCAATCGTTTTCATTCCATGTTCCATTGCTGTTTTTGTTGCTACTTCAGCAGCTTGACTTGCAGCATATGGTGTACTTTTTCTAGAACCTTTAAATCCTAAACCACCAGCACTTGCCCAAGATATAACATTTCCTTGCGTATCTGTAATTGAAACGATTGTATTATTAAAGCTAGAATGAATATGTGCTTGACCCTTATCTATATTTTTTCTTTCTCTTCTCCTAACTCCTGTTTTCTTTACGCTACTTGCTTTTGCCATTTAAGTTTTTACCTCCTTAACAATTTCGCTTAATTCTTAAATATTATTTTTTACTTTTGCTTACTAGTTTTTTTGGTCCTTTTCTAGTACGTGCATTTGTCTTTGTGTTTTGACCCCTTACTGGCAAACCTCTTCTATGTCTAATTCCTCTATAGCAACCAATTTCCATAAGTCTTTTAATATTTAAAGCTACTTCTCTTCTTAAATCACCTTCTACTTTGTAATCTGCCATAGCTTTTCTTATCTTAGCCTCTTCTTCATCTGTTAAATCCTTTACTCTAGTATCTGGGTTTACTCCAGCTTCTTTTAGAATCTTTTTTGAACTTGATAAACCTATACCATAAATATAAGTCAATCCAATCTCAACTCTTTTTTCTCTCGGTAAGTCAACTCCTGCTATACGAGCCATAAATTTTTACACCTCCATATTATTAATTTCATTAAAATATATATAAACACAAATATGAAATTAGATAAAAATTATCTAACAGCCGCTCCACACCTGTGTCAATACCTTATTTATCCTTGTCTTTGTTTGTGTTTTGGATTCTCACAAATCACTCTTATTTTACCTTTTCTTTTGATAACTTTGCATTTTTCACACATTGGTTTTACTGATGGTCTTACTTTCATTTTTTCTATCCTTCCTTTTCTTAGTATTTTATATAAATTGCAACTTGGTTGCCTATATTTTGTTTTTAAAAATTGCTTTTCATAGGAGTTTTTCTAATGAAGTTAACTACACTTCGCTACGTTAACAAATTACTCCGTAATACTCGTTCCTCACAAACAGCTTACTTTATTTTGCTCTCCAAGTTATTCTGCCTTTGCTTAAATCATAGGGTGACAATTCTAATTTTACTTTATCCCCTGGGAGAATTTTAATATAGTTCATTCTTAATTTTCCAGAAATATGGGCTAATATTTGATGTCCATTTTCTAGTTCCACTTTAAAATTAGTATTAGGTAGTGTCTCTACAACTACACCTTCTACTTCGATAACATCCTCTTTTGACAAGCTATTTTCCTCCTATTTTCAATGTTTAATTGGACATTTTCCCAATTAAGCTTTTATAGTATATAACATTTTCAAACGATTGTCAATACTTTTGCTTCTTTTTCTGTAATTAAAATTGTATTTTCATAATGAGCAGCTAAACTACCATCTTCTGTTACAATAGTCCAGCCATCTTCTAATTCTAAAATTTCAGGTTTTTTTTGAATAACCATCGGTTCAACAGCAATGGTCATACCTTTTTGTAATCGCATCCCTTTGCCTTTTTTGCCATAGTTTGGAACACCAGGTTCTTCATGCATTTCTCGTCCAATCCCATGTCCTTGAAATTCTCGCACAACAGAATAACCAAATTTCTGTACATATTCATTGACAGCAAATGAAATATCTCCTACACGGTTGCCTTCTTTAGCCAATTTAATTGCTTCGAAAAAAGCTTGTTTGGTAACTTCCACCAATTGCTTTGATTCTTCTGAAACATTTCCTATCAAATGCGTTCTTGCTGCATCTCCATGAAATCCATTTTTAAAAACAACTAAATCAATACTGACAATATCACCATCTTGTATTATTCTTTTCTTGCTTGGAATTCCATGAATTACTTCATTATTAATGGAAATGCACAAAGTCGACGGAAAATTTGGAATTCCACTAACACCACTAGGATATCCTTTTTGTGCAGGTATTCCACCTTTGGATTTGATAAATTCTTCTGCCATTTTATCTAAATCATAAGTTGACATACCTGGTTTGATATTCTTTTCTAGCATATCATGAGTTTCAGCTGTAATTTTACAGGCTTCCATCATCAACTCAATTTCTCTGTCTGATTTTATGCTAACCAATTTTCCTTCTCCTTTTCTTTTTTATTGAATTTGTTTTAATATATCTTCCGCTACATCTTTACCCAGTCTTCCTGTTTTTTCGCTAATTTCTTCGGTTTTTAAAATACCTTTTTGAGCATAAAATTCTACTAATGGTAAAGTCTTTTCATCATAAATATCCAATCGATTTTGAATAGCTTGTTTATCCGAATCATCATCTCTTTGTAGTAATTCAGCACCACATTTATCGCAAATTCCTGGTTCTACTGGTGGATGCATGGTCAAATTATAGGTTGTTTTGCAAGCTTGATTAGAACATACTCTACGATTCAAAATTCTAGTAATAATTTCATCTTTGGGACTCGTAAGATTAATCACTAAATCCACTTTTTTTCCTTTTTGTGCTAAAATTTCATCTAACTTTTCAGCTTGTGCAATATTTCGTGGAAAACCATCTAGAATAGAGCCTTCTTGAGCATCTGGTTCATTTAATCGCTCCACTACCATAGGTACTGTAATTTCATCTGGTACTAATTGACCTTTTGCTATATACTGATTAGCCTCTAACCCTAACGGTGTTTCTTCCTTGATATTTTTTCGAAAAATATCTCCTGTTGAAATTTGTGGCCAACCAAGTTTTTCACTTAACATTCCTGCCACTGTTCCTTTTCCAGTTCCTTGTGCCCCTAACATTAAAATAACCATTGTATTACCCCCCTTAAATTCATACATAAAATATATTTTCCATATACCTTATTCATAAATTCAAACTGCTTTGGGTGAACTTTTTAGTTCACCCATAAAGCTATATTATTTTTCAAGAAATCCTTTATAATGTCTCATGACCAATAAAGATTCTAGTTGTTGTATTGTTTCTAAAGCAACACCAACAACAATTAATACTGCTGTTCCTCCAAATGATAAATTCAAATTTGAAAATCTAAGTAGCATTGGCAAAATCGCTATGAAGCTTAAAAATACTGCTCCAAAACAAGTTAATTTATTTAACGCACTTTTTAGAAAATCTGCAGTTGGCTTTCCTGCTCGAATACCAGGAATAAATCCACCATTTTGTTTAATATTAGTAGCTACTTCATCTGGATTAAATGTTGCATACGTATAGAAAAATGTAAATCCAACAATTAACAAGAAATACACAATTGCATTGGCTAACGAATAGCCCCAACCAACTTCTGATGAAGATGTGGCAATTGAAAATTTATATAATCCAGCTAACAAACCTGAACCACCAATTTTATCAGAAGCAAAAATTTGAATGACCATCGCTGGAAATGTCATAAATGAAGAAGCAAAAATGATTGGCATAACACCTGCCATAGCAAGTTTTAATGGAATGTGTGTATTTTGACCACCATACATTTTTCTTCCTACTACTTTTTTCGCATATTGTACTGGAACTTTTCGCTCTGCCTGTTGTACAAAAACAACACCTGCAATTAATAAAACAGCACCTACTAATACAATTAAAGCTTTTACGATACCAACTGTATCAATGCTACCTTCTGCCATAATCATATTGCTCAAAGATACTAATCCCTTTGGTAAACCAGATACAATACCAACAAAAATAATCATAGAAATTCCATTTCCAACACCTTTATTAGTGATTTGTTCGCCAAGCCACATCAAAATGGATGTACCTGTTATTAGAGATATAACAATAATGAAACCTGTTAAAAATCCTGAATCTTTAAAGATATTCGATGAGCGATATGAAATGTAAATTCCAAGTGCTTCTACTAAAGCCAAAATTAATGCTACCAATTTCGTATAGCGATTTACTTTTTCTCGTGAGGTTTCTCCACCTTCCTTCATCAGTTTTTCTAAAGAAGGAATAATCATACCTAATAATTGAATAACAATCGAAGCTGTAATATAGGGCGTAATGGACATCGCAAATATCGATAAGTTCGAAAAAGCCCCTCCTGATATGGTGTCAATTAAACTCGTTAGTGACATGGTGGAAGATTTCATTGTTTCTGCTAAAGCAAATGTATCTACCCCTGGAACAGTTATAAAACAGCCTAAACGAAATAGTACAATCAATAACAATGTATATCCTAATCTTTTGCGTACATCTGGCGTTTTAAAAGCATTTTTTATTGTTTGAAACACCTTAAATCACCTCGCACTTTCCGGCCTGCCGCTTCTATTTTTTCTTGAGCCGCTTTTGTAAATCTTGTTGCTTTAACCGTTAATTTTTTATCTAATTTTCCCGTTGCTAAAACAACAATTCCATCGTTTATTTTGCCAATGATTTTATCTTTTAACAAGGTTTCCGCTGTTACTTCATTAACCGTTGATTTGTTTAACATTGTTAAAGTTACTTCTGTATAAGTTTTGGCATTAAAGTTGTTGAAACCTCTTTTTGGTAATCTTCTATATAATGGTGTTTGACCTCCTTCAAAACCTCTTCTTACACCACCACCTGATCTTGCTTTTTGTCCTTTTTGACCTCTACCAGATGTTTTTCCTAAACCTGAGGCAATTCCACGTCCAACTCTTTTTTTCGTTTTTGTTTTAACATTGGGATGTAAATTTCCTAATTCCATGTTTTGCACCTCCTTATAAATTGATTTTATTCTATTTTAAAAATTTTTGCAATACTTTTACAAGGGCTGTATAATATACAACCTGAATGGGTTACACATTATGCAACCCTTATATTTTGTATTTTTTACAAAATTTCAGAAACTTTTTTTCCTCTTTTTTTAGCTACTGCTTCCACTGTTTGCATATTCTTTAATGCTTCGATTGTCGCATAAACAACATTTCTAGGATTTGTGGTTCCCAAAACTTTTGAATTGATATCTTTATATCCTGCTAATTCTAGAACTGGTCTTACACTACCACCAGCAATAATTCCAGAACCTTCTGTTCCTGGCTTTAACATAACACGAGCACTACCAAATCTTCCAATAAATTCATGTGGAATTGTTGTTCCAACAATTGGAACTGTAATTAGATTTTTCTTCGCTTCTTCAATTGCTTTTTTGATGGCATCTGGAACTTCTGACGCTTTTCCGTTTCCTACACCAATGTGACCAGCTTCATCTCCCACAACCACAACAGCACTAAAACGAAATGTTCTACCACCTTTTACAACTTTGGCAACTCGGTTAATCGCAACTACTTTCTCTTTTAATTCTTGGGTTACTTTTTCTTCTTCCATGTTTTTTCTCCTTTCTCCTAAAATTTCAAACCAGCTTCACGGGCTGCTTCTGCTAATTCTTTTACAATACCATGATAAATAAATCCACCTCTGTCAAAAACGACATTTTCGATTTTTTTACCAGCTGCTTTTTTGGCAATCGCTGTTCCGACTTCTTTGGCAGCTTCTTTATTGGCTTTTTTCGTTTTAATGTCTTTATCCATGGTAGACACATAAACTAAAGTTTCGCCTTTGGTATCATCAATAATTTGCGCAATAATATTTTTATTCGTTCTACAAACAGCTAATCTTGGAATTTCTGTCGTTCCACTAATTTTGGTACGAACTCTTTTATGTCTTCTTTGACGCTCTGCTTTTCGATTGATTTGTGTAATCATTTTTTACTCCTTTCTATTTTTGGCATAGTAGTTTTTTAAGAAAGTCAACTATTTTTCGCTACATTAACCAAAGTATCTGTAACGTTCATTCCTATAAATGGCTACTATTTTTTACCAGCTTTACCTTCTTTACGTCGAATGACTTCATAATCATATTTAATACCTTTACCACGATATACTTCTGGTGGTCTCTTTGTTCTGATAACTGCTGCTGTTTGACCAACTAATTCTTTGTCAATTCCTTTTACAATGACTTCATTTTGATTTGGCACATCGAATGTAATTCCTGCTGGCGCCTCCATTTCAACTGGATGAGAATAGCCTAAGTTCATCACTAGGTTATTTCCTTTTTTCAGGGCTCTATAACCAACACCATTGATTTCTAGTTTCTTTTCAAAACCATTGACAGTTCCTTCAATCATGTTGTTGATTAAAGTTCTTGTCAAACCATGTAAACTTCTATTTTGTGGCTCATCATTTGGTCTTTCTACTTTTAAGACTTTATCTGCTAACGTCACTTTCATGTTTTCATGAATTTGTCTTTCTAATGTTCCTTTTGGACCTTTTACGGTAATATGTTGGCCTTCTAATTTGATTTCAACACTATCTGGAACCGTAATTGGCTTATTTCCTATTCTTGACATTTTATTTCTCCTTTCTTAAATTATTTCTTATAAAATTTATAAGAATTTTCAGATTTTTAATTTGAATTCATTTTTGCTATCGTCCAGCAAATTTTTCTGCCGAAAAATTTTCAGGTTCGCAACTAATATGATTTTCTTCCTATTTTATATCCTAAATCTAAATTAGTAATAATTCAAATTTGGATAATCTCGCTACCATATATAAGCCAAAACCTCGCCACCAATACCTAATTCGCGGGCTTTTTTATCAGTCATAATTCCTTTAGATGTTGAAATTAGTGCAATTCCTAAACCATTTAATACTTTAGGTAATTCATCTTTATTGGCGTAAATTCTTAAACCTGGTTTACTAATTCTCTTTAATCCATCGATTACTCGATTTCCTTTTTCATCATATTTTAAGGTAATTCTTAAAATTCCTTGCGTTCCATCTTCAATTTTTTCAAAAGATTTGATATAGCCTTCTTCTAATAAATTATCTGCAATTGCCTTTTTCATTTTTGAAGCAGGCACATCAACTGTCTTAAATTTATTTTGGTTCGCATTTCTAATTCTTGTTAACATATCTGCAATTGGATCTGTTGTATTCACGTTTTTTCCCTCCTTTTCTAACTTTTTTAGCCTACCAACTTGCTTTTTTCACACCTGGTATTTCTCCTTTGTGTGCTAATTCTCTAAAGCAAATACGGCAAATTCCGAATTTTCTGATATAAGCATGTGGTCTTCCACAAATTTTGCATCGGTTATATTCTCTTGTTTTATATTTTTGCTCTCTGGCACATTTCACCTTTAATGATTTTTTAGCCATCGGTTTCTCCTTTCTTATTTAGTTTCGAAATGGCATTCCTAATGAAGCTAACAATTCTTTTGCTTCTTCATCCGTTTTGGCAGTTGTGACAAATATAATGTCCATACCCCTGATTTTGTCAATTTTATCATATTCAATTTCTGGGAAAATCAATTGCTCTTTAATTCCCATTGAATAATTTCCCCTTCCATCAAATGAATGGTTCGATACGCCTCTAAAATCTCTTACTCTAGGTAATGCAACATTAAATAATTTTTGTGCAAAATCATACATTTTTCCAGCTCTCAATGTCACTTTGCAACCAATTTTAGTTCCCTCTCTTAATTTGAAAGCAGCTATTGATTTTTTAGCTTTCGTAATAATTGGTTTTTGACCAGTTATTATTGTTAAATCATTCACAGCATTATCTAAAGCCTTTGGATTGTCTTTTGTCTCACCTAATCCAATATTAATCACAATTTTTTCTAGCTTTGGAACTTCCATCACAGATGAATAGTTGAATTTTTTCATTAAAGCTGGTATTACTTCATTTTTATATTGTTCTTTCAATACTTCCATGTTCTTTTATATTCCTCCTTTCTACTTACTTTTTAACTTCGTACCGCATTTTTTACAAATGCGTATTTTTTCACCTTTTTCTTCGCTATATCCAACTCTAGTTGCTTTTCCGCATTTGTTACACACAACATTGGCTTTGCTACTATCAATTGGACATTCCACTGCTATAATTCCGCCTTCTTCTCCTTGTTTTCTAGGTTTTACATGTTTTTTACGAACATTGACACCTTTGACAACGATTTTATTTTTCTTCGGAATTACTTCTAAAACTTCTCCTGTCTTATCTTTATCATTTCCTGATAAAATCTTGACATTATCACCTTTTTTGATTTTCAATTTATTCACCTCTAATTCTTTTTCGATTTTCGCAAGTTTTTACAAACCCTTAAACCTTAAGAGTTTAAAGAACTTCTGGGGCCAAAGATAAAATTTTCAAATAATTTTTATCTCTTAACTCTCTTGCTACTGGACCAAAAATACGTGTTCCCTTTGGCGTTCCATCTTCACGAATAATCACAGCAGCATTTTCATCAAATCTTACATAAGAACCATCTGGACGTCTTACTTCTTTTTTTGTTCTTACAACGACAGCTTTTACAACTTCTCCTTTTTTTACAACGCCACCTGGTGTAGCAGTTTTAACAGAAGCCACAATAATATCTCCGATTTCAGCATATCTTTTATACGATCCACCTAAACATCGGATACACATAATTTCTTTTGCACCAGTATTATCGGCTACTCTTAATCTAGTTTGTTGTTGTACCATTTTTAAGGTTCCTCCTTCTTTTATTTTCTGTTTTTCCCTTTTTGAGATTGCATCGTTATCTTTTTATCAAACTACGCTTATTTTTATTTCATAATCGTTTTTCTAAGGTTTGCAACTCCTTTTGCTGCATAAGTATTTTTAATAATCTACTTAATCACTGCTTTCTCAACGACTTTTATAAGTCTCCACCTTTTATCTTTGGATAAAGGTCTTGTTTCCATAACTTCTACTTTATCACCAACTTTACATTCATTGGCTTCATCGTGAGCTTTTAATTTATAGGTTCTTTTTACTGTTTTCTTATAAATTGGATGAGCTACACTGTCTTCTACAGCTACCACAATTGTTTTATCCATTTTGTCAGAAACAACTGTACCAATCATTGTTTTACGAAGATTTCTTTCTTCCATACAAGTCTATCTCCTTTCTTATTATTCTTGGTTTTCGATTTCTCTTTTTCTAAGGATTGTCTTTACTCTGGCAATTTGACGCCTAACTTCACGAATTCTCATTGGATTATCCAATCCGTTAGTCGCTAGACTAAAACGTAATTTGAATAATTCTGATTTTAATTCACTTAGTTCTTTTTCTAGCTCAGGTGAAGACATTTCCGTTAATTTTTTATTCTTCATCTAAATCACCGCCTACTTCTCTTTTTACAAACTTGGTTTTTACAGGCAATTTATGACCTGCTAAACGCAATGCTTCTCTTGCTACTTCCTCTGAAACACCTGCAAGTTCAAACATCACTCTCCCTGGTTTTACAACTGCTACCCAATATTCTGGCGCACCTTTACCTTTACCCATACGAGTACCGATTGGCTTACTCGTAATTGGTTTGTCTGGAAATACTTTAATCCAAACTTTTCCACCTCTTTTGATGTAACGTGTCATTGCAATTCTGGCAGCTTCGATTTGATTAGAAGTAATCCAACCAGCACTTGTAGCTTGAATTCCGAATTCTCCTTCATTTACAACGTTTCCACGTGTTGCTTTTCCTCGATTTCTACCTTTTTGCATTTTTCTAAATTTTGATTTTTTCGGCATCAATGGCATTAGTCTCTACCTCCTTCTTCTGCATCTTTCTTTGCTGGAAGGATTTCACCTTTATAAATCCAAACTTTTACACCGATTTTTCCATAGGTTGTATCTGCTTCTGCAAATCCGTAATCAATATCGGCTCTTAGAGTTTGTAATGGAATGGTTCCATCTTTATAAAACTCAGTTCTTGCCATATCAGCTCCACCTAATCTTCCAGATACAGAGGTTTTAATTCCTAAAGCACCTGCTTTCATAGATTTTTGCATGCATTGTTTCATGGCTCTTCTGAATGAAATTCTTCTTTCTAATTGACCTGCTATATTTTCAGCAACTAATTGTGCATCTGTGTCAATATTTTTTACTTCTACAATGTTTAAATTTACTTGTTTGTTAATCATTTTTTCCAATTCGTTTTTTAGCGCTTCCGAAAGATTTCCGCCTTTTCCAATAACCAAACCTGGTTTAGCTGTGTGAACATTAATTCTAACACATTTGGCAGTTCTTTCGATTTCGATTTTTGAAATTCCGCTAATATATAATTTTTTCTTTATATATTTACGAATGTTATAATCCTCAACTAAGTAGTCGCTATAATTTTTAGAGTTTGCATACCATTTTGAGTTCCAATCTCTAATTACACCAACTCTTATTCCATTTGGATGAACTTTTTGTCCCATGTCTTATATTCTCCTTTCTTATTTACTCATTTCTCTTAACACGATTGTTATATGACTTGTTCTTTTCCTAATTCTGACAGCAGAACCTTTTGCAGCTGGTCTTATTCTTTTTAAAGTAGGACCTTGATTTGCATAGATTTCACTAACTACTAAATTACTTCTATTCATAAAATGATTATTTTCAGCATTAGCAATTGCTGAGTTTAGAAGTTTTTCTAATATCTCACTAGATGCTTTCGGAGCAAATTTTAAGATATTTAAAGCTTCTTCTACACTTTTGCCTCTGATTAAATCAGCTACAATTTTGACTTTTCTACTTGAAATTCTAGCATATTTTAATATTGCTTTTGCTTCAATTACATCATTTTCGATTGCTTTTTCTTCCACAGTTTTACCTCCTCTTTCCTATTTTCTAAATTCTTCTATTTTTTTTGTGTCTTCTTATCTCCGCTATGTCCTTTAAATGTTCTTGTTGGTGCAAATTCTCCTAGTTTATGCCCAACCATTTCTTCAGAAATATAGATAGGAACATGTTTTCTTCCATCGTGAACAGCAATTGTGTGCCCTATCATTTGTGGATAGATTGTAGAAGCTCTTGACCATGTCTTTAAGACTTCTTTTTTACCAGATTCATTCATAGCTTCAATTCTTTTTAGCAACTTTTCTGCTACAAATGGTGGTTTCTGTTTTCTATTTTTATCCTTTTGCATTCTTACTTTCCTCCTTTTCAATTACTTACGACGTTTCACAATAAATTTGTTTGATTGTTTCTTCTTATTTCTTGTCTTATATCCCATTGCTGGTTTTCCCCAAGGCGTTAATGGACCTGGTCTACCAACTGGTGCTCTACCTTCACCACCACCGTGAGGGTGATCATTTGGATTCATAACAGAACCTCTAACAGTTGGTCTGATACCCATATGTCTTTTTCGACCAGCTTTTCCCAACTTGATATTTTCATGGTCACTATTTCCAATGGTTCCAATAGTTGCCCTACATTTGACTGAAATCAATCTCATTTCTCCAGATGGAAGTCTTACGTGTGCATAGGCACCTTCTCTGGCCATCAATTGTGCCTCTTGCCCAGCACTTCTTACTAATTTACCACCTTGACCAGGATTTAACTCAATATTGTGTATCATCGTACCAACTGGAATACTCGTAATTGGCATAGCATTACCAGCTTTAATATCAACATTTTCTCCTGATATTACTTTATCACCATCTGTCAATTTTTCTGGTGCCAAAATATAACTTTTGGTTCCATCTTCGTATTGAATTAACGCAATATTAGCACTTCTGTTTGGATCATATTCAATTCCAATAACAGTTGCATACATATTATCTTTCTTTCTTTTAAAATCGATAATTCTATATTTTTGTCTATTTCCACCACCTTGGTGTCTTACTGTAATTCTACCATACGAATTTCTACCAGCATTTTTCTTCTTTTTGGCTAATAGAGATTTTTCTGGTGTTTTTTTAGTTACTTCTTCAAAAGTTGAAGAAGTCATATTTCTTCTGGATGGTGTATAGGGTCTATAATGTTTAATTCCCATTTTTCTTTTCTCTCCTTTATTTAATTTATTTTCCTAGTTTTTTCTAGATATTTTACAAAAATTACAACACCTACTTTTTAGGCATTAAATGCATCAATTGAATCGTTATACTTTTTAGAAACTTTCACTTCTTTTCCGCCTTTTGCAAGATATTTAATATCTCCAGCATTGGTATCAATTGTAACAATTGCTTTTTTCCAATCTGATGTCATTCCTCTGTGAACACCAACTCTTTTGGCTTTTCCTTTGACTGTCATGGTATTGACAGTCAAAACTTTGACATTGAATAATTTCTCAACCGCATTTCTAATTTCAACTTTTGTAGCTTTTTTCGCAACTTTGAAAGTGTATTTTCCTTCCTGCATATCCATATTACTTTTTTCAGTAATGATTGGTTTTATAATAATATCTTCCGCTACCATCTAAGCATACACCTCCTCTATTTTCTTTACTGTGTCAACGGTTAAAACTAATTTTTTATATTTTAATAAGTCAAATACATTAATTGTACTAACTGAAATTGTTCTAACTCCTTCTAAATTTCTTGCTGATTTTTGAACTTTTTCATCACCTATTGCAAGCATAATTAAAGCTTTATCTTCAATTTTTAAATTTTTCATAGCATTAGCCATTTGTTTTGTTTTGATTTCTTTGAAATCAAATTTATCCACAACAACTAAATTTTGCTCTAATACTTTTGAACTTAAAATTGATTTGATAGCTAATTTCTTTTCTTTTTTATTAACGTGATATTTGTAAGAACGTGGTTTTGGACCTAAGGCAATACCACCTTTAATCCATTGTGGAGCACGGATTGAACCTTGTCTTGCACGACCTGTTCCTTTTTGTCTCCATGGTTTTTTACCACCGCCTCTAACTTCGCTTCTTGTTTTGGTATTTTGCGTTCCTTGTCTTTGATTCGCTAAATAATTCACTAATACACTGTGTACAATGTTTTCATTTGGCTTAATTCCAAAGATTTCTTCTTTTAATTCAAGATCGCTCACCTTTTTACCTTCTACATTATATACATCTATTTTAGGCATTTTATTTTCCTCCTTCCTTTCTATTTACTTTGCTTTACGCTCGTCTTTATTTTTAAGATGCTACCTTTATTTCCAGGAACACTTCCCTTCACTAAAATCGCATTTTTATCTAAATCTACTCGAACAATGGTAAGATTTTGAATGGTCACGGTATCAACACCCATGTGACCTGGTAATTTCTTGCCTTTGAAAACTCTACCTGGCGTTGAAGTTGATCCCATTGAACCTGGTCTTCTGTGATACATCGAACCATGTCCCATTGGTCCTCTGGATTGTCCATGACGTTTGATAACACCTTGGAACCCTTTTCCCTTTGTAATCCCTTGAATATCAACTGTTTCTCCTGCTTCAAATGTATCTACCTTGATTTCATCTCCTACTTTTACAGCCGATACATCTTCTAACTTAAATTCTCTTAGATGTTTCATTGGCTTTACACTTGCTTTGCTAAAATGTCCTTTAGTTGGTTTGTTTACTTTGCTTTCTTTGACTTCTCCAAAACCTAATTGAACTGCATCATAACCATCTGTTTCAACTGTTTTTATTTGAACAACTGAACATGGTCCACATTCAATTACTGTTACTGGAATAACTACGCCTGTTTCATCAAAGATTTGAGTCATACCAACTTTTCTTCCTATTATTGCTTTTTTCATTTTTATTTCCTCCTAAATTTCTATTGGCTGAATTTTCATTCAGCATGGCCTTTTAGGCTATTTTTTTAAGTAAGTTAAAACTTAATTTCAATATCAACACCTGCTGGTAATTCTAATTTGGTTAGATTATCAACAGTTTTTTGCGTTGGATAAAGAATATCAATTACTCTTTTATGGGTTCTCATTTCAAATTGTTCTCTGGAATCTTTGTGTTTGTGTGGAGAACGTAAAATTGTTATGATTTCTTTTTCAGTTGGAAGCGGAATTGGACCTGATACTTTTGCTCCTGTTCTTTTAGCAGTTTCTACTATTTTTTCAGCAGACTGTTCTAAAACGACATGATCATAAGCTTTTAGTCGAATTCTAATTTTGTCACTTCCTATTTTGTTTGATGTTGCCATTTTTTTCCCTCCTTTTTAAATTCTACGAAAAAGTTGAAAAACATTCTTTGATAAGGGTTTTCAACCTTTTTTGATTACGATAACGGCAAGTTATTAACGTATCCGAGTGTTTTCTTTTTCACCTTTTTAAATCCAAGTTATTTTTATTTTTTCTTAAAAATTCCCTTGGATAAGTTTTTCCCAAAAATACGTTTATCAAACTTATCGCCTGGTCTAAGCCACGACATACTCTGCAAGAGTTCCCTCCGCTTAAATAAAGTAAACAAAATTTCTCTTTATTTTACGTAGCCACATCTTGCTTCATCGCAAATCTACACGCAGTTGATATTATACTATGGATTGGTAGGATTTGTCAATACTTTTTTTTACTTTTATGAAATTTTTATTTTTCGTTTCAAAAATCCTATTTTTATTAAAAATAACAAAAAAAGACCGAGCTTAATAAAAGTTCGGTCTTTTCTTTATTTTAACATATTTACGTAACTTTGTCAATAATCTGCTAGTAATTTTTATAACCTATTTTCTATTTTAAATAGATTGTCGGATTAACTGTTACACCTTCTTTATACATTTCAAAATGCAAATGACATTCATCTGCTACCTCAAAACTTGCAGTTTCTCCAACTGTTGCAATTGTTTGTCCTTTTTCTACTTGTTCTCCTTCTTTGACGAATTCTGTTGTTAAAAGATTAGAATACATCGTTTTAAATCCATTTCCATGTGAGATGATGATCGTAAGACCATATCTTGGATCGTTTTTGATACTCTCAACGGTTCCTTTTTCTGCACTTGCTACAACAGAAGCTTTTTCTGCTTTAATATCAATTCCACTATGTGTACACCATTCATCTAATGTTTCTGAATAGACAAGGGTTTCCATTGCATAATCCTTTATAATTTCTCCTGCCACAGGTGCTTGGAATTCAACCTTTTCTTCTGTTCCTTTTGGCGTGTTGTCCTCATTTTGTTCGGTTTGAGGTGTTTGTTCAGTTTTTTCCTCTTTTACTACTGGAGAAACTGGTTCTTTATTTTCTGGTAATTTGACTGTATCGTCAGCTACATTTTGCGTTTCTAATTCAACTTGTACACTATTGTTTTCCGTTTCATTATTTGGTATTGTTTTGTCTGATGAATAACTTGCCTCTTCTAATTCTTCATTAGAAACAATATTTTCATTTTGCTCTGTTAAAGCTAGCAAATTAGCTTGTGCCTCATCGTTTAATTTTTTACTATACATCACAAAAACAGTTACAAAAGCAACCACCGACAAAACGACTGCACCTGCAAATGTCATAATCATCTTTTTTCTTTTTTCTTCTTCAAAAAAATCTCTTCTACCCATATAAAATCAATTCCTTTCGTTTTTTATAATGGTAGTATCTTCATTTTTCTGAAAAATATGCAAAAATAAAATTTTATTTTTCTATTAATTTATTTTAGACAAATCGTGTTGTTTTTCCTACAAATTAATAACTTGTTCCCAAGGCAAATCTGGTTTTCCAAAATGCCCATAATTGGTGGTTTTTCGATAAATTGGTTTACGCAAATTCAGTGTGTTCATAATGCCTCTTGGTGTCAAATCAAATGTTTTTTCAATCTTTTCGATGATTTCCTCTTCTGGAATTGTAGCTGTTCCAAAAGTATCCACCAAAATAGAAACTGGTTTGGCAACACCAATCGCATAAGAAAGCTGAATTTCACATTTTTTCGCATAGCCATTTGCTACGACATTTTTAGCAACAAATCTTGCCATATAACAAGCACTACGATCTACTTTGGTAGGATCTTTTCCCGAAAACGCACCACCACCGTGACGACTATATCCGCCATAAGTATCCACAATAATTTTTCTTCCTGTTAATCCACTATCTCCCAAAGGTCCACCAATGACAAATCGTCCTGTTGGATTAATATAATATTTTGTGTTTTCATCTAATAATTCTTCTGGCACAATCGCCTCAATAACTTTTTCTTTGACATCTTTTTTCAAAACCGTCAAATCCGTGTCTTGCGTATGTTGTGTCGATACCACAATCGTATCTACACGAACTGGCTTATCGTCTTCATATTCTACAGTAACTTGCACTTTACCATCTGGTCTTATGTAATCCATTATGCCCTGTTTTCTAACTTCTGTCAATCTTTTTGATAATTTGTGAGCTAAATCAATTGGCATTGGCATAAAATCTGCTGTTTCATCTGTGGCAAAGCCAAACATCATGCCTTGATCACCTGCACCTTCTGATTCTATCTTTTCTCCTTCTTTGTCTTCATATGACTTATCCACACCTAGTGCAATATCTGGGGATTGCTTTGAAATATTAATCAAAACCTTACATGTTGCATAATCAATATCCACTTCCTTTTCATGATATCCCACTTCTTTGATGGCATCCCTTACCACTTTTTCTAAATCCACTTCTGCAATAGATGTAATTTCTCCTGTTAACAAAATTTGCCCTTTCCCAGCAACCGTTTCACAAGCCACTCTTGCATAAGGGTCTTTTTCAAAATAGCTATCTAAAACACTATCGGATATAAAATCACATAATTTGTCTGGATGCCCCTCTGTTACACTTTCTGACGTAAATAATTTTTTCATTTTAAACTTCCTTTCTTGGTTTGATTTATGTTACAAGATTTTTGGCAAAAAAACCTTTGCAAAATGCAAAGGTTAACATTTCGATTTTAAAAATCATCAGCCAAAGCATTGCTTTGTCGGTATTAGCACCTTAAAAATTCAGGTTGCTGTGGAGTCATAAAGCCGATTCTCTCGTCCACTCTTGATAACATATTTTTGTTATTTTATAATTTTTTAGATAGCTTGTCAATAGTTCCTAAATAAAAAATTAGCTTTTTTCTATTTACTACTGTAATTAAACAAATAGAATGTTATAATCCTGATACTTTATTTTATCGAATTGCTATTATTCAAAAGCAAAATTTCCCTAATAAAACATAAAAACACAGCCTTTCTAAAGGCTGTGTTGCGATTATGTCGCAAAATAGCAAACGAAAGAAAAAACTAAAAAATCGGGATAATTTTTTGCTATTTTCGTAAAAAATCCTCTACCTTTTATTATATCACATTTACGTTAATTTGTCAACTTGACTTTTTGTAAAAACCTGCTCTCACTTGATTTTACTCTGGTTTTTGGCTTTTTTTATTTTGTTTCAAACCAATTTTGTCCTTCCTGCAAATCTACTTCTAAATCAACTAACAAGTTCGCTGCTTTTTGCATACAAGTTTTCAAAATTTGGCTGACTTCCTCTTTTTCCCTTTCTAATGCTTCTATAATCAATTCGTCATGAATTTGCAGTACCATTTTAGATTGCAACTTTCGTTTTTTTAGTTCTCGGTAGACATCAATCATCGCAATTTTCATAATATCTGCTGCGGTTCCTTGAATGGGTGCATTCATAGCCGCTCTATCTCCGAATTTACGAACCATATAATTATTGGAACTGATTTCTGGAATGTATCTCCTGCGATGAAACATTGTCTCTACATAGCCATTTTGCTTTGCTTTTTCAATTTCTTGCTCCATAAATTTTCCAATTCCATGATATTGCTCTAAATAAGAATCAATATATTGTTTTGCTTCTTTTCTACTAATTCCTAGCTGTTCTGCCAACCCAAAATCACTGATACCATATACAATACCAAAATTGACTGCTTTGGCATGACTTCTCATTTCCTTTGTCACTTCTTCAACTGGAACACCAAATACTTGCGAAGCACAAATTTGATGAATATCATGATGTGCTGTAAATGCCTTTATCATCCCTTCATCTTGCGACATATGAGCCAAAATGCGAAGCTCAATTTGAGAATAATCCGCATCTAAAAAAACTTTGCCTTTTTCAGCTTTAAATAATTTTCGAATTTGTTTTCCTAAGTCTGTTCTTGTTGGAATATTTTGCAAATTCGGATCCGTACTGCTAAGTCTTCCAGTTGCTGCAACAGTTTGGTGAAATGTTGTATGAATACGGTTCGTTTTTGGATTAATATAGGGTAACATGCCTTCGACAAATGTCGAATTTAATTTTGAAACTTGCCTGTAAAACAAGACTTTTTCAATTATTGGATGTGTATTTCTCAATTTTTCTAAAGTGTCAACATCTGTTGAATATCCATTTTTGTTTTTCTTTTTATATGGCAATTCTAGTTTTTCAAATAAAATTTCGCCTAACTGTTTGGGTGAATTGATATTAAATTCTTGACCAGCTAATTCATAAATTTCATGACTTAATCCTTGAATCTGCTTTTTCAATTCTTGTGACATTTTTTCAATGTCGTCTTTATCTACTAAAACACCTGTATAACGCATTTGTGCTAGAATTTCTGCACTTGGCATTTCAATATTTCGAAATAAATCTAATTGTTTTACTTCTTTTAATTTTTGCTCTAAAATCAGCTTTGTTTCTCCGATTATGTAACAATACATAGCATATTTATAATCTGTTTTTTCTTCTTGAATTTCTTGATCAAAAAAGCTAGTTTGTATATCTTCTTTTGGTTCTTGCTGATAATAATCTTCTATTTCTAGGTTTAACTGTTGTTTTGCAATTTCCTCTAAAGAATACAAATTGGATCCAGAATTTAATAAATACATAGCAATTTTGGCATCAAACATCATATTTTGCGGATTTAGTCCAGCTTGTTTTAATAAGATAAAATCCTCTTTTATTTCATATCCACATTTTAAAATTTCATTATTTTCAAAAATTGGTTTAAAAATTTCATTATCAAACGGAACACAATATACTTTTTTTTCAGATTTTAAGTAAAGATTTATTGTTTCAATTTTCTTTTTTATGATGAAAGCATCTGGATCCTCTATCAATTCGAAATAATAGTATATTTCTTTTTGTTCATAAATTTTATCTAGTATTGACTGGGGTTGATTAGTAGGAATATAAATAAATAAATCTTCAAGCTTTTTAGTTGGCTCATTTTCTTCACTTTCTAACTGAAAACGTTCGATAAAGCGCTTAAATCGTAATTCTCTGAATAATTCTAAAACCGCAGGCTTATTCCAATCTTGCACTTGAAAGGTAGCTAAATCTTTTTCAATGGGTGCTTTTTTATCAATGGTGCCAAGTGTTCTGGAAAGATAGGCTAATTCTTTATTTTCTAATAATTTTTCTTTTTGTTTTCCTTTGATTTGTGTATCACCATTCTCAATAGCTTCATATAATTGGTCAATATTTTTGTATTTTTGTATTAGGTTTAAAGCCGTCTTTTCGCCAATTCCAGGTACACCAGGGATATTGTCTGAGGCATCTCCCATTAATCCTTTAACTTCGATTAATTGTTCTGGTATAATACCATAAGTTTCGAAAATTTTATTGGCGTCAAAATCTTCCGTTTCTGTTTTTCCTTGTTTGGTTCTAGGAATACGAATAATAACTGTATCTTTCGCCAGCTGAAATGAATCTCTATCACCTGTTAGCAAAATAACTTTTAACCCTTGCTGTGCTCCCCAATCACTTAATGTTCCTAAAATATCATCTGCCTCATAACCTGATTTTTCAATGATTTTTAAGTTCATCGCCTCTAACACTTTTTTTATAATTGGCATTTGAGCCGCTAATTCATCTGGCATTCCTTTACGTGTTCCTTTGTACTGACTGTACATTTCATGCCTCTTGGTTGGTGATTTTACATCAAAGGCAACAACCAAATATTCTGGTTTTTCATCTTCTAAAATACGAAACAAAATCGTCAAAAAACCATAAACTGCATTGGTATAAGTTCCATCTGCTGTCTGTAGCATTTTACTTCCCATGATGCCATAAAAAGCTCGATTTAAAATACTATTCCCATCAATTACAATCAATTTCTCCAAGTGATAGCCTCCCTTTTTATTTTTGGTATAAATATTATTGTGAACATCTTATCATTTTTTAGTCTAAATAGCAACCTTATTTGATAATAAAAAACAGATTAACTATTTTTATTCGTTAATCTGCTTAAACTTTAAATTTTCTAATTCGCTTTTCTGCCTTCCTTTCTTCCGAACATCATGTAATGTTCCAAAGCTCTTGAAAAATTAGAACCAAACTCGGCTTGTAAATCACCGTGATAACTTATATATTTTTGCACATTAAATGTGCTACTCGCTTGTCTTCCTTCATGAATTCCGTTATTGACAAAATGGTTAAAGGCAGCTACATAATCTGAACTAAATGCTCTTTTCAAATCCGCATATTTCTCTAAATAATACTCTGGATCAAACACAGGACTAGCACTGCGCCCTTCTCGTTTCCCACAAGCTTCATAATGTTCTTTTAAAGCCACTGCATTATTTCCAAAAGCTTGCTTTAAATCATTGTATTTGTTTGCATAATAATCAGCATCAAACAAATCATTGGCAATATTGATTGGTGGATCATTGATTGGTTGTCCACCTTCTGCTAACGCATAATATTTTATGTACTCTGTACCCAATCTTTTTTTAACATAACTACTTTGTGAATTGGCGTAATTTCTTACATTAAAATCTTTACTTCCTTGTCTTCCTTCTAAAGCACCAAATTGTACAAAATGGGACAAAGCACCTGTTTTACTAGCATAACAAGCTTTTTTCACATCTTCATTCTGATCCAAATAATAATTTACCAAAAAATATTTACTACCTTGTCTTCCTTCATAAATTCCATTGTTGACAAAATGATTAAAAGCTGCTACATAATCCGTTCGGAAAGCTTGTTTTAAATCCGCATATTGGTTGATATAATAGATAGGATCAAAAGCTGGTGATGCACTACGACCTTCTCGTCTTCCGCAAGATTCATAATGTTTTTTTAACGCCGATGCATTGTTGCCAAACGTTGCCTTTAAATCTGGATAACGATTCGCATAATAAGTCGCATTAAACAAACATTCTGCTACATTAGCATGATGGTAAGAACGATAATATTGATAATCAATATCGACATCCACTGGTGTACCAATTCCTGGAACACTTCCTTTATCTGTACATTGCCACATGGTATAATGTCCACCATAAGTTGGTCTATCAACATAATAATGCGCTACCCAAACATCGTAGGAAGAACGCAAACTTGGACTCCAAGTATTATTTAAATAATTTGTACTACCATACAAAGATGATTTATAACCTCTGCTATTGACATAATCTAAAAATACTTTGGCATTCGCATTTAATTGTGCATGCGATAACCCATTGGTTCGATAATTAGGTACATTATTAAAATATTCAAAATCATAAGCAATTGGGAATTTGACATCATACCCTCTGATTAAATCTAGCGTAACTGCTGCTTCTTGAAGAGCTTCTGCTTCGTTTAATGCTGTTGAGAAAAAGTATACACCAACATAAATTCCGTTTTCTAGTGCCCCTTTTATGTTAGCTTCAAATTTCGGATCAATCGCAATGTTTCCTTCTGCTGCATAGCCTCTAAAAGCACATCGAATCATCGCAAATTTAACCCCCGAGTCAGCAACTGCTTTCCAATTGATATCTCCTTGAAAACGTGAAACATCAATTCCAACTGCTGTTGTTTCATTTTGATAAGTTGCTATCAAACTTCCTATACTATCTCCTGATGAGCTTGTCAGCGTGGATGATGTCATTAATAATTTGATGTATAATGGATCCTCTTCTTCGTTTGATGATACACTAACATCTGGCATTGTCGTTGTAATTCCTTCATAGGTAACTGTTTCGTCACTTGAAGTCGCTAAACAATTAACAGATAAACCTAGTAAGAATAGTAAAAATACAAATAAAATTCTTTTCTGTAATTTCATATTATTTTCCTCCTTTTTTTATTATTTTTATTATATCACTTTGATTTTTGCATGTAAAGTTTTTTCATTTAATTGTAAAAAAAAGTAATCTTAAATTTACAATTGATTTATTATGTATATTTTTTAGCCATAGCGATATTTCTTTCGATTACCAATCAAAAATGCGTAGCTAACACCCAAAGCTAATATTTCAGCAATCACCACTGCCAGCCAAATTCCATTTAAGCCAAATAAAGCTGGTAATAAGAAAATCATAGCCACTTGGAATACTAACGTTCGTAAAAACGAAATCACAGCAGAAATCAAGCCATTATTCAGGGCCGTAAAGAAAGACGAACTAAAAATGTTAAACCCACTAATAAGGTAAGACATAGCAAATAAACGAATGGCTGTTGTCGTCATTTGTAACAATTCTGCATCATAGCTAACAAAAATCGAAGCCAATAAACGAGCTGATATTTCTGCCATTCCTGTCATCACAAGAGAAGTGACAGCCATTAGGCGAAAACTTTTTTTCAGCAAATTCTTGAGTTCCCCCGTATTTTCTGCCCCATAATGATACCCTACAATCGGTGCTGTTCCAATGGAATATCCCAAATAAGTTCCAACAAAAATAAAACCAACATACATAATAATCCCATATGCCACCACTCCATCCGATCCAGCATACTTCATAAGTTGCCTATTATACAATATATTGACAAGTGACATCGATATATTATTCAACATTTCCGAAGAACCATTGGTACAAGCCTGCCAAATCGCTTTTGCGTCAAATTTTGCCTTTCTTAATTGAAAAGGACTTTGATTTGGCATAATAAAATAAATGAGCGGAATACATCCTCCCACCAACTGGCTAATACCTGTTGCCAATGCGGCTCCCAATACCCCCATGTGACATACATACATAAATATAAAATCAAGCAACATATTCATCACACCTGTGATGATGGAAATCACCAAACCAAACAGAGGTCTTTCAGCCACAATCAAAAAACTCTGGAAACAGTTTTGCAAAGCAAACGGAACCAAAAAAATAAGAATTGTCCTTCCATATGTTACGCAATCTTTTAGCATATCGTTATCAGCGCCTAGTTTTAATGAAATCGTTCTCATGAAAGGAAAACCAATCACCGAAAAAATTACGCTAATTAAGACAATTAAGTAAATTAACATAGAAAAATATTCATTCGCTTTTTCAGTTTTCCCTTCTCCTATTGTTTTTGAAATCAAAGCACTTCCACCTGTTCCAAACATAAAACCAATGGTCCCTAAAATCATCAAAGCTGGCATGATTAAATTAACTGCTGCAAAAGCATCTGCCCCCACGCAATTGGCCACAAAAATTCCGTCGACCACACCATAAATTGAGGTAAATATCATCATAATGATGGTTGGAATAGTAAATTTGATTAGTTTTGTATATGTAAAATGTTCTGATAATTGTATTTTCATTTTTTCCTCCTTTTGTTATTATTCGATGAGCATCATTTTTCTCTTAATTTGTCATTTCTTTTTTCTAAACCAATATGACAACCTTTTATTCTGCCCCTTATTTTATCAATTTGTTTTCTTCATAACAATATGTGTATTGGTTTCCTCTATTTTCTCAAATCCCATTCTTTCATATAATTTTATCGCAGGATTATGTTTAAAACATTGTAACATAATGTTTTTTCCTTTATTCTCCATCAGTATCTTTTTTAGTATAGCTGTTCCAATGCCTCTTTTTTGATAGGCTGGTTTTACACAAATATTGCCAATTTCAAAAGTACACTCATTCGTTTCCTTTCCATTCCAAAAGCCAACTTTTTCATCTTTTATCAAAATAAACTGTATGTTTTTTTCATTTTCTTTCCAGAAGCACTCAAACAACTTCTTCTGATTTTCCTCTTGCCATTCTCCAAAATATGCTTCAACATATTTTGAATAAACCTGCTTTTTCAAATCGTAAACAAACTGCCTTTCCTCCTGATTTGTACTCTTAATCGGTCTTACCTTCAGATCAACTACCGCCCAATTAAATTTATCATTTTTTCTTACCATTTCCATTCTTCTTTCTACAAATTTTAAACTGGAACCCGCAAAGCAAGTTCCAGCTCGTTTCTGAAAGTTCGGTCAGTGCTACTAATCAAGCCCAAGCTGTCCAAGACCTCCATAGTCATCAAAGTCTACATCGAAATTGTGACTTAGGTCGGCAAGCGAACCGTCGTCGCCACCGTAATTGAAGTTACCACCAGCAACCCAAAAGCCACCAGCCTTCTTCCATGACTTCCATGAATCTTCTGCAAGCATTTTATACACGTTTCCCAGATCATAGAAACCGCAAACTTCTCGGCTTCCTGTTACCTCAAAGCCATTTTTAGCATTGTCAGAATCCGCAAAGTGTCCAAGTTCTGATGAATGGTCACATACCGCATCCCACGCCGCTTCAACAGAAACTTTTTTCCAAGTTACAAGCCGCCTGATCAATTCCAAATTTTTATTTGCGCCCTCTGTTCTTGTCATCACTCTACTGTTCCGCTCTGGTGCATAATTTTTCAAGATAGTTACCCAATCGTTGTAGGATTTTCCTACCGCAGGCGGTAATCCCGGCTGATACACCAATTCTCCCGTAACTGGGTCAAAGGATGGATCAATCGCCATGCAAGTAAAGGCATGCAACCTCCCTTTGGCTCTGGCATTCAAAAACAGCTTCTTTGTTTTGTTCTGTCTGTCAGTTCTTGGCTCATATTGTAGCCAATCCGCATCCGTCTGAAAGGCCAAAGGATCAATCCGCCGTTCAAACTCGCTTCGCGGAAGATAGATTTTCTTCTCTGGCACAATAAATGCAGGTGCTGTATCAAACTCCAGCTTAATTTTAGTTGCGTCCTTCGGCACCATTAATTCAATAGACCGTCTTTCAGAAGCTTTGTATTCCATCTTTGCTGTGTTTTCCATATTTTTGTCCTCCTTAATTTTATTGGTAAAATCTTTTAGATGAAATCATATATATTACTATATATAATTATTATACCATATTTTACATAAAATTGTCAAGAAACTTGAAATCAATTGTTAATTATAATGTGATTATACTATTCCTAGATTTTTTCTTATTATTTTTGTAAATACCTCTCCTCCTCCGAAAACACACACCCACAATACTTCTGTCGATATAGTCCCAGTTCCTTTGCCTTATTTTGTCCTTCGCGAAATCCTAGGCGAAAATCACGATACAAAAATTTCACACCGTATTTTTCCGCCATTTCTTCACAAACCACCTTAATTGCTTCATGATTTTGATAAGGACTCACAAACAACGTCGTACAAAAAGCATCATACCCATTTTCCTTCGCATATTTAGCCGTTTCCTCCATACGCACTGGATAACAATACTTTTGACAACGATTTTCCAAATCAGTCACCACAGATTTGCAAAACTCACGAAGTCCATAATTTTCATTTACAATCAGCTCCAAATCCACCATTTGACTATATTCCACCATCGTATCTCTTCGCATTTTATACTCCATAAATGGATGAATATTCGGATTAAACCAATACGCTACTGGCTCTATTCCCTCTTTTCTTAAACTTTCCACACAATACACGCTACAAGGCGCGCAACAACTATGTAATAATACCTTCATTTTCCCTTTCCTTTACCTTTTTTCATAGACTTCAAAACAACTCATAACTGTCTCTACTTTTTCATAATGCTCGGCCACATATTCATAAACTTCGCTATACTCCTGAAAATATCTATAATTTGTCATCATAATTGGCGTATCTTCCAACTCTTCAATCGCCTCTATGATTTTTTCCTTGCCATGCAAACCCACATTTCCTCTTAGTGGCAAATCTAAAATACCATGCTGAGTTCCCAATCTTGCCTGATACAAATACACTTCTGGCGATACCAACACAACTTCCTTCTCTCTCATATACGCCACAACATTTTCTATTTTACCATTGATTTCTTCTTGATAAACTGCTCCAAAATACGGATCCATCTTTTCTTTAATACGATAGGTATACCAATTAGCTATGTTTTTCGAAGTCATCACACAAACATAACATGAAACAATAAAAAGCAAGCTATTTTGAAATAAATTTTGTTTACTCGTTTTTTGATTCGTCCAACTAAAAAACGAAACCAAACTAAAAATCAGCGCCATTTTAGAATGAAATTCACACAAAATCGGATACGCAATCAACAACATTATCACTGAATAAAGAAACAAAATCTTTTGTTCCACCTCCAACTTCTTCTGATTCCACAGAAAAATCACAGGCACTACATTCACCAATACCAAACCAATCACATAACTTTCCATCGTTGCATTTTGCCTAAATTCCAACATCCCCAAAAAAGCATAATCGATAAATTCATACAACGAGCCAATCCCCCATAAATACGCACAATAAACCAACATGCCAATCCCAATTGGCAAACTATACCAACCCCAATATTTGATTTTATCTTTCCATTTTTCACTTCTCAAAAAAAGTTCACAAATCGCTGTTGCTAAAAAATGATACACCCCAATAGTTTGTTTGGTCATAAAAATCAGAAAAAGCAAAATCCCCTGTTGGATGTAAAATTTTCTATCTCTTTCTCCCTTTTCCAAATATTTCAGAAGTGCCAGTAAAGATAAACCAATAGCCAACATATTATAATTGGCTGAAACCGCCATAACTTCTTTTAAAAACAAGGTCATAAGCAACAAATCGAGAAAAATAGCCAATTTAGACACTTTCCTTTGGCGCAACAATTGAGACACAACCCCATACAAAAACAACCAAATTCCCACTGCATACAGGCGAAAAACAAAATAGTTGACACCAAATATTTTTAAAATCACTGCTCCTACATAAAAAAACAGCGGTGTTACTAACACATTGATGTCTTTGTAAATCGTAAGTCCATCCGCCATCTTCTTGGTTTCATTAAATAATGTAGATTCATCATTTTGCTGAATGGGTTGGTTGAAAATGATACCAAATACCATAAGCCCAAAAATCAAAATCCATAACATTTCACTTTTGTGAACCAACACGGTTTCTTTTAATTTTTTCATGTTTCTATCCTTCATAAGTTATTCCCAAATGTTCATAGGCCAGTGGAGTCGCCATTCTTCCACGCGGTGTGCGTGCTAAAAATCCAATTTGCATTAAATACGGCTCGTAAACATCTTCTAACGTTTCAGCTTCTTCGTTAATCGTTGCAGCTAAAGTTTCAACCCCCACTGGTTTTCCGCCATATTTATAAATTAACGTTTCCAAAATCTTTTTATCAATATTATCTAAGCCCAAATCATCGATTTCTAGCTTATCAAGTGCTATTTTTGCAATTTCTAACGTAATATTACCATCACCAAGCACAAGTGCATAATCTCTGATACGCTTCAATAATCGATTAGCTATACGTGGGGTCCCTCTCGAACGCTTAGCGAGCTCATTTGCGGCATCTGGATCGATTTCAATCTCTAAAATCTCACTCGAGCGAGTTACAATTGTCTTCAAATCCTTCTCAGAATACAATTCTAGCCTACTAACGATACCAAACCTGTCACGAAGTGGCGTACTCAAGGAACCTGCTCGCGTGGTTGCCCCAATTAGCGTAAATTTCGGTAAATCCAGTCGGATAGAACGCGCACTGGGTCCTTTTCCAATCATCAGATCCAAATTAAAATCTTCCATGGCTGGATACAAAATTTCTTCAACACTTTTATTTAAACGATGAATTTCATCGATAAATAGCACATCATTTTCCGATAAATTCGTCAAAATAGCCGCCAAATCACCTGGTTTTTCGATGGCTGGACCAGACGTAATACGGATATTAGCATTCATTTCATTGGCAATAATGTTGGAAAGAGTCGTTTTTCCTAGTCCTGGAGGACCATATAAAAGCACATGGTCCAACGCTTCACTACGTTTTTTGGCTGCTTCAATATAAATTTTCATGTTTTCTTTTACTTTCGTCTGCCCAATGTATTCACTTAAAACTTTAGGACGAAGTGACACTTCGTTCATCAGTTCCTCTTCATCTTGCACATTGGGAATGAGTAAATTTTCTTCTTCCATAGTTTCTCCTTCAAATCTGGGCTTTTTTGAACTATTCAGAAATCCTTAATTGTTCAATTTTTTCCTAAATTTCCATATAATACTGCATATTTTCCATAAACGGAAAGATTTCTTTCACTCGTTTCAACGTATACACCGCACTTTTTTGATGCGGACATTTTTCAGGTGCCTCAATCAATTCATTTTTATAGCAATTTTTATCCAATTTATAAATCAAATAACGGCAATCCATGTACGTATAATTGATTTGAAAACCGTTGTCTAAATCTTCCCAAAACATTTCAAATGTGTAATCTTTTTCCATATTTTTTCCTTTCTTTTGGTTATTTTATCATCTCTTCAAACTCTTTTTCTGTAATCACAGGTACACCTAATTGCTCAGCTTTAACCAATTTACTACCAGCTTCTTCGCCAGCTAACACATAACTCGTCTTTTTTGAAACAGAACCAGAGGCTTTTCCACCAAAACTTTCAATGATTTTTTTCGCTTCTTCACGAGAATATTTTTCCAAAGTTCCTGTGAGCACAAAGATTTTTCCTGCAAACCTTTCATCTAATACTACATCCGCCTCAGATTCCATGTTAACACCTGCTTTTCTTAGCCTTTCAATCAAATCTTTGGTTTGGTCTTGTGCAAAAAATTCATATACACTTTGTGCTCTTTTTTCTCCCATATCTTCAACCATTGTCAAACTTTCAATACTTGCTTTTACCAAATTATCGATATTTTTATATTTCTTGACCAGCTGTTTAGCTGCATTTGCTCCAATATTTTTGATACCAAAACCATTAATCAAACGATAAAATTCGCTTTTTTTACTCTTTTCTATACTATCCATTAAATTTTGGGCAAATTTCTTACCATCTTTTTTCATATTTGCGAAATCCTCAAATTTCAAATCATATAAATCCGCAATATTATGAATTAAATTTCGTTCTAACAAATCTTCGATAATTTCGTCGCCCAACCCTACAATATTCATACATTCACGTGATGCAAAATGCAAAATATTACGATATAATTTCGCAGGACATTCAATGCCAATACATCTCGTCACCGCTTCACCTTCTTCTCGAACCGCTAGACCTCCACAAACCGGGCAAACCTTTGGCATTTCAAATATCTTTTCATCACCTGTCCTCTTTTCCTTTACAACACATACCACTTCTGGAATAACATCTCCTGCTTTTTGAATTAGGGCATGATCTCCAATCCTCAAATCTTTTTCTTTAATAAAATCTTCATTGTGCAAAGTCGTCTTGGAAATAGTAGAACCCGCGACTTTCACAGGCTCCAATAACGCCATTGGGGTAATTGCACCAGTCCTACCCACTTGACAAATGATGTCTTTTATGATAGTTTCCTTTCTTTCTGGTGGATACTTATATGCAATTGCCCATTTGGGAGTTTTTGCATTTACCCCTAATTTCTCACGATAGACTAAATCGTCCACTTTAATCACGGCTCCATCAATACCAAAACTCAAATCTTCTCGATTTTCCCCAATCTCCTGTATCTCTTGAATAACACTTTCTATATTACGACACAACTTCGCAACTGGATTTACTTGAAATCCTAATTTTTTTAATCTTTCCAAAGATTGCACATGACTTTCAAATAACAGACTTTCTGATTTTTGCACATTAAAAATAAAAATATCCAAAGGACGTGAAGCTGCAATACTGCTATCTAACTGACGAAGCGAACCAGCTGCCGCATTTCTACTATTGGCAAAAAGCGGTTCTTCATTCTCCTCGCGTTTTTGATTCATCTGCTCAAACTCCTTTTTCCCAATAAAAACCTCACCTCGAACCGTAATTGTCACAGATTCTTTTAAGATTTTCGGAATCGTTTTAATCGTCTTCAAATTTTCAGTAATATCCTCTCCCACAAGTCCATTTCCACGCGTGGCACCTCTTACAAACTTACCTTCCACATATTCCAAGCTAACAGACAAACCATCAATCTTTGTTTCTACAACATATTTCAGACTTTCAATCCCCAAAGTCTTCTTCACTCTTTCATCAAAAGCCATCAATTCCTCAAAATCAAAAATATCTTGTAAACTCTGCAAAGGAACCTCGTGCTCCACCTTTTCAAAACCATCCTTCACCGTTCCTCCAACATGTTGTGTCAAAGAATTTGCACTCATAAACTCTGGATATGCTTTCTCTAAATTCTTCAACTCTGTCATCAGCAAATCATACTCAAAATCACTAATTTCTGGATCATCCTCATCATAATATTTTTTCGCATGATAAGCAGTTAATTGATTCAATTCATCAATTCTTTTTTTTGCTTCTTCCTTAGTCATAATTTTCCTCTCTTGATAATCATTTTTCATTCCTTAGGCGATTGCGAATCACCCCTACTACTCGTGCGATTAATGCACGGTGCTAAACCAGATTTTATAACCCAATCGGCAAACCAATGTCCCACCAACTGAGGTACAAAGTTCGAAGGGACAGCCTCCCTCGTGCCAATTCTTAAAGGGCATAGCTCACTAAGACTCGCGTAGTACCTCTTTTCCATTCTTCAAATAATCCCAACCAGAAAAAATCGTAGCAATCACGGCCACACTCATCAAAATCGTATTTACCAAATTCACAACAAATCCCAATCTTGTAAAACGAAATCCTACCCAAATAAACTCACCAAACCCATGAATATCCACAAAAGCCAAAATAACAGCAAGCATTTGTGTAACTGTCTTCAATTTTCCCCAAAAAGATGCACTAATCACTTCTCCACCTCTTTCCACAGCCACTAAACGATAACCAGACACCAAAAATTCTCTTGTCAAAACAATCGCAGGTACCCACGCAGGCAGGCGATTATATTCAACAAGAAGAATCAATGCCGTAAGTACCAAAATCTTATCTGCCAATGGATCCAAAAATTTACCAAAAGTTGTCACCATATTACGTGAACGTGCCAAATAGCCATCTAATTTATCTGTAATAGAAGCTACAATAAACACAAAATCCATCAAAAGCATTATAGCTGGAATACCTACACTGGCTTCAAAAATTCCCCAGCCAATTTCGTGATTAATTCCCAAATATGGTATTATCAGTATCACTGGTACTAATAACATTCTGAATATGGTTAACTTGTTCGCTAGATTCATCTTCATTATCATTTTCCTCCTTTTTATTTTCTTCTTTTTCCAATTGATTTTTTCTTAGTTCTGCCAAACGATTGATGAGATTTTCTAACTCATTTAAATCTTTTCCAATCATTTCAAAATCATTCAAATTTAATGATTCATTCAAATTTTCATTAGATTTTACAAGTGCATCAATTACGCTGTTTATGTCTTGCATGTCAACAATTTCTAAATCAACTGCATAATCGGTAAATAAATTTGAAATTGCATCGTTTAAGTCATTTCCAATCGCCAACTTGTTTCCAGAAGCAACAATGACTTTCTTCAAAACTGGAATTTCGCTTTCATTCAAACGCACTTGATATACTGGTTGCACATACAAAAGTGTATGATTAATTGGTACCATAATAATATTTTTAATCAATTTCGTACCAGCTACATTTAAGTTTGCTAATTCATTTGAAATGGTTTCATCTTGCTCAATTTGCGAACTCAGTTGCAAAATACTAGCTACATTACTCTCTGAGGCAAATTTATAAAGTGACAATTTGGGTGTTCCATTTTCATAAGTTCCCACCAAATAAGCTGTTATATTTTGTTTAGCTTGCCTATTAAATGTGATGACTAAACCTAGCTTGGCTGCTTGACTATCTTGGGTTTTGACCATTGTGTAATAACTTTCCATTTCTTTTCCAGCTGTTGCTGTTTTAGCAGTGGATTCTGCTTTGGTAATCTCCCAAATATCGTCAGCTCTATATAAAACATCTTCGCTAATATCATGATAGATATTCATCATTTCGGCTTGCACTTGGTATAACAATTTAGGATAAACAAATTGGTTACGAATATCTTCTGGAATTTCCTCTTCCAAATCTTGAAATAAGCTTGGGTATAAATTTCGATAAGACATGATAATTGGATCATTCCTATCTGTGATGTAAAACTTGGTTGTTCCATCATAGGCATCTATTAGCACTTTGACAGAGTTTCTAATGTAATTGATTTTTTGTGTACTTCCACCTATATTTATGGTAGTAAGTTGTGAGTAAGGATATTGGCTAGAGGTTGTATAACCATCTAGAACCCAAACTAAACGTCCTTCATCACTTATAATCAAATAGGGATTTTCATCATACATTACATAAGGTAACAAAACTTTGGCTCGTTCTATAATATTTCGGTTTGAAATAATTTTAGAATCCTCATTTATATATTTTGAAAATGCTAATTTAAAATCTTTGTTTGCAACACCAAGCACAAATCTGTCCCAAAAGCCTAAATGAAGTCCAGCTTTTCCATTGTATTCATTTTCCTTATAATTCGTGGCTGTAATTGGGTAGTCATATTCTTTTCCAAAACCAGAATTGACCACAATTGTACTATTGGTTTCCAAACCAAAATAAATTCTAGGTTCTTTAATACGAAGACTTTCTTGGTTCGTAAAATCCGAAAGCAAATACTGGGCATAGCCATTTTCATCTGTGTTTGAGGCAGAATTTACAACCACAGAATAGCCATGTGTATATTTAAAAGTTCGGTTATTGTAGCTCATATTATAATTACTCAAAACTTCTCTTGGCGTTAAATAAACCAATTCTTGATTGTGTAGTTGTCCTAAAAAAGTGTTGCCATAGGAATAATACACGCCATCTTCTTGGTGCTGCGCAACTGTGGTAAGCATAACATCTTTGGGAACGATAGGAATATTGTCAATTACATCGGAGTTATTTGTAATTTCATCATAGGTTATCGTTCCATAAGAATGAATTGATTGTTGTTCTATTCCTATACCATAAGCTTCTTTAGTATTTTCGATATTATAACCAATGTATTGTTTTTGGTTGTCTAATACTTCTTTTTTGACAATAAATTGATCGTAATAAATCATTCCAATAAATAGACAAACTAAATAAGTTGGTACCATTAAAATAGAAATCATAGATTGTTTGAAATTCGATTTCATGGCATATTTAAGTAATCGTACAACACAAATAAATAGCACTACTGCAAAAATGCGATAGCCCCATAATTTAATTGTGACATCTGTTTTTCCAGCACCTGTCAAATCTATGCTGGTGTTGCTTTCTAATGTTAACATATCTTGTGTTAATATATTTTGTGAAGTAAGAAAAATATAACCAGAAAAAAGCAGTGCTATCATGACAATCATGCTAACAATTTGCTTGATAAATGTATTTTTCTTTAAAAGCTCGATATCAACACCATCTAAGTATAGATTAATAACAACAACATAATAAAAAGCTGTGTAAATAATCAGACAAATTAATTCACCAATCATGAAAAATAGAAGATTTTCAAGAAATGGCAAGGTAAAAATATAATAGGCAATGTCTGTACCAAAAACAGGATCGGTTTTTCCAAACCAAGCACTGCTAATGAACATAGTATATTTTTGATTTAGTATAACCATTCCTATAATAGCAGCCATCAAGGCACCAATAATAGCAAATGTTTTATTGGGAAGTTTAGGGATTGGCTTTTTTTCGTCATCGAAAAATTTTTTTAAACCATGTTTGGTAAGCTTATTGAAAATATAAATCACCAAATAGGTTACCACAAATATGCCACCTGCTAAATATACTCTGGTATTTACATTCTTGAAAAATAATTCGGTGTAGTGTTCCCCAATTTCTTTAATACTCAAATATTCGGCTCGAAAGGCAATTAAAAGTCCTAAGCCAAACAGTGCCATAATAACAATTACTGCGATGCTACGAAGAGCTACATTTTTTTTCTTTTGCGTTTGATTTATTTCCTTTTTTTCTGGCATACTACATCTCCTTTTTAACTTTATAAAATTGCATCTAAAAATTCTCTTGCCTTAAATTCTTGCATATCTTCTATTTGTTCCCCAACCCCAATAAATTTAATTGGAATTTGATTTTCTGCTACAATGCCTATTACAACGCCTCCTTTTGAGGTTCCATCTAATTTGGTTAAGATGATTCCTGTAATATCTGTGGTTTCTTTAAAAGCCTTTACTTGTAAAATGGCATTTTGACCTGTTTCAGCGTCTAATACAAGCAATACTTCTTTGCTGGCATCTGGCATTTGATTTTCAATGACTTTTTTAATTTTAGCAAGTTCATCCATTAAATACTTTTTATTATGCAATCGTCCTGCTGTATCGCAAATCAGCACATCGGCACCAATTTGACGTGTTTTTTCAATGGCTTCAAATACAACAGATGCTGGATCGGCACCTTCTTCTTTTTTCACCAAAATACTACCAGAACGCTTGCTCCATTCTTCCAATTGTTCCACCGCGGCAGCTCGAAATGTATCTGCTGCTGCAACCACAACTTTTTTGCCTTGCCTAGTTAATTTACTTGCCATTTTTCCAATGGAAGTGGTCTTTCCAACCCCATTGACACCAACCATTAAAATAATAGATGGTGTTGTATCTAAGTGAAGCTGACTATCCCCAACTTCTAAAATTTGCTCCATAATATCTTTTAAAGCATTTTTCACATCTTCTTCGTTTTCGATTTTTTCTTTTTTCAATTTGTTTCGCAAATCATTGATAATTTGTAAAGAAGTATCTACACCTATATCAGACATAATCAAAATTTCTTCTAATTCTTCTAGCATCGCTTCATCAACTTTGCGAAAATTGCTAAATACATCATTTATCTTATCATTAAAAGATTCTTTTGTCTTTGTCAAACCTGACTTTAATTTATCAAAAAATCCCATGTTTCCTCCTTTTGTTTTCTTTGGTTATATCATTTTATAGAGAAAAAAGCAAGCTATTTTAGAAAATTAACATAGAGAGCATGCCTATTACTTTTCTAATAAAAATAATAAGTATGCTCTCTACTTTTGGAAATTTTTTGAATAAAGTTTTAATGATTTAATTCAAGTCTTGAAATTCTTTTTTCATGACTAAAAATTTGGACTTCATTTCTGTCCACTCTCTTTTCTAACTTACGAATTTTTTCAGATTTTTCCTTATTTTTGTCTAATTCTAAGCTGACTGCATCAAAAATAGCATCAATCTTTGTTCCATATTCCTGTTCGAATAAAAATTGTCGATTTCGAATTTGTGTTAGTTCTTGGTGTATTTCATTGAATTTTTGATCAAATTTCTGATCCATTTCTTCAAACTTTTGATCAAATCTTTGCTCCATTAATTCGAACTTTTGGTCGAATTTCTCATTGATTTCATTAAACTTTTTATCAATTGCATCTAATATCTTTTCTTCCATATTCTCACCACCTTTCTTTTTGTTATTGCCCATATCCTAACATATTTTAATGCCATTTGCAAGAAAAACTTATTTTTTTATTCGACATTTTTCGCCTTCTTTTTCCCTCTTGCTTTTTCCATTTATTTATAGTATAATATTTCAAAATTAAAGGAGGATATAAAAAAATGAACAATGTTTTCGATGTTTTACAAGAACGTGGCTATATCGAACAATTAACTCATCCAGAACAAATCAAGGAACTTCTAAACCAAAAATCCATCCCATTTTACATAGGATTTGACCCAACCGCTGACAGTCTACATGTTGGTGGATTTATTCCACTTATGGTGGCTTCTCATTTGCAAAAAGCTGGTCATAAACCTATTATTTTAGTTGGTGGTGCCACCGCTATTATTGGTGATCCGTCTTTTAAAAATGATATGCGTAAAATGCTATCTAAAGAAGAAATTCAGCACAATGTGGAAGCAATCAAAAAACAAGTAGAGAAATTTGTTTCTTTTGAAGGTGAAAATGCAGCCATTATTGTCAATAATGCTGACTGGCTTTTAGAGCTAAATTATGTGGATTTTATGCGTGAAATCGGAACTTTATTTTCCGTCAACAAAATGCTAGCTGCTGAATGTTACAAACAAAGAATGGAAACTGGTCTTACTTTTTTTGAAATGGGCTACATGTTAATGCAATCTTACGATTTTCTGCATTTATATAATACCTATGGTTGTAAATTAGAAATTGGCGGAAATGACCAATGGTCCAACATTATTGGGGGTGTTGATTTAATTCGAAAAATTGGAAAAGACGATTCCTTTGGTTTAACCTTCAAACTTCTTACCACTAAAGAAGGCAAAAAAATGGGAAAAACCGAAAAGGGTGCATTATGGCTAGATGCCAGCAAAGTATCTCCTTACGAATTCTATCAATACTGGCGAAATGTCGATGACACAGATATCATCAATGTTGCAAAACTTCTTACTTTTTTACCCATGGACGAAATCGAAAAAATGGCAAACTTAAAAGATGAACAAATCAATGTAGCTAAGAAAAAAATTGCATTTGAAATCACCAAACTCGTTCATGGTCAAGTTGAAGCCCAAAAAGCCGAAGAAGCTTCTAATGCATTGTTTAACGGTCAAGGCAACTTAGAAAGTATGCCAACTACCAAACTAGACAATTTTCCAATCACCATCGCAGATGCTTTAGTTCAAACAGGAATTGCACCTTCTAAAGGACAAGCCAAAACTCTAGTCGCACAAGGTGGTATTTCTCTAAATGACCAAAAAATCATAGATTGTACTTATCTTTTATCGGATAACGATTTTGAAAATGGGTATGCTATCTTAAAAAAAGGAAAAAAAGTTTATCATAAATTAGAAAAATAATTGGTTTCTCATTTTTCTAGTTGACTAAATGACCAAAATAGTGTATGATTATTTATTATATACATTTTAAGGAGAAAATTTATTTATGTTATGTTCAAATTGCAATAAAAACACAGCTGTCGTGTTCATTAATAAAACCGAAAATGGGCAAACTTCAACAGAAGGCTTATGTTATGGTTGTGCCAAAAAACGTGGCATTAATCCACTTGATGTAATCGTGAAAAATGCCAATTTAAGCCAAGATGAATTAGAAGATATGTCCAACCAATTCGAAGAAATTTTGCAAGATTTTTCTGGTAATTTAGATATTGAAAATATCACCCCAGAAGATTTCAACAATGAAAATAATCCTCTAAACGGATTTTTTGGTATGTTCAAAACCAATTTAAATTCACAAGCCAAAAATGCAAATGAAAACTCAGATGCTACTTCTGATTCTTCTAGCAATTCTTCTAGTCCTAAAAAAGCAGTAAAAGTTAGCAAAAAACAAAAAAATAATAAAAAGAAATTTCTTGATACATTTGGTACCAATTTAACCGAAAAAGCCAAAAATGGCGGATTAGATGAAGTCATTGGTAGAGAACGTGAAATTCAACGTATTACGCAAATTCTAAATCGTCGTTCTAAAAATAATCCTTGTTTGATTGGTGAACCTGGTGTTGGTAAAACTGCCATTGCACAAGGTTTAGCCATAAAAATTGCCAAACAGCAAGTCCCTGCAAAATTGTTAAATAAAGAAGTGTATTTAATTGATATTACAGCTATTATTGCAGGAACGCAATTTCGTGGTCAATTTGAAGCAAGAATGAAGTCTTTGATTGATGAATGTAAAACGTATGGAAATATTATTTTAGTCATTGATGAAGTGCATAACATCATTGGTGCTGGTGACGCAGAACATTCCATGAATGCTGCCAACATTTTAAAACCTGCCCTTTCCAATGGCGAAATCCAATTAATCGGAACAACTACTTTAAAAGAATATCGAAAATATATTGAAAAAGACACTGCTTTGGAAAGAAGATTTCAACCTGTCATGGTAGAAGAGCCTTCCGTTGAAGATTCTGTCGGTATTTTAAAAGGAATAAAAAAATATTATGAAGAATTTCACAAAGTTTTAATTTCAGATGATGTCATAGAAAAAACAGTCAAAATGTCTGAAAAATATATTCACGACCGCTTTTTGCCAGACAAAGCCATTGATTTAATTGATGAAGCTTGCTCGAAAATTAATTTAGGTAACAAAGATTTATACGAACTTGAAATTATCAAAAACGAACTTGCCAAGCTTGCTGAAGAAAAAGAAGAAGCCGTTTCTTCTGATTCTATCGAAGATTACCAAAAAGCAGCTGATTTAAAAACTAAAGAATGTTCTTTAACCGAACGAATGGAGCAAATTGAAAGTACCCTTCAACCTTCTGTTCTTTCTGTACAAGATATCGCCGAAGTGATTGAACGTTGGACCAAAATTCCAGTCACGAAAATAACTGAAGCAGAAACGCAAAAATTACTAAATTTAGAAGCCAATCTTCACCAACACATTATTGGTCAAAATACTGCTGTGGAAGCAGTTTCCAAAGCAATCCGTCGAAATCGAGCTGGACTTCAAAGTACCAAACGTCCTCCTTCTTTCATTTTCGTAGGACCAACTGGTGTTGGTAAAACCGAACTTGCCAAATCTTTAGCATATGAAATGTTTGGCTCTGAAGATGCGATTATTCGAATTGATATGTCTGAATATATGGAAAGTCACTCCACTTCTAAATTAATTGGCTCGCCTCCTGGTTATGTTGGTTACGACGATGCTGGGCAATTAACCGAAAAAGTAAAACGCAAACCATATTCCATTATTTTATTAGATGAAATTGAAAAGGCTCATCCAGATGTATTCAATGTCCTACTACAAGTTTTAGATGACGGAAAATTAACTGATTCCCAAGGAAATACAGTCAATTTTGAAAACACCATCATCATCATGACATCTAACGCAGGTTCTAACCTAAATAATAACTCTATCGGATTTGGCAACAAATCCATTATGGATAATGACAAAATGGTCGCTGCACTCAAAGATTTATTCCGCCCGGAATTCTTAAACCGCGTCGATGAAATAGTAGCTTTTAATCCACTAACCGAGGAAGAATTATTACAAATCGTGGATTTACTATTATCCAAAACCCAACTAGCACTAAATGCTAAAGACATCACATTAGACATTTCCTTAGCAGCCAAAAAATTCTTACTCGCTAAAGGAACCGACCTAAAATACGGTGCTCGCCCACTTCGCCGTTCCATCCAAAGATACATCGAAGACGAAATATCAGACATGATCCTAAAATCCGAAGTCATCGCAGGTCAGACCATCCACGTCGATTGCAAAAAAGATGAACTAAAATTCAAATTATAAAAAAGACAAAGACGGAGCTCCTATGCTTCGTCTTCATTGATTTTCACAATATGAAATTTTCCCTAAAAAGTCGTAGCGTCCCTACTCAAAATCCTCCAAAACTGAACTTAATTTTCCCTCGCCATACACCATAATTCCTTCTTCTAATTTCCTTATATCTTCTTCTGGTAAATAATCTCTTGCTATATCTGTTTTTTGGTATTCATTTAATTCGCCCAGTGTTCCCATTTGAAAGACCTTTACGATGTCCTCTGCCAATTTTATAACAAAATGTTGATTGCAATAACCATTAATTTCTTTTGAAAGCACTAATTCGTTTTCCGAAAACTTGTCTACTTCCCAATCCTTATAATAATCTTCTACTTCTTGCTCTGTTAAATTAATCAATTCTTTCGGAAGTTCTACTTCTTCATAATCAAAATGACTACATTCATCATAATATTTTTTTAGTGCAAAATTGGTATTTGGCAATACTTTTTCCTCTTTAACCGCCGTTGTTACGGTACTTTCATTTTCATACATTTCTTCTACTTGATGTGCTGTTTGCGCTTCCTGCGCTCTATAGGTTGTATTCAATAATCCTACAATTCCCCAAATCACTCCTACAATTCCTATTATTAATATACTAATATATACATAATCTTTCCTCATACGCTTCACCTTTCGTAAATTAGTATGAACGATTTTGGAAAAATTATACAAAGATAGGAAATAAATATCCTATCTTTTTTCATAAAAATGATGAGAGAAGAAACAATTGTTCCTCCCTCATTTTCTTTTTCAACACTTTATTGTCACCTTACGGTGACCGTGCGTTTGCTCGCATCATAAGTTGCTCCTTCCCTTGCAGTCATGCTCATCTGACCCGCCACACTCGACAGCTACTTTACTTGGCATCTGCAGTTTCCAAAGTTTTTACTTTTTTGAAATCGGAACGGAGAATCCCGAGCATTAAATTTTCTTCTATTCATCGGCTACCTCCCGCACACTGCGCACCGGCTTAGACTGCCCAATTTTCTAAGAAATGATCTAATGTTACTGTCTTCATCGGACTATCTCTCATACAATAGCCTCCTTTCAGAAAAATTTTTTAATTTCAACCAAGAATATTCTTGATATAATTATATTTTAGCATATTTACATAATTTTGTCAATACTTTTTTAAAAATTTTTTCACTTTTTTCACTTAAAAAAAACGCCCACATACGAAGTCCTTTCTTCGCACCTAGGCGTTTTTTTTATATATTAAACTAAATATATACTATATTCTATGAAACAACCTCTTCGGATGTTTCGTTTGTTTGTGAATCTTGTTCTTCTTTTTCCACAATTTCTAAACTTGCGACAGAAACCTCGTAAGCTACTCTTTCTTCAACACTTCCATCTTCATGTTTTTTCTCATAAATTCTGCTTTGTACTCTACCAATTAAGCGTACTTCAGTTCCTACTTCCATGTTTTCACAAAATCTAGCGTTGCGTCCCCAAGCAATACATGGTATGTAATCGGATTTATTATAAGCACGATTAACCGCTAACAAAATATCCGCAATTTCCCTGCCAAATGGTGTTTGTCTGTAAATTGGCTTTTTGCAAATATAGCCTAATAGTTTTACTTCATTTGATACTTCTTCTTTGCTTTCTTCTGGATTGACTTGTATAATTTCTTTCGCAAAAACCGTAAGAATTAAGCGGTTTCTCTCGTTTTCATAATTGTTGTATGAACGAAATTGACCTTCTACTTTTAGGGTATTACCTAATTCTAAATTAATTGTTGTTAGTAATCTTTCCGATACAGTAATTGGTATAATATCTACTGTTGAGCTTAATCTTACTACTTCTAAATTAAATAAATAAAATTTCTCTCCATAGATTTCATGGCTGTATCTTTTCTCACTCGCAACTTTTCCAACCAACACTAAGTGGTTGTTTTCTAAATAATTTGTATTCAATTTAAATTCCTCCTTAAATTCATCTAGTGTATTTCATATATGCTAATTTTTCATCTTATTACTTCTATTATAACACATTTTTTTTGGTTTGTCTACATAAAATTTCATTTTTTTGTAATTTTTTACATTTTTTTAATATTTTTTTGTGTTTTTTCTTTGATTTTTTTAGGTTTTTAGTGTTTTTTGTTATGTTCATTCATTATTTGTTCTTTTTTTATGTTAGTTTCTAACCAATTGTTTGAATAAATTCCCTCTTTCTTCAAAATTTTTGAAATATTCATAGCTGGAAGCTGCAGGTGATAACACACAAATCGTATTTTTTTTCGTAACTTTTTTAGCAATTTTTACTGCTTGTTCTAAATTCTCTACTAAATATACTTTTTTACTTACTTGATTTTTTAAGGTATGATAAATTATCTCTCCAGTTTTAGGAAGACAAATGATATGTTCTACCATTGAATTTTGAAGAAATTGAATCAACTCTTGCAAATCAACTCCTCTATCTTTCCCACCTACAATTAATGTATTAACTTTTTCAAGTGCCTTTATCGTATAAATGGTTGATTGTGGTATGGTTGCTATAGAATCGTTATAATATTGGACTGAATCAATTTCATCCACATATTCCATGCGATGCTGTAAGGTCTCAAAAGTTTCAATTGTTTTAAGGGCTATATCTAGTTCTAAATTCATTTTATCACATACAGCTAGAACAAACATGATGTTTTGAATGTTGTGTATTCCTTTTAATTTTAGTTTTGTATTTAAATTCATCATTTCTTTCTTGTTACAATATATGTGATTGTTTTGAATATATACGCAATTTTGAGTATCTGTACCCTCTTTTAATGTAATAGCATAATCTGTTGGCTTAAAGATATAGTTTTTCATATTTTGGTTATCATAGTTATAAATTAGAATATCTGCTTGTTTTTGATACTTAGTAATGTTATATTTGGCATCTGCATATTGCTCAAATGAATTATAATGATCCAAATGTTCTTCATATAAATTGAGCCAAATTGCAATATTAGGCGATTGTTTTACATATTGTAAGCTATGAGAAGACAATTCTAGAACAACAATACTATTAGTTTTCAGATTTTCTATACTTTCCAATATAGGCTCTCCAATATTTCCTAGTAAAAAAGTATCTCTGCCTTGATCTTTTAACACTTGATACATCAAACTACTGGTCGTACTTTTGCCTTTGGTACCAGTAATTCCAATCGTGAAACAGTCTACAAATTGTAAAAATAGTTGTAATTGATTGGTTACTTTTTCTTGAAAATTCGTTATGTCTTTATTTTTAAAAGATAGCCCTGGTGTTTTTAAGATAATATCATATTCTTCTAATCCATTTAAGTATTGCTCGCCCATATTTATTTCTAAGTCAATATCTTCTAAAAATTCTGGATACTTTTGTAATAAATTGGTTGCTTTATCAGCAATAAACAACTTTTTTTGGGGAAAATTTTTTCGTAAAAAGTCATAAGTTGACTTTCCTTCTATACCAACACCTAAAATTAAAATTTTTTTATCTTTTAAATATTGTAATAATTTTTTTAACATTCAAATAAACTCCTTTTCAAGATTTGCTCAAATTCTTCTGGTAAATTATTGTTTGGATTATATTCTTTTAACATATCCTCTTCTAATAGTTCAAAATGTTCTTGATAATAGTTTAACAAAAATGGTAATTGAAATTTGGTATTTTGAATGGTTTTTGAAATTGCAAATCGGATTTCTCGGTAAGTCCCAACACATTCAAATGGCTTGTTTTGACTATAGCCACAAAGTTCAATAAAGGTTTGTAACAATGATTCTTTTTCGAATAAATCTTCGCCGAAAATTGTAATCAACTTTTCACGATATAAAAATGGACTTAAAATAATAAATGCAAATAAACATTTCGGACAATCACAACACCATTTCCATTGTTTCTCTTTGCTTCCTACATTACAACTTTTAAAAACAGGATGATAGGCTTCTAACTTTGAAAATAATTTTGCAATTTGTATTTCACTAATAGGACGAAGTATACTAAAATATTCTGGTCCATTGGGTGTTATATAGTTTGTTACATAATTTCTAAAATCATTTTCAAATTCTACTGTTTTGGAATATTGATGATTGATATTTTGCCCTTTAATGTTACTTTCATTCGCACTATCTTCATTAGATAATACAATATATTTTTTATCAAAAATAATGGCAACAAAATAAGTGATGAAAGCAACCAGTGCGGAAAAAGGCGTGTGACCATTTAAAAATCCCTGTTGATTTAGTTCAATTAAATTGGTATCGATTTTTCGTTCTACCTCGAATATCTCATCTTCTTTTAATTCTGCAATTTCAGCACATTTTCGTGAAACATCTTCTAGATTGATACGAAATCCAAATCGTTTTTGAGAACTCTGTTTCAACAATTCCAAGGTAACATTCGAGTCTTTTCCACCACCAATAGGAATGATACAATCTTGTAAATTAGTTTGACATTCCTCTACTTCCCATCTCTTACCTTCTGAAAATATTTGAACAAAATCTTCCTGCGAAACTTGGATTTTGTTTTTATAACGAAATTCACCTAAACCAAAATAAATGAGCTTTTTAAACCATTTTATTTGTTCTTCTTTTAGTTTTCCACATTTTATCCAAAAATATTGGCTACAGGTTGCTTTAAAATAACTAATTGCTTCTATAATTCCAATATGAAAAGCAACATTTTGAGCTATATTGCTATGCAAATGATTAATTTTAAAATTCTTTTTACGAATTTTTAAGATGGGATTAAATTGCTTTAATCCTTCAATTTCGAAACAATATTTTAAATAAATATTAGCTTCATCTTCTTCTATTTGATAGTCTTTATAAATAAATGATTTATATTTTTCTTTTAATTCTTCATATTTCATATAATACTTTCTCCTTCTCTAAGGTATTCATAAATGTTTGATTATAATATCAAACATTCGTTCTTTTGTCAATCCCCTTTCTAAATTTTTATAAAAAACACCTCTTTTTTTATTAAGAGGTGTTTTTATTTTAAGAAGCATGATCTTTATGACTGTATTTAAGTTTTGTTGCCATTCCTCCTCGAATATGCCTTTCTGCTTTGTTTTCGTCTAGTACTTTGCGAACTTCCATTGCTAAGGTGTAGTTTATGTTGAGCAACCTTTGACTTACATCCTTATGTACCGTACTTTTACTGATTCCAAATTTTTTAGCTGCTCCACGAACTGTATCTTTTGTATCGATAATATATTGAGCAACTTTTATTGCTCTTTCTTCTATTGATTTTTTACCAGCTCCTGGTAAATTTTGTGAAACTGAAACTATATTTTTCATAAAGAAAACCCCCAAACAAATACATTTGCTTAATTGTATTCGTTAAAGAGTTGTATTAGAACTCTTTTTTAACTCACATTTTTTCTAAAAAAAAAGACAAAAGAATCATTTTTAGAACCGCTTTGCCAACTCCCTCACAGGATAGTAAAATTCCAAATAAAACAAAAAAAGACCGCACTTAATAAACATTCGGTCTTTCTTATATTATACCATACTTTAAATCAATTTGTCAAGCTTTCTTCTGCCTTTTAATTTTCTTCTTCCTCTTCTTTTTGGACAATGCAAACTTTGACTTTCAGAATTCGATTATTTTTTATTTTTTCTATTTTATATACAACATTTTCAAATTCTATAATCGGTTTTTCTTTTTCATTAGGAATTCTCCCAAGTTCATCAATTAAGTAACCAGAAAGGGTTTCATAATCTCCTTCTGGGATTTGAATTCCTAATATTTTTCGACATTCATAAATTGGCAAATTGCCTTGTAAAAGGTAAGTATTCGGATCAATTTCTTCGTATTCTTTTTCAAAATCGTCAAACTCATCAAATATATCACCTACAATTTCTTCCAAAATATCTTCCATTGTAACCAAGCCAGCAGTTCCACCATATTCATCTAATACAATTGCAATCTGCTTTTTGTTTTTGCGCATTTCTGTAAAAACTTCATCTATATCTTTCGTTTCTGGCACAAAATAAGCTTCTTTGACTAAATTCTTAATTTTCGTACTCTTACTTTTTTGCTCCAATAACATATCTTTTACATACAAAATACCAATAATTTGGTCAATACTTTCTTTGTAAACTGGAATTCGACTGTATTTATAATCTTCTGCAATTTCTAAAATAGCTTCTGACATCGCCAAATTACTATCTAGTGCAAAAATCTCCGTTCTCGGTGTCATAATTTCAGAAACCGTTCTATCATTAAATTCAAAAACATTGTTAATCATTTCTTTTTCGTTAAGTTCAATCGTACCTTTTTCTTCCCCAACATCAACCATCATGCGAATTTCTTCTTCGGTAACAATTTCTTCTTCATTTCCTGTTACACCAAATAATTTAGAAACAACATTGGTCGAAAATTCCAAAAATTTCACAAATGGTGAGGTAAGAATCGCAATAAAATTGATCACACCAATCGTCGCAAACGCAATGGCTTCATACTTTTTCATCGCAATTCTTTTAGGAACCAATTCCCCAAAAATCAAAGTAAAATACGATAAAATAATCGTAATAATCACAATAGAAATTCCCTTCCATGTTTCAAAACTTAAACTCGGAATTGCTTGATATAAAATTGGTGCTAGATCATCAGCAAATGAGTCTGATGCAAACGCACTAGATAAAAATCCTGCTAATGTAATACCAATCTGGATAGTTGCCAAAAATCGGCTTGGGCTTTTTAGCATTTTTGCAATAGTTTTGGCTTTTTTATTGCCATCTTTGACCATCAAATCAATTTTGGCATCATTGAGCGAAATAAAAGCAATCTCACTTGCCGCAAAAAATGCGTTAATTAGTATTAAAATAAGCAGTATAACAACTTGCATGGTTTAATCTTCTCCTTTATTTTTAAATTTTTCAATGATTTTTAAAATCAATTCATACGCAAATCTTTGTGATTTTATAGCAATTTCTCGGTCATATGGCTCTTGCAAAATCTCGTTATTAGAAACAATACGAATTCCTAAAACAGGAACACCAAACTCATTTGCCACTTGATAAATTGCAATGCCTTCCATTTCCTCACAAAGTGTCCCATACGTTTCATGAAGCCATAAAATGCGGTCTGCTTCCCTATTCCAAATATCACCACTCCCAATCAAACCAACATGAACAATTCCCTCTTTATATTGCACTTTTTTTGCCAATTCTATTAAAGATTTATCTGCTTCTTGGTATTGCAAACGATCTTCTTCACCACAAATAAAATTGACCAGTTCCCATTCCAAACTGTTGCTTCCTTCGCCTTCTTTTTTTAAAGGCGTTCTACAAGATACAATATTCATGCACTTTTCACCAATCACAATATCGCCTTTATGGATACTTTTTCCATGTGCTCCTGCACTTCCTTGATTGATAATTGCAATTGGATGATATTTTTCAATCGCAATATACGTTGCAAGCGCTGCATTTACAGTCATACAATGACACCAGCCAATCACCACTGGATAATTCTCAATGGTTCCTTCATAAAATTCATATTGATTCACTTTTTTTTGTTTTACGTTTTCCATCTTGGAAAGCAAAAAATCTGCTTCAACATCGAACATGGAAACGATGATTAAAATCGGATTGAGACCTTTATTTTTTTCTTCTATCATAATTTTCCCTTTATCATGGTTATTATATATTTTTTTCTGTCACTTGTCAAGTATATAAAAAGCAGGGATTTCCCTGCCATTACTCATTTTTTAAAGGATAATACAAATCAACCCGCCACTTCCTTCATTGACAATTCTTTGCAAAGTTTCTTGCAATTTACCTTGTGCATCTTCTGGCATACGATTTAACTTATTTTGCAATCCTTCATTCACCAATTCATGCAAACTTTTTCCAAAAATATTCGATTCCCAAATTTTCTTTGGATCACTTTCAAATTCAGAAAGCAAATATTTCACCAAATCTTCTGACTGTTTTTCACTTCCCACAATTGGCGAAACTTCCGTTTCGGTATCAATCTTAATCATATGAATCGATGGTGCTTTTGCTTTTAATTTGACACCATATTTCTGCCCTTGTTTTACAATTTCTGGTTCCTCCAAAATCAAATCATCAATTCCTGGAGAAACAATGCCATAGCCTTTTTCATTGACTTCATGGAGTGCATACGCCATTTTGTCGTATTCCTTTTTCGCCATCGCCAAATTTGTAATACACGAAAATAACTCTCCTTCATTTTGAATCGCAACACCCGTCAGTTCTGTCAATGTATGATAGAACAAACTATCTTGTAATTCAATGCCAATCGTTACAACACCATTGCCTAGATTGATTTCATCAACATTGACCTTTTTAATTTCTTCACATTCTTCCAATTGCCCATAATTATCATTTACATCTTTCAAGCGTTTCGTGCTTTCAAATGTCTCTTTGACTTTGTCAAACAACATCATTTTCAAATCATTGCCACTTTCCAAACCATTGATCCATCTCGGAAAACGAATGTTGATTTTATCAATCATAAATTCATATAATAATTTGGAAAAAATCTCATTGATATCCTCTAAACCAAGATTTTCACAATTGATTGGCATAACTGGTGTTTGGTATTTCTCTGCCATTTGATTAGCAAGCCCCAAACTATATCCATCGCTTGGATTTTGACAATTCATCAAAATAATAAATGGTTTATTGAGTTCTTTCAATTCCTTGATAACACGCTCTTCTGGCTCTTCATAATCTTCACGCGGAATATCCGTAATACTGCCATCGGTTGTGATCACAATTCCTACTGTCGAATGTTCTACAATAACTTTTTTCGTGCCAAGTTCAGCCGCTGTCTCAAATGGCATTTCTTGTTCTGACCAAGGTGTCTTGACCATTCTTGGCGTATCATCTTCCAAATACCCTAACGCATTATTGACCAAATATCCCACGCAATCGACTAATCTGGTGCGCATTTTCACATTGTCGTTTAAGTTGATTTCGATGGCTTCATTAGGGATAAATTTCGGCTCTGTCGTCATAATCGTTCTGCCCCCAGCGCTTTGTGGAAGCTCGTCAATAGCTCTTTCTCTTTTGTAATCATTTTCAATGTTTGGCAAAACCAACAATTCCATGAATTTTTTAATAAACGTTGATTTTCCTGTTCGGACAGGACCCACCACACCAATATAAATATCCCCATCCGTTCTGTTTTTGATGTCTTGATATATTTCAAAGTTTTCCATAAAAATACTCCCTCCTAAGTACATCTTTCCTTAAATCGTATTCGTGAGGGACAGTTTTATGACTAAAAAATTTTCTTTTTGAACATTCCGCAATTTCATAAATGTTTCCAGCTCTTCTTCTTCGGATAGCTGCTTAATCCATTTAACATAGCAATTTTATCTTTTAAGATTTGAAGTCATCGAAAAGTTTTCGTCCTATGACTCAAAAATCACTGTTATCATGACGTTTTCTGGTGTGTTATTCATTGGACTGGTTTTAGGCTTGGATATATGCCTTATCTCGATTGTGTATCTGCTAATCAAAGGTATTTGTCGGAAAATTCATACAAAAAAATAGGAATTGCAACCATTACAAAATAGGAAAATTATCAAACAAATATTAGAGTTGCCAGAATATAATTATCCCCCAGTATAACTGGTGATTTTCTCTAAAGTTAAAAAAAGGACCTCTGGCTAATGTAGCCTAAAGTCCTTTCTTGATAAAAACAGAAAGCAAGCACTCTCTTAGATACGAGACCTCTGATGTTTTTCCTCATCCTTTTTCTTTTCGCAATAAAGTCTATCCGTCAAAAGGATATCTCTTTCCAGATCCTTGATTGCTTCTGGAGTATTGTTGATACCCAATTTATTCGCACTTTCAATCAAAGTAGGAATGTGCCCATTCTCCACTTTCACAAACACCTCCTGACTTCCATAAGTTACTATTACTCCTTCGTTAAACCAATTATACCGCAAGTTATATCTTTCCATTTTACGCCCTCATATCTTTCTTTTTTTCTTATTTCTATTATACCATATTGTTTGCATAAAGTCAAACTTTGCACAGCCCTTCAAAATAATCTAGAAATATTTTACGCTTGATTTTCTCTTCCCTTTGTTATATATCTTCACCCATCAATTTATATTTAAGCCCCGTATTCCTCTTCTTGACCTCAGAATTCCCAATCATAAATTCAATCAAATTCTGATTTCCAATGATAATGAGAAGTTTTTTCGCTCTTGTCATACCTGTATATAACAAATTTCGTGTTAATAGCATATTCGATGCCTGTGGCACCACTAAAATCACCACATCAAACTCACTTCCGTTGCGCTTTATGAATCGTAATGGCATAGGCATGTTCTAATTGTTCCAACTCTGAAAAAGCATACCAAGCCACTTTCCCATCATCAAACTGAACTTGGAGGTTTTTCTCCTTTCCATCAATTTTCGTAATAATTCCTAATTCCCCATTAAAAATACCGCTCCCACGATTGGCACCAAACTCCGTTTTACCATATTGCTTTTCCCAATATAAATCATAATTATTCTTAATTTGCATCACGCGGTCTCCTTCTCGAAATTCAATGTCGCCATACGTTTTACTAGAGATTTCATTGGTTTTGGGATTTAAAATGTTTTGCAAATTCTTGTTGAGTTCTTTGGTTCCCAACTTTCCTTTTTTGGTTGGGGTTAAAATTTGGATATTTTCAATAAAATCATAATCGCCATAATTTTTTAGTCTTCCATTACTAAGGGAAACCACTTGTGCCAACATTTTATCTTGCATGCCTTCTTTGATATAGAAAAAATCCTCTTCGGCGTCTTCTACATAATCTTTTTTGCCAATAAAACTAATCCCTTCATTCACAGCATGCGAATTGACAATAATTTTACTTTTTTCGGCTTGCCTAAAAATTTTATTCAAAGCCACTGTGGCAAATTTTTCACTTTCAATCAAATCTTTCAAAATACTGCCTGGTCCCACAGAAGGCAACTGATTAACGTCTCCCACAAACACCAATTTGGTTCCCAAATAAACCGCTTTGACGAGATAATTCATCAAAAATACATCCACCATTGACATTTCATCAATAACAAGAACATCACAATCAATCGGCGAAATATCATTGTCCACATTGCCCAATTTATCGTCTTCAATTTGGCCGATTTCTAGCAAGCGATGTATGGTTTTGGCATCTTCACCTGTTGTTTCCGTCATTCTTTTGGCCGCTCGACCAGTTGGTGCACATAAAACAATTTTCTTTTTGTGGGCTTTATAAATTTCTATCAAACAACGAATAATTGTCGTTTTTCCCGTACCTGGACCGCCTGTAATAATGGAAACATTGTGCTGATTGACTTGTTCAACTGCTTCAAATTGCTTTTCAGACAACTCGATACCAATGTCTTTCTCCTGTTTTTGAATTTCTTTCTTGAAATTTTTAATTTGCTTCACATTTTCACAAGTTTCCAGCAAATGCAATCGGTCAGCAATATTTTTCTCAGCTTTATACAAAGGATACAAATAAATCCAATCCTCTGAGCCTCGCTTTTCTATCACAATTTGCTTTGCAACATTAAGAGCAATTAAATTATTTTCAATCGCCTCTTTTCCGACTTCTAAAATCTGTTCCACATAATCCATCAGATTTTCTTGTAACACACAGGTATTTCCGTTGTAACTAGACACCAAAAGCGCATATTTGATACCACTTTTGATACGATCATCGTTATTTTGGCTAATCCCAATTTGCATGGCAATTTTGTCAATTTTGTTAAAGTCAACACCATAGACAAGATCCACCAAAATATAGGGATTTTCTGCGATTTTTTGAACAGCGTCCTTTCCCAAAGCATCATACACCTTTTTAGCGTTGTTAGCACCTATCCCAAATCCTTCTAAGAAACTGACAATTTGCCAAACTTCCCATTTTTCATTAAATTCTTCACTAATTTCCTGTGCTCTTTCTTTTGTGATGCCTTTGACTTCTGCAAGCTTTTGAGGCTCTGACTGAAAAATCTGCAATGTCTGATCCCCAAAGTGGTCAATAATTCGTTTGGCAGTGGCAGGTCCAATGCCTTTTATGGTGCCACTTCCTAGATATTTGGCTAATGCTTCTGTGGTTTGGGGCATGATTTTTTCAAAGGTATCAATTTTAAATTGTTCGCCATATTCTTGATGAACCACCATTTTTCCGCATAATTTTAAGCAATCTCCCTCTGTTACAAAAGGAAGATAGCCTACAACTGTTATAATTTCCTGTTCATTGCTTGAAAAAACAGCGATGGAATAATCGTTGTTTTCATTTTGATAAATAAATTCTTGAATTTGTCCTTCTATTTCCATGTTTACCTCGTATTTAAATTGTATCAAATGAACTGAAAATTTGCAATAATTTTATAATTTTTTCGCACAAAAAACGGAAATAACTAAAATTATTTCCGAAAAATACCCTCACCTTTTATTATATCACATTTTCTATCTTACGTCAAGTTGACGAAATAGTAAAAATATGCTCTCACTTGTTTTTACTGGGTTTGCTGTTCTTTTTATTTCTTGAATGTAATTTCTTGCGTCCAAAATTTTTTAAATCCTGTGAAATCCACATCTTGGCACCAGAAATCTTTAACGGCTTTGAAATCTACATCTTGACACCAAAAATCTTTTATTCCTGATAAATCAATTTCTTGGTAAAAAAAGTCTCTTACTTCTGGAAATTCAATTTCTTGGAATAAAAAATCATGTACCTCTGTAAAGACTTTTTCTTGCTTTGGGGTTAATTCCAATCGAAAAAAGTTTTTCAATTTATTTAAAGCACCATATTGGGTTGGTAAATTTCCGCCTACGGTATTGTCTTTTAAATTATATTCTTTCATTTCATTCCTCCTTGGTAATTTCATCTATCATTATATTTAACTTGGATTTATCATATACCATAAATTAAAATAAATCAATGGTTTTTATGTTAAATTTTGGTAACAAACGTATTACAAATTAGTAACATTTTCGACAATTAATTCATTGAAATTCACTTTTTCTACACGACCTGATACAATTTGATTAATTCTATCTTGATTGGCTTTTGTTTTAGCAAATACGTAATTGGCTGTATGACCTTTATAAAATTCGCCTTCTTTTTCTTCAATCAATACTTCTACTTCTTTACCAACAAATTGTTTGTGATACCACTCTTGATTTTGATGTGATAATTGAATTAACTTTTTACTTCTTTCTTCTTTCATCTCATCTATCACTTGATTTGGCATAGTAGCAGCTTTTGTACCACTTCTTCTAGAATACTTAAATATATGGGTTTTATAAAATTTTATTTGTGTCAAAAATTGATAGGTTTCATTAAATTCTTCTTCTGTTTCACCTGGAAAACCAACAATAATATCTGTCGTTAATATCACATCTTTATATGTATTTCTCAACTTTTGCACAATTTGTTCAAATTGCTTGGTTGTATAGCGTCGGTTCATTCTTTGTAAAGTGGCATCGCATCCACTTTGTAAAGATAAATGAAAATGATGACAAATTTTATGCATTTCCTTTAATCTTTTTAAAAAATCATCCTCGATTAAAAGTGGCTCAAGAGAACCTAAACGAATTCTTTCAATTCCATTAATTTGATTGATTTGTTCTAATAAATCAATCAATTGATACTTCTGCTTAAAATCCTTTCCATAAGAGGCAACATGAATCCCTGTGATAACAACTTCTTTTATCCCATTTTCTGCTATTTTTTGGATTTCATTTACTACATTTTGAGGATTTCGACTTCTTACTCTGCCTCTGGCATAAGGAATTAAACAATACGAACAAAATCTGTCACAGCCATCTTGAACTTTAACAACTGCTCTTACCTTTTCGGTATATGTAATATCGCCAAAATCACCATATTGTTGACTTTCAAATACGTCTTCTACTGATTGCCTTTTTCCATTTGATAAATATTCTTCTATATGTTGAACAATGTCTTTTTTCTCATTTGTTCCCAAACATAGCTCAATTTCTGGCATATTTTCTATTTCTTGTTTTGCCACTTGCACATAACATCCTACAGCAACAATGGTAGCATTCGGATTGATTTGTTTTGCACGTCTTATGATTTGTCTGGATTTTCGATCTGAAATATTGGTAACTGTACAGGTATTGATAATATAAATGTCTGCCTTTTCATGAAATTCTACAATCTTATCACCATGTTCTATAAATTTTTGGATCATTCCATTAGTTTCATATTGGTTGACTTTGCAACCGAAGTGTGTAAAATGCTACTTTCATTTTTCTTCCTTTCTTTGGTTCTTGTATTGAAAAACAGGGTCTCCCCTGTCTTTTGTCACTTTATGCTCTTCTGGAACGATCCAGATTATCTAAATTATCCAATGCCTTTCCAGTTCCAATGGCTACACAAGAAATCGAATCTTCGGCAATCATAACATTAATACCAGTTTTTTCTTGAATTAATTTATCTAAACCATCCACTAAACAACCGCCTCCTGTCATATAAATGCCTTTGTCACTAATATCAGAAGCAAGTTCTGGTGGCGTTTTTTCTAGAACATTATGAACCGCATCTACAATTAACATAGAAGGTTCTTCCAAAGCTTCTAACATTTCGCTCGAATAAACAGTTATGGTACGTGGTAAACCTGTTAGTAAATCACGACCTCGCACATCCATTTCCATATCTTGAAATTTAGGATACACACAACCAATGTTGAGTTTTAGCTCTTCGGCTGTTCGTTCACCTATCATGACATTGTGTCTTTTTTTAATGTATTTTACAATGGCTTCATCAAATTTATCGCCTGCTATTTTTATGGAAGTACTAACAACTGATCCACCTAACGAAATAACAGCAATATCCGTTGTTCCTCCACCAATATCAACAATCATGTTACCAGATGGTTTGGAAATATCAAGCCCTGCCCCAATGGCTGCAGCAATTGGTTCTTCTATTAAATATACTCTTCTAGCACCTGCATTAGATGCTGCATCAATAACCGCTTTTCGTTCTACTTCCGTTACTTGCGAAGGAATACATATCATAATTCTAGGAGCAAATAAAAATTTCCCTCCAATTTTTCCAATAAAATATTTTAGCATTTTTTCTGTGACAGTATAATCTGAAATAACACCTTCGCGTAGTGGTCTTGTCGCTACAATATTCCCTGGTGTTCTTCCAAGCATTCTTCTAGCTTCATGCCCAACAGCCAAAACTTCACCTGTTATATTGTTGACTGCAACAACAGATGGTTCTCTTAAAACAATTCCTTTCCCTTTTACATATGCAATGACTGTAGCTGTACCCAAATCAATTCCAATATCTTGTCCAAACATGTATTTCCTTCCCTTCTTAACTTACATTATCTATTTTACTTACTCTATTTTTAGCTTTTATTACAGTTATATTACAATTATATTACATTTTGGTAAAAATTTCAACCTCTTTTTGTAATTTTATCATAGAATATTGTAATTTTTTTTTATTTGTGGTATAATTCTTGAAAAATACTAAAAAGTGGGAGAAAAAATATGGACAAAATTTCAATTATTGTACCTTGTTATAACGAAGAAAAATCTTTACCTTTATTTTATAAAGAACTAAATAAACAGATCGATGAAATGAAACGGTACAGAGTTTGAATTTATTTTTGTAAACGATGGTTCTAATGATAACACTTTTGATACCATAAAAAAATTATCAGAAACTGACTTTCGTGTGAAATATATATCCTTTTCTCGAAATTTTGGAAAAGAAGCCGCTATTTATGCCGGTTTAGAAAAATCAACTGGAAACTTTGTTACATTAATGGATGCTGATTTACAAGATCCGCCTTCTCTTTTGCCAAAAATGTACAAGTCTGTGACAGAAGAAAACTATGATGCTGTTGGCACACGTCGAACAACCCGAAAAGGTGAACCGATTTTACGCAGTTTTTTTGCAAAAATGTTTTATAAAATCATCAATCGAATCACAAAAATAGAAATGGTCGACGGTGCTCGTGATTATATTTTTATGAAAAGAGAAGTAGTCGATGCCATCTTATCTTTAAAAGAATACAATCGCTATTCAAAAGGTCTTTTTAGTTTTGTTGGCTTTGAAGTTAAATGGATTGAATATGAAAATGTAAAACGTGTTGCTGGTGAGACAAAATGGTCCTTTTGGAAATTAATGTCTTATGCTTTAGAAGGAATTACCGCTTTTTCTACGACACCTTTAATCTTCTCTTCTTTACTTGGTCTAATGTTTTGCCTAGTTGCCTTTGTTTTTATTGCCATTATTGTTGTAAAAACTTTGCTTCTTGGTGATCCAACGAGTGGTTGGCCATCTTTAGTATGTATTATTTTTATGGTGAGTGGAATTCAATTATTTTCCTTAGGTATTATTGGTCAATATTTATCTAAAACCTATTTGGAAGTTAAAAAAAGACCAATTTATATTATTAAAGATACAAATTTATAAAATAAAGGCACTTTGTGCCTTTTAAAATATATTTTTTAATTTTAATTTATTCTTTTCTTCAATATGTTCTAGCATAAATTTCAAATCCGCTATATTTTGAAACAATTCATCTGTATCATTGGTGTCAAAGTTGGATTGGATTAATACAATATCTCCACTGATTTTTTCCAATTCATTATGCTCTACAAATAAAGCTAACATTTCTTGTTCTTCTTTCCATCTTTGCTCTAATTCATAAAACTCATTTTGTGCTTCCTCTTCCTCATTTTCTTTACATTTATTTTCAATACTGACAATTCCTTCTCTCATCCAATTGACAGAATCACCTAAATTCTTATCTGTACTATAATCAATTACAAATACAATCAATAAAATCGCTAGAATAATAGAATATTCTTTCCAAAATCTCATTTCACTTCTCCTCTTTTCGTTGGCAGAAAATACTTCCATTTCCACTCATTACCACTACTAACGCTTCTTCTGGTCGCATATGAAATTTCTCCACTTGTTTTTTTAACCATTGGTAATCTTTTCCAAGCTTGACTAAATTATCCGTTAACACTTTTCCATCAATGACTAAATCATACGACATTCCAACATATTCCGGTTCCATCCCAAAGTCCTCTGGCGTTGTTGCTCTTTTGGCAGGTTTTGGAATCACGGTGATTTGTCCACTTGTTTCTAAAATCGCATACTCTACATCTTCTAAATTATACGAACCATTCACACGTAGCCTTGCCTCTAATTCCGTAATGGTAAAATTTTCTTTTCGCATAGCTTTTTCGTCAATTCTACCACGAAATATCAAAATACGTGGTTTTCCACAAATAATTTCACGAATGCGAATACTTTTTAAATTGATAATGGAAATCACAATATGCATCATGAGTAATCCTAATATTGGAATAATACCATATAAAATAGGGATTCCAGTCTCTGACATTGGCGTTGTTGCTAAATCAGCAATCATTATGGAAATCACAAGTTCAAATGGTTGCAACTGGCTAATTTCCCTTTTCCCCATAAAACGCATCACTATCAAAACAAGAAGATACAAAAAAATCGTCCTTACAAAAATCAGTATCATTCTACTTTAAAACCTCTTTTTCAAAAATTTATATGAATATTTTTTGCAAAAATCCTCAAAATATACTTATATAATATTTATTTTCATTTTAAATAAATATTTTATTCAAAAGTTTGATCGTTTCCAAAACGATTTAAATTTGCCTAAGGAGGTTCAAAAAATGGAGAACAATCATGCACAATCTAGCAATACAACTATGGGCGCTGTAGGTCAAGTAATCGGTAGATTTGTTGTAGCAGCCATTATATTAGGTATTACTGCATTTTTTACGCCAAACTTCACCATTAATAATATTTGGTCTTTGGCAATTGCAGCAATCGTCTTAAGTGTTATGGATTATTTAATTGTAAAATTTACAGGATTACACGCAATGGCCTTTGGTAAAGGTTTTGTTGGATTTGTATTAGCCGTCGTTACATTATATGTAACACAATTTTTAGTTGCTGGTTACTCAATTACGTGGATGGCAGCCATTATTGGTGCTCTAATTTACGGTGTTATTGATTATATATTGCCTGGTGAACAAGGTGTATAGTAATTAGCCAAAAAATAACATAGATAGAAATAAATACTATCTATGTTATTTTTACATTATTACACTATTCAATGCACGAAAAATCAAATCTTTAAACAAATCTATTGACAAACTTACATAAATATGATATAATAAAAGGTTAGCCTTTTTATCTAAAAACCTCATAAAAATTTTTAAAAATATATCCTTGTTCTCGTAAATAGGAAATGAGCATTGGCAAAGTTTGAACTGTATACGATTTATCACTCGCATCATGCATTAAAATAATAAGGCTTCCGATCACCCTGCATGGTTTGTTGCAAACAAGACATTAAAGCTTCTGGCGTTGTATTTCCTTCTGCATCACCTGTCAAACAATTCCAGTTGGTATAATTCACACCATAACTGTGTAACAATTCTTTCGCTTCTGCTTTAATACTAGCATATCTTCCGCCACTAGAACCGCCTGGAAAACGAAAAAGGTATGTGTTATAGGATTGATTGTTTAAGGCATTTCGAATGGCATTTTCACACTTGATATATTCATCAAAAACCGTATCTTTCGAAGTGTATATTTGGGAATACTGATGAGAATAGCCATGATTGGCGATATAGTGACCTTCTGCATATTCACGTTTTACTAAATCTGGATTTAATTCCACACGACTACCTAATACAAAAAATGTGGCTGGAATATTTTCTTGTTTTAAAATATCTAAAATTTGTGGTGTGATATTTTTTGATGGACCATCATCAAAGGTTAAATAGGCAACTTTCTCCTCTGTATGGTAAATATTCGTAATTTCTTGCTGTGCATTTGGATTTTGTTTTGGAACAAATTTGGTTTTGATTTGCTCTAAATCGTGCTTTTGGATTTGTAAATGTTCTCCTTCATAAATAGCTAGTCCTGTCTTTTTATCGGATTTCTTGGCGGTTGTTTTCTCTGTTTGTGCATGATTTTTTAAATAAATAGAAATGCAAATACTTACAATCATGACAACGAAACAGCACAAAATAATCGCTCCACAAATAATAGCTTTTCTTCTCAATTTGCTTTTATTTAATTCTACTTTATTAAATTCAAAATCTTCTTCTTCGTCTTCTCTATCATATAACATTTTGCTTCCCTCGTTTCTTATTATACTATATTTTACATTTTTTTCAAGCGAACATACAAGAAAATTTGCTTTTTATTAAAATTCTAGCAACAAAGTTAAAAAAGCTATGTTAGAATACTATTTCTCACTCTAACATAGCTCTTTTTTACGCTCTTTTTTTTAACCAGTACATCCGCTCTTTTATTTCGAGCAGTCTTTTTTTGTTGGAATAAAGATCCGCAACCTGTTTTACGATGACATCATATTTTTCATAATACTCTAAAGTCTCACAAATGCATTTATAAAACTTTGTACACGCCTCTTGAGCATTGGAATATCGAAATCGAATTTTTCCACAAGAAATTGTATCTGACTTGTTGAAAATTCCCAATTCCTCAGGATAAACATCAAATACCATCTCATACATTTTAAAAATGCAATACGCCTCAATCATCAATCTACACATTGGCACAACCAATCTTATGAAGCTCAAACATACCAGCAACAATATAACACCTAAAATTATCCGTAGCATTATTCCCATAAGAATTCCTCCTTAATTTTATTTATCTTTATTGTACCATTTTTTACATAATTTGTCAACTAAAATATCTTTTCAAATTTATCCTTATGAAGCTCTCTTGGCACTTCAATTGGATATTGATTCGTAAAACAGCCTTCGCAGAAACTTTTCATATTGGAATTTTCAGCAATTTTCCTTAAATTCTCCAAACTCAAATATTCCAATGAATCTACACCAATTTGCTCACGAATTTCTTCGATGGTCTTTTTCCTTGCAATTAATCCATCTTCTGTTGTAACATCAGTTCCGAAATAGCACATACCAATAAATGGTGGAGCCGCAATTCTCAAATGAATTTCCTTCACACCTTCTCTTCTTAAAATTTGAACCAATCTCGTCATCGTGGTTCCTCGCACAATGGAATCATCTATTAAAATAATTCTTTTTCCCTTAATATTTTGTTTCAAAGGATTTAATTTTAGAACCACTTGTTTTTTTCTTTCGCTCTGTGTCGATTGGATAAACGTTCTACCTATGTATTTGCTTTTGACAAAAGCCATACCATATGGAATTTTAGACGCTTTCGAATAACCGAAGAGCGGCATCTAGACCAGAATCTGGTACGCCTGCTACAAAATCGGCTTCTACTGGAGCCTGCATACTCAAATAGCGACCTGTTTCTTCCCTAAATTTATGAACACTATAACCATCCACAATTGAATCTGGTCTTGAAAAATAAACATATTCAAAAATACATAAACCATCTTTTTCATTCGTTCTAAAATTTGTCGTTGAAACTTGATTTTGATAAATCGTTACCACTTCACCTGGTTTAATATCTCGTACAAACTCTGCCCCTAAAATATCTAGTGCACAACTTTCTGACGAAAACACATAATCTCCATCCAATTTTCCCATACACAACGGACGAAAACCATTTGGATCTCTTACTGCAATTAGTTTTTGGGAACTCATCACCAATAAAGAATAAGCTCCTTTTATGTATTTCATACTATTGAAAACTGCTTCTTCAATCGAATGTGTTTTTAATCTTTCACGTGCAATAATATAAGCAATAACTTCGGTATCGCTTGTAGAATTGAAAATTGCTCCATTTTCTTCTAATTCTGCACGCAACTGTGCTGTATTGGTAAGATTTCCATTATGAGCAATACACAAATTTCCTTTTTTATATCTTGAAAAAATTGGCTGAGCATTTTCTTTTTTAGCCGCACCAGTCGTCGAATAGCGAACATGTCCTATTCCCATTTTTCCCTTTGGTAAATCACGCATAACGGAATTGGTAAAAACATCTGATACCAAACCTACATCTTTATGACATGTAATAACGCCCCCATTATTAATGGCAATTCCGCAGGATTCTTCTCCTCTATGTTGTAAACTCGACAATCCAACACAAATTGGAAATGCTAACTCTTCTTCATTTTTTAAAGAATATATTCCAAATATTCCACATTCTTCTTTCATTTTCTTCTCCATTTAAAAATAATGATAGAACCTAAGGTTTATCCTTTCGTTCCTATCATTATTATAACTTTTTTTTACAATTTCGTCAATATAAAATTTGAGGTATTTTTTGAATTTATCAATGTTTTACATAAAAAACTCTACTTTTTATTATATCATATTTATGTAAATTTATCAACTTGACTTTGTGACCCAAATATGCTATAATAAAAGATAGGGGGTAAAATCGATATTTTACCCCCTATTTTTTCTAATAATTCGCAAAAGTGCTCTCATATTTGCCAGAACCAATGCTTCCAACCGATATTGAGCCTGTTCCGCCATCACCGCCTTTATATGCTACGTTTTCTATTCCTCCATTGGCTGTTATTTGTCCTTTATTAGCGTAATTTGTTTTATAAAATATATTAATCGATCCTCCTCCAGATGAACCTCCACTAAAAACGTTATCTCCGCCGCCGCCCCTTTTTCCATTAGCTTCTATATCAGCATTATTTTGTATCGCATTAGCATATATAACTAACAATCCACCTGTTCCATTCTCTCCATTTAAGTCAGGTCTAGTTCCATTTCCAGCATGACCAATTGCACCAGGATTACCAGCTCCACCTCCTGAATACGCATCACCTTCAATCCTTGAACCTTCACCACCTGCACCACCATTTTCTTCTCCATCTGCTATGGAATGACCAGTCATTTCAATCGCATGTCCTCCTCCTCCAGTTCCCCCAGAATAAGAAGTACCTTTTGCACCACAACCTCTTCCCATAAATGGATTGGCATTTCCATTTGCTCCAGAACCTCCTCCACCAGTTGCTCTACTTGTTCCATTTTCACCATTGTTTCCTTCTGTATTTGTTGTGGATGGTATAATTCCCCCTGCACCACCTACTGCCGGTACATATTCAAAATTTCCCTCTGTATTTTTCCACAAATATACATTCTCTCCTTCAGCTCTAGCTCCACAAGCTGTCATACTGATCATTCCATTGTTAGTTAGTGTGCCTGTACAATAAATAATCATTCCTTTCGGTCCTCCGTAGCCTTCTTCACTTTGGACAGCTCTTACTTTTACTCCATTATTGATTGTTAAATTTCCTTCTACTTTTAATACTACCGTATTTTGAGCATATTCACTATCTGTTGCTACATCAGCTTGCGTTCCAAAAACATAAATATTTTTTCCTTCTTCTTTTCCACGCCAAACACCTTCTACATCTTGTATTCCATCCAGAACTAAGTCTCCTTTGTTATGAATAACATCTAATGAATATGTCTTAGTTTCTGTCTTTCCTGCTACTTTTACTTTTTTAAGTCCACTACTACTGATTTTGGATATACCTTCCAATAATGAATTTGAAATTTCTAATACATTACTTACCTCTTCACTTTTCACAATCGCTGTTCTTCCATTGCTTCCTTTTATTCTAAAATAATAAATTCCATTACTCGTCACTTCAAATCTATCTGTAGTTCCTTCTTTCAAAACAGCTCCATTAAGTGGTTGTATTTCTTGTATTGTTCCATCTGTTGTGCTAGCAATAACTTGCAATTCCACTTTGGCTACTCCTTCTGCTGTTGTTATTTTGTCCACTCTTCCTGTTGGCTTTGCTCCCATCGATTCGTCTTCCAAGATGATTTCTCCTTCATTCGTAATGGTCACATCTTTGCCCTTATAATTTACTAATAAATCTGTTTCTACTGGAATGACTGTAGCATTTGAATCCTCTTTTCGAAGTTCTTTTTCTAATTCTTCTGCTTTTTTGGCATTATCCCAATGATTAGCTAATACATCAATCATCACAGCATTATAGTGCAAACGGATTTCTTCTTCAATGCTTGCCAAATTACTTTTGTCTGCTGTATTTGTCGCACGTTTCAAAATTCCATTTTCTCCCGCTATTAAATTCAAACTCACTCCAGCCAAAATTAATAATACAATAATAGTGACAACAAGCGCAATTAAAGTAATTCCTTATTTTCTCTTCATCTTTGGTTTTCTCCTTTTATTTTTTATAGAGGCAGAACTGAACTTTTTCTGCCCTCATTATTGATGTTATTATAACTAATCATTTCAATTTTTGCAAGATTTTCTTCCAATGTAATCAAATTGTAAAATTTGAATTAAGGAACCATATTGTTTAAATAATCTTTTCCTTGCTCTTTTTCAAGAACTTTCATATTAAATTTTTCTTTTTCTAATTTATGTAAAATATTTAATGTTTCATCTTCCGACTCCAAATCAATGACCACCAAATTATTATAAAAATTCCTTCCATAGGTCAACTCTCGAATGTATTCTTCAATTCCATTTTCGACATTTTTTACAGTCATGACAAATTTTATGTTCTCTTCTAATTTTTTATAAGTATTAAAATTTACACAGTCCTGAATTATACTAAATAAGCCATATATACACAAAACCCATAAGACTAATTGCATGAAAAAATCTAACATATTATCACTCCTTTTGTATATATTATGTAACTTTGTCGAATTTGTGACGATTCACTTAATATCTGTTATTTTCGACAATTTTAATAATATCTGCAATGTATTTTCCAATGACTGGAATATTAAGTGTAACGATTTTTTCTAGAAGAATAATTAAAATAGCTGTTATGATGGTAACACCAATCCCTATCCCAACACCTCGGCTAACTCCAGCCCAAAAATTGCGCCTAAAAATCTCTTTTTTATTGCCCAAAATATAAATTAATTCTTGCAAATTTTGTTCCTCTAATTTTCGGCTCAATCGCTCTAAATTCCTATTTAATTTTCCAAACATAAACACCATCCCTTTTATAGAATGGCGTTTTTTTTGATTATTTATGCAATTTACTATATTTTTTGCTTTGAGAGAGCAAAAATACCCTCACCTTTTATTATATCATATTTTCAGACTTATGTCAAGTTGACGAAATGGCAAAAATATGCTCTCACTTGATTTTACTGATTTTTAGGACTATTGATATAATATCATCCTAAATCCCCAATAATAATCTGTCATATTTTCTTTGTAGCCTGTATGACTGCTAGCCGTCCTGCTTAGATTAGCACCGCCACCTCGTACAACTCGGTAAGTAACTGTTTCTGCAACAGTTTGTTCATTGGTTGTATTTTTCTTTTTGTTTTTTGAGCTTGAATTAGTGGTTGCAGGTTTTACTTTATAGATTTCAGTTGTCCATTCTCTTACGTTTCCTGCTAAATCACATATGTTATTTTTTCTATCGGACTCAGTCACTCCTGTATTTTGAATGTTGCCTGAATAATTTCCATAACTTGTGTTGGTAGAATAATTTTCAAAACAACTATCTAGCCATTCTAAAGTGGTGTCCCAAGCATAGCTGTTCATAATAGCGGTTTGATACCCATCATAACCAAATACAGAAGATGCTTTATTTGCCACTTCTGCTGCTTCAGAATACGTAATATTTGTCCAAGGTGATGCATTAGCAATACTAGAAGCTGTTTTTTCTCCTTCTTTTTCATAAAGAGACGCTTCGTATCTGGCAATGTAAAATCCATAATTTTGTGCAACACTATTGACTAATGCAGAGGCTGTATTATTCGATTCATCATAATCTTTATCCAACATCGTGTTTCTTGTCATTTTCCCACTTTTTACTGGTACCCAAACAAACTGATTACCAAAAGAATCTTGAATTACATAACCATTTTCTACTTCTCCTTCTACATGTGAAAAACCAGTTGGCATGTATGGCTCAGTAGCAGAAGCCTCTTGTAAATTGCCCACTTCGATTGAAGCAGAAGCCATTTGACCATTCTTTCCTTTGGCTTTAAAAGTGTAGGTTCCATTTTGTTTAACTTCATATGTTGCATGATTAGAACGATTGATAGAGCCATCTGGAAAAATAATTGAATCAATGCCAGCTTCGTCTTCTGTGGTAGCATTTATGGTAATGACAATTGTTTTTTGATACTTCTCATCGGTATTGGTACTTAAATCTAATTGTGGAAGTATTTCAGCTACCTTTGTTTTCCCATTGTTGGCACTATCCGATTTAGTTTTGTCAATGATAAGTTTTAGAGCAATTCCAGCCATTATTACAACGAAAATCATCAGTATCATGATAAGGGGTGAAATTTTAGGTTTCATTTTTCTATCTCCTTTTTATTTGATATTTCTATTATAAACATAAATTTACTTTTTTTCAAACTTTTTTACAAATTAATCCATTTTTGAAGCATGGTTGAATAAATATAAGTTTCATCAACCTTTCTATTTAAACTGATTTCTAAAGCTTGTTTATAGATTTCTAATTGCACAACATATTTTTCTTTGAGAATTTCTTCTGTTTGCACAAAATCTGTTTTATAATCCACTAAAACAAGATGATTTTGTTCATCAATAAAATATAAATCTATCATGCCTTGTATAGCAATTTCATGTGCATCATATTCTTCACGTTTTAAATGAACACAAAATGCTTTTTCTTTTTCTAATATTGGAGCTCGTTTTATTCTTGTATACATTCTTGAATTTAAAAATGCTTCAATTTCACATAAATCAATCTTTGCTAATTCCTCTTGTTGAACGATTTTTCGCAGGCAGAGTTGATTGACAAAATCTTGCAGTTCTTGTTTGGTATAACTCTTCGTAAAATCTAATTTCTGTAAAATAAAATGTATTATGGTTCCTTTTCGAACAGATGTAATTTCCTGTTTGTTTTGTGCCAATTGAAGACGGATGTGTTCTAAGCCAATTGGCTCTTTTTCTGTTTTATTTTTACGTTGCTTTAACTCTGAAACTGTTGTTTTGATTGGCATATCAACCAAAGCCTTGTGTGGATATTCCCATTGAAATATTTTCTCGATAGCTTGCCTATCTATTTCTTTATTCCAATCTATCTTCCTTATATTTTCTTGGATAGGTTGCGTTTTTTTAAACTCCTCTTTGGAATGAACCAACACAGCTAACTGGTTTTGCAATTCTCCTTTTAACAATACCAAATGAATCCAGTCAAAATAGGAATCATATTTTTTTAAGAGAATTGGATCGATTTTTGTCTCTTGCTCAGTATACATATTTAACAAATCTATTTTTTGATTTTGTTCTTTATGAAAATCATTAACTGTAGCTGTAATGATTAGTTTTTCTTTGGCACGTGTGAGTGCAACATAGAGGATTCTCATTTCTTCGGAAATAGTTTCGTTTTTTTCAACTATTTTGATTGCTTCTTTGGCAACTGTTGGATATTGAATTTTCCTTTCATAATCGATGTATTGCGGACCAAATCCAATAGTATTATGAACTAAAATATCTTTTTTTAAATCTTGTAAATTCATTTTTTTATTAGCACAACATAAAAATACAACTGGAAATTCTAATCCTTTACTTTTATGAATACTCATAATTCTAACTACATTTTCATTTTCTCCAATTACTTTAGCAGCAGACATATCTGAATTACCACTTTTTAACTTTTCGACAAAACGTATGAAATGGAAGAGTCCGCTAAAGCTAGTTTTTTCATATTCTTTGGCACGTTCAAACAACATCCTTAAGTTAGCTTGTCTTAAGGTTCCATTTGGCATAAGGCCAACGTATTCCAAAAAACCTGTATCGGTATAAATTTTCCAAATTAATTCTGCTAAACTTAAGAGTTCACTTTCTTGCTTCCAATTTTGTAAATGATTTAAAAATTGGTTTATTTTTTCTTGTAGTGATTTTTCCATTTCTTTTGGCAAATTTAATAAGTTTGAATAGACACGTTCGTCTCGATTGGGTAAACGAATTTCTAGAATCTCATTATCGGAAAATCGACCAATTGGCGATCGCATAACAGCTACTAAGTTAATATCGTCTAATGGATTATCTAGCATTTTTAGGACATTTATGACAGTTTGTACCTCCATTGTATCAAAATATTCTGCTGATGTATCTGAAAAAACTGGAATTCCATTTTGAGACAATTCTTTTTCAAAAATCGGTGCTGTACTTTTGGTAGAACGTAATAAAATTACAATATCTCTGTACTGTATTTTTCGACTATTTCCATCTTTTCCTTGGATTAGTTTTTCATTTTGAATGAGTTTTTGAATTTGCTCTCTTACACAAATTGCCTCTAACTCTATCTTGCTTAACTCTCTTTCGTTTTCTTCATTTGAATTTTCTTGGATTTGTATTGTTTCATCTTGACTTTTTATGTCGATAATATGCAATTCACTTTTCCCCACATGATGTTCAATTTGTGGATAATTAGCTCCTAAATTCAAATATTCTTCTTTGGTATAATTTATATCACCCAATTTTTTGCTCATGATATTTTCAAAAACAACATTTGTTATGTCCAAAATATTTTGATTGCTTCTAAAATTTTTAAATAATTGAATTTTCTGACCTTTGGCATTACCACTTAAATCATATTGTTCGTATTTTTCCAAAAATAATTGAGGGCAAGCCTGTCTAAATTTATAAATACTTTGTTTGACATCACCAACCATAAAAATATTATTGCCACGTGATATGGATTTTAAAATATATTCTTGTATCTCATTACTATCTTGATATTCGTCAATCGCAATTTCTTCAAATTTTTCTTGCAATTTTTTAGCAACTTCCGTTGGAAAAGGAATTCCATTTTCATTCTCTTGCACTAAAATTTCTAATGCATAATGCTCTATATCTGAAAAATCAATAATATTTTTGCTCTTTTTCTTTGCTTTGAAGGTTTCATCAAATCTCACTATTAAATTTTTAAGTGCTAGTAAGTTGTCATATAAAATAAAAATATCATCAAAGGCTTCTTGCGAGTCATATAACAATGTTTTTTTAATGCTCACATTGATTTTATCTTTCACTTGATTTCGTACTTTCTTAGCTTCTTCTTTTAATTCTGGATTTGCCTTTTTATCAGAAGGCCATCGATCAAATTCAAGTTTATTGGCATAATGAAAGGCTTCATCCCAAGTGTTACAAGAATCATATAGTTTTTGTAGAATTGTTTCATCTTTTTGAAGTGTTTGGCTGTATTTTTCCATTTCTAGCTGTTGTTCTAATTTGTTTTTTTCTATCTTAATTTGGTTCATTCCGCTCAAAACTTCTTCTTTAAAATTCTCTAATACAATTTGTCCCCAAATGGAGTTTGAAAAATCCTGTTTTTTATTTTGAGAAGCACAAAACATTTCTACTTTTTCATCCAACCATTTTTGAGGAAAAGGCATACTTTGAATAAGGCGATAGATTTGCAAAACCATTTCTTGAATCGATTCATCCCCTCTATAACTCGTATAATTTTCTATTAATTTTGTAAATGTTTCCTCTTCTGCCTCATACAATTCTTCCAATATTTCTTCTAAAACTTCCTGTTTTAATAACTGAATTTCCTCCTCAGATGCAATTCTAACATTAGCTGATAAATTGACTTCAAAAAAGTTATTTTTAATGACATCCAAACAAAAAGAATGAATGGTACAAATATTGGATTTTCCTAATAAAACAATTTGTTTTTGCAAATTTTCATCTTCTGGATTTTCATCCAATTTTTTATAAATCGCATCCAATACTCTTTCTCTCATTTCAGATGCTGCTGCATTGGTAAATGTTACCACTAATAATTTATCAATATCGATGGTATCTTTTAAGATTTTCTGAATAATTCTTTCCACCAAAACAGCTGTTTTTCCACTGCCGTGCTGCTGCTGCAACTAATATATTATTATCTTTTTCAAATATAGCCTTTTTTTGTTCCTTTGTCCAATTCATTTTTTTACCTCTTTTGTATTATATCTCATTATTTCAAGAGTTTCAATGTTTCAACGAATAATTTTTAAAAATTACCCAATACTATTTTTAAGGAGGCTTTTATGAACGATTTAACAATTTTAAACGAAATACACAAAGGTGTATGTATGGGAAAAGATTCCATTGCGATGGTAGCACAAAAAAGTACAGATGAAAAATTTAAAAACGAACTAAGTTATCAATATAATCAATATCAAGAAACAGAAAAACGCATCAATGAAAAATTTGAAGCAATCGGAGAAATCCCAGATGACACACCCATGGGGGAAAAAATAATGGGTTGGACTGGTATTCAATTCAATACAATGAACGATAAAACCAATTCACAACTTTCTGAAATTATGATACAAGGTTATGACATGGGAATTATCAAAGGAGTCAAACTTTTAAATCAAAGTCCAGAAGCATCAAAAGATGTAAAAGATATTTTAAATGGTTTTATTGCTTTTCAGGAAAATAGTATCGATCGACTAAAAAAATTTTTGTAGCAAAAATTCCTCAGTTAATACTGAGGAGTTTTTCATTATGGAATCTCGTATGTGCCATCTTCCTTTGCAATCAATTTTACTTTTGCATTTAAACAAACAACTGGACGAAAACCGTCGTTTTTCTATAGAATAAGTACCTCCCGCTATGTCACCATTATAATGTATATTCATAACTTCATCATTTCCTACAGCTGCAGGTGAAGCAATCCATAATGCATGTGCTTTATCTGTAGCATTTATTACATATAAGTCATCTGTTTCCTTTAGCATTTTTGCACAATCATTGGACCAAGTAGCTCCTCCATCTTTACTTATTCTATAGCCTGTATGACTACTGGTTTGTGTTTTATAATCCACTCCATATTTTTCACTATAAGATTTCAACAACATTTCTATTGTTGTCCCTCCTATTGCATAACTTGCTTTGTCACCTGCAAATCCTGCCCATGCTCTTGTATCTAGCATATAAGCCACGGCTTTCATATTGCTATTGACACTTGAATAATTTTTCGTTATTAGATAATCTTTATTTAAGTTTTTTACATTCAAACCTGTTATATCTTCAGAACCTTTATAATCCTTTAATATATTAGAAAAATGCATCATATGCGTTCCATTGGTATTAATCACACTACCGCCTTTTCCATTTGGAACATAATTAGAAGCAATATAATTTCCAGCTATCAAAAATATATTATCACTATCTGCATAAAATATTTTCCATACATTTACAGCAGCATTATTTAGGCAATTATATCCTGTCACAGTTGCACCATAATATTTACTTTTATCACTTGCATTTGCAATATCACTTGCTGTTATTCCATCATCCTTTTCTGAACTCATGACATAATCTGTTGTATACTCTACACCTGCCACTTTCAAATAGGTTTGTAACACGTTACTATCTTCTTTTAAATTAAACTTAAGCTCATCCACATTTTCACATAATTTAATTTGGTTGAAATAAAGAACATCGCCAAGTTTAACAAAACTATTTTTTTCTTCTCCTTTTGAAAACGTGATATACGGATCCTTTTCTTCGTATTGACTAGAAAATTTTACTTCATATCCATTTTTTGTATATTCTAACATATACAAATTAAATTTATTGTATTCTGAACTACTACTTTCTGAATTTCCCAAATTTCTTATATTATTATTAAAAAAGGTTGTAATACTTCCAACAATTGCCATTACAATCACAAAAGAAGCAATATAAATCACAAGACTTACCATCGTAATTCCGTTTTTGATTTTTCATATAAAAACACCTCTGTCGATAGTATACCTTAAAATAAAAATAATAGCAATAGATTTCTAAAATTTAAAAACATATTTTAGGCAAAGTTCAGGAACATAATTTTAGGCAAATGTCAAGAGGGTACAGACGTTAAAAACCGCCTATACCCTCTAAAATACTGTTTTTTTATATAAAATTATTGTAATTCAATAACAGCTCCAGCTTCGCTGAATTTTGCTTTCATTTCTTCTGCTTCTTCTTTTGCTACACCTTCTTTAATTGTTTTTGGTGCACCATCAGCGATTTCTTTTGCTTCTTTTAAGCCTAATCCTGTCACTTCTCTAATCACTTTGATAACAGCAATTTTGTTTGCTCCTGTTTCTTTTAATACAACTGTAAAGTCTGATTTTTCAGCACCTGCATCTGCACCTGCAGCTCCTCCAGCAGCTGGTGCTGCAACAGCTGCTGCTGTAACACCATATTTCTCTTCAATTCCTTTTACTAATTCTGATAATTCAACAACGGTTAAGCTGTCGATTTCTTCTAACATTTTATCTGTTTTTTCACTCATTTTTTTATTCTCCTTTTTATTTTATTTTTGTTAAAACTTTTTTGTGATACAACAAATCGCTTTATGCTTCTGTTGTCTCAGTTTCTTTTTTAACACGCACAGCATCTAATGTTGCCGCCAATTTCGATACATTTGCAAGTAAACATCCTGCCAATTTTGCAATTAATTCTTCTCTTGATGGAAGTACCGCTAATGTATTCAATTCTTCTATGGATGCTACTTTCCCTTCTAAAACTCCTGATTTTATTTTATAAAAATCATTAGCTTTCGAATATTTGTAAATTGCTTTTAAAGTCGGTAAGTATTCTTCACCTGTAAGAATAACAGCTGTTGGTCCAATTAGGCTATCACCTAAATCAAATCCACATTCAGCCAAAGCTCTTCTTGTAATATTATTTTTAATAACACAATATTCTCCATTTGCTTCTCTAACTGTTTTTCTTAATTGTGTAACATCTTCTACATTAATCCCTCTGTAATCTGTTAAAAGTACTAAACCAGCATTTTTTATTTTTTCTGCTAATTCTTTGACTTCTTTTTCTTTTTGTGCAATAATTTCTTTATTTGCCATTTTTTCACCTCCTTCAAATCTATATAAATAAATTAAAAACTCTTCAAAAATCCGCACGAGATAATGGAAGAGTTTTCTACTTCTTTTACCTCGGTAGGATTTACAAGGAAATTAGAGCTATGCTCTAAATAAGATATGTGTAACTCGTTTTTCACTTGAACACCTATCTTAACCTACTGTCTTCGGTTCTATTTTTTAGTTAATATACATACTTGGTCCCATCGTTGTTGAGATGGCAATGCTTTTGATATATTGTCCCTTAGCAGCTGATGGTTTTGCTTTAATAATAGCATCTATAATAGTACTATAATTTTCTTCCAATTTGTCAGAACCAAAGGATACTTTTCCAAATCCTAAATGAATAATGTTTGTTTTATCCAAACGATATTCTACTTTACCAGATTTGATTTCTTCAATTGCTTTTGTTACATCCATTGTAACTGTTCCTGACTTAGGATTTGGCATTAAGCCTTTTGGACCTAATACTTTTCCTAGTCTTCCGATAACACCCATCATGTCTGGTGTAGCCACAATGACATCATAATCAAACCAGTTTTCTTTTTCAATTTTAGGAACTAATTCCTCAGCCCCTACATAATCTGCACCAGCAGCTTCTGCTTCTTTGGCTTTATCACCTTTTGCAAATACTAAAACTTTTAATGATTTACCAGTTCCATGAGGTAACACAACTGTGCCTCTTACTTGTTGATCCGCATGTTTGGAATCAACACCTAATCGAACATGTAATTCAACGGTTTCATCAAATTTTCTTTTTGGCATTTTTTGAATGATTTCCAATGCTTCTTTGGCATTATACGTTTTTGTACTGTCAACTAATTTTGCTGCTTCTTTGTATATTTTTCCTCTTTTCATATTTAACCTCCCTTGGTACAAACGAATATAACATTCTCCCAAAAATTTTATTTTATCAGAACTTCTTCTGAAAATTAACTATTCTACTACTGTCACACCCATAGAACGTGCTGTTCCCATTACCATACTCATAGCTGTTTCTAAGGAACCTGCATTCAAATCTTCCATTTTTTGTTTTGCAATTTCTTCAACTTGTGCTTTTGTAATTTTAGCAACTTTGTCCATATTAGGTTTTCCTGAACCTTTAGCCAAATTAATTGCTTTTTTGATAAGAACTGCAACTGGTGCAACTTTTGTAATAAATGTAAAAGATTTATCTTTGTAAACAGAAATAACCACTGGGATAATCATTCCTGGTTGATTAGCTGTTTTATCATTAAATTCTTTTACAAATTGCATAATATTGACACCACTCGAACCTAACGCAGGTCCAACTGGTGGAGCTGGTGATGCTTTTCCAGCTTCTATTTGTAATTTAATCACATTTACGACTTCTTTCTCTGCCATTTTTATTTTCTCCCTTCACCTTTAATTTACTTTTTGAACTTGTGCAAATTCTAGCTCCACTGGTGTTTCTCTTCCAAACATTGAAACTAAAACTTTCACTTTTTGTTTTTCTTTATTAATTTCCTGTACCGTACCAACAAATCCTTCTAGTGGTCCGTTTATGACTTGTACGGTATCATTTGTGTCATAATCTACATTGACTGGAACATCATCAAATCCCATATTTCTGATTTCTGTTTCTGTTAACGGAATTGGGTCTGTACCAGAACCAACAAATCCTGTAACACCTCTTGTATTGCGAACAATATACCAAGATTCTTCAGTTACAATCATTTTGATTAAAACATAACCTGGAAATACTTTTTTTAAGTTTGTTTTTCTTTTCCCATCCTTAATTTCAACTTGTTCTTCCATAGGAACTACAATATTGAAAAAATAGTCTTCTAGTTCTCTGTTTTTGATGGTTTTTTCCAAATCTGTTTTAACTTTATTTTCATATCCTGAATATGTATGAATAACATACCAATTTGCTTCATTTTTTTCTTGAGACATGATTTGGTCGGCCTCCTTTTATTTATTGTTGTGTAACTTCTTCAGAATTGTCATTTGTTTGTCCTTCTAAATCTGTTCCTTCATTATTTTCTTGTGGCGTTAATTTAATTCCTTCAAAATCATCATTTTCTTCTGTTTCGTTTTCTGAATTAGGATCTTCTTCGCTTTGTGTGCTACTTGAAACCAATGATTTTAATCGTTCAATTCCAAATTTATTCAAGTTCTCAAAACATACATTTAATACAAATACAATCATTGCTAAGATTATCACAATGGATATAACTGCAAATGTATTATTAACTAGTTTTTTAAGAGTTGGCCATGTAACTTTTTTTAATTCAGCTTTTAAGTCTTTTAAAAAGTTATTTTTGTTTTTCTCTTTACTATTTTCTTTCTTCGCCATAATTTCCCCCTTACAGGATTTACTTAGTTTCTTTGTGAATTGTGTGTTTGTTACAGAATTTACAATGTTTTTTTATTACTAATCTGTCTGGATCATTCCTTTTATTTTTATCTGTTACATAGGTTCTTCTTTTACATACTGTACATTCTAAAATTAAGCATTTTTCTCTTGGTCCTTTTGAAGCCATTTTTATTACACCTCCGTTTATTTTCCTTTTTTAACGATGTGAGTTCATATATCCATTTTAGAATACATGCTTTAATACTTTATCACAAATTCTTACGACTGTCAATGTTTTTATGCAAATTTTTAACATTTTTGTGCATTCTTGCAATATTCTTTCTTTTTTGCACTGAAAATCCAAATTTCCCAATCTTTTTTCCTTGTGTATAATAGCCACCATTACTATAAGAAATTAAATTGCATTTGGAAATATCAAATCCGCCATTCAAATCAATATATTTTTCATCTGCTTGAATGGCTAAAACCTCAGCCACAAACTGAACGTGACTTCCATATTCCCTTTCCTCAATCACTTTACATTCTACACAAACGGGACTTTCTTTTATCATAGGACATTTTACAAAATTTGCCTTTTCCTTCGTCAATTTCATTTCTTTGAATTTGTCATATTTTTCACCGCTTCTTACTCCACACCAATCTGTTGCAAATGCTAACTTTTCTGTTGTCAAATTAATCACAAATTCTTTTTGTTGTTTTATCAAATGATAAGAATATCTTTCTGGTCTTACTGAAATATACACAATAGCAGGATTGGTGTTAATAATTCCAGTCCAGGCTACTGTCATAATATTGGATTTTTCCATTGTTCCTGATGTGACTAAAACAGCAGGAAGTGGATACAAAAAAGTTCCCGCTTTCCACATTACTTTCCCCATCTTGGCGCTCCTTCCTTTGGTGTTTCATTTCTTCTTATTGTTTGTTGATGATAACCCACAACAAACATTTCTTGTATTTGAAGCAATTTTTCTTTTAAAACTTCAAAATTTTCAACCATCCTACCATTTTCTCCTACCAATCCATTGGTAGTATTGGCTAATTGAATAGCTGTTACTAATTCCGTATCACAAATTCCATTATATTCAATATAATATTCCAAATATCCTAATTCATTTACCGCTTTTGCAATACTTCCCATAAAACCATGGTTATTGGCTTGTACATAATCAATCACTTCATCAGAACAAAAAACACTTTTAAAAAATTCTCGATCTATTGTTTTATCAGTATTTTTTAAATTTGCAATTCCAATATCGCTTCTTTTTATTTTTCCCTTACTATCTAATTTTGTTATTCCAATTATATTCGCATAAGATTTAAAATTGCCTTCTTTTGTTTCTATTTGATTATACTGAAAATTAAATCCCCCTAATAAAGTCACAATGATTTGTTGTTCACGATCATTTTTTCCATCCAAAAAAAGAAGATTTTTGCTATCATTTAAAGTAACTTTCCATAAATACGGATCCCCCGTATAATCTGGAAATTGATTTTCGGAATTTTTTCTATCTAGATTCCTTTGCCTCTTTTTTTCTAGTTCCTCCATGGAAGGTACATATTGGGTACGATTAGTTTGCCATTTTGCCTGTCTTTGCAAAAACTCTTCAGCCCTTGTCATTGATGATACAGGCGTGTTTTTCTCTTTTTCAAACGCTTCTCTTCTTTCTTGTGTACAAATCATCTCATACGCTTCACGAATTAAATCTTGATTTCTTTTAGCTTCCTCTTCTATTTTTTTCCAAGAAACCCCTTGTGGTAATATTTTTCTAGCCCTTTCAATAGCATGAGCACAAAAAAAATCAAATTTTACTTTAATTAATTCATCCAATAGTGTTTCTCTTTGCTGTTCCTCGTCTTGATTGATCAACATTTCTTCTATTTTCGTCTCTGACAACTCACCAAATGCTTTCAAATTATTTTTCAAATAATTATTCGACATCCTTTCATTAATTTGTAATACAGAATAGGGATTCATAATTTCTCTCCTTTTATTTATATTTCTATCTTCCTTATATATTATAACACATAAAATTTACTTTTTTCCTAAAACAATTAAATTTTCCACTTCTTTTTTAGTCTCTTCAAGATTGCGAAATAAAACACCATGCATTTGCAAATTCTTGGCTACTGCAATATTGTCTTCTCGATCATCAATAAAAATACTTTGATTAGGAATTAAACAATATTTCCCCAAAAGCTTCTCATATATTCTCACATCTGGTTTACATACTTTTTCTTGATAAGAAAATACGGCACCATCGACATTTCTCCAGAAATCAAATTGTTTAATAAATTCATAAGACTCTTCTGAAATATTAGATAAAATATAAATTTTAAAACCTTTTTGCTTTAATTCATTCACAAACTCTTCCGTATCTTTTTTCAAGTAAAGCAATTTAACCCAATTTTTATCTAAAACCAATTTTATTTTATCTGCATATTGAGGATTTTTATCACACAATATTTCTACCAAATCGCTATTATTTTTATATTTTCCACGATTGCAATCTTCCCATTCTTCACTATAAAATATGATTTCTCTCAATGTTTGATTGGTTATTTTATCAAAACCATATGGCTTTAAATACTTTAAAGGCTCAAATTCAATTAACACTTGTCCCAAATCAAATACAACATTTTTTATCATGTTTCATTTCCCTTCCTATTTCCTTTGCAAAAGATTCCAAAGCTTACTTCCTTTTCTATAATCTGCAATACAAACAAAATCAATCAGTTCCTCAGCTTTTAACCTTTCATAAATTTTATGATTCTGTAAATAAAATTCGTCTTCCTGATTTGGTTGTTGTACAAAAATTGCCTTTCCGCCAAACTTATGTACAAATTTCATGGCTACCAAATCACTATAACCATCACCAATGTAATAGACATTTCGGCAATCGTTTTCTAGTCTATGATTCTTTTTTAAAATTTCTTCTCGTATCTTCTTAACATCCTTTTCTGAACTAATGTCGCCACGTAAAAAAGTAACTTTTTTAGCATTATCAGCTAATTTCTCTTTGGAAAGCTCCAAATTTTTATCTCCTCTTGAAAGAGAAATTACTTCATAATTTCCCTGCTCCAATAAATATTCTATTGTTCCAAATCCAATCCCACTCGTTCCTCCTGTAATTAAAACAACTTTCTTTCCTTGCATTATTTTTTCTCCCTTCTCCTAAATTTATTTTACCAAACTCAAATCCTCATTTATGACAATTGGAGAAAATCCTGCTATTTCATCGTATAACATTCCTTCTGGAATTGCATGATATAAATAAATTTTTTTATCTTTCATAAATGCTTCGTAAAGTTCAATAAACGTTGCCCCTCCAATATAGTTTTTCTTTCCATTTTTATCAAAATTTAACGTTAATACAGCATCTACTTCCCTAATTCTTTCTTCACTCATTCGAAACATTCTCGCTTTAAATTCACTATGTGCTTCTTGCCCCAAGTCCCAACTTTTCTTTTCTGCATCTGGTTGATAATAAGAATTGGGTAACTCTACAACATGTCCCATTTCTTCTAACTTTTGTTTAATTGGTGCAATATCTTTATAAAACGCTTTGCTACAAATAATTAATACTTTCATTTCTAATATCCTCCATCTACTTTTATTACTTCACTATTTATATAATCTGCATCATCACTAGCCAAAAAAGCAACAACTTTCGCAATTTCACTTGGCTGAGCAAATCTTTTCTTATAGATTTTTTCGGTTTCATCTTCTATCAATTCCTTTGGCAGCTCCTTATTCATATCTGTATTTACCCAGCATGGTGCTACACAATTCACATTTATGTATGGTGCAAATTGAATTGCCAAATTATGCGTTAAATTGATTAACCCTGCCTTTGAGGCGTCATAATCTATACTGGTCGGGAAAAATGAGTTAATTCCATTCGTACTTGATACATTAATGATTTTTCCACTTTTATTTTTCAACATTTCATTTCCAACATATTTGCTCACAATAAACGGTGCAATCAAATTCACATTTAGCGTTTTTTTCCAATCCTCTACTGTTCTATTTTCGAATTCTTTATCAATTGCAATTCCAGCATTATTAACAAGAACATCAATTTTTCCAAATTCTTTTATAATCATTTCTACCATTTTTTGAACTTGATGCTCCTTTGAAATATCCGTTTGTATCGCTAATGCTTTTATTTTATACTCATTCTCTAATTCATTTCTTAATTTTTCAGCTTTATCCTTATTTTTAATATAGTTAAGAATAACATTGTCCCCCCCTCTCGCAAACTCTTCTGCAATAGCCTTTCCAATGCCTCTTGAAGCTCCTGTAACTAATACTACCTTATTCATTACTCTCACCCTATTCTAAAATATTTTTTACAATAAAAAAACTCTAAAAGTCACCTTGCATTTAACTTTTAGAACTTTCTTTTTGGCTCCTCCAGTAAGACTCGAACTTACGACCCTGCGGTTAACAGCCGC
>CANTGH010000002.1 GCA_947653235.1 uncultured Clostridium sp.
TTCGGCTTGTTTGAAAAAATACCGAAACTTGAAGAAAAGTCAAGTTGACAAATCAACATAAATATGATATAATAAAAGGTAGGGCTATTGATGAAAAAAAACGGAGATAATTTTGAATTATTTCCGTTTTTTCGTGTTGAAATAGTCTTTTTTAAACATCAATTACCTTATGTGTATAGTCCAAATTGGCTTCTGGTTCATTTTGATAACCCAAAGTATAAATATTAGTTGCTAAAATATCTTTGGATAGCATATTTTTCAAATGGGCATCTGTATTATTTTCCATAAATTGATTAACCGAAATGATAATATGTGTTTTCGGATTTTGTTTGGCAATGGCAGAAATAATTTTTTTGCCATGTTTATTAAAACCGAGAACACGAACGTATGGTATTATCTTTTTGGAAACATTCATGTCTTTTTGAGTGATGTGCAAAAGTGCGTAAAGCAAAATTCGCTGAATTCTGGTGGCTGTAAAGCGTTTAGATTTGATTTTGGCAAGCAAATCGCTTAAATGATTACAATGGTTGACTGCCATTTTGATTTTGTTTTCCAAACCTTCTGAAACTTCTGGTAAAGCAGCAATTTCTGGAAGTGTCATAACACGCAAGGCATACAGAATTTCTTTTTCAAAAACAGCTAAGTTTGGCACGATTTTTCCTTCTTGTTTTTGCTTTTCTAGTAATTCATAGGTTTCAAAAGGAACCAAGGTATGGATGTTTTTTCCTTTTTGCAACATGGCTCGAATGGTGGTACTACTAGCTATGCCTTTTTTGATAGTATCTGAATGATGTTCAGCATATTCTCGTTTGATGGTGATGGGTTTGAAAGTAGATTTGTATTTTTTCATGGCTTTCAAATATTCAATACCTAAAATGTTGTTAGGATTGGTTAGTGCTTGTTTGTAGGTTGCATTTTCCCCTAAAAATTGGGTCAATGCCATTTCACGTGCGCGTGGATAAGAAACTCCTGTTTTCAAATGTTGATGAATCAGATAAGAGAGTTCTTTTGGTTCTTTGTATAAAAGATGTGCTAAATCATTTAAAGGTTCGATTTGACCAAGTTCGCTTCCGAAGGACAGAAAATCTACAATGCCTAGACTATTTAGGATTTTGATGGCACCTTCTGCAAAATTTTCAGCACTGGAAATGGCATAAATGGTTGGTAATTCAAGAACCATATCAAAACCAGCAGCTAAGGCCATTTCAGCTTTGGTCCATTTGTCGACCAATGAGGTATCGCCACGTTGCACAAAATTTCCTGTGATAATAGCAAGGGAAAAATCTGCTTTGGTGAGTTGTTTGGAAAAGGTCAAATGTTTTAAATGTCCATTATGAAAGGGATTATATTCTGAAATAACAGCTAAAATTCCACTCAAAAAATCACCACCTATCTTGTAAAATTTTTTATTTACTGATATAATATCATAAACGTGAAAAAAAGGAAAGAGTTTTATGAAAAAAGTAACAATCTATACAGATGGTGCCTGTTCTGGAAATCCTGGCCCAGGAGGTTGGGGTGCTATTTTGATGTGTGATGGCACACAAAAAGAAATTTCAGGAGCTAACAAAGATACAACCAATAATATCATGGAGATAACAGCTGTTTTAGAAGCCTTAAAATTGCTCAAGTTTGAATGTGAAGTGGAGATTTATAGCGATAGTGCTTATGTAGTAAATGCCTTTAATCAAGGCTGGATTTATAATTGGCAAAAAAATAACTGGAAAACCGCTAGCAAAGAGCCTGTCAAAAATCGAGAATTATGGGAAGCATTATATGCTTTAACGAAAAAACACAAAACGACGTTTATCAAAGTCAAAGGTCATAGTGATAACGAATACAACAATCGTTGCGATTTTTTAGCGACGAGTGCGATAAAGGAATTGTTGTAAAAATGTTTGGGGGATTAGAGAATGAATAAAAAAAAGAATGTTTTACAAATACCAAAAGAAATAGATGATATGATACAGGAATTTACCAAAGGAGTGAATAAAATTCTCGAAAATCGATTAAAAAAAGTAATTTTGTATGGTTCTTATGCACGTGGTGATTATCATGAAAGTTCGGATGTTGACATTATGATTTTGACCGATTTATCAGATGAGGAATTGGAAGAGTACCGAACTAAAATTGTGAGTTTGGCTTATGATTTAGAATGGGATCATAATTTTGATATTATGTTATCGCCATTGGTTAAAAATATTGATAAATTCAATTACTGGTTAGAAGCAATGCCATTTTATAGAAATATTGAAAAAGAAGGAGTGGTTTTGAGTGAGTCCTAAAATTTCAAAAGAATTAGCGATGCATAGATTAGAACAGGTTAAGGAAAATTTAGAAGAGGCAGAATTGTTATATCATAAAGATAAATTGAAAGGTGCGAATAACAGAGCTTATTATTCAATATTTCATAGTATAAAAGCAGTTTTAGCATTAGAACCCATTGATTTTAAAAGGCATAAAGATGTGCAAGGTTATTTTAATAAGAACTATGTTCATACCAATCTATTTCCTAGAAGCATAGGACATAAAATAGTGCAAGCAAGTTCGATAAGAGAAGATAGTGATTATGATGATGAATTTGTAGCCAATAAAGAAAAAACTTGGGAGCAAATTCAAACAGCAGAGGAGTTAATTGGGTTAGTTGAAGAATATATATCGAATTTAAGAGGAGAATGAATATGAATGTTTTAAATAACTGGATTTTGTATGTTGTATTGTATATTGTGCTTGCAACAATATTCACACAATTTTACAAAATGTCGACCCGAACGCTTCAATCCGCAGGAGCGCTAACGGTACTTTTAGAAATCATTGCGACCAGTACAGCGTTGTTGATTTGTCCGTTTTTTGGACTGAAATTTCCAACCGATTTAAAAATCTACTTCTTTTTGGGATTATCGATTATTTTCTATGCCATAACAGACCGCGTTAATACAACTGTCAGAAGCGGAATTGAGGCTTCTACGTTTAGTATGTTGAAACAATTGTCTACCACATTTATGATTTTTGCAGGGTTGCTTTTTCTAAAAGAAGAATTTATTTTTCATAAATTTTTGGGGGCGGTTCTCATTATTTTGAGTAATGTTTTTCTTTTTTATCAAAAAGGTGAATTTAAAATGAACCGTTATATTTGGCTGGGTGTGTTTGCTAATATGGCTTATACAATTGCGTTATTTTTAGATGTCAATATTTCGGACAATTTTAATTTGCCTTTTTACGTAGCACTGACTTTGGGAATTCCAGCGATTTTGATTGCTTTGGTAGAAAAAATTAAATTTTCAGAGATTAAAAATGAGTTTGAAAGAGCCAATAAAAAAGCGATTTTTGTGACAGGTGTGACGTGGTCTTTATCAATTGTGGCGATTTTAAGAGCATATCAATTGCAAAAAGTCAGCTTGGTTGCGCCAATTAGTGCATTGACGGTTATTTCTAATGTCATTGTTGGTTATGTATTTTTGAAGGAAAGAGACCATTTGCTAAAGAAAATGATTGCAGGGGTTTTGATTGTGATGAGTATTGTGCTTATCAAAATGTAAAGGAGTAAAAAGAATGCAAGTCATTGGAATTACAGGTTCGTCAGGTTCAGGAAAAACCACTATCAGTGAAATGTTAGCCAAAAGGCAAGATACCAAAGTTATCAATGCTGATAACATGGCCAAAAAACTGACAAGCTCGGAAACAGAGTATTTGTCCGAGGTCAAAGAAGCTTTTCAAGAGCAAAATATTCTGTTAGAAAATGGTAGTTTAAACCGAGCCAAACTAGCCGAGCTGATTTATCATAACAAACAGGATTTAGAGAAACTAAATGCGATTACATTTCGACATTTGGTTCCACAAATTGTCAAAGAAATTCAAACGGTAAGTGACTATCAAAAATTCGTCATTTTAGATGCACCGTTGTTATTTGAAGCTGGGCTGGACCAATATTGTGATTTGACAATTGCCATGCAGGCACCAATGGATTTGAAAATCCGACGAATTTGTCAACGTGATAAAATTCAGCCACAAATTGCGAAGGCAAGATTAGAAATTCAAGCTTTGGATGCGTTTTATGTCCAAAAAGCAGATGTTATCATACAAAATGATGAAACAACGACAGAAGAAATTTTGCAGGAGAAAATACAGGAAATTCTAAAATTTACATAAGTGTTTACAACACCGTTACAATATGATATAATAGCGCAGGAGGAAAGAAAAAATGAAAGTATCAGATTTTAACTACGATTTGCCACAAGAACTCATCGCTCAACATCCTTACGACAAGCGTGATGAAGCGCGTCTTATGGTGTTAAATAAAGAAAACCAAACGATTGAACATAAAATTTTCAAAGATGTCATTCAATATTTGCGGAGATCGGCGATTGCCTTGTAATAAACAACACCAAAGTGCTTCCAGCTAGATTGTATGGTAAAAAAGATACTGGTGCGAAAGTTGAATTTTTATTATTGAATCATATACAAAATGATGAATGGGAAGTTATGGTTCGCCCAGGCAATAAATTAAAGCCAGGAAGTAAAGTTTGTTTTGGAGAAGGCTTGCTAAAAGCTGAAATCTTGGAAGTTTTACCAGGAGGAAATCGAAAAGTAATATTTGAATATCAGGGAATTTTTAATGAAATTCTGGACAAAATTGGTTTAATGCCTTTGCCTCCTTATATCAAAGAAGAATTAAAGGAAAAAGACAAATACCAAACCGTTTATGCCAAATACGATGGATCAAGTGCAGCGCCAACAGCAGGTTTGCATTTTACGGAAGAATTATTGGAGCAAATTCAGCAAAAAGGCGTCAAAATTGCGCATGTGACGTTGCATGTTGGAATTGGGACGTTTCGTCCTGTCAAAGTGGAAAATGTGGAAGAACATGCGATGCATTCCGAACATTATTACATCAAAAAAGAAGATGCAGATTTAATTAACCAAACCAAAAAAGATGGACACAAAGTAATTGCTGTTGGGACAACTTCTTGTCGTGTTTTAGAATCGGTGGCGGATGAAAACGGTTTGGTCAAAGAAATCGAAGGTGATACTAATATTTTCATTTATCCTGGCTATTCTTTCAAATGCATTGACCAGTTAATTACGAATTTTCATTTGCCAGAATCCACGCTCATTATGCTTGTTTCCAGCTTAGCGGGAAAAGATTTTGTGATGAAAGCATACGAAGAAGCAGTCAGAGAAAAATACAAATTTTTCAGTTTTGGGGACGCGATGATGATTTTATAGGAGAAAATATGGAAAATTATTCACCATATAATAGAAATGGCAGAGTAATGACAATGCTATGGCAGTGTAGTGGCATAGTTATGACAGAGCTAAAAATAATAGTTTAGTATTATGGGGAGAAGATAGGATGATAAAAAATATATACAACAAAAAAATAAAGGTAACACTAAAACCTGTGCCAATTGTATTACCAGAAGACATTCAGCAAAAAATTGAAGCACATTGGGAAAAGATAAAACAAGAAAATCCGACCTTATGGAACGGCGAAATTGTATGTGTTACGGATTATTTTGAAACGGAGCAAGAATTAATCATTGTTTGTCAAAAATCAAATTATGCACATTATTTATATGACGAAAGGATTGGACTTCCAGACCAATATAAATGCTATAATTTATTTGCAGATGGTTTACTTGAAACACAAGATGGATATTATGTGATTGGAGAATTAGAAGAGAATATGTCCTATCCATTTTGTTTGCAATTGCCAGGTGGAAATGTTGACAATCAAGATATTGTAGGCGAGAAAATAGATATTTTACATACCATTCAAAGAGAAGTGCAAGAAGAATTAAATATTGATGTAACTGATCAAGAGCAAGTCCTAGAAAGTGAGTTAAAATATTTTATGCATACCTTGGGGAAAGGAAATGGCTATGGTGTTGTCCGAAAGACAAAGTTGAAAAAGACAGCTGAGCAAATGAAGGAGCACTATTGTAATTATTTAACTTATCTAAAAGAAAATAATTTGGAAGTGGAATTTGGAAAAATTCATTTGCTAAAAAAACAAGAGGCATTAGCCAAATTAGAAAAATTACCAAATCCACGAAGAGGATATCTAAAACTGCTTATTCAAGAAGATACCAGAATAATATAGAAATAGAATGCCAATAGCACGAAAATATCTATTATAATTATACCACAAAATGTTGAAAAAATCAAGTTTTTATTGAAATGGAGGAAATATGAATCAAGCAATTACCTACGAATTATTACATATCGACAAACATTCAGGCGCCAGACGTGGTGTGATTCATACGCCACATGGTGACATTCAAACACCGATTTTTATGCCAGTGGGAACACAGGCTACGGTAAAAGGCGTTAGTCCGAGAGAATTGAAAGAAGATGTGAAAGCACAAATTATTTTGAGCAATACATATCATTTGTTTTTGCGTCCGGGACATGAATTGGTAAGAGAGGCGGGCGGTTTACACGAATTTATGCATTGGGACAGGCCTATTTTAACGGATAGTGGCGGTTTTCAAGTGTTTAGTTTGGGAGAACTTCGCAAAATTTGCGAAGAAGGCGTGGAGTTTCGTTCCCATTTGGATGGAAGTAAAAAGTTCATTAGCCCAGAAATTTCGATGGAAATACAGGAAGCTTTGGGTTCTGATATTATGATGGCATTTGATGAATGTTGTCCCTATCCTTCGACCTATGAATATACGAAAAAATCGATGGAAAGAACAACCAGATGGGCTATGCGTTGCAAAGAAGCACATAAAACGGTTGAAAAACAAGGGTTATTTGGAATTGTACAAGGTGGATTTTTTAAAGATTTGCGCACACAAAGTGCCAAAGAATTGATTGATTTGGATTTTCCAGGTTATGCGATTGGTGGAATTAGTGTTGGTGAGCCGAAAGAGGAATTTTTGGATATTTTGAAATTCACTACGCCACTGTTGCCAGAACATAAACCACGCTATTTAATGGGGGTTGGAACACCAGATTATTTAATTGAAGCAGCTTTGGCGGGAATTGATATGTGTGATTGTGTCTTACCAACACGTATTGCAAGACATGGAACAGCAATGACTTGGCAGGGAAAAGTTGTGGTCCGAAATGCAGTTTATGAAAAAGATTTTTCGCCACTGGATAGTCAGTGTGATTGTTATACTTGTCGAAATTTTACAAGGGCTTACATGAGGCATTTAATCAATACGAAAGAGATTTTGGGTGTACAACTTTTGTCCATTCATAACTTAAGGTTCTTGACGAAATTGATGGAATGCGTTAGAATAGAAATAGAGAAGGATAATTTATTGAAATTCCGAGAAGAATTTTATCAAAAGTATGGTTATCCGTTGTAGAACATATTTAAGAATTAAAATTTTAAGTTAAATAGGAGGAAATCATGAATTTCGAAGAAAGTAATCAATTTGTAGAACAAATGGAGAAAAATAATCGTAATAAGAAAAGTATTTTGATGGTTTTAATGATTTGTGCGATTTTAGTGTTAATTCTAATTGTAGCTATTATCTACATGAAACAAAAAGATGCACAGCAACTCAAAATGTTTGTGGATGATAAGCAAGTTTCGATGTCATCGACGATATTGCTTCAAACCAAAGAAGGAGAGTATTATGTGAATGCAAAAGAATTGGCGAACTTGTTGGGGTATTCGTATCAAAAAGGAGAATATAAGAATTATACAGAAGATGCACAAAGTTGCTATTTGAGAACACCATATGAAATTATGTCTATGAATGCCAATTCGAATACGATAACAAAATATATTCTTAACACAGAGGATTCAACAACAGAAGACAAACCGCAATCCAAGGATTTAATTTTAATCGATGAAAAGACAAAAGAACAAAAACTCAATATTGTAGTAGATTCCAAAAACGAAACAGAAGAAATTTTTACAATTCAAGAACCAATTCAATATGTAAATGACGAATTATATATCTCTTTTTCAGAATTGCCAAAAGTGTTTAGTGTACAATTGTCAACATCTGTTTATAATGGACAATTGAACCGAATTAAGATAAATTCTATTCCTAAAATAGCGACAACGTTGCCACAAATTGCTACACAATTAGGCTATACACAAGTAAGCAATTTGTATGAAAATTTAATGGCTATTTCCGATCATATGTTAGTTGTAGGAGATGGTAGTAAGTATGGTGTTGTCTCACTAAAAGATGGAAAAGAAATTATTAGTTTGAAATATGACAAAATTGTGTATCATCAAAATACAGATGAATTTTTTGTAACAGCGGAAAATTCAGTTGGTATTGTGGACAAGAGTGGAAATACAATTGTCAAACCTACGGAATATGACAGTATAGCCAATTTAGATGAAGTCAATAAATTATATTTAGTCCAAAAAGATGAAAAATATGGAGTGATCAATCGTCAAGGAGATACCGTTGTTTATGCGGAATATGATTCCATTGGTATAGAAAATACAAGTGAGTTTTCAAAAGAAAATATTAGAAATTTTCAATTATTATTCGATGAATGTCTTCCAGTAAATCGTGACGGAAAAGTGGGAATTATTGATATAGAAGGAAATGAAAGATTAAAATGTGTTTATGATGCTTTAGGGTATACAAGAAATAATACAACCACGAAACCACAGGGAGAACAAAACGAAAATGACGAAGAGGAAACAACGACCAATACAACAACTCAAAATGCAACACAAACTAACGAAACTTCAACAACAAGTGACTATGATAATTTATTAACCATTCCAGAAAGTCTTGGAATAAAAGGAATTGTTGTAAATTTGAATGGCTTGTATGGAATTTATGATGTAGTAGCCAAACGTCTTATTGTGCCATGTGTTTATACGAAAATATATTCGAAAACACGTTCTGGTGTAACGAATTATTATTTAGAATTTGAAGAACAAGAAATTGATTTAAGAAATTTTCTACAAGAAAACAATTTGATTAGTATAAAATCAAGTGAAAATGAGGAAAATAATAACATGGAAAATGAAAATCAAGAATAAAAATAGGAATAAAAAATCTTTTTAGAAATATACTTTTCTAAAGAGATTTTTATTTTGGAGGGGAAAATGGAAGAATTCAATGAAAAAGTAGGTGTGAATCAATTTCTATTAATGGTGAAAGGAATTGGAATTTCAATGATTTTGAGCTTGATTATGATTTTGATTCTATCGTTTGTTCTTAGTTTTTCAGATGTAAAAGAAAGTGTGATTATGCCAACCGTTATTTTTATATCTGCTTTTAGCATTTTGTTTGGTGCATTTTTGGTAGCTAAGAGAGTAGAACAAAAGGGAATGATTTATGGTAGTATTTTGGGACTGATATATATGCTGATTTTGTATTTAATATCGAGTATTTTAAATTTTGATTTTTCCTTAAATACAAATGCACTTATTATGATAACATTTGGAATTATTGGCGGAGCAATTGGGGGTGTTTTGGGAGTCAATTTGAAATAGACAAAAGGCGGATAAAAACGAAGCTTGAAGTGTCTGATAAAATCAAATCAGAGTACATGTTGATATTTCAGAACTTGACATAAAGTAAAAAAAATGATATAATAAAAGGTGAGGGCATTTTTTGAAGAAATAACCAGAAAAGGTTATTTTTTTTTGTTATTGCTACCAAAAAATAAATTTCGACACTTTCTATCAAAATATAGTTGAACTTTAAAATGAAATATGATATAGTGATAAAAAGATGGGTGAAATGGAAGGAGATTTATGGAACCGATTCGTTTGCAAAAGTACCTTGCAACATGCGGTGTTGCCTCCAGAAGAAAGTGTGAAGAATTAATTACACAAGGAAAGATTAAGGTAAATGGAGAAGTTGTAACAGAACTTGGAACAAAAGTAAATCCAGAAACAGATAAAGTTGAATTTAAGGGAAAAAAAGTGGAAAAAAGAACAGATGATTTGGTTTATATTTTGCTCAATAAACCCATTGGCATAGTGACTACAACCAAAGATCAATTTCAAAGACAAAGTGTGTTGGATTTGGTAAAAGTTCCACAAAGAATTGTTCCAGTAGGACGTTTGGATATGTATACGTCTGGAGCTTTAATTTTGACAAACGATGGCGATTTTGTATATCGATTCACACATCCCAAACATGAGATTACGAAAACTTATCAGGTAACGGTAATTGGCATAATTACACCTGAAGAAATTGAGATATTAAGAAAAGGTGTAAAGATTGAAGATTATGTTACACGTCCAGCGAAAGTGAGAATTCTTAAAATAGAACCAGAAAACAATAGGTCAAGAATTGAAATTATCATTCATGAAGGGAAAAATAGACAAGTAAGAAAAATGTGTGAAGCAATTGGAAAAAAAGTAATGGCTTTGCATAGAAGTCAGATAGCTGATATTAAAGTAAAAGATTTAAAAATAGGAAATTGGCGTTATTTGAAACAATCGGAAATACAAACATTTTAAACTGGCAAAAGAAAAACACAGAAGAGGAGAAAAATATGGAATATCAAAAATTTATTCCAGAAGGTTGGAACACGACAAAAGAGGATTTTAATTTAGAACAATTGCAAGTAGCAAAACAAAATGGAAGCATTATGCAAGGTTTTGTGAGCAAGTGTGATGATAATTATAATTTGCAGGTTTATTTGGGCAAAAATCTTGTAGGAATCATACCAAGAAATGAAATGGATGCAATGCATCAGGATGATTTTGGTATGACAAGATCCAGTATTTGCAAAAATAAAGTAAACCAATTTGTACAATTTAAAGTTAAAGAAATTTATGATGAAAACCGTTTGTTATTGTCGAGAAAGGAAGTACGGAAAAGAGGCTTTAAATTGGGTAAAAAGTGAATTAGAAGCAGGAATGGTTGTAAATCGGAATGGTGAAAAATATTCGAAAATATGGTGCTTTTGTGGATATTGGAGGAGGCATTATTGGACTTTTACATATTGAAGATATTTCAATTTCTAGAATTAAATCGCCAGAAGAACGTTTTTTTGTTGGACAAAAAATAAAAGTTATGATAAAATCAATTGACAAGAAGAATAATAGAATTGTACTATCCCATAAAGAACTCTTAGGAAATTGGGAAGATAATATTCAAGAATTCCAAGAAAAAATGATTGTGGAACGGCACAGTAAAAGAGGCAGATTCATTCAAAAATGGTCTTTTTATCGAGCTAAAACCAAATCTGGTTGGGCTCGCTGAATATAAAGATGGTTTTAAATATGGACAAAAAGTAAAAGTCTATATTAAAAAAATCATCAAGGATAAAAAGAAAATAAAATTATTAATAGTCTAAAGGAGGCGTATTGATTATGGTAGATGATGAAAATATTAAAACTACCGTTTCTCCATTTGCGATTCGAGAAGGAGAAATCAAAAAATTTGACGGAAAAGATGGTTATGTTTCCATAAGTCAAATTATTCACAAAATTAATTTGGGACATATCAATGATATTCATTTTGAAATCTTAGATTTGGTTAATCAATTTGAATTTATGACATCTAGACAAATTTATTTTTTATTATTGCATCGAGGAGTGGAGATAAAATCTCAAGATAAACTAAATATAAAATTAGAACAGATGATTAAATCCAAAATATTAACCAGATATTTCTTTATTTCTGAAGAAGGAAAAGGAATTTATCGTGTATATTGTTTAGAAAAAATGGGAAAATACTTGCTAAATTCAAAAGAAACAGAATGTAAATGGCAACCAACGGATAACACAAAACCAGTGCCAATGATTAAAAAAAGATTAGCACGGAAATCAAGTCATTATTGCGTATATGAGAAAAGCTAAAAATTTTGCTCAATATAAAGTAAAACCACAAATTACTGCTAAAATCGAAGGAAAAACCATCAAGACACATGCCGAAGTAAAAATCGCAAAAGCTAGTAAATCTATTAGTTTGCTGTTTGAAGTGGTCAGAAGAGAATTGGGTTGGGAAGAAAAATTTGTAGAAAGAATGCGTTTATTCAAGGATTTTTATGATAATTTTGTGCCATTTGATTCAGGATTTGAAGTGATGCCACAGTTAATTTTAGTTTGTGAAGATGAAAAACATATGGTAGAAACCTTTAAACAAGTTGTTGCCAATAATTTAAATCCAGAAAAAATTAAAATTTATTTTACAACCGATTTAAAACAAAATTCAACGACATTGGATAAATCATTTATTGAATTTGTAAAAGACAAAGAAACAGGCAAATTTAAAGCCAATACTGTTGAAATTAAATTGTTAGGATAAATAGACAAAACCCAAGAAATTGCTTGTACAGCGAATTTCTTGGGAATTTTTTACAAGAGGAGTGAGATATTTTCAGAAAGAAGACATTTAATATCATACAAAGGTTTTCCATTCTGAAAATCACATTGTTCCACAATGACCTGCAAAATAGTTTCTGGTGGGAAACTATAAATTTCATTTGATTCTATTTCTGGTAAATACTGAAAAACGCGGAGCAATTCATCTGTGATAAAACGATCTTCACAGTCGAAAGCAAAAGAAATAGGATGATCTTCAGATGCTTCTTGAAAGAGAACTTCAATTGTTTTTTCAGCAAATAGGCGTTTTACATCGTCTGGTACTGATTTTGTCTCTCCCCAGACGGCTCCAGTTTGGAATTCATTGAATTTTAAAATTTGCATTTTTTCTATTCTCCGAATGCAAAGCAATTCAGAGAAAGCTTCAGCAATTTTTCCAATGCCACTTGTGTTGTCCATTCTAATTTCCTCCTTTAAAATGTAGAAAAAGTTCTGTTGCTCTTTTTCATGACTAAATAGTGTTATAAGAATAGTATACAAGAAATTTATCTAAAAGTCAACATAATAGTTACTTTTGGATAAATTTCTGATTTTCGAAGTTTTTTTCGATTAAAATACTTCCCTCTAAAATACTAGATGAATTATTTTCCAAAGGAATAGAAACCGATAAAGGGTAAAAATAGTGTTGTTCGTCATTGCTTACCAAGTGAATGGTTAAACTAAAATGAGCTTTTAAATCGTTTAACGAAATATTAGCCAGATGAAGCAATCGACCATCAAAAAAAATGGGTTCTTGAGAAGTAATCGAATAGTTATCTTTGATGGAATGATTAACATATTTTAGGGTTATAGGATTAGAACAATCGGTAAAGAAAACAGGTGTATTGGTTAAAATGGTGTTATTTTTGTTTTCGTCATTTAAAACAGTAAATTCGATGGAAGAATCAAGTTTGTAATTTCGATTGAAGTTGGCAGTGCCGAAATTGATCGAATCCAAGTAATAAAGGCATGGCTTCCCTAAATTCGGAGTAGAAATTTGGATGTTTTCCAAAGATAATTTTTTGATGGTATTGTAGGAGGTCAATTCTTCCCCAGAATGTTCTAGATAAATAGCGATATCACTATATTGTAAAAGATTTAAAACCCAACTGCTTTTTTGGAAGGTTGTATTTTGATTTTCGCCATGAGCACTACTATATAAAATCATTTTTGATAGCGAAAAAGGACTATTTTGAATCGTTTTGCTAAAACGAATACTGTCTTTTTCGAATTGATATTTATTCCAAAATTGCAAAAAGATAAATTGATAAAAAAGAATGATAAACATAATTAATAAAATAATCATAAAACATTTTTTAATCCAATTTTTCATAAGTACACCTCTTTTGTTATTGTATTACATTTTTTTAATTTCGTAAATAGATTGAAAAAAAATTTATTGTAAGATATAATAAGCAAGAAATAAAGAGGAGGACAAAATTATGAAAATAATATTAGCTTCTGCTTCTCCAAGAAGAAGAGATTTGATGGATTTAGCCAAAATCGATTATGAAGCAATAGTGAGTGATTTTAATGAAAAAGTAGATGAAAATTTAAGTTTGCAAGAACAATCAAAGGAAATTGCATATGGAAAAGCGAGATCTGTTTTTGAACATACACAAGGAGATCGAGCAATTATTGGAGCCGATACTTTGGTAATTGCGAATGGAAAGAAATATGGAAAAGCCCAATCTAAGCAAGAAGCCATTTATATGTTACAAGAATTACAAGGAAAAATGCATTCGATTTACACCAGCCTTGCTATTTTGATAGAAGAACAAGGAAAATATAAGGAATATAAAGAACTTTATGAGGTAAAAGTGTTTGTCAAAAGCATGACAGAAGAAGATATTGAAAATTATGTGGATTCCGAGCAACCATTTTTTTGTGCAGGAAGCTACGCTATACAAGGATTTTTTGCAGTTTTTATAGAAAAAATACAAGGGGATTATGCAACTGCTCTAGGACTTCCCATTGGCAGAGTATATGACATTTTGAAAGAAAATAATTGGCTTTAATCCATTGTGAATAACTTTTTGCAAATTTGGAATAATATTGCAAAAGGAGTGTTCACAAATGGAGAAAACAAGAAAAAAGATTGATGTATGGTCTATTTTTATGTATTTGATTTTATATAGTATAGCAGGTTTTTTAATTGAGACTGTATTTGGTATTTTGACAAAAGGTGTGGTAGAAAGTAGAAAAAGCTTTTTGTATGGACCTTTTTGTGCTATTTATGGAATTGGAGCCATTGCTATGATTTTAGCTTTACGAAATGAAAAAAATTATTTCAAAATATTTTTTGGTGGTGCAATTATAGGTGCAGTTGTAGAATATTCGATGAGTTTTTTATGTGAGAAATTTTTTGGAGTAAAATGGTGGGATTATTCAGAGGCCTTTTTGAATATTGATGGAAGAACGTGCCTTTTTTATGCGGTTTCTTGGGGATTTTTAGCTATTTTATTATTACAAGTGCTTAATCCGTATGTTGATAAATGGATTACGAAACTAAGACAAAAAAAGTCACTTTTCAAAGTAGCAAGCGTATTACTGATTGCTTTTTTTACAGCAGATGCACTCATAACAGGCTATGCTTTGAAAGTATTTTATTATCGAATTGCAGCACAAAACAATCTAAATTTAACAGATCAACACGAAATCCAAAATAAATATGATAAAATTCAACAAAACAGAACTTTTGCAGGTTTTGTCAATCAATATTATGATAATGAAAAAATGTTAAAAACCTATCCTAACATGATGATTGAAGAACAAAATCAAAATACGATTTATGTAGAAAATCTAATTGATGATGTAGAACCTTATTATTATCGATTAGGAGAGGCGTTTTAGAGAAAAAGAAAGGTAGAAGTTTTGTAAAAGTAAAATAAATAGAAAACAAAAATCAATATTTTGCTCTAACCTTTTATTATATCATATTTCTATAGAAAAGTCAAATTGACATAATTTTGAAAAAGGAATAATAAATAGGTCTCCAAATTAAAAAATAAGAATAGAGAAGAAAAATCTTCTCTATTTTTTGGTTACAGAATAAAATTTTAAAATTTACAATGGAAATCATTTGACAAAATGCTAACATATTGGTAATATATTAAATAAGGAAGGAAAAAAGTATGTTTTTTTACCCAGATTATTATTGTAATAAAGTCACAGATATCACGATAGATGTATTAGAAAAAAATAAGATAAAAGGTATTTTATTAGATGTCGATAACACACTCATTGATTTTGACCGAAATCTGTTAGAAGGTGCGAAAGAATGGGTTGCTCAAATGAAAGAAAATAATATCCAATGTATGATTTTATCCAACAGCAATAAAGTTGATAAAGTAACAGCAGTAGCTGAGATTTTGAAATTACCTTATATTTATTTTGCTACCAAACCATTCAAAAGAGGATTTAAAAAGGCAAAGGCACAATTAGGGCTAGAAAACGAGAACATTGCAGTGGTAGGAGATCAAATTTTTACAGATGTGATTGGAGCTAATCGAAATAAAATGTTTTCCATTTTGGTCAATCCCATTGCTAAAAAAGATATATGGGTGACAAAATTAAAAAGACCAATTGAGGAATTGATTATAAAGTCATATGTCAATAAACAAAAATAAAGGAATAAAAACAAAAGAAGAAAGAGGAACCAGACATGTATGATAAGAATAATGTACATATTTTGATGTATGTAGTATTTGGAATACTGGCATTATTAGTTGGAAAATTAGTTGCTTGGATGAATGTTACATTGCCAGAGGAAAAAAAAGTATTTTCGAGGGAATTTTTTAAAGCTAATAAAGCAGGAATTGAAAAAAGTTATATAAATAGGATTATTATGGTGGCATTGTATTGGGCACTTTTGTATAAATTTGGTATTGGAGAAACATTTATGCAAAATTTGGATTTGCTCAAGTTTATGATTTTGATGCCAATGTTAGTTAGTTCTTTTATGATTGATTTGAAACATAGAATATTACCAAATCGATTGAATTTGACGATTTTTCAAATAGGTTTGATATTTACTTTTATGGCTGGTATTAATAATATAAATTTAGCGCAAGATAAGTTGCTTGGTATGGTAACAGGTGCTGGAATTTTTGGTATCATCACATTGCTTGGTGGTATGATTGCTGGCAAAGAGGCGATGGGACTAGGCGATGTAAAATTTATGGGAGCGATTCGGTTTGTATTTTGGCGTAAGTACAATTGCACAAATTTCATTATTGGCATTTTTTATAGGAGCGATTGTTTCGATTTTTGTTTTGCTAATTCGAAATTTAATTTTGAAAAGTGAAGATGAATATATGCCATTTGGACCTTTTTTAGTCATTGCTGCTATCGCCTGTATCTTTTTACCTGCTAATACTGTATTTATCTTGTTTATGTCGATGTGTAAAGCGATAAGTGATAAAATTTTAAATATTCTATAAAATGGAGGTGTTTTATGAATATACGAATCAAGTGGCTAAGGGACCAATTAAAGTCAATGGATTTGGAAGGAATGATTGTATCCAATCCCATTAATGTGAAATATTTGACAGGATTGGATGAAGAAGGAATTTTAATGATAGCACCAAAAGAGAATGTATTTATTACAGATTCTCGTTATATAGAAAGTGTGAATAGTCAATTAACCATTGAAGATGAAATTATTGCGTATGATATGAGAAATATAAGCAAATATGATTATGAAGGTTTTTTTATGGGCTGTAAGGAGATTGGTTTTGAGGAAAAATATGTAACCTATGAAATGTACAAAAAGTATTTGCAAATATATCAAGTCAATTTGTGTGAAACTGATGGAATTATTGAAAATCATAGAATAGTAAAAGATAAAGAGGAAATCGGATATATCCAAAAAGCTTGTGAAATAACAGATGATACGTTCGAATATGTCAAAAAAATAGTAACTTATGGAATGACAGAAAAAGAACTTTGTTTTGAAATTGAAAAATACATGCTTCAAAATGGCGCTGATGGTTTAGCTTTTGATACGATTGTTGCTTTTGGTGAAAATACATCCATGCCACATGCTGTGCCCACAAATCGAAAATTACAATCAGGTGATATTATTCAATTAGATATGGGTGCCCGATATAACGGCTATTGTTCAGATTTTTCGAGAGTTATTTTTGTGGATGAAATGAAAAGTGAATATAAAGATAGTTATGATTTTGTTTTAGAACAGCAAAGTAGAATTGTAGATTGCTTGAAAAATGGAGTCAATATCAAACAAGTGATTAAAGATCGAGAAACCGATTATCGTTTGAAAAATTTTAGTATATTGCATAGTTTTGGACATGGTGTTGGAATGGATATTCATGAAGAACCAATTTTAAATGCTAAGATGGATATGATGCTAAAGGAAAATTCGGTTATAGCCATTGAACCTGGTGTGTATAAAGCAGGAAAGTTTGGTATAAGAATAGAAGATACGTATCACATTACGAAGGATTCGTGCATAAAATTGACTAAAACTGGAAAAGATTATACTATAATTAATCCAAAAGAAATGAATTAATCAAAAACGCTTGATTTCTATAAATGAATGTGGTATAATAGCAAAGTTAAAATAAAAAATAGTTTAAAGAAATGAGGTAAAAAATTATGGCTGACGTTTATATGGCAGGTGATTTAAGAAATGGGACAACATTTGAATTAGATGGTAATGTATTTAGAGTTGTTGAGTTTCAACATGTAAAACCCGGTAAAGGTGCAGCATTTGTTAGAGTAAAAATGAAAAATGTAATATCAGGAAGTGTTTTAGAAAGAACGTTTAATCCATCTGAAAAATTACAAGGAGCTGAAATTGAGAAAAAAGATATGCAATATTTATACAATGATGGTGAATTATATTATTTTATGGACAATAATACATATGACCAACTTCCACTCAATGCAGGACAAATTGGAGATGCCTTGAAATATATCAAAGAAAATATGAATGTTACAATGTTATCTTTCAAAGGATCTGTTTTTGCTGTAGAACCACCAATGTTTGTTGAATTAGAAGTAACGTACACAGAACCAGGTTTTAGTGGGAATACGACAACCACATCAGGAAAACCAGCAACGTTAGAAAATGGTTTAGAAATTTCAGTTCCATTATTTGTCAATATTGGTGATAAAATTAGAATTGATACAAGAACAGGTCAATATATGGAAAGAATTTAACTTACGTAAAAAACAAGCAAGGAGGAAAGATTGTTTAAATGCTAAATAAAAAGTTTAAAGAGGTTATGAAGAATTTAGAAGGAAATTTAGAAAATAAAAAAGATTTAAACTATGCAAAATCACAAATTACGGAACTAACAATGGAGTATTTAAACGAATTAGAAAAACTAGAAACGGTTTACAAACAAAAAATTATGTTGTTTGAAAATCGACTAAATGATTTAGAAACAGAAGTACAAAAATTAGATAATGAAATTTTTCAAGATAGTGAAATAGAACAAGATGCTGATTTAGAACCAATTCAATGTCCGTATTGTAATACTCACTTTTTTATAGAATTTGATAGTAGCAAAAAGGAAATGAAATGTCCAGATTGCAAAAATATCATTGAACTTGATTGGGGAAATTTTGAAGATGATATGTAATTAAATAATTTTAATGAATCGATGGCAATGCCATCGATTTTTATGCTCAAATGCATTTAGCTAGATACACCAGAAGTAAGAGAAAAAACGAAAACTAAAAACTTTTTGTCAAAAAAACATTTACAAAAATATGTACAAGGTGTATAATAAAAGAAATTAACCAAAAAGAGAACTTATATTAATAGAAGGAATGGGAATAAATATGGATAGAATGAAAACATTTCTTATGTATGTATTGTTGATTATAGGATTTTTTGGACTATCTTTGTTATTGGAAAATGGATTACTTATGGCAATGTATTCACACATTTCAGGTGAGTTTGAAGGATATTATTCTGTAACCAATAGTGACTTTACAGTAGAACAGTTATCGGCTAAAGCTTGCAATGTAAATGGTTATATGAATTTTGATTTAATTAATACAACAGGAAGTTTTATTGATAAATGTTATGTCAAAATAGATTTATATAATGAACAAGAGTTATTGGCACATACACAATATTTTGAAATAAGAGGAATACAACCAAAGGATACAAAACCATTTCATATTAAATTCAAAGCCAATCATATAGAAAAATTCAAAATTTCAATCGTAGAAAATATGCCAGATAAAACCAATATCATTGATATTTTAGGTTGGGAAATTGATTTAAGTAATGTTTTCGGACTTGGTATTGATTTGACAAATGTTACAATTTTTGGTGTGAAATTAACAGATTTATTTTCTTGGCATAATATTAAAACAACTGCACAAGGCTTTGGTTCATGGTTTATTCAATTAGCTAAAAGTATCCCACTTTCGGGATATGGACTAGGCTGGCTATTCATAGCAGGATTGTTATAAAAATACGAACGAGAAAGGAAACCAAAAATGGAAAATTTACAAAAAATAGCATTATCCATTCGAAGAAATATAATAGAGATGATTTATGCAGCTTCTTCAGGACATCCAGGTGGAGCACTTTCATGTGCAGATATACTAACTGTATTATATTTTTCAGAAATGAATGTTAGTACCAATCATCCTAAAGATGAAAATAGGGATCGCTTTGTTTTATCGAAAGGACACGCTTCTGCAGCACTATACGCTACTTTAGCCGAAAAGGGTTTTGTCGAAAAAGACAAATTAACAAGTTTTAGAAACATCAATAGCATTTTACAAGGGCATCCAGATATGAATAAAATGCCAGGAATCGATATGTCAACAGGTTCTTTAGGACAAGGCTTATCGGTAGCAAATGGAATGGCAATGGCAGCCAAAATGGACGGTAAAGATTATAGGGTTTACTGTTTGCTTGGTGATGGAGAAATAGAAGAAGGTCAAATCTGGGAAGCAGCTATGACAGCGAGTCATTACAAATTAGATAATCTATGTGCGATTGTTGATTTTAACAATCTTCAAATTGATGGAAAAGTAACAGATGTTATGAATGTAACACCAATTGATGAAAAATTTAAAAGCTTTGGTTTTCATGTCATCAATATAAATGGAAATGATATGGATGAAATTTTAAATGCATTTGAAAAAGCTAGAAATACTAAAGGAAAGCCAACTGCAATTATTGCAAAGACAATTAAAGGAAAAGGCGTTTCTTTTATGGAAAATCAAGCAGGTTGGCATGGAAAAGCTCCAAATGAAGAAGAATACAAGATAGCTATTCAAGAGTTATAAGCCTTTAAAAATATTGATTTTCATGACGAAAAAAGGAGAAAATATGAATAAAGATAAAAAAATAGCTACAAGACAAAGTTTTGGTGAGATGTTGTTAGAACTAGGAAACGAAAATTCGAATATAGTTGCCTTAGATGCTGATTTATCAGCAGCAACCAAAACCAGTATATTTGCAAAAGAATTTCCCAACCGATTTTTCGATATGGGGATTGCGGAACAAGATATGATTGGAACAGCAGCAGGTTTAGCAACTTGTGGTAAAATTCCATTTGTTGCAACATTTGCTATGTTTGCCACGGGAAGAACGTATGACCAAATTAGGAATTGTATTTGTTATCCTAATTTGAATGTAAAAGTAATTGGAACGCATAGTGGTATTACGGTTGGGGAAGATGGAGCTACGCATCAGATGCTAGAAGATATAAGCTTAATGAGGGGATTACCGAATATGAGAGTATTTTATCCATGTGATGATAGGCAAACAAAATGGGCAGTTAAACAGGCAACAAAACTAGAAGGTCCAGTATATATTCGACTATGTAGATTGGCTACACCGACGATTTATGAAGAGGAAAATTTTGAATTTGGTAAAGGCATTATGCATGGGGATGGAACACAAGCAACAGTTTTTGTAGCAGGAGATCTTGTGTCAGTTGCTCTGGAGGCTAAAGATGAGCTAGAAAAACAAGGTGTTAAGATAAGAGTGGTGGATATGCCTACGATTAAGCCAATTGATAAAGAAATCATTATAAAATGTGCGAAAGAAACGAAAAAACTGATTTCAATAGAAGATCATAGTATCATTGGAGGATTGCGGAACAGCTATTTCAGAGGTTTTAACAGATGAATATCCTGCCAAACTCATTCGACTTGGGATGAAAGATGTTTTTGGACAATCTGGAAAACCAGCTGATTTATTGAATTATTTTGAATTGAATTCCAAAAAAATTCAAAAAGTAGTTTTAAATGAGGAAAAATAGTTGGAATTTTAACAAAAAAGCGGGTGGATAAAAACATCCACCTGTACATACAATTGTGAACATTGTGTGAAAATTATGTAAATTTTGTGTGAAATATTCGGGTGTCGCCAAGCGGTAAGGCATCGGACTCTGACTCCGACATGCGTAAGTTCGAATCTTACCACCCGAGCCAAGAAACTTACATTTTAAAGTTATATTCAATATACTAATATAAAGAGATTGAATGTTATGAAAGAATTAACAAATTTGTAGTGCTAAAAAATAAGTGAAATGTAAAGTACCTGTATGAGTAATTTTTTATTCGTACAGGTGCTTTTTAGAATATAAGAAATTTATGCAATTAAGATTGCATAAAAGTACAATAAAAATGACTGTATTATAGTAAATTTGTCTGGAAGAGGTGATAAAAATATAGATACTATTGCTTTTTTAGGAAAATATGATATAATCAAAAAAAGTTTAGGAGTTAAATTATGATAGAAATGTTTTGTTCTCAAAAAGTTAAAAATAGAATTTTTAATATAGTCGTTATATTAAGTATTATTTTATTTGCCATAGCAATTGCACCCAAAGTGCTACAAAATGATACTTTTTATACCATAAAAATCGGAGAATATATTACACAAAATGGGATATCCAATTTGACAGAAGATACTTTTTCTTGGCATGAATTACCATACACATACCCACATTGGCTGTATGATTTGGGGATTTATATAATTTACCATTTTTTTGGACAAATGGGAATATATCTATCAACCATAATTTTGATAGCTATATTGGGTGGAACCATTTATTTGTCAAGTAGTCAATTTTCCAAAAATAAAATCGTATCTTTTGTCCTAACAATCCTGACAATGTATATGCTAAAACCATATGTAGCGGCCAGAGCACAATTGATAACGTTTATCTTATTTTCACTGACAGTCTATTTTATCCAAATGTTTTTAACAACGCATAAAAAACGTTACGCAATTGCTCTATTGATCATTCCAATCTTGATTGCTAATTTGCATTGTGCGGTTTTTCCTTTTTATTTTGTATTATTTTTACCTTATATTGTGGAATATTTGTGGCTAGTTATTTTAGATTGGGATTTAGATTATCGAATCATAGGGATATTTTTAAAAGGTATCAAAAAGCTTCCAGTTAGTCAAAAAACAAAAGAAAATTGTGATCAAAAAATAAACAATATTCCTTTTGTCATTCAGCAAAAAAGATTGAAAAGAAAACATAGAAGGGAAAATCCGTATAAAATTGTGGTGGAAAAAAATCCGTTTGTCAAATGGTTAATACTCCTTGTAGTCATCACAGCTTTTATGGGATTTGTCAATCCAACAGGAACAGGAGCGTATACTTATACGTATAAAATTTATCAAGGAAATACGACCAATTCAATCAACGAACATTTGCCTGTTACCTTAATTGATAGCAAAGAATATTTATGTGCTTTATGCTTATTCCTAGCCATTTTGATATTTACAGATACCAAAATAAAATTATCTGATTTATTTATGTTAGCAGGTTTGACAACATTAAGTTTAATGTCAAGAAGGCAGATTTCGATGTTTGCAATATTTTGTGCGCCGATATTAGTAAAATTAATCGCTGCTATGTTTGAAAAATACGATAAAAACACTTGTCAAAAATTATTTCAAATAGCTACTTCTATATTAGGAGCTGTTATTATTATACTGTGTTTTTCGATTAATACGGTTCAGAAATTAAATCATAAGAAAAACAAAACCTATATTGACAATGCAACTTATCCAGTTGAGGCAGCAGATTGGATGCTTAGTCATTTAGAAGTAGAAAAGATTAAGATTTATAATGAATATAATTATGGAAGTTATTTACTATTTCGAGGAATTCCAGTATTTATCGATTCACGTTGTGATTTATATTCGCCAGAATTCAATGGTAATCAAGAAAAAGACATAAGTGGCAAAGATATTTTCTCAGATGCACTAGATATTGCAAGTATAGCAGTTGATTACGATAAAAAATTTGACGAATACGGTGTTACTCATGTGATTGCTTATTCTAACTCCAAATTGGTTATGCTAATGAAAGAAAATAAAGATTATCAACGCATTTACGAAGATGAACATTTTTCAATATTTGAAAGGTTATAGTTAAATATGTTAAAAAATAAAATGGTTAAATTGATTGCAATTCTAGGAATCGTTTTGGGCGTAATCGATCAAATCAGCAAATGGATTGTAAAAATCAAATACAAAACACCTATTGGAAATGATATATTTAGTATCACATTAGTGCAAAATACAGGAATTGCTTTTGGATGGAATCCTAACAATACAAAAAATATTGTATTGACCTTGATTGTATTATTGGTTTTTATTCATTTTATCCGAAATCAAAAAGAGAGAATGAATATTCCCACAGCGATTACAATTGCTTTAATTTTAGCTGGTGGTTGCAGTAATTTGTTGGACAGAATAGTAAGAGGTGGGGTAATCGATTTTATCCAAATTAGCAATTTTCCGATATTTAATATAGCGGATTGTTATATTGTGATAGGCTGGATTTTATTGATTGTATTTTTTATAAAAAATAATAAAGAAATGGTTGGTGAAAAAGATTGCGAGAAACAGTAAAAATATTAGGCGTAGAAATTGATCATATAACAGTTGAGGAAGCTGGTCAAATAACAAAAAATTTAATTGAAAAAAGCAACAAAACTTGTCAATTAATCGTTGCACCCAATGTGGAATTTATTATGAGAGCACAAAAAGACAAAGAATTTTTTGAAATTCTAAATTCAGCCAAACTTGCTACACCAGATAGTATTGGTATACAAATAGCTGCCAAACTTCAGAAAAAACCATTAAAACAACGAATTCCAGGACAGGCCTATTTTAGAAAAGTGTTAGAAGTGGGAGAAAAAGAAGGCTGGACCTTTTATTTTCTAGGTGGAAAGGGAGATACAGTGCAAAAAGCCATTCAAAATATAAAAAAAATGTATCCGAATTTAAAAGTAGCAGGTTTTCACGAAGGATTTTTTGAAACAGCAACCGAAGAAACAATTTTAGCAGAAATTAATCAGAAAAAGCCGAATGTTCTCTTTGTTGCAATGGGAGCACCAGCTCAAGAAAAATGGATTTATAGGCATAAACAAGAACTAAAAGTAGATGTTGCAGCAGGACAAGGGGGAACCTTTGATTATGAAGCAGGCAATATAAAAAGAGCACCTCAATGGATTCAAAAATGTGGAATAGAATGGTTATGGCGTTTAATTCTTCAGCCCAGCAGAATTAAACGAATGATAGTATTACCAGCTTATTTAATTAAAATTATAATCACAAAAGATATGACAAAAGGAAAATGGAATTCATAAAGGAGAAAAGTCGATATGAAAAAATATCAAATAACACCAGAATTTGCTGGCTTAAGATTAGATAAGATATTGACAAAGCAAGAAAAAGAATTATCAAGAGCGACAATTCAACGTCTTATTCAAAACGAAAAAATCATGGTAAATGGGCAAAAAGTCAAAGCTTCTTATAAAACGCAAACAGGAGATGAAATTATCATACAAAAAGAAGAACCCAAAGAAACAAAATTGCAACCAGAAAATATTCCACTAATGATTGTTTATGAAGATAACGATATTTTAGTTGTCAATAAACAAAAAGGTTTAGTGGTTCATCCAGGAAATGGAAATCCAAATGGAACGCTTGCCAATGCTGTTATGGCACATTGCAAGAAAAGTCTTTCTGGGATTGGCGGAGAAATTAGACCAGGAATTGTTCATCGAATTGATAAAGATACTTCAGGTTTGTTAATTATCGCTAAAAACGATAAAGCACACATCAACATGAGTGAACAAATCAAAAATCATGAAGTGAAAAAAACGTATCTAGCATTAGTCAGAGGAAAAACGAAAGAAAATAAAGCAACCATTGATATGCCAATTGCAAGAAGTAGGAAAGAAAGAACCAAAATGGCAGTGTCCAAACAAGGGAAAAGAGCCATAACCCATATTACGGCAATCGAGAAATTTGACGATTTTACATTATTAGAAGTAGTGATTGAAACAGGAAGAACACACCAAATCAGAGTGCATTTAGCACAAATTGGTTATCCAATTGTGGGGGATTGTGTATATTCGAATGGAAAAAATCCGTTTGATGTCAAAGGACAAATGTTACATAGTAGCCAATTAGAGTTTTGTCATCCAATCACAGGAGAAAAGATGCAATTAAAAGCTGATTTACCAACATATTTTGAAGCAATTTTACAAAAATTACGTGGAAAAGGTTAAAAAAACGGCTACTACTGTTGATTTACAGCAGTAGACACTTGACGTTTTGCTTAAAATATGCCTTAGTCATCATTTTGGTGATGATAAAAATAATCAGCAATTGCTTGAAATTGTTCTAGACTTAATTTTTCTCCACGAATTTTTACATCGATACAAAGCTCAGAAAGCATTTTTTCTAAAAAATCACGACTCCCTAAATTTCCCAAAAGAAAAGCATTTACAAGGGTTTTTCTTTTTTGGAGAAAAGCTAATTTAATCAGTTTAAAAAACAGTGTTTCATCCAAAGGCGAAACAGGAGGTGTATTGAGTATTTTTAATGAAATAACAGCCGAGTCGACTTTGGGACTAGGCAGAAAACAAGTACGAGGAACATCGATGACCAAACTTGGTTGGGTATAATAATGAATGGTATAAGTTATACTACCAGAATTTTTGTTACCAGGTGTTTGTGTCAAACGTTCTGCGACTTCTTTTTGTACCATAACAGTTATGGTTTGAAAAGGTAATTTTTCTTCTAATAATTTCATGATAATCGGTGTGGTAATATAATAGGGTAAGTTGGCTACTACTTTGAAAGAAGAATAGTTTTTCGAGTGTTCCTTTAAAATGGTATGTAAATCAACTTTTAAAATATCATCGTGAAGTAATTCAAAATTGTCGTATAAAGCAAAGCGATCTTTTAAAATAGTGACCATTTTAGGGTCAAGCTCGATACAAATGACTTTTCCAGCTTTTTCTAATAAGCTAGAAGTAAGAGTACCAAGTCCAGGACCGATTTCAAGGATGCAATCTTTTTTTGAAATAGTAGCTGTTTTTACAATAGAATCGACAATGGTTTGGTCAATTAAAAAATTTTGTCCATAATTTTTATTGGCACAAATGTGATATTTTTTTAAGATAAATTTTGTTTCTTGTTCTAAATTCATAAAAAACTCCTTTTTATGATTATACTACAAGGAAAGAAAAATAGCAAATTTTATGAAAAAGAATAATAAGTATTGTACAAATAAATAACATATGGTAAAATGAAAACAATAAAAAAAGAGGAGAAAAAATGAGGGAAGAATTTTTGGAATTATTAAAGACTATTAAACGTGAAGGAATGGATAAATTAATCGAATTTATAGAAAAATCAGATTTTTTTAAAGCACCTGCTAGTACAAGATATCATGGGGCATATGAAGGTGGTTTGTTGGAACATAGTATGAAAGTATATGAAATCTTACAAGCAAAAGTAAAAAGTTCTGTGATTGAAATGGATGTGTCAGAAGAAACATTGATTATCATTGCATTATTGCATGATATTTGCAAAGTAAATTTTTATAAAGTCGATTATAGAAATGCTAAAAATGCTTTTGGAGAATGGGAAAAAGTACCGTATTATACGGTAGAAGATACCATTCCATATGGGCATGGTGAAAAAAGTGTCATGATGATTACAGAATATGTAAAATTAACAGTAGAAGAAAAATATTGTATTCGTTGGCATATGGGTTTTACAGAACCTAAAGAAAGTTATGGAACATTAGGACAAGCATTCAAAAAATTTCCGCTTGCTTTATTATTGCATGAGGCTGATTTAGAAGCAACTTACTTTTTTGATGTATAGTATGGCGATTCAAAATGTAAATATACAATAAAATACTAGAGGAGGGAGAAGTTTTGAGGAATTTATATGAATTGTTCAAAGTAGAAGAAGATGCAACACCAGAGCAAATCACACAAGCTTATCATCGTTTATTGGCAAAATCTGAATCCCTACCTCAAACAGAAAATTTAAAAGAGCAAATCGGAAGAATAAAAATTGCTTATGGTATTTTATCTAATCCAGAAAAACGCAAAAAATACGATTTGGATTTTGCAACACAAAAAGCTAAAAAATTATTAGAAGAGCTACCAATAAAAGAGGAAGAAAACAAACCAGAAGAAAAAACAAGCAATACTAACTCGACTATAACAGATGAGACGAAAATGAAACAGACAATTGCCAAACAAATCGATGCTATCATGGAGGTTTGTAACGATCAAACAAAGCAATATGAAAAACAGCAAAAAACCATAGAAAAGCAGCAAAAAAAGTATCTTAGACAAGAACAAAGAAACCAAAAAAAACAAAAACAACTCAAAAGAGAAATGGAAATTCAAGCCTATGGAAGATATTTGGAACAACAGGGCTACCAAGTAAAATATCCCTGGACATGGCTTAGAGTAAAACGATTATTGTTAGCTATTTTTGTACTTTTGATAAGTGGTTTTATAATATGGCAAATTCCATTTATTAGAAAACAAATTATGGATTTATATCAACAAAATTTTTTAATTAAAGTTTTTATAGACAGCATAGTCTCAATATTCACAGGGATAATAGATAGCATAAAATCTATTTTCCAATAGAAAAAACGGTGGTGATAAAAATAAAAAAGAAAAAAGATAAAGTAAAAAAAAGTAAAGATAAAAAAAGTACAATCCGAAAATTATTAGTAACAGGACTGGTATCGACTTTTTGTTTTTTAGGGATAACCGCTAACTTAGCTAGGATTTTAATTGTGCATGGTCAAGAATATAGTGAAGCAGCTTACAATCGACAGATGAAAAATCAGATTTTAAGCCCCAAAAGAGGAAAAATTTATGATGTCAATGGAAATGTATTGGCGATGAATATTGGGGTTGATACAATTTCACTAAACCCTGGAAAAGTATGTTATGCAAGTAAAAAACAGGTAGAAAATGAATTTGTTGCACAAGGATTAGCTGAAATTTTGGAATTGGATTATAACGAAGTGTTACAAAAAGTTAGTGCGAAATCATCAGTTGTGGTAATTGCCAAAAAAGTCAGTGAAGAAAAAGCCGATAAACTAAAAGAATGGATGATAGATAATAAAATCACCAAAGGCATTAATATTGACGAAGATACCAAACGCTATTATCCTTACAACAACGTAGCTTCTAATTTAATTGGAATTTGTCGAGACGACAATAGTGGAATGATTGGTCTAGAGGATCGTTGGAATCATACTTTAACTGGAACTGCTGGAAAAATAGTAACAGCACAAGATGTCAATGAAAAACCAATTTCCGATGAAACAGAACAATATGTTCCAGTCGAAAATGGAAGCAATCTTTATTTGACAGTGGATATTGCTATTCAGCAAATTGCCGAAAAATATTTAAAACAAGGTGTAGAAGAAAATGCCTGCGAAGGCGGTCGGAAGTGTAATTGTGATGAACCCTCAAAATGGTGAAGTTTTAGCAATGGCAACTTATCCAGATTATAATTTGAACGATCCATTTGCCGTTGAACGAACAGGTCAAGCACAAGTTTGGGATACATTGACAACAGATGAGAAAAATACTGCCTATAACAAAGTTTGGCTCAATAAATCGGTTTCTCAACTATATGAACCAGGTTCTACCTTTAAAATTATTACAGCAGCAGTTGCCTTAGAGGAAAATATTGTACAGACAGATACGGAAGGGGACTTTATGTGTACAGGTTCTTATCAAGTGGAAGATTATAATATTCATTGTTGGAGAGCTGAACCACATGGTTCTCAGAACTTAAGACGAGCCTTATGCAATTCTTGCAATCCAGCGTTTATGCAATTAGGGCAACGAATTGGACCAAATACATTATATAAATATTATGAAGCACTTGGTTTATTTGATTTAATTGGAAGTGATATTGCTAAACCATATAATTCTGTATTTCATAAATTGCAAAATGTCGGAAAAGTAGAACTTGCTACGATTTCTTTTGGACAAAGATTTGAAATTTCCCCTTTACAATTAATAACGGCAGTATCTTGCATTGTCAATGATGGAAAATTGATTGAACCTAAAATTGTAAAACAAATTGAAAATGCTGATACAGGTGTCATTGAAGTACAACAAAATAAAGAAATTAGGCAAGTAGTTTCAAAACAGACTTCTGAAAAAATAAAAGATATGATGCAATCGGTTGTTGTAGAAGGTACAGGAAGACATGCGGCTGTAGAAGGCTATACAATAGGAGGAAAAAGTGGAACATCAGAGCCAATGTCAGGAAATGAAGAAGAGGGGTATGTGGCTTCCTTTATTGCAATTTCCCCAATTGAAAACACGGAAGTAGTTGTTTTAGTAGTTTTGTATGATCCAGATCAAAATAAGAGTTATCAAGGAGGACAAACAGCAGGGCCAGTAGCTGCTCATATTATGGCAGAAGTGTTGCCTTATTTGGGAATTAATAAAGATGGTGAAAATGTAACAACGCAAGAAAAGTCAGCTGTAACAGTTCCAAATGTATCTTCTAAAACAGTTGCTTCTGCCAAACAAATTTTAGGAGAATATGGTTTTGAGGTAAAGTTTAATATTACACAAAATGAAAATACAAGTATCGTAACAGACCAAATGCCAAAATCAGGTGCATATTTAGAAAAAGGATCGGATGTTTATTTATATACCGCAGAAAATGATAATCGCTTCTCCATTCAAGTGCCAACTTTAACAGGACTTACAATGGAGGAAGCAAGACAAAAATTAAAAGAAAATAAATTAAATATGAAAGTGGAAGGTCAAGAAGGCGTTGTTGTGGCACAAGAGCCAACAGCAGATAAATCAGTTGAAGAAGGAACAATTGTAGATATTGTTCTACAAGAAGATGAGTCATAATTATTAAAGGGAAACATATAATTTACCGAAGAGGTGATGATATGTTTTCTTTTTCTAAAATGCAAGCAACAGGCAATGATTTTGTTATCATAGATTGTATAGACAATAAATTTGAATATAGTTTGCCTGTGCTTGCTGAGTTTGTATGTAATCGACATTATGGAGTAGGGGCCGATGGTGCAATTTTAATGGATAAAAGTGAAATCGCGGATTTCAAAATGAGAATTTTCAATCATGATGGGACAGAGGCTCAAATGTGTGGGAATGGAATTCGCTGTTTGGCCAAATATGTATTTGAAAAAGGAAAAACTGACAAAACTCAGTTTTCAATTGAAACATTAGCAGGTGTGAAAAAAGTCGAGTTGGAATTAGAAAATCAAAAAGTGATTTCTGTAAAAGTAAATATGGGAGAACCAGAAATTGAGAATTTAAAGTATGTGATTGAAATCGAAGGGAAACAATACCAAATCTATCCCATAGTTATAGGAAATCCGCATGCGGTTTGTTTTGTAAAAGGAGTAGATCGATTTGACGTTGAAAAGATTGGACCGATTTTAGAGAATTATAAATATTTTCCTAATAAAACAAATGTCGAATTTGTAGAAATTTTGGATGAGAACAATATAAAGGTAAGGGTTTGGGAAAGGGGTGTTGGTGAGACTAAAAGTTGTGGAACAGGTGCTTGTGCAAGTAGTATGATTGCAATTCATGAAAAGTGGCTTGCAAATGATGTAACCGTTCATTTAAAACGGTGGAAATTTAAGCGTTCATTATTGTAAATCAGACGATATTTTAGAATTAATAGGACCTGCTGAGTTCGTATTTGAAGGGGAAATTAGGATGATGTAGAAATTACAAAAACTTACAAACTTGACATAATTTTAAAAATATGATATAATAAAAGTTAGGGGATTTGTTTGGGAAATAACGAAAAAAGTTATTTCCTTTTTTTATTTAAAAAATTTTTAAATAAAAAAAGGAAAATTGAGAAAATAGAAGAAAATCATAAAAAAATATCAAAAAAAGGCAAAATATAGTATTGCATTTATTTTAATTTATTGATATGATAGATATGTATTATACAAATCGAAAAGGGAAATTTTAGAATGATTGAATTTAAAAATGTAAGTAAATTATATGATACTGGAACAGAGGCTGTTCATGATGCTACGTTTTCTATTGATAAAGGGGAATTTGCCTTTTTAGTAGGAACTTCTGGTTCAGGAAAATCAACCTTAATAAAATTGATTCTGAAAGAAGAGGAAGTCTCACAAGGAAATATCATCATCAATGGAAAGGACATTACTTTTTTAAAAGCCAGAAGAGTACCTTATTTACGCAGAAGTATGGGCGTTGTTTTTCAAGATTTTAGATTGTTACCAGACAAAACGGTTTATGAGAATGTGGCATTTGCCATGTATATTGTCAAAGCCACGCCAAAACATATTCGAAGACAAGTTCCAATGGTCTTATCTTTGGTAGGATTAAGCAATAAAGCCAAAATGTATCCTCATGAATTATCTGGTGGCGAGCAACAAAGAGTTGCATTAGCACGTGCTTTAGTCAACAATCCATCGATGATTATTGCAGACGAGCCAACTGGAAATCTTGATCCAGAAACCGCATGGGATATCATGAATTTATTAAATGAAATTAATGCCAGAGGAACAACCGTTGTAATGGCAACACACGCAAAAGATATTGTTGATAAAATGAAAAAAAGAGTAATTGAAATTAGTGATGGCGTGATTGTTAGAGATGATAAAAAAGGTGGGTATGATAGTGGGAAGTAATTATTTAATCCGAGAAGGTATCAAAAATGTTTTCAAAAATAAAAAAGCTACGATGATATCATTAGTGACAATGATTTGTACCATGTTTTTATTTGGCACGTTTTTTACGATTGGTGAAAATGTCAATAGTGTATTAGAGCAAGTCCAAAAAAAGCAAGGAATGGAGGTTTTTATTGAAAATGAAGCAACCGATGAACAAATCAGTCAATTAGAAGAACAAATAAAAGCTTTGGAAGGCATTAATACAGTCACTTTTAAAAGCAAACAAGAAGCTTTAGATTTGATGAAGGAAAATTTAAAAGATAATCAGGAATTATTAGAAGGATATGAAGGCGAAAATAATATTTTTCCAGCTTCTTTTGTTGTCACACTAACAGATTTAACAGTTGCCATGGATGTGGAAGCCAAAGTCAGTACAATGGCAAATGTCAAGAAAATCACAAGTAATAATGAAACTATTATTGCTTTGATCAATATTGCAAACGGTTTTAAAATTGCCATTGGTGTAATTTTTGGATTTTTATTGGTGGTTTCTATTACCATTATTGCTAATACCATTCGATTAACAGTATTTGCTCGTCGAAAAGAAATTTCGATTATGAAGTATGTTGGGGCAACCAATCGATTTATTCGTTTACCATTTGTGATTGAAGGAATTTTGATTGGTGTTTTAGCAGCAGGACTTACGATTTTAATGATTGGTGGTATTTATAATGCTGTCATTCAATGGGTAGAGCAAACAAATGTATTACAATCGATTGGTGTTACTTTATTGCAATTTTCAGATATTGTAAAACTAATTGCTGGTGTCTATTTATTATTAGGAATTGGAGTTGGTGTGATGGGAAGTTCGATATCCATGAAAAAATATTTGGAGGTTTAAAAATTGTGAAAAAATTTATTAAAGTTAATGGTATAATTTTAGTAATATTTTCATGTATTGTATTTCCAACTTTTGCACAGGAAGAGACAGAAAACAAAGATCGTGTTGAACAATTAGAAGAACAAAGACAAACGCTAGAACAACAAACAGAAACATTTAGTTCACAATTGCAATTTGTAAATGAAGAATTATCCGCAACAGTTATTGAAATATCGGAATTAACTCAAAGTATTTATGAGAAACAAACACAAATAGAAGAATTAACTGCAAAATCAGAACAATTAACAAACAAAATTGAAACAGTTGAAAATAGATTAAGTCAAGTGACACAAAATTATGTGGAACAAAAAGAATTATTAGAAAAAAGATTAGTTGCTATGTATGAAATGGGAGATACTTCGTATTTGGATTTATTACTAAGCTCAAAAGGAATTTCCAATTTTCTATCTAATTATTATTACATTTCCGAAATAACAACAACTGATGCAGAATTACTGGATATTGTAAAAGTTCAAAAAGAAGATATGGAAAATCTGGTAAACACTTTAACACAGACGGAGGAAGAACTAGAAAAAGCAAAATCAGATTTAGAAAAAGCAACCATTGCCATTTCGAATATGGTGCTTATAAAAAATCAAAGGGTTCAGAATTTAACCGAAGAAGAACTGTTTTTGCAACAGCAAGTAGAAGAATATCAAACACAAATTCAACAAGTAGAAGCAGAAATTCGTTTATTATCGCTTGCAAGTGACAATTCAGAATATGTTGGTGGAATTTTTGCCTGGCCAGTTCCTGGTTATATGAGAATAAGTTCGCAATTTGGAATGAGAACGCATCCAATTACTGGTGTGTATAAACTTCATACAGGAACAGATATTAGTGCTCCATTTGGTGCGACTTTTGTGGTAGCTAATGATGGAATAGTAGTCAAAGCAGGGTTTAATACAGCTTATGGAAATATGGTTATAGTAGACCATGGTGGAGGAATTTCTACTTTATATGCTCATGGTTCTGAGATTTTAGTAGAAGTGGGACAAACCATCACACAAGGAACACCAGTTTTAAAAGTAGGTTCAACTGGTTATTCGACTGGACCACATGCACATTTTGAAATCAGAGTTGAGGGAGAATATGTTAATCCATTAGATTATTTATCGCAAAACGAAAATACTGTACAAACTGAGACAGAAATGGTTCAATTAGATAGTAAATAAGAAAATAAATCATAGGAGGAAATTATGAAAATTAATAATTTAAAGAAAATGGAATATATTAGTATTACCATATTAATTATGACATTGCTTTCAAATGTGTTAGTAGCTTATGCAAGTCAAAAGTCGGATTTGCAAAGTGAGCAAAGTAGTATTGATAAACAAATTGAGGAAACCAATTCTGAAATTGCTGGAGTAAAATCACAAATGAGTGATGCCTTAAATCAAATTAATAAATATAATTCACAAATTGGAACCTATGAAAATGAAATTGGTGATTTGCAATCTCAAATTTCAACACTACAAACCCAAATCAAAGAAAAAGAAGGAAATATCGAAGAACAACAAAAAAAATATGTAGAACAGCAAGAGTTATTAAACAAACGATTAGTAGCATTATATGAAAGTGGAACAACTTCCTATTTAGATATGTTACTTAGCTCAGATGGATTAGCTGATTTTATTTCGAAATACTATATTATCGAACAACTAACAGAATATGACACAGAATTATTAAAAAATATTGAAGCAACAAAAGCACAAATTCAAACTGAAAAAACGGAGCTAGAAAGCTCAAAATCACAAGTTGAGACATCCAAATCAACAGTGGAAACAAAACGAAATTCTCTAACCGTTTTGGTGAATGAGAAAAATTCTTTAGTTGGTACTTTATCGGCAGAAGAACAAGAATTACAAGCACAACTGGAAGAATTTGAACAAGATAAAAAAGATATTCAAAGACAATTGGCAGCTATTGCAGCACAAGAAGAAGCAGAAAGGAAAGCAGCAGCGGCTAGAGCAGCCCAAAAGAATGGTTCAGGAAATGCAGACACAACACCAACAGCACCAAGTATATCTGGATTTATCAGCCCTTTATCAGGAAGAACCAAAAGTGATATTACAACAGGTTATTATGGTTATTCAGGGCACACAGGAGTCGATTTTGCACGAAATAAAAAAGGTGCAGTAGATGGAAATCCAGTATTGGCTGCTAAATCAGGCAAAGTCATCACATCGACTGCTTTAAGGCGTCCGAATGGAAGTTATAAAAGTTATGGAGAGTACATAGTTATTAGTCATGGAGATGGTACTATGACATTATATGCACACATGAAATCAAGAGTTGTAAGCCAAAATGCTCAAGTAAGTCAAGGTCAAGTTATAGGGTATGTTGGCTCAACTGGAAATTCCACGGGACCACATTTGCATTTTGAAGTTTGGTTAAATGGAAAAAGAGTTAATCCAACACAATATTTACCATAACAAAAAGAGAAAGGAAATAAGAATGGGATCGTATGAAAGAAAACAATTAATTTATAAATTTATATTAGGACTTGTATTTGTAGCATGTCTGACAGCTGTTATAACATTTTATGCAACTTCTGGCATAGTAGGGCAAAGCGATTTTCCCAAAATAAGAGAAGTAGGCGAAGACTCAAAAGAAAATATCAATACAATTGCGACATCCTTAAAAGATTTTAGAAAATTAATTGATCAATATTATATTGGTGATATTGATGAACAAAAAGTGATGGATGAAACCATAAAAGGTTATATTAATGGTTTAGATGATGAATATTCAGAATATATGACAGCTGAAGAATGGGAAGAATATCAAATCAATACATTAGGAAATTATGTGGGAATTGGTATTTATATGGCACAAGATAATAATAATAATATTGTTGTAGTAGAACCGATTGAAGAATCTCCAGCAGCAGAAGTTGGATTAAAAGCAGGTGATTTAATTGTAGAAGTCGATGGAGAAAATGTGACAGGGCAAGATTCGGCAATGGTTTCTTCTAAAATTAAAGGTCAAGAAGGCACAAGTGTCAATTTAAAAATTAACCGAGATAGCCAATATATGGATATGAATGTAGAAAGAAAAGCGATTAAAGTATATCATGTCAAAAATCAAATGTTAGAAAATAATGTAGGATATATCAAACTTGCTACTTTTGATGAAGGTTGTAGCAATGAATTTCAAAACGCTTTTGAAGAATTACAAAAACAAGGGGCGCAAAAACTAATTCTTGATTTGAGGGATAATACAGGAGGATTAGTTGATGAAGCACTAAATATTGCAGATATGATGGTTCCCAAAGATAAAACGATGTTAATCACAAAAGATGCGAAAGAAAACAAAGAAATAACAACAGCCAAACAAGAAGCCATAATCGATATGGATATAGTTGTTCTTGTGAACGAATATTCAGCAAGTGCTTCTGAAATATTGGTTGGTTGTTTGAAAGACAATCAAGAGGCTACAGTGGTTGGAAAAACAACTTATGGAAAAGGTGTTATTCAAAATGTATTTTCTTTATCAGACGGAAGTGTTTTAAAACTTACTACAGCAGAATATTTTACACCCAATGAGACAAAAATCAATAAAGAAGGTATTAAACCAGATATTGAGATAGATTTAATAGATGAACCAGAAGGGCAAGAAGAAATAGATGAACAATTGAATAAAGCGTTAGAAGTGATAAATCAATAGAAAAAAGGAACAAGTTCTCATCAGAAGGATATTTTGGATGAGAACTTACTTTTTTAGAAAAGAATACATAAAAAATTAAAATTAACTATTGACTTTTTGAAAATATTTTGTTATAGTAATATTATTCTAAAACAACATGGGGATTGTTGAAGAAATTAATTTTTGCAATGAAAATGAAGTTTCATGGTTGAAAATTTTATATTTTATGCAGGTATAGTTTAGTGGTAAAATAAAACCTTGCCAAGGTTTAGTTACGAGTTCGATTCTCGTTACCTGCTCCAATAGGGAAGTTCTTGTATTAGAAAATAGTCTAGTATGGGGGCTTTTTAAGTTGTGTTTTTTGTAAAAACTTGACAATTTTATGTAAATGTGGTATAATAAAATAAGGATAATTATATTGTAAAATAGAAAATAAAGAAAGGAGACATAATTATGTCAAAATTTACAGTTTATATTAATTCAGACCATTTTCAGTACTTGGTGAATTTAGTGCACATGTATGACCATGAACGGTTTGTCTGCTTAATGGGAAATGTAGAAAAGATTGACGACAGAAATGCCATCGTTATTAAGGAAATGCAGGTTTTGGACGATAACGATTACGAGGGTATGTATACAACACTCTGCAGACCTAAAAAGTCTGTTATCGAACAAATGATGCAGAGACTGAAGCAAAAAAAGTATTCGGTTTATATCGAGTACCATACACATCCGTTGGATTACCCGCATTTTTCTGAAACAGATAAAGTGGATGAAAAGAAGATGTGGAATTGGTTCCACACAGTGTTTCCAAATAAGTACTATGGAAATATGGTGCTGGATATCAATGCTTGTGGGCAGTCAGTCATTAGAGATTGGCATAATGGAGAATTGCAAGAATTCGACGTTATTCCATATTAAATACCAAGAGGGGATATATCAATTGATAGTCTCCTTTTTGGTTATAAGAAATTATATTTTAAAACTTATTTACTCAAATTTGGTATAATTTTATACCATAAATAACCACCTGCATATTATTCATTTAATTAGTAACAATTAACCTCAATATAGATAATCAATTCTATGCCTAGTAATCACTTAAAAAATTCCCTTTCTACCACTCAAAATTATAGAATGCATGAGTGATGCATACAAAATGCATGTGTCTTAAAATCCGTATGATACGAGAAATAATAGAGAGTTCAAGCCCCAATTACCCCAAAATTTGAGAAAAATACCTTGTAAATGCATTGTAATTCTAGTAGTATAATTTTCTTTAAAGCAGAAATAGCAAGGTTATGATGTCTTACAGACAAATTACCTGCTCCAATAGGGAAGTCATTGTATTAGAAAGAAGTCTAGTATGATGGCTTTTTTGTTGTGTTTTTTGTAAAAACTTGATAATTTTATGTAAATATAGTATAATATAAATAGATTAAGTGCTAAGTGCTAAGTGCCTTTATCTGATAATCTACTATAAAATTTTAGGAGGTATTATTATGCGGAGAAAGATTGATGAACTGTTAGCAAAATGCAAGGCAGTACCTTTTTCAGAACCAGTTTTCTACAAAAAGCCACTTGAAGAAGATGCTTTCTACAAAGTAATGCATCAGCAATTCAAGTTTCCCAGTGGTGATGTTATTAGACGCGAGTTTATGACAAAGAATCCAGCAGCAGTAGTTGTACCTGTGACAGCTGACGGAAATGTTGTCTGTGTAATCCAGCCAATAGCTTTGTCAGCGGAAGGCTCTCTTATTGAAGTTCCAGCAGGATATGCAGAAGACAATGAGAATTCTGCTCAGACCGCTATGAGAGAACTGGTCGAAGAGACAGGGTATGTTCCAGTTGAAGTCAAATATCTTGGTAAGCATTATCAGGATCCGGGCAGTATCAAAGAACCTGTAAATGTTTTTGTTGCACTGGGATGTGACAGAAAACATGAACAGAAACTTGATAAGGATGAATTTATCACAACCTTGGAAATTCCTAAGGATGAGGTAAAAAGCTTGATGGATGAAGGCGAGATTAAGGATGCTAATACGTTTATTGCATTGGCAAAGGCTCGACTGGCAAACTACATTTAACTATTTTTCATTAACCGCAAAAAGGGAGACTGTAGTACGACATTGTGTTGTGCCACAGTTTTCTTTTTATAGTAAAAAGAAGTTAAATTTTGAAACTGCTTTACTCATAATTTGCTCATTTTAGTATATAACTAACAGTTTATTTATTATTTATATAGTAAATAAAGAACAGTAACAATTAACTCCAAAATAGATAATTACTCCTATAGGCAATAATCAATCAAAAAAATTCTTTTCTACCACTCAAAATTATAGAATGCTATTTGTGATGCATTAAAAATGCATATGTTTTAAATTCCGATGATACGAGAAATAATAGGAAGTTTAACTCAAAATTACCTAAAAATTTAAGAAAAATACCTTGTAAATGCGTTGAAGTTCTGTTATATATGAATTGTTTAAGGCAAAAATAGCAAACTTGTAATGACCTACAACCCAATTACCTGCTCCAATAGAGAAGTCATTCTATTAGAAAAAAGTCTAGTGTGGTGAATTTTTATTATTATATCAATAATATCTATACCAAGCCACCCAAAGGGTGTCTATTATTATGTTCGAAGTAAAAAAAGAAAGATATATATAATTAAATTCTATAAAAAAACTATCCATGGTGGTCTGGATAGTTCTCTTCATCAAAATGACATATCATCAGATATAGTCATAGTATCAGCAATTCTGTCAATATAAGCAGTTATATATAAAGGGGTATCGTCTTCAAGAAAAACGTACAAACAAACCTTTTTATCTCCGACATGATTAAATTTAGTGTTTTTAACATTTTTATTGTATTGCTTTTTGATTTCTTCGGATATTTCTCTTATAATCCGCTTTTTTTCACTTGGAAATAAAATATTTATACTTATCATATAAAACCTCCTAAATTATTAGTTTGAAATTTATTAAAGCAACCACCATGCAATAATATAATGACTTGATAAAATTCGTCATTACCTATATTATATTACATTCAACATAAAATGTCAAATTTTTTTTTCTTATTACTCTTATTTGGCTATTTTAATTATAAATAACCAATCATTTATTTGATGGCTTTTAGTTGTGTTTTTATAAAAACTTGACATAATCACAAAAATATGATATAATAAAAGGTGGGGGAAAAATAAATAAAAAAGAAATCATTTTTTAAGTGATTTCTTTTTTTTAAGAGAAATATGGTAATTTGTCAACCTTGTCATGATAAATTGACGAATTTTGAAAAAAAATAAAAATAGACTTGAAAAATATGTCGACTAATGATAGAATAAAACCATTGTTGTAAAGATAGAAAATATGAGGTAAAAAAGTGGAAAAAATTAAGAAATTGAGCCGTTATAGAGATATTATATTGATAATTTTAGATTGCTTTTGTATTGTATTTGCATATTATTTAGGAACTGTGCTCATCACCGATTCAGTACTTTGTTTTTCAGATTATTATTCCAAGCGATTGCTAACATCGATTATAGGGTATATTTTCATTTATGAAATCATTTTTCATATTGCCAAAAGGCATAAAAGTATCATTCGTTATGAAGATGGCAAAGATTATATTATTTACATTATCTTGTGTTTACTAACTGCTTTAATACTTGCTGTGATGAAAGCAATTTTTCATATCAATGTAGCGACTGTGAAAATGAACCTTTTGGCGGCGCTTATTATTGCAATGATGATGGTAGCGTATCGCATTGTAGCTAGATATATTTTGGTGAGTGATGTTATCAATAAAGGTTTGCTAACAAAATCCAATAAAATCCAGAAAAAGTTGCTTATCATTGGTGCTGGAAATGCGGCTCATGAGATTATTAAGACCATTCATACTAATTTTAAAGAAGATTACGAAATTGTAGGAATTATTGATGATAATACGAAAAGACTAAATTTTTCAGTTTCAGGAGTTAAAATTATTGGAAATCGAAACGATATTATAAGAATTTGTAAAGAAAACAAAGTTGATTTGATATTTTTCTCCATTGCGAAAATTGATAATGAAAATAAGAAAGAAATTTTAAATATTTGTCAGCAAACGCAAGTTAAAGTCAGAGTTTTACCAGGAATTCGAGAAATTATCAATGATAAAGATATTTTTGATAGTTTACGCGATGTTGAAATCGAGGACATTTTGGGAAGAGAAGCAGTAAAATTAGATAATGAAAATATTGAGCAATTGCTTCATAACAAAACGATTTTAGTCACAGGCGGTGGCGGTTCAATTGGGTCGGAGCTGTGTCGACAAATTGTGAAATATAAGCCAGAAAAATTGGTGATTTTGGATATTTATGAAAATAGTTTATATGATGTTGAACTTGAGTTAAAAATGAAATATCCTCAAATTAAGATTGACGCTGTGATAGCGAGTGTTCGTGATAAAAAACGTTTGACTGAAATTTTTCGAACGTATCATCCAGATTTAGTGTTTCATGCAGCGGCTCATAAACATGTTCCGTTAATGGAAAATAGTCCATTGGAGGCCATTAAAAATAATGTGTTTGGAACCTATAACGTAGTCAATAGTTGCGATGAGTTTCAGGTGAAAAAGTTTATTTTGATTTCGACCGACAAAGCAGTTAATCCAACGAATATCATGGGGGCGACGAAAAGAATGTGCGAAATGTTGGTACAAGCCAAAAATAAAGTTAGCCAAACAGAATATGTTGCGGTTCGTTTTGGCAATGTTTTGGGAAGCAATGGATCGGTTGTGCCGTTGTTTAAGAAACAAATTGCCAAAGGTGGACCAGTCACTGTGACAGACAAAGAAATTACGCGCTTTTTTATGACCATTCCAGAAGCGGTCGAGTTGGTTTTGCAAGCAATGACTTATGCCAAAGGAGGCGAAATATTTGTCCTTGACATGGGAGAGCCTGTGAAGATTTATGATTTAGCAGAAAGTTTGATTAAGTTATCTGGATTGGTACCAAATCGAGATATTAAAATTGAAATAACGGGCTTAAGACCAGGTGAGAAGTTGTATGAAGAAATTTTGATGAACGAAGAAGGACTTGAAAAAACAAGACATGACAAAATTTTCGTAGCAGAACCGATGGAGATTACGATGGAAGAGATTGTGGAAAAGTTGGGTAAATTTGAGGAGTTGTTGGAGAGGAAAGCTATTTCAATCACAGAGGTAAAGCAAACGATGAAACAAATTGTACCGACGTTTCAAGAGCCCAATCATGTCAATGAAAGGAAAGAAGAATAGCGATGGGAAAAATTTATTTGGCTTCTCCTCACATGTCAGATGAAGGATATGAAAAACAATTTGTAAAAGAAGCATTTGAAACCAATTGGATTGCACCGTTGGGGGAAAATGTAAATAATTTTGAAAAAGAAGTCTGTGCCTATGTTGGAATTAAAAATGCTGCTGCTTTGACGAGTGGTACAGCAGGAATTCATTTAGGTTTAAAAGCTCTTGGGATGCAAAAAGAAGATGTTGTTTTTTGTTCTTCGCTTACTTTTTCAGCTAGTTGTAATCCGATTTTATATGAAAATGCAACCCCAGTTTTTATAGATAGTGAGCCTGAAACGTGGAATATGAGTCCACAAGCTTTAGAAAAAGCGTTTGAAAACTATTCTCCCAAAGCTGTAATTGTTGTTCATTTATACGGACATGCTGCTAAAATGGATGAAATTATGGAAATTTGCAATCGACATCAAGTACCAGTTTTAGAAGATGCAGCAGAAAGCTTAGGAACGACTTATCAGGGGAAATTTACTGGAACATTTGGAAAATATGGTGTGTTTTCTTTTAATGGCAATAAGATTATTACGACAAGTGGAGGCGGAATGGTTGTATCAGACGATGAGAAAGGTATTGAAAAAATCCGATTTTGGGCAACGCAATCTCGTGATCAAGCACGTTATTATCAGCATTCAGAAATTGGTTACAATTATAGAATGAGTAATGTTTTAGCAGGAATTGGAAGAGGACAGCTGAAGGTTTTGGAAACGAGAATTGCTCAGAAAAATGCTATTTTTAGGACTTATCGAAAAGCATTTGAAGATATTCCAGAAATTCAAATGCATGAGATAAAAAACGAAGAAAGAACCAATAATTGGTTGTCGGTTATGACTGTGAAAGAAGGTTCAAAAGTAAAACCAATGGATATTATTGAGGCTTTAGAAAAAGAAGATATTGAAGCAAGGCTTGTTTGGAAACCAATGCATTTACAGCCGATATTTGAAAAATATGATTTTTTTAAGCATGATGAAGGAAGAAAAAGCATAGCAGAAGATATTTTTAATCGTGGTGTTTGTTTGCCATCTGATACGAAAAATACAAAAGAGGATATGGATAACATAATTCAAATCATCAAAAATCTATTTTAGTGGAGAAACTATGTATCAAAAATATGTTAAGAGAATATTAGATTGTATATTGAGTTTAGTGGGGTTGATAATGCTCTCACCGATATTTCTACTACTAGCGATTTTCATCCGAGTAAGATTGGGAAGTCCTGTTATATTTCAGCAAAAAAGACCTGGAAAAGATGGTAAAATTTTTGTTTTATACAAATTTAGAACCATGACCAATCAAAAAGATGAAAAAGGAGAACTACTTCCAGATGAAGAAAGATTGACCCAATTTGGTAAGTTTTTAAGAAGTACGAGCTTAGATGAATTGCCGGAGTTAGTGAATATTTTGAAGGGAGATATGAGTATTGTCGGGCCAAGACCACAACTAATCAAAGATATGGTGTTTATGAATGAAGAACAAAATAAGCGTCATTTAGTAAGACAGGGACTAACGGGTTTGGCACAAATTAATGGAAGAAATGCAATTACGTGGGAAGATAAGTTGGAATATGATTTGGAATATATCAAGGATATTACTTTTTGGGGAGATGTAAAAATATTTTTGAATACGTTTCAAAAGGTATTGAGTAAACAAGATGTTGTAACAGAAGGAATGGAGACGGCAGAGGATTTTGGCGATTATTTGTTGCGAACAAAACAGATTACAAAAGAAGAATATGATGTAAAGAATAAAAAAGCAATTGAATTGTTAAAAGAAAGAAGTGAAGAAAATGATCGTATCAAAAAATAAAAATAACACTAAAGTATCTTTAATTGTTCCATTATATAATGAAGAACAGTATATAGAAGGATTTATTGATTCAATATTAGCACAAGAATATGATTTTAATGAAATAGAAATTCTTTTTATTGATGGTAATTCAAAAGATAAAACAGTAAAAATTATTAATGAAAAATTAAAAAGTAGTGAGATAAATTATAAAATACTGAATAATTCAAAAAAGATAACGCCAATTTCCTTGAATATGGGAATTAAGGAAGCACAAAACGATATTATCATAAGATTAGATGCACATAGTCAATATCCATCGAATTACATAGAAAGATGTGTGTATTACATTAACTGCACAGATGCAGACAATGTAGGGTGTCCGATTAAAACGGAAAGTAGTGGAAAGATAGGAAATGCAATTGCTTCTGTTTTATCTTCCAAGTTTGGAGTAGGAAATTCAAGTTTTAGAACTGACAAGACAAGTGGTTATGTGGATACTGTTCCATTTGGAACGTTTTATAAAAAGTTATTTGAAAAAATAGGATATTTTGATGAAAGATTAGAACGAAATCAAGATATTGAAATGAATCGTAGAATATTGAAAAATGGTGGAAAAATATATATGTTTAACGATATAGAGTTAATCTATCATCCACGTGATACAATAAAAAAATTGGCTAAAATGGCTTTTAAAAACGGAAAATGGAACATATATACCAGTTATATTGTACCAGGAACTTTAAGATTAAGGCATTTTATTCCATTTATATTTTTTCTATCCTTAATGGTTGGAATTTTATCTATCATATTAAAAATTGGTTGGATAAGTGTATTATTTGCAATGGAAATAATAGCGTATTTTGTACTGAATTTATTATTTAGTTTTAAGGGTGGAAAAGAAAAATCATTTGGAGAAAAATTATTGTGTTTGATAATTTATCCTATATTCCATATAACGTATGGTATGGGAACGTTTTTTGGAATATTTTTTATTTTAAAAAGTGAAATATGGAATATACAGGAGGAAAAAATATGAAATATGCATTAATTGGATGTGGCAGAATTTCGCCCAATCATTTGGAAGCAGCTATTAACAATAAACTAGAAATCGTTGGGTTGTGTGATTTGGTGCCAGAGCATATCAAAATTTTATTGCAAAAACTAGAAATGGAAAAAGAAAATTTTCCTGAATATGTAGATTATCATCAAATGTTACAAGAACAAAAACCAGAGTTGGTAGCCATTGCTACAGAAAGTGGAGAACATACCCAAATTGCTTTGGATTGCTTAGAAGCAGGCTGTCATGTGATTATTGAAAAGCCAATTGCACTGTCTTTGGAAGATGCTGATAAAATCATTGCGAAAGCAAAAGAAAAAGATTTGGTGGTATGTGCCAATCATCAAAATCGTTTTAACAAATCGATTCAGAAAATTCGAGAAGCAGTTGAAAGTGGCGATTTTGGAAAAATGTTGTATGGCACAGCTCATATTCGTTGGAATCGTGGTCCCGAGTATTACAAACAAGCACCATGGCGAGGAACGTGGGCGCAAGATGGTGGCGCACTTATGAATCAATGTATTCATAACATTGATTTATTAAGATGGATGCTAGGAGATGAGATAACAGAAGTTTTTGCTTATACCGATAACTTAAATCATGATTTTATCGAAGCAGAAGATTTAGGTTTAGCGATTATCAAATTTAAAAATGGCTCTTATGGCATGATAGAAGGTACTACGAATATTTATCCGAAAAATCTAGAAGAAACTTTATATTTATTTGGACAAAAAGGAACTGTAAAAGCAGGTGGAAAATCGGTGAATATCATTGAAGAATGGTGTTTTGAAGGCCAGACCGAAAATTCAGAAGAAGTTAAAGCAAAAAACAGCGAAATGCCTCAGAACGTGTATGGGTTTGGACATACGCCGCTTTATCAAAATGTTATTGAAGCGATTGAAAGTCACACCCAACCGTTGGTAGACGCGGAAGCAGGAAGAAGAGCATTAGAACTAGTGCTAGCTATTTATCAGTCGGCAGCGACTGGAAAACCAGTAAAATTGCCATTAGAAAAATGTGCAACTATGGATTTTGTTGGAAGATTTGATAAAAAGGAAGATTAAAAATGGAGTTTATTGATTTAAAATCACAATATCAAAAATTGAAACAGGAGATTGATTGCCATATGCAAGAAGTTTTAAACGACGGAAGCTATATTATGGGCAAACAAGTGAAAATATTAGAAGAAGAATTGGCGAAGTATGTCGGTGTAAAATATTGTGCGACTTGTGCTAATGGAACCGATGCTTTGCAAATGGCTCTTATGGCACTAGAAATTACAACAACAGATGCCGTATTTGTACCAGATTTCACTTTTTATGCGACAGCAGAGGTGGTTTCACTAATCGGCGCCAAACCGATTTTTGTGGATGTAGAAGAAAGAACCTTTAACATGGACCCAGAAAAATTGGAAAAAGCCATTCAAAATGTCATAAAAGAAGGAAAATGGACGCTAAAAGCGGTGATTCCAGTGGATTTATTTGGGCAACCAGCGGATTTTGAAAAAATCCAAAAAATTGCGCAAAAGTATGATTTAACAATAATTGAAGATGGTGCACAAGGTTTGGGTGGCGAATGCAAAGGTAAAAAGGCGTGTTCTTTTGGCGATATCGGAACGACATCGTTTTTTCCAGCGAAACCACTTGGTTGTTATGGAGATGGAGGCGCTGTTTTTACAGATGATGAAGAATTGTATCGTAAAATAACGTCAATTCGTGTTCATGGCAAAGGAGAATTCAAATATGACAATATTCGAGTTGGCATGAATTCGAGATTAGATACTCTTCAGGCGGCCATATTGTTGCCTAAATTAAAGGCATTTCAGGAATACGAATTGGCACAAAGAAACAAATTTGCGCAAATGTATGAACAAAAATTGAAAGATTATGTCCAAACGCCGATTGTGAAAGAAGATTTTTATAGTAGTTGGGCGCAATATACGATCCTTTTAAATTCCAAGGAAGAACGTGATTTTGTCCAAACAAAGTTAAAAGAAGTGGGTATTCCAAGTATGGTTTATTATCCAAAGCCTTTACATAAACAAGTTGTTTATCAGACTTACGATTTTCATTTGGAGGACTTAAAAGTGAGTGAACATTTAAGTAGAACGGTTCTTAGTTTACCAATGCATCCGTATTTGACGGAAGAATTGGTGGAGACTGTTTGCAATAAAGTGATTGAAATTATAGGAGAGTTTCGAAATGGAAAATAAGGAATATTTTGTCCACGAATCGAGTTATGTGGACGAGCCATGTGACATTGGGAAGGGAACGAAAATATGGCATTTTTCACATATTATGGCACATTCGAAAATTGGAGAAAATTGCAATATTGGTCAAAATGTAGTGATTTCGCCAGAGGTTGTGCTGGGAAATTGCGTAAAAGTGCAAAATAATGTTTCAATCTATACAGGTGTAGTGTGCGAAGAAGATGTATTCTTAGGGCCTTCCTGTGTATTTACAAATGTGATAAATCCAAGAAGTTTTATTGTGCGAAAAGAAGAGTTTCGAAGAACGATTATCCGCAAGGGAGCTTCGATTGGAGCCAATAGCACGATTGTGTGTGGTCATGAAATTGGTCAATATGCTTTTGTAGGAGCTGGTAGTGTGGTGACAAAAGATGTTCCAGATTATGCATTAGTGGTTGGAAATCCTGCTACCATAAAATATTATGTTTGTGAATGTTCAGAAAAGATGGAATTTGTAGAAAATCGTTTTGAGTGTCCCAAATGTGGTAAGAAATATAGAATAGATGAAGGAAAAGTGGAGGAAGTTGAAAAATGAGTATGAAAGAAAGATTAACTAAGAAAATTGAGAATAAAGAAATGATAGTTGGTGTGATTGGTTTAGGCTATGTTGGCTTGCCGTTGGCAGTTGAAAAGGCGAAAGCTGGTTTTCGAACCATTGGGTTTGATGTGCAAGATGAAAAAGTAAATTTAGTAAATGAGGGACACAATTATATTGGTGATGTGGTTGACAGTGATTTGGAAGAATTAGTCAAAAGTGGTAAGTTGTCGGCTACGACGGATTTTAGTTTTGTGAAAGATGTGGATTTTATTGCGATTTGTGTTCCGACACCACTAGATAGCCATCAGCAGCCAGATATTAGTTATGTGAAGAGTAGTGCGGAGTCGCTTGCAAAGTATTTGACAAAGAATACAATCGTAGTGTTGGAGTCGACGACGTATCCAGGGACAACAGAGGGGTTGTTGAAGCCAATTTTGGAAAATGGCTCTGGTTTAACTTGTGGGGAGGATTTTTATTTGGGATTTTCACCAGAAAGAGTGGATCCAGGAAATGCAGTTTATAAAACGAAAAATACGCCAAAGGTAGTTGGCGGGATTGGAAAAGAAGCAACAGAAGTGATTGCGAAGATGTACCGAGCGGTATTAGGAGCTGAAATTTATGAAGTGTCTTCACCAGCGGTGGCGGAAATGGAAAAAATTTTGGAGAATACGTATCGCAATATCAATATTGGTTTGGTGAATGAACTGACGATGTTGTGTCATAAGATGGGAATTAGTATGTGGGAAGTTGTGGATAGTGCGAATTCAAAGCCGTATGGATTTCAGGCATTTTATCCAGGACCTGGATTGGGAGGTCATTGTATTCCGCTTGACCCATATTATTTGGATTGGAAAGCAAGAGAATATGGATTTCATACATCGATGATACAAGCGTCTGGTATGATCAATGATAAAATGCCAGAATATTGTATAGAAAGAGCAAGTAAGATTTTGGGCAGAGCACAAAAATCAATGAATGGAGCAAAAGTGTTGGTTTTGGGTGTTGCTTATAAAAATGATATTGATGATTATAGAGAAAGTCCAGCATTGCGAGTGATTGAGCTTTTGGAACAAGAAAAGGCAAATGTGGATTGGTTTGATCCATGGATTTCAGAATATAAATATAAAGGAGAAAAACATCAAAGCAGGCTTACCAAAATCGATGAGCAGGTTTTGCAGGAATATGATTTAGTTATGATTACAGCGGCTCATTCTAAGTTTGATTATGAGATGATTGCGAAAAATGCGAGGGCAATTTTTGATACGAGAAATGCGATGAAGAGTGTGGAGAATAGGGAGAAGATTGAGTTGTTGTAGGAGGAGAGAATGAAAGTAATTATGATTTTGACGAATGGATTTGATCCAGATGTGAGAGTATATAAAGAAGCAAAATACCTTGTTTCCAAGGGATTTGAGGTAACCATTCTTTGTTGGGATAGAAAATGCGAATATTCGTCTAAAATAGAAGAGGTAGTGGATGGGATTCAAATTAAAAGATTTGAAATACCGTCTAAACCAGGAACAGGATTTAAGCAGATTGTACCATATTTAAAGTTTATGAAGCAAGTGAGAAAATATTTGAAAGATGAAAAATATGAGTATTTGCATTGTCATGATTTTGATGGTATACTTGTAGGAATGTTGGTGAAGGAAAGAAAAAAGAAGAAACTAATATTTGACATGCATGAAGTGTATACTCATTATGCTTATGCCAAAAATGTATTTTTTAAGAGTTGCTTTAAATTTGTTTTGAGAAGAGTAAATTACATTATTTATGTAAATGATGAACAAATAAAAAATATTACGGAAAAAGAAAAATTAGTATTTTTACCGAATTATCCAGAAATAAAGACATATTTACCGATTGAAAAAAAGAAACAAGATAAGATGACAATTAATTATATTGGAAGTTTGAGGGATTATACAGCTTTGAAGGCATTGGCGGATTTGGCTATCCAAAGAGAAGATTTGAAAATTGGATTATATGGTATAGGTGTGTGCTATGATAAATTGCGAGAAGAATATAAAGATACGAGAGTTAAAGTTTTTGGAAAATATAATGGAATAGAACAAAGTGGAGAAATTTATCGAAATACAGATATTTTATATTGTTCTTATAATCCAGAGGTTGAGAATTGGAAAAATGCCTATCCAGTAAAATTATTTGAAGCGATTGTTACTTTGACACCAATCGTTGTTTCTAAAGATACAAAGGTAGGTGAATTTGTTAGAGAAAAGGGGATTGGGGAACTTATAGAATATGGAAAGGGACAATCAATTGAGATGGCAATTTCAAAGATAATGACTCATTATGATGAATATGTTAAAAATTTGAAGAAGATAACAGATGATTATTGTTTGGAAAGAGTGATATTAAATCTAGACAAAATTTATAAGGAGAAAGGATAGATGAAGAAAACAATTGTTATTTTAACCCATGTGACATTTGATGATTCGCCCTATTGTAAATATGTCCATAGCCATGCGAAAGCTTTGGTGGAACAAGGGTATCATGTTATTGTGTTAGCGGTTATTCATTGGTTGCCCATCTTGTCCAATTTTCAAAGATATAAACAAGATTTTATGAAAAGGATTAAAAATAGCGATAAGAAACAAATCATCGATGGGGTAGAAGTGATTTATCAAAAGGCATATTCTTTTTCAAATTTATGGTATGATTCAGCTGTTAATTTGAATGGGATTTTGTATTATAAGAGTATCAAAAAGACAATGGAAAAGATTATGCAGGAAAATGAGGTTGTGTTGATTGATGCACATACGTTTAAAGTAGAAGGGTATGTTGCGTATTGCTTAAAAAAGAAGTATGCCAATATTAAGACAACGGTTACGTTGCATGGAACAAGTTTTTATAGAAATTTGAATACTCAAAATGGAATAAAGCAGATTAAAAAGGTATTTCAAAGAGTTGATTATGCGATATGTGTGAGTGAAAGAATAAAAAAACAAATCAATGCACTTGGTGTTGAGAATACAAAAGTAGTTTATAATGGAATCAATCAATATCATTTAGAAGCTGTGGATAAGGAAGAAAATCGATATAATATTTTAACAGTAGCAGGTTTTGTTAGACGAAAAAATATTGATTTGATACTTAAATCGGTGAAAATAGTATTGAACAAGTATAAAAATGTTAAATTGACAATTGTTGGCGAAGGAATAGAAAGAGCCAATCTAGAAAAATTGGTAGCTGAACTGAAAATGACAGAAAATGTAATTTTTATGGGAGAAATACCAAATCATGAAGTACAAAAGCTAATGAATGAAAACTACCTTTTTATTTTGACAAGTGTTGCAGAAGGGTTTGGGATTGTATATCCAGAAGCAATGCGTGCGGGTTGTATCACGATTGGGACCAAGAATGAAGGGATTGATGGTTTTCTGAAAGATGGAGAAAATGGGTTTTTAGTCAATCCAGATGTAGAAGAAATTGCGAAATTGATAAAACAAATCTATGAAGGAAAATTTGATTTGGAAAAAATGAGAGGAAAAGCAATGGAGGCCGTTAAGGAACTAACATGGGAAAATAATGTAAAAGGATATATAGAAATATTTGAGGATAATGATGAAAGAAAAAATAAATAAAATAAGCTTGTATATCATAGCAGTTATTATTATATTAAGATATACATATTTAACAGAAATAGCAACTTTTGATGTTTTGAGTATTGTGTTATTTGCATTATCTGGTGTTGTGAATGTATTGCTTTTTTGGAACGAGATTGATATAAGAAAGTGGGTAAAAAATAATATTTTTATTGTAGTATATTTTATATTAAATATACTTTCACTTCTTTTTTTGGAACATAAAATTTTATTAGGAAAAGAATTGATTTATGAAGTTTATTTTGTTATATTAGTTTATGAAATCTATAGAAAAGATAAAGAATATCTAAAAAATTTGTTTTTAAATTTGATTTTATGCAATAGTTTGATGAATTGGTTTGTTTTCTTATTGAAAATTTGTGGAGTAGATGAATATAATTTTTTAATTTATACAAATCCAAATGCAATGGGTGGTTTTACGTGCATTTGCTTGCTTATTTTTTTGCAGTTTTTTAGAAAAAAAGTAAATAAAATAGTTGTAATAGGATATGTAATATTTTCAGTTGTGATGTTGTTAATATCAGAATCAAGATCGCCTTTAATCATGTTGAGTGTGTATTTTTTACAAGTAATTATTTTAAAATATAAAATTTTTTCGATACAGAAATTAAAAAAATATTATGTAGGAGCAATTCAACTTTTTTTATTAGGAATTATAGTATTTTCTAATATGATGTATCAAAATATTGTTCCATCAACGCTAGAAAATCTTGTAAATGAGTTTTCTACAAATCGATATAATTTATGGAAATATACGATTTTATCGGTTAATAAACAACCAATTACAGGCGTAGGCGAAGCCAATATTGGGGAAAAGAGATTTGAAGAACTTCCTAAAATTATGTTAAATTTCATAAAAGGAAAAAGAGCAGAAATGATGCAGAAAAATAATTGTCATAATGGATTTATTCAAATAATGGCGTCTCATGGATATTTAGCTTATGTGTTATTTATGATATGGTTTTATCAAAGAGTAAAGAAAGTTTCAATGAAACAATTTTTGATAATTAGTAGTATTTTAGCATTAAACTTATTTGAAAATCAGTTTATGACATCAAATAATATTAGTATATTTTTGCTGATGTATTTATTAAACACAAACCAATGTAAAATCAAAATATATAAAGGAGAAAAATGAAAGAATTTTTTAAAAAATTGATAGGCTTTTCAATTGGACCTATTGCAGGAGCTATGATTAGTTTTATAACGATTCCAGTTACTTCACATCTAGTTTCAGCAGATCAGTTTGGACTAACCAATATGTATACATTGGCTACCAATATAATTACATTGATCGTTATTTTAGGAATAGATCAAGCTTTTGTAAGACAATATAACGAAACCAAAGATAAAAAAAAGTTATTATTGAATAGTTTATTAATTCCTTTAATAGCAACGATAATTATTGGTATAATCCTTATTATATTTAAGAAAGAAGTTTCTTATTTATTATTTGAAAATGATAGTTTGATAGTACCAATTATATTATTGGCACTATCAATGCCGTTATTTATTATAGAAAGATTTATGTTGTTGTCGATTCGAATGCAAGAAAAGGCTTTTGAGTATTCTGCTTGGAATATCATTTCTAAAGTATTAAATTTGATATTTGTCATGTTATTTTTATTGTTTTACAAAAGAAATTTTGAATCGATTGTGTATGCCAATATTTTATCGCAATCCATGGTTAGTATATTACTAATGATTATGTTTAGAAGAAATATAGAAATATCAATAAAAAATATAGATAAGCAGTTAATGACAAGTTTAATAAAGTTTGGTTTACCCCTAGTTCCAGCGACGATCATTGGTTGGGGATTAAATTCTATGGATAGTATTTTTTTACGAACAATGAGTACTTATACAGAATTAGGATATTATACAGTTTCATTAAAAGTTTCTAATGTTTTAGGATTATTGCAAACAAGTTTTGCCACTTTTTGGAGTCCAATGGCATTTAAATGGAAAGCCAATCATGAAAAAAGAGAAAAATTTCAATTAGTGATGGATGGTGTTGGATTTGTAATGAGTATAGTTTTAATGTTGATTTTATTATTGAAAGATCTAATACCCATTGTATTTGGAAAAGATTATAACCATGTGGTTTATATAATACCATTTCTGCTATTTTATCCCATTTTTTATACGATGAGTGAAACAACCGTTATGGGAATTTACTTTTCGAAAAAAACAGGGTATAATATAGTTGTTTCAATATTGTCTATTATAGTAAATCTATTTTTAAACTTTTTACTTGTTCCTCGCTATGAAGCAATTGGTGCTGCTATTGCAACAGGAATATCTTATATCGTTTTCTTTTGGGTACGAACCTTATTGTCAAGAAAATTATGGTTTGCATTTCAAATTAGAAAATTTGTAATAATAACCATTATATTATTTGGAATTTCCCTTAGCAATTGTATGATTAGAAATACAATTGCAATAACAATTCTGAACAGTATTAGTTTAGTGTTAATTATTTTTGTGTATAAAAATATAGTTAATATGTTACTTCAATTTAGAAATAAGATGAAGGAAAAAGACGTTGTTTCATAGATATAGCTTAGAAAATTAAAAAAAGAGTATCACCATCAAAGAGCAAACAGAATGGAGAGAAACATTGCAAAATGGCTATAATATTTTAACAAAACCAATCGAACAAGAATTATTAAACAAAATAATAAATGCAAAAATAGTTGACAATAGAAACAAAATTGATTATTATGGAAAAGGAAATGCTGCAGAAAAAATAAACAGAATATATCTTAACTTGATAAAATAATGAAGCTTCAAAAAACAAATTCAACCAAACAAAGGAGAAAAAATGATGATTTTAAAAATATTATTATCACTATTTATATTAATAGTAATTCCAACCATACTAGGTTTATTTTTCATCAAAGAAAAAAACAACATTTTCCTAGCATTTGTAGCAGGTTACTTATTAGAATTTGCTACCTTTGAGCTAATCTATATCCCCATATATTTTGCCCGATTACCTTTTCAAACACTTGTATATGCTTGGTCAGCAACCATAGCTATTTTAGCTATCCTTTCACTCATCGTTAATCGAAAAAAAGGAAAAAAAATTGTAAAATCAATGTTAAAAATAATAAAAACAACCCCTAAAATGCTGACCATTATTTTTTGTATCTTTTTGATCTTACAAGTATTAGTACCTGTAATCTATAGGCAAAATGTTGATCCAGACGATGCTTTTTATTTAGCCACCATAACAACAACCTTAGAAACCGACTCATTATTCCAATACAATGCCTATGATGGAAGTGAATATACACAGATGCCATTAAGATATAGCTTATCAGGTTTATGCATTTATTTTGCTACGTTATCCCAAATTTTAGACATTCATCCAGCTATTTTAACACATTCTGTTTGGCCAGTTATAGTTATTCCACTAGAATATATGATATATGGCTTATTAGGAGCAAAAATATTTAAAAAAGACAAAGAAAAAGTACTTTATTTTCTCATCTTTTTGTCCATGCTTCATATATTTGGATTTATCTCTATTTATGTCAATTTTTCGTTTTTTGCGTATCGAAGTTGGCAGGGAAAAGCACTTATTGGAAATTTAATCATTCCAATGGTTTGGTTATGTTATCTTTACAGCACACAAGAAAATCGATTCATGGATTGGCTTTTATTATTTTGCACTATGATTGCAGCATGCTTTGTAACTGAAATGGGGGTATTTTTAACACCATTTATCTTAGGAATTTTAGCCATCTTAGAATTTGCCCAAAATAGAAAATTTACAAATTTCCTAAAATTTGGAGTTTGTTGCTTGCCACAATGCATCATAGGTATTTTATATATAGTATTAAGTTAATAAGGAGACAAAAGAAAATGAGTGAATATATAGAAATTATCAAAAATGCTTTTTTGAATTATTATGCCGATCAAAAATATTTTATCATATTTTTAGTGGCATTAGTGGCTGTATTTGTTTATGAAAAACGAATACAAACTAAAAATTTATTATTATATTTTCCATTAATTGCTTTTATTGTATTATTCAATCCTATGTTTGTTTATGGATTATCGCATTTTATTTCAGAAAACATATATTATCGATTTTTTTGGACCATTCCATTAGGCATTGTAATAGCCTATTTAGGCGTTGTATTAGTGGCCAGAATGGATAAAAAGTTGACTAAAAATGTAGCTGCCATTTTGTTTATTTTACTGATTGTTTATAGTGGAAAATTCATGTATGTTGACGAAACTTTTGTACCAGTAAGCAACTGGTACAAACTCCCAGACGAATATGTACAAATTACCCAAATGTTATCCGATGTTCCCATTCAAGATAAAAAAGCCATGACTTCCACTGACATGATTGGCTACATCAGACAACTAGATGCCAGTATCAAACTTGCTTATTCAAGAGTGATTTATGAAGAGTATGAAAAAAGATATCCGATTGTCAAATATTATAATCAAGGAGATGTAAAAAACTTAGTAGAAATTTGTCAGCAACAAAACATAAATATTATCATTTATGACAAAAACATTTCACTTTCACAGCCCTTATCCGATTATGGCTATCACTTATATAATCAAACAGAAAATTATGATATTTATACTTTAGGAGAAACTAAAGTATCTGAAATGAACATCGATGAAGAAACTATTAAAATAGAAGGAATTCAAGGAAATTATAGGTTATGCTTCATCAATGATTTACATATCATTGTTCCAGACGATGAGGTAAAGGAAGAAAATAAGCAAATCGTACAACAAAGATATAACGATTTATTCAAAACAGCAGCAGGAGAAGCTTCTTTACAACTATGGAAAAGAATACCTTCTCAAATCAATGCATTAGAATCGGATTTGGTTATATTGGGAGGCGATATGTTAGATTATATATCTAGTTCCAATATAGCAGCTCTTCAAGAAGGCATGCAAGAAATTAAGCAGGAAAAAATATACTTAAGAGCAGACCATGACTATGGAACTCATTATAATCCAGAATTAACCAAAGAATATGTGACAAGTCTTCATAAAACAATTGATGAAAATTTAGGAATTTACTATCAAGATTTAGGCGAAATCATCGTCGTGGGAATCGATAATAATACTGCCCTAATAACAACAGAAGTCCTATCTTCGGTAAAAGAAATTTTTGCCATGAATAAGCCAGTTATATTAGCACTTCATGTTCCATTAAACCCTAAAATGGATGACACATTAGCCCAAATGTCAGAACAAGTTTGGCAAGAAACAAACTTAACTTGGGATAAAGAAGGAACGGCTTATACAGCAGACACCAATACAGCAGAGTTTCTAGATTTAATTTATTCTGAAAATAGTCCCGTCAAAGCAGTCTTAGCAGGACATATGCATTTTAAAAATACCAGTCAATTAACAGAAAATATAACCCAATATGTATTTGATGCTACCTACAAAGGAAGTATTGGTATTCTCAATATTCAAGGAAACTAAAAAACGAAAAATGTCCATTAAACGACTTTTTGCAATAAATGACAAAAATTGAAACAAAAAGCCTCCAAAATGCATTTTTGGAGGCTCTATAAAAGCACTTTGCGAAAATCAAAAAATAACTATTGACGAACGCCTAAAATTATGTTATAAATAAATAGCAAAGAAATGGCCCCTTGGTCAAGCGGTTAAGACGCCACCCTCTCAAGGTGGAATCATGGGTTCGATTCCCGTAGGGGTCACCAAAAAAGAATCACTTTTGTGATTCTTTTTCTTATCAAAAATTTTTCAAAAAAATCCGAACAAATGTATTGACAAAAAATAAAAATCTGATATAATACATTTAACGAACATATTTTTGGTAGGAGGTAACATATGATTGATTTATTACACATAAAAAATATAGGAATTATCGATGATTTATGCATCAACTTAAAAGAAGGTTTCAATGTTTTAACAGGTGAAACAGGAGCTGGGAAAACGCTAATCATTGGTGCCTTAAAAATTTTATCAGGAGGCAGATTTTCCCAAGAAATGATGCGTACAGGCAGTCATCATTCCTATGTAGAAATGTCTCTAGATTTACCACAATGGGAAGAAAATGTCATTGTCTCAAGAGAAATTAACAACAGCGGAAAAAATATATGCAAAATCAATGGAAGATTAGTCACTGTTAGTGAGCTAAAAGATTTCATGAAACCCATCATCGATATTCATGGTCAAAACGATAATCAATCCATTTTAGATTTAAATCAGCATATTCAATTATTGGATGGTTATGCGGAAGAAGAAATCGGAAATTACAAAAAAGAATATAATAATCTATATGTTCAATATATAAAGTTAAAAAAAGAATTAAGTCTAAATTATGGTGATGATTTAGAAAAACAAAGAAAATTAGATTTGCTTAATTATCAGTACAATGAAATTCAACAAGCCAATTTAAAAGAAGAAGAGGAAGAAGAATTAGAAGAAAAAAGAAAACGAATGTTAGCCTCTGAAAAGATTGCAATGAATTTAAAAGAGGCACAAGCCGAAATTGACAACCATTCCATCGATAGTTTAAACAATGCCATAAGAGCACTTGAAAAAATCCAAACCTATCGTCCAAGCTATGCAGAGCTTGTCACAAGGCTAAAAGATTCTTATTATGAAGTTCAAGAAGTCTCCAGAGATTTATCCATCGAAGATGTCTATTTTGATCAAGAAGAACAAAACATCATCGAAGAAAGACTAAATTGTATTCACGCCCTAAAAAGAAAATATGGTAATACAATTACGCAAATATTAGAATACCAAAGCAAAATCGAAAAAGAAATTTTTGACATTACCAATCTAGAAACCTATATTTCAGAATTAAAAGAAAAATTATCCAATTTAGAAAATGAAATGCTAACCATCAGTAAAAAAATGAATGAAATTCGTTTGCAATATGCCAAGCAACTATCTCAAGAAATAACCCAAGAACTCAAAGAATTAGAAATGAAAAATGCGATATTTGAAGTAAAAGTAGAATGGTTATCAGAGGAAAACTTTCATCCAAATGGCTTAAACAAAGTAGAATTTTTAATTTCTACCAATCAAGGAGATGAGAAAAAATCACTCATCAAAATTGCTTCAGGAGGCGAAATGTCAAGAGTAATGTTGGCGATAAAAACGGTATTGGCCGATGTAGACCAAACACCAATTTTAGTATTTGACGAAATTGATACAGGAATGAGTGGAATGGCAGCCAATAGCACAGGCGAAAAAATGAAAAAAATTGCCAAACATCATCAAGTTATTTGTATCACACATCTAGCCACAATTGCGGCCAAAGGAGATTCCAATTATTATATTTTCAAAAGCAACGAAGGAAATATAACGAAAACGCATATCAACGAGTTAAATGAAGAACAAACCATTCGCGAAATTGCCAGAATTGCCAATGGTGAAATCACTAAAACATCTCTTCAAAATGCTAAAGAAATGCGAAAAATTTCACAAAAGATTGCCTAACATTTTGGAACAAAAAAACAAGAAAAAAAGACAAAACAATAAACGATTTCAGTTGTCAAGTAAAAATTGACAACTGAAATTGCCAAAAAGACAACAAAAAAGGAGAAATATGAGAAACATTAAATTAACCATTGAATATGATGGAAAGGGGTTTAACGGTTGGCAAAAACAACCAGACAAATTAAATATCCAAGGCGAAATTGAAAAAGCCATTAGCACCATAACGGGAGAAAAAATTGAATTAATTGGTTCTGGCAGAACTGATAGACGGTGTACATAGTTTAGGGCAAGTGGCTAATTTTAAAACCAATAGCCAAATTCCAATTGAAAAGGTACCATTTGCCATTAATTCCCAATTAAAAAAAAGTATTCGCATTAAAAAAGCAGAGGAAGTAGAAGAACGTTTTCATAGTCGCTATTCGGTGCATAGCAAAAAATATCGTTATATCATCCATAATTCGTCAACTGGAACCGCACTGTATCGTGAATTAGAATATCAATTTCCCATTCCATTGAATGTGGAAAGAATGCAAAAAGCAGCCCAATATTTTGTAGGAGAGCATGATTTTGCAAGTTTTAAAGCAAGTCGGAACCAGTAGTAAAAACAGTATCCGAAAAATTTTTAAGGCAGAAGTTTTCCAAAAAGAAGATACAATATGGATTGAGTTAACAGGAAATGGTTTTTTGTATAATATGGTGAGAATTATAGCAGGAACATTGTTAGAAGTAGGGCTTGGAAAAATCAAACCAGAGGAAATTCCCAAAATCATAGAAAGTAAGGATCGAAAAAAAGCAGGAAAAACATTGCCAGCAGTTGGACTGTATTTGGTAGAAGTAATGTACTAAAAAATAAATAATCACGAAACCCAAAAAAATCGAATATTATATTACAAAAGGAATTATAAATGGGGAGGGAAAGGATATGGACCTATTAATTACTTTTGTAATACCGATATTGGTTATCATTGTTGCTGCCATTTTACAAACATTATTAAATTGTCCATTTAAAGTAGCAGGAATTATTTTTGTCATAGCGATTATTGTAGCTCTTGTATTACGGTGGCACTATCGTTTTAATTGCTTTGGCTTGGGTATATACAGTATTAGCTTTTATTACAGCATTTATTGTTTGTAAATTTTTCAAATGGGAATGTAGATCGAACAATAATTGCATGTGTTGTAGTAACAACAATAATACAGTAAACACAAACATAGGTAATAACAATAGTGGTAATAATAACACAGGCAATAACAATAGTGGCAATAATAATACAGGCAATAATAATAGTGGTAATAATAACATAGGCGATAACAATACAGGAAACAACAATACAGGGAATAACAACACAGGAAATAACAATGGCAATAGCAATACAAACAACAATACAAATAGATGTTGTTGCAGATGCAGAAGAGGATAAAATGAAAAGGGGCTGTAAAAAAACTCAATATATTGCGTGAAAATTTGGGGCAATGCTCAAAATTTCACTCGCATTTCTTGGAAGGGCTAGAGTTTTTATAGCTCTTTTTTTTAGAATTTTTGTATAAAAAAACCACAAATTGCCAAAATAACTTACGAGGTGATTGAATAAATGGATTTTAGAACTGATATGGCAGTCGAAAGACGAGATTTATATCGAAAAGCAAATAACATTGAAAATGAGATTGATGGAATTGAAAGTAATGAAGAAGAAATCGAAGATATAAGGATTACAAGGGTACAGATTACCAATGCACAAGGAGAAAAAGCTTTGCAAAAACCAATGGGAAATTATATTACCATTGATGTCAAAAAAATTAACAACATTGCTCCTGAAAAAGAAGATAAGATTGTAGAAGTGATTTCTCAAGAATTGTCAAAGATTGTGGATAAGCATATTCAAAAGCAAGAAGAAATTATGATTGTTGGACTTGGAAATTTGTATTCTACACCAGATAGCTTAGGTTCTCGTGTGGTAAATGAAGTCGAGATTACAAGACATATTAAAATTTATTTACCACAATATATTGATGCAAACACAAGAGCAATTTCAGCCATTTCTCCAGGTGTTTTAGGGACAACGGGAATTGAAAGTGCTGAAATTATACGAGGAATTGTGGACAAAATACAACCTAAAATGATTTTAGCAATTGACAGTTTATGTTCTAAAAATGTAAGTCGAATCAATAAATCTATTCAGATTTCAGATACAGGAATTGTACCAGGTGGTGGAGTTGGGAACAGCAGAGATGAATTATCAGAAAAAACACTTGGTATACCAGTTATTGCACTTGGTGTTCCAACTGTTGTAGAAATGGCGTCTATTACCAATGATTGTTTGGATTTATTTATTGAAGACTTGCAAAAAAAAGCAGAATCCAATGATGTCTTAAATAAATTAAAAGACGAAGACAATTATCAAAAAATCAAAGAGGCTTTAATTCCAAAAGATTACAATTTTATTGTAACACCAAAAGAAATCGATGAGTTAATCGATAGTATGAAAGATATTCTATCCAGAGGAATTAACGAAGCGTTATAGACAAAGCAGGGAGTCACATGAGAAATTTTTCTTGTGTGACTAACACCCATTTTTACTAAAATGAATATGATACTATATAGTTCGAAATGAGGGAGAAAACAAGTGAAATCAATTTGCATAAAAACCAATAACCAAGAAATGATTGAATATGTCATTCATACGTTTGAAAAATTACCACTGAATGTATGTATTTCAAATTACAAATTCAAAATTTTTGATAACGTTATATTACATGATATGGAAAGAAATGAAGATGAATTTTGCGAAGTAGTTGCCATTGTTCTAAAAAGTGCAATTGAAAAATTTTATGAAAAAGAAATCATTCGAAAATGTATCAAGCAAAATTATTTTTACTTAAATGAAATGGAGCAAGATTACGTCTTTAAAATTAGTAACCAGATCATGAATTTACCAGATAATAAAATTGGTTACAAGAACAAATTATTGAAAAATCTTGTCAAACGATACATTACAGAAAATAAATCTATTGTAATGGATGGGTTTATGAATTTTCGCACCAAAGAATACAAAGATTTGTTAGACAATATTGTAGAAGTATCGGTTGTAAGTTTTTTAGAATTGACATCTTTTTAAAAATACTTTAAAATCACAAAATTATGTGTTATAATATAAATTTGTAAGAGGTATTTTTGAAATATGTCAATTTTTAGTATTAAATTAATCGCTTGTATAACAATGGTGTTGGATCACATCAAATATGCTATTCCGCAAACCAATCATTTCATAACTCAATATTTGGGAAGAATGGCTTTTCCATTATTTGCTTTTTTAGTTGGAGAAGGATATTGTCATACAAGCAATTTAAAAAAATATTATCAAAGATTAATTTTATTTGCCATCATTTCTCAATTGCCTTTTATGTTATTTCGAACATTGGTTGGGCAATGGAAGATGCTCAATATCTTATTCACATTATTATTTGGATTAGTTGCTATTACGCTGTGGGATAAATTAAGTAAAAAGAATGGTTTATCGATTCATGCATTAATTTTAATCATGATAGGGCTCCTTCTTTTTGGAAGAGTAATAAATGTAGATTACGGCTGGTATGGCATATTAAGCGTCTTTGTTTTGTATAGATTACGAGATAAAAAAGTCATTCGAATCTTAGGGTTTGCGATTTTGACAGGAATTTACTATTATCCTCGCATATTGGTTAATGCTTCGCTTTCCAATTTTATATCGTATTTTTGTACGGTTTTACCAACTATTTTACTGCTATTCTACAACGGAAAATTAGGAAAAAAGACAAAATATGGATACTATATTTTTTATCCAGCCCACATGTTATTGTTATATGCAATAAGCCTTATCTAAAAAATAAAAACCATAAAGGAAATAAAAAATGCAAGATTTAAAAATATTTTATGAAGACAATCATCTCATTGTAGTACAAAAACCTCATAACATTCCTTCGCAAGCTGACAAAACAGGAGATGAAGATATGCTAACCATAGTCAAAAACTATTTAAAACAAAAATACAACAAACCTGGACAAGTCTACCTCGGTTTAGTCCATCGATTAGATAGACCAACAGGCGGTATTATGGTATTTGCCAAAACTTCAAAAGCAGCAGCCAGATTAAGTGAGCAAATTCGAAATAAAGAGATGAAAAAAAAATATCTAGCCACCTGTGATGGAAAACTGGAAAAATCACAAGACACTTGGCGTGACTTTTTGTTAAAAAAGGAAAGAACCAATACCAGCAAAACGGTACCAGAAGGTACGAAAAATGCCAAAGAAGCAATTTTAGATTATAAAGTCATAAACTATCACGAAAAAAATAATTTATCCATTGTGAAAATCAATTTACATACCGGTAGACATCATCAAATCAGAGTTCAATTTTCCTCACGTGGACATAGCTTATATGGGGATCAAAAATATGGCACACGAGGAAAGCGGAAAACAACTAAGATTATGGGCGTATTATTTGAGTTTTAAACATCCCATTACCAAAGAAAAAATGGAATTTGAAGATATTCCAACAATATTTTGTTAAAAATAAGTCATAAATTTCTATTTTCGGCATATAGATTAATAAATGTTATTAGAACAAAGGAGGAAATTTATGAAAAAATTTTTAATTAGTATCTTAATTCTTGGGACAAGCATCAGTGTGGCAGTTTTAATTGGTTTATTATACAATTTCATTATGTTACTACAAACTTTGTAATAAAAGTTACAAAACTCGCCTAGAAAAGTAGGAATTTTAGCAGGAGCTTCAACACAATAAGATAGCATACAAGAAATAAAAAACGAACTAGAAAAGAAAGGAAAAACAAATGGAAATAGCAAACAATTGGAAAGATTATGAAATAGTAGATATGGCCAATGGTGAAAAACTAGAAAACTGGAAAAACGTTACACTCATTCGTCCCGATCCACAAATTATCTGGAAAGAAAAAACTTATCCAGATTTATGGAAAAATGCAAATGCCAAGTATCACAGAAGCAATTCAGGAGGTGGAGGCTGGAAAATTTTGAGCAAAATGCCACAAGCTTGGCAAATTCGTTATAAAAATTTAACCTTCAACATCAAACCAATGGGATTTAAGCATACAGGATTATTTCCTGAACAAGCTGTCAATTGGGATTGGATGATGGAGAAAATCAAGCAAGAAAAACGTCCAGTCAAAGTGCTAAATTTATTTGCTTATACAGGGCGGAGCAACAGTTGCTTGTTTAGCAGCAGGTGCATCGGTATGCCATGTAGATAGTTCCAAAGGCATGACCGATTGGGCAAAAGAAAATGTCAAATCGTCTGGTTTAGCCGACAAACCAGTTCGCTTTTTAATTGATGACGTTGTCAAATTTGTGCAAAGGGAAATCAGACGAGGCAATATCTATGATGCCATCATCATGGATCCACCATCCTATGGAAGAGGGAAAAATGGAGAAGTTTGGCAATTTGAAAGTCAAATTGCAGATTTGGTAGAATTATGTGAAAAGGTATTATCGAATCAACCCTTATTTTTCTTAATCAATTCTTACACAACTGGTATTTCCAGCCAAGTTCTAGAAAATATTTTACAACTCAAAATCAAGCGAAAAAATGGCAAAATCACATCTGGTGAAATCGGTCTTCCCATGAAAAATTCCAAATTAGTGTTACCTTGTGGGATTTTTGGAAGATGGGAGAAATAAAAAAACGGCTACAGTTTCTTGACATTTACATAAAATTATGATATAATAAATAGGTTACAATTGTTAGCAAAACACAGGAGGGGAACATGTCAAAAATAATAGAACTTCCCAAACAAAGGTATGTGAATATGGCACGTAATAAGAAAAAGGTCATTTGCATGTCTCGCAGAATTGATGGAAAAGGTTGTCAAGGTTGTGCATTTTGTGGAATAGATAACCTTTGTATCCAGCCAGAGAAAATCCTGCATATGAGGGAACTGTTTTGCAAAGAACCCCGTAAATTCTGGAATGGTACTGATTTTGGCAGTAAGTGAGGTCAATCAGTACCATTTTTTTGGCTGAAAATTTTTAGTAAAAAAACGCTTACAGCTTCTTGACTTTTATGTAAATCTATGGTATAATACAAAACATCATCGAAACTGATGTTTTAGAAAATAGACAGGAGGAAAAAGAATGGATGTGAACTTAAAAACAAGAGCAGAAGCCGAGCAAGAGGAAAAAAATCGAATGTTTTTGCGGAGTTTATGGGAGCTTGAAGAGCAGGCGTGCTTAAATAGACTGCGTTCTGGCATGAGTTGCGAAAAATATTGTGACTATTATGGCAAAGAGGGAAAATGTCATCATCCAGAACAAGTTTTTCCGCAAAACCAAAAGCGCTATTGACAAAGAGCTGTCTTGGCAAACAATAATTATGTTTGTCAAGACAGTTTTTCTTTTGGCAAATCTTGACTTTCTGTTTAGCATTTTATATAATACAAACAGTAGACAAAATGAAGGAGGAAAAAATGAGTTTTATTGAAGAAATCAAAAATAGAGCAAAATTAGAACGAAAAACCATTGTTTTACCAGAAGCAACAGATGTAAGAGTATTAGAAGCAGCAGCGATTGCTTTGAAAGAAGAATATGCTAATATTGTTCTTTTGGGAGATAAAACCAAAATTGAAAATCTTGCGTCAGAACATCATTGGGATATTTCTAAGGCAACAATAATCCATCCAAAATCATCCGAAAAACGCAAAGAATATGCCGAAAGTTTGTATGAATTAAGAAAAAACAAAGGACTAACCTTAGAACAGGCACAAGCATTTGTGGAGGATGAAGTTTATTTTGGAATGATGATGGTCAAAAAAGAAGAAGCTGATGGCTTAGTGTCTGGAGCAGTGCATTCGACATCTGATACTTTGCGTCCAGCCCTTCAAATCTTAAAAACAGCACCAGATACCAAACTTGTTTCAGCCTTTTTTGTGATGGTTGTGCCAGATTGTGAGTATGGAGAAGAAGGAATTTTTGTTTTTGGTGATTGTGGTTTGAATGAAAATCCAGATAGTGAACAATTAGCAGAAATTGCAAAATCTTCAAGTGAAAGTTTTGAACAATTGGTTGGAAAAGAGGCTAAAATTGGAATGCTTTCGTATTCAACAAAGGGAAGTGCTCAATCTGAAATGACGCAAAAGGTAATTGAGGCAACGCATATCATTAGGGAAAAATATCCAGATTTGAAAGTGGATGGTGAATTGCAATTAGATAGTGCGATTGTGCCAAAAGTAGCTAAATCGAAGGCACCAGAAAGTCTTGTGGCAGGAAAATGCAATACTTTGATTTTTCCAGATTTGAATAGTGGAAACATTGGCTATAAATTAACGCAGAGATTAGCAAGAGCAGAGGCTTATGGACCGCTTTGTCAGGGGATTAGTAGGCCTGTGAATGATTTGTCGAGAGGCTGTTCGGCGCAGGATGTGGCTGGAGTGATTGCGATTACTTGTGTGCAGGGAATACGTAGAGCTTAAAATGGCTCTGTAGTGGAGTTTTGTGATAGATTTGTCGAGAAAGTGAGGAAGTTTTTAGATGAAAGTTTTAGTTTTGAATTGTGGAAGTAGTTCTTTGAAGTATCAGTTGATGGATATGGAGAAGGAAGAGGTGATTACAAAGGGAACGTATGAGAGGATTGGACAGGATAATTCTTTTGTTACGGTAAAACAAAAAGGGGAAAAAGTAAGAATTGAGCATCCTGTGGCTAATCATGATGTAGCGCTTAAATTTGTGATGGAAGATTTACTAATAGGCGAGAAATATGGTGTGATTGCGGATTTGAATGAAATTGATGCAGTTGGTCATCGTTTGGTACATGGTGGTGAAAAATTTAGTGGGTCGGTTTTGATTAACGATGAAGTGATTGAACAAATTAAAGAGTGTATTCCGCTGGCGCCACTTCATAATCCAGCATGTTTGTTGGGAATTGAGGCTTGCCAAAAACAGATGAAAGATGTCCCAATGGTGGCGGTTTTTGATACGGCTTTTCATCAAACGATGCCAAAAGAGAATTATATTTATCCGCTTCCTTTTGAATATTATGAGAAATATAAAATTCGTAAATATGGATTTCATGGAACAAGCCATCAATTTGTGTCTCAAAGAGTGGCAGAAGTGATGCATAAAAATGTGGAAGATTTGAAGATTGTGACATGTCATTTGGGCCAAGGAGCTTCGCTTTGTGCGGTAGATGGTGGAAAATCGGTTAATACGAGTATGGGCTTGACTCCACTTGGCGGAATTGCAATGTGTGCAAGATGTGGTGATTTGGATCCTTCTTTGCCTGGTTATTTGATGGAGGTTTTGGGAAAAACGAAGGAAGAAGTGAATCAGATTTTGAATAAAGAATCAGGTGTGTTGGGAATTTCGGGAATTAGCCCAGATTTTCGTGATGTAGAAGCTGCTAAAGCAGAAGGCAATGAAAGAGCAAGTTTGGCAATTGATTTTTATAATCATACAGTGGCAGAATATATTGCACGTTATGCGGTTTCGATGCAAGGAATTGATGTGATTGTTTTTACAGCGGGAATTGGAGAAAATCAAGTCAATATTCGAAAAGGAATTTGTGAAAAATTGAGATTTATGGGAGTTGAAATTGATGAAACAGCCAATCAGGCAAGAGGAGAAGAAGTGGAAATTTCGACGGTTAATTCGAACATAAAAGTGTTTGTTATTCCAACAGATGAGGAACTTATGATTGCACGCGATACAAAGAAGATTGTAGAGAAATTGTAAAAAGAAAAAGACGAAATATTTTTTAAATAATTCGTCTTTTTGATTTTATTCCTTAGTTGTTTTCATTATTTTGATTGTTTTGATTACTTTTGTTGTTTTTCTTTTCCTTTTTTTCCATGTTTCAAGGCACCTCCTTATAAAAACTACTATTAATATTTCCAAACAAGAGAAAAATATACACAAATTTATTACAAATTTCAAATTGTATGATATAATACAAAAAATACTGGGAGGTTTTAAAGATTGAAACGATTAAAAAAAGACATGAGAAAAGAGCGAGAAAAAAAGCAGAAAAAGAAATCAAAATTTAAAAAGTTCATTTTATTAACATTTCTAATCATTGTGATGGTATTAGCAATTGGAAAAGGAATTTCGATTTATCGTTGGCAACAAATGGCACTTAGCATGATGCAAAATCAATCTTCTCAAGTTCTGGATGTAAACGCAGAAGTGATAGCAGAAATTGGAAGTGAACGAAACCGTGAAAACGTTTCTTTTAAAGAAATACCTCAAAATCTGAAAAATGCGTATGTTGCGATTGAAGATGAAAGATTTTATCGCCATTTTGGAGTCGATATTAAAAGAACGGTTGCAGCGATTGGTTCATATGTGCTTCATTTAGGAAAAGCATCCTTTGGAGCAAGTACCATTACTCAACAATTGGTGAAAAATGTAACAGGTGATGATGTAAACAGTGCTACTAGAAAAGTCAAAGAATGGGAAAAAGCCATTGAACTTGAATGGTGTATGGACAAAGATGAAATTTTAGGAAGTTATTTAAATATTATTTATGTAGGACCTAATTTATATGGAGTTCAAATGGGAGCCAAATATTACTTCGACAAAGATGTAGCAGAGCTTGATTTAGTAGAATGTGCGTTTTTGGCTGGTATTAATCATGCACCCAATGCTTACAATCCATTTAATGAACAAAAAGATAATACAGAAAAAACCCAAAAAAGAGTCAAAACAGTTTTAAATAAAATGTTAGAATTGCAAAATATCACCAAAGAAGAATACGATTTAGCTATTGCAGAAGTAGAAAAAGGAATTGAGTTTAAAAAAGGTAAAATCGAAGCCAAAGGGGATGGCATCTATTCTTACCACACAGATGCCCTTTTATTAGAGGTTATTTCAGATTTATCCAAAAGTAAAAAAATATCTAAAACATTTGCAACCAATTATTTATATATGGCTAATCTACAAATACAAAGTACGCAAAATTCACAAATTCAACACGAATTAGAAAACGAATTTGAAAAAAGTAAATATAAACTAAAATCAAGTAATCAAACACAAACGGCTCAAGCAGCGATGGTTATTATAGACCATAAAACAGGTTATGTCTTAGGATGTGTGGGGGGATTAGGTGAAAAACAAGAAGCACGAGGTTTTAATCGTGCTACACAAGCAATTCGACAAACAGGTTCGAGTAGCAAACCATTAGCAGTATTAATTCCAGCTTTAGAAGAAAAATTGATTACGCCAATTAGCACGTATAACGATGAATTAACAACTTTTATTGATTACAACAATGAAGAATATACTCCCATTAATTATAATGATTATTTAGGAGAAATCACCGTAAGACGTGCTGTTGAATCCTCACAAAATATTCCATTTGTTAAAATCATGGAGCAATTAAAACCAGCAACAGCCATTGGATATTTGAATAAAATGGGAATTTCTACCTTAAATGAGAACGATGAGAATTTAGCCTTATCGTTAGGTGGCTTAGACAAAGGAATTTCGCCTTTGGAAATGGCAGGTGCGTATAGTGCAATTGCAAATGATGGAAAATATATCGAACCGACATTTTATACGAAAATAATTGATTCAAAGAACACACAAGTGCTAAAAAGCAAGCAAACAACAAGACAAGCTTTTTCAAAAGAAGTGGCTTATATAACCAAAAAACTACTAACGCAACCAGTCCAAGGAACCAAAGGAACAGCAACTTATTGTGCTATTGCTGGCATGGAAGTAGCTGCTAAAACGGGTACCACCAATGAAGATTATGACAGATGGCTGTGTGGTTTTACAAATTACTATACAGCTGTTACTTGGTTTGGATTTGACTTGAGTGAGCCAATTCATTATAATGGAAGAAATCCAGCAGGCATGATTTGGTCAAGTGTGATGAACAAAATTCATAAAAATCTGAAAAATAGTGATTTTGAAGAAAATAAAAGTGTTGTGGCACAAAAAATCTGTAAAAAAAGTTTAAAAGTAGCCAATAGCGGGTGTACAGACACGTATACAGAATATTTTCTAAAAGGAACGGTTCCTGCTAGTTGTTTGATGCATAAAGGAAACACTTTAAATCCTGTTGTTGATAATGAAACAAAAGAAAAAATAAAAGATACTGTCAAAAATACAGTCGATACCGTCAAAACTCAAATCAGTCAACCAACCGAAGCAATTTCACCAGAAGAACCTCCTCAAGCCACTAACCAACCAGCAGAAGTAATACCAGAGCCACCGACTATAACGCAATTGCCAGAGGAAGAAGAAGAGGAACCAAGAGATGATTTTATGGAAGAAAATGAAAATAAAGTATTAGAAAATACGGAATTTATTCAACAAATAACAAATGAAGAAACGAATCAAATTGTAAATCAATAATAGAAAACAGAGAAATAAAAATGAAGCATGTGAAAAAGTCATACAAGAAAGATTACAAAATTTTTAGAAAATTCAACACGATATTTCCAATAGTATCGTGAAAAGATTATTTCAACTTGGCTACAACCAACTTATCAAACAATTTAGACTACTATTTTTTGAAAAGCAAAAAACAGTAAAATAAACCAAAACTACACCTAAAATCCTTTTGAGAAAGCAAAAAATAAAAATATTCAGAAAAAATTTAAAAAAAGTATTGACAAAAATATTAAAATCGAGTAAAATATTATTTGTCAGTCGACATGGTCGCTTAGCTCAGCTGGGAGAGCATCTGCCTTACAAGCAGAGGGTCATAGGTTCGATCCCTATAGCGACCACCATTTTATTTATAGGTTTAATGAATATTATAAATAAAATGATTAAAAGGCAAATTCATGGCCTGGTAGTTCAGTTTGGTTAGAATGCCGCCCTGTCACGGCGGAGGTCGACGGTTCGAGCCCGTTCCAGGTCGCCAAAGAATATCTAGCTTGCTAGATATTTCTTTCATATAATAGAAAATGGTATCAATTTTCTGTTATAAAAGTAAGTAAATTTTGTTCAACAAAATTATAAGGCTTCATAGCTCAGTTGGTAGAGCAGAGGACTGAAAATCCTCGTGTCACTGGTTCGATTCCAGTTGAAGCCACCAGAAAAATAAAGGCTTGCAGAGTTTTCTGTTTAAGTCTTTTTTATTTTATCTAAAAAAATATCTAAAATCAAAATACCGATTTTAAAGCAATTAAAAAAACATACATAAATGACTAAAAAACTGAAAAAACGCCTTAAAAAAGCTATTAGATGGCTTTAAATGCATAAAAAATAGAAAATTCTAAAAAAATCATTTTTAGTAGTGCATACAGAATGAGCAATGTATTTAGAAGCAATTTTATTAATTTATTCATCAATGGAATTATTCTTAGAAATGCAAAATAAGAAAAAGTCACATATAAACATAGAACAATAATTCAAAAAAAAGATGGTTGACTTTTTTTGTAAACTATGATAAAATCAATATTAGAAAAGCGTTAGCAAAAGGAGGAAACAAAATGATAAGATTAAAACTAGCAGAACTAAGTGTAACAGAAGGGGCAATAATCGATGTTGTTCAAGTAAACAATGACCGGATGGTTATAGAAAGTTTTAATCATGGCATTGTTGCTGTAAAAGTAGGAAACAGTGAAATACTAGATGTTCCGAAAGTATTAGCTGGCTGTCTTGAGCCATCATCTGACTTGGCTAGAATTTTAATTCGGCTTTTTCCAGAAAAGGAAGAAAAAATCAAAGGAATTAAAGTTCAATTACCAGAAGCCAACTTTTTGGTAGGTATAAACGAGACGTTGGATGAAATTTCTAACAAATGGGAAAAAGCAAAACAAGCAAGCAACAGGAAACAAAAGCGGATAGAGCAAGATCTTGAAAAAGCAATGGAGATTATTTCTACCATAACTTTTGCTTCTAAAACAGAAAATGTTCAGCAGGTGAATATGGCAGATTCCCCAATTTTTAAAGAATATGTTTATGATTGGGCAAAACTCATGCAATATTTGGTAGAAAAATACAAAAAGCCTGTTGCAGATGTTGCGCAAATGGCGGCGAATGCAATTGACGAAGTTAAGGCTACTCAATTTAGAAATGCTGCAGTAGCGTTTTTAAAGAAGCATTGGAAATATGGCGATGCTTTGAAAGAGTGGTATAAGTGTCAATTGATTTCAGAATATCTGATACGAAAACGCCAAAAAAGGAGTTAAACATAACCTAAAAGAACCTCGCAAGGGGTTCTTTTAGATACAAAAAATTTTAAAACCAAAACGAAAACCTTAAAATGCAACAAAAGATTATTTTAGCTTCAAATCAAGATGGATACAAACTCAGGCGCGGTTTTGCAGTCTGTTGAAAAAAAGATATTTTTCATTTTGGAAAACATTTAAAAACTAAATTTTAGTTATTATACAAGAATGTTTCCAAAATGGCAAATCAAAAAATCGTTTTTAAGCCATTTTTACTCAAAAAGAGAGAAAAATGACTAAAAATTCACAAAAATGCCAGAGAAAGCCTATTAGGTGCTTTAGGACGTGTAAAAAAACCTATTATCCCAAAAGCAACTTTTTAAACAACGCACGAGAATTGACGTAGAACGATTTTTTTGACACAAGTATACATAAATGATTGCTGAAGCGTTAAAATGCCCTAAAATGCTATTTTAAGCTAAAATTAAGGTAAATAAAAATAAATTTCAGGAATTTTCAAAAAGCACTTGATTTTTTCCCTACAAAATGTTACAATAAAGACATTGAAAGAAGAACGGACAAAAACAGATTAAAAAAAAACTTTATTTTAATCTGTTTTTTATTTGTTTTAGGAAATAAAAAAAGAAAAGGAGAAGCAAATGGGAACAAAGTACATATTTATAACTGGTGGTGTAGTATCTGGTTTAGGCAAAGGAATTACGGCATCTTCACTTGGAAGATTATTGAAAAATAGGGGGTATAAAGTCATCAACCAAAAATTTGATCCTTACATCAATGTAGATCCTGGAACCATGAGCCCTTACGAGCATGGCGAAGTTTTTGTTACAGACGATGGAGCAGAAACAGATTTAGATTTAGGACATTACGAAAGGTTTACGGACGTAAATTTGACAAGAAATTGTAGTATCACCTCTGGCAAAATTTATCAAAATGTGCTAAACAAAGAAAGAAGAGGTGATTATTTAGGAAAAACTGTACAAGTTATCCCACATATTACCAACGAAATTAAGGAAAATATTTACAGTTTTGAAAGTGAAGATGTGGATATTGTCATCACAGAGCTAGGAGGAACCGTTGGTGATATTGAAGGCTTAGCTTTAATTGAAGCTATTCGTCAAGTTGGTTTAGAAGTGGAACCAGAAGATGTGGTTTATATTCATGTAACTCTTCTTCCATTTATCTCTGGATCTTGTGAACTAAAATCAAAGCCAACGCAACATTCTGTCAAGGATTTGCAATCTTTTGGTATTAAACCAGATATCTTAGTTTGCAGAAGCGAAATCGAAATTCCAGACGATATTCGTAAAAAAATTGCCCTATTTTGCAATGTACGTACTGAAAATGTCATACCAAATTTAACAGCTGATAATTTGTACGAAGTTCCTTTATTACTTGAAAAAGAAGGGCTAGCAAAAGCGGTATGTAAAAAATTAAAACTAGAAAAGCAAGAACCACAAAACAAAGAATGGGAAGACATGATAGCCAACATCAAAAATCTAGATGGAACAGTAAAAGTAGCGTTAGTTGGAAAATATATGCAATTGCAGGATTCATATTTATCAGTTGCTGAAAGTCTGCGTCATGGTGGATATGCTAATGGTGTGAAGGTAGAAATTGGATTTATTGATTCAGAAGGAATTCGCGATGAAAATGTCCAAGAGATATTAGGCGATTATGATGGTATCTTGGTTCCAGGAGGATTTGGTAATCGTGGTATTCAGGGAAAACTATCTGCCATTCGATATGCCAGAGAAAATAAAGTGCCATTTTTGGGAATTTGTTTGGGGATGCAGATGGCGGTTGTGGAGTTTGCTAGAAATGTTTTAGGAATAGAAGATGCTGATTCGGCAGAGTTTAACATTCATACAAAAAATCCAGTAATACATATTATGGAAACGCAAAAAGGAATTACCTCCAAAGGTGGAACCATGCGTTTGGGAAGTTATCCTTGTCAAATCAAAAAAGACACATTAGCCTATGAAATTTATGGTGAGGAAAATATTCAGGAACGCCATAGACATCGTTTTGAATATAATAATGATTATAAGGAAAAATTGGAAGCAGCAGGTCTCATAGCTTCAGGTACTTCGCCAGATGGAAATTTGGTGGAAATTGTGGAATATCAAAATCATCCATTTTTTGTGGCGGGACAATTTCATCCAGAGTTTAAGTCAAGACCAGATAGACCAGCACCATTATTTCAAGCATTGATAAAAGCGGTCAAAGAAAGTAAAAAAGGAAAAGTATAAATAAAATAAGAGTTTGACTATGTTCTCAAATGAAAAAGGAAATATTTTCTTTGTAGAATTTATTAAAAAATGAAACTTTGAGTATGGAAAAAGAAGATTTAGAGAAAACTAGTTTAGATAAATTGAAATTTTAGAGAAAGGAACGAGGAGCTTGCGTTTTTCTAATCTTTTAGAAGATGATGAACAATACAACATAATGGAATGTCAAAAATTAGACAATAATATTTTATTATACAAGCAAAAAATAGACGAAAATCAGCATTATATAGTAAAATTGAAAAGTGACCAGTATGCTGTGCTTTTTGAAAAAGGGCAAATATTAGATTGTGTTAAAGAAGAAGGTATCTATACGATTCGAACAGAGCCCAATACATCTTTTCCAGAGGATTTTAGCGATTATGTTGTCAAAAAAAATAACGATCGATTATGTATTTTATTTTTCAATTTAAAAACCATAACGGGCAATAAATTTTATATTAAAAAGAAATATAAAAACGATTTTTATGGAGAAGGTACGTTTGATTTTCAGATTCAAAATCCTTTAAAGTTTTTTAACAAGGTAATTGTGGTGCGAAATTATTACTCTAGAGAAGAATTGTTAGAACAAATTCGTGAACGAATTTCTAAAATTGTGACTTCTGTCATAAAAGAAGCAAAAAGAGAATATAAAATAGAAGATGAAATTCGTATGAATGTGAATATTTTTAAAGAATATGGGATAAAAATTGTATATTTTAATTTAAAAAATATACAATTTAAGAAAAAATTGTAAAAAACTATTGACATTTTTGGAAAATGGGTATAAAGTATTAGCAGTCAAACATAGTGACTGCTAATTTTGTTTTGAAAAAAGGAGGGATTTTTATGATAAAACCATTAGAAGATAGAGTTTTATTGAAAATGGTGGAGGCAGAGGAAACCACAAAAAGTGGGATTATCTTATCTTCTGGCTCACAAGAAAAACCACAAATTGCAGAAGTAATCAGTGTAGGACCTGGAAGGGTGGAAGATGGAAAGAAAATTGAGATGAATATTAAGGTTGGTGATAGGGTTATCACGAGTAAGTATTCAGGAACGGAGATAAAGTACGAGGGCGAAGAGTTTATTATTGTGAAGGAAAGTGATGTTTTGGCGGTTGTGGAGTAGTGTTGCCGCTGGGGCTTTAAGGGGCACCTGCCCCTTAAAAATCCCCGCAAGGGCGCTGCCCCTTGACCCCGCTCTTCGGTCAGAGGGACAATGGTTTGCCGAATTGGGTTGTAAAAGCTGATTTGGTACCGCGCGTTAATCGCGCGAGGGAGTTTTTTGTAAAAATATGAAGGAGGTAGATAGATATGGCAAAGGAAATTATTTATGGCGAGGATGCTAGAAAAAAATTGTTGGATGGTGTAAATAAGTTGGCTGATACGGTTAAAGTGACTTTGGGACCAAAAGGAAGAAATGTGGTATTGGACAAAAGTTTTGGGGCACCGTTGATTACGAATGATGGGGTGACGATTGCAAAGGAGATTGAATTAGAGGATGCGTTTGAGAATATGGGAGCTTCTTTGGTAAAAGAGGTTTCTACGAAAACGAATGATATTGCTGGAGATGGAACGACGACGGCTACAGTGTTAGCACAGGTGATGCTAAAAGAAGGGGTGAAGAATGTAGCTGCTGGTGGTGATGTTTTGGCGATAAAACGTGGTATGGATAAAGCAACAGATGTGGCTGTAAAGGCTTTGAAGGAGATTAGTTCACCAATTAATGGAAAAGAGGATATTGCAAGAGTGGCTAGTATTTCGGCAAATGATGTTGAAATTGGGAATTTGATTGCAGATGCAATGGAAAAAGTGTCAAAAGATGGTGTGATTACGATTGAGGAATCTAAAACGTCTTCGACAGAGGTAAATGTTGTAGAAGGAATGCAGTTTGATAAAGGGTATGTGTCTCCTTATATGGTAACAGATACGGAAAAAATGGAAGCTGTGATGGATAATCCTTATATTTTATTGACAGATAAGAAAATTTCGAATATTCAAGAAATTTTGCCATTGTTAGAAGAGTTGACTGGTGCTGGTGGAAAACTTGTGATTATTGCGGATGATGTGGAGTCTGAGGCATTGTCGACTTTGATTTTGAATAAGTTAAGAGGTGTTTTAAATGTTGTGGCTGTAAAAGCACCAGGATTTGGTGACAAGAGAAAAGATATGTTGCAAGACTTAGCCATTTTGACGGGTGGCGAAGTGATTACCTCGGATTTAGGTTTGGAATTAAAAGATACAACTTTGGCACAATTAGGTCAGGCAAAACAAGTGAAAATTGGAAAAGAAAATACGATTATTGTCGATGGAAATGGTGATAAAGCAGCAATTAGCGAAAGAGTAAGATTGATTAAAGCGCAATTGGAAGAAGAAAAGAGCGAATATGAAAAAGAAAAATTGCAAGAGCGTTTGGCAAAAATCGCTGGAGGTGTTGCGGTAATTGAAGTGGGAGCTGCAACTGAGATCGAAATGAAGGAAAAGAAACTTCGTATTGAAGATGCGTTATCTGCTACAAAAGCAGCAGTGGAAGAAGGGATTTTGCCAGGTGGTGGAACAGCTTATGTTAACGTAATTCCAAACGTAGAAAAAATATTAGCAGATGTGAAAACAGATGGTGAAAAAATCGGTGTAAAAATCATTTTGAAAGCATTAGAAGAACCAGTCAAACAAATTGCAACAAATGCTGGTTTAGAAGGAGCTGTGATTTTAGAAAAAGTAAAAGGAAGCAATGCTGGTGTTGGATTTGACGCTACCAAAGAAGAATATGTTGACATGAAAAAAGCAGGTGTGGTTGATCCAACCAAAGTAACCCGTTCAGCACTTCAAAATGCAGAAAGTGTTGCCTCTATGATTTTGACAACGGAAAGTATTATGACAGAAAAGAAAGAAAAAGATTGTCATTGCGGAGGGGGAGCACCTAGCATGCCTGATATGGGTGGTATGTACTAGAATGTACTTTCCAAAAAGAAAAAATCAATTCTTTACTTCAGGAAATGGATTAATTATTGCGACAGAAAGTCCCTACAAAGGGGCTTTCTTAAATTTTGAATTAAAACTTACAAAAAAATTCATATTTTGCTTGACAAATTCAAAAAAATGGTGTAAAGTATAATAGCATTACATCTAAATAAAGGAGTAGTCATGGAGCCAGAAAATAGTATAAGATTAAGTATTTTATTAGAAATTTATGGTGCATTATTAACGAAAAAACAATACAACTTATTAAATGACTACTATAATAACGATTTATCTCTTGCCGAAATTGCAGAAAATGAAAACATTACCAGACAAGCGGTCAGAGATAATTTAAAGAAAGGGGAAAGAAGACTTTTCGATTATGAAGAAAAGTTGCAAATCATGAGAAAAAATAGAATGCAAGAAGAACAAATTGCAATGATTTTATCCGAAATCAATAACTTGACCGAAAATTCTACAGATACCGAAATTGCAAATGTTCTTGAGGATGTTAAAAATAAACTAAATTGCTTAGTTTAACAAGCAAAAGAGAAAGGATTGGTTGAAAAAAATGGCATTTGAAGGACTATCTTCTCGATTACAAGAAATTACAAGAAAGCTCAAGGGCAAAGCTAGAATTACAGAAAATGACTTAAAAGAAGTCACACGTGAAGTTAAACTAGCTTTGTTAGAAGCAGATGTTAATTATAAAATCGTCAAAGATTTTGTCAAAATAATAGAAGAAAAATCCTTAGGGCAAGATGTTTTGAAATCTTTGACACCAGGTCAGCAAGTCATTAAAATTGTAAAAGATGAATTGGTGGAATTACTTGGTGGAGAAGACGCAAAATTAAATTTTACACCAAATCCACCGACCGTGATTATGTTGATTGGTTTGCAAGGTTCAGGTAAAACTACAACAGCAGGAAAACTTGCCAACATCATTCGAAAACAAGGTAAAAAGCCATTGTTAGTTGCATGTGATGTATATCGTCCAGCTGCCATTAAGCAATTACAAGTAATTGGAAAACAGCTTGATATTCCAGTTTATGCTAATGAAACCAGCAAAGATGTTAACTTAATTGCCAAACAAGCCATATCAGTTGCTATTTCTAAATTAAATGATGTAGTTATTCTAGATACAGCAGGACGTTTGCAAATAGATGAAAACTTAATGCAAGAATTAAAAGACGTTAAAAAGAGTGTCAAACCACATGAAATTTTGCTTGTAGTCGATTCCATGACAGGGCAAGATGCTGTCAATATTGCACAAACCTTTCATGACGAAGTTGGTATCGATGGTATTATACTAACCAAACTAGATGGTGATACCAGAGGTGGTGCAGCTTTATCGGTCAAAAAAGTAACAGGAAGCCCCATCAAATATATTGCAACTGGTGAAAAATTAAGCGATATCGAAGAGTTTCATCCAGAGAGAATGGCATCTCGTATTTTAGGAATGGGTGATGTGCTTTCTATTATTGAAAAAGCAGAAGAAAATTTTGATTTAGAGGAAGCTGAAAAATTAGAAAAAAGCTTAAAGAAAAATAGATTTGACTTAGAAGATTATTTAGCCAACTTAAGACAAATGAAAAAAATGGGTTCCTTTTCTTCGATTTTAAAGATGATTCCAGGTCTTGGTAACCAACTAGCCAATGTTCAAATTGATGATAAAGAATTTGGCAGAATTGAAGCCATGATTTGTTCGATGACACAAGAAGAAAGACGCAATCCCAAAATTTTGAATGCCAGCAGACGTATCCGAATTGCCCAAGGAAGTGGCACAACGGTTCCGCAACTGAATAAATTCATGAAAACATTTGAAATGACAGCCAAAATGATGAAAGAAATGAAATCACCAAAAAAGATGAAAAACATGATGCGCAAAATGAATCTCAATCCAGATGATTTAAGTGATTTTGATGATATGAAAATGTAAGGTAAGGGCAGACGACCCTGTCTGTCCTTATAAGTAAGATGATAATAAATAAAATTTATTATAAATAAAAAATTTACAGGGGGTGAAAAATAATGGTAAAAATAAGATTACAAAGAGTTGGAAAGAAGAAAGCTCCTTTCTATCACATTGTTGTAGCTGATTCAAAATCTCCAAGAGATGGAAAAATCATCGAACAAATTGGAACGTATGATCCTATGACAAAGCCATCTACCATCGTTTTAGATAAGGAAAAGGTTACTACTTGGGTAAAAAATGGCGCACAACCAACTGAGACTGTAAAAGCATTAATCGCAAAAGCTACAAAATAGTGAAAAAGAGGTGTGTTTATGAAAGAATTATTAGAAGTGATGATCAAAGGGTTGGTAGATAACAAAGATGTTGTCAATATTGATGAAAAAACAAGCAACCATACAACAACATATCAAGTAAAGGTAAATCAAGCAGACATGGGTAGAATTATAGGAAAACAAGGGAAAATGGCAAAATCTATTCGTACTGTGATGAAATCTGTAGCAACAAAAGAACATAAAAGAATTCATATTGAATTTGTAGGTTAAGCGATGGAAGAATACTTAGAATTAGGTCAAATTGTAAATACGAAAGGTTTAAAAGGCGAAGTCAAATTAAATTCTTTTGCAGAAGATAACTCAATATTTGAAAAATTACCAAACGTTTTTTTAAAACAAAAAAATGGTTTAATCAAAAAATACATTGAAAAGGTTGGATATCATAAAAACCAAGTAATCCTAAAATTCAAAGATTGCAATTCGATAGAAGAAGCTGAACTTTTACGAAATTTATGTTTATTTGTAAAAAGGGAAGATTTAGGTGAATTGCCAGAAGGTGTGTATTATATAGCCGATTTAATTGGTGTAATGGTATACACAGACGAAAACGAATATTTAGGCAAAGTGGAAGATATTTATTCAACTGGTGCCAATGACATTTATGTGGTAAAAGACGAAAAGGGTAGGCAAAAATTGCTTCCAGGAATTGATGAAGTTATCAAAATCATTAATCTTAAGGAGAGCAAAATCATAGTACACTTAATGGAAGGGCTTTAAAAATGAGGTTTGATGTTTTAACACTTTTTCCAGAAATGTTTCAAGTTTTACGACAAAGCATTATAGGAAGAGCAATTGATAAAAAAATAATAGATTTACAAGTCATTAACATCAGAGACTTTTCCCAAGATAAACATAAAAAAGTAGATGATACCGTTTATGGAGGAGGAGCAGGAATGCTTTTAAAACCAGATATTGTCTATAAAGCTTATCAATCTGTGGAAAGTGAAAAAGCAAAGGTTATTTTTTTATCACCACAAGGCAAAACATTAAATCAAGAAAAAGTTGTAGAGTTTGCCAAAGAAGAGCATTTAATCTTGTTATGTGGTCATTATGAAGGCATTGATCAACGTGTATTAGACAAAATTGTGGACGAAGAAATTTCGGTTGGTGATTATGTTTTAACAGGTGGAGAATTGCCTGCTATGCTGTTAATTGATAGTATTGCAAGATATGTAGAAGGTGTTTTGGCAAACGAATCAAAATTAGAAGAATCATTTTCCAATGGACTTTTGGAGTATCCACAATATACTAGACCAGAAGTTTTTGAAGGGGAAAAAGTTCCAGAAATTTTGCTTTCTGGTCATCACAAAAAAATTCAAGAATGGCGAAGAAAAGAAGCCTTAAAAAGGACGTTTGAGAAACGACCAGATTTATTAGAAAAAATAGAATTGTCAGAAACTGACAAACAATTTTTAGAAGATTTGATATCTGAAAGAAAAGGAGGAAAAAATGGATATTTTAAAATCGATTGAACATGAACAAATGAAAAACAAAATTCCAGAATTAAAAATTGGAAATACCGTTCGTGTTCATGTCAGAGTAAAAGAAGGAAATCGAGAAAGAATTCAAGTTTTTGAAGGAATCATTATTAAAAAACAAGGTGGCGGTGTAAATAGTACTTTTACCGTAAGAAAGATTTCATATGGTGTGGGTGTTGAAAAAACATTCTTAGTACATTCACCAAGAATTGAAAAGGTTGAAGTAGTAAGAGTTGGTAGAGCAAGACGTGCTAAATTGTATTATTTAAGAGACAGAGTAGGAAAAGCCGCTAAAACAAAAGAGCAAATTGGTGCAAGAATTGAGACAAAAGAAATCACAGTTAAAGAAGATATTGTGCCAGTAGAGGGCGAAACTGAAACAGTCAACCAAGAAAATCTAGCAGTTGAAACACCAGAAGCAGTAAAAGAAGAAAATGTTGAAACAGTAACAGAAGTGCCAACAGAAGTAGTAACAGAAAAACCAAAAGAAGAAAAACAAACCGTTGCTGAAGAAACAAAACCAGAAATAGAAGAAATCAAAAAAGATAAAAAAACAGAATAATCAAACAAAAATTGAATACAAGCACTTGGAGTCACTAAAAAACGACGACAAGTGTTTGTTTGCATTTGAAAAGATTGACAAAATGGTAAAATTATTATATAATATCAGCTAACGTTCAATAAAAAACGGAGGGATGTTGAAATGTCAGAATTTAGTGTCAAAAAACCGTACACCATTTTTGTAGGTGTTGTAATCATTATCGTCTTAGGATTGATTTCTTTTACCAATTTAACAACAGATTTATTACCTAAAATGGAACTTCCCTATGTGGCGATTATCACGACTTATCCAGGGGCTAGTCCAGAAAAAGTAGAAGAATCAGTTAGTAAAGTCATTGAGCAAGGAATGATGGGAATTAGCAATATTGAAAATGTAACGTCTACTTCAGCCGAAAATTATTCCATGGTATTTTTGGAATTTTCAGCAGATAGCAACATGGATTCGGTTATGATTGAAATTAGCCAAGAGTTAGATGTATTAAAAGCAAATTTAGAAGAAGGTATCGCAACCCCAACTGTTATGCAAATCAATCCAGATATGATGCCAGTGCTACTTAGCGCAGTCGATATGGAAAATGCGGATAGTAGTCAAATCACCGAATTTGTAGAAAACACACTTGTGCCAGAGTTAGAAAGTGTTAGTGGAGTGGCTTCTGTTACAACATATGGTGCCATTGAAAATGAAATTAACATCCAGCTCAATCAAGATAAAATCGATCAAATCAATGACAAAATGCTAGAAAATGTCAGCCAAAAATTAGCCGATACCAAAAAAGATTTAGATAAAGCCAAAAAAGAGATTACCACTGGTAAATCACAGCTAGAACAAACCAAAAAAGAGAAGACACAACAAATAGCAGATGGTTTATCTGCTATCGAAACAGGACGAAACGAAATCACCAAGGCAGAAGTAGAATTAAATAACAAAGCAACCGAATTGAATACAACCAAAACAGAATTAGAAGCAAAATTAGCAGAACTCACCACAGCGGAAACACAAATCACGAGCGAAAAGCAAAAAATTCAAGAAGGTCTAACAGCTTTTGAGCATCAAATCAGCGAATTAGAAACCAAAAAAACGGCTCTAGAAGCTAGAAAAGCAGAATTACTTGCCAAACGTGACAGTGGAGAAATAACAGCTGGTGAGTTATTAGAATTAAACGCTACAGAAAATAATCTTCTTATGCTAGAAGGCAGTTTAAATGGTATAAAATCCAATGAAACATATCTTGCTTTGAAGGGTGGTTTGGAGAAAATTGATAGTAGTTATCAAGAATTATTAGCAGGAAAAGAGCAATTAAATTCTGGTTTAGCGCAAATTGGAACAGGTCTTGTGCAAATGACGGAAGCACAAAATACAATCCATACCAAAAAAACCGAATTAGAAGCTACTAGTTCAAGTCTACAAGTAGCACAAAGTACGTTGATTAGTGAAACCACCAAAGCTGCTACAGAACTAGATTTAGCACAGCAAGAATTAGAAAAAGGACTAGAAGAATTTGAAGATGCTAGAGACAAAGCTTATGAGAAAGCCTCATTAGATGGTATTATCACAACTGATTTAGTTGCTCAAATCTTAACCGCCGAGAATTTTTCCATGCCAGCAGGCTATATGGAAGGGAAAGTTACAGTAAAAGTTGGTGACAAATTTTCTAATCTGGAGGAAATCAAACATTTGGTTTTGTTCAGTTTTGACATGGAAGGTTTAGAAGAAATCACTTTAGAACAACTTGCTGATATTGAAGTTACCGATAATCGTGATGAAGTTTATACCAAAATCAATGAAAATCAAGGCATGATTTTGTCTTTTTCAAAACAAAGCACAGCTTCTACAAAAGACGTGTCAGAGGCCGTTCAGGAGAAGTTAGCTGTATTAGAGGAAAAATACGACAACATTTCCTTTACCATTTTAATGGATCAAGGAATTTATATTGATAGAATTATCGGATCTGTGATGCAAAGCTTAGTTGTGGGTGGAATTTTAGCCATTATTGTGTTGTTTTTCTTTTTAAAAGAATTAAAACCAACCATCATTGTGGCAGTATCGATTCCGATAAGCTTGGTTTTTGCAGTTAGTATGATGTATTTTTCAGGTGTTACAATTAACATTATGTCTTTATCAGGCTTAGCTTTAGGAGTTGGTATGTTGGTGGATAACTCAATTGTAGTCATTGAGAATATTTATCGACTAAGAAAAGAGGGAAAAGACACCAAAGAAGCAGCTAAAGAAGGTGCTAAGAAGGTGACTGGTGCGATTATTGCCTCAACACTTACGACGATTTGCGTTTTTTTGCCAATTGTCTTTGTTCATGGAATGGCAAGACAATTGTTTCAAGATATTGGATTGACCATTGCTTATTCTTTGCTAGCCAGTCTTGTGATTGCAATAACCGTTGTACCAGCGATGTGCTCAAAAATGTTTCATAAAGTAAGTGGAAAAGAAAATAAATTCATTCAACGCTTAAGTGAATTTTATGCGAAATTGCTAAGAATAGCCTTGAAAGGGAAAGTTCTTGTGATTCTCTTTGTAATAGGGCTATTGGGAACAAGTATTTATTTGGCCACTAGAATGGACATTGAATTTATGCCAGATGTAGAAAGTGATGAAATGTCTCTTTCCATTACTATGCCAGAAGAAGCGACAAACCAAGATATGCAAAGTATAGCTAATAACGTGATTGAAAGAATTTTGACAATTTCCGATGTACAAAAAGTCGGAGCCATTGATAACAGTAGTGCCTCCACAATGATGAATACAACTGGTAGTGGTGTTAGTATGTATCTTCTACTAAATGAAAATCGAACCATGACCAATGACGAAATTACCAAAAAAATCACAGAATTAACGACTGATTTGAAGGCAGAAATTGAGGTAAACACTTCTGATATGGATATGTCAGCTATGATGGCTTCTGGTATTTCCATTAAAATAAAAGGCAAAGATTTGGATCGCTTGAAAGAAATTTCAAAAGAGGTAGAAAACAAGTTTACAAACATTGATGGAATTGAAAAAATTGAAGGAATTCAGGAAAATTCTGCACAGGAAAAAAGAATTACGGTGGATAAAAACAAAGCCATGAAATATAATTTAACTGTGGCACAGGTGTATAGTAAAATTGCCAGTGAGATTAAATCCGAAGTGGAAGCAACCAAGGTTGAATTAGAAAATAAAGAATATCAGATTATTCTTCAAAAGTCGGAAAAAGATGAAATAGACAGTAGTCGTTTGATGGATATTACGTTTGATGTTACCGTAGAAGAAGAGGAAAAAACGATAAAATTATCCGAAATTGCAAGTTTGGAAGATACGACTGGTTTAGAAAATATTACACGAGAAAATAATAATCGTTATGTAACTGTTACAGCAACGGTAAAAGAAGATGCCAGTATGACTTTGGTCAGTCGAGAGGTGGCAAAGGTGTTTGAAAATTATGAAGCACCAGAAGGCTACACTGTACAAATTGAAGGCGAGATGGATAGTACTATGGAATATATGGAAGATTTGTTGTTGATGATTGTAGTAGCAATTTTATTCATCTATTTAATTATGGTGGCTCAATTCCAATCTTTCAAATTACCATTTATTGTCATGTTCACAATTCCGCTAGCTTTTACAGGAGGTTTGCTGGGCTTGTTCTTAACAGGGCAACCACTTAGTATTATTGCGATGCTTGGCTTTTTGGTTTTGGCAGGAATTGTTGTAAATAATGGAATTGTGTTTATTGATTGTGTCAACCAATTAGTTGAGGAAGGAAGAGAGAAAAAAGAAGCTATTGAATTGACTGGAAAGTTACGTCTGCGTCCTATCCTAATGACAGCTTTGACGACGATTTTAGGATTATTATCGATGGCACTTGGGCTTGGTGATGGAGCTGAGATGACCCAACCACTAGGAATTGTAGCGATTGGTGGTTTGCTTTATGCAACGATTTTGACTTTATTTTTCGTGCCAGTTTTGTATGATTTGTTTTATCGAAAGAAAAAGTAATTTGTGTTAAAAATTGTTTGGAGATCTGTTTTTTACAACAGAAAAATAAGATATAATGTAAACACACGGAGAGATAAGGAAAATAAAGAACTTATAAAAAACAAGGAATTTTATCGAAACTGCAAAGCCATTTTACCAAATGAAATGATAAACCTAATTTTGTAAAGCACTTTAAAAAAGTGCTTTCTTTTTTACAAAATTTCCCAAATCTGTTTACAATAACGAAAATTTGGTATATAATAAACAAAAAATAAACGATAGGAGTGATTATATTGATGGAGGAAGAAAACGAAGAGTTAGAATTAAATCGACTAATGCAGGTAAGAAAAGATAAATTGAAAGAATTACAAGAGGCAGGAAAAGATCCATTTCAAATTACCAAATATGACCGTAGTGAGTTTAGTAAGCAAATCAAAGAAAATTATGCGGATTTTGAGAATAGAGATGTATCGGTTGCAGGGAGAATTATGGCCAAAAGAATTATGGGAAAAGCATCTTTTTGCACGATTCAGGATAGTACCGGTAGCATTCAAAGTTATGTCAGCATCAACGATTTAGGAGAAGAAAGCTACAAGGCTTTTAAAACCTACGATATTGGTGATATTATTGGTTTAAAAGGTTTTGTCTTTAAGACAAAAACGGAAGAAATTTCCATTCATGCCAAAGAAGTGATTTTACTTACGAAATCTTTGCGTGATTTGCCCGAAAAGTTTCATGGATTGAAAGACACCGAACTTCGCTATCGTCAAAGATATGTGGATTTGATTGTCAATCCAGAAGTGAAAAATACTTTTGAGATGAGAAGCAAAATTATTAAGGAAATGCGTAATTTTTTGGAAGCAAAGCAATATATGGAAGTAGAGACACCGTCGTTGAGTACGATTGCAGGTGGTGCAACAGCGAAGCCATTTGAAACGTATCACAATGCGCTAAGTTTAGATATGTATTTAAGAATTGCACCAGAATTGTATTTGAAGAGATTGATTGTTGGCGGATTTGACCGTGTTTTTGAAATCGGAAAAAATTTCCGCAATGAAGGGATTGATATTCGTCATAACCCAGAATTTACCTCAATGGAATTGTATGCAGCTTTCCAAAATTACCATGATATGATGGATTTGGTAGAAGAAATGTTTCAAACGATTTCACAAAAATTGTTGGGAACCACCCAAATTTCCTATCAAGGAACGCCAATTGATTTAGGTGGAACGTGGAAAAGAGTAACCATGATAGAGGCAATCAAAGAAGTGACTGGCGTTGATTTTAATACCATCGATTCCGATGAAGAAGCAGTCAAAATCGCCAAGGAAAAAGGCGTTGAAATCGAGGAAAATAAACAGACAAGAGGATATGTCATCAATGCGTTTTTTGAAGAATTTGTAGAGGAAACGCTAATTCAACCAACGTTTATTTATGATTACCCAGTCGAAGTGTCACCCTTGACGAAAAAGAAACCAGAAGATAGTCGATTAACCGAGCGATTTGAATTTTTCATTGATGGTCGCGAATATGGAAATGCGTATTCTGAGTTAAATGATCCAATCGACCAATACGAAAGATTTCTAGCTCAAGTTAAACAACGTGAAGCAGGCGACGACGAAGCCAACATGATGGATGACGATTTTGTTCGCGCACTAGAATATGGCATGCCACCAACAGGTGGATTGGGAATTGGTGTGGACAGAATGATTATGTTGTTTACAGATAGTGCATCGATAAGAGATGTATTGTTGTTCCCAACGATGAAGCCGATTTTTTGAAAGGAGTTTGACATGTCCCAACCATACGACTTTTACATTGCAGGCAGAACCAGAAACAAAGAGCAAATATTGCATATTTGCGATCTGTTTGACCAATGTCATATTTCTTACTATTGTTTTTTAAAAAATGAGCAATCCCATGAAAAAGCAGGATTAGAATTGCATCAAAATCCAGAAGATTTGATGCAACAGTTTGAACGTTTAAAATTAGAAAGTAAAGCTGTTCGAACGATTTTTCAAGCCGATATGGAAGCAGAAAAAAATGCCAAAAACTTTCTTTTGGTTTTACCAGCAGGCAAATCTTCCCACATTGAAGCGGGTATTGCTTATGGATTAGGCAAAAAATGTTATGCCATCGGTGAATATGAAACAACCGATTCGCTATATTTGATTTTTGATAAAATTTTTGCCAATAAAAATGAATTGGTAGAATTTTTGAAAGAATATAAAGGAAAGGAAAAAATATGAATCAAATTCTGATGAAAATCACACAAATTGCTAAGTGTGCTAGGCAAAGAAATTTGCCAGAAATAAAAGAAACTGACTTAGAAGAAAATGGCAAAATCTACTACATGAATGGCGACGATGGCACGATTTTCGACTGGCAAATGAATGAAAGATTATGTGAATTTATGATGTTTTACAACCAAAGTGGCATGGGAGCCATCAAAATCAATGTCTCATCAAATGGACAAATCGATATTTATACTTTCAAAGACAAGGAAAAAACTGCTTTCAAAACCGAAAAAGAGATAATCGAACCCAAAGAAGCCCTAGCCTTAGCAGTACTCATGAACCAAATTGCTGACGAAAAGAAAATTTGGGACGATGCCATTGATAGAATGGAAAATAATAAAATTGTGTCACAAGAAGAAATCGATACATTTTTGAAGGAACTGCAAGAAGAATAAAAAATGTCTAAAAGACAATCGAAAGGAGAAAAAATATGTTTTTTGGAAACGGAATTGATAAAAAAACCTTATACATTATTCTAGCAGTTTTAGTCGTAATTTCACTGGCTAACGCTGGCTCTGGATTTTGGATTCAAACCATTTTAACCATTCCAGCAGTTGTCATTGCCATGACATTTCACGAATTTGCTCATGCCTGGACAGCCGATCATTTTGGAGATACCACACCAAAATCGCAAGGAAGACTAACCTTAAATCCAGCTTCTCACATTGATCCATTCGGCTTTGTTCTACTATTATTTGCTGGTGTTGGCTGGGGAAGACCTGTTATGATTAACCCCAACAACTTCACCAGTAACAAATCCAGAGCCACCTGTGAAGCCTTAGTTTCTCTAGCAGGTCCACTGGTGAATTTCCTATTAGCGATTATTTTTACAATCATTTATTATGCCTTAGGAAAATTTGCTCCCATGACTTCTTTGGTTGGAATCATCATGTCTCTTGTGTTATATACCATTTATATCAACATTGGATTAGGTGTCTTCAATCTCATTCCATTACCACCATTAGATGGAGAGAAAATTTTCCGTAGAATTTTGCCTTACAACGCCCTTCAATGGTTGGATCGAAATGCCAATACGTTACAACTAATTTTCATGTTATTATGGATTTTTGGGGCATTAGGCTATATTGTCTCACCAATTGTCACAGGAATTGCGAATTTGCTATTCAAGGGAATTGGAATGATTTTTATGGTATTTTAGGAGGAAAAAATGATTGTTTTAGGAATCGAATCCAGTTGTGACGAAACTTCGGTAGCACTTGTAAAAGACGGCAGAGAAGTCTTATCAAATAGCATTTCTTCACAAATTAAAATTCATGAGGAATATGGTGGGGTTGTACCAGAAATTGCTTCTCGTTGTCATACAGAAGTAATCAATCCAATCATGAAACAGGCTTTAGAAGAAGCCAATTTGAGTCTAAACGAAGTAGATGTCATTGCGGTAACACAAGGACCTGGTTTAGTGGGAGCTTTGTTGGTTGGTGTTTCATATGCAAAAGCTCTTAGTTTTGCTTGTAACAAGCCTTTGGTGGCAGTTAATCATATTGCGGGACACATTGCAGCCAACTTTTTGACTCATCCAGAGTTAGAGCCACCATTTTTATGTTTAATTATATCTGGTGGTCATACGCATTTGGTTCATGTTAAAAATTATCATACCTATGAAATTTTGGGCAAAACCAGAGATGATGCTATCGGCGAAGCTTTTGACAAAGTGGCAAGAGTAATTGGGTTAGGTTACCCAGGAGGTCCTAAAATCGACAAATTAGCCAAAAGCGGCACACCATGTATAGGGTTACCTTCGACACGTTTAGAGGGGTTAGATTTTAGCTTTAGTGGCATAAAAACGGCTGTTATCAACTTGAATCATAAAAATCCAGACTTAAATAAAGCAGATTTATGTGCTAGTTTTCAAAAAACAGTGACAGAAATGTTAATTCACAACATCGAAAAAGCCATTCGTCAATATCAAGCTGACAAAATTGTACTAGCTGGTGGTGTTTCGTGTAACTCGTACATTCGCACAGAAATGGATAATATGGCGAAAAAATGGAACATAAAAGCCTATTATCCAGCTCCTGTTCTATGTACAGACAATGCAGCCATGATTGCTGCTCAAGGTTATTATGACTACATAGCTGGAAAAACGGCAGATTTGCATTTGAATGCGGTTCCTAATTTAAAAATTGGGGAAAAAAGATAGAAAAATAGGAGAAAAACATGGCGATTTTTACAATTGGTGATTTGCATTTGTCGTTTGGAACAAACAAACCAATGGACATTTTTGGCTGGGGAAATCACAGCGAAACCATTAAGCAAAATTGGACAAAAAAGGTGAAAAATGACGATACAGTCGTGCTTCCTGGTGATTTTTCATGGGCGATGAGTTTGGAAGAAGCCCAATTTGATTTTGCGTTTTTAGAAGCCTTGCCTGGGACCAAAATTCTTTCCAAAGGAAATCATGATTATTGGTGGAATACAATGGCAAAAATGACGAAATTTTTACAGGAAAATGAGTTTCAAACCATTCATTTTTTGCAAAATAACAGTTATTTCGTAGAAAATAAAATTTTGGTTGGGACACGCGGATGGCTAACGAATAATTGGAAAACAGAGGAAAATTACAAGATTTTGAAACGTGAAAGGGAACGTTTGGAATTGTCCATAAAAAGTGGGATAGAGCAGTTTGGAGAAGACAAAGAAATCCTTTGTTTTTTGCATTATCCGCCGTTTTTTAAAGAAAGTAATGTGCCAGAGGAGATTGATTTTTTGAAAACCATGCAAAAATATGGTATTCAGAAATGTTTTTATGGACATTTACATGGAGAAGCACACAGGGAAGCTTTAGTTGGCGAGCAAAAAGGAATTTTGTTTGAGTTAGTAAGTTGTGATTATTTGGAGTTTAAAGTGAAAAAATGTAGTTAAAGGAGGGAAAAAATGCAAACTTATACCAAAAAAGAAGTCTTTAATCAAAGATTTGCCGAAATGAACCAACTTGAAGAAGTGAAAAAACGAGAACGAACATACGATGGTTGGCTTTTTGATTACGAAACAGAAATTGAAAATTGTTAAACGCCGATTGTTGATTTAGGCTGTGGAATGGGGAACAATACCATTTATTTAATCGAAAAAGGAAAAAATGTGATGGCTTGTGATTATTCAGAAGTTGCCATTCAAACGATTCAAGACGAAATTCCGCAAGCACAAACGAAATTGTTTGATATGTCACAAAAAATTCCATTGGAAGATAATTTCACAAGTATTGTGATTGCAGATTTGAGTATTCATTATTTTACACAAGAAATCACAGAAAAGGTGATTTCGGAAATTAAAAGAATTCTAAAGCCAAATGGCGTGTTGCTTTTCAGAGTTAATTCAATAAAAGACAATCATTTTATTTCAAATCATACTGAGATTGACAAAGAATTTATTTGGCAACCCAAATGGCAAAAGGCTTTTTTCAGAGAGTAGTATTCGTGAATTTTTTGCAGATTGGAAAATCGAAAAAATCAAAGAAGAAAAAATGTTGCGTTATGAATTTGAAAAAATCGTTTGGAATTGTGCTGTTAGAAAAGGTTAAAGGAGGAATTAAAATGAAAATAATTGTTGGTGGAATTCTCCAAAAAGGAGATAAAATATTGATGGTGCAGGAAGCTCAGGAAAGTTGTTATGGACAATGGAATTTTCCTGCAGGACATTTAGATGATGGAGAAACAGTTTTGGAAGGAGCTGTTCGAGAAGTTTTCGAAGAAACTGGTTGCAAAGTAAAATTAACAAATATGTTACCAATTATTTCCTCGAAAGAGCGAAATTTAGTAAGATTTACATTCTTGACAGAGATTTTGGAGGAAAATATTCAGTTTGATACCAGCGAAATTTTGGCTGTTAAATGGTTTACGATAGAAGAAATTAAGAAGATGACGGAAAAGGAATTAAGAGGTTACAAGATTGCTTTAGAAATCATCAAGCAGATAGAGGAAAAAGAGAGTTTGCCATTGGATATAGTGAAAATAAAATAAGAGAAACTTGCTATTTACATAAGTTTTGCTGAAGGATTAATATTTTATGCAAAATTTTTCCAAAATCTCTTTCATTTTCCAAAAAAATATGGTATAATAAAAATAAGAATATGCTAATATTCTTATTAAGCATGGGAAAAATAAAATGAGAAAATTTTTTGTAAAACAAGAAAACATAAAAGAAGAAAAAATTGACATTTTAGGAACAGATGTCAATCACATAAAAAATGTATTAAGACTTAAAATTGGTGATAAAATTCAAATTGGCAATTCACAAACAAGCCAAAATTATATTTGTGAAATTATTTCGTTAGACAAGCAATGTGTGAAAACCAAAATACTAGAAGAGATTGAAAGTCAAACACAAAGCAATGTGATATTGCATATTTTCCAAGGTTTACCCAAAGCGGATAAAATGGAACTTATTCTTCAAAAAGGAACCGAGCTTGGCGTATCTGAATTTATACCAGTTGCATTTCAAAGAAGCATTGTGAAATTAGCTGAAAAAGAAGAAAAAAAACTAGAACGTTGGCGAAAAGTTGTGGAAATGGCTGCCAAACAAAGTCATCGCGATAACATTCCCAAAATCAGAAAAACAAGAAAAGTAAAAGATATTTGCCAGTTAGTGGCAGAATATGATAGCGTATTACTAGCCTATGAAGAAGAAAGACAAAATACGCTCAAGAAAGAATTAATAACGTTAAAAGACACAAAAGAAAATTTAAAGATAGCAGTTATCATTGGACCAGAAGGTGGAATTGAAAAGCAAGAAGTTGACATTTTAAAACAAGCAGGAGCAAAAGTTATCAGTTTAGGAGATCGAATTTTAAGAACAGAAACAGTTGTCTTGCAAGTTGCATCCATCATTATGTATGAGTTGGAAAAAGCTAACTAAAAATAGGAGGAACTGTCGTGAAAAAGTCTACAAAAATGGTAGAAGAAATTACACAAAAAAGAAAAATGACACCAATAGTAATTGAAAACTTACATAAAAGAATATTTTATAATTGCTTATTAGCCATTGGTGTGATGTTATACCTTTGTTTAATAGATGTTGTATACCTATATGCCAAACAAGAAATTGTAATAATAGCTTTTAAAATATTTGCCATGATTGGTATCTTTGCCACAGTTTTTACATGGGAATGGGCTTATCGAAAAGACAATGGAAAAATAGCTATCGTAGGAATTGAATTTTTGATTATCAGTAGTTTGATTTTATATTTTCCACAGATTTATGCAAACTTAGATAAAAAATTCTGTGCAGAATTGACATTTCTACCAATATTTTGCAGTATATATTATGTAGCTAAATCGATAACAATTTATACCAAAACACAAAAGGCTTACCAAAATAATTTAAGTGATGTCAAAGAAATTATAAAAGAAGAAACTTAAAACACGAAAGGAAAGAAAAAAATGATAAAAAGTATGACAGGCTTTGGTCGTGGAAAATATGAAAAAGATGGCAGAAATTATAGCATTGATATTAAATCTGTAAATCACAAATATAGCGATATTTCGATTCGTATGCCAAAGTTTTTAAATCCTTTTGAAGATACCATTCGAAAGAAAATAGCCGCAAGTATTTCACGTGGAAAAATAGATGTTTTCATTAATTTTGAAAATTATAGTCGTTTGGGAAATACCATTCATTTTAATGTAGAACTAGCCAAAGAATATGTCAAAGGTTTGCAAGAACTAGCCCAAAAAACTGGTTTAACAGAAAAAATAGAATTAATCGATCTTGCCAAAATGCCAGAAATTATGAAATTAGAAGAAGATGAACAAGAAGATATGGTAGGCAAAGAGTTAATGTTTGCTTTGGAAGAAGCTTTAAGTAATTTTGTACAAATGAGAGAAAGAGAAGGACAAAAACTGATACAAGATATGCAAAAAAGAATAGAATTCATTCAATTAAAAGTAACAGAAATTGAACAATATGCGAGTACATTAGTAGACGATTATAAACAAAAATTAGAGACTAGAATCAAAGAATTACTAGACACCAAAGTTGTTGACGAAAATCGTCTTGCACAAGAAATTGTCATTTTTTCAGATAAATCTTCAATTGAGGAAGAATTGACAAGGCTGAAAAGCCATATCGATCAATTTGAGCATTTCTTGAAAGAAAGTTCGCCGATTGGGAAAAAATTTGACTTTTTAATTCAAGAGATGAACCGAGAAGTCAATACCATTGGTTCAAAAGCAAATTGTTTAGAAATTACCAATCGAGTAATTGAACTAAAAACAGAAATTGAAAATATCCGAGAACAAGTTCAAAATATAGAATAAGGGAGAGAAAAAGTAAGATGCAATTCATCAATATTGGATTTGGGAATCTTGTCTCAAGTCAAAGAATTATTTCTATCGTAAGCCCAGAATCAGCGCCACTTAAGAGAATTGTGCAAGAAGCCAAAGACGAGAAAAGAGCAATTGATGCTACATTTGGAAGACGAACAAGAGCAGTTTTGATTATGGATTCTGGTCATGTAATTTTATCGGCTGTTCAACCAGAAACGATAGCCAGTAGATTAAATAATAACCAAATTGATTTAGAAAAGGGGGAAAATTAAAATGATGGTAAAACCAGCTGTAACAGATTTATTAAAAAAGGTAGATAATCACTATTCTTTAGTGATTATGACTGCAAAACGAGCCAGACAAATTGCACAAGGACAAAATCCAATGACGAATGTAGAAGAAAAATCACCAGTTACACTTGCTGTTCATGAAATTTATGAAGATAAAGTTTATGAAGTAGAAAATAGCGATACAAACAACACAGAAAATGAAGAATAAAATCCATTTGTGAAAGGAAACAAATCATGTTAGTTATTTTATCAGGAGTTGCAGGAGCAGGAAAAGATACCATAAGAAAAGAATTAATCAAACAATTAGAAGGAGCAAAATCCATTCCTTCTTATACAACAAGACAGCCTAGAGCAGATGATATTCCAGGAGAAACTTATCATTTTATTACAAAAGAAGAATTTGAGAAAAAAATAGAAGAAGGTGAATTTTATGAATATGATATTCATCACGACAACTATTATGGAACATCTAAAAAAATTTTAAACGAATCCGCCAAAAATGGACTTGTAATAAAAGATATTGATGTAAATCGGAACGGAAATCTTAAAAAACACATTAACCGATATAAAAGTTGTAACCATTTTTTTAAGAGTTCCCAAAGAAGAATTACAAGAAAGATTGGAAAATCGAGTCGATAAATTGCCACGAGACGAAATTATTCTAAGACTCAATCGATTTGATTATGAAGAATCAAAAATCACAACTTACGATTATGTATTAAAAAATGATTGTTTAGAAAAAACAGTAGCAGTTATTAAAGCGATTATTGAACATGAGATGAATTAAAAGGATGATAAAGGAGAGGCGAAAGATGAAAAAAGAAAGAATAAGTGGTATAACACTGATTGCCCTAGTCATCACGATTATTGTACTCTTAATATTAGCAGGTATTAGTTTAAGCCTAATAGCAGGAGAAAATGGTATTTTAAAACGTGCGACAAATGCAGTTGACAAAAACAAACAAGCCCAAATTGCAGAAGAAGTAGAACTAGCCATGGCAGACTTGAAAACAAAATACTATGAGGAATTTTATGTCCAAAAGACAACGACAGATTCTTGGATAGAGTATGCTAAAAAGAAGTTAGAAGAAAGTGTTACTACCAATAATGGAACTTTAAAATTAGAAGGAACGAAGGTAACTTACACCGATAGCCAAGGAAAAGTGACCACAGGAACATTTGATGAAACAACAGGAAAAATCACGATGACGTCAAGCGAAGAAGGAGAAGAAGAAAACAAAGATTTTATGGCAATTGACACAAAACTAGGAACCACTTATATAACCATTCAGATAAACGAAGATATAAATGCCAAGCAATATCAATATATAATCGATGGGATAACTTATGAAACAGAAGCCAAAACATATACCATAGAAAATTTAGACCCAGAAACGGAACATACCATAAAAGTCATAGCCGAGATAGAAGCGCAAGAACCAAAAGAATCCAAACAAATAACGGTCAAAACAGAACCGAGAACATATTTGTATAAAAGTAAAGAAGAATATACACAATTAACAGGCGGATGGGAAAAGATTAGTAAAACAGACCATCCAGATACTCCAGTATCAGAAACATTTCAAATAAACAAATTAGATGACCATATGAATATAGTAACACTAGGTGAAGGAGGTGCAGCATTAGGAATAGCAAATGGCATAAATTTAAGCGAATATAAATATATGTGTGTCATTGCTTCAGCAACTTTAGATCGCTATAATGAAGGATCAATTTGTGAAATGGCTGTAGATCCTGGAGGAGATGCACACCTTGTTGCCAATGAGATACTAGAATTTGATACAGATTATGATTTTTGCATAAGTTATTGGAGACCAGCTACGATGGAAGCAAAAAGATGGGATATCTCAGAATATAAAGGAATATATAGTCCAGTAATATATCTGCAATCACAGAAAGATCAGTATGGTAATTCTCTAAATGCAGAAGCTGATATTTATGAAGTTTGGCTAGAAAAATAAAGTAATGTCCTAACCTTTTATTATAACATATTTTGTAACAAAAATCAACTTGACATAAAACTAAAAATATGATATAATAAAAGATAGGGCATGTTTTTTTGTAAATAACCTTTTTTAAGGTTATTTTTATTGTTTTTAGCCCAAAAGCAAATTTTTTTTCAAAAAAAAGCACAAAAATCTTGAAATTCCATTAAGATATAGATATAATAGAAAAAACAAAGAAATATAAGGAGGCAACCTTGAGAAAATATTTTGGAACCGATGGCATTCGAAGAATTGCCAATTTAGAGCTTACACCAGATTTAGTCTTTCGTGTAGCCAAAGCTGGTGCTTATGTTTTAACCAAACATTCCAATCATACCCCTACCATTTTAATTGGAAGAGATACCAGAATTTCAGGTACTTTAATCGAAAGTGCTATGACAGCTGGATTTTTAAGCTATGGGGCAAATGTTAAATTGTTAGGTGTCATGCCAACACCAGCAGTTGCTTATTTGACGAAAAAATTAAATGCAGATGCCAGTGTTGTAATTTCTGCTTCTCATAATACATTTGAATTTAATGGAATCAAATATTTTAGTAACAAAGGGATGAAAATTCCAGACGAAGTTGAAGAAGAAATCGAAGAAATTATTGATTCAGAAAAATTGTCAACATTAATGGCAGTAGCTGATAAAATTGGTGTTTCAGAAGATGCCAGTGGCGATATTTATGAATACATTCAATTTTTCAAAGACATTTTTGGCAATCATTTGAATAAAGCAAACTTAAAAGTGGCAATCGATACAGCCAATGGAGCAACTTCAAAAGTAGCAGAAATGGTCTTTTCAGAATTAGGAATTGATTTTGAAATCATTCATCATCATCCAAATGGTATTAATATCAATGAAAATTGTGGTTCTACGTGTTTGGAAACCATTTCAGAATATGTACGAAAAAATGGATTTGATTTAGGAATTGCCTATGATGGTGATGGTGATCGTTGTTTAGCTGTCGACGAAAATGGTGAAGCAATGGATGGAGACATCATCATGGCGATTTTAGCAGAGGATTTAAAAGAACAAGGAAAATTAAAGCAAAATGCTTTGGTTGCTACTGTTATGAGCAATTTGGGACTAAAAAAATATGCTCAAGCCAATGGACTTCAATTGATTTCAACGAAAGTAGGCGATCGTTATGTGTTGGAAGAAATGCTTGAAAAGGGTTATAATCTAGGAGGGGAACAATCAGGTCATGTGATTATGTTAGATTATAATCCAACAGGAGATGGAATCTTAACTTCTCTTATGTTAATTCAAGCTATTTTGCGTAAGAAAAAGAAAGCATCTGAAATGAGAAAAAAGATAAAAATATATCCACAAGTGCTAATCAATAGTAAAGTTTCAAACGAGAAAAAGTACGATTATGAAATCGATTCAGAAATTAGACAAAAGATAGTAGAATTGGAAAATGAATTTTCAGACAATGGTCGTGTCTTAATTCGTCCTTCAGGAACAGAACCAAAAGTTCGTGTTATGATTGAAGGAGAAAATCAAGAATATATTACCAAAAGGGCACAAGAATTAGCAGATTTAATCGAACGAAAATTAAATTAAGGGGAAAAATATGCCAAAAAATTATGAAGATAATCCAGAACAAGCCCAATATATAAAAGAAAGTTTAGCCAAACGATATCCTGAGATTTTTGAAAAATATGAAATTCAGGAAATATCACACATACAAGTTTGCCATCTAGCTGATTTTCTATCAAAAGAAGATAAAGAACAAGAAAAAAGAAAAGAGCCTGAGGAACAATTAAAAAAGATTTTTTCAATTATCGATTTAAAAAACAATAGAGCCATTTTGATTAATACCAATCAAGAAGAACAAGAAGGTGAAATTGGTGTTTATGATTTAGAAAACCATACATTTCATCTTACCAATTCTGAACTTCGAGAAAAAATAGAAAAGAGTTTATTGGTACAAATTGAGCAATATGCTAAAAATGTATATTCACCAAACCAAATAAAAGAAATGATTGAACAGATGATGCCAAAAACATTAGAACAGATGAGTCAACGAATAACAATAAAAGACGAAGAATTGGATAAAAAAGCAGAAAAATTAGTAAAATATGATAAAATAGATGAAATCAATCAAAGAAATGGAAAATCCAAAAAAGAAAGACAACAATTAGAAAGCAAAAAAGAGACGCAGACAGTTGTAATCGGACAACAAGAGGAAAAAGAAAAGCACGAAAAAGTACCAGAGGATGTTGTACAAGCTTGTCAAAAACTTGGTATTACACAGATAAAAGGATATTTTTACGTCAATGCCAAACAACTCGAAGATAAAATCGATGAGATTTCTGTCAATCCCAATGCTGGCAGAGTTTTAATGATAAAAGTAGCCAACACTTCCAATTTGGCAGGTCCAGACCGCTATTTTGGTATACAAAATAATCGAATGATTTTATATGGAACACAAGATAAACAAATGGAACAAGTCGTTCAAAATAAAGCCACCCCACCAATCGATGGCAAATTAATTGAACCACTTCAAAAAAATAATCCAACCTATGTGGAATTTTCAGATAGTGAAAGATTGCTAGTTGATGAAAAATTAGAAGAAAACATGAATTTATCGCTCCAAGATTTGGAAAACTATAAAAAGCAAATTGAACAGTTATTAGAACAATATTCCCAAAATGTAATTGCTATCGAAGAAAATAACTTACTCAATGCCCAACAAAAAAAGGAAATGTTACTCCAAAATAATCAAAATTTTGAAAGATTAAATGCGCAAGTGGCTCAAAAATATGGCATCGATAAAAGTGATGTCAAAGCCATTAACTTGCAGAAAACAAAGTACCAACAAGACGTACAAGAACAATTAGAAACCGAAGACGAAGAGGAACCAGACCCACACGAACAATGGTGGGAAAAACAAAGGAGGAAATAAAAATGGAACATGTATTTTTAACATCAGCCCCAATAATAACCTTACTATTAACCTTAATTACGGTTATCTTAATCGTATTAGGAAGGAAATTAGAATTGCCACAGTTGCCTATTGCAATTGTAATTTATAGCTTAGCATTTCTTGTGTATCATACAATTTGTATTAATGGTCAAGAAGTTGCCAACATGCCAGCTTTATACTTTTCATTAACAGTTGACTTAGTGATGTTATTATTAGGATTTATCAGTTATTTATGGGTAGATGATATTGTTTCAAAAAGTAAAAATATAAAAAGCTATAGTGATGCATTATCTTGGTTTTGGGACAAGTTATAAGAAAGGATGGAACGGATGGAAAACAAAAAATTTTATGTAACAACACCGATTTATTATCCAAGTGGTAAATTTCATATTGGGACAGCTTATGCAACAACACTTGCGGATACGATAAAAAGATATCAACAACTAAAAGGTTGTGACGCTTATTTTTTAACAGGCTTAGATGAACATGGGCAAAAAATTCAAACTGTTGCTCAAAAGCAAGGTTTGACACCACAAAAATACGTAGATGAAATGGCTGATATTTGTCAAAAATTGTGGCAAGATATGGATATTTCTTATGATGATTTTATTCGTACCACAGAAGAACGTCATCAAAAGGCAGTCGACCAAATTGTTGAGAAATTTCTAAGCAATGGAGACATCTATAAAGGACAATACGAAGGATGGTATTGTATGCCTTGTGAGACTTATTTTACACAAATGCAATTAGTTGATGGAAAATGCCCAGACTGTGGTCGAGAAGTCAAATTAATGAAAGAAGAATCGTACTTCTTTCATATGAAAAAATATCAAGATTGGCTAATTCAGTTTTATGAAGAAAATCCAAACTTTATTGTGCCAATTTCGAGAAAAAATGAGATTTTTAGCAATTTTATTCAGGCTCGGTCTAGAAGATTTATGCATTAGCCGAACAACATTTGATTGGGGCATTAAAATGAAACATGACCCTAAGCATGTTTTGTATGTTTGGGTAGATGCTTTAACTAACTATATCACAGCACTTCGGATATGCTTCAGAAGACGATAGTTTATTTCGAAAATATTGGCCAGCCAATCTTCATATTGTAGGAAAAGAAATCATTCGTTTTCATGGAATTTATTGGCCGATTTTTCTGAAAGCCTTAGGCTTAGAAATGCCAAACAAGATTTATGCACATAGTTGGTTAGTCATGAAAGATGGAAAAATGTCCAAATCGAAAGGAAATGTCATTTATCCAGAAACTTTAATCGAACGATATGGATTGGATAGTTTAAAATATTATTTGCTTCGTACTATGCAATTTGCGACCGATAGTGTATTTACGCCAGAAGACTTTGTAGATCGCTATAATTTTGATTTATGCAATGATTTAGGAAATCTATTGAATCGAACGATTAGCATGATTCATAAATATTTTGCAGGGAAAATTCCAACGCAATTAACACAAAAAAACGAAGTAGATGATGATTTAGAAAACTTTACTATGCACCAAATTGACGAATTTGAAAACAATATGGAAGAATTGTATATTTCCAATGCTTTATCCAATATCTGGAAAATCATTTCTAGAACGAACAAATATATTGATGAGACAGCACCTTGGATTTTGGCGAAAGAGGAAAAACAGGAAAAATTGGCATCGGTGATGTTTCATTTAAGCGAAAATTTAAGAAAAATCGCTATTTTACTAAAGCCATTTATGCCAAAAACAGCTGAAAACATGTTTTCACAATTAGGTTTTACAACAGAAGAATTAAAAACATGGGAGACGCTAAAAAGTGAACATTCAATTCCATCCGACGTTCAAGTCATTCCAAAAGGGGAACCTTTATTTATGAGAAAAGATAGACAACAAGAAATCGAATATATTCAAAGTATGATGCAAAAATAATCAAGGATAACATAGATTAATCAAGAAATTAAATGAACCAAATAAGGAGAAAAAATGGGAAAATTATTCGTCATAGATGGAACAGATGGAAGTGGAAAACAAACGCAATTTGAAGAATTACAAAAACATTTAAAACAAGATCAGATACCATTTAAAACCGTTTCATTTCCAAATTATGATAGTCCATCTTCTAGTCTAGTAAAAATGTATTTATCGGGAGAATTTGGAGAAGATCCAAAAGCAATTAGTCCTTATATTGCTTCGAATTTTTATGCAGCGGATCGTTATGCGACTTATAAAAAAGAGTTTGAACAATATTATCAAAATGGTGGCATCATATTAGCCGATCGCTATACAACAGCTAATATGGTGCATCAGGCTGGAAAAATCACAGATGAAGCAGAACGAGAAAAATTTATCAATTGGTTATTTGACTTAGAATTTAATCTCTATGGAATTCCCAAACCAACACAAGTATTTTTCTTAAATATGCCAACCCAAAAAGCCCAAGAATTAATTCAAAATAGAGAAAATAAATTTTCACATACAACCATCAAAGATATCCATGAAAGAAATCCACAACATTTAGAAGAAAGTTATCAAGCAGCTTGTAGTGTTTCTAAAAAATATGGTTGGTATGAAATTCAATGTGTGGAGAATGGTACATTAAAAACAATAGATAAAATTCAAGAAGAAATTTATAAAGAAGTAAAGAGGTTAATAAATTCGTGAAAGAAAGAATTGGTTTTTTTGGTGGTTGTTTTAATCCTGTTACCAATGCACATGTCAAATTAATTAAAGAAGTAATCCAAAAAGAAAATTTGCAGAAAGTATATTTTGTTCCGATGGGTGATTTATATGAAAAAGAAGAATTAATTTGCTTAGAACATCGTATTAATATGTTAGGACTTGCCTTTGAAAACGAAGAAAAACTGGAGATTTTGAATATTTCGAATCACGATAAAAAAACATGTGCGATTGATACATTTAAACTCATTGATGAAAAATTTCCAGAAGCCGAACGCTTTTTTATCATGGGAAGTGATAACTATCAAAAAATAAATCACTGGAAAAAGGCGGAAGAATTAAAGCATTATCAATACATTGTATTAGATCGTCAAAAAGAAGAAACTAAACAAATAAGTTCTAGTCTTGTCAGAAGAAAAATTAAGCAAAATGAGGCGATTGAACAATTAATTCCAAGTCCAGTTTTACGATATATTAAACAAAAGAAATTATATAAATAGAGGTTAATCAATGAAAGGAAAAGTTGTTAATTTATGCATAGGAAGCATGAATATTTTGTTTGGAATTTTGTTGCTTATTTTTACAATGTACATTCCAAAAGAATTAGTGGAATATACAGTCCAAGAATTAACTGTGACGAATACAATGACTAAAATTATTTTCATTTTAATGTTGCTTGTATTTGGAATAGATGTTTTTCAATATTGTCATAACCGTGACAATAGCAGACTGAAAACAGGTTATTTGTTCGGTTTTTTTGCACTAAGTTTCTTTTTTATCCAAAAACCAGCAATTGCTATTTTTCCGATTTTGTCTGGTTTGATGGTTATAGTTGAAACCTTAAAAGATACAGCAGTTGAGATAGATAGTACAACAGCCATATCACTAATTGCATTAATCATGCTCAGTATTGTACTAACCATGGGAGGTGTTTTATTTTATAAAACCATAGCTCAATCCATTAAAAATAAAGAAAATAAGGGAAATCAAGAATACACAAGTGATTATTTTAAATATGTAACAGAACTTGAAATACCAGATATTTATATCAATGCGAAAAAAGATGGGAAATATGGTTATATCAATCAAAATGGCGATGTTGTGATTGATTTTATTTATGATTATGCCAGTCCATTTGTTTCCATAACTATGTACAATAAAGATTTTCAAATTGCTTTGGTTTGCGAACAAGGGACTTCTAAGATTATTTTAAAAAATCAAAGAGTTGTTATGTCCTATCGTTCTGAAATGGCGGAAGATAATTATGCTGCCAAAGAAGAAGAATTAAAGAATATTTATAAAAATACGTTAGGACAAGGTGGGCAAATGCAAACCGAAGTTATCAAGAAAACGGACAATATGCAAAAAGTTCCACGTTATGAAGAGATAGCAAACGAGTATACTTATCGTTATCCCTATAACGATGAATATGACGTGCTTATCACACAATCCAATCTAGGGTTAGGTGACAAGTATGAATTAGCCAAAAAAGAAAATTTAAATATTAAAATTCCTTTAGATGCGAAAAATATTGATTATGACGAAGAATTTTTATATTTGTACAGCAATCATACCATACCATTTTTTGATTTATCTTCCAAAGAACAGGGGTGGTTTACCAGTTATGGTAAGAAAAACGTCATGACAGGAAAAGCACAAATTTTAGATTTTATAGGCGACAAAATGCTAATTAAAAATTATAATAATCATACGATTTACTTCATTAATGAAAAAGGCGATGTGGTATCTGATATTTATAAAGAGATTTATATTGCTTCAGAATATTATATTGTAAAAAATAATAATCATAAATACAGTGTCATTAATTCAGATTTTCAAAAAGTATTTGAACCAGAATTTGATGTCATAGATCCCTATTTAGCACAATATGGACTCTATATTTGTGCCAATACAAATGAAGCGATTGAATTTAATGATTATGGTTTTGCCAAAATGAATTGGCAATTGTTAAATGCACAAGGACAAACAATATTGGATGGCATAGAACAAATTTATGGAAACTTTTACCAAATTTCGAATGACAAACAAATTCCTTTTGTTACTAGATATGAGCAATTTTTAGAAGATTTAAAAAAAATAGAGTTTCATTTTGTAGGGGATAAATTTTATGAAACCTATACAAACTAAAATTGACAGTTTAAATAAAAAAAAAATGTGTATACTAAAAAATATATAGCAAAATTGCTAAAAATTAAAATTTAAGTAGCGGAGGTTTTTTACGATGGATGATAAAAATCAAAAAATCAATTGTACAGTAGAAAGTTGCAAATTTCATAATTGCAATCATAATGTATGTGAATTAAATCAAATTGACGTTCAGGCTTGCCCAGATTGTTCAGATGGAAGAGCACAAGATGAATCGATGTGTGGAAGTTATTGTTGCAGATGTCATGAATAAAAAGTGGTGGAGCAGATTTTTATCTGCTCTATTTTTGTCGAAAAAAGATGTTATTTTAATCAAAAATACAAATGTAAACAATATTCGACACCAACTGGCAAAAAACTCTATAAATATTGAAAATACTGTCGAAAGAAGACGTTCGAAACCTCAAAAAAATGCTTGTATTCTATAGACAGGATAAAAAATTTAAGATAAGATTAGATTGTTCAAAATAGTAAAAAAAAATTTACTATTTAAGCGTTGGATTTTTCTTTTGCAAAAATATTACGCTTAAAAACACAAGAAAAATTAAAATAATAGGAGGAAAAAATGGAAGTTTTAAAAATTTCATCAAAATCAAATCCAAATTCAGTTGCCGGAGCAATTGCTGGATTGGTAAAAGAAAGTACAAGAGCAGAAATGCAAGCAATAGGAGCAGGAGCATTAAATCAAGCGATTAAGGCAGTAGCGATTGCTAGGGGTTTTGTAGCACCAGCAGGTGTGGATTTAGTTTGTATTCCAGCCTTTGCAGAGGTTGAAGTAGAAGGAGAGGATCGAACGGGAATTAAATTGATTGTCGAGTCGAGAAAATAAAATGAATAGATAAATATTGGTTAAAAACAATATTGACAAAAGATACGGGATTACAGAGAATGTAATCTCTATTTTTTTGAAAAAAAGACAAAGCAATAATAATTTCATAAATCCTATGCTTGTTAAAAAATAAACAATAGGGATAATAGAATAGAAGGTTGTTCACAGACTTTTCCACGTTATCCACAGCCTTGAAAAAGTAAGTTTTGTGGATAAATTAGTAAAAAGGTTATGTTATTTAATTTTCATTTTTTATAAAATATCTATTGACAAATCCAAAAAGTAAATTTATAATATAAACATATGAACAAATATTCATATAAAAAAAGGGGGGTAAGAATGGATTTTGAATTATCTGAACAAAATATTGTTGATTTTGAAAAAATCGAAAAAATAAAAAAAATTTTACCACAAGATGATTTAATATTTGAAATGGCAGAATTATTTAAAGTATTTGGTGATTCAACGAGAATGAAAATTATTTGTAGTTTATTAGAAGAAGAATTATGTGTGGGGGATATTGCAGTTCTAACAAACTCTACGCCATCTGCGATTTCACATCAGTTACGTGTGTTAAAACAAGCCAAATTAGTAAAATATCGAAAAGAAGGAAAAATTGTTTATTATTCACTCGATGATGAGCATGTAAGCCAAATTTACGAGAAAGGACGTGAGCATGTTGAAGAAGTATGAGTTTATTTTACAAAATTTAGATTGTGCCAATTGTGCCAATAAAATACAAACCCAAATAGCACAAAATCCAGAATTTTCAAATGTTGTTGTAAATTTTAATACTTTAAGGTTATCTTATGAGGCAGAAGTAGAGAACAAAGCAACAATCATTAAAATAGTAAAAGCAATAGAACCTGAAGTAGAAGTTGTAGAAATCAACCAGAAATCCCAAGAAAACAATAGAAAATTAGCTAATCAAATTGTAAGATTAATTGTAGGAATTGGAATTGGTATCATTGGATTTTGGGTTGATTTACCAAAAACATTTTCTAATCTATTTGTTCTTGTGGCTTATTTCATTTTATTATATAGAACCATTGGAAATGCTGTGAAGTCATGGAAAACCAGTAAAACCATTAATGAAAACTTTCTAGTCACAGTGTCTTGCTTGGGAGCCTATTTAATTGGTGAACATTTAGAAGGCTTTATGGTAATTGTTTTATATGAAATTGGTAAAATTTTGGAAGATAAAGCAGTTGATCAAACGCGAAAATCCATTTCGGATTTAATGAACATCAAACCAGAATATGCTAATCTAAAAATAGATTTAGGAACGAAGCAAATTGCTCCAGAAGATGTCAAAATAGGGGATGTTTTAATTGTTAAACAAGGTGAAAAAATTCCAGTAGATGGCGTCGTAGTACAAGGAGAGGCTGATTTGGATACATCTTCCTTAACAGGGGAAAGCATTTTGAGAAAAGTTGTTGTTACAGATAACGTTTTGTCAGGCAGTATTAATACACAAGGTTTACTAGAAATTCGTGTTACAAAAACATATGAAGATAGTACAGTCAGCAAAATTTTAGAATTAGTGGAAAATGCAACTGATAAAAAAGCTAAAACAGAAACATTTGTCAGTAAAACTGCTAAAATTTATACACCCATTGTCATTGGTTTATCAATAGCAGTAGCACTTCTATTACCAATTCTGTTGCCGATTACTTATTCACAAAGTATTTACCGAGCCCTTATCTTTTTGGTAGTTTCCTGTCCATGTGCAATTGCAATTTCAGTACCACTTAGTTATTTTTCAGGGATTGGAAAAGCATCCAAAAAAGGGATTCTAATAAAAGGAAGCAATTATTTAGATGCTTTAAAAGATGTCAAACAAATTGTTTTTGATAAAACTGGTACATTAACCAAAGGAAAATTTGAAATAAAAAGCATAGAATGTTACCATAGAGATTATACAAAAGAAGATGTATTAAAATGGATTGTTTTAGGAGAGAGTTTTTCCAATCATCCCATTGCAAAATCAATAATCGATAGTAGTCAATTACAAGTTGATACCAGCCAAGTACAAAATTATGAAGAAATAGCTGGTAAAGGTTTGTCGTATCAATGGCAAGGAAAAAAGGTTTTGGTTGGAAATCGTGAATTCATACAAACCGATCAATCAATGGAAGGAACCCCTATTTTCCTAAAAATAGAAGGGGAATTAATAGGAGGTATTGGTTTAAGTGATACCATCAAAGAAGGAAGTAAAGAAGTGATTCAAAAATTAAAGTCACTTGGCATTCAAACCAAAATGTTTACAGGAGATAGCAAGCAAGTGGCACAAAACATAGCAAAGGATTTGGGAATAACGCAAGTCAAAGCGGAAATGTTGCCAACCGATAAATATCATGAAATGGAAGCCATATTACAAACGAGAAAATCAACCGATAAAGTTGCCTTTGTAGGAGATGGTATGAATGATTCACCTGTTTTGGCAATTGCTGATATTGGAATTTCAATGGGAGGCATTGGTTCACATTCAGCTATTGAAGCATCGGATGTGGTTATTATGACAGATCATCTTGGGAAAATCATCGATGGTATTCAAATTTCTAAAAAAACGGATAGGATTATCAAACAAAACTTAATTTTTGCCATGAGTGTTAAAATACTGGTTTTACTTTTCAGTACATTGGGAATTTCGAACATGTGGCAAGCTATATTTGCTGATGTTGGTGTCACTTTAATCACGATTTTGAATATTTTAAGGATAAAATAGGGAAAAAAACCCTATTTTTTTTGTGTTTTTTGAAAAACTTTAGAAACCTTGAAAATACAAGGTTTGAATAGGATTATGAAAAAGAAAAAATAAAAAAATTATGTGAATTTTACATAAATTTGCAAAAAACACTTGATTTTTTTTCTAAAAAGTGGTAAAATGAATATAACATGAGATTATAAATTCGTGAATTATACCCTTTTTTACGAATGAAGTACAATTGAAAAATATTAAAAATACGATGGAGGATTAAATGAGGAGGAAAAAAATTTTATATCTAGTCGAGGCAATGCGGCGGCGGAGTATTTACCTATATGGTTGATCTGGCGAACCGAATGTCGAAACAAATGGATGTAATCATTGCTTACTCAGTTAGAAAACAAACGCCAAAAGATTTTGAAAAATATTTCGATAACAACATAAAATTAATAAGAGTAAAAAATTTTACAAGAAATATAAATCCATTCAAAGACATAAAAGCAATTTTTGAAATAAGAAAAATCATTCAAAAAGAAGAGCCAGATATTGTACATATGCATTCCTCTAAAGCAGGAGCCATTGGAAGACTAATTCTTTCACCGAAAAAAGCAAAGTTATTTTATACACCCCATAGTTATGCGTTTTGTAAAAAAGACGAAGCTAATTGGAAAATAAAACTTTACAAACTGGTAGAAAGAATATTAGGAAAAAAGAAATGTATGACCATTGCGTGTTCGAAAGGCGAATATGAGGAAGCAAAAAAATTGACGAAAAATAGTATGTACATTAATAACGGCATTGATATAGAACAAATCGATCAATTTGTCTTAAGAGAGTCAGAAAGGCAAATGGATATCAAAAAATTAAAAGTATGCACAGTAGGGCGTATCGGAACGCAAAAAAATCCAAATTTGTTTGAGGAAATTGCAAAAGAATTTCCACAAATAGAATTTACTTGGATTGGTGATGGAAATTTAAGAGATATTTTACAATCACCGAACATACAAATTACAGGTTGGCATGATCGAAAAACGACAATCAAGCAATTGTATCAAAACGATATTTTCATTCTACCTTCTCTGTGGGAAGGATTGCCAATAACTTTACTAGAAGCGATGTATTTAGAAAAAATTTGCTTGGTAAGTGATGTGATGGGCAATCGTGATGTCATTGAAAATGGAATAGACGGATTTATCTGTCATACAAAAGAAGAGTATTGTGAAGTGATTGAAAAAATAAAAAATGAAACATGTGATTACATAAAAATCAAACATAAAGCGAAACAAAAAGTTTTGACAGAGCATAACATCAATAAGCTTGCAGAAGAATATTTAAAAATATATAGTAAAGGAGATGGTTGTTATTAAAGAGCTAGAATTAAAACAATTTTTAAAATTATTTTGGGATAAAAAATTATTTATTATTATGGTGATGCTTGTATTTGCTTTCTTAGGAGCGGCAAAAATTAAGTATTTTACCACACCAGTGTATGAGGCAACTGGTAAGTTAATCTGTGCGAGAACAGAAGAATCAATTATTGAAGGAACGACGGTTACGTCTTCTGAACTAAGTATGCCATCAAGTTTGGCAGAAACATATGCGGCATTAATTAAAAGTGATTTAATTGTGAATCAAGTTATTCAAAATTTAGGATTGAATATGTCAGCTGGTCAATTAAGTAGTAGTATTGATTTGACACCAGTAACAAAAGTATATTATCAAATTAGTGCAAGAAGTGTTGACAGACAAAAAGCAGCAGAAATTGCGAACGAATTTATTAAAGTATTTTCAGAAGAAGTGAAGAAAATTTATGAAATTGACAATATTCGTATTGTAGATGAGGCACAAGTACCAGGTGGGGCTGTTAATATGAATGTAGCCAAAAGTGTAAAAATATTTGCTGGAATTGGATTTGTTGTAGCGGCTGCAGCTGTTATGATTATGTTTATCTTTAATAATACAATTACCAATTCAGACCAAATAAAAAGATATACAAAACTTACTACATTAGCTTCTATACCAAAATATAGTGGAAATGAAGATTTGATTACATTAAAAGATTCCAAATCACCATATGCAGAAAGTATTAAAATATTAAGAACTAATTTACAATATATGTATGACAAAGGACCTTTACAAACAGTTGCGATTACAAGTAGTTTACCAGGAGAAGGAAAAAGTTGGTTAACCGCTAATTTAGCTGTTGCTTTTGCTAACGCGGGCAAAAAAACCTTGATTATTGATGCAGATATGAGAAGAGGTAGACAACATCGTTTATTTAAAGTAAAAAAAGTTCCTGGATTATCAGAATTTTTAACAGCAACAAAACAAAATACTAGTTTGATTGCACTTCGTGGAAGAAGAGTTGCAAGAGGTGGTTTTGCTAGAATTTTAGGATTGATTAATAAAGTGATAAAAATTGAAAAAATACCAGCAATTGCAAAAATGATTTATAAAGAAGATTATATGACTACCAATACAGATGGAAAAGCAAAAATTAAATCTTTGAAAAAAGAGGCAAAAGCTAAAGAAGTAGAAATTGTAGTGGAACCAGAAACGAAAAAAAGAGGCAGAAAAAAAGCAGTCAAAGAAGAAGTGAAAGAAGAAAAACCAAAAAAGACAACAAGAAAAACAACGAAAAAAGTAGCAGAAAAAGAAGAAGTTGAAGAAAAGAAAACAACAAAGAAAACTACTGCAAAGAAAACAACAAAAACAACGAAAAAATCATCTGCTAAAGAGTTAGCAACGGTAAATAAAAAAGCAGAAGTAGCAGCAAAACCTGAAAAACCAATGGTATTTGAAGTTATTCATGAAACTGGAATTGATAATTTATATGTATTACCATCTGGTAGTGAAAGATTAGAATCTTCAGAGTTGTTATCAACAGAAAAATTAGAAGAGACTTTAGATACATTAAGAGAAGAATTTGATATGATTATTATTGATACACCACCAGTTTCTGTTGTGGCAGATGGTTTCATTATCTCCAGAGTGGTAGATACCAATATGATTGTTTTAAAACATGGTAATACAGAGATTAACGAGTTAAATAAAATCAAAAACAATATTCAAGAAATTGGCGGAAATGTTATTGGAACAGTTATTAATAAAATTCCAGATGCCAATAAAAAGTATTATAATACCTATTATAATAAAAAAGCAAAATAAAATATTGTTTTCTTAAAAAATAAAATATAGCGGGCTTGCAATTCATTTAAAAGTCCGCTATAATTATAAGTAAATATAGGAAAAAGGTTATAAGAGGAGAAATACAGATGAAAGTAAAACAAGATTTTTATGTAAAAACAACGGTTATTGTTGTTTCTATGCTGTTTTTGATATTGGCAGGAAAAGCAGTAAGATATACCATCATGAAAGAAGTTTTGGTGGATATGAGTATTGGACATGGAATGTTGGGGGCAATTAATGATGAAGATTCGGTTATCAATGATGAAGAAGTAAGTGCAGATGAATTGGATGCTTCTCGTAAGTCAGCCCGATTATTTAAAAATATCAATATTTTTGAGTTGACGACGTATGAGGAATTTGAAGTTTATATTACGATATTGTGGAATATTATTTTGCTGGTTATTATTTTTTCGTTGAGAAAAAGACTAAATATTATACAGGCAATCTTTTTAGTTTTGACGATATTGGTTTTGAATATATTTGATTTTAATTTGGCGAAAGAGCCTGTTCAGATGTTGTATTTTGTTTTGATATATGCAGTGGTTGTGAGTAAATCGCTCAAAGATAATTTTAAATATATTTTGTCATTTCTAATTTTATATTGGGCTTCTGTTTCGTATCGACCATATTACATATTAATAGCATTATTTATGCTAGGTGCTTCTTGGATTTGTAAAACATTTATCTTGATGAAAGATAAATTAAAGTTTTCAGATATTATGGTAGTTATTATTGCATTAGGGGTTGGCTATTTTATATTACTGATGGTTGCTAAAGTTGCAATGCCTGCAGAATATACAGAATTAGTATCAGTGCGAGCTAGAGAAACGAGGGCGAAAACAGATATTAGCAATTGGATTACAGATGATGCGTCAAATCCTGTATTGTTTACATTGGATTATTTAGTTATGCTTGTTCGTATGATGATACCAATCGAGTTAATGACATTTGGACCAAAATATTGGCCATATGTTGCTTATCAAATCATGGTAACATTTTATGTGGTAATGGCACTTAAGAATATTAAGAAAAATCATAAATCGAAAAATGTGGCATTGTATGTTTATTTAGGATTTTTGTGTGGCTCGGCGTGTTTTGAACCAGATTTTGGTTCCTGGGTGCGTCATGAGGCGGCAGTTGCTCCAGTGTTGTTTATTTTGGCAGATATGTACAAATTTAAGCAATCAAAAACGGAGATGCAAACAAAAGAATTAGAAAAAATAGAACAAGGAGAATAAGATATGGATAAAAAAGTGGGAATTGTATCTTGTTACTTTAAACATAATTACGGAAGTATGTTGCAGGCGATTGCAACACAGAAAATTTTGGAAGATTGGGATATACCAAATGAAACGATTAATTTGGAAAAGTTAGAGAAAAATGAAATTGCCAAAGGAAAAAGAAAATATTATATGAGTCAAATTTTTAATATTTCTTTTCTAAAGGCTAAATTTGGAATGATAAAATTAAAATTATATTGTAAATTTGCCAATGGAGAATTGGGGAAAAATATAAAAGTAAGAGATAAGAAATTTAAAGAGTTTGAGAAAATGTTTCGTTTATCGAAAAGTTATGATACAATGAAACAGATTTGTGAAGAAGGAAATTATACCGATATTTTAGTCGGAAGTGACCAATTATGGCTTCCTGTAAATATTGTAGCTGATTATTATACTTTGAATTTTGTGCCAGAGTATGTCAATAAAATATCGTTTGCAACGAGTTTTGGTGTGTCAGAAATACCAAAAAAATATGAGAAATCTTATAAAAAGTTTTTGAATCGAATTGAGAATTTATCGGTACGTGAAGATAAGGGAGTACAATTAGTAAAAGAGCTTACAGGCAGAGAGGCTACTTTGGTTTGTGATCCAACATTATTATTTAATCAAGCAGAATGGATGCGTTTTCAAAAAGAGGAACCATTGATAAAAGAAAAATACATTTTTTGTTATTTTTTAGGAAAAACAATTGAATATCGAAAATTTGCGGAACGATTAAAGGAAAAAACAGGCTATAAAATTGTTTCTTTAAATCATTTGGATGAATATGTAAAATATAGTGATAAATTTGCCGATGAAGCTCCTTTTGATATAGGACCAAGTGAATTTTTGAATTTGATCACAAATGCTGAATTTGTATGCACGGATTCGTTTCATGGAACAGTGTTTTCGCTGATTCACCATAAAAAATTTTTCGTGTTTCGACGTTATAAAAATGGCACGAAAGTATCTACGAATTCAAGATTGGATTCTCTTTTGAAGATTGTGAATTTAGAGGATCGATTGTTAAACGGAGAAGAAGCGGTTGAAGAGTTGATGAATAAAGAAATTGATTATACAAGGATAGATCAAATATTGGAGGCATTTCGAGAAGAGTCAAAAGCGTTTTTGAGAGGAGCTTTGGACAATGGAAAAAATTAAAGTATTATATTTTATTGATCGAATGAGGCATGGAGGCATTCAGCAATTTGCAGTAGAAATTGTTCGCAATATGGATAAGGAAAAATGCGAGATTGATTTTCTTTTATTAGATGATGGACAAACGTATCCATTGGAGGATACATTAAGAGAATTAGGTGTAAAATTTTATAAATTGAAAGGTGTGTGGTTTCGAACGCCATTAGATATTGTGAAGCAAAAAAGGGCGTTGGAGAAATTTTTTGAGGAGCATCATGATTATAAAGTGGTTCATATGCATTCTTCGAGTAAGAATTTTATGGTGCTTAAAATGGCGAAAAAGTATGGAATTAAAACAAGAATTGCACATTCGCATAACATTGGTTTTCAATCCAAAAACAAAATCAAGATTTTGATTGGAGATTTATTTAAAAAGCCACTCAAAAAATATGCCACACATTATTTTGCATGTTCAAAATTGGCTGGAAAATGGTTGTTTGGTGAGGAAAAAGTTAAGATAATTCATAATGCAGTAGATTATAAGAAATTCAAATTTAATCCAGAAAAACGTGAAGTGTTAAGAAATCAATTGGGATTAAAGGATTGTCTTGTGATTGGAAATGTGGGAAGATTTACCAATCAGAAAAATCATACCTTTTTGATTGATATTTTTGAAAAGATCCATAAAAAAAATGAAAAAGCTGTGTTAATGCTAGTGGGAATTGGAGAAAAAGAACAGGAAATCAAAGATAAAGTACAAGCATTAGGTTTAGAAAAAAGTGTTAAATTTATGGGATTTTGTAAGAATACCAACGAATTAATGTGGTGTATGGATGTGTTTTTGCTTCCAAGTTTGTACGAAGGTTTGCCAGTTGTGGGAGTAGAGGCACAATGTACAGGGCTTCCTTGTTTTATGTCAAAAGATGTGATTACAGAGGAAGTGAAAATTGCAGAAAATGTGACGTTTGTTTCATTAGAAAAAACGCCAGAAGAATGGGCAGATATAATGTTAAAGAGTGATTTGAGTAGACGTGATACCTATCAAGAGTTGAAACATGCGGGGTATTTTGTGGAACAAACGGTGGAAGAGTTGGAGCGATTTTATAGAGAGGTTTAAAAAGTATGAAAAAAAATATCGTTATTATCACAGATTATGCAGCACCTTATGAAGGAAATTTTATAGCTTCGATGAAAGCATTAGAAACAGTGGCAAGGAAGAAAGAGGATAGCCTAAAATTTTTATTTCCGCAAAGAGCAAAATCGATTGATTGGGTGAAAAAAATGGCGGAAGTATATCGTGTGGAATTTTTTCCTGAAGGTATGGGAGAGATTATAAAAAGTCTTAAAAAATCTATGGTAGAAGGAGAAAAAAATATTGTTTATTCTCATTTTGCTAGACATAAAACACAAGTAGCGATAAAATTATTTCGTATGGTTCATCCTAAAATTAAGTTGGTTCAACATTTTCATAATCACTGCAAAATACCAAACGGATTTCCCAAAAAGCAAATGATGCGTTTGGCATATCGATTGTATGAGGGAGATTTGAATATTGGTTGTTCCAAATCGGTAATGGAAAGTATGCCATATCGTGTTTCGAAAAATACGTTTGTGGATAATGCGATTGATTTTAAAAGATTAGAGGGAAATACGATAAGTCATGAGATAAAAAAACAGATGGATGAATTTGTTGTGTTGATGTTTGGGTTTGATTATGATAGAAAAGGTGTTGATATTGCGATAAAGGCACTAAAAGAGATAGCTGAAGAAAAGAAAATTATTTTAGCGATTTCGTTAGCAAGCAATCGCGAAAAGGTTGAAAATAGAATAAAAAGTGAGTTAGGCGAAATTCCAAGTTGGATTCGATTGTTACCACCGAGTGAAAGGGTAAGTGAATATTATCGCGGATCAGATTTATTTTTATCAGCAGCACGTGAAGAGGGATTTTGTTATGCTTTGGTGGAAGCAACCTATTGTGGAAAACGATGTGTGAGTAGTAAAATTGGTGGTGTTCCATTGGAAATTCCGGGAATGATTTGTTTTGAAAGTGGAAATGCAGAAGAATTGAAACATAAAATTTTAGAAGCAATGGTACAAAATGAAGATAAAATGGAAGAGGCAAAACAATATATTATGGATCGATATGATTTGAAGGTATGGGCTGATCAAATTATGGAGAATTTGGAGAACGTTGAATGAGTACGAAAGAATGGAGGTCGAAATGAAGAAAATATTAGTGTATGGTTTTACTTATAATATGGGAGGCATTGAAAGCTTTTATATGAATTATTATCGAAAATTAGATAAGAAAGAATATCAGATTGATTTTGTAAAATCGTATGATAAAATAGCGTTTGAGGATGAACTTGTGGCAAATGGAAGTCGCATGTTTCGTCTGCCAAAATATAATCAAAATCCAATCCTCTTTTATCGAGAGATAACAAAGTTGTTCAAACAAGAAAAATATGATGTTTTTCATGCCAATATGCTGACAGCTGCGAATATTGTTCATTTGAAAGCAGCTAAAAAATGTGGTGTGAAGACGATTATTGCACATTCGCATAATAACGATTGTGTGGATGGTAAAATGAAAAATGCAATTCATTATCTGAATCGAAAATGCATCAAACGATATGCCAATTGCTTTTTGACCTGTTCTGTTGAGGCTGGAAAATGGTTGTTTGATAAGAAAATCAAACCAGAAGTAATGAAAAATGCGATTGATTTGAAAAGATATGAGTTTTGTCCAGAAAAAAGAAATATTTTAAGAAAAGAATTAAGATTGGAACATGATTTTGTAATAGGAAATGTGGGAAGATTTGCGAAGCAGAAAAATCATGAATATTTAATGGATGTGTTTTATGAGTGTAAGAAAAGGATTTCGAATGCCAAACTTTTGTTAGTAGGTACAGGTGTTTTGGAAAGTGAGATGAAACAAAAGGCAAAAGCATGGAATTTAGAAGATAGTGTATTGTTTTTAGGTAAAAGGGAAAATGTTTTTGAATTATATCAAGCGATGGATTGTTTTTTGTTTCCTTCTATATTCGAAGGCTTGGGCATTGTGGGAATAGAGGCACAGGCCAATGGTTTACCTTGTATTTTTTCGAATAAAATTCCAGAGGAAACAAAGATGAATTCGAATGTATCTGTGTTAGGTATTGAAAAAGAGGATTTGACAAAGTGGAGAGATAAAGTATTGGAAATCAAAGAAAATGGTAAAAGATGTACCGATTTGAAGAAATTGTATGAGAATTATGACATTGATTGTGAGATAGAAAAGTTGAAAGAATTATATGAAAATTAAAGGAATACAAAGGAAGTGATTTTTACGAAAAAAATAAAAATTTTATATACTGGTTATTCTTCGAATATGGGAGGAATTGAGCGATTTTTAATGAATGTATGCAAAAATCTAAATCAAGAAAAGTTTGAGATTTGTTTTTTGGTAAGCAAAGAAAAAAAAGTATGTTGCCAAGAGTTGTTAAAAGATTTAGGTGTGATTTTTTTCGAAGTAACGGATCGAAATAGCAATTATAAACAATATATCAAAGATTTGAAAAAAGTCTATAACGAAAATGATTTTGATATTATTCACTTTAATATTATGAATTTTAGTTTGTTTGAAAGAATTGCCTTAGCCAACAAGTATTCGAAGGCAAGATTGTTGGTTCATTCTCATTCGAGTAGTATTAATAAGGTTTATAAAAAGACGAAGTGGTTAGATCGAATTGGTCGAATGGTTTTAAGAAATATCAATTATGAAAGAATTGCTTGTGGCAAAGAAGCTGGTGAGTGGCTTTTTGGGAAAAAAGATTTTCTCATTTTGAATAATGGAATGGAAGTAGAAAATTTTGCTTTTTGTCTTGAAAATAGACGAAAGGTAAGAGAAGAACTAGGCATTGGTGAAGAAGAAAAAGTGATTGGGCATGTTGGGGCATTACTTCCAGTTAAAAATCATGAATTTTTGATAAAAGTTTTTGACGAATATCAAAAAATAAATCCCAAAAGTAAATTGCTTTTGGTGGGAGAAGGCTGTTTACGAGAAGAATTAGAACAACAAGTAAAAAGTTTAGGAATTCAAGAAAAAGTATTGTTTTTAGGCAGACGTGATGATACGGAAAAATTCTATTCGGCAATGGATGTATTTGTGATGCCATCGTGGTTTGAAGGTTTTAGTGTAGCACTGATGGAAGCACAGGTGAATGGTTTGAAATGTTATACAAGTACCAATGTTGCGGAAGAATCAAATGTTACGGGAAATCTTATGTTTTTGGCGTTAGAAGCAGGTAGTAAAGGTTGGGCTAAGGAAATATATGAAACCAATAATGTAAGAGATGAAAACGCAATTAGTAAAATACCAAATAGATTCAAAATTGAGGAAACAGTGAAAGTTTTAAGTAAGATATATGAAGGAGAATAAATGAAAAGGAAAATTCTATTTGTGATGGAATCACTAGGAATTGGTGGAGCAGAAAAAAGTTTGCTTACCATTTTATCGATGTTGGATTATCAAAAGTATGATGTGGATCTGTTTTTATTTCGAACAGATGGAGAATTAATGGAATTTTTACCATCAGAGGTAAAGGTTTTGAAAGCATCTGAAAATTATCATATTTTTAGTAAAAATCGAAAGATGGCACCACTTCGATTCTTGAAGAAACTAGATTTTAAAAGAGCTTATCATAGTTTGCTTTATTTGATAAAATGTTGGCATGCACAAAATGCTAAAAAGTTATATATTGGTTGGGAACATGTGAAGGTTATGTTTGATGAAATCAATCAATTTTATGATACATCTGTTGCGTTTTTGGAAAGAAAAACGATTTATTTTAACAGCGATAAAGTAAAAGCTAAACATAAAATTGGATTTGTCCATAACGATTATAGTACTTATGCGTATGATTATGAACAGGATAAAAAATATTTTAAAGATTACCAAAAAATTGCGACAGTTTCACAACATTGCCAAGAGGTTTTGGAGAAAATTTTTCCAGAATATCGAGGGAAATTTGTGGTGATTAAAAATATGGTATCGAAAAAAGTCATTCAACAAATGGCAGAAGAAAAGTTGGAGCTTTTAAAGGAAAAGACAACTATTGTAACAGTTGGAAGATTGGTGAAACAAAAGGGAATGGATCGTGTGATTACTATTTGCAAAAAATTGATAGAACAGGGATATTTTGTTAAATGGTATGTGATAGGTGCAGGACCAGAAGAAAAAGATTTGCAGAAGAAGATTAGAGAAAAAGGCTTGCAAGATATATTTATCTTAGTGGGAGCTCAAAAAAATCCATATCCATGGATGAGGAACTGTGATATTTATGTCCAACCATCACGATTTGAAGGTTTTGGTATTACAGTTTGTGAAGCAAAAGCTTTAGCAAAGCCAATGGTGGTAAGTGATATTCCAGAGTTTCGAGAGCAAATTTTAGATGGTGTAAATGGTTATATTGCGAAAAACGATGAAATGATGTATGATAAAATTGTCGAATTGATAGAAAACAAAAAGGGAATGAGAGAGCAATTTATAACTTTTTTAGAAAAGGACGAAAGTATAGAAAATAAAGAGGAATTGAAGAAATTGTGTGAAATCTTGGAGGAGCGCGAATGAATGTTTTTTTAGTAGCAGACTATGCAGCACCATATGAGGGAAATTTTATGAATTCTATAAAAAAATTAGAAGAAAAGATAAGACAAAACAAGGGGGAAATGTTGTATTCTTTTCCAGAAAAAGCAAAAGAAATTGGTTGGATTCAGGAATTAGGAAAAACAAGAAAAGTGTATTTTCATACAAAAAATGTGAAGGAAAATGGCAGAAATTTTAGGAAAATCATCAAAGAAAACTCAGTTGATATGATATATTCCCATTTTTGTATTGGAAGAACGCAGGCAGCATTAAAAATGGTAAGTCAGCAAAATCGTGTTAAGTTAGTACAACATTATCATAATCATTATCAAAATCAGATGCCTCAAAATCCTGTGAAAAGAATGTTTTTGAAATATATTTTTCAGGGGGATTTGAATATTGGATGTTCGGAATCGGTGGCTCAAAGTATTCCTTATAAAAAGGTGGTAGCAGTGCCAAATGCGATTGCGTTTGAACGATTGGAACAATGGGAAAAAGTAAAATTGGCAGAGGACAATCAAACAGTTATTTTGATGTTCGGGTTTGATTATGAAAGAAAAGGCGTTGATATTGCGATAAAAGCTCTGCAGGAAGTGGCAGAAAAATACAATCTCGTTTTGGCGATTTCGGTATCAGTTAAATTGGAGCAATTAAAACAAAAAATAATGGATGAATTTGGTGAAATTCCTGAATTTGTTAAATTTTTAGAACCACGTGATGATATTGCGACGTATTATCATGCGAGTGATATATTTTTGTCAGCGGCAAGAGAAGAAGGATTTTGCTATGCGATTGTAGAAGCTGTGTATTGCCAGACACAATGTATTTGCAGTAATTTGAAGGCACAGCCTTTGGAAATACCAAATTTGAGAATATTTCAAAGTGAGAATGTTGAAGATTTAAGAGAGAAAATTGTTCAAGTATTAGAATGTGGTGATTTGAACAAAAAAGATAAAAAAATAGAAAGTTGTCAATTTGTCAAAGAAAAGTATGCGATTGAGTATTGGGCGAATTCGATTTATGAACATTTAAGGAGGATAGCAAAATGAAAAAAGTATGTATGATATTGCCTGGATTTATGAAATATCCTAATAAAAGTGGATGTGCTGTAGAAACACTTGTAACAATTATGGGAGAGAAAAATGATGAATTGAAAAAAGTGGATTTAGAGATATTATCCAAAAATGAAACGATTAAACTAAACAAAATGGATGAGTTTTTGTTTGTTTTGTATCGTATGTTGAAAAAGTTGAAGATAAATTGTTTTTATTTGGATCGATATTATTATAAAGTTTTAAAAAAAGTGTTAAAAGAAAATTATGATTATGTTATTTTTGAGGGAGGCGATCCTAAAAAATATGAAATGTTATGCCAAAGAATGAGTCAGAAAATTGGAAAAGAAAAGATGATATTTCATTTGCATCAAGGAATTGAAGCAGGCGATAAAAAAACAATAGAAACATTTGGAAAATTCATAGGGATAAGCAATTTTATCATAAATGATTTGCAGAAAAAGAAACCAACAGAAGATAAAAATGTGAAGGTTTTAAGAAATTGTGCGATTGAAACACAGATTAAAAGTGTTTCATGGGAAGAAAAAAATTCTCTGCGCAAAAAATTAAATATATCAAAAGATGATTTTGTTGTGTTATTTGTTGGAAGGTTGGTAGAGGAAAAAGGAATTTATGAATTAATAGAAGCTATGAAAATGATTTCACAGAAGAATATTAAATTATTAATTTTAGGTTCGACTTTTGCAGAAAATAGTGAAGAAACAGAGTTTTCTAAAAAATTAAAGGGTTCAATCCAAAATTTCGAAGAGAGAATTATTTTTACTGGTTATATTCCACATGATGCTATATATCAATATTATCAAATTGCAAATATACAAGTGATTCCATCGATTTGGGAAGAACCTGGCTCCTTAACAGCAATTGAAGCAATGGCAAGTGGTTTACCAATTATTGCTACAAAATCAGGTGGAATGGTAGAATATCTGAATGAACAATGTGCTAAGATGATTGAAAAAGATAATAAAATAATCGAAAATTTGAGGGATGCTATATTAGAATTATATCAGGAAAAAGAAAAATGTGAGAAAATGGGAAAAAGTGGAATAGAAAGAAGTAAAAATTTTACAACACAACGATATTATAATGATTTTGTGAAGATAATGGAAGAATGGGAGAATTGAAGGTGGAAGAATTAATTAGCGTTATTGTACCAGTCTATAATGTTGAAAAGTATTTGGATAAATGCTTAGAAAGTCTTGTCAATCAAACGTATAGAAATTTGGAAATTTTATTAATTGACGATGGATCAAGTGACCATTCAGGAGAAAAATGTGATGCTTGGGTTAAAAAAGATACAAGAATTCAAGTGCTTCATAAAAAAAATGAAGGAGTATCAGAAGCTAGAAATATTGGATTAGAAGTGGCAAAGGGAAAGTATATTGGATTTGTTGATAGTGATGATTACATTGAAAAGAATATGTATGAAATCTTATGTAAGGAAATGCAAAAAAACAAGGCTGAATTAGTAACTTGTGGGGCTAATTTTATCAGAAATGAAGAGGAAATTCATCCAATAAATTCAGAAATGTACACAACTGAAAAAGTAGATAAATTTCAAGCAATTCAACGATTTTATCCTTTAAATGGTTCTATTTGGAAGTGTTTGTTGGTCAAAGAGAGATTGAAAGATATTCGATTCAATACAAATTTATCAATAGGAGAAGATTTGAATTTTATTTGCCAGTATTTATTAAATTGCAAGGAAGCTTGTGTTTTTATCTCTGCTCCATTTTATAATTATGTAATAAGAGAAAATAGTGCTACGACAGTTAATCACTCAAAAAAACAACGATTAAGCTATCATATGGATACAATTGAAACAATAAATTTGGCTAAAGCATTTATTTTACAAAATTGCGAAGATAGAGACACTTTATCTGAGATTGAAAAAAATACCATAGATGTTTATTGGATAGTTCTTTATTCTATATTAAACGAAAAATTAATAACGAATCGAACATTAATACAGAAGTATTGTGATGAGATGAAAGAATATAAAAAATATTATTCTAAAAAAGATAAATTTTATATGACTTTGTTAACGATTCATCCTAAATTATTTGAAGTTACTTATAAAACTGTCAAAAAAATGCGAAGGAAAAGATAAAAAAATAGGGAGAAAAGAAATGGAAAAAGCGTTAATTAGTATTATTGTACCAGTGTATAATATAGAAAATTATTTGGATAAATGTATCAAAAGTTTGGTCAATCAAACCTATGAAAATTTGGAAATTTTATTAATTGATGATGGCTCAACCGATCGTTCAGGTCAAAAATGCGATGAATGGGCTCAAAAAGATTCAAGGATTCAAGTCATTCACAAACCAAATGGAGGCGTTTCAGCAGCTAGAAACAGAGGACTGAAAGAAGCAAAAGGAGAATACATCGGTTTTGTCGATGGAGATGATTATATTGATAAGCACATGTATGAACAGATGTATCAGTGTTTATGCGAAACAAAATCTGAGGCATGTTTTTGTAACATCTATTATGCAAAAGATGACGAAGTTTTGTCTGAATCCGAGTTGAATTTTGAAAAAGTAAATCTTAAAAAGATTGTCATGCAAACTATGTTTGAAAAAAATAATCAAAATTTTCCAGTTTGGAATAAATTGATGAAAAAAGAATGTATCGAAACCATACAATTTGATGAAACCATTAAAATTTATGAAGATGGATTGTTTAATTTGGAATGTTTAGATAAAATAGAAAAGATAGCATTTGTCAAAGAACATTTTTACTATTATGTAGTTAGCAGAAAAAATAGTGCTTTACATGAATTTAACATAGAAAAACATGTAACTGTATTAGATGCGATGATAAAAATGAATCATATTCTTGCCAAAAATCAAATCGAAGCAAGATTTCTTCAGCAAGCTGATTTTATTGGAAAAGTCTATTTATATGAACAAATTGCCAAAAGAAAAAATCTGAGTTTAGATTTTACTACCTATAAAAAAGTTATCAAACAGTATTTAAAAAAGGGTTTATTAAAACAAAAGATCGGATTTAAAAATAAATTAAAAATAATTGGTGCTGTTTATTTTACCAAACAATATGTAAAATTTACCAAAGCAAGAAAGGATGAAAAATAATGAAAAACACACGAACCAATAATTCTATAAAAAATGGTTTAACTTCCACCATTGTGTATATGATAAACATTTTGATGAGTTTTGTCTCACAAGCCGTTTTTATCCACACATTAGGAGCTCAATACAATGGAATTAAAGGATTATTTTCGAATATTTTGAATATGTTAAATATTGCAGAATTGGGGTTTGGTTCTGCCATTGTCTATAATTTGTATAAACCAATGGCGAAAAAAGAAGTAGAAGAAATACGTACCTTAGTAAAATATTATCGAAATGTTTATCACACGATTGCAGGTCTTATTTTTGGGATAGGAATTATCTTGTTACCAATGGTTCCAACGATTGTGGGAGAAGTTTCGGTTCCAGAAAATATTAGATTTTTATTTTTCTTGTATTTATTAAGTACAGTATTTTCTTATTTGTTAACCTATAAAAGGTCTGTTTTATATGCAGATCAAAAGAGTTACATAACCAATACAGTGGGAAGTGTGTTTGTGATTTTAAAAAATCTGATACAAATTGTTGTTCTTATGATCACTCATAACTTTGTTCTTCATTTGATTTGTCAGATTGGTTTAACTTTGTTAGAAAATATTATTATTAATGTGATTGTGAATAAAAAATATGAATATATTCGTGATTTGAGTGATGCAAAACCATTAAAAAAAGAAGTAAAAGAAGATATTGTAATAAAAGTAAAAGGATTAATATTCCATAAAATCGGAGCTTTTGTGGTGCTTCGGAACGGATAATTTCATTATTTCGATGACCAAAGGATTAGGAATTGTTATGGTTGGAATGTATGCCAATTATAATATGATTATTGGTCAAGTTAAAAGTTTATTTGTTAATGTGATTGCTTCCTTGACAGCTAGTGTTGGAAATTTATTGGTTGAGAAAAATAAAGCAGAAGCACGTTCCATTTATAAATCGATTCTTTTATTAAATTCGTGGATGTTTTGCTTTGGGATGATTTCTGTATATTGTATGATTGAACCATTTGTCAAAATATGGATTGGCGGAGAATATGTATTATCCAAATTTGTTTTAATCACTTTAGTGATTAATTTGTACATTCAAGGAGTAAGAGGAACCAGTAATATTTTTAAAGATGCAGCAGGTATTTTTTATGAAGATCGCTTTATCCCATTTTTAGAATCAATTGTGAACTTGATTACCTCTCTTATATTTGTTCGAATATTTGGGTTAGCTGGTGTATTTTTGGGAACGATAACCAGTACGATGGTTTTATATTTATACAGCCAACCAAAATATATTTTTAAATTGGTTTTAGGTGGCACATATTCAGAATATTTTAGAGTATATTTCATGCATTTTGGAATTACTTTGTTCATTTGTTTAGTGACAGGTTTTATTTCAAGTTTGATTGTTGTGTCAAATGTTTGGTTACAATTGATTTTAAATGGAATTTTATGTTTAATCGTGCCAAACATGTTATACTTATTATTTGCCATAAAAATGCCTGAATTTGGGTTTTACAGGGAAAAATTGAAAAATATCATTAAAGTAAGGAGAAAGAGCAATGATTAGTATCATGGTGCAAGGAAGATTGGGAAATCAAATGTTTCAATATGCTTTTTTAAGAGCACTTCAAGAACAAGGTTATGATGACCAAATTAATTTGTGTTTTGATTTTGTCAAAGCAGTCAATGGATTTGAAGATTCTTTAAAAGATTTTAATGTATGCGAATATAAAAGTACCAATCAATTTGGATTATCCCTTTTTCAAAAACTAGGCAAAGGAATCAATTATTATTTTTTAAACCAACATCGAAAAACAGAGCTTGAAGAGCAAGCCTATCAATTAAAAGGAATAAAATTCTGGAACCAATTAGGATTTTTTTGGCTAAGCCAAGGCTATTATGAATTTCAGAAACCAAAATATAAAAACAAAGAAGCGATTGGTTATTTTGAATCAGCACGCTATTTTGAACCCATAAAAGAAAAAATACAAGAAGAATTGACACCCAAATATGATAAATTAGAAAAAAATAAAAGATTGTATGATTTAATCGAAAATTCCGAATCGGTTTGTATTACAATAAGAAGAGGCGATTTTTTATCGAGCAAACATAAAAAAACATTTTTTGTTTGCACAGAAGAGTATTTTGATAAAGGGATTGAATATATGCAAAAACATCTAAAAAATCCTAAATTCTTTGTTTTTTCAGATGATGTTGAGTGGTGTAAAAACAATATGAAATTTCCAGAAAATACAGAATTTGAAGATGGAAGTGATCCTGTTTGGGAAAAGTTAAGATTGATGTACTCTTGTAAACATTTTATTATTTCAAACAGTACGTTTAGTTGGTGGGCACAGTATTTATCTAGAAATCCAGAAAAAATTGTTGTAGCACCAAATAGATGGCGAAATGGCGAATGTGCATCTGCAATTGAGCAGGAAAATTGGGTTAGATTAGAAGTATAGAAAAGGAGATTAAAATGATATATATCAAAGCCTATTTAGTTTTAAATTTAGGAGATGACTTATTTTTACAATTGCTAGCCCAAAGGTATAAAAATACTCAATTTTTAGCAATCTGTCCCAAAACTTATCCAAAGCAACTGAATAAAAATGTAAACTGCATTAATGAAAATAGCAAAATAACTAAAATAATTAATAAATTCATTCAAATGATTTCTTTAAAAAAATCCTCACTTAAAAGTTATTTGCTTCAAAAAAGTGATGCTATCATAGAAATTGGTGGAAGCATGTTTATGGAAAATAGATGGACAAGAGAACAAGAATATCCAGACAAAGCTTATTATATTTTAGGTTCTAATTTTGGTCCATATGAAACCGAAGCATTTTATCAAAAGTATAATACGATATTTTCAAAAGCAAAAGATGTTTGTTTTCGAGAAGAACACTCTTATCAATTATTTAAAAATTTGCCCAATGTCAGATGGGCTTCTGATATTGTATTTTCTTTAGATACATCTTCTATAACAATAACGAATGCTAAAAAAGTTGTAATGTCCATAGTAGATTGTAGTAGAAAAGCAAAGCCAGAGTATAAAAAAGAGTATGAAAATAAAATCATAGATATGATCCATTTTTTTGATAAAAAAGGTTATGAAGTAGTTTTGATGTCATATTGTAAAGAAGAAGGAGACGAAGAGGCAATTCATTCTATCTTAAATCAAATAACAGAAGAAACATTAAGAGCAAAAATCAAGACGTATTTTTATAATGGAAATATACAAGAAGCATTAAATATTATGGGAGATTGCCAAATTGTTGTAGGTACTAGATTTCATGCTAATATTTTAGGACTTGTATTGAATAAAACAATTCTTCCTATTGCTTATAGTGATAAAACTTTAAATGTATTAAAAGACATGAATTTTAAAGGAAAAGTTTTTGATATTAGAGATTTAAACAGTTTCGATGTTCAGTCTTTAACACAAGAAGATTTAAATTATCAATTGGATGTATCTTTTCAAACTAAAGATGCATTTCAACATTTTGAAAAACTAGATCAATTATTAGGAGAAAAAAGAAATGGAGAAACATAAAAAAATTTCAATCATTATTCCTACCTATAATAGAAAAGAAAAATTAGAAAAATGTATCGATAGCATATTAAATCAAACATATCACAATTTTGAAATCATCATTGTTGATGATGGCTCAACAGATGGAACACAAGAATGGTTGGAAGCAAAATACAAAACCAATTCCAGGATAATTTATCTTATCAATTCTCAAAATAGTGGTGCAGGATTTAGTCGAAAAAGGGGATATGATAAAGCACAAGGCGAATATATAATTTTCTGCGATGATGATGATTACTATACAGATAATGAGTTTTTTTCAGAAGCAGTTAGAATCTTTGAAAAAGAAAATATAATGTTAATTTGTTCTAATTCATATACACGATATGAATCAGAAGATAAATATGTATTACATAAATTAAATTTTAATAATCTTATTTCAACACATGAATATTTAGAGAACTTTCAATATAACTATCAAAAACCCAATTCTACCTTTTCAACCATTTTCAGAAAAGATAGTTTAGAAAAATCGAATTTTCATAGTATGCATATGGTCAACGATTCTTCTATTTATTTAAGAAGTTTATTAAATGAAGGAAAAGTGTTTGTAAATGAGAAAGCAATTGGCGTTTATAGAATTCATGATAAAAACATTACATTTAACTTAAAAGCTGATTTTTTAGTAGAAAATTTGGAAGAAAAGAAATATATCTACCATAAAATTATAGAAAATCAAATTTTTAAAGATCCAGACACTTGGTTTGAACAACAAATTCGTTTGACAGTTGAATATTTTTTAAGGGAAACAGTATCTTCAAAGCAAGAAAAAGAAAAAATCTTTACTTGGATAAAAGAAAATGACAAACAAGGAAAGCAATTAGTATTTCAATTAAAATTATTTTTCATCAAGCGAAACATAAAAAATATACTAAAAAATGTTGTAAATATTGTAAAATAAATATAGAGAAGAGAAAAATATGTACTACACTTATATCCTCCGATGCACAGACAATTCCCTCTACACTGGCATCACCACCGACCTTTCCCGTCGCATGCAAGAGCATTTTTCACGGAAATGAAAAATGTGCTAAATACACCTTACGTCACAAACCTCAAAAGCTAGAAATGGCATGGGAAAGCGAAAATAGAGTCCTTGCATCCAAATTAGAATTTCATATCAAAAAAGATTTAACCAAAGAGCAAAAAGAAAAACTCATCCAAAATCCCAAAAATCTAGAACCATTTTTAGGACACAAAATCGATTGTTTTTTTTATAAAAAAGTAAAATTTTAAACAAAGGGTATTGAAGTACACATAAAAATGTGCTATAATTTCCTCATAAGAAACTTTATCAATATGTCTTCCTTGTGTGACAACAAGCTTAGCCAAAAGACAAATAAAGGAGGAAAATAAAAATGGTCCAATTAACGTTAAACAATTTAAAAGCAGTCAATGAAGTTTGCAAAAGATTAAACATTCTTCGGCGATGGAGTTCCTATGTAACAGAAGGTAAACACAATGAACTTGCCAAACAATCCCTAAACTGTATAACAGCCTATATGTTAGCCTCTTGTTGTGAAGCAAGAGGACAAACCATAAAATGGGAATTATTTCCTAAAATTGCGTTATACAGAGCTTTTCAAAAAGTGTATGTGTATTTTGACATTCCTGAACACATTATTGATGAAATCTGTCAAATCGGAACTGTCACAAAAGACGACTTTTTCGAAGAAACTACACAGATTATACGGGAAACCACCGATGATCAATTTGCTGCATTCATTTCCGAAGGCATTGGAACTTATGAAATGCAAATTTACCGCGTTGCCACAAAAATTGCAACGTTAGTAGAATTGGTAGGAAATCAGCATAATATGAGTGCCATTGAATTTAACGAACAAAAAGACAGAATTTCCGATTATTTGGAAAATTTCTTAGATATGCCAGGCGTAAAAGAAATGAAACACATCAATAGCAAAATTTTTAAGCTATTACTTGAAATTTCTCGGTTGAGAAATAAAACAAGATGGTCTGTCATGTGCTACACAATTGAATGCCCTGTATTAGGACATTTATTTGATACAGCTGTATATGGTTATTTATCCGTATTAGAAGCATTTCAGGATGAGAAAAAAGCGACCCAAATGTTTTGGCAAGGAATTTGGCATGATGTTCCTGAAAGATGGACAGGAGATTTTCCATCACCAATCAAAAAGCGCATCAAAGGGCTTCGTAGTGTTTTAAAAGTATACGAAGAAAAGATGTTAGAAGAAAAATTCTATACGGTTTTGCCAGATTTTATTTCTGATCGCATTCGAATTTTATTGGCAAAAGAGGAAGAAGATCCAGAATTCAACCAATTCTTCAAAGGAGCCGATTATTTGTCTGCGGATTCAGAATGCTGGCGCTTTTATAAAACAGGTTCCAGAGATGAATATTTCTTCAAAATAGCCATCACCAATTTCCAGAAAGAATTGGACGCAGGAATTTATAAGCTTTCGCCAACTTGTTATCAGTTGCATCGGTATTTTTATGAATATGCCGAAAATTTGAAGTTAAGAGCTTAAGTTAAACCTAAAGTCAACTTGTTTTCAAGTTGACTTTTTTCTTTCCAAAATCTTGTCAGAAAAATCAATTTATGATACAATTCAAAATATAAAGGAGTTTTCCAAATGGGCATGTCAATCCAAGAATATCGAAACTTAATTCAAAAACAAAATCAAACACCAAAAAATCAAAAACGCCAATTACAAGGCAAAATCAACCGTGAAATGGGCAAAAATTTCGAAGAACAAATCGAAACCATTGCGCAAATTTATCGTTTGCAACAACTTGCGATCATTGAAAAAACGCCAGAACCCATGAAAATTTTAAAACACATCGAAAATGGACGTTTTGAAGCTGTTTTTTCAAAATGTGCCCAACCAGACTTCAAAGGTATTCTAAAAGGCGGTAGAACGGTCGTATTTGATGCTAAATTTACGGAGTCGAATAGGATATCGTATCAGGCTCTGAGTGATCACCAGCGTAATGTTTTGAGCCAATATAGCGATTTGGGTGCTATGGCATTTGTTTTGGTTGGTTTTGCAGATGGGAATATGTATAAAATTGATATTCAATCCTGGATTCATATGCAGACTATTTTTGGTCACAAACATATCAAACAGCAAGAACTAGAAGATAAGCATTGGAAAGCCAAAAAAACGAAAAATGGACTAATTGATTTCTTAGAAATTTGTTAAAAGGAGGATACAAATGAACAAATTGAAAAAAGGAATGGCAAAAATGTCAGAAGAGGTAAAGCAATTAGGAAAAAAATTTCCACTTACGCTATTCATTATTTTTTGTGTGACTATTTTATGCACCATTGCCATTGACCAAGATTTTTCCAAAAGTACAGATGAAATGTTAGAAAAAATTTATCTATTTGGTGCTATTTGGGCAGTAGGAACCATTTTTGCAGAAGTGTGGCTTCTGAAAAAGACCAATCGAATTATCGGATATGGAATAACAGGTCTTATCAGTTTTATATTTGTTCACACTTTAACCAAAAATCCTAGCCTCAGTGTGGAAAAAATGGAGATGATAGGACGATTTTTAGCCACTTATGTGCTCACATTAGGCTTGCTTAGCATGTATCAATCCATGAAAAAACAAAATTTAACGTTAGAACAATATTTTTTAAAAATATTTCGTGATTTATTCAATTTTACCACCACATACATTATTTTAAATATTGGTTTTGTGATTTTAACCTCTATATTTGTACAATTAATCTTGGATGGACATTATGGAAGTATCATGGAAAGAATTTTTGCTTTGTTGTTTGGCTTATTTTATGTGCCAGCAATGGTGTATACCTTTTCAGGTATTTCGAAAAAAGAAATCAATTCTTTTATCAAAGGTTTGGTTCTATATGTTTTATTGCCACTTACATTGATTGCAATGGCTATTATTTACTTATATATTGCGAAGATTTTAATTTTAAAAGATATGCCACAAAATACGATTTATCGCATTTTAGCTAGTATTTTCATCGTTGCTTTTCCGATTTGGAATATGGCCAAAAATTATACACAAAACAAAAAAATCTTACAAAAAATTGTAACAAGTTTACCCTATTTATATGCACCATTTTTGTTACTAGAAATGTATTCGATTGGCACAAGAATCCAAGGATTTGGTATAACACCAATGCGTTATATTTCGTGCTTATTTATCGTATTTCAAGTCATTGTGTTGGTTCTTACGATTTATCGCAAAAGCGAAAAAATTTCGCATATTTTTATTTATGCCATTGGATTAAGCGTGATTATATTGATTTCACCTTGGCATTATGAAAATGTATCCAATTGGAGTCAAAAAGCGATTTTAGAGAAAAATATGACACCCAACACAACCTTTGAAAGTTTATCAACTAAGGAAAAAGACAAAGTCAAAAGTGCCTACGAATATTTAAAATATAGTCCAAATGGTAAAAAATATATACCCTCTAACTGGTCAGAAGAAGAAAAGGCAAAAATAGAAGAATATCACAATGAAAAAAGAAGAAATTATGATTATCCAGACTATATTTCATTATCTTGCAAATTAGAAGCCGATATTCAAGCATACCGAAAAATAACTTATGTAAAAGGCAGAAATGATAACGATATTTATGCCACAATAAAATTAGAACCAGACAACCGAACCATTGATCTAAATACCAAAATTCAAGAAATCATTCGTCAAAATCAAATCGATGAAAGGCAAGTAGAAGAAGAATTTCGAAAAAATCCAATCGTTCCAATCAGCGATACAGAAGATTTTTACATTTCTAGAATTTATTTTAGTTATTACAAAACTACGCAAAAGTTTAATTATTTGGATATAGAAGGTTATATTTTAGAAAAATAAGTGCTAAAAAAATCCAGCTACTTTAACACAAGTAGCTGGATAAAAATTTTTAATCCAATTAAATACTTTCCGAAATGCGACAGGTCAGTAAATGAAAATTGTTATTGTTGTATAACCAATATTCATAAAATAACCAATTTTTTCGCTACAACAACAGCATTTTGAAAGGAATTCAAGGCAAAAAAAGTAAGTTTTTTTCAATTTAATTTTTACAGAATGCTTTAAAACACATTTTATGGCGTTTTAAAGCATTTTAAGATGCCAGGAATGATTTATGTCTATTCAAAGTCTAAAAACGCTGCTAAGGGAATTCTAATGCATTGTCAAAAAACATTGTTTTTTCGATAGAGCAATTTTTAGGGCATTTAAGGCACCAAACGAGCCCATAGATTGATTTCTGGGGAATTTTAATGATTTTTCTTGTTTTTTACATAAAACGGCTTTTATTTTGCCTATTTTTGAAAAGCAAACCAAGAATTAATAAAATCTTAATAATTTCTCTATTTTTTCTTAATAAATTTATGGTATAATGATTTTAAACGAAAACAAAAGGGGAAGGAAAAATGTATCATATTTTAGTTTGTGATGATGATAAAGAAATTGTGCAGGCCATTGAAATCTATTTAAGTCAAGAAGGTTATCATGTTTTAAAAGCCTATGATGGCAAACAATGTTTAGAACTTTTAGAAAATAATACTGTACATTTGATTATGTTAGACATCATGATGCCGAAAATGGATGGGATGGAAGCTTTGAGCAAAATTCGACAGGAGAAGGCTATACCAGTTATTATGTTATCTGCCAAATCTGAAGATGAAGACAAAATCAGTGGACTTAACTTAGGGGCAGACGATTATGTCACCAAACCATTTAATCCACGCGAATTAATTGCACGTGTCAACTCTTGTATTCGTCGATATACGAAGCTTGGCATGATGAATGAGACAGAAAACGAAAATATTTACCAAACGGGTGAACTAATTCTAGATGACAATTTCAAAAAAGTCACCGTAGATGATCAAGAAATCAAACTTACCCCAACAGAATACAACATTTTACTTTTCTTAATCAAAAACAAAGGAAAAGTCTATTCTATCGAGCAAATTTACCAAAACGTCTGGGCAGAAGATGCCTATGGTGCAGAAAATATCATAGCGGTTCATATCAGACACATCCGCGAAAAAATCGAAATCAATCCCAAAGATCCCAAATATTTAAAAGTAATCTGGGGCATTGGATACAAAATTGAAACCCTGTAGGAGCACGTTGCAACGTGTCCACACCAATAAGGAGGAAAAAAATATGAAACAAAGTAAATTATTAAAAACCATTACCTACATTTTAATTCCTATTATCATCGCTATCATGATTTTATCATTTTTATCCTATTATGGACAAAACTATGAAAACATTCGTACCAACGAAAAGGAGTATTTTGCAACAGACCAATTCGTTTCAAGGTACATGGATATTTTATCCACATTTTCCAATCGTTTAATTTACAAAAACGAAGAATTACCAACTTGCTATGATGGAGAAATGCAAATTGCCTATTTAGGAGATTATCAAAATTACGAAACCAGTATTCAAGATTGTTATGCTTTGATTATTTACCAAAACAAAGCTATTACCAATGTTGAACTTACAGCTGAGACAAACACCATTGAGAAAATCAAAAATTTTATTGCTCAAAATGAAAATGCCAAAAAAGTCAATATTTTAGCGGGAAATGTGGAAGCCGATTCCGATGTGATTTTAAATAAAGCCATTAAATATTTCGACTATTTTGAAACGAGATATTATACAATTGAAGCACAAGAACAGTCAGAAGAAGCAATTGCAGTCACAGATGAATTAGAGCATGAAGAAGAAATTTACGAAGCACCAACCAAAACACAAACACGTAATTATATCACAACACACATCCAAGATTTTACCATTTTTAGCTCTTACAAAGAAGAATTAAAGCAAAACGCAGGTGATATATACATCCAACAATTCTTGGGACGATACAATTCTTGGGGCGAAAAAATCTACATCATTTTGCCAATTGGTTTAGCTGGATTGTTTTTATTAGGAATTTATTTGATTATCAGTATAGGGCATACTAAAGGCAAAGAAGGAATTGACTTAAATGACTTAGATAAAATTCCATATGAAGTCATTGGATTTGCTTTTCTAGTAGGAATGGGAATTGTAATATCCGTAATTTCTATATTCGATGGAGTCATGTTTATTCAAGAAGATATGAATTTATTTTTCAGCATTTTACTAATGGCGTATGTGATAACTTATCTTTTATCTGCTGTTTTATTTGATACTACAGTAAAAAGAATAAAAGCCAAAACATTTTTCAAAAATACATGGACATATCAATGTTGTAAATGGATGATTTACATCATCAAAAAGCCAATACTTAAAATGAAACAATTGTGGAATGAATCGATGCAAGCAGCAGGTTTGGTGAAGAAATTGTTAATGGTTATTCTGGGCTATTTGGTAATAGCGATACTTTTAATAGCTATTTTTCAGGGATTTGGTTTACTTTTGGCGATTGGTTTGGCAATTTACATTTTTTTCAAAATAGTAAAGCGAATCAATCGGTTTTACCAAGATAGAAAATCACTTAAAAGCAATGTATGAAGGAAATCATCCAGAACCATTAAATGCAACTGATTTTACAAACGAATTTGAAAATATAGTGATGTATATTAACGACATTTCCAATGGATTTGAAAATGCTATTCAAGAAGGCATCAAAAGTGAGAGATTAAAAACAGAGTTGATTACAAATGTTTCTCATGATATCAAAACACCACTGACCTCAATTATTAATTATGTTGATTTACTCAAAAAAGAAGAAATCGACAACGAAAAAGCTAAAGAATACATGGATGTTTTAGACAACAAATCACAAAGACTAAAAAAATTAACAGAAGATTTATTAGAGGCTTCCAAAGCATCATCTGGTAATGTCAAATTAAATTTGGAACGAATTAACATTGCAGAATTAATCAAACAATCTGTAGGTGAGTTTGAAGATAAATTCAAAGCAAAAAAATTGGAAATAATTAGCCGTTTTCCAGAAAAAGAAGTCTATATTGAAGCAGACAATCGCTATATGTATCGCATCATTGAAAATATTTTCACCAATGTTGCCAAATATAGCATGGAACATTCAAGAGTTTATGTAGATGTTTGGTTAACAGGAACACAAGTGAAAATTGCTGTTAAAAATATTTCCAAAGAAGTATTAAATATATCAGAAGAAGAATTAATGCAACGTTTTGTAAGAGGAGATAAATCCAGAACTACAGAACGGAAGCGGACTTGGTATTTCGATTTCTAAAAGTTTAACAGAAATTCAAAAAGGAACATTAACCCTAAAAATCGATGGCGATTTATTTAAAGTACAATTAACTTTCAACACCATCTAAAAAATCATAACAAAGGAACTAAAAAACATGAAACCAAATAAACGTACTGGTACAAGGCACCATATTTTAAAAAAAACAATCTTCCTACTAATTATTCTAATCACCGCCATAACCATTTTCATTTACCAACAAAGCAAAACCACCATCGTTTGCCTTGATGCAGGACACGGCCGGCCGAGATGCTGGCTCGGTTTCTGCCAATCACAAACGATACGAAAAAGATGACAATCTAAAAATGATTTTACAAATCAAAAAAGAACTCGAAAAGTATGATATAAAAGTCATTTTAACCAGAAACGAAGATACCTATGTAAGCCTTGAAAAGCGTTGTCAAATAGCCAATTGGAAAAGAGCCGATTTATTTATATCCCTTCATCGAAATAGTGGTCAAAAAGGAAATGGCATGGAAATCTGGATTAGCAATAAAAAAGACGAAACATCCGAAAAACTAGCAAACGATATTTTAAACCAATTAAGCAATACCAAAATGCAAACCAATCGTGGTGTAAAAGTTGGTACAAGTAAAAATAATGGAGGCGATTATTTTGTGAATCAAAACACGAATATGCCAAGTTGCTTGATTGAATTAGGATTTATCAGCAATAGCAAAGATAACGAACTGTTTGATGAAAATTTAGAAAACTATGCCAGAGCGATAGCAAATGGAATTCGCCAAAATTTAAAAACAAAGGAGTAAGAAAATGCAAATCCAAAAAATCAACCAAAATAAAATAACAAAAGTATTAGCCATCCTATATTTTATCATTTTAACTTGGATTATTTTGTTTAAAATGCAATTTTCATTGGAACATTTAAAAACCACACGAAATATCAATTTAGTACCATTTGGGCAATCTGTAATTGTGAATGGAAAAATAGATTTTGACGAAATTATCGATAATATCATTATTTTCATTCCAGCAGGTTTGTATATTGCCATGTTAAAAAAAGAGATGAAAATCAGTGCAAAAATTGGAATTGTAGCAAGCATTAGTTTAACATTTGAAATTCTGCAATATATTCTTGCTATTGGGGCAACGGATATAACAGATTTGATTGGCAACACATTTGGAGGAATTTTAGGACTTCGGTATTTGGAAAATAATCTGCTGGATTTGGAAAGAAGAAAAAGCAAAACGAATTTTAAATATACTTAGTTTGATAGGAACTATTTTAGTTATATTATTCTTATTATTATTGATTATGATGAACTAAAAAAGGAATAAAAAAGTTGGTTTCACTTCAGAAATCGACTTTTTAATTTTTTTGGAAAAACATATTGACAAATGTAAATTTATATGATATATCTAACACGTCTTCAAACTTTTTAATGGAGATTATTTCATGGTAATTCTGCCAAAAATTTCAAAAAACAATTAATTTCATAAAGCAGGAAGAATAATAGGTCATTAAGATTCAATTCGGAAATAGAAAATGTAGAGAAAATACTTTAAAAAGTTTGAATATTCTAATAAAGTATCAAAAAGAGGAATGAAGATAAAAATCTATTGTGAAAAATTCTAAGAAATAAAGAAAGCTAAAAATGAAGAAGATAGGAAGGAGACAAACGATATTTTCAAAAGAAAAAATAACGAAAGAAAACATAAAACAATTTTTTATTCTAAGATAATTTTATTCTAAATACGAGTTAAAAAGTTTAACTTTTTGTATCAAAACAATTTTTTGTTCTAACATGATTAAAATCAAATTGTTGAAGTGAAAAAGATAAAAAGCAGGAAGCGAAAAAGGCTTTTTATTAACTTATTTCAAAATTTGAAAACAGATAGCTTTGGAAGGCCATCTGTTTTTTTTATCAAAAAACTTGAAAATTAAAAAAAAATGGTATAAAATAAAAAAAATTAACCATAGAATGGAGAAAAAGATGAAAAATACCAACCTATCCCCAAATATCTACTACATCGGTGCAAACGACAAAACCATCGATTTATTCGAAAGTCAATACATCGTACCAAATGGGATTTCCTACAATTCCTATCTCATCAAAGACGACAAAAACGTCATTTTAGACACCATCGATAAACGAAAAACAGATGAATGGGTATCCAATCTCGAAAACGCCTTAGCGGGTGAAAAACCAGATTATTTGGTCATCTCCCATTTAGAGCCCGATCATGCATACAATATCGAACTGTTAGCCAAAACATATCCACAAATGAAGCTAATCGGAAATGACAAAACCTTTGCTTTTCTGCCACAATTTTTTGAAATTCCCAATTTAGAAGAAAGAAAAATCATTGTCAAAGAAGGAGACGAATTAAATCTTGGCACACACACGTTGCAATTTTTTATGGCACCAATGGTACATTGGCCAGAAGTTATGGTAACTTATGAAAAAACCGAGAAAATTCTTTTTTCTGCCGATGGTTTCGGAAAATTTGGCACATTAGATACCGAAGAAGATTGGACTTGTGAAGCAAGACGTTATTATTTCAACATAGTTGGCAAATACGGTATGCAAGTACAAGCCCTACTTAAAAAATTAGCTGGATTAGAAGTACAAATGATTTGTCCATTGCATGGTCCGATTTTAAAAGAAAATTTAGAATTTTATATCGAAAAATACAATATTTGGAGTAGCTATCAAGCCGAAGACGATGGTGTGCTCATTGCCTATGCGTCCATTCATGGAAATACCGCAGATGCTGCACACGAACTTGCCCAAATCCTCGAACAAAAAGGTGCCAAAAAAGTTGTATTAACCGATTTAGCAAGAGACGACATAGCAGAAGCCATCGAAGACGCCTTTCGTTATGACAAAATGATTTTAGCGGCTTCTACTTATGATGCCAGCGTTTTCCCACCAATGGCGCAATTTTTGCATCATTTGGCTGATAAAAATTATCAAAAACGCAAAGTTGGCATGATCGAAAATGGAACATGGGCACCAATGGCAGGAAAATACATGAAAGATAGGTTAGAAAGCATGAAAAACATCACAATTTGTGAAACACAAGTGACGATAAGGTCAAGATTAAATGAACCATCCAGAGCGAAGCTTGAGGAATTAGCAGAAGACATTTTGAAATAGAGGTTAGAAAATATGGTAAAAGCAGTTTTTATAGATATTGATAAAACGCTTCTAAATAGCGAAGGAAAAATCACAAAACGAACGACATCGGCTATCGAAAATATGAAGCAAAAAGGAATTCCTATTTTTCTCATTTCGGGAAGATCAAGAATGTCTGCCATTAAGTTTCAGGAATTTTCAAGTCGATATATGATTAACAGCAATGGATCCGATATTTATGATTGTCAGCAAAAAGAGGCTTTATATCAATCTGCAATGGAACCTGTATTTTGTAAAAGATTATATGAAATGGCAAAGCAAGAACAAATGGTCATCAAACTTGATTTCGGTTTAGCAAGAGCAGTCAATGAAGTAAACTATTTGGAAGATTATGAAATCGAATTAACAGAAGAAATTTCCGATTTTTTAAAACAAAATCAAGTCATTCAAATTGCGGTATGTTCGGAAGATTTAAAGAAAATCGAACAAGTCAAAAAGTTTGTAAAGGAGCAGACCAGTTTTATAGTGATTAATCAATTTATTTGGGAAGTAAATGAAAAGACAATGCAAGCAATTCATATTACAAATCCAAATGTCTCCAAAGGAAATGCGATGGCTGGATTATGCAAGTTTTTAAAAATTGATTTAAAAGACGTTGTGGCAATACGGTGACAAAATCAACGATATCTCCATGATAAAAATGGCAGGAGTTGGCATCGCCATGGGAAATGCGACAGAAGAGATTAAAAAAATAGCCAATCGAGTGACCAGTTCGAATGAAGAAGACGGCGTAGCAGAAGTTTTAGAGAAAATTTTGGAGGAGGAAAAATTATGAAATTAGTAAAACAAGAACAAGCGGAAAAATTTTCCAATAGTGAAAAATGCCAAGTGTTAGAATATCCATTAAACGACAAAGACATCAACTGTGCAACAGCTATTATTACGGGACGCTATCCCGATAATGGTTATTGTGTAAACGAAAAATGCAAAGAATTGATTTATGTTGTAGAGGGGAAAGGAACCTTAAATAAGAAAAATGAAGTGATTGAATTTGACAAAGGTGATGTCATTTTAATCGATAAAGGCGAGGTCTATTATTGGGATGCACATTGTACGATTGTTATGCCTTGTACGCCAGCTTGGTATCCGGAGCAACATAAATTAGTGGAGGAGTAAAAAGGAGGAAATTTTATGCCAAATAAAAAAATGAGTGAATTTTTACAATTTGCTTATAAAAACAATCGAGTAAGAGATTTTTCAGAAGCATTTCAGGAATTTGACCCAGAGGAAGAATATCATCAAGGAAATACAGAAGTATTTTTAGAGAATAACGAAACGATACTTTTTAAATAGGAGGTAAATTCATGCAAAATTACTGTATCATTCACGGCTCATTTAGTAGCCCACATTCAAACTGGATTCCATGGCTACATGATTTTATTCAAAGTGAAGGAAAACAAGTCTACACACCAGATTTCCCCATTGGAGTGGGATTTCAAACTTACGAAAATTGGAGCAAATTATTAAAATATTACGTCGATTTAGGTCTAATTCATGAAAACACAACCATTATCGCACACAGCATTGCACCTGTATTTGTTGCCAAATTTTTGGTAGAACACCAAATCAAAGTCAAAAAACTCATTTTTGTATGCGGTTTCAACCATTATTTAGGAATCAATGACGAGTATGATGCTGTCAACGAAAGTATGTATTTTGACCAATTAGCTGATGTAAAACAATACGCCAAGGACATTATCTGCTTTTATTCTGACAATGACCCTTACGTCAAATTCGAAGCCGAAAAACAATTTGCTGACCAAATCGCAACCGAGCAAGTTTTTCTTCCCAATGCAGGACACATCAACAGTGAAAGCGGATTTGATACGTTAGAAGACATCGCAAAATACTTGTAAATAAAGGAAAAATGAACTATTCAGGAATCCTGAATAGTTCGATTTTGGTAAAAATTAAATTTGTGAAAAAGGAGAAAATATGAAGTTTGATGTTAAGAAAGTAAAAATTATAGTAACTGTACCAGTCGAAAATAGTAAAGAAATAAGAGATGCTATTTGTAATGAAGGTGCGGGAATTATAGGAAATTATACATATTGTACAATATCGACAAAATGTATAGGAACGTTTAAACCTTCTGATAAAGCTAATCCGTACATTGGAAAGAATAATAAATTAGAATTTGTTGAAGAAGAAAAATTAGAAGTAAGGTGTAATATTGAGATCGTAAAAAAAATATTAAAAAGATTGAGGGAAGTTCATCCTTATGAAGAACCCGCAATCGATATCGTTCCTTTAATCGATGAAGAAAATTTTTAATATCCTATAATACCTGCAAATAAAGCAAAAGTGAAAGGAGAAATCAAAATGGAAGAAATCGTTTTTGTCACGCATAACAAAGGGAAAGCAAAATCTGCCGAAAAATATTTTCGCAATTTGAAATTTAGTACATACGATTTTGAATTAGACGAACCCAGAAGCGAAGACTTAAAAGAAATCGCGACTGCCAAAGTCAAACAGGCTTATGAGTTGGTTAAAAAACCGTGCATCGCACTTGATACTGGATTTTTTATTGACGCCTTAAACGGTTTTCCCAAAACTTTTGTTAATTTTTCCTTAGACACAATTGGTATTGAAGGCATTTTAAAATTGATGGAACAGCAAGAAAACCGCGATTGCCGTTTTGAAGAATGTTTGGCATATTACGACGGAAAAGAAATTCGTTATTTTTATGGAAAACATCCTGGAAAAGTAGCTTATCAACCTGAAGGAGAAGCGAGACAAGAAAAATGGTCCGATTTGTGGTATATTTTTCAGCCAAATCATTTTGAGAAAACATTGGCGCAAATGAACCAGCAGGAAAGAGAAGAAAGACGAAAAATCGATGGATCGTATGAAGCATTAAAAGAATTTGCCAATTGGTTGGAAGGGGAAAAGGAAGATTTGTCAAAAAGACAACCCAAATGAACTATTCAGAAATCCTGAATAGTTCGATTTAGAAAAAAATAAGGAGAAAAAAGATGAATTTAAAACAACAAATCCAAAATTACAAACCTTACAATGAACAAGAACAAAAAGACCAACAAACCATGTTAAACTATTTAGATACGTTTGAAGATTGTCTCACCAGAGACAACGAATTTGGTCATTTTACGGCTTCTTGCTGGGCAGTCAATCCAGAAAAAACGAAAGTTTTGATGATTTATCATAATATTTATCAGTCTTGGGCTTGGACTGGTGGACATGCTGATGGCGAAGACGATTTGCTCGGAGTTGCCATACGAGAAGTAAAAGAAGAAACAGGTGTCCAACACGTAAAAGTATTAGAGCCAGAAATATTTTCTCTTGAAATTGTTACCGTAGATGGTCATGTCAAAAAAGGAAAATATGTCTCCTCTCACGTGCATTTGAATTTGACGTATCTTTTAGAAGTCGACGAAAACGAAATTTTGAAAAGCAAGCCAGACGAAAACAGTGGTGTTAAGTGGGTGGATTTAGAAGAAGTTGAAAATGTGTCAGATGAAAAGTGGATTCGAGAGAATATTTATCGAAAATTAAATGAGAAATTAAAAATAAAGGAGAAAAGTCATGAATAATTTTGTCTACGATATTCCTACCAAAGTTTATTTTGGGGAAAATCAATTATCTCACTTAGGAGAAGAACTAAAAAAATACGGAAATCGTGTTTTACTTACTTATGGTGGAGGTTCGATTAAGAAAATTGGTTTATACGATAAAGTCGTAGCTGAAATCCAAAAAGCAGGTTTAATGCTATTTGAATTTGGCGGAATTGAACCAAATCCAAGACATACAACGGTAAATATAGCAGCTCAAATTTGCAAACAAGAAAAAATTGATGTTTTATTAGCCGTTGGTGGAGGCTCAACCATTGATGCCACAAAAGTAATTGGTGCGACAGCCTTTTATGACGGAGATTGTTGGGATTTGGTTACGAAAAAAGCACCTGTAACAAACTGTTTACCAATTGTAACCATTTTAACTTTGGCAGCAACTGGTTCAGAAATGAATGCAGGAGCTGTTATTAGCAATCTAGAAACAAACGATAAAAAGGGAATTCAAATCATGCGTCCCAAAGTTTCTTTTCTAGACCCAACCAACACCTATACCGTAAATGCCTATCAAACCGCTTGTGGTTCAGCAGACATTTTATCTCATCTTTTCGAAATCTATTTTAACCAAAAAGAAGAGTTGTATATGCTAGACACCATCATGGAAGGTTTGATGAAAACCGTTATCAAATATGCACCAATTGCATTGAAAGAACCAGAAAATTACGAGGCACGAGCTAATTTAATGTGGGCATCTTCGTGGGCGTTAAATGGATTTGTAAGATGTGGCAAAACGCAAAGCTGGAGTTGCCATGCGATGGAGCATCAATTGTCAGCGTATTATGATATTACGCATGGCTTAGGGTTGGCGATTTTGACGCCACGCTGGATGGAATATGTGCTAGACGAAACAACACTTCCGAAGTTTTACCAATTTGGAACCAATGTATTTGAAATTGACAAAACGTTACCACCAATGGAAGTAGCGAAAATGTCGATTCAAAAGTTGTCGGATTTTTTATTTCATACTTTAAAATTAAATCAAACGTTATCCGAAATCGGCATTGACAGTACGCATTTTGCTGAAATGGCACAAAAAGCTTGTGGCGGAAAATCGATAAAAGGCTTCAAAGTGCTAGAACAGCAGGATGTTGAAAAAATTTATGAAATGTGTATATAAGAAAAATGAAATATGCTGTGATAGATGGGCGTATGCGAGTGCCAGAGAAGTGTTTTTTGAAGAAGTTAGGTTATAGGCTTATTGAGCTTCCCAAATCAACGAAAGTGTATCCTGAAATTTCGTCACACGCGGATATTTTTACTTGCCAGATCCATGATACGATTTTTGTCGAAAAATCAATTTTTCACCAAATTTTAAGCCAAATTCAGCCATTCAGAGCGAAAATATTAGAACGGAGGAGAAATTCGGAGAAGCTTATCCAGAAGATGTAAAACACAACGTTTGTCAAATTAGCAAATTTGCCGTTCATAATTTTAAATGGACTGAACCGAAAATTTTCAAATTTATAGAACAACAAAATTTACAAAAAATCCACATTGCGCAAGGATATGCCAATTGTTCGATTGCGGTTATCTGCGAAAATAAGGAAAGACTAAATATACAGATATAGATTATTCAAAAATGGATGAAGTTTTTATTTTGTATGGAAAAGAAACAAAAGGATTGCCAGAGTGGCTTTTAGAAAAATACTTAAATACAAAAACAATAAGAATACCGATGCTACCAACATTAAGGTCATTAAATTTATCGAATTCAGTTGCTATAATTACTTACGAAATATTAAGACAACAAAAATTTGAAGATTTACAAGAAACAAGTACATATTTTGATAAATAAAACGTTTGAAAAATTTCTAGTTGTAAATAAAATAAAAAAATAAGGCGACTTATATTAGCACCCATAAATTTTATAGTGAACCCGTTAAAAACTATGTTTTTAAGCGTATGAAGGTGATTTAAGACTCACCCTTTTCCTGAAAAAATTGTGAGACAATTTTTAGCTATAAAGGTATGCAAAAAATTCTATCAAATAAAGCTATAGAAATTTAAAATATGATATTTATAAAAATAATTAAGGAGGCTATTATGAAAAAACCAATAATAGGAATTGTAAATAAAAATGTATTAGATACTGAAGGAAGAGAAGCTTTTTTTGCAAATACAAATATATGCGAAAAAGTAATAATTAATGGTGGAATACCTATAACATTAAATAATACTATGTTAAAAGGATATGATGAAAAAATAGAAAATATTATTGTGCATAATATTGATGATAAAACAAGACAACAAATAGAATTGTGTGATGGAATTATATTACAAGGTGGAATTAATTATGCTACATATGAGGTGAATATTGCAAAATACCTAATAGATAAAGATATACCAGTACTAGGAATTTGTGCTGGAATGAATTGCTTAATTAAAGCAGGAGGAGGAGAATTTAGAAGAGATACAAATAGGGATATCCATAACAATAAATATGATAATTTAAAAGCTCATAAAGTTTCAATAAATCAAAAATCATTCTTATATGAGATACTAAAAGAAAAAGATTTATATGTAAACAGTGTACATACAAGAACATCTATAAGTACAGGAATATATGAATCTGTTGCATATTCTCAAGATGGTTTAGTAGAAGCAGTAGAATTAAAAAGTAAAAAATTCAATTTAGGAATACAATGGCATCCAGAACAATTTAATGAGGAAGATATTAATAATAATATTTTTAAAGTATTTATAGGGAGATGTAGAAAATGAATATAAAAAATGATACTAAAAAAATATGTATTAGACAATTAAGTGATTTTGAGAATTTAGATTATAATAAATTAATGTATCCAGTAATAAAGTATGGAGAAGAAAAATTAGAAAATAATATGTATGATGATTGGGATGAATATAAACATACAAGAAAAATGATAAATGAATTACAACAAAGCTTAAAGGAAAAACAGGACTTAAAAATTGACATATATTTTTTGGAGGAAGATAATCTAGTAATAGGAGTTTGCTTTTTTATAAAGGGAAAAAATTATATGGCAAATTTTTTACAGAAAATTGAAAATTATCCTTATAATACAATAGATAATTCAGTACAACTAACTTGTTTTCATATTTTAACGGAATATAGAGGCATCGGAACAAAATGGCTTAAAGACATTATTTTTCCAGATTTAATAGAAAATAATGTAAAAGAAGTCTATGTTAAATCAAGCCATAATAAAGCTTTAAATCTTTATCAAAAATTAGGACAGCAAATAGGTCAATATATTGGTATTAGTGACAATGAATTATATCAAAGACTAGGATATATATATAAAATAAATATAGACAATTAGATTCAACATAATAGTGATTAAGTATAATTCTAATAATAAAATTGAAAGATCTAGTAAAAAATAGTAAATATGTTTCAAAATGAAAATTCGTAGGCAGAAACACTATGCAGATACTAAAATTGCAGAAACGCTCTTTTTCGATTCTAAAAAAGGATTTGACAAAATCAACATAATTTGATATAATCATTCCATAACTATTTTGAGAAAAGTCCGAGACAGCTAGGTATTTTCAACTTGGGCTTTCTTTTAACTAAAGGAGGATATTTTATGTTTGTAGAACGGTTGACAGAAACACAGATTAGGGAATTTATTTTATGTAATATTAAGGACGATATTCCCAAACAATTCTCGCAGCGAAATCTTGAAATAGGAAGTTATGGGAAAAGGTGTTCAGTTTCTTATTATAGCAAGGAACTACACAAGCACCACACGCTTCATCTAACTGATGATTATATTACACATGTGCAGAAGAAGAACCTGGAAGACGCGTGGATTCGGTATTTGTACTCAATTTTTGGAAAAGAGTATAAAAAATGGTATATGCAGAAAAAAGCAGCATTGTTTGAATAAGCAGGAGGAAAATATGGGGGAAGCGATAAAAAAAGTAAGACATAAAGAAATGCAACAGTCAATGTTAGATGATTTTGCAAGTGAGCTGAAAAGAGGATTTACATGGGTTGTTTCGGCAAATCGTATTTTAAGCCCTATGCCAACAGTAGCGGAAGCTTGGAATATAAAATTTTCCAGAGATATTATGACAAATTTACTCAGAAAAGACGAATTAGAATATTTTATTCAAAGCTTTATGTGGAAAAGGGGAAACAGAGGTTCTATGTTTTGCTGGCAGCACAGAGGAGTTGTTGTAATAGCGTTTTAATCTACGAAAAAAGAAAGGGCTCTGACACCATAGTGGAGCCTTCTTCTTTTTTTATAAAAAATGAATTGGCAAAAATTAAAATAGATGATATAATATAAAAATAATAGAGGAGGTAGAAAAATGAAAAAACAATTAATTTTAAAAAAATGTAAACATTGTGGAGCAATAGTCCGTGTGATAAAGGATTGCAACTGTAAAGGTTGCGGTATGATTTGCTGTGATGAGCCAATGGAAAAAATCGTGCCAAATTCTGTGGATGCGGCATTTGAAAAACATGTTCCAACGTATGAGAAAATGGATGGCGGAATATTTGTGAAAGTGGCTCATGTTATGGAAAAAGAGCATTTTATTGAATGGATTGCTTTGGTTTCGGAAGATAAAGAATATTTTGTAGATTTATATCCAGAGCAAAATGCACAATGTCATTTGCCTTATATTCCAGGTGCAAAATTGTATGCGTATTGCAACAAACATGGCTTGTGGGAAACAGAAGTAAAATAAGGAGGCAATATGAAATATTTATTTGTTGAATATCCCAAATGTAGCACTTGTCAAAAAGCAAAAAAATGGTTGGAAAACCAAAAAGTAGAATTTGAAGATAGGCACATTGTAGAAAATACGCCTACATTTGAAGAATTACAAAAATGGATTAATCAAAGTGGTTTTGAAATAAAGAAGTTTTTTAATACCAGCGGTCTAGTCTATAAAAGTATGAATTTAAAGGAAAAACTAGAAACCATGACAGCAGAAGAAAAAATAAAATTATTAGCAAGCAATGGCATGTTAATCAAACGTCCCTTACTGATTTGTGATGATTTTGTATTAGTTGGATTTCGCGAAAAGGAATGGGAAGAAAAAATTTAAGATAAAAATTCCAAAAAAGGACTACACAAATTAAAAAAAATATGCTATAATCAAACAAATGGAAAATAAAAGGAGGATAAAGCTATGTCAGGACACAGCAAATGGCATAATATACAAGCTAAAAAAGGAAAAGCAGATGCAGCACGTGGAAAAATTTTTACCAAACTTGGTCGAGAAATTTTAATTGCAGTCAAACAAGGTGGTCCCGATCCTGCGGGAAACTCGAAGCTAAAAGATGTCATTGCTAAATGCAAAGCCAATAACATGCCTAATGATACCATTAACAATGCCATCAAAAAAGCATCAGGTGAAGGAGCCAACAGCAATTACGAAGAAATTACTTATGAAGGATATGGAGCAAGTGGAGTAGCTGTCATTGTACAATGTAATACCGACAATAAAAACAGAACAGCAGCAGATGTCAGACATGTATTTAGCAAAGCAGGTGGAAATTTAGGAACTTCTGGTTGTGTATCCTATATGTTTGAGAAAAAAGGTGTTTTGGTTATTGAAAAAGAAACTTGTCAATTAAATGAAGACGATTTAATGATGCTAGCGATTGATAATGGTGCAGAAGATTTTCAAAATGAAGGAGAAGTTTACCAAATCACAACATTGCCAAGTGATTTTACAGCTGTGACGGAAAAACTAACAGCACAAGGAATTTCTTTTTTAGAAGCAGGAATTCAAATGGTGCCAAGCACATATGTTGCATTAGACGAAAAAGAGGCCGAAAAAATGCAAAGATTAATTGATCATCTAGAAGATTTAGATGATGTATCAGAAGTATACCACAATTGGGAAGAATAAGGTAGAATTCTTACGAAAGAAAGCTGAGGAAAAAAATGGAGTTTGTGAGCATAATATTTGTATTAATAATCGTAATTATATTGTTAGGTCTACTGGCAGTAGCACAAATTAAAATGGCAGGTATGAAAGTAACGGATTTTTGGACGTTTATCAAGGCGAATGATACGCTTGACAAATTATATGCATTTTGTGTAAAATATGATAATTTAACACCTCAGCAACAGATTATCTTCCTTAAGGAAGCTGAAAGTATTTTTAGTGCTTTTGACAAAGTTCCAGACGCTTTATGGGAGGAAGATTATCAAAAATATACAGAAATTTTAAACAAATATAAAGATATCAAAATGCTTCGTTGGGAAGCCAAATAAAAAAACCTTCCGCTAAAATTTCGGCGGAAGGTTTTTTTATTTTTCCTCTTGTTTCTTGCGTATAAAGTACATGACAAAATGTATAACACCTGAAAAACATATTAATAAAGCAAGATCACTCTTTTGAAAAAACAAACAAAGATAACCTAGAGCGATATCAATTATGGTTGCTTGTAAAAAAGTTTTTGATGAAATACGCATAAATCCTCCTCACTAGGTGAAAAATGTCTAAAAAGACCACAATAGTTCTTATTTATAGTATACATTATTTTACAGAATTTGTCAAGTTGTATAAAAAATGAAAAATAGGCACAACTTAAAAGAAAAAAACATATAATAACATGAGCAAATAAATTTTAAGTTTAAGGAAGTTGGAAATTATGCAGAATATTAGATATTTTGACCATAGCGCAACCACAGCAATTGAGCCTCAAGTATTAAATGAAATGATGCCCTATTTAACAGAAAATTTTGGAAATGCTTCATCGGTTTATCGCATTGGAAAAACGAATAAAGAAGCGGTCAACTTTGCCAGGCAACGAGTAGCAAAAGCTTTGCATTGTCATACAAATGAAATTTATTTTACAAGTGGTGGGACCGAAAGTGATAATCTCATCATCAAAGGAATTGCAATAGCCAACAGAAGATATGGAAATCATATTATAACAACCAAAATTGAACATCCAGCTGTGTTAAATACCTGTGAATTTTTAGAAAAATATATGGGATTTCGTGTCAGTTATCTCAATGTGGATAGCAAAGGAAGAATTGATTTAAAAGAATTAGAAAGATTAATCAATCGACAGACCATTTTAATTAGTATTATGTTTGCTAATAACGAAATTGGTACCATTCAAGATATAGAATCAATTGGAAGAATGGCAAAACGTTATGGAATTTATTTTCATACAGATGCGGTGCAAGTGATTGGAAATATTGATGTCGATGTGAAGAAATTAGGCATTTCAGCTTTGTCCATGTCTGCTCATAAGTTTTATGGTCCAAAAGGAATAGGAGTGGCCTATATAGCAGAACATGTTAATTTTATTCGTATGCAAGATGGTGGGCACCAAGAACAAGATAAAAGAGCAGGAACAGAAAATGTAGCAGGTATTGTAGGACTTCGGAAAAGCAATTGAAATAGCACAAGAAGGGTTAGAAGAGTATTCTAAAAAACTCAAAATTCTTCGTGATTATTATCTGGAAAATGTAGAAAAGAACATTCCCTATATTCGTGTGAATGGTGATTTAGAAAATCGATTAGCAGGAAATTGTAATATTTGTTTTAAAGGGGTTGATGGGGCAAAATTATTGCAAGAATTGGATAAAGTTGGAATTTGTGCTTCTAGTGGTTCTGCTTGTAGTAGTGGTTTTTTAAATCCCTCTCATGTTTTATTGGCAATTGGTGTTCCAGCAAGCATTGCAAGAAGTAGCTTAAGAGTTACATTTGGTAAAGAAAATACAATAGAAGATGTTGACTATTTAGTTGATCATTTAGCAAGAATTGTAAAAAGACTAAGATAAGGGATAAAAATGAAAAATAGAGGAATTTTTGAATAAATTCCTCTATTTTTGTTGAAAAAAATAAAAGGAAATGGTATAATGCAAACAATAAACTATAAAAAGGAAAAAAGGATGAAAAAAATAGAATTATTAGCTCCAGCGGGTTCTTTTGAAAAAGCCAAAACAGCTTTTTTATATGGTGCCGATAGTGTATATTTACGGAACGTCTAAACTATCACTTCGTTCGCGTTCGCAAATGGATGATGAAGATTTAGTAAAAACGGTTAAATACGCAAAAAAACATGGGAAAAAGGTATATGTTGCCATGAATATTTTTGCTTGGGACGAAACTTATGAGGAAATTAAAGCACAAGCTAAAATTTTGAATGATTTGCAAGTCGATGGTGTTATTGTTTCAGATGGGGGTGTAGTAGAAGCAGTCAAAGAGGTAGCACCTAATGTAGAAATTCATATTAGTACACAAGCCAATACAGTTAGTTATCATACTTGTAATTTCTGGTATAAAAATGGTGCAAAACGTGTGATACTTGGACGAGAATTGTCAAAAGATCAAATCAATGAAATTATGAAAAACAAACCAAAAGATTTGGAAATTGAAATGTTTGTTCATGGAGCTTTGTGTTTTGGTTATTCAGGACGATGTTTTTTAAGTGAATTTTTGGCAAATCGTTCTGGAAATTTAGGTGATTGTGCACAAGCTTGTCGTTGGGCATTTAATTTGTACGCAGAAGATAGAAATCACTTAGGAGAATTGATGCCACTAGATACGGACGAAAATGGAACTTATATTTTTTCTTCCAAAGATTTATGTTTGATGAAAGAATTACCAGAAATTATTCAGATGGGAGTAGATAGCTTAAAAATTGAAGGTAGACTGAAAACGCAGTATTATGTAGCAAGTGTGGTAAATGCTTATCGAAATGCAATTGATGCGATTTATGAAAATCCAGAAAATTATGATTATACGCCATATTTGAAAGAATTAGAAAAAACTAAAACGCGTGGCTTAACAACATTTTATTTTAACGATCGAAACAACAAAGATTTTCAAGATTATTCTGGACGTCAATATAATAGTGATTACGAATTTGGCGGAAAAATCATCCAAAAAATGGACGATAAATTTTTAATCGAAATTCGCAATAAATTATCGGTTGGTGATACGTTAGAATTGCTTATTCCTGGGCAAATCAAACCAATCGAATTTACCATCCATGATTTATGGAATGATGAAACAGGAGAACCAATTCCAACCGTCAATCCAGGAAAAGTAGGACAGAAAGTTCTTTTGAGTATTCCATTTGAAGGAAAAGAAGGTTGGATTTTGAGGAGGAAAAAATGAGAATTCTATATTTACTATCTGTTATTTTTCTCGGAGCAGGATTTTTGGGATATAAAAAATCGGAAGAAAAATTAAATGCCATAAAATGGATGACGATTTTCATCCTTAGTTTTATTGGTTATAATATCACAATTTGTATGATTTTGGGGTTATTGAAAATTACTTGTTATTTGTGGCTATTGTCTATTATAAATATTGTATTTGCTGTGATTTTGGGTTATAAAGCTGTAAAAAATGGTGAGTATCAAAAATATACAGTAAACAAACAAGATTTTATTGGATTGGCCATTTTAGTTGTCATTTTTACAGGAATTTTGATCAAAGAAATTCGCCCACAAGATGGTGGGTTGAAATATGCAGCTTTGGATTCTGCCATTCATTATCGCGCAGCCAAGCATTTTTCTGACAATTTGATGATTTTTCCAAATTGCGAAGATAAAACGATTTTTAATTTCAATGTCATGCAAACAGGAGCTTACATCAATGATGGTTTACTGATGAATGTCATTCATGGTTTGTTTGGCATGCCAGAATATTATGTATATGAAATGTTTGAGATTGGCATACTATTTTTAAGTAGTTTGACTTTTTATGTTTTAATTATGGACAAAATCAAAGGAAAATGTGGATTTGTGATGACAGTATTTTTGCTTTGGTTATTTATGTTTGCTTATCCTTATAATTCCTATATGTATGGATTTTCCTATTTGTCGCTTGGCGTAATGTTTGTCACAGCTTTACTTTGCGTTGTACCAATGTTATTTAGCAAAGAAAAAATCAAATCATCTTTTGTAATTGTTTTAATTGGTTTATTAGCCATGGGCATGATTTTCTCATATTGCTTGTTTGTACCAGGTGTATTTGCAGCAATTTGTATTTACATTTTTGTAAAAGATTTTAATGAAGAAGGTAAAACATATTGCAAAATATTTAAGAAGAAAACCTTGATTGTGACGGGAATTTTGTTGTTAATCACGATTTTGGGAATTGGCTATTTATTTGTGCCAACGTTTTTTATTGCTAATCAAAGTAATTTGATTGATGCTTTAAAAAATCCAGGAGGAATGTATTCGGAATTATATGCTAATTTTGAATTTTATGGACTATTTGGTGTGTTATATGTGGCAGATATTGTCTTAAAAATACGTAACAAAGAATTCAAAATTGAATTTTTAGATATTTTTTCTTGGGTATTTGGAGCGTATTTTGTAGTTGCATGGCTTGCTATGAGAATTGGAATTGCTTCAGATTATTATTTCTTTAAATTATATTATGTTTTATGGGTTTGTGTTTTAGCAATTACAATAAAATTAGTAAATGAATATATCCAGAAAAAATATTTTAAAATGTTCTTACCAATTTATGAAGGTGCTTGGGTTTTGCTTGTGTTGTTCACTATTATTTTCAAAGCAGGAACCATTTTGCCACAAGAAAAAAAGGATAAAATCCCAAATTATGTTGGTGTTTATTTTGAACAAAATTATCAATATAAAGGTCTCATTTTTGCCTTTTGTAATATAGCGAAAGAGCAAATTGAAGTCATGGAATTTATCAAAACTCTGGAAGACGTAAAATTAGAAAATACTTTATTGATTTCAGGAAGTAACAATGAAAGAGCATGGACTTTGGCAATTGCTGATTTGAAATCAGACACGATAAAATACAATAAAATCATCGAAGATGCCACACCTTATACTATAGAAGATGGCTTAGCCAAAGAAAATGTACAATATATCATCCGAGTGAACGAAAGCTATGATTTAGAAGCATTTGAAGATAAAAGTCAGTTTGAAATTTTATTCCAAAATTCAAGAGGTTATGTATTGAAGAAAAATGAAGTTTATGATATAAATAAAAACTAGGAGGAATCATTGAAAAAAAATATACGAAATAATACATTATATGATTTAAAACAAGAAATGGTAAAAATAGGTGAAAAGCCTTTCCGAGCAGAACAAATTTTTCAATGGCTGTACCAAGAAAAAGTAACGACATTTAATGAAATGACCAATTTATCTCTTGACTTAAGAAAGAAATTAGGAGATAATTACCATATAGGAAAATTTCAATTAGAACAAAAGCTAGTTTCTCAAGATGGTACCAAAAAATATTTATTCAATTTGTGTGATTCAGAAAAAAATTTGATAGAAACAGTTTTGATGCAATATCACCATGGTTACACAGTTTGTCTTTCTTCGCAAATTGGTTGTAAAATGGGATGTCAATTTTGTGCTTCTACAGGGATTCCATTTGTTAGAAATTTGGAGGTAGGAGAAATAATCCAGCAAATTTTGGAAATTGAAAAGGAAGAACAGATACGAATTTCCAATATTGTGTTTATGGGAATTGGTGAGCCATTTGATAATTTTGAAAATGTTATGAAAGCAATTGAAATCATTAATCATCCTAAAGGTTTGAATATTGGAGCAAGACATATCTCGATTTCTACCAGTGGTTTGGTGCCTAAAATATATGAATTGGCAGATAGACAAATGCAATGTACTTTGTCAGTTTCTTTACATAGCAGTAAGAATACTACAAGAAGTGCTATGATGCCAATTAATCAAGTTTATCCAATCGAAGAATTAATGAAAGCTTGTAAATATTATATCCAAAAAACGAATAAAAGAATTTCTTTTGAATATGCTTTAGCTAAGGAAAACAATGATAATTTAGCCGATGCAAAAGAATTAGTAAAATTATTACAAGGCATGTTAGCACATGTTAATTTAATACCAATTAATCCAATCGAAAAAGGAAAATTTGCAAAAAGTACAAATGAAAATATTATCAAATTTAGAGATTATCTAAACAATCATGGAATTGTAGCAACAATTCGACGAGAATTAGGCTCAGATATTAATGCAGCATGTGGACAACTAAGAAGACAAACATTGAGCAAGAATAAGAGGTGATTTTAAGTTTTGAGAATTTTAGCAAAATCAGACATTGGTAAAGCACGAGACATGAACCAAGATAGCTTTTATGTAGCCAAGGAGGATGATGAAATAAAATTATGTATTTTAGCCGATGGTATGGGTGGTTATAAAGGTGGCGAAATAGCAAGTTCTGTGGCAGTATATAGTGCACAAAATTATATTTGTAACAACTTTAAAACAATTCCGAAAGAACGATCAGACATTCTAAAGCTGGTTTCAGATAGTATAGAATATGCTAATTTAATGGTATACGAACGTTCCAAAGAAACAGAAGAATTAAAAGACATGGGGACAACTTTAGATGTATGCTTAATCTATAATAATAAAGTATTTATTGGTCATGTAGGAGACAGTCGTGTATATCGTATTCGAAAAAATATTATGCGAAGATTAACCAAAGACCACAGTTATGTTCAAAAATTAATTACAGACGGGGAGATAAGTCAAGAAGAAGCAGATACGCATCCAAAGAAAAATATGCTTGTTAAAGCAGTCGGTTGCAACGCTTTAGTAGAACCAGATGTTATGTGTAAAGGTTTTTTGAAAGACGATATTTTGCTGATGTGTTCCGATGGACTAACCAATATGTTAAAAGATGAGCAAATTTATGAAGTTTTACTACAAAACTCTGAAAATCCAGTGGCAGCATTAATCAATAGTGCGAACCGAGAAGGCGGAAGCGATAATATTACAGCTATTATTATTGATAATATATAAAAAGTAGGTACTACATTCTACTCTTATGTACAGACAAACCCTAATTGAAGGAAGGAAGAAATAAAAATGAATCTTATAGGAAAAATGTTAGATAATCGATATGAAATTTTAGAAAAAATTGGAAATGGTGGAATGGCAACTGTTTATAAAGCAAAATGTCATGTTTTAAATCGTTATGTTGCCATTAAAATTTTGAAAGACGAATTTACAACCGATACAGATTTTATCAAAAAATTTAATTCAGAAGCACAATCTGCTGCTAGTTTAACACATCCCAATATCGTATCCATCTATGATGTCGGAAATGAAGATAATTTGTATTATATTGTCATGGAATTAATTCAAGGAAAGACGTTAAAAGAAATTATTGTAGAAGATGGAATTTTATCTTGGAAATGGTCAGTCAATATTGCCATTCAGATTGCCTCTGCCTTGGAAGTGGCGCATAAAAACAACATCATACATAGAGATATTAAGCCACACAATATCATCATCACAGAAGATGGAATTGCAAAAGTGACGGATTTTGGAATTGCTAAAGCGGTTTCCAATTCGACGATTACAGCATTTGGAACAACTATTGGTTCAGTCCATTACTTTTCACCAGAACACGCCAAAGGTGGTTTTACAGATGCTAAATCAGATTTATATTCTCTAGGGATTGTTTTATATGAAATGTTAACAGCTCGTGTACCATTTGATGCAGATACACCAGTATCAGTTGCTTTAAAACAAGTACAAGAAGAACCAGTGGAACCAAAAGAATATAATGAGCAAATTCCAATTAGTGTCAATATGATTATTTTAAAAGCCATGCAAAAAGACCCAAATTGTCGTTACCAAAAGGCAACTGAAATGTTAGAAGACTTAAGTCGTGCCTTAAAAGAGCCAGATGAGAATTTTGTCGTATTACATAAACCTTCCGAAAATTCTCCAACTCAAAAAATTCCAACCATTTATAATTTGGACAAAAACACAGAAAGAAAAGCACCAAAATCGAATAAAAATACAGAAACTTCCGATGAAAAAAAAGGAAAATTAGGACAATTTTTTGCAGAGCATAAAATTTTAAAAGTAGTTGCTATTTTAATTGTTTGTATTGGATTATTTTTAGGAGCCATGTTTGCGACTTTATCGATATTTTCTAGACCAGAGCAAATTCAAATACCAAATCTTGTACGTAATGCAGAAGGAAATCCAATCAGTGAAGAAGAAGCAATTTCTTTATTAGAAGGATTAGGCTTAAAGAATTACAACATCGAACGCCAAAATAGTGACGATGTGGAAAAAGGATATGTGATTAGTCAAAAACCAGAATATCAAGAAAATTATATGATTAATGAAACAGAAGAAATTAAATTAATCATAAGTGAAGGAAGCTTAGATGATGCTTTAGCTGAAAAATTAAAAAATACCAAAGTAAAACTTCCAAAGAAAATGATTGGCAAGAAAAAAGAAGATTTAATCAAAGAACTAGAAGCATTAACCGAAGATTTAAAGGATGAAGATTTAGAAATACAATATGAAATAACAGAAGATTTCAACGAAGAAGTAGAAGCAGGAGTTGTAACAGAAGTTGACCATGATGGTGGAGAAGAAATTACATTAGATACAGTTTTAAATATCAAAGTAAGTAAAGGAAGCCAATATAAAGATGTGACGGTAAAAAGTGTTGTAAACAAATCTGAAGCTGAGGCCAAAAGTACATTAGAAGCATTAGGTTTAAAAGTAGAAATAACCTATGAAGAAAATACGAATAAAAGTGATGGAATTGTTATTTCACAAAGTATTAGTGCCAATAAAACAGTCAAAGAAGGAACAACGATAACGTTAACAATTAACAAATTACCAGCCAAATCAAAAGTAACTGTTAATGTAAACTTAAAATCATTAATGAATTATACAGAACCAGAACAACCACAAAACATAACCAACACAGATGAAGACGAAACAATAACACCAAAAGCACCAGAAGTAAAATCAGCCAAAGTAGTTATTAAAGTAGGCGATGATAACATCTATTCTGAAACCAAAAAGCTAACTACAACTGACATTTCAGCAAGTTATACCACATCTGGTGTCAAAGAAATCAAAGTATACGTAGATGATGTTGTAAAATACAACAAATCTGTTGATTTTTCAGCTGGTGATCAAACCTTAACTGTAGAATAATGATACCTTATAAAGGCAGATAATCCTGTCTGCCTATTTTATAAGCAATACAAACAAAGAAAGGAAAAAACAATGCCACTAATATCTGTATCTCTTCTATCCATGAAGCCAGAAAATGCTGTTTCCAAAATATACAATCTAGAAACTGCCAAAGTTGATTATTTTCACATAGACGTCATGGATGGAAAATTTGTTGAAAAAAACACGTTAGATCAAATGAAAGAATATAGTCTAACCATTTCTCACATCACCAACATTGGGCTCGATGTGCACTTAATGGTGGAAGACGTAGAAAAAATCATGGATGACTATATTCCTTTAGAACCACAAATTATCACATTTCACTATGAAGCCATTCAAGAAAAATCAAGAATAATGGAAATCATACAGGACCTAAAAAGAAACAATATCCGAGTAGGAATAGCGATTAATCCAGAAACTTCGATTGAACCAATCAAGGAATTTTTACCTTACATTCATCAAGTGTTGATTATGACAGTTATTCCTGGAAAAGGTGGACAAAAACTAATGCCAGAAACGCTAGAAAAGATAAAAGCATTAAAACAATATCTACTAACAAACGAATTAGAAATCGATATCGAAGCAGATGGCGGAATTAATTCCGAAACCGTTAAATCGGTAAAAGAAGCAGGATGTGATATTTTAGTATCAGGAAGCTATATTACCGATTCAGAAAACTATGCACAAGCTGTACAAAAATTAAAGGAGAATTGATATGAGAAAAATAATAGGAAGTTTTTTATTAGGAATCATGCTATTATCAACCATTGCATTTGCAACTGAAAGGACGGAAGAAGAAAATTACGATGATTTGATACAACTTATTTCTGAGCAGCCAATAACACAAACAGAAACAATAGAAGATGATTTATATCAAATGCAACAAGATATTTCCATTACTCAAACAATTAATGGAAATATCTATGTAATGGCACAAGACTTAGAAATCAAAGGCGCCACGATTTACGGAAATGTATATGCCATGGCACAAAATATAAAGATTGAAAATGCTGAAATTACAGGTTCCCTCTATCTAATGGCGGAAAATATTGAATTTGCAGGAGTAACCAATGATTTTTATGCATTAGCAGAGTTCGTATCCATGCCTAAAGAATCAATTGTTTGGCGAAATGCACGTATAGGAGCTAATCGATTGCAAATTAGTGGAAATATCGGAAAAAATCTCTATACCAGTGTAGAAACATTAGAAGTCTTAGATACAGCTGTAATTGCTGGAAAATTAAACTATTTTTCGAAACGAAGAGGTATGATTTCAGAAATGGCACAAGTGGGAGAAGTTGGATTTGAGCAAATGCAAGAGGTAGAAGAAACGTATCAAGATAAAGTAAATGACTATCTTTTAGAAAGTATAAAAGTCATTGTTAAAACTTTAATAATAGCTTTGTTGATTTTGTTTTTGTCTTCTAAATTTCAGATGTTGCCAAGAAAAGATTGGACAGATTTGTTAAAATCAATGTGCAAAGGAATCGGAGTTTTAGTAGTCTTTCCAGTGTTAGCTTTTTTACTGGTTATTTCAATTGTAGCCAGTGTATTAGGTATTTCGTTATTTGCTATTTATGGTATTTTATTGTATATTGCTTTGCCAGTTGTAGCACTTGAATTGGCTCATCGAATTGTGTTTTTGAAAAAGAACGAACACAAAGGCAATAAAGGCAAAATAATTCTTGTGGCTATTCTGATTGCACTTGCCATATGGGGTATTTCCTACATTCCAGCAATTGGAAGAAGCATCAAATTCTTAATTCTATTAATAGGACTTGGTATTATATTTGATTTACTATTTAAAAAAGTAAAAAATGAACCAAATAACGGAGAAGATAAATGAAAACAAAAAAAGAAGCAATACAAATTATAGAAACATTAAAAAAATATTATCCAGATTGCACCTGCAGTCTGGATTTTAGTACCCCATTTGAAATGATGATAGCAGTCATGCTTTCTGCACAGTGCACGGATGAACGTGTCAACAAAACGACACCAGATTTGTTTCAAAACTATAATACACCAGAAGCTTTAGCCACTATCGAGATAGAGGAATTAGAGAAAATCATTCATCCTTGTGGATTTTATAAAAACAAAGCCAAAAATATCAAAGCTTGTAGTCAAAAACTGTTAGATGATTTTGATGGTATTGTACCAAATGATATGGAATTACTGCAAAGTTTGCCTGGAGTTGGAAGGAAAAGTGCAAATGTCATTATGTTAGAAGCTTTTCAAAATCCAGTTGGAATTGCAGTTGATACACATGCCAAGAGAATTTCTAATAAACTTGGTTTTTCAAAAGAAGAAGATCCCATTAAAATTGAGCAAGATTTGTTAAAAGTGGTACCTAAAAAATATTATTATGATGTTAATCATTTACTTGTGTGGCACGGAAGGAAGATTTGCATAGCACGAAAGCCAAATTGTGAAAATTGTCCCATCAATCATTTTTGTGATTTTTATCAAAATTCGTCCCAATTGCAGTAAAACTTCAACAGTAGCAGTGACTTGACAAATTTACATAAATGTGGTACAATAAAAGGTAGGGCTATTTTTTATAAAATACCTTGTAAAATGAATGAAAACAGTATATAATAAAAATAGCTCCAATAAAATATGGGGGTGTATTTGGTTTCGACAACAATGTAGAACCATAAATAGCGAGTAGTGGAGATGCCTGGCCACTATAAAAGGCATAAACAAAAATAAACGCTGATAATAAAGAATTAGCATACGCAGCCTAAGTGCCGCGTCATCTACTTTTAGCAACCTACGGCTAAAAAATAGGTGTCAAATTAAGTAGGAAACAAAGCAAATGATTGTCTTTGACATTTGTGGGATTTTAAAAAGACTACTGTGGATTGATTTTGTTTGTTAAATCAGCATACAGGAAATCTAAGAACAAACTGCACTCGGAAAGAAGTTTATGGGGAAATGTTGCTGGACGCGAGTTCGACTCTCGCCACCTCCACCAATGACGTTTCTGTTCCAACGAATTTAAACAGATAAATATGAAAATCAATCAGTAAAATGGTTGATTTTTTCTTTGGGAAAAATGGTATGTTTTGTCAGTGTGTATTGCCTCGCAGAGTTCCCAGGTTATGATAGCACATCATAACTACCTTAATAAACTTTGGACAGAGCAAATATTTTATTATGAATTTTACTATGGTTAAAATAATGAAAATGAAAGAAGTTGAAAGAAACAAAGTAGCTTTATATTTATTTAATATATTAGATACTAGATTACTTGTAAGACAAGAAAAAAATGCTAAAACTATTGAAAACATACAAGCATTGTGATAAAATATATATAATTTGCCGAGTGCAAATTATATATTACAAGTCACTATAAAATAACTATTTTTTAAGGAGGTTTTTTTATGAAATTACCTAGTTGTGAAGAAATTGAGCAGTGCTATGAACACATGAATATGTCTGAACTGATAAAAAAAGTTCGGAAAGACAGGAACATGACTTACCAAGACATTGCAGATATGCTTAAAAATCCTTCTATTACTGCTAAAGAAATTAAGGAATACGAGGAACTTAAAGCTATTGTTCCAAGGGAGATATTGGAACCACTTTCAGGAATTTTAGGTGTTTCCAGTAATACTTTGCGAATAGCTGCAGGTTATAACTCTGTGGATCCTGTCGTTCACTATTTTACTCCAGATGGAGAAGAAATCGATGTTTGGAAAATCCTTGAGAAGATTTTCTTTAGGGATCCTTCAGTATTGCCACATCTTTATGAAATTGTTTTTAAAGAGAAATAATATCTAAGATGAAAATATGAAAAAAGAGCTTTTAAGAAATTTTATTTTTTAAAAGCTCTTTTATTATAGATTTATTTACTCAAAATTTTTATAACCTCAATGAGTTGAATTTTCTCTGCAGCTTTTACTTTTTCAGCCACATCATTGGCTGTATCATTTGGCAAAACTTCGATTTTGGTTTGACGAATAATATTTCCTTCATCGTATTGATTATTCACAAAATGAACAGTTGCACCACTAACTTTTTCATGAGCTTCAACAACTGCTTCATGAACTTTCATGCCATACATGCCTTTTCCACAAAACTTTGGAATAAGAGAAGGATGTGTATTAATAATCGTATATTTGTCAACCAATTTAGGGCCGATTTTCTTTAAGTAACCAGCCAGTACAATCAAATCAATCGAATATTGACTTAGGCAATTTTCCAATTCCAAATCGATTTGACTTGACTTTTTATTCTGAATGATATAAGTTTCAATACCAGCCTTTTTAGCACGTTCCAAAGCATAAGCATCGGACGAATTAGAAATAACAAGATTGATTTTACAATCCAATTCTTTTTTTTCAATGGAATCGATGATAGCTTGCAAGGTTGTGCCTCCACCAGAGGCGAAAACGACGAGATTATACATAATTTTACTCCTCAAAATTTTTTCCAGTAATTAACGCAAAAGCTTCTTTATATTTAGCGACCGTTGTTTGGATAACATCTTCTGGAATAGGTAGACTATCTGCTGGATTGTAGCCACTTTGCTTTATCCAATCACGCAAATATTGTTTATCAAAACTTTTTTGGGAACGACCAATAGCATAATCTGAGGCTGACCAAAAACGACTTGAATCAGGTGTCAAAACTTCGTCTGCTAGAACAAGTTCCTCCTTTTCGTCTAGCCCAAATTCGAATTTAGTATCAGCAATAATGACACCTTTTTGACGTGCATATTCTGTGCATTTTGTATACACTTGCAAAGTTTTGTCGCGCAATTTTGTCGCAAGCTCCAAACCAAGCATTTCAACCACTCTTTCAAAAGAAATATTTTCATCATGTTCACCAATTTCCGCTTTGGTAGAAGGTGTAAAAATAGGTTCTGGCAATTTTTCAGATTCTTGTAAACCTTCTGGTAAAGTAATCCCACAAACTGTGCCATTTTCTTGATAACTTTTCCAGCCAGAACCAGTAATATAGCCTCTTACAATACATTCGACAGGAAGCATTTTTAATTTTTTGACCAACATCGAACGACCAGCAAATTCTGGTTTTTGAAATTCTTCTGGAAAATCTTGGATATTTGTTGAAATAATGTGGTTTGGCACAATATCTTTCACAAAATCAAACCAAAAAGCAGAAATTTGGTTTAAGATTTTTCCTTTGTTTGGAATAACAGATGGTAGAATATAGTCAAAAGCAGAAATTCTATCTGATACGACTAACAACAATTGATTTCCATCGATTTCATAAATTTCGCGGACTTTTCCGCTACTTAATTTTTGAATCATAATTTTTCTCCTTTTTATAGGGTTAATGAAGGCATCAACCCTTGCAAAATTTACCTATTTTTTAAATATTCTTCATAACCGCATTGCTTGCAATTTTTCATCTTTAGCTAAAACTGCCTCTTTTAGAGAAGCTTTATAATCGATAATTTTTTGCTGAATTGCTTCATTTGACACTCCTAAAATAGTGGTCGCTAAAATAGCGGCATTTTTAGCACCGTTGATAGCAACTGTCGCAACTGGGATACCAGAAGGCATTTGCACAATCGAATAAAGCGAATCAACACCACTTAATGTTTTTGTATGAATGGGTACACCAATCACTGGTACAGGTAATAAAGCAGCTATCACACCTGGCAAATGTGCTGCTCCACCAGCTCCACCAATAACGACTTTTACGTTACGTTTTTTTAATTCTTCTGCATATTCCAAAGCCCTTTCAGGAGTTCTATGAACGGAAAGAATTTTCACTTCATAAGAAATTCCCATATCATTAAAAAATTGGGCTGCATCTTTCATAATAGGTAAGTCAGAATCGCTCCCCATAATAATGGCAACATCAATGTTTTTCATCAATAAATTCTCCTTTCATTTTGTTTATTTGCAAAAATTATATCGTATATTGTAAGATTTTGCAACATTTTTTGAAAAAAGTATAAGAATAAAATGCAAATTCGTATAATTTTTAAAAAACGATTGACTTTTTCCTCCAAAACAAATATAATAAAGCTAATTTAAAAGTTACGTTGAAAAAGAGGAAATCCATCTAAAAATTATATCCAGTGAGTTTAGGAGAGTGGAAACTAAGCAATAATGGATGGATTTTGGAGCTTTGGAGTAAAGAAAAGAAGAGTGGATATTGAAAATAATCAATATCAATTAGGGTGGAACCGCGGAAAGTTTTTTCGTCCCTATCATGATGGAAAGTGATGATAGAGGGCGATTTTTGTTTTCTATCACACCAAAAAACACGAATGGACACAAAATTATGTAGAATATGGGGTAGTTTTGTGAAAATTGTGTGAATTTTTAAAAGTAGGAGGTAAAAGGATGGTAGAAATAATGGAAAAAATTATAAATTTATGTAAAGCGAGAGGATATGTCTATCCAGGTTCAGAAATTTATGGCGGTTTAGCAAACACTTGGGATTACGGACCTTTGGGCGTAGAGCTCAAAAACAATATTAAAAAAGCGTGGCGTCAAAAATTTGTGCAAGAATCCAAATACAATGTTGGCTTAGACGCAGCCATTTTAATGAATCCAGAAGTGTGGGTTGCATCTGGTCATGTGGGAGGATTTAGTGATCCGTTAATTGACTGCAAAGAATGTAAAACCAGACACAGAGCCGACAAATTGATCGAAGAATGGGCACATGCACAAGGCAAAGACATGATTGCAGATGGTATGAGTGACCAAGAATTAGTGCAATTCATAAGCGACAACCAAATTCCTTGTCCCAATTGTGGAAAAACGAATTTTACGGACATTCGCAAATTTAATTTAATGTTCAAAACCTTTCAAGGTGTTACGGAAGACGCCAAAGCCGAAATTTATTTGCGTCCCGAAACAGCACAAGGTATTTTTGTGAATTTTAAAAATGTGCTTCGTACCACGCGTCGTAAGCTTCCAATGGGAATTGCACAAATTGGAAAATCCTTCCGAAATGAAATCACGCCAGGCAATTTTACATTCCGTACACGTGAATTTGAGCAAATGGAGTTGGAATTTTTCTGTGAACCAGGAACGGATTTGGAGTGGCATAAATATTGGAAAGATTTTTGTAAAAATTGGCTTTTGAATCTTGGTATGCAAGAAGAAAATATTCGTTTGCGTGACCATGAGCCAGCCGAACTTTCACATTACAGCAATGCAACAACCGATATTGAATTCAAATTCCCATTTGGTTGGGGGGAACTTTGGGGAATTGCAGATCGTACCAATTTTGATTTGAGCAAACATATGGAATTTTCCAAAGAAGATATGCAGTATTTGGATGCCGAAAAAAATGAAAAATACGTTCCTTACTGCATTGAGCCATCATTAGGATGTGATAGAGTGGCTTTATCATTTTTGTGTAATGCTTATGAGGAACAAGAAATTGCCGAAGGCGATGTGCGAACAGTACTTCACTTACATCCTGTACTTGCTCCTTACAAAGTGGCAGTTTTGCCATTGTCTAAAAAATTAAGCGAAAAAGCAGAGGAAGTGTATAGCGAACTTTCCCGATATTTTATGTGTGATTATGATGAAGCAGGTTCTATTGGAAAACGTTATCGCCGTGAAGATGAAATTGGAACGCCATATTGTGTCACCATTGATTTTGAAACAGAAAACGATGGTTGTGTGACCATTCGAGACAGAGATACCATGGAGCAAATCCGTTTAAAAATCGAAGAAGTTGTTCCCTATGTGCAAGAAAAATTGATATTTTAACGAAAAAGGCACGCAAGTAGCGTGTCTTTAATTCACCATTCACCCTTAAATTTCATATACTATAAGGGTGATAAAATATGTTTAAAAAAATAAAAGAATTATACGAAGATGCTAAAAATATACAAGCCAAAGACCCAGCTGCCTCAAATGTTTGGGAAGTGATGTTGTTGTATCCTGGATTTCACATTTTAGTTTTTCACCAAATAGCACATTTTTTGTACCGAAAAAGATTGCTTTTTTTAGCAAGATTAGTTTCCCAAATTGGTCGTTTTTTGACAGGAATAGAAATTCATCCAGGTGCTAAAATGGGCAGAAGATTGTTTATTGATCATGGCATGGGGGTGGTGATTGGTGAAACCGCTAAAATTGGAGACGATTGTACCATTTATCATCAAGTGACATTGGGTGGAACGGGAAAAGACACATTTAAAAGGCATCCAACCCTTGGAAATCATGTAATGGTGGGGGCTGGTACGAAAGTTTTGGGACCCATTCAAATTGGAGATAACGTCAAAATTGGAGCAGGAAGTGTTGTTTTGAAGTCGATACCAGCTAATTGCACAGCAGTAGGAGCACCGATTGATAAAATTAGAGAACATTTGTCCTAATTTTTGCGAAAAAACTTGACAAAATAGTAAAAATATGGTATCATAAAAATAAGAAAAGGTCACCTTTTATTAAGTGCGGTCTTTTGAAGGGATAGTTTCAAAGGTACTAACCAATAATAAAATATGTAGTATACGATAAGTACAAGTTGATAGATGTAACTAGTCATTGGCAACGTTAGAATATATGGAGTAAGCAACATATATTCTATTTTTTTTAATAAAAAAACAGATCATTTCCTTTAGGATTAGAGTAACTTTAGAAAAAGGCTTGTATGATTGAAACATACATTTAATCGAATTGCAAGGATAATGCTATAAAATAAAAAAATAACGTTGAAAAAGAATAAAAATTGTGATATAAAAGAATTGTTAAAAATTTCAAATATAAAAATTAAAATTTTGCAAAAAATAAAAAGGAGAAAATAGATGAAAATAGGAATTGTTGGACTTCCAAATGTTGGAAAAAGTACGTTGTTTAATAGCATTACAAAAGCTGGTGCGGAATGTGCTAATTACCCATTTTGTACCATTGAGCCAAATGTTGGTGTGGTGAGTGTGCCAGATGAAAGAATGGAAACATTGGCTAAAATTTACAAACCACAAAAAGTGACCAATGCGGTGGTGGAATTTGTGGATATTGCAGGACTTGTCAAAGGTGCGAGTAAAGGCGAAGGTTTAGGAAATAAATTTTTGTCACATATTCGTGAAACAGATAGCATTGTGCAAGTTGTGCGTTGTTTTGAAAATTCCAATATTGTCCATGTGGATGGAAATATCAATCCTGTAAGAGATATGGAAACTATAAATTTTGAATTAATTTTTGCTGATTTGGAGACAATAGAAAAGAGACTTGAAAAGTCAAGAAAAATGCTGAAAGCTGACAAAAAATATCAATTTGAAATCGATACCTTGCAAAAAATAAAAACAAGTTTAGAAAATGGAAAATCGGCTAGAACGGTTGAACTATCAACGGAAGAACAAGAAGTTCTAAAAGATACTTTTTTATTGACAAGTAAACCAATTTTATATGTTGCCAATATCGATGAGAGCCAAATGGAAAATCCACAAAATAATGAACATGTTCAAAGAGTACAAGAATATGCAAAACAAGAGGGGGCAGAAGTCATTCCTTTGTGTGTGAAAATAGAAGAAGAATTAAGTGGTTTAGAAAAGGAAGAAAAAAAAGAGATGCTAGAAGCATTAGGCTTGGAGGAGTCTGGGTTAGATAAATTGATTAAAGCGAGTTATCAATTATTAGGCTTGATTTCATTTTTAACCGCAGGAGAACCTGAAGTCAGAGCTTGGACCATAAAAAATGGTACAAAAGCTCCACAAGCAGCTGGAAAAATCCATTCGGATATCGAACGAGGATTTATTCGAGCAGAAGTGATTTCTTATACAGACTTTATGCAATCTGGTGGCTCCCTTGTGCAAGCAAAAGAGGCGGGATTGGTACGTCAAGAAGGAAAAGAATATATCATGAAAGATGGAGATATCGTACTTTTTAAATTTAATGTTTAAACTTAAAAAATTTTTGAAAAAATTGTAAAAAAAACTTGCATAAAAATTTTTATATGTTATAATAAAATAAATTAAAAGTGAGGAGAGGAAAAATATGTTAAAAAATGTCAGAAAAAGTAGAATTTTATTAAGTATTGTAGCAATTGCTTTAATGTTTATATTGTTAGGTAATATGTATTCCTTAGCAGCAGAAGATAATACGGTTACGATTACAGCAACAAACGATAACAACACAGCCAATACCAACAATACAACCAATACTGGCAATACAGTAAATCTTACAGCTAATACCAATAATACAACATCAAACACTTCATCCATTGTAAGTAATAATACAACCAATAACACAACCAACAATACCAGTACTTACAATAATACAAATACGACATCTAATAGCACCAAATTACCACACACAGGAAGTAGTTCAAAAACAATTTTACTTGTTGTAATATTTGCATTATCAGCTGTTTATGCTTATAAAAAAGTAAGCGATTATAATGTGTCATAAAAAATACGAATAAATAAAATGGCGATCTGAAGTTTCAAGTAAGTAATTTACTTCAAAAACGATCAGGTCGCTTATTTTTTTAAATAGGAGTTTATATGAAAAGTTTATTTAGTTATTTAATGGTTTTTATGGCTATTTTATATTGGGTGCTTCGTGTTATCATTTCGTTATTTTACTCAATGGGAATTGAATGTATTTGTCAACCATTTCAGCCAACCATTGAAATTGCCATTTTATTTTTTACAATACCATGTGTATTGCTCATTATTAGAAGAAATATAGTAGGAACTATTTTATATTTTGGTATGTATGCAGCTTATTTTGGAACCGTTTTATATAATGGTTTAACCAATGTGTCAATGACCACAGAAAAGTTAGTTGTAACAGATGTAAGTTCTATTTTTATTACAGCTTTAGGCGTTGTCATACCATTTTTAGTATTGGCGGATGTTGCCATTCAAAAAAGTAGATTTCATCCAGCAGATCGAAAGACCGATTGGTATTATGAAAATGAAAAATACGAACGCAATTTTGATGAACGAGCCGATCGAAATCAATATAAAATAAAATAGAGGGAATTTTTTAAGACCATGATAGGATATTTTGGAATAGAGAGGATGTTTGGTTTTTGAAAAAATAAAAAAGCTAATAGAGTATTAAAATAAAGCAAATTTTGAGTTGTCAATTTTTACTTGACAACTCAAAAAGGAATAAAAAAGTTTTGTCAAAAAGACAAAAAAGAATTGGTACATAATATGACAGATATAGAAGAAATAGTTACAAACATTACATAAATAGCAACTTGAAATATTGCAACAGAAGAATATAAGGACAAGTTATCCAATAAATTATTAGCTATGTTGCAAGACAAAAGCAATGAAAAATATAGTATTGTTGTATTAGTGATATTCCAATATAAATGCTGGTCAAACTCTACTGAAAAAATATATTTGATAAAAAAATTACGAAAATGAAAAAGTTTTTAGGCAAGAAATGTCTAAAAGTTATCATAGAGATAATTTATTCCAAAGTACAAAATTAAATGAAAATATTTCTATGGTAAAATATAAAGAAAATATATTTTCTAAAATTTGAACAGACTTAGGAGAATTTTTAGAAGATAAGTTATCGATAAAGGAAGTGAAAATATGGAACAAAATTCAGGTAAAACTAACATTAACTGGTACCCTGGTCACATGTTCAAGACTAAAAAAGAAATCATCGAAAATTTAAAATTAATTGACATCGTGATAGAATTACTCGATGCCAGAATTCCAAAGTCTAGCAGAAATCCAGATATATTAGAAATAACAAAAGGAAAAAGGAAAATCATTCTTTTAAACAAAGCTGATTTAGCAGATGAAACAATCAATCAAAAATGGGTTAAGGCATTACAAAAAGAAACAACCACAATTCTAACCGATTCCCATTCTGGAAAAGGCATAGAAAAAGTATTAAAAATTATGGCAACACTCATGGAAGACGAAAAACAAAAACAAAGAGAACGTGGAAGAATCAATAAAACAATTCGTGTGATGATATTAGGAATTCCCAATGTCGGCAAATCTTCTTTCATAAATCGAATTGCTAAAAAAGGTTCCATGGAAGTGGCAAATAGACCTGGTGTAACACGCCAAAAGCAATGGATTCGAATTGGTAAAAATCAAGAATTACTTGATACACCTGGTGTGTTATGGCCGAAATTTGATAGCCAAGAGGTGGCATTAAATCTCGCTTTTACAGGAACCATTAAAGATGATTTATTAGAAAGAGTAGAAATTGCCTATGAATTACTAAAAAGATTGTTGGATCAAAAATTAGAGAGTCTTTTGGCACGTTATAAAATAACCTCAGAAGAAATGGCAGTAATTGAAAAAAATGAAAATAAAATTTATACATGCATGCAAGTAATTGGTCAAAAAAGAGGTGCTTTAAAGCAAGGTGGAGAAATTGATGATGAAAAAACAGCACGTCTCATTTTAGAAGATTTTAGGTCTGGAAAATTGCGGAAAGATTAGTTTGGAGGAACCTTGAAATTGGAATGGATAGAAAGAAAAAAGAAAATAGAAGAAGTCAATATGTTATCGCCTCTTGTTTGGGCATATATTGGAGATAGTGTTTTTGAGATGTTTATTCGTGTTAATTTGGTCAATCATTCCAATGCCAAGCCACATAAATTACATAAACAATCCATCCATTATGTCAAAGCACAAGCACAAGCAGAGATGTTAAAAAAGATACAAGATAGCCTAACACCCAAAGAACAAGAAATCGTAAGGCGTGGCAGAAACGTACAAAATCACCATGTGGCAAAAAACGCCAATGTAGCAGAATACGCACAATCTACTGCTTTTGAGGCATTGATTGGTTATTTGTATTTAACGAAACAAGATGAAAGATTAAAAGAAATTTTAGAAAACTCAATACAAACAATAGAGAAAACAAAATTTGAAAAATTGCAATAAAACGATAATTAAGGTGTGACACAATTATGCCACACTGTTTTTATATTACATTTGTGTTACAATGATTGCATTTGTGTAACAAAGATTGATTTTTTTTAATGGATTCGATATAATACAATTGAAAATTTTACAAAGGTAAAAGGTGAATTTATGAACCAATTAGAAATCGAAGTCATAAAAGAAAAGTATATTCAATACAAAAATGAACATTATGAAGACGAACGCGAAATGAGAAAATTATTAAAACTCAAAAAATTAGTTCCTGAGATAGCTAACGAAGATTCTTGGAAGAAAGATTATAAAAGGTTAAACGATAATCTTTCCGATGGTTTATATTATTATAATGAGCTTAAAAAAATATTATCTGAAACGGAATTACTTGTGTTTGTCGATAAAGTAAAACAGAATGTTTTAAAAGAAAGATACTTGAATTTCAAACTAAATCAATTCGAAGAACCTACCTACAACCCATTAGAAAATCAAGAAGAATTATTAGAAGAGGTATTAAATCAAGAGCAAAAAGTCATACCCAAACTCGAAAAATTTGACAAAACCTTATTTGCTGAGACGATTTTAGAAGAAAAAGATTTACTTGAGAAAGTAGCAATTGTTTGTCGTTATCAAAAAACAACATTGGATGTTTTTTTTGATGTAACTTCTGTTTTAAAAGCAGAAATAGCCAGACTTTTTATTGAGCGAATGGATTTCGACGATGTGAATGAAAACGAAGTCATCACTGCATGTCTTGTTTATGCATTCAAAAGAATTCATTCACCAAAAGAAATCGAAAGAATTAAAAGGGAAAAAGAAGAAGATAAAAAATTCTTATTATCACTGGGGTTTAAGGAACACTTCTGTAAAATTTGTAGTGAATACAATCGTTATAATCAACCGATTGATTATAGACGAGAAAAAGAAGGGGACATTTTAGAATTAATAGACAAATTCATTGGATTAATTATGCACCGACCAGAAAGACTAGCTTTTCCTATATCAGAAGCTTTGGATTTATTAGATATCAAACTTTTTGCAGGAATTGAAAATCGTTACAAAGATAAATTCATGCAATTTATAATAGATTTAGAAAAAATTCAAGTTTCTAGAGATATTGGTATTATGACTTATTTTGCAGGAAACATCAACAAAATGCAAAGACATGATATAGCGAACATCATAGAAGTCATCTTAAAAATCAGAGATTTACTAGGAGGAGATATAAATCAACATAAATTATCAAAATTAGAAAAACTGGAAAAAATACAAGACAAATTTTCGATTATTCAAATTTTACAAAAAATGATTTTAAATATCAAAGAAAAAATTGCAAGCATGTCTAAAATTTTAAAAGGATACAAACGTTTATCCGAAGGAAACAAAGAAAAAGAAGAAAGTTTAGATAGGTAAAAGGTTATGAGTGAAGAAAAAAATAAGTTAGAAAATAATTTAATGGTGGTAGAAAAAGAAAAATGGCTAACTCGATTTTTTAAATGGGTATCCCATGTTTTTCATCGAAAACCAAAAGCATGGACGCAGGAGCCTGTTGTATCACAATGTCCAAATATCACCATACCCAAAACGGTAAAAATGGTGGATGAAATAGAATTAGACACCGAACCAGATAAAAATAGTTTAGAATACTTATATCAACTGCCAGATGAAGAATTGGATGAATTAAATCAATTTTATGAACAACAAATGGAAGAAAGCAAAAACGAAATTGAACGATTAAATGGTATTTTGCAAACATACAAAGAAAGTATCAAAACGTTGCAAGGAAAATTAGCAGAAGAATAAAAAATGAGCAAATGCAGTAAAATCAAGTGAGAGCATAGTTTGACTATTTCGTCAAGTTGACAAATTTTCAAAAATATGATATAATAAAAGATAAGGGCTTTTTAGAGAAAAAGTACCTCCAAAAGGAGAAGAAACAAAAGATGAAAAATTCAAAATTAATTAAAATCGCTAAAAGCCTTGTGGTTGTACACACAAACAGTTTTATAAGAAAAAATAATATAGATAGATTAAAAAGAAATATGAAAAAACAAGGAAATACTGGAATTACACAGTCCATTTGAGGGGATACAAATGATGGAAGATACTTCATATTGGGCAAAATATGCAGAAGGAATTGATGGAGTAGTAGCAACGGGAGGACCAACTTTGTCTTATCAATTCAAAAATAGTTGTATGGAAAAATATTCAGAAATAGAAGAAATAACTTATTCTTTAAAAAATACAAGAGCATATGAGGACTCATTGTATTTTCCACATACAGAAGAGTATCAAGAATGTAATGGTTATTATTTAGCGGAAATGGGACAAGAACCTCCATCGATAACAGGAACAATTTCCGTTGCAAGTAATGGAGAAATTTCTATGTATAATAGCACTGATATGGGAATTTGTCCACTTGTTTGTATGCCAAGTGATGTGATTGCTCAAAAAGTAGCAGGTATCTGGCAAATTGTAGTAGAAGAATAGAAAAAAAGGCGATTTTATCGCCTTTTTTTAGTAAATTACTGAAGTTTGAATGAAATTTTCATTTGGAGCTGGTACAACACAGTTATCTGGTTGCTTAACTGGTTCAATCTGCTCAATCGCAAGACAAGGGATTTCACCGAAATAATCCCCTTTTTCAATTGTCCCCGTGATTTTTACCCAAGCATATGTATCAAAATCAGAAGCATTGGCTAAATTGCACAAAAAGCCTACAATAACCGTTTGATTTGTGTTTTCAAGCAACATATCACGTGCTAAAATAAATTGATTGTTTGGCAAATCAGAAACACGATACACATAGCCAGTATAACAAATTTTTTGACCAACATAAGTATCCAAATTTTCATGTACTGCTTTTAAAACATTTGTATAATTTTCATCTGTTAAATAAGCTATTTCGGCAGAAGGCATACAATCACTACCAAATGTTTCAAAATCGTGATTCGAAGAATACATCTTGAAAATTCCCATTCCAGCAAGTGCTATACAAAAAATTGCCATAACGACCAAAACTCCTTTGAAAAACTTAGTTCTCCCTAATTTAATATGATAAATAAACATATAATATCACAATTCCTTTCCTTAATCTTATCTTCCTTTTTAAAATTGTATTCTTGTGCTTGAAAAAATATGAAAAATTATAAAAAATTCTTGAAACTTCATTCAAAATGATATATAGTAATAAACAGGTGATTAAATTGGGTAATAATATTTTAAAATATATCTTTATTATGATTGTAATTGGATTAATTGGATTTGGCATTTATCGAATGGGAAAAAAGGAAAAAAATGTCAATCATCAAACCATTGACCAAACTTCTACAGTAAATACCATACAAACTGATTTACGATTTGCTATTTGTAATTTTGATACCATCAATCCACTTTTGAGTAATAATCGCAATGTACAAGAAATTACAAAAATCATTTACGAACCATTAGTTACATTAAACGAAGCTTATAAAATGCAATATTGTTTAGCAGAAGAAATCGCCAAAACAGATGAATTAAACTATGTCATAAAATTACGTAAAGGCGTTTTATGGAGTGATGGAACACCATTTACAGCAAATGATGTGCAATTTACCATTGGTCAATTAAAACAAGGAGGATTTAGCTCTGTCTATACCCAAAACCTTAATGCTGTATGGCAATTACAGGTGATTGATGAACACACACTAAAAATAACCTTATCCGAGCCAGTTGATTTTTTTGAATACAATCTAACATTTCCAATTTTAAGTGAAAAATATTATGAAGGACAAGAGTTTACCACAACGCCAAAAAATATAGCACCAATTGGGACAGGACTCTTTAAAATTATCAGTGTAGATGCCAATGTCATAAAACTTGCACAAAATGATAACTATTGGAATACCAGCAAAGAGCCAATGGCTAAAGAAATCAATATCAATTTATATGCTTCTGCAGGTGAATTATACAATGCTTTTAAAAATGGAGAAGTCGATATAGTTGATGTAAAAATCAAGGATGTTGAGCAATATATTGGTTCTATTGGTTACAAAAAAATAGAATATAAAGCACGAGGCTATGATTTTTTGGCATTTAATACACAAAATGCATTATTTGCTGATTCACAGGTTCGAAAAGCCATCAGCAAAATGATTGATAAAAATAATATTGTAGCGACTTGTTTAGGGTCTGGTTATATTGCTTCCAATTTTAGTTTGGATATGGGAAATTGGTTATACACCAAAGATTTAAGTGTACCAACCAATACAGAAGAAGCCAAACAAATTTTAATACGGTGCTGGTTGGGAATACAAAAATAATAAATGGCGCAAAAAAGTCGATGGTAAAAATATGGAATTATCGTTTTCCTTATTTGTCAATGGAAATCAAGCACAAAGAGTAGCAGTGGCAGAAAATATCAAAGAACAATTGGCGAATGTTGGCATTACGGTTTATATCAAACAATTAAACAATGAAACATATCGTGCTACGTTAGAAAATAAAAATTTTGACGTCATTTTAACAGGCATCGAATGTGGTTATTCACCAAGCCTTAAAACGTTTTTTGGAGAGGGCAATATAGCCAATTATGCCAACCCACAAATTGCAGACATCATGAATATAATAGCCAATACATCAGATGACAATACACGATATGATAAATATAGCCAATTATACGATATTTATTTAGAAGAAGCACCTTATATTGGATTATACAGAGATACCAACATAGTAATTTACAACCAAAGTTTAGTTGGAAACATCAAGGCAAATGCTTTTAATTTATATTACAATATCGAAAAATGGTATCGTCAATAGCAAACAAAAATTTGAAAAAATTTTCAAAAAACTATTGACAAAACAAAGATTAAAGATATAATAAAACAAACAGAAGTTTTACAAAACAAATATTTGAAGGAGGAAAATAAAAATGGCAGAAAATACAGAAAAAAGAAAGGCTCTAGACATGGCAATGAGCCAAATCGAAAAACAATTCGGAAAAGGTTCCGTTATGAAATTACGGAGAATATAAAGCAATGGAAATTGAATCCATTCCAACAGGTGCATTAGGATTAGATATTGCTTTAGGAATTGGCGGAGTGCCAAGAGGAAGAATTATTGAAGTTTATGGACCAGAATCATCTGGAAAAACAACACTAGCATTGCATATTGTATCAGAAGCACAAAAGATGGGAGGCGATGCTGCCTTTATTGATGCAGAACATGCATTAGATCCTGTTTATGCTAAAAAAATAGGAGTTGATATTGACAATCTAATTGTTTCTCAGCCAGATACAGGAGAACAAGCGTTGGAAATCACAGAAGCATTAGTCAGAAGTGGTGCTTTGGATGTGATTGTTGTCGATTCTGTAGCAGCCCTTGTACCAAAAGCAGAAATTGATGGTGATATGGGAGACTCACATATGGGATTACAAGCAAGACTTATGTCACAGGCCTTAAGAAAATTAGCAGGAGCAGTCAATAAAACCAAAACCGTTATTATCTTTATCAATCAGTTGCGTGAGAAAATTGGTGTGATGTTTGGAAGTCCCGAGACAACAACTGGTGGTAGAGCGTTAAAGTTTTATGCGTCTGTCCGAATGGATATTCGAAAAATTGAAAACATTAAACAAGATGGAGAATTTGTAGGAAACAGAGCCAGAGTAAAAGTTGTAAAAAATAAAGTAGCACCACCTTTTCGAGAAGCAGAATTTGATATTGTCTATGGACAAGGAATATCCAAAGCAGGTAACATATTAGATATGGCGGTAAACTTAGAAATTATTGAAAAGGCAGGGTCTTGGTTTAGCTATAATAGCGAAAAAATTGGACAAGGTCGTGAAAATGTCAAAAAATATTTAATCGAAAATCCAAAATTAATGGAAGAAATCGAAAAGAAAGTCAGAGACAATTTTGCCAAAGCTTTTGAAAATCTATTAGACGAAGAAGAGCAAAACAAAGAAAATGATGAAGAAACAGAAGAATAAAACATAACAAGAATGGGAATCAAAACAAATGGAGTTTATGGAAAATTTTGAACAAGCTGAAAAAATGGATCAATTACGTTCTAAGATATTGAAATATATTCTATACAAAAAAAGAACCGAAATGGAAATCAGGCAAAAATTTTGCGAGGAAGACCCAAATGCAGTAGAAGATGCAATTGAATATTTCAAAGAATTAAACTATATTAATGATTGGAATTATATCGAAAGAAGTGTACGAGAATGGATGAATTTGAAAAGTTTATCCATAAAAGAAATGACTTACAAACTATTCCAAAAAGGTGTTAGTAAAAATCTTATAGAAGATTATATCACAAAATATGAAGAGGAACTATTTGAATATGAAATGAATTCGGCAAAGAAAATTTGGAATAAAAAAGTGCAAAATTCCGATGAAGTTTCTGTCAAAGAATTTTTGTATAAGAAAGGTTATAGTCGAGATGTTATACAAAAAATAAAGGAGCATGAAAATGGATTATAAAGGAGTTATTATAGAAGAAAGCTTGACCAATTTAGATATTTTGAAGGAATTAAGAATTGTACATACCCAAATTAGCAAAGTTACGCAAAAAGACGAAACGCCTTGGATTAAACAATGGACAATGCATACAGTTATCATCAAAGAGGATAAAATGGATGAATATGCCGAAAAACTAAGTCAATTGATTGATATAGAACATTGCAGTAATTGGTATTGCGATTTTAAAAATGAGCAATTTCATTATGTTGTTTTTTTCAATAAAATATTTTGCTTAAATAAAAGCAAAAAGCAAGATTACGAACAAATGAGAGAATATGCAATTACACTCGGCTTACCAGAGTACCAATTACCAAATCAGATAGGATAGTTAATAAGAAAGGAAAGAGTAAATGGATTTTATAAAATTTTTAATCAAAGCTAAAAAACAAACTTATGCCAATAGTAATGCTAAAAAAGTGACTTCAAGTCGTTTAGGCTCAAATGATTATCAATTCGAAGAAGAAATAGATGGAAAATCTATGAAGTATCATGATACTTATTTTGGAGGAACTTGCTTTATGGGAGAAGAAGTCTTATATTGTCAAGATAACACACCAATTTGGGGAATGAATTATTATGGTGTAACACTTGATAAAGAATTATCAGAAGAAGCAATGGATAAAGCCTTAAGACCAGCTCTTATGCATGTTGGAGAAGACGCTTCTGTGCTTCCTGTAAGAGGTCCTAGTCAATATCAAAATGGAGAATATCGTTATAGTTTTAAAAATATGGGAAATATAGAAAGTTTTACAGGGATAGAAGAAATTTACAAGAATGACAAATTAATTTTTAGACTTCACTGTCATGGCGGAATGATTCAATCATAAAGGAGAAAAAATGAACAAAATTATATCACTTGAAACCAAAAAATATGAATTAAGATTGGATAATTTTGAAGGACCATTGGATTTACTATGTTATCTAATCGATAAAAACAAAATGGATATTTATCAAATTGAGATTTCCCGTATTGCTGACCAGTATATCGAATATTTAAAAGAGCAAGAAAGGTTAAATTTAGAAGTTGCAAGCGAATTTTTAGTGATGGCTTCCACTCTAATTTTAATCAAATCCAAAGGCTTATTACCACACGAAAATGATGAAGAAGCAGAACTCACAGAAGAAGAACTTCTTCATCGAATTATTGAATATAAAACATTTAAAGAAATTAGCAAAACATTCAAAGAAAGAATAGCACTCTATTCAAACCGTGTTCATAAATTTCCAGAAAGTATTGAACTTCCCAAACAAACCATCGAAAAAAAGTTCACAATGGAAAATATCATAAATGCCTATTCAAAATTATTAGAAAGAGAAGAAAATAAGAAAAACGAAAACGCTAAAAATATTGACAAAATTGCACTACACGACACCTATTCAGTTTCCGATAAAGTCAAAGATATTTTCAGAGAACTTATACGAAAACCCAAATTTGTATTTGGAAAATTATTTTCTCTAAAAGAAAAGCCAAAAGCAGAAGTCGTAACCGCCTTTTCTGGCGTACTCGAACTTAGCCGAAGAAATAAAATCAATACCATGCAAGAAGAGCTTTTTGGAGATATTGTCGTATCCAAACGCAAACATGAAAAATAAAAATAAGCCACAACCGTTTATAAACAGTTGTGGCTTATTGACTTTTTGAGATAAATGTGTATCCATTGCATAAAATATCAGAAAAAGGAAAAAAATACAATCCAGAAGGAGAAAATAAATGAAACTATGGCTCAGTATTTTTTTCATTTTTATTTTAATTATTTTGATTTCTAAGATAAAAATAAATATTTATTCCATGAAAAAGAACCCTCAATCATTCAAAATTGATTTTAACATCAACGTAGGGGTATACGTATTAGATCATATTAAAATATTTGGTCTCACATTCAAAAATGATGGGATTCATTTTTTATGTTTCTGTTTTCCTTATAATATCATAAAAATCAATCAAGATAGCCTCCAAATACTAAAAAACGTTTCTGTAGGGAAAAGGATAAAATCTCTACCAATTCGATTAGAAAAATTACATTTGGAACTAAAAGTTGGAACAGAAAACATCTTATTTACAGTTTTTATCGTTTTTTTAATGGCTACATTTTTAAGTATCTTTTCTGCAAAAACATGTGAAAAAATACATGAAAATCAAATTTATTATCGTATTATTCCGAAATATCATACCAATGAATTTAGTTTTCAAATAACCTCTCAAATTTCACTTAGCCTATTTCAAATCATCAAAACCTTAATAATTGCCAAGAAAGAAAATAATCAATCCAAAAAATTTTTTGTAAAAATCTAGACGATTTTGCATAAAAATATATTTTTAGCCAATACTATTTTTGAAAACGATTCATAAGAAGAAAGTGAGCGTGAAAAATATGAATGAAAACCATCCCATTGAAGGATTAATGAAAAGTGCAATGAATAGCATTAAAGATATGGTAGACGTCAATACCATTATTGGTGAGCCAATTGAAACCGCCAACAACATGATGATTATTCCAATTTCTAAAGTATGTTTTGGATTTGCAGCAGGACGGAAGCGAATTTCAAAGCGAAGCCATGAATGAATATAAAAGAAAAGAAAAAGAAGAAGAAGCCAAATATCGTTTGCCTTTTGGTGGCGGAAGTGGTGCTGGTGTAAGCATTAGTCCAGTGGCTTTTATTGTAGTCGTTCAAGATTCCATTAAAGTGTTGCCAATCGAGCATAGTTCTGCGATTGATAAATTAATGGATTATGTACCAGATTTAATGCAAAGAATTAATCAAGTTGTCGATAAAAACATTGATTTAAAACAACAAGAAAAACAAACCCAAAAAGCACAAACCCAAACAGCAGAGCCAGAAAAAAATACCAACATTAAAATTGATTATGATGTTAATCTTGCACCAGACTTAGAGCCAGAAGAATATTTACAAGATGAGTAAGAAAATAGGATATCCAAAAACTCAATAGATGGCAAATGAAATTTGAGGCATTACCTTAAATTTCATTTGCTTTTTTTGAAAAGATGGAGTTTTTTTACTTGCTAAAAAATTTTTTTTCCGATATAATGAAAAAAAATGGGGGAATCAACAATGGATTTAAAAAAAGAAGTGCAATACATAAAAGGCGTAGGACCTTCTCGTGTCAAGCTTTTGAACAAATTGGGAATTCATACATTAGAAGATTTAATCACCTATTATCCACGTGAATATGAAGATCGAAGTAAACCCAAAGGGATTTCTGAAATTGTCAATGGCGAAGAATGTCTAATTTCTGCCTATCCTGTTCGGACGTCTAAGCGAAATTCATATTCGTGGAAATTTAACATTATGCAAATTGATTGTCAAAGACGAAACTGGCACAGCTCAGATTACATGGTATAATCAGCCATATTTAAAAAATGTTTTTAAACCAAATGAACGTTATAAATTTTATGGCAAAGCGAAAAACACTTTTGGCAAAATCGAAATGCACTCACCTGTTTACGAAGTGGAAAATGCGAATAAAAACACAGGAAAAATCATTCCAATCTATCCACTCACCTTTCAATTGACCCAAAATACCATTCGCAAAATCATTGAAAATGGAATTGCGGAAGTCAAAGGAAAATTGCCAGAAACGATGCCTGCTTATTTTTTAGAAAAATATCAATTATATGATCTCAACACCGCCACCGAACAAATTCACTTTCCAACGGATTTTGCTCATTTCGAAAAAGCTAGAAAAAGGTTGGTATTCGAAGAATTATTATCGATGCAATTGGCACTTTTGAGCTTGAAGAACAAATACGAAGTTCAAAAACAAGGCATTTGTTTTGATAAAAGTGCTAAAATGTCAGATGTCATCAATGAGTTGCCATTTTCACTCACCAAAGCACAGTTAAGGGTGCTAGAAGAAATCGATTGCGATATGGAAAGTTCCAAACCAATGAACCGTTTATTACAAGGTGATGTTGGCTCAGGAAAAACCATTGTGGCTTTAATTGCAGCTTACAAAGCAGTCAAATCAGGCTATCAAGCTGTTATCATGGCACCAACCGCAATTTTGGCGACTCAACATTTAGAATCATTTACGGAAATTTTGGCGAAAACAGGCATTGTTTGCGAATTATTGGTAAGTGGGATTGCTAAAAAGAAAAAAGAAGCCATTTTGAGCAGGCTTGCCAGTGGTGAAATTGATATTTTAATCGGTACCCATGCGGTTTTAGAAGAAAATGTCGTTTTTTCCAAACTTGGTTTAGTGGTAACAGATGAACAACATCGTTTTGGGGTTCGTCAAAGAAGCATCATTGCGGAAAAAGGCGAAAATCCAGATGTTTTAGTCATGACAGCCACCCCAATTCCGAGAACGCTTGCGTTAATTTTATATGGTGATTTGGATATTTCCATCATTGACGAGCTTCCGCCCAACCGCAAAAAAATTGAAACATATGCGGTCAAAAAAGACATGGAAGCCCGTATCAATGCTTTTATTGCGAAAAATATTGAGGAAGGTAGACAATGTTACATTGTTTGTCCTTTGGTCGAAGAAAACGAAGAAATCAATGCCCAGTCTGTCATGGAACTGGCAGAAATCTACAAAAATCAGATTTTTACGGCGTATCGTGTGGAATATTTGCATGGAAAAATGCGTCCACGCGAGAAAGACGAAATCATGGAACGTTTCAAAAATGGCGAAATTGATATTTTAATTTCAACCACTGTCATTGAAGTTGGGGTTAATGTGCCAAACAGCAATATTATGGTGATTGAAAATGCGGAGCGTTTTGGACTAGCACAAATTCATCAATTGCGTGGGCGAGTAGGAAGAGGTCAATATCAGTCTTATTGCATTTTGAAATATCAGGGAAATTCGCAAATGATTCAAGAAAGAATGAAAGTGATTTCTAGTACGAATGATGGATTTATCATTTCCGAAAAAGATTTAGAACTGCGAGGTTCTGGCGAATTTTTTGGAACGAAACAGCATGGTCTTCCAGAATTTAAAATTGCGAATTTGTTTGAAGATATCGAAATCCTAAAGCAAATTCAAGCCATCAGTATGGAAATTATTGACCAAGATCCATTACTAGAAAATCCACAAAATAAAGAATTCAGGCGATTGGTTGAAAAAAATTTTAAAAAGAGAATTGAAATTTAAAAAAATTAAGCAAAACATATTGAATTTTATGTAAATTTATGATATAATAAGAGTATCAACATTTATAAACTAAAGTTTTCGTTCAAATTAAGGAGGATGAATATGGGCAAAAAGAAAAAAGAGCGAAGTTTATTAATTGCAGACAAAAAGCTGAAAAGGGTGTTAAATGACTACTGTGATTGTTACTATGGCAAAATTTCTGATCTGCCTGCCATTTTTGAGCAAATGGGAATTGCCGTTCCAACGACACTGGAGAAATTTGATGGCAAAAGAAAATTTCGGACTACAACTGGCGAAAAAATTACGCTGAGTTCTGATATAGAGGACGGCATTGCCATAATGATTGTTAAAAAGGGCAATGTGGAAAAACTCTATCAGTGTTTTATTCCTGAAAAAAAGGTTGAGTTGCAATGTATACAGGTTGAGAGTGACAAGCAGAAAACGGCAGTCTATTTTGGTTCTTGTTATAGTGAGCTCGAAACATTAGACGCCAAAATGCGGATTTCTCAGGAAAAGGTTCCAATACTCAAAGAGTATTTGAATAATCTGACACAAAACCTTTCGGCGGTCAGCTTTTTAGAAAAAGTCTGTGAATTGATTTGAATTTTAGTTTTAGTTTTAGCCAAAAGCAAGCAAAATTTCGCTTGCTTTTTGGTTTTTTGATTTGACTTTTTTACCAAAACATGTTACAATAAAACTTAAGTAAATTGAATAGTCGCTGATGAAAGCCGAAAGGCTCCACCAGAGGAAAGTCCGGGCTCCCAAAGAGCAAAGATGCTTGATAACGTCAAGCGAGGGTGACCTTAGGGAAAGTGCAACAGAAAAGAACAGCTGACGTTATCGTGGAAATTTTTGGAAAAAATTTACTCGATAAAAAGAGAGAGAAATTTTTGGAAAAAATTTACTCGATAAGAGAGGAAAAAATTTGCACGATAACGTCAGTTAAGGTGAAAAGGCGAGGTAAGAGCTCACCGGTGCTGTAGTGATACAGTGCGTCCGTGTAAACCCCATCTGGAGCAACACCTTTTTAGCGGAAGATTTTGCTCTTTTTAATCTTCATCAAAGCTAAATTGCGTGGCTTGAGGTATACAGCAATGTATATCCTAGATAAATGACTATTCACGACAGAACCCGGCTTATAGATTTACTTACAACTTATCAAAAAAGGCAGGAAAACCTGTCTTTTTTGTTTGAAAAGATTGTCAAAATAAAATTTATAAGATATAATTAAAAAAGAAAAGGAGGAAGAAATGGATTGTATATTTTGTAAAATAATCAAAGGAGAAATACCAAGTTATACGATATACGAAGATGATGCAGTCAAAGCCTTTTTAGATATCAGCCCTGTTAGCAATGGGCATACACTCATTATCCCCAAAAAACATTTTGAAAATTTATACGATATGGAGCCTGAAACTTTAAAAAACATTGAATTAGCTAGTCAAAACGTAGGAATATTATTAAAAAAAGCATTACTTTGTCAAGGTATAACAAGACTGCAAAATAATGAATATGGGCAAGATATTAAACATTATCACATGCATTTAATTCCGAGATATAAAAACGATCAATGGAATTTAAAAATCAATCAAGAAGAAAAAGAAAAAGTAGAAAAAATCTTTTCAAAAATCACAACCTAAAAAAATGGAGAAATTTGTATTTTTATCTTGCTTTTTGTTTTATTTGTGATACAATAAAGGCAAAACAAATAGAAACAAAGGAGGATTTAAAAATGGTAGAAGCAAGAAAATGTGCCCGTTGTGGGTGTATGTATATAGCACAGACGCAAGTATGTGGTGCGTGTCTTTCAAAAGATGGAGCAGAGATGCAAAGATTAAAAGGTTTTATCGAAAATCAAGGAACCGAAGGATTAACACAAAATGAATTAACCATTGCAACTGGCATTACCAACAAAAACTTAACACGATTTTTAGGTTATGAAACCTTTAAAGACGTGTCCATTGCAGAAAAAACAATTGCTGCAACTGGGGAAGTAGAAAACCAAGAAGGAATAACACAGTTGATATAAAAAAAAGGTGGATATTAATATCCACCTTTTAAAGCACGTTCCATTTTGCGTTTCGCATCTTTTTTTGCCATATCTTGGCGCTTATCATACAATTTTTTTCCTTTTCCAATTCCGATTTCCAGTTTTACTTTATTACCAACAAAATAAAGGGAAACTGGAACTAAAGAAACGCTTTTTTCCTTTATCATACTGTGAAGCTTAAAAATTTCTCTTCGATGAAGCAATAATTTTCGATTGCGCAAAGGATCTTTGTTAAAAATGTTTCCGAATTCATAAGGAGCAATATGCATTCCATAAAGAAAAGCTTCTCCTTTTTTTATTGTAACATACGTATCTTTTAAATTTACTTTTCCATTTCGAATGGATTTGATTTCTGTTCCAGTCAAAACAATACCAGCCTCTAATGTGCTATTTATAGTGTAATTGTGCAGAGCAGTAGGATTTTTAGCAATTAATTTTTTCATAAATAAAATCCTTTCTTAAGTCTTTTTTTGCATTTTATCATAGTTTTTAAAATGAATCAACTGTTTTTGTTCACATAATTTTTGAAATTGCCATAAAATAAACTAAGGAGGAAAAGAGATGTTTTTTAAAAAGTGTAGAAAAATCATAGCAGGTTGCATATTAGGTGCTGGGATTGGCATGTTACTCATTCTAATTTTACCTCCTACAGCATGGTTATGTATTATTTCCATTGGATTAATCGTAACAGGAATTAAGAAAATATTAGAAAGATAGGAGGATAAAAAAATGACAATTGTTGTAAAAAAAGTTCCAAAACCTTTGAGAGGAATTGTAAAGTTTATTTTTGGAATCAAAAATACATAAAAAATAAAAATACTTAAAAAAGAGAAACACTTTTTTAAGTATTTTTTATCTATTTTAATTAATTCCAACAATATTAGTTAGCTCTTTTAATTTTTCCAGCACGTAAACATTTTGCACAAACCATAACTCTTTTTGGTTGTCCGTTGACCATTGCTTTTACTCTTCTTAAATTAGGTTTGACAGTTTTGCTGGTTCTTTTACTAATATGTGAACGCGTAATACTAAGTTGATTTCCCCAAGTTGTTTCTTTATTACAAACAATACATTTTGCCATTTTTTCTTACACCTCCATTTTCTCTTTTATAACCGACTATTTAATAGTCTAACACAATTTAAAAAAAATTACAAGACTAAAATTGAAAAAAATTAAAAAAAATTTATCAAAAAATGCCATAAATTTACATAAAAACCTTGACAAACTCTTTAAAATCTAGTATAATTATATTATAAAATGCCTATTTTTTAGGTTTTATCTTATAGATGCAACTTGTCAACCACATCATGTAAAAAAATTAATTTTCTATAAGGAGGAAATTTATATGAAAAAAACATTTTTAAGCCGGACTTTAGCATTCGTACTCGTGCTGGCGCTCGTAATGAGTACACTTGTAACTGTACCAACTTCTGCAAAAGCTGCAGAACATGTCAGATTGTTCATTCCGAACTATGATATGTCTGTAACAGCCCGGGAAGGAGAAGCGGTTTCTTCTTTAATAAAAAGATTGAAGCCAACTGTTAAAGTACAGATTGGCGAGGAGACCAAAACGATTTTTTGGCCGACTGTCAAAGAAAAGGGCTATGTACATGCCAATAAAAATAATAAGTTTAAACTTACTTTTTACTATGGCAATGCACAGAAAGTTTTAACTGTTAAGGTTAAAGAAAAAACCAAGAAATTGACAGCCAAAGCAACTGGAAAACCGTTATATGAAGGCCAAATATTGACTCCTACAATGACTAATAGGGTTGCGAACATAAGAAATCTTTATACGGACGGTAAGGTGATTTCCAAATTTAAAGGTTATGATTGTAGCCAAATTGGCAAAAAAATCAAAAGCAATAAAAAAGGAAAGACAAAACTTATTTTCCGTAATGGAAAGAAAAAAGCTTCTTGTATGGTCAAAGTAATTCCAATTAAGCGAATTTACGTAGAACATACAGTATCAGAACTTCCGGAAGGCACTTTTGATGAAGCAGAATTTAGGGCAAAAACTACTTTGAAAGCTATTTATACCAACGGTATGCGGAAAAGCTTAACCACATATTCGATTATAGCATCGGATGTTGTAAAAGGTACAAGTTTCCCAATAACGATTAAACAGGATAACAAGTTTATTTGTAAACTTAATATACCAGTTGTTAGGAAACAAAACCCAAATCCAAATCCGAATCCGCCACCAACTCCAACGCCAACGCCAATTCCTGATAAAGAGTATACTGTTAAGGTAAACATAGAAGGAGAAGGAGAAGTAACTCTTGACAGCGAGCCAGTAAACAGCAAAACTGTTAAGGACGCAACAAAAGTTGATTTTGGTGCGAAGCCAAATTCAGGCTGGAAATTTGTAGGCTGGAAACTGGATGGCAAGCTGGTAAGCGAGGATAATCCTTACACCAGAGCCATCACCTCAGATATAACACTTGTTGCTGTGTTTGAGGAAGAAGTTGCCCCAGTTGTTAAGCATACTGTAACTCTTTCAATAGAAGGAGAAGGTAGTGTAACAATGAATGGTAAAGAAGAAACAAGCTTGCAAATCGAATACAATGAAGAACTTACTTCCGAAGCCAATCCAGCAGAAGGCTGGGAGTTGGAAGGCTGGAAATTGGATGGTAAAGATGAGATAATCAGCAGAGCCAATCCATTTAAGAAGAAGGTTACTTCCGATATAGCGCTTGTCGCTGTATTTAAAGAAAGAACCGAATTCCAGTTAGGTCTTTTCGAAACTGGCGGTGAGGGTACGATAAGCCTTGACGATGAAGAAATTCTATTACCATATTCAAAGGTGCTCAAGAAAGGTAATTATACAGCAAAAGCTCAACCCAAAGAAGGTTATCGTTTCGTTCAATGGAACGATGAAAATGGAGAATTTTATTCCAAACGGGATATAATAACAATTGATCTTTCAAAAGATATGGCATTTACTGCTGTATATGAAGAAGTTCATGAATTAACTGTATTTCGTGAAGGCAAAGGCTCTGTGACGGCTAATGATCAATTATTAGTTTTCAAGGATGGTGTTGCGACTAAAAAGGATGTTGCAGGAGTGAAGGTTTTAGTTGCTGAGCCAGCAGCAAATTATCAGTTCAGCGAATGGACGGATGAAGAAGGAAAACAGCTGTCTACCGATCCAACCCTGACTTTGGATTTGACAGAAAACAGAACAATAAAAGCTGTTTTTAAGGCAATGTATACGTTGAATGTTGGACGTACTCCAGGTAGTGACTTGAAAGTTACTGTTGGAGAGACCACATTAACAGGCGACAGTGCTTCTTTCCAGTATTTGGAGGGAACAAAGGTTAAAGTCAAAGTCTCAGATACTACGGAGTGGCGTTTTGCTTGGGTGACTGACCAAAACACTTCGACCAAATTGAGTACAGAGCGAAATTTTGAAATTGAACTAAACTCCAACATGGACATCATGGTTGTGGCAGAGGAAGTTTTCAAAGTGACTGTTATAAGAGAAGGGGCACCAGGGTTTGCTACTTTGGATAAGAAAGCTCTTGAGTTTTCAGATGAAAACGTAGCGACCATGTATTTGCCGATGGGACAGTATCCTCTGGATGTGGAATTAACAGATGATTATATTTTCGTTTTTGGGGAAATGGAAGACGGAAGAATTATCACAGGTCTGAGCCATATTATATCTGTAATTTCAAATATGACAATAAAGCTTAAATTCCGCGAAGCTGATAAAACAGTGAGTGTGACATATCGTCGAAATAATGGTCAGCAACTTCGAAGTGAAGCGGTTCCTTTCGGTGGCACTTTGGAACCACCAACGGAAAACATGAACATACAAGGAATGTTCTTTGTTGGCTGGATGATTTCTGAAACAGGAATTGTCTATAAAGGAGCGGTAATGGATAGTGACTTTTTTGACACATCCAATAACAAGTTGTCAGATGCAATTAAAGGGTTGACTGCTCAGAAAAAGGATGTAGACATCGTTGCAGTTTACGAAAGTAAAGCAATTGATGACTGCTTCGTACAAGTTACTGATGGCTTTATGAAAACAGGAAATACTCTTCTTGATTCAGGAACATTGGTCAAGGATGGAACGCTTTTAACTTTAGATACTATTGTACCAGAAGGAAAGTATTTTGCTGGATGGTATAATAAGGCAAACGGAGAACTTCAAGGACAGACGAAAGAATATAGTTGTCATATCCATGGCGACATACACTTTGAAGCTAGATTTTCGGATGTGGAAGTAGAGATTGTACCAAGAGTGTTCTTCTTTGGAGAAAAGCTCAGAATTGATACAGAAGCTGGGAATTTTGCATTTTTTATGAAATACGATATTCCAGAAGAGTATGAGATCGTTGAGCGAGGCCTGCTGGTACTTACAAAGAGCATTGGTCAGACAGCTTCAGAAGAAGAAATGACTTTGGAAAAGATAAAGAATAATGAAAATCCGAACCTTAAAAAGCTCATTTGTCCAACGAGTAACTCAGAGTGGGAAAACACTTCCAAACTGCCAACTGGTGATCTCAACAAGCACTTGCGGTTGTATGCTGTAGTGAAAGGAGTGGAAGGAGAAGAGACACTTTACAGCGAAGTTATATCCTTATATGACTAAACTGTAATTGCCAAAAATTTTCATATAAATGAATGGAGTAGGGACTTCCCTGCTCCATTTTTTAACTTTTTTGAAAAAATTTACATAAAACTATTGACAAAGAGAAAAAAATATTGTATAATAAAGTTAGATTGATAAAAAATATGGAGGTAAAATATGAAAGATATGTTATTAACCGCTGAAATAGATGAACCAATTGTTGAGGAAGAAACTGTTGTTACTCCAATAGAATATGATGGATTGACAATGACAATGGCAACTTATGATGTAGCACAACCACAGGCAAACGAAATACCATCTTGGCAAACTGGTACGGATATTTAAGTGGTGCGAAATGTTTTTAAAGAAAATCTGAAAAACTCGGGACAGAGTTCACTCTGTTTCGAGTTTTTTTAAATAGGAGAAAAGATGAAGTATAAAATTGCAGATGTAATTGTAAAATTTGATCCCCAATATGATATGTTACAAAAAAGAGCACAAAAATATAAGGATTTAACACAAGAAAATCCTTCCATTGAGCTTGAAATAACGGATGAAATGTATCAAAAGGCAAAATTGAAATATCCAACTTTGACACAAGAGGATGCCGAATATTCGATGTTAGGAACTAATTTTTATAAAGCCTTATTAAGCTACGATGGTTGTCTTTTGCATTCGTCGGCGGTTGTGGTAGAGAATGAGGCATATTTGTTTTCAGCTAATTGTGGAACAGGAAAATCAACACATACGTCATTATGGCTGAAATATTTGGCTGAAAAAAAACCCTATATTTTAAATGATGATAAACCAGCAATTCGTGTCTTGGAAGATGGAATTTTTGCTTATGGAACGCCTTTTTCGGGAAAACATGATATCAGTGAAAATAAGAAGGTTAAATTAAAAGCGATTTGTTTTATTGAGCAATCAAAAACAAATAAAATCCAGAAAATAGAGCCCAAAGATGCAATCACTTTATTTTTTGAGCAAACAATTATCAAATTAAATCAAGAAGAAATGTTGAAATTTTTAGAATTATTAGATATAATATTAAAGGAAATTCCAATTTATAAATTGTGTTGTAATATGAGTGAAGATGCAGTACAATTATCTTATCGAACGATGAAGGGGGAAAAATAAATGAAAATTAAAGAAGGATTTGTGATAAGAGAGGTTGCAGGTACGATTGTTGCGGTACCAACTGGTGAATTAGCCAATGAATTTCATGAAATGATTACGTTGACAGAGGCTGCTAAGTTTGTTTGGGAATTGCTTCAAAAAGAAGATTTAAACGAGGAAGAAATCACGCAAAGATTGATAGAAAGATATAAAATTGATAGAGAAAGAGCAAAAGCAGACACGCAAAAATTTGTAGAAAATTTAAAAGTTGCAAAAGTTTTAGCATAAAAGCGAGAAAAGAAAGGAACTTAAGAAAACGTGAAAGACTTAAAAACACTAAAGTGGATTTTTGCCAAAACAAAATCGCAAACTTTGAATTTTGTTTTGGTTAATGTGATTAATGTGGTGTATTCGATACTGAGTATTTATTTGATTTTAATATCCAAACATGTGATAGATGCAGCAATGTCAGATGCTTTTTTGGAATTGAAAAAATATATAATACAACTAATTATGATTTCGTTATTGGGGATTGCTCTAAAGGCGATTTTGGCTTCCATTGATGCGGTGACGCGTGCAAAATTGGAAATTCATTTTAAACAAGATGTTTTGAATACGATTTTGACGAGAAATTATGAAAGGTTGTCTAAATTTCATAGTGGAGAATTGATGACAAGGATTGTTTCTGATGTGAATATTATTATTGATACATTGGTGTCGTTAATTCCTAATATTTTATCGATGGTGGCGAAACTTGTTTGTGCTGTGGTGCTGTTGTTTCAGATAAGTAGAGAGTTTGTGGCAGTGCTGTTAGTTGGTGGTTTGGTCTTATTTGTGGTGGTTAATTTATTTAAACCGTATTTGAAAAGAGTCCATAAAAAAATGCAAGAGGCAGCTTCTAATGTGCGTTTGTTTTTTCAAGAGGTGTTTGAGAATTTTTTGGTGATTAAGATTTTTGAGGCAGAAGAGGCAATGAAACAAAAATCTATGCAATTGCAACATGTCAAATATGATATTCAGATGAAACGTAGAAGTTTGTCGATAGCGTCTGGAACGGGGTTTAATATTATTTTTCAAGTGACATATTTGTATTCGTTAATTTGGGGAACGTATCATTTGTATTTGAAACATATTACGGTTGGCGGATTAACGTCGATTGTACAATTGATTAGTCAGGTGCAAGCTCCGATTATTGGGCTTTCTCGATCGTTTCAAAATATGTTTGGGATGATTGGTTCGGCGGAAAGAATTATTGAACTGGAAAATATGCGTGAAGATAAGAAGAAGGAAGAGATTAATTGTAAGGCATTGTATCAGGATTTGGAAAAAATTGTGATGGAAAAGGTTGACTTTACGTATCAAAATAAGAAGATTTTTGAACAAGTTGATTTTTCGGTCAATAAAGGAGAAATTGTTGCGATTTATGGAGAATCAGGCATTGGAAAAAGTACGCTTTTGAAGCTTGTTTTAGGAATGATTGAAAAAGATGTGGGGGAGATTTATTTTACGTTGAATAATGGAAGTAGGCAAACAATCGGAAATCATACAAGAGGGATGTTTGCGTATGTGCCACAAGGAAAATTTATTTTAAGTGGAACAATTCGAGAAAATATTTGTTTTGTAAATCCTGAAGTGACAGAAGAAGAGTTGCAAGAAGCTTTGAGAGTAAGTGATTGTACAAAATTTATTGAAGAATTGCCAGAAGGTTTGGAGACGAAGATTGGAGAAAGAGGAAGTGGCTTGTCAGAAGGACAGTTGCAAAGATTGGCGTTGGCAAGAGCAATTGTAAGTGATGCTCCAATTTTGATTTTAGATGAGATTACGTCTAGTTTGGATCGTAAAACAGAGGAAAAAGTTTTGAGCCATATTAAAAATTTACACAATCGAACGTGTTTGATTGTGACACATCGCAATAGTATTTCACAGATTTGCGATCGAGAATTTGTGGTGGAAAATAAAAGGATAAGGGAAAAGGAAAAAGAAAATGGAAGAAGAGAAAGCATTATTAGAAATGATTAAATGCTTTTTGGAAAATCGAAAATATGCTTCGGATCAATGTTTGGATGAGGAAAAATTGTATCGTTTGGCGAGAAAACATAGAGTTTGCAATTTTTTAGTGAATTGGGCAAAGCAAAAATGTCAATCTGAAAAAGTCAAAAATGCAATTTTGGCAGATTATAATGAACAAATTGTAAGAGATACGAATGAAAATTTCGAATTAGAAAAAGTTTTGGATCAATTGGAAAAAAGTGGTATAAAAACATTGGTATTTAAAGGTGTTATAATGAAGGGGTTGTATCCACAAAATTATATGAGAAAAATGTGTGATTTGGATATGATGGTTCAAGAAGAAAAGTTTAAAGAAGTTAGCAAAATAGTCATGAAGTTGGGGTATGAGAAATTTTATAATCATGAAAAGCATTTGATTTTTGTCAAAAAGCCATTTGTGATGCTTGAAATACATCGAAAATTGATGGTGAAAAAGGATGTTGGGTATGAATTTTTTAAAACGGTTTGGGATAAATGTTGTCCATATCAAAATTATAAAAATATTGTTCAGCTGACATTGGAAGAAGCTTATTTATATTGCATTTTACATTTGATGATTCATTTTAAATTTACAGGAATACAAATTCGTGATGTGTTGGATGTTTATTTGTATCAGGAAAAATATAAAAATGTTTTTGATTATGAAAAATTGAATAATATGTTTGAGAAATTACAAATTACTCAATTTGAGAAAAATATAAAAAGAATAGCTTATCAATGGTTTGGCGAAGAAAAAATAGAAGATTTTGACGAAGTGGAAAAGTTTATTTTAAAAGGCGTGAGCGTGAATAATAATGTGAATTATCACCTTGGGCAAAGGAATGGGAAATTGAGTTATGCACTTGGCTTATTTTTTCCAGAATTTAAAGTGATGAAGGAAAAATATCCAATTTTACAAAAAGTTCCTGTTTTGTTGCCTGTTAGCTGGATTATGAGGATTTTGAAAGATGTTTTTTCTAAAGAAACGACGGTAAAAATGAGATTAGATACGATAAAATTAATTCAAGAGACCAATCAGGAAAACGTGGAAGATATACAAAAAGTTTATAAAAAATTGGGAATTATTAGAAAGGAATAAAAGATGTTTGTAGAACATGAAGTTTTTATAGGACTACGTGATGTTGCACTGAATAATAAAGTCACGAATACGGCGCTACTATCTTATTTAGAGGATGCAGGTGGCGTCCATTCTAATTTGGTGGGCTATGGTTTGAAAGATATTCCAAGAGTGAAAAAGAGTTGGATTTTGCTGGGATGGAAAATTAATATTTTGAGAAGACCAAGTTATGGGGATAAAATTACGATTAGGACTTGGTCGAGAGGTATTGATAAATTGTATGCTTATCGTGATTTTGAAATATTGGATGAAATGAGAAAAGTAATTGGAATAGCAACTTCAAAGTGGGTTTTGGTGGATGTTGAAAAAGGAAAAATTACCAAGATTGATCCTTCGATTGAAAAAGCATATACTGTTGAAAATGTTCAAGTGTTTGAGGAAAACGATTTGGAAAAGCTGTCTGAACCATCTGTGTTTATCAATTCGACAATTTTTACAGTCAACCGAAGTTTGATTGATGTAAATGACCATTTGCATAATATTTATTTTATGGATATTGCCAATGAAATTTTACCGATGGAAGTTTATAAAAGTGCTGATTTTGCAAAGATTGAGATGATGTATAAGAAGGAAATTAAACTAGGAGAAACAGTAAAAGTATTTTATCAAGTCCAACAAATGGAACACACAATTGTGATTAAAAGTGAAGATGAAAAATGTTTGCATGCAATTATTAAGTTAAATGAAAAAAATGGTTGAAATTAGAAATAAATCATGTTATAATAAAAAATCATAAGTTATAAAAGGAGGAATAGATATGGTAAAAAAGACTTCTTATTTATCGGAACCTCAGCATTTAGGAGCTAAAATTGAAGTTCCCAAATCACAAGTAGGTGAGAAAGATTTGTCTGAAATATTGAGTTCAGAGCAAGCTTTGAGACGGGATGAAGCCTCAAATGATGTTACAGTAAAGAAGATAAAATCAACCGAAGTTTGTGGCTATTATCCTGTAACGGTTGAAGAATTGTTTTCAAAACTTGTTTCAGCTCTTGAGGAGAAGGAAATGATAGGATATTCTAAAAAAGAAGATCCTAGGAAAGTCAATTATGTTACCCAGATACTTTGCAATATGATTGGCGCTAAGTCTGAAGGAGATGAGCTGTTTTATGCGATGAGTAATTATTTACGTGATGCAGAAAGTTTTTATTTTTGCTGGGAAAAAGAGGATGAAAAAAACATCCACTTAGAAATTTCCTATTGTGCAGCACTTAAGGCAGAGGTTTTTATTGAAGAGACTTTGCTTGAGTGTTTTGAAAAGGCAGAAGCTTTTTTTGCACATCTTTTAAGAACCCAGTAAAACGAAAAGTCTGACAAAACGCGTTTGGAGATATTCCAAACGTGTTTTGTTTTTTATAACATCCCAAGAATATAGCTATGAAATTTTAGGCTGTTTTGATTTCTAAACGTAGTTTATCAGCAATCATAGCGATAAATTCACTATTGGTTGGTTTTCCTCGATTGGAATTAACAGTATAACCAAAAATATTTTCCATTGATTCGATTTGTCCACGATTCCAGGCAACTTCAATTGCATGTCGGATAGCACGTTCAACTCGAGAAGGTGTGGTTTTGTATTTTTTGGCTAAATCTGGATAAAGCTGTTTGGTGATTTGGTTAATCATATCCACATCTTTTACAGCCATCATAATGCCATCACGTAGATATTGATATCCTTTAATGTGTGCTGGAACGCCAACGTCATGAATAATATTAGTTACTTTTGCTTCTAAATTTAATTTGCTTGTTTCTACTTCGATATAAGTAGCTTTTACATCTTTTAATACAGGTGATAGTGCTTCCATTGGTTGATTTCTAATCAATTCTCTAATTCTTTTCACTAGTACTTCCATTTCGAAGGGTTTTACGACATAATATTGAGCTCCCAAACACATAGCTCTTGTGGTTACTTTATCTTGTCCTACAGCAGATAGCATAATGCAAAGTGGTAAAGCATCTAACTTTTCGTTTATGGCTTCCAATACACCAAGACCATCTAATTGTGGCATAATCACGTCTAAAATAGCAATGTCGGTGTCGATATTAGTAAGTTTGTCGACTGCCTCCAATCCATCACGTGCAGTGGCTACCACCTCCATATCTTCTTGAGAATTTAGGTATGTAACTAAAGTTGAAACAAATTCTGTGTTATCATCTGCGATAAATACTTTGATTTTTTTGCTCAAAATAATCCCTCCTTATTTTTTGTTTTGTATATTGTAATTAAATTACGAACGTAAGTATATTATTTTTTTATAAAATATGCAAGTAATTTTGAAAAGAAAATCAAAAATCGTAGCGTATTTTACGACAAAATCCGACAAATTTGTTCTGAGCAAAACCTTTTTCTAAACAGTTGAACCACTACCAAATACATTTTTTACTTTTGTCGTGTATGACCAATAAAAAGATGCTTGAAAAAAGTTTTTTATATGATATAATAGGAAAAATAAAGGAGGATAGGAAAATGGCTATTCATAATGAAGCAAAAAAAGGTGAAATAGCAAAAGTAGTTTTGATGCCTGGAGATCCGCTAAGAGCAAAATATATAGCAGAGAATTTTTTGGAGAATTATCGATTGGTTAATCAGACGAGAAATATGTTTGGATTTACAGGCACTTATCGAGGAAAAGAAATAAGCGTGATGGCTTCTGGGATGGGAATGCCGAGTATGGGAATTTATTGTTATGAGTTATATCAATTTTATGACGTAGATGCTATTATTCGAATTGGTTCTTGTGGTTCCTATGTGGCAGACATAAATTTACTTGATATTGTATTAACAGAAGAAAGTTATACAATGGGAAATTTTGCAGAAAATATGAGTGGAGAAAAATGCCATACAGTAAAAGCCTCAGAAATACTTAATCGTAGGATTGAAGAAACGGCTAAACAACAAAAAATAAAGTACCAAAAAACAAATGTTGTTTGTACAGAATGTTTTGATGCATATATGCTTCATCCAGAAGAATTTGTAAAGGGTTTGCCAATAGGGAAAAACATTACTTGTTCTGAAATGGAGTCATTTGCTTTGTTTTATACTGCTAAGAAGTTAGGAAAAAAAGCAAGTTGTTTGCTTACTGTAGTGGATTCAAATTGTAAAAAGGAAATCTTAACAAATCAGCAAAGAGAAAAGTCGTTAAACGATATGATAAAATTAGCTTTGGAATCCACCTTAAAAATTTGAAAAAGGAGAATAAAAAATGGGATTAGAATTTAAAAACGATATTCATCCAACCAATGGATCCAATGGAGTAAAATGTCCCCTTGTTGATTTAACAATTGAAGAAAGCAATTGCTTAGAAAATGCAATGATTGTGTCTGGTTTTATGGAAGAAAATAGAATGATTCATCATTTTAAAGAAAAAGAAAATTGGAGAGAAATCTGTAAAAATTGTACATATTATAGTTTTTAAGATGTCTAAAAAATTTTCTAGGGAAAGGTCAGGCACAAAAAATATTTGCCTTCATATACTTAAATTATATATGGGGGTAAGGTATATGTTATTTATTTCTATAGCGAACTTTTTGAATTTTTTAAGTCAAGCGATTGTAGGTGTTGGTTATATACAAAGTGGAAACTTGTTTCCAGAACCTTTGGCACCAGAGGAAGAAAAATATTATTTAGAAAAACTACAAGATGGTGATGAAGAAGCAAGAAATATTTTAATAGAACGAAATTTAAGATTGGTAGCACATGTTGCCAAAAAATATTCTACCACAAATGTAGACTCCGATGATTTGATATCAATTGGGACTATTGGATTAATTAAAGGAATTAATAGTTATGACTTGAGTAGAAATTTTAAATTAGCAACCTATGTTGCCAGATGTATTGATAATGAAATTTTGATGTATTTACGTTCAACAAAAAAATTAGGAGCGGAAGTATATTTAAATGAACCAATTGGAAAAGATAAAGATGATAACGTAGTGACACTGCAAGAAATATTAGAAAACGATGACCGAAATATTGAAGATGAAGTCGATTTAAAATTAAAAATTAAAAGATTATACGAAAAGATAAAACAAATTTTAAAAGACAGAGAAAAAACAATTATTGAACTACGATTTGGTTTAAATGGACAAAAACCAAAAACACAGCATGAAATTGCAAGTTTAATGGGAATTTCACGTTCCTATGTATCGCAACGTGCTTATGACAAATGAAATTTTACCCATAAAAAATATTACAAAATTTATAAGAATTACAAATTGTATAGATATTGTGATGAAATTACACATTAGATATTTTTAATTTTATGTTTTATTATGATAGTATAAAATAATGTATGAAAGGAGCATTAAGTATAATGAAAAATATAAAATTAAAAGTTGATGAATATGAATATAGTTTGATAGTAAATGCGGTGAATGAGTTCAGAAATAAGCAAATAAGGGAGGGGAAAACGGCAGATTTTGTAACAGAAGTGCTGACCAAATTATTAAAAAAGACTAACTAAAGAAAAACATATTGCAAAGCGAATTGATGGAAAAAGTCAATTCGCTTTTTTGCGTTATAGCAAGAGTTACATAGCTTTTATTACGAAAATTTTAAAAGCTAAAATTGAAAGGAAAGGAGGATTTTTAGATGTCAAAATGTAAGACAATAGCAATAGCAAATCAGAAAGGTGGAGTTGGAAAGACAACAACAACGTTTTCATTAGGGGTAGCACTAGCTCAAGAGGGAAAAAAGTTTTGTTAGTAGATGCAGATCCACAAGCAAATTTAACAACGTATATGGGATTTTATGATGAAGATAATATCCCTGTAACTCTTTTTACTTTGATTGAAAGATATATTGATGGTGAAAAATTGTAATTGAAAAAATAACAAGAAAGGTATTATTTATTGATGTTACCAGCAGAACAATTGAAGAAATGGCACAACAATATCATTTCAATAAGAAACAATTAGAGCAGTTAGAAGAACTTCAAAAAGACGAATGCAGTTCGTTATGGGGCAATGTCTTGTATGATTCATTGATGGGAAGCTCAGATATAGTACAAGTGGCATTTTCTCAAATAGGAAATATAGGTGGAGAGCCTTATTGGAGTTGGTATGGATATTCTAGCAGAGTAGAATGGTGTGCTTGTTTTGTTAGTTGGTGTGCAAATCAGTGTGGTTATATAAATTCTGGAATTATACCTAAATTTTCAGCTTGCCAAATTGAAGGAGTAGCTTGGTTTCGAACTTGTGGATTATGGCAGGAAAGAGGATATGAGCCAAAAGCAGGAGATATTATATTTTTTGATTGGGAAGCAGATGGACATTCGGATCACGTTGGAATTGTGGAAAGATGTGAAAATGGAAAGGTTTATACAATAGAAGGGAATCGGGGCAGGTGATAGGTGTAAGCAAAATGGGTATGGTGTGGGGAGTAGCGTTATTATGGGATATGGAACACCAATGTATTAAGTAATTTGAATAAAAAGATAGTGAAATATAAAAAATTTGAAGTGGTAGAACTAAAAAATAATAATAGGGCAGTAATTTTGAAAACGGAAGGAAATAAATATTTTGTAGAAATTATAAATTTTTGTGGCGGTAGGAAACAGATTTATTAGAGATAATGAAGTTTATATTCAAGAAGAGAAAAAGAAAGAACATAGAACAAAAATTGTGTGGCGGAGCTTATGAAGATGTATAAAAAATTGGTGAATTGATATTAAAAATCGTGCAAAATATAGAAAAAACTACATTTATGTTGACAAAATTAAATATATGAAGTATAATAATTTTAATTAGCATAGCTAATTTGTTGCATTCAAGAAGGTCTGATAGGAGGTAATATTATGAATCAAAGAATCTATGAGCATTGTGATGGCGAACGGTTTGAATTAAACATTCCTGAGGGGTATTATTGGGTTTCTGGAAGTGTTGAAAACGGTTGTATTATTGAAAATGAAATTGGTGACCAGTACATTAGAATCCCATTAGGATATACTGCAGATGGAATTTTCGTACGGGGGTTCTGGCTCTCGCGATATGAAATATCGCGGGGAGAAGGAGACAGACCGAGATCTATTGCAGGAGAGAAACCGTGGACTTGTATCACTTATAACAATGCAGCAAAGGCTTCAGCTTCTGTTGGTGCTTGTATTATATCAGGAGAAGAATATAATAGAGTTCCGATTTGGCTTTTGTCAACGAAAGTTGTAACGTTTGATCAGATGTTTGTTGATGGAAAAGGATTAGGAAATTTTTCAGATCCGTTTCAGATTGCAAAAACTGGTTCTAATCCAGATTGGATGATTAACCAATTGGATTGCTTTTGGGGAAATTGTTATACCTGGACAACTGAAAAATCAGAATTGTATGAACACCATATTGTTGTTCGAGGCGGACATGGTTCATACGGGGCATTGAAGGATACACCAATATGCAGAAGACGGGTGTTGCCGGAAATTGAAAGAGATGATATTGCTTTTAGAATGGTAATTCATGACCAGAAGTTAGTTGAAGACTAATTTTTTGAGATAGTGTGCAATAGTTAAAATTACTGTTGCATGCTATCTTTTTAATGTGTAATAAAATTTTTGGGGCTTGACAAGTGCTATTTTTTTTATTATAATAATTGAAAATTTGTTGGAGAAAGTAGTAATATGAAAGAAGTGATATTTTTAACATATTTACATCATCATTGTTAGGACTTGTAACTTATGCAAAATGCATTGTGAGTTACAAGAGATGTTAATGTGTTCCTTACAATGTAGTTTTAAATTTAAAATAATTAAGCTATATGTAAGTTGAAAACACTATTACATATAGTTTTTTTGATGAATAAGATAAGAAGAAATGGAGAAAAAATGAAAAATAATAATTTTGTTAAATATAAAGACTTATTGAGTATTAGCAAATTTAATGAAGAGTCGAATAAAGAAAAATTTGTCTATTTACCAATAAAAGATAAATATGTAGTAGGAATTTATCAAGCAGATAGAAATATGTTTGATTATGGAAAAAAAATAGCTGTAAGGAATACTGTTTATGAAAAGTTAAAAAAAGTTTCAAGGAAGTTGAAGAAATATAATGAAAATTATAAATTGATGGTTGTTTTTGGGTTTAGAGATATGAGGTTACAGGAGAAGTACTTTTATGAAATATATGAAAATGTGAAAGACAATTTTGATAACGAATTAGAAATGTATGAATATATACATGAGAAGATTGCTGTACCAGAAGTTGCAGGACACCCCACAGGAGGGGCAGTAGATGTTGCTATATATGATGAAAGTGAGAAAAAAATTATTGATTTTGGTTCTAAAATATTAGACTGGGATACGATAAAATGCTATTATTATAGTGAAGATATATCAAAAGAAGCTATAGAAAATAGAAAATTATTGCGAAAACTTATGTTAGAAGAAGAATTTGCACCATACGACGGTGAATGGTGGCATTTTTCTTATGGAGATAGAGAATGGGCATTTTATTATCAAAAAGAAGAAGCTTTATATAAACAGGTAAATGCTACAGATGTATTTAAAAAGAAAGGAAAAGAATATAAAATCTCAACATAGTAGAAGAATATTGACAATTATTTGCCTTAGTGATAAAATACAATAGCAAACAATTATAATTTAGAATTTCGCTAGAAATTCTGTCATCTTTAAGAAAGGAGAATGTACAAAATGAAACAAGACAGCAACGGAAGGTATTTTCAAGTGGAATATATAAAATTTATTCCAGGTGGAAATGACACAGCATTGGTTCTAAAGAATGATTACACACCACAAGAGAAAAAGGCAATCAATGATGCTATACTTGAACAAGATAAGTCTATTGAACAAGTAGGATTTGTGAGTGTTGATCAATTACCAGAACTTCAGATGGCTGGTGGAGAATTTTGTGGAAATGCCACTAGAAGTGCAACATTTTACTTTTTGAAAGGAAAAATGGGTACAACTAAAGTTAAGGTAAATGGTCAAGATATTATCAATGCAGGAGTTTATGAAAATGGCGAGGCTTGGTGTGAAATTCCTTTGTATCACGGAAAAGATGTGATTCTTGAAAAACAAGCAGGTATTTACCAAGTAAGAATGAATGGAATGGTAAGTGTTGTTATTCAAGAAGATGTAGCTAAGCAGTATTTAAAGGAAAAAGACAAACTAAAGTCATTTACATTGGAGTTTATTGAGAGATATAATCTCAGTGACAATGAAGCGGTTGGTGTTATGTTTTTGGAAAGAACAAATGGATTAAAAATTCATCCAGTAGTATGGGTAAAAAGTATAAATACTCTTTTTTATGAAACTGGATGTGGTTCAGGCACAACGGCTACTGCTATGGTTGAGGCTTTCTTAAAAAAAGAGAGTCAAAAACTAGAAATAGTTCAGCCTTCTGGTTTAGCGATTACTGCTGAAATCACAATGGAAAATCAAGATATAGTGAAAGCAGTTATTTCTGGAAAGGTTGACACAGATAATAAAATAGTCAAAGTTAATGTTCTTAAAGTTGATAAGGAGAAAAAGGCAATGGAAGAAACGATTCGGGAAATAAAAAAGGAAAATTATCAGGATTTTTACAAAATGTACAAAGTTTTTGAGCAGCCGCCGTATTCAGAAAAATTTTCTGATGAAGAAATTTTGGATGAATACAAATTGTTAACTTCGGGCGGACGTGTATATGGATATTATAACCAGGGCATTTGCATTGGAATGGTAACTTATAATAAAAATTTATTGTATGAGCATCCAATTTATTATGAGCAACCAGAAAAAGTTGTGTATTTATCAGATGTAACTGTCTTAAAAGAGTTCAGAGGTAAAGGGATAGGTACTACTTTAATGAAATATGCTATAGAGAAAGCCAAAGAGGAAGGTTATGAGATTATGTACATGAGAACTTTACAACCTGGGCAGTCAATGTCTTATGGAATAGCTCTGAAGTTGGGTTTCAAAAAATTAGCTGAAACGGAAACTGTGATCAGAGAGAGACATGACAAAGGACGGGATACTGTTGATGAAAGAATTTTCTTAGATATTAACTTGAAATAAAAATAATCTGTAAGCTAAAATTAAGGCTGTTATTTCAATTTGAAATAACAGCCTACTCCATTTTTACAGGAGTTTGAATTATAAAATTTACCATTATTTATTGATGAAAACTTTAAAAGATTTTGAAACCATTCTTAGAAATAAAATCTATAGTTACATATAAATTGTTTATAAAATTATTTTATCAGCTTTTAAAGGTTATATCAAGATTTGAAAATTCAATTGACATAAATAAAAAAATGTGATAAAATACGCATATGCATATTTTGCAATTGAGGAGAAGAGTAATTTTCTTCAAGTAACCACTAACTTTATTCAACGTTACGAAAGGAGTAAATATTATGAGCAATTCAAGCAACAAAGTAACACCGAGAACTTTACCAGGTTTTATGGAACTTAATCCAAATGACCAAGTTAAGTTCAATCAAATGTTGGAAACAATAAGAAAATCTTATGAAAGATTTGGTTTCCTTCCTTTAGACACTCCAGTAATTGAGCTTTCAAAAGTCCTTCTTGCCAAAGCAGGCGGAGAAACAGAAAAACAAATTTATCGTTTTACAAAAAGCGATTCAGATTTGGCGTTAAGGTTTGACCACACTGTTCCGTTAGCTAAGTATGTCGCATTATACTATAATGAATTAGCATTTCCTTTTAAAAGATATGCAATCGGCAAAGTATATCGCGGAGAAAAGGCACAGAAAGGAAGGTATCGTGAGTTCTATCAGTGTGACGTGGATATTATTGGAGAAGGAGAATTAAGCATTATAAATGATGCTCAGATTCCCAGTATTATCTATACGACATTTTGCGAGCTTGGTTTTGAGAACTTTACGATCAGTGTTAACAATCGTAAAATCTTAAATGGGTTATTTGAAAGCCTTGATTTGTCAAGCTTGTCTACGGACATTTTAAGAATAATTGATAAGATTGACAAAATCGGAGAAGATGCAGTAAAGGGTGAATTGGATGTTTTGGGTGTAGATACAGAAACGATAAATAAAATTATTGAATTCGTATCAATCCAAGGAAGCAGTGATGAAAAGTTAACAGCATTATGTGAGCTTGGAATCGAAGATGAAACATTTAAAGAGGGCATAAAGGAACTGGCTGATGTTGTGAAATATATTAGGGCATTAGGTGTTCCAGATGATTATTTCACAGTTGATCTTAAAATTGCAAGAGGGTTGGATTATTATACTGGAACGGTATATGAAACATTCTTAAACGATTACAAAAAGATTGGCAGTGTATGCTCTGGTGGGCGCTTTGATAACCTTGCGGAGTATTATACAGATAAAAAATTGCCGGGTGTTGGTATCTCGATTGGTTTAACAAGACTATTCTATCAGCTTAAGCAAGTGGATGCTATAAAATCAGAGCGTGAGTCAGTTGCAGATGTTTTGATTATTCCTATGGAAACAGAAATTGAAGAGTGTCTTGAAATTGCAAGCAAATTACGTGCTGCGAATATTAACACAGATTTATATCTGGATAAGGCTAAAATGAAGAAGAAGATGAGATATGCTGATAAATGGCGTATTCCATATGTTATCATTATTGGTGAAGAGGAAAGAATGTCTGGACTCTTAACATTAAAGAACATGAAAACAGGTGAACAAAAGAAACTTTCAGTTAAAGATATTGTAGGAGAAATCAAGGCATAGATGTGGTTATAAGTGTAAATAAATCTGGACATTTGGGATTTCAAATGTCCAGATTTATTTAGAATTTTATGCTACAAAAGATATTTGTTGAAATGTTATATTATAATAGAAAAAGGTAAGAGTAATTAAGATTTTAATTACTCTTACCTTTATAATTGCCTGCTTCTCTTACAATTAATGCATACTTCTTGACAAATACGAAAAAAAGTAATACGATAGATAATAATTGATACTCTTTTTATATAATTATAAAATTTTGGAGGTTTTCATGAAAGATTGTAGAATAGAGAAATTAGCGAAGAACTTAATAGAACATTCCATAAATTTACAAAAAAATGAAAATATCTTAATTGAAATGTTAGGAGAAAGTACAATTCTACTTGGAAAGGAGTTAATCAAACAAGCAGAAAAGATAGGAGCTAGACCTTTTTTAACATTGTTAACTACGAAATTCTAAGGGAAATGTTGAAGAATTGTACAGAAGAACAAATGAAACTGTATGCTGAACTGGATACTCAGCGTATGAAAGAAATGGATGCGTATATTGGAATCCGAGGAAATGCCAATAGTGCCGAATTGAACAATCTTCCAGAACAAAGCATGAAATGGTATCATCAATATTATACTGTACAAGTACATTTTGAAGAAAGAGTGAAGCACACAAAATGGTGTATTTTAAGGTATCCAAATGCTTCTATTGCGTAAATGAGTAATTTATCGACAGAAGAATTTGAAGACTTGTATTTCAAAGTTTGCACAATAGATTATGCCAAAATGGAAAAAGCCATGGAACCATTGAAAGCTTTAATGAATAAAACCGATAAAGTACATATTGTCGGGGAAGGAACGGACTTAACATTTAGCATAAAAGGAATTCCAGCCGAAAAATATTATGGAACATTTAATATCCCAGATGGAGAAGTGGCAACAGCGCCAATAAAAACGAGTGTAAATGGATACATCACCTATAATACAGAAACGCGTTATAATGGAATTTTATTTAATCAGATTCGATTTGAATTTCAGAATGGAAAAATTGTAAAAGCTACGTCGAATAAAACCGAGGCATTAAATGCGATTTTAGATACTGATGAAGGGGCAAGATACATTGGAGAATTTGCGTTAGGGGTAAATCCCTATCTTACAAAACCAATGGGAGATACGTTATTTGATGAAAAGATAAGAGGAAGTTTTCATTTTACGCCAGGAGATGCATTAGAAGAAAGTGATAATGGAAATCGTTCTAGTATTCATTGGGATATTGTCAATATTCAAACACCAGAATATGGAGGGGGAGAAATTTATTTTGATGATGTTTTGATAACAAAAGATGGAAAATTTGTATTAAAAGAGTTGGAAGGGTTAAATCCAGAAAATTTAAGATAGGGTAAAAATAACAGTCAATCCATAATTGACTGTTATTTTTCTAGAAAAAAGGAATTGTAATTTTTATTTTTTAGTATCCAAGCGTTATCATTTTGAATATTTTTTAACTCGTCATTGCTAATTTTCAAAATATCTTGATATTTTGAAAAATCATTGATAATTTCAGCTGAAATAATACCTCTTTTTACAACGGGAAGCGAATTTGGTGTTAAGGCTAAAATAAAAAAGTTTGTAACTGAAAATTCTTGTGTCCAAGGTATTAGATATTTGTAGTTTCTCAAACAAGGGTGAGTGAGAATTTTGATTCGTTAAATTTATATAGCCAATATTATGATTGCATTCTAGTATTCCTTCATAATAATAAGAGACATCTTTGACATAAGTATCATAGTTAAAAATACCATTATAAAATTTTACAAACAAACGATTATTTTCATTCATTATTTCCATGACAGATTTAATAAGAATATCTTCAGTATAGTAATAGAAATAAAGTTTGTCTGTATTAAAAGGGTTAGAATATGAAATGTTTATATTTTTATTATCAAGGGGAAATAATTGGGATAATGATATATCTAATGCATTGCAAATTTCTAAAATAGTCAGAATGTCGGGCAGAATAGTACCATTTTCATATTTTGCTATGGTAGATTTTGATTTTCCAAGTTTATTTCCTAAATCAGATAAAGTTAGATTGCGAGATTTTCTGTAATTTCTTAAAATATGTGTGAAATTAAGATTTTCTACATTATACATTGTAATATACTCCTGAAAGTTTCTTTAAAATACATTTTTTATGATGATTGATTAAAAGTAGATGCTAATTATTTGTATTATACCAATATTTATTAAAAAAGTAAAGTAAAAAGAAACAATACAAGGAATTTGTTTCTTATCATGAAACTAAGATAGAATTGACAAGTTGTATCAAATCCATATAAAATTGAATAAAACAATAAATAGGAGGAAGTTAATGTCAAAAATATTGGTAATAGAAGATGAAAACATGATACAAAAGTTTTTGAGAGAAATATCAGAAGAAAAAATTGTTACAGAATCCAATATTAAAACAAAGTTATTACAGTACGACGATATTATTCTAAATACAGGTAGTTATGAAGTTTTTAAAAATGAGGAGAAGATTGAATTAACAACAAAAGAGTATCAAATTTTAAAGCTATTTATGACAAATCTGAATATCGTATTTTCAAAAAATGACTTGTTAGAAAAAATATGGACATATGATTTTACAGGAGATGATCAGGTTATATATACACATATAAAAAATATTAGAAAAAAGTTGGGAGATAATGTTATAAAAAACGTTAGGGGAATTGGTTATAAAATATAAATAATAAAAAATAAAAATCTAATAGAGTATTGAAAAATAATAAATTTCAATACTCTATTTTTTTGGTTTAATTTTGTCGAAAAAAGTCGTTTAAGTCCAGAAAAAACACAGAATAATTCCAGATAAAAAACAGTTTAGATAGTTATAATTCGAGTATAACTACAAATGTTATTGGCAAATTGTTTTAGTAATATCAAGAAAATACATTATCACTACTGTTATAAAAAATCTAATGAAATCCCGAAAGTTTTAGTAAATGCTAATATTGCTTGCGTTTAATTTAGCTAAAATAATCAAATAAGATACCAGCGAAAAATGTTAAAAATCAGTAATTGAGAAAGCATTTTGGTGGTTAGGGAGTGAATATAGCAAGAGCACCTCCATTTCAATTCAAACGAAAAATTTGAATTGAAATGGAGGAAATGAAATATGGACAAACGTCCTAAAAGAAGGAAAAGTAAAGACAATCCATATATTTTGGACTATTGCGAAGAAAATCATATATTTCAAGTTAAATTTAAAGATGGAGAAGGCATATTACACATAGTTGAGGTAAATGAATGCATTTTTAAGGAGTTTGATTTGTTTGAGTTAAAAGATAAATCTCAAATGAATGAATTTGACAATCATATTGAACATTCCGGAATGACAGAAATTACTTTAAATAAGCTATCTGTGGTTAAAGATACTTCAATAGAAGAAAAGATAATCATAAAGAATAGAAATAATGAATTACATAGAGCCATCGAAAGATTGCCAGAGGTACAAAAAAGAAGAATAAAAATGTATTTTTTTTGATGAGATGAAACAAAAGGAAATAGCAGAGTTTGAGGGAATTTCGTTAAGAAAAATACAAGAGAGTATTAGAAAAGGAATAAAAAATTTAAAAAAATTTTTAAATAGGGGGGCGTAAAATAGGCTCAAAGTTAGGAAACAAGTGAAGGGGTAAATCCTTTTACTTGTTTCTTTTTTTGGGGACAAGTATGAACATTGAAAAGTAAATAATATTCATTAGATACGAGAGTAAACGGAGCTAGTTAAAAATAATAAGATTATTTACTTAAATATTAGGTAGCACCTAATAAGGCGATGATGTTTCGATAAGATACTTTTACATAGTCATAGCTTGAGCGTTAAAAGCGTCCCACGCAATGAGTGTAAGCACATCGGTGATGGCTGATAGGGAGTGCAGAACCTGAATCAATGGTGCAATTTAGCAAATTGCAGTCTAATGAATGAGTAGGAGAACAAAGAAAGATGGGCTATTCTATCTGAATAGTCCAAGTTATAAAAAAGGAGATTATTTATGGACATACAGATGATTCAATTTACAGGTTTATTAAGCATTATGCTAATATTTTTTGGTTTACTTATTATGGTATTTTTCATTTTAATGATTGAGAGCGAGAGTAAAGCAAAAAACGGAGGAAAAAGTTTTGAAAAGAAAGATAAATAATTCGTAAAAATAAAAAGATGAAAAGGTAGGGTAACACCTATTTTTTTATTTGGAAAGGAAAGAAAAATGATAAAGAAAAAGGATTTTGAAAAAATCAATTGTAAAAAATATTCAGTAAAAGAAGCATTTGCCTATTATGTTATGGGATTTAGAAATGTAAAAAATGAAAATTATAAAAGTGTTTTTATGGAAGTAATAGAAAACATACACAATATACCAAACAAAAATGAAGCATTGGAGCAAATAAAAGATATAGATATAAGTGCAATAGAGAATAATTGGAATTTGAGTTTACAACAAGTTGTAGCGTACGCTTATATCATTTTTGATAGTTTAATAAAGTCGAATAAAAAGTTTTCGGAGCATGATATTTTGTGGCAGTTTGAGTGTGCAATGAAATTGTATTCTCCTAATAATGCAGTAGAGTTTTTTGAAAAGAAACTTTATGAATTAAATGTAGAAAATTAGCAATGAGAAATTATTTTATAGTTCTTCCTAATATTTATGATGAATATGATTTTATATAAACAAAGAAGGATTAGAAATTGAAAGGAAAGGGCTGATTTTTATGGAAGAGGAAAATCATTTAATCTGTATATATGATAATACAAAAGAAACTTTAGTCAAATGTATTTTAGAGATATATGCGAACTTTGTAGAAGGAGAATTGAATGATAAAGAATGGTTATTTTATACTAGACAGATATGATTTTTTTATCTATAATGATTACGTAATATTTTTTATGGGAGATAGGAGGAGCAAATGTATAGCGTAAATATTTCGAATCCCATAGAATACAAAGTTGCATTATATATCAGATTATCAAAGGAAGATTTAAACAAAGGAGAAACCAAAAAGGAAGAATCAGAAAGTATTTCCAATCAACGTTCTATTTTGGAACGTTTTTGTGAAAGTAATAGACTTTGTATTGTTGACGAGTATATTGACGATGGAATCAGCGGAACGACATTTAACAGACCAGCCTTTGAAAGAATGATACAAGATATCGAAGCCAAAAAAGTAAATATGGTCATCACCAAAGATTTATCAAGATTAGGGCGTGATTATATTGGTATCGGACATTATTTAGAAAAATACTTTCCAGAAAATCGAGTCAGATATATTTCCGTATTAGATGGAATTGATACAGGAATTGACAGTACTTCAAATGACATTACGCCTTTTAAATCAATCCTAAACGATATGTATGCCAAAGATATTTCCAATAAAATAAAAAGCGTGAAACACAACAAACAAGACTTAGGATTGTTCATTGGAGGCAAAGCGCCATTTGGCTATAAACTAGACAAACAACATCCCAATAAACTTTTTATTGATGAAGAGGCAAAACCGATTGTTGAAAGAATTTTTCAAGAAGCGTGTAAGGGAAAATCTTGTAGAGCAATTGCAATGGATTTAACTTTAGATCATATACCTTCTGCATCGCAATATGCTGTAGCCCATGGCGCAAAAATAACAAAAATAAGCCAAAACTGGTCAGATACACGAATACGCGAAATACTCTTAAATGAAGTATATATTGGAAATATGGTACAAGGAAGAATCAAAAAAATCAATTACAAATCCAAAAAGACGATTCGACTTCCAGAAGAACAATGGAAAATAGTTGAGAATACCCATGAACCCATTATTGATAAAACGACATTCTTGAAAGCAAAAGAAATGATTGAAACAAGAAAACAAACGAGAGTAAAAACACATGATTATCTATTAAAAGGACTTGTCTATTGCCACGAATGTGGAAAAAAAGTTGGTTGTTCTCCAAGAGAACTTGCAGAAGGAAAGGTTTATTATTTTCGATGTAGTACCTATACTTCTTATGCAAGACTGAAATATTGTACTTCTCATTCGATTCGAATGGATTATGTTGAAAATCTTGTGACCAAGAAAATAAAAGAAATCATACAAAATTTTAAGGAAAGAGATAAAATGATAAATATAACCAAACAAAAATTAGCCGAGAAAAAAAATAAGAATAAGTATGAGAAAGAACTAGAAGATTGTAAAAATAAATTATCTAAAATATCTTTAGAAATCGATAGTATTTACAATGACAAATTAAATGGTATTTTAGCACAAGATGATTTTACTAGAATATATGAAAGAAAAAAAAAAGAAAAGTTACAAACTCAAGATAGGATTGATATGTTAAAAAATCATTTAGATAATTCTATTATCAATGAAGAAGAACTGATTGAAAAACTTATCCAAAAGTTTCATGACAAATTAACCATTAATCGAGAGATTTTAGTTGATTTAGTTGATAAAATCGAAATCGATGAAAATAAAAAAGTATATGTATATTTTAAATTTAAAGCTTTGAATGATGTTAAAATGTCATAACCACGTTCCTATGTATCCAGAATTGAAACAAAAGCAATCGGAAAACTAGCCAAAGAAATGAAAGAATAAAGGAGAAAAAAATGAACTATAAAAAAATTGCACAAGATATATTTAACTTAAGTGAAAATACAATTTATGAAACGATTGACAAATTTAAAGAAAATCACGGAACAGATAAGTCACTTGTTTTTTGTTTTATAAAAGCGTTTTATCTATACACAGTAAAAGTATATAGCGAAAAAGAAAAAGTAACGTTGGATTTTAAAGAACTTTATAAAGATTATAAAGAAAACTTGAAAGCATACTATAAAACCAACAATCCTGATATAGAAGAAAAATTATTGGATCAAATATTAAATTTCTTCGATAATTCCTTTGCATTAATTACCACTATTGGTTTTAGCGAAATAGAAGATAGTTATAAATTCAGACATGATACAATAAATATATTTGAAGTATTAAGAATGATTTTAGAAAAGAAATCAAAAGCAACTATTCCAGCAACTATTTTTGATAAAGACATCCGAATTATAATCCAGCAGACAGAAACGATTTTAAATTATATCAAAACACAAGTCATGATTGGATAAAAAATATATATTTAAAATTAAAATAACTATTGACAACTCAAAATAAAAGTGTTAAACTTAAAAAAGTTGACATTAAAAAGTCAATAAAAAAGCACACTACAAAAAATATTAAAAAAAATGAAAAAAGATGTTGACAAGGAAAAAAAAGTGTGCTAAAATAAATCTTGCTGACAACAAAAAGAAGTCAGAAAAAAGCACATTGA
>CANTGH010000003.1 GCA_947653235.1 uncultured Clostridium sp.
CCCTATTTTTTATTGATTTTCGGCTTGTTTGAAAAAATACCGAAACTTGAAGAAATTCTGTCAAGTTGACTTTCGGATAAAAATATGCTCTCACTTGATTTTACTGAATTTGCAGACTTTTTCTTCTACTCACAACAAAACGGATCTAAAAATAAGTAAATTCTCATTTTTAAACCCGTTTTATTAAAAATCATCTATAGTTTTTACAAAAACTATTTGTTCATCATTTGGTTTTCAGCTTGTTCAATCATTTTTTTAACCATTTGTCCACCGATTTTTCCAGCGTCTTTTGCAGATATATTTCCGTTGTAACCATTTTTTAAGTTAACACCAACTTCTGAAGCTACTTCATATTTGAATCTGTCTAATGAATCCATTGCTTCTGGAACTGCTTTTCTACTATTTCTTGCCATCTTATTCACCTCCGCATTTTTCAAATTGAAAAAACATAAAATGTATTTTCAATATTATAATGCTCGGTTTGAATAAAAATAAACAGGTAATTTTTGGAAAAATGATTTTTTTAATTTCCGTTTACTTATACATCTGGTTCAATTAATCCAAAGTTTTTTGAATCTTTTAATTTAAAGATGACATTTACTTTTCCTGTATCAACATTGATGAACGTATAAAACAAACTTCCTGTTTTATCTAATAATTTTATTTTGGCATCGTCTACTGAAATTGGTCTGACATCATAATAAGTATTTTTAATAACTTCGTTTTCAATACGTTTTTCTTCATCACCTGCGATATTAATTTGTTTGATAGAAGAATCACGTTGCATTTTTTCTTTTTTAGCTTTTGTTTTTCGTATTTGTCCTTCTAATATATCAATATCTTTATCAATTGAAGCATATAAATCTCTTGATTCTGTGACTGCTTTGTACGATGTTCCTCTTGTATAAATATACATTTCTGCTGTTTGTACATCTTTTTCATTTTTGATGGTGACATTGACTTCCACATCTCCTGCCATTTCTGTATCAAAATATTTTTCAATTCTGATTAATTTTTTTTCAACATATTCTTTGATTGCATCTGTCGCTTTTAAATCTTTCCCTGTAATCGTTATTTTCATTCTCTTACCATCCTTTCTTAACATATGAATATTTAATTTTCTTTATTATATCGATTAATTTCAAATTTTGCAAGTATATTTGAAAAATATTCCAAATATTGCAAAAAAGCTTGTCCTTCCAGATGAGACTATCTTAGATGAATTAGAAAATATTTCCACTCATATGAAACTCTATATTTCAAAAAAATATGAGCATAGAAAACCATGCTCATATTGATAGATAGTATTTACAATATCAACCTTTTAATCGCTGTAGCAATTTCCTTCTTCGTCTGGCATTCGCATACCAAGCCATCCTTGTCAACGATCATCGCCCAATGCTTTCCGCCTCCGATTTTGGATAAATCATTGGCAACAATGTAATCTGCCTGATTCTTTTCACGCAATCTTGTGGCTACCGTTAACAGTTCCTCTTTACTCACACCATCGAGTAACTTGAAGCCAACCAGTTTCACACTAGAATCTAACTTCTTAATCATACCAATTACTTTTGGTGTTAGACTGTACATAGTCATCAGATGTGGCTCATAAGACGACATTTTTCCACTGTTGTCTGCAATAACGCGTGGGTTTTCAAAGGTTTCCATAATTCTTTGCTTCGTTATCATCTCTGGAGAAATATTTTGGAATGTCTCCCAAATTTCATCTACCAATTCTTCTGCTCTTATGGAATACTTGCCTACATAATCGCCTACCGCAGCAGAATGAATTACAATATCAATTTTATTTTCACGAAAGATTTTCTGCAAAGTCTCTATTAAGTCTTGTGTTGACTCAATTGTGATATACTCTATCTTGTTACTATCCACACGAGGCTTATACGACATTTTCGTAGAAATAAAAAAGATTTTTTCAATTTCTTCTGCTCTTTCTTCCAAAAATGTTTCTGCAAAAACACAACCAAGTGCACCAGTTGACATATTGGTAATTTTCATCACCGAGTCAATTCTTTCATTGGTAGGTCCTGAGGTAATAATAAGTTTTTTCTTCATGTTCTGTTCCTCCTTTTCATAAATCATTTACCACTACGTTTCTTGGATTGTTAATATAGCTATCACTCCTTCCAAATCTACTTAGCATTTCTGGAATGATAACCTCGCCATAAACGCACTTTGCCTTTGTTTGTGACAAAGATAAAATATGCGTTAGGTTTCTTTTGATATTAATTCCTTCTTTTTCCATCCACTCTTTTTCGTGAGTAGAAATCGGACCATTTGGTTACTTTGCACCATTTAAACGCTTTCTTAAGTTGTTTATTAATACTATCTGTCTTAATCAAATATTCATTAATACCATTGCAATCTAATGTCATATTCAACTAAAACATCGATACTGATAAATAGTCATTTATCCGCATATTTTCAACTCCTTTCGATTTGATACTTGCATTATACCTTAAAAAATGATATAATTCAAATATATATTAGTAATACTAATTATAATTGGAGATTATATTATATGAATATCAATTTTGAATATTATAAAACTTTTTATTATGTAACAATCTATCGGAAGTATTAGCAAAGCTTCTAATTTCCTACATATTTCACAACCTGCCATAACCAAAACCATTCAAAAACTAGAACAAGAATTAGATATGACTCTTCTTTATCGAACCCCAAAAGGTGTTTCCTTAACAGAAAATGGAAAAATATTTTTTGAATTTATCAAAAGTGGTGTTGAAAGTTTTATGAATGGCGAGCACAAACTTACTGCACTTCATCATTTAGAAACAGGACTCCTTAAAATTGGTGCTAGCACTACTATTACTAAATATTATTTACTTCCCTATATAGAAAAATTTCATAAGGCATACCCAAAAATCAATATTTCTATTACAAACCACTTAACTAATACGATGCTATCTTTATTAAAAAAAGGAAGTCTTGATTTTCTAATTGTTAATCTTCCCATGAAACTCGATAATAGTTTAAATGTAATTCCTTGTACTAAACTTCATGATTGCTTTGCTCGGAAATTTAGAATATAAAAGTCAAATTCCGAAAGCAATTTCTTTAAAAGACTTAACAGCAAATTATCCTATTATTACACAAAAAGAACCTTCTAATACAAGAGCATTTTTAAATTCATTAATGGAAAAAAATCATATCCATTTTCAGCCTCAATTTGATATTGTGAGTTACAGTTTAGTTAAAGATTTTGCAAAAATCGGAATGGGAATTTCCTATATTACAAAGGAATTTACAAAATCAGAACTGCAAAGTAAAGATTTATATCAAATACCAATTATTGACAAAATACCAACTCGATATTTGCGGAATTGTAACAACTAAATCTACTATTAATACCCTTGCCACTCAAAAACTAATTGACATGATACTTTCTAATGATTAATTGATATGCTTTTGAACTTTAATTTCTCCACGACGATTTACTTTAATCCTTATTTCACCATTTAAATCAGTCCTATAAACCTTGCAAATTTTCTATTACTGCTACCAATCCGTCTGGCAATGCTCCCATTTAATAGCTTATCCCAAAATATGTAAATATACGAGCATTACTTTTATGTGATGCTCGCATTTCATTAATTTAAAAGAGGCTGTTTTGAAAACAGCCCCCTTTACAAAAGATTAATATCCAAAATCAAAGTTTGGTACAAACAAAGATAAGAGCAAAAATAGAACTATGCAATATGATCCTATCTTTGAAACTTTTATTATTCTTAAAATAACCCTTTCCCATTTTTAACTCTTTTTAATTTAAAAAAACTGTAAATTATTTTTTTATCCCTTTTAAACTCTTTAAAAATTTAGCTATCTCGCATCGTCTTTCTTTCAATTTTTTTTCAGAAAAATTTGAAAACTTTGAACACTGAAGAAGTCTTACCTTTTCGCCTTTAACAGTTTGAAAATCTTGTTAAGTTATCTTCACTGGGTAATAATTCATTATTTTTTGCTACCATTTCCGTTCTTCTCTCTTCTCTCTTTTTCCTCGTCTAGCTTTTTTATGAGCAGATAGTAATTTCTCAAACGATACTGCATTTTCATACACATTCTTTATAGTTTTAGGCATTTTTAACAACTCCTAGTGATTTTATAAGCCCCCCCTAGCATTTTACCAAATTTTCCAAATCCAATCATGATTTTACCTCCTTAAGTAAAAAAATTAGTATAACACGTTTTTCAATAAAAGCAAAAATTACTTTATTTAATTTTATTCTACCATATTATGTTAATATTGTCAATATTTTTATCACTTTTTAAATATAATTAGCTTTCTTTAATCGAATACTCTTTTTAAATCTAACATTTTTCCAGTTTTAATGTTCCTACCATTTGTTTTTATTGTGATTTCCCCATTCTCATCTGTCCTATAAATCTTCGTACCGCATATTTTCCATTCTTTCAATCACATCTGCATTTGGATGCCCATACCTATTATCTTCTCCTACACCAATCACTGCAACCTGTGGCTTTATTTTATCTAGTATCTCTTGAATTGAAGATGACTTTGAACCATGATGTGCTACTTTCAAAACATTACAATTTAAAACATCTGTATTTTTATATTTTTCCAAAATTTCCTTCTCCGCTTTTTCTTCAATATCACCAGTAAATAACATACTAAAATCGCCATAAAGCAATTTTGCCAAAATCGAATTATTATTGATTCCATTATCTGAAATCATTTTGTCTACATCTGGCCATAAAATTTGAAAACACGAATATTTATCGATTTTTACAAAATCACCTGCCTTGACTGAAATTACCTTTACATTTTTATATTTTGCAAGTTCCAAAAATTTTTTGCAATTGTCATATTCACTATCCTGCTTTCCAATAATAATATTTTCAACTTTCAAATTTTCAAGTACGGCAAACAATCCGTCCGACAATGATCTGAATCAAAATGAGAAATCATTAAATAATCAATTTTACTAATTTTTCTATCCAATAGATAAGGCACAACCACTTTTTCTCCATAATCATAATCTTGATTATTTCCTCCATCTATCACAATATTTTTTCCCATTGAACTTTGAATAACCGTACAGTCTCCGTTGCCCCACATCAACAAAATAAACTTTCAAATCTCGTGGAATTAATGCAAACATTTTAAATAACAAGACACTGACAACCAAAAATGCCATTATCTTTTTACGATATTTTTTTAACATTTGGCTAATCTGATGACTTAAAATAAAACGTAAAAATCGAATTTTATTCTTATAAAAAAGATAAATTATACCAGCAATTATGACATAATATAAAATAACCATCCATAAATCTGGAGTTGACAAATAAATCTTTGAAAACGGTAATTGACTACAAATTTGAGCAACTTTAAAAATAATTACCACCAAAAATTCTTCCACAATTGCTAAAACTCTGCCGAACAGCTGGGATAACTATTCCTAATAAAATACTTATATAACCAACTGATAAAATAGGACCTACTAAAGAATAAATCATCAGATTTGAAATAAAAAAAGTAAGCGAAACAGTGTTAAAACAATACACCATAATGGGAACAATTAAAATTTGTGCCGCAAAACTCACCAAAAATACTTCCAAAAATGATTTGACAAACCTAGTTTTTATTTTTAGTTTACATTCTAAATATCTTTTTAAAAATTTATGAAACAAAACAATTCCCAATGTACCACCAAACGAAAGCCACATTCCAACTGCAAAAATATGAAAAGGATTAATCCAAAGCAAAAGTATAAAAGTTATCAGAATTGTTACATAAAAATTGTTTTTTCGATACACATTCTGACTAATCAAAAGCATTCCACTCATAATACATGCTCTCATACAAGAAGGAGCAGCTCCTGTTATCAATACAAAAAAAATCAAAATAAGCAAAATCACGTAATTTTTTAATTTTCTATGATGAATACATTTATCCAAAATCAATTGCATACCAACTATCACATATGAAACATGCATGCCAGAAATTGCAAGCACATGTGACATACTACTATTTCTAAAATTTTCCTTAATTTCCTCTTCTAAATCATCACTGTTTCCTAGTAAAATTCCTTTCAAAAATGCAGATGTATCTTTTGTATATAATTGATTCAATTTTTCATAAAGTTTACTCTTAAATTGGAAAATTCCTCCTATCAAACTTGTGTCATGATTTAAAATTTTTGTATTTTGAGAATATAAACTTCCATAAACTTTACTTTGCTTTAAATAATTTCGATAACTAAATCCTTTATAATTTCTAGCTACTTCTGCTTTTGAAAACGTTCCTGAAATTTGAATAATATCACCATATTTTAAATCGCAATCTTTTGTTGTATAAATAATCAATTTTGTATTTTTGGTATTTTTTAAATTGGATTGCATTATCTTTACAATATAACTATTAGAACGCGTTTTTTCTGTTTTCATACTAACAACTTTCGCAATCCCTGTTAACTCTATTTCCTCTGGATAAATGTTATCAAATAAAAAAATGAAGGCTATCGTTTGATAAAGCCCCCATCCAATTAAAATTATCATTCCTAATTTTATAAATTTTTCCATGGCTAAATCTCCTTTATTAAAATTTAGCCCCCAGCAATTCTCCTTGCTGTCACAAATCTTTGTGAATAATAAGAATTAGTATTTAAATTATCCATAACCACTCCTCTTTGTGGATTAGCACTATGAATAAATTCCCCACTATTCATATAAATCCCACAATGTCCAATTTTAGTTTTGGCATCATTGTAAAATAACAACAAATCACCTGTTTGCAAGTTGTCTCTTTCGATTACCGTTCCCAAAGAAGTTTGATTTGCAGCTACCTGTCCTAAGGTAAACCCAAAATGTCCAAAAATATAACGTGTAAATCCAGAACAATCAAATCCCTTCTCTGGTGAACTACAACCTAACACATAAGGATAACCTAAATATTGTTTTGCAAATGTTATAATTTCTTCTCCTGTCACAACCTTTTTATCTTGTACTGATTGCACTGAAGAAACATTTGGTTCCATACTTGGTAAACTATTTCTTTCTTCTGTGGCACTTCTTGATGTTACATTTTTTTGTTTTACCAATGTTTTACTAATATAACCAGAACCAATTTTACTTGATGTAATTTTATAAAAGTCGCCTTCTTCTCCAGTAATTGTTACAATATCATCTTCATCTAATACATCAACAATTCCTGCTGTCTTTGAAGGTGCTTTTCGAACTCTTGCTGTTTCAACAATAACTACCGCTGTTTTGTTATTTGGCATTTCAGGAGAAGTTGCAGGTTCTTGTGGTGGTGCTTCTGGTTGCTTTTCTGGTTCTTCTGGCACAACTTCTGCTGGCGGTGTAGTTTGTGGTGGTACAGGTTCTTCTACTGGTGGTTCTTGGGTCGGTGATTCATCAACCATTGGTTTAGCTGTTAATTTTGTTTTTGTAATCCACCCAGATAAAGTTTGACTGCTTACTTTATACCAATTCCCCAATTTCGCATCTATCGTTATATTACTACTTTTTTCTACTGTGAATTTAGGATTTACCGCTAAATTGGGAAGCAATCTAACCTTTATACTATTGGCTAAAGTAATCGTTTCACCAACGGAATATTCTTGTATTTTAGGTTCTTCCTTTGATGAACTAGAAGTCGATGACGTTTGTGTGTAATTAGATACTGGTTCTGTTGGTGCTGTATTTTCTGGTGTCGCAGGTGGTGCTGTTTCTTTTTTCTTAGTAAAAAACTCTGTTTTTGCAAAACCGACTTTTCCTTCATATTGAATTTTATACCATTCTCCATTTTCCTCTAAAACTTCAACTTCGTCATCTTTATAAAGATTGGTTATAATATTAGAATTGGTTGAAGCTTCCTCTCTTACTCTTACTGCTGTTACATTCACCCTTACTGTTGTAGCCATTGATTGATTTGCAATACATAGAATAATCAAACTAATCATACTGAAAAAAACAATTTTTTTCATTTTTTACATCCTTTCTTTTATTCATTGACAAAATATTGCTTTTTAAGCATTTCTTTCGTCAATATCTATCTTAATATGTACCTCTTCTAATTGCTCTGAAAAGACTTGGGATGGTGCTCCCATCATAACATCACGTGCTCTTTTATTCTTCGGAAAGGCAATCACTTCACGAATAGAACTTTCTTCTGCTAGCAACATAACAATTCGGTCAATTCCTGCTGCTGCCCCTGCATGTGGTGGAGTTCCAAATCCAAATGCATGAAATAAAGCACCAAATTTCTCTTTGACATTCTCTATCGTATATCCTGCTATTTCAAAAGCTTTTATCATAATCTCTTGATCATGATTTCTGACTGCTCCGAGAAGCCAGCTCATAACCATTTCCTACTAAATCATATTGATAAGCGTAAATGTCTAACGGATTTTTCGTTTGTAAAGCTTCCATACCACCTTGTGGCATAGAAAATGGATTATGGTTAAAATCAATCGTGCCTTCTTCTGATAATTCATACATTGGAAAATCTACAATAAAACAAAATTTATAAACATTTTTTTCTAGTAAATCCAGTTCTTCACCCAATTTAATTCGAACCGCACCTGCAATTTTAGTAGCTTTTTCTTTTTCATCTGCAACAAAGAATATACTTGCATTTGGCTTCGCCTGCATTCTATCGAATATTTGAGCTTTTCTTGTTTCGTCGATAAATTTACTAATTCCTCCAGTCAGATTTTCATTTTCATCTATTTTCACCCAAGCCAACCCTTTTGCATCCAATTCTTGAATAGCATATTCTGACATAGCATCAAAAAATTTACGTGGCTTATCTTCACAATTTTGCATTATAATAGCTTTAACCGTTTTGTTTTGAAAAGCTTTGAATTCTGTTCCTTCAAAAATATCTGTCAAATCACAAATAACGAGTGGATTTCTTAAATCTGGTTTATCCGTTCCATATTTTTCCATTGCTTCACGATAGGGAATTCTTACAAATGGTCCTTCATCTACTTTCCAGTCTGAATTTGCTTTAAATACGTTAGGTATCACAGTCTCGAATATTTGGAAAATATCTTCCTGTTCAACAAAAGACATTTCAAAATCCAATTGATAAAATTCACCTGGCGAACGGTCAGCTCTAGGGTCTTCATCACGAAAACATGGTGCAATTTGATAATATTTTTCAAACCCTGAAACCATCAATAATTGTTTAAATTGCTGTGGTGCTTGTGGAAGTGCATAAAATTCCCCCGGATGAAGTCTACTAGGAACAAGAAAATCACGTGCCCCTTCTGGTGAAGAATTCGCCAAAATAGGTGTCTGAATTTCTGTAAACTCCAATTGCTCCATTTCTTTTCTAAAATCTTTTAAAATTTTGGAACGTAGTTGTATATTTTCATGAATTTTTTGATTACGCAAATCCAAAAATCGATATTCTAATCGCAAATCTTCACGAACATTTTGCTCTTCACTATTGATCTCAAAAGGCAAATTATTATTGCATTTTCCAAGTATCGTTATATCATTTGCAACAATTTCAATTTCTCCTGTTGGAAGGTTAGGGTTTTTATTACTTCTTTCAACCACTTGCCCAGAAACTGTCAACGTACATTCTTTGCTTAAATCTTTGCATTTTTTTATAAGATTGGTCTCTTCATTTAGGACAATTTGTGTAATTCCTTTTTCATCACGCAAATCAATAAACATCATTTTTCCTAAGTTTCGAACCGTTTGCACAAAACCTGCTAAACGAACTTCTTCGCCTACATTTTTAATATTTAATTCTCCTAAATTGTGTGTTCTATATTTATTCTTCATATTAAAAATATCCCTCCAAAATTGTGCTAACATTATATAATATTATTTTGGATTTTTCAATGTTTTCAGCAAAATTTTATTAAAACATTTTAAAAAAGCAAAAAAGGAAATAATCATTCCAATTATTTCCCTAAAATACCCTCACCTTTTATTATATCATATTTTCGTGATTTTGTCAACTTTCTGGTATTTTTTGTGACCACTTTTTTATTTTTAAGCATTAATTTTCTTTTCAATTTCTTCAAGTCCTTGCGCCATTTGATCTGGGCAGGAGGTCTTTCTAAGTCCACAAGGAATGCCTTTTAAACGTTTAATCGCTTCTTGGACCGTCATTCCAATTAAAAGATTCGTTAAACCAACTGTATTTCCAGCACATCCACCAATAATTTTAGCATTTCTAATAACCCCTTCTTCAATATCTACCATCATTTCTTGTGAACAAACACCTTGTGGCTTAAATCGATATTCCATTTTTTCTCCTCCTTTCGTTTCCTTTAGGTTATACATTTTTGTAAAATTCATTCTTTTATTGTGTCATTGTATTTTTTATTTCTTCTAATTCTTCTTTTGAAAAATGATATTCTTGGTTGCAAAAGTGACATTTAGTATCTGCTTTTCCATCTTCTCGAAGAATATTTTCTAATTCTTGCTTTCCAATGCATGCTAGACCATCTGCAAATCTTTCTTTGGAACAATCGCACTTAAATTCAATGGATAAATCATTGATTAAAAATAACGCATTTTCGTCTCCTGTAACAGTTCTCGCAATTTCTTCTAAACTCATTCCTTGTTCTAGCATTTCACTAATTGGTGCTACATCCGCAATAGCTTTTTCTATTTTTGAAATTTCTTGTTCTGTCGCATCTGGCATCAACTGAAGCATATAACCACCACTTTTTTTAACACCATTTTGATCCACTAAAACCCCCAATGCTATAACCGTTGGCTTTTGTGAAGATTGGGCAAAATATTGTGTAAAATCTTCCGCAATCTCTCCTGAAACAAGTGGTACAATACCATTATAAGATTTTTCCGTAAACTCGTTTTCCTTAATGATGTTTAAAAATCCATCTGTTCCAACAGCTTGCCCAACTGCAATTTTTCCCTTTGCATTGAGTGGTAACTCTACTGCAGGATTTTGTGTATAAATTTTTATAAGCGATTGACTATTTTCTCTTTTTACAACAGTAACGATCGAGCCAACAGGACCTTTTCCATTGATTTGAATCGTAATGCTATCTTCTTTTTCTTTAATTTCAGTTAAACCCATCATTCCTGAAATTGTTGCTACTCTGCCTAGTACAGCAGTTGTCGTTGGTGTCAAATTTTGCAGGTTTCGAATTTTTTCGATTAATTCTGTCGTTTCTGCTACAATGATACTAACTTTTCCTTCCCATGCCAATCCTTTTATGGTTCTGTCCATCTTTCAATTCCTTTCTTTATTGATTAAATGCATTTTTTACAGTTTTGTAACTGTTCATTAGTAAAGTATATTTGATATTTTCTGGAATATTTTCATCATACATTGTATGTGTAATCGGAACAGTATAAGCCGAATAACGTGGCATAAATAATCTGGTTTTTATGATATAATCAATCAGGCAATCACCTTCTTTTAGTGCAATTTCGTGTCTTTGTAAAAAATCTCTTAGTAAACAGGTATATTCCTTGTGAAAATAATTCAATATGGTTGTATATTCTTGAGTTTCCATTACTCCTATTTTCTCTTGTTTTTCTAACATTTTTACCTCATTATTAGTATGATTTTTTATTTATTTTATACTATATCTCATCATTTAGCAAGTATATTTTAAAAAAACGTACAAAATAATTTTGTACGTTTCCAGCTTTGATTAAGCATCTATTTGAATTTTCAAAAATGGTTCTAATTCTTTATCATTAATTAAATTCGAGTTTTCGACTTCAACAGTATATACATATTCCGAATCAATTTCCTTTGCAATATAAATATCTTCATATTTCTCAGATTGACCTTCCCATAATTCATATTCATAAGATAACGTTATCTTGGAAAATGAATTGCCATCAATATTTATTTTTTCTACATCTGATACTTTGATATCATGATATTCTTCCTCTTGTTCATAATATTGAGCTTTTTCTTTAATTTCCTGAACATATTCATCTAATGTACTATATTCAATCGATACATCTGCTTCTATTGTTTCATCGCCTAATTTCTTTTCAAATAATTTATAATGTTCACTATCCGATGCATAAACTTCAAATCCTTCTGGAATTGCGAATTGTACTTTTTTTCCTTCATATGTCTCTACTATATTATCGGGCAAATTACTCGTTGTTTTTTTGGTTTCAAAAGAGTCTTGTGTTGCTCCTGACAAATCTTCCATACTACCAGATACTTGATTTACTATTTCATATAGCTTACTTCCCATAAAATTGGTATACAATTCCATAATATCCTTGTTTGTCAATTCTTCCAACTTAATAAGATTATTCATAGGAAAATCACTCAATTCTTCATTGTAAACAACGTCGGCTGCTACTTTTAGCGTAAATCTTGTTCCTTCTGCTTCTGCCGTTGTTTCGACATCAAATTCGTCATCTGTAATATGAGATTTTACAGTTCCTTCCATTACTTTTTCATCATTTGCTAAAAATTGATAAGCATATTCTTCTTCTGCCGTTTTGGTTGCTTCAATACTAACTTTTTCATCATTTTCTGTCACGATAAAATCAACTCTTTTATTCTTTGGCACAATTCCATTGGTATACAAAACAATTTCAAAATAAGTATCGTCTGGAATTTCAGCTTCTTTTACCATATCCATAATCTCTTTTAAACCATCTTTTATCTCATCGGCATCTTTAAAACAATCTATAAAATCATCATTCTGAGATAAATTGGTGCAAACTTTTTCAACTGAGTCTTTTAATTCTTTCCCTGACATCTTAAAAGTATTCTTATTAACTTTTTCACCATCCAAACTTACTTTTTCAGAAGCAAAATAATTACTATTTAATTGATTCTTCACTTCTTTTTTCAAAATAGATTCTGCTTTTTTAGCATTGACAAATTGCATGAAAGTCAATGTTTCTGTCATGTTACTATCAGTTTGAGTTAATCCATCTGAAATATCCATTTCAATTGTCTTACTAAAAAATTCTCCCAAATTCACATAAGCTTTTTCATCCGTTACTTTTGCTTCTGCATCGATTAATTCTTCTCCTGCTTTAACTAATTTTAAACCATATAATTCTTCTTGCGAACGATTATCAATTTCGAAGTTAATAGAAGCTTTAGTATTGTTTAGTAAATCAGTAGTTTCCTCGGCTACTAAACTACCTTCCATATTGATTTCAAAATCCATGTTCATTTTCATCGTATCATAACTATCGGCTTGCTCAAAAGTCAACATTTGGTCAATTTGTTTTTTAAAAATAGCCTCTGCGTTATTACTTCTTGCCATAACAGCTACTGCCAAAATAAGAACAAAAATCACAGCAATCACAATAGCAAATATCACTTTTGACTGATTTGCTTTTGTTTTTCCATCATGAATTGGCTCAAATTTTTCTGTCTCCATATAAAAATTCCCCCTTTTTTATTTTATAAATTGGTTATATTATATTCTAACCAATTTGTCAAGTTTCACCTATTTTCTCATTTCTACATATGATAAAGAAAAAAAGAAAGGATTTTTTTATATGGTTATTTTACGTTTAAATTCTACAGGACCTTATGTAGATCTTTTACAAAGTACACTAAAAAAATTAGGTTTTTACAGTGGGAGCATTGATGGAAACTTTGGAACACAAACAGAAAATGCAGTGAAAAACTTCCAAAGAAACTTCGGCTTGTCAAGTGACGGAATTGTTGGCAACAACACTTGGGACGCTCTTTTTCCCTACATCAATGGTTATACAAACTACACCGTCAGAAGTGGTGATACCTTTACTACAATTGCCAGAAACTTTTCTACTACAGTTGACAGTATCATTTATGCCAATCCAGATGTTGATTCTGAAAATTTGCAAATTGGACAACAAATCATTGTTCCATTTGGCAACGTTGTTCCGACAAATATTCGTTATCCTTCGGACTTTATGGAAATGAATCTATCTGCTTTGAAAACAATCTATCCATTTTTGGAAATTTCGTTAATTGGCATAAGTGTACTTGGAAAAAATATTCCAGTTGTTAAATTTGGGAATGGTTCAAAAGAAGTATTTTATTGTGCTTCTACTCATCGGAAATGAATGGATTACAACTCCCCTCCTAATGAAATTTTTAGAAAATTTATCTAAAAGCTATGTCAATCGGAATGCCAATTTATGGAAAAGACCCTCGAGAATTATTTTCAGAAGTTTCACTCTATTTAGTACCTATGGTAAATCCAGATGGGGTAGATTTAGTAACTGGACTAATTAGTGAAGATTCTCGTGCTTATCAATTTGCTCAAGCAATTGCCAATAATTTTCCAGATATTCCATTTCCAAGTGGATGGAAAGCAAATATTGAAGGAATTGACTTAAACCTACAATTCCCTGCAGGCTGGGAGCAAGCTAAAGAAATCAAATACGCACAAGGTTTCGATCAACCAGCACCACGTGATTTTGTCGGCTTTGGTCCACTAACTGCTCCAGAAGCCGTCGCTTTATACAATTTCACATTACGCCATAATTTTACTTTAATGATTACTTATCACACACAAGGTCGTGTCATTTACTACAAATATCAAGATATCACACCACCTAATTCAACCCAAATCGCAAATCTTTTTGCACAAGTTTCAGGCTACACAGTAGAAGAAGTTCCAACTAATTCTAGTTTTGCTGGCTACAAAGATTGGTTTGTTTATTATTATAATCGCCCTGGTTTTACCATTGAAGTTGGGCTTGGCACCAATCCTATTCCGATTTCCCAATTTGACGGAATTTATCGTGAAAACTTAGGAATTCTCGTTTTGGGAATGCTACAATAAAAATTTTAAAAAAAGTAGTATTTTTGCAATCAAAATACTACTTTTTTTACACTATCTCAACTTCCCTTTTCCATCTATTTGAAAAATAATAACCCGTGCAAAAAATAATATTGGTTATATACCATCCCAAAATACTTATCCCCAATGCCATCAAAGGTGCACTATAATAGTATTGAACACTAAGTAGTATCACAACTTCTACCAAACTAGCAATCAATAATGCTATAAAAGAAAAAGCTGTATTTCCTGTTCCTAATACAAATCCCATCATGGTTTGACATAGCGGTATTAATACAAATGCAATTCCTACTATACTTAAATAATCAATAGATGTTTCAATCACTTCTTGACTTGTTGTAAATATGGAACAAAACCATTCTGAACCAAATATAAGAAAAACTGCAATAAACATAGTAGGTACTAACATTATTTTTAGCCCATTTTTCATCACTCCATCGATACTTTCTAGTGCACACTTGCCTATAAACTGTGCAACTACTACTGTCATCATGCTTTTTATACTTGAACCTAATATATAAAAAACATTTTGCAATTTGCTGACAATTCCATAACTGCTACTTCCTACTACTCCTAACGAATTTGACAAATACACTTCAAGCATAATCGTAAATATAGTAGAAAGTTCTGCAAACAACATTGGAAATCCTAGTTTAAACACTTCCTTTAGAAAATTCCTTTTTAATTTTATAAACTTTTTGTTAAATTGAAGTAATTTAAATTTCTTATTCACATAGATAAAACTAATTATTAATTCAAACACCATAGCTACAGCACTTGCAATGGCTGCTCCAACAATCCCAAAACCCATTAAAATAAAAATTGGATCTAAAATAATATTAATCATATTAGTAGTAACAAGTAAAATGAGTGGTACTTTGCTATTTCCAGTCGCACGAATTGATTCTATAATTGTATAAGCAAAGAAATTAAATATGTAACCAATTAAATAAACAATTAAATACTGTTTTGAAATAACTATAATTTCTTTTGGTGCATTTAATAAGTTAAGCCAAAAATTAATTGTAATCACTAAAATTCCACTTGTGACTAAGCCTAATGAAATCGCTACAATATATAATGGTGTCATTATCTGATTTATTTCTTCTCGTTTTGTACTAGCATATCTTTGTGCTACCATAACTGACGCTGTAACAGAAATAGCCGATAACACTGACGACGCCACTAATGTTATCGGCCAACAATTGGTAACAGCTGCCATTCCTTCATCTCCAACTAACCTTCCTACCCAAATTCCATCTACAATATTGTACATAGAATTTAATAAATTTGTTATTAAAAGAGGGATACAAAACTTTATCATATTGGCTAATACATTTCCTTGTGTCAGATCTTTTCTTTTCATTGCAATCCATCCTTCATTAATCGCTAATGATTTTCAACTTTCACTTTCCTTATACTTTAAAAAAAATGGCGGAGTGAGTGGGATTCGAACCCACGGGCCCTTATGCAGGACTACTACAGTTCCAGTGTAGCTCGTTATGACCACTTCGATATCACTCCATTACTTGTTATTATATCGCATATTTTTCCATTTGTCTATATAAAATTACATTTTTCTAATTCAAATTTATCCTATGCCTTAAAAACGCTCTAAAGGCCTTTTAAACAAATTTATCCCTCTCTTAATGATTTATGTATGCTCACCAAATAAAAATGCCATATTCAGCCTTCTAGCGCTTCCTCAAAAAAACTTTTTTCTCATACTTATCTCTTTTATAGCCCTTAAACGCACAAAAAAGTGCTTTTCCTCGATTTTATTGCAATTTTAGTCATTTTTGTCCAAATTTTAAAAAAAGTCGCTTAAAATTGATTTTTAGAACTTTAAAAAAGTGCCTTTTTATTTTCATTACTTTGCAAATCCGAACTTTTTATAATATCTTTTCTGCGATATACAGACAAAACCAATGCCAAACATACCATATTAATCACTAAATTTGTATTTCCATACGAAATAAAAGGTATATTAAAATCTGATTTTATCCCCAAATTTAAATTCATTAGTAAATTGAAAATACTCTGTAAGATAAACAAACTTGAAATGCCTACAATCACCAATTTTCCATACATATCCTTTATTTTCACAGCATTGATAATTAGTTTCACACTAAATGTCACAATCGCAATTAGCATAACAATTGCTACTATCCATCCATAATGTGCCAAAATGGAAAGAAATGCAAAATTCGTTCCTTCATCAAACACTTCTAAAGTATTGCTCATATCTCCTGCTTCACCAAATAAATTGGCAGAATTTAAAATTAATTTTTGATTTATACCAATCCACCCACCTCCTGCTGGATCTTTTTCTGGTGAAAACGCAACAATAAATCGTTGCACTGGTATATCGTCAATCCATAAAAAAACAATTAATAATCCAATCAAAAAAGTTATTCCCCATAATTTCACTATTTTTTTAATTCTATTTTCCTTCTCTTCAGCCAATTTTGCCGTTGTTATCATTAAATATACAATTCCTAAAACAACTGCAGAAGTTATGGTTGAGACTAGGAGTAACGCATATAATGAAATAGCAGTCAAAATAATTACTTTCAAAATATCAATTGAAATAATAATTTCCTTTTTCAAAACTCTAATTTTCCCTTGCTGACCTTTATTTACATTTTGTATAAAACCAATAAAAGCCAATATATAAAATGGAACTGCTAACACTGGTATTGCAATACTAATTCCACCAAGGCTCATCCAACTCTTTTTTCCATTTAACGATGCACCAAAATTAAAGGTCAAAACAATTAGCAATGTTGCTATCAAATACAGCATTTTCGGAGACTTAAATAGTTTTCTATAATCCATAAAATACACACCAACACTCATAAATATTCCTAAACATACAGCACCTGCATATCTTAAAAATATCCCATTTATTGCATCTGTGGTTTTTGCTTTTATCCATAAAATTACTCCACCAAAACACATTAAAACGAATGTATTCATCAATAGTTTCCAATCAAGCTTCGGTCGATGAATTTGATTCAATTTCTTGCCAATTTCTTCCGCATTTCCCATTTGTTTGGTAGCTTCTTCTTCTGCTTCTTTTTCTTGCATGCCTTCTAATACGAAATTTTCCTTTGCCTCTAATAGATGATTTTCCATTTCTTCTGCTATTTCTTTGTGAATTGGCTGATATTTAATTTGTTCACACATACGGCTTAAAAATTCTTTAATTTGCAAAACAAGCACCTCCTATTACTTTATCCATCCCATTTCTAAAAATTTTCCATTCTTCCTTTTGTGCTTTCAAATACTTTCTCCCTTCTTTTGTAATCGTATAATATTTTCTTTTTTTGGCTGTAGACTCATCCCAATAAGAATCAATTAATCCATTTTCTTCCAAGGAATGTAAAATCGGATATAACGTTCCTTCTTTTAACTCAAAGACAGCTTCTGACCTTGCTTTTAAGTCCTTAATCATTTCATAACCGTACATGTTTTCCGTCTCTAATAGTCGCAAAACAAGCATTGTTGTACTTCCCTTTAATAATTCTTTGTTAATTTTCATGTTTACCCCCTTTTTTATACCTTGTATATCAAGGTATTTTTATGCATTGTATATCTAGGTATACAAAAAGTCAAGTCTTTTCACAAAAAAAATGATAGATTTTTTAAAATCTATCATTTTTGTATCATCTTGTAAAGAATTAAAATAAAAACACTTAAAATTCCAGCTATAATCTCAGCCACATTTTTGGCTTTTTCTTCCTCTTGAATTTTACACATTATCATACTATATCCAACAATTCCAAGAAAACCACCAAACGTATTTAAGATAATATCATCAATATCGCCTACTCCCATTTTGAAAATCGTTTGTATCATCTCAACTGCCAAACTGGTGAGAAACACCCAAAAAACAGCCTTTTTTTTACCTTGTCCATATAAAACCAAATAAATTCCCAATGGTACAAATAAAAGAATATTGCCAAACAAATTACTAACCGTAAAAATATGAATATCTCTTAATAAAAAATTACTAATGGTAGCAAATGGAAGTAATTTTATCATTCTAGTTGTGTGTCTGGAACGAAATAATATCATAAATAAAACAACTAAATAGAAAATAAAAATACAATAACGTAAAATATTATATAGAAATTGACGTTTTTTTTTCATTCCTTCCCTCTTTTCTTATATTAAGTTTGTAATTTTATAATTTTTTTGATTTTACCATAAAAAAGCTTTTTTAGCAAGATTTCCATAAAATTTAAAGAGAATTTCTTTTTTAAAGATTATATTTTTTGCCATATCTTTTTAGTAATTCCTGAGAATTCAACTTCCCTGCTCTTGTTATCATATCATAACCAAATTTATTTTTTAAATAGTCAACCGTCTGTTCTAATTTTTCTTGTTTTTCATCATCTCTGGAAAAAAGGGAGAGTTGCATTTCCTCTTTTGGCGTTAGATTATCTACGCGTAACCCTAATAATCGTATGAGTTTTCCACTTTTGTATAATTCTCGCAACAACTCCTTTGCCTTTTGATAAATCATTTTTGTGCTAGAAGTTTCAAAATCAAGTCTTCCTTGATGTGAAACATCTTCAAACTGATTTGTCCTAAGCTGAACACTTACGCATTTGGTTAACAAATTATAGTTTCTCAATCGATAAGAAACTTGTTCTGCAAGTGCTAGTAAAACCTGTTCAAGTAATTCAATATCTGAAATATCTTTAGGAAAAGTAGTTGAATTTCCAATACTTTTCGGCAATTCGGGTTGGTCAATTACTTCCGATAAATCAATTCCATTAGCATATTCCCACATCAAATTTCCATGCTTTCCAAATTTTTTTATCAAAAGTGCTCTATCGGTTTTGGCTAAATCTCCAATTGTTTTGATTCCCATATGATATAACTGTGGAACCGTTTTTTTCCCTAACATAAACATTTCTGAAGTCGTCAAATTCCACATCTTGGTTGGAATTTCGTTTTCAAATAAAGTATGAACACGGTCTGGTTTGGTAAAATCAGAAGCCATTTTCGCTAAAAATTTATTGTGTGCTACGCCAACATTGACCGTAAATCCCAGCTCTGCCTTTACCCTTTGGTTAATTTCTTTTGCCTTATGAAGTAGCGTATCTTTCATCAAATATTTTGTCATATCTAAAAAACATTCATCAATCGAATATCTTTCAATTTTATCGGTATATTCTAATAATAACTGATATAATTGATTGGAATATTCTTTATATTTCTTATATTCCAAACCACAAAATACTTGTAAATTAGGACATTTCTTTTTCGCTTGATAAATCGTCTGTGCTGTTACAACACCACACATTTTAGCTTTCATGCTTTTGGCTAAAACAATACCACTACGCCTTGCTTCATCTCCTCCAATGATGCAGGGAATATTACGAATATCTATCTTACTACCATTTTTTAGCATTTCAACAGCTGTCCAACTTAAAAATGCATGATTGACATCAATATGTAAAATTTGTTTTTTCATAAATTTATTATAGAACTTTTGTTTGTAATTGTCAAGTAGTTTTTAAACCACTTCTAATTCCAACATCTTCGCCAACTTTTGTCCCACCTCATAACCTTTGCGGTAAAATTCTTCAATTGACATGTTTAAATAATCATAACGATAACAAAGTTCCAACGTAATCGGCGCCTCATAGTGACATTCCTTTAATTTCCCCATAACATGTTCCCAATTTACGGTTCCATCAAATGGCAACAAATGTAAATCATCGGATTTATCATTATCGTGTAAATGAACTGCAAAAATGCGATTTTGAAATCGGTCATAATCAAATTGGTCATTCAAATAAATATGACAATGCCCTGAATCATAGCAAAGTCCAATATTTTGATTTTTGATATGAGAAAATAGGTATTCCAAATACTCGTATTTTTTCGTATTTTCAAAAGCAACCTTTATTCCCAATTTTTCCGCATAATCCACGATTTCTTGAAAGCGACGCAAACCAATTTCACTACAAATAATTTCAGGATATGTTCCAATCAAATGCAAAATAACAAGCGAAATGCCATTTTTTTGGCACAAACGCAAATCGTTTTGATATCGTTCAACAAATGCTTCTCCGTTCCTGTGTATTTTTCCAAATTTCATTGATATTTTGATACCCCAAATGCGCAAAAATAATATTTAAACCAAGTTTTTTCGCATAATCCAACTGTTCTTGCTGGCCAATTTTCCAATCCTTGTTATACCATTGCACAAAAACATTTTGAAAACCTGCTTTCTTAATCGCATCAATTGTTTGTAATGGCGTTACCTTTTCATTATCATTTTGAATTGCAACTGCAATTTCTCTCATAACCTAATTTCCTCCCCATCATTTGGTACGTAAACATCGCCTTTAAAATATTCGTGTGCCTCATTTACATATAATTCTTTTCGTTTTTCGATACAATTGTCTTTGGTATGCCACAAAATCAAATGTTTCACGCCCAAATTCTGCATGTTTTCTGCCACATCTTTCACCGTTGAATGATGAATTTCGTGTGGATGAAATAATTCACTTTCTGCCTCACGGCAAAATACTTCATGACAAACCCAATCGGTGTTTCTGATGTTTTCATAATTTTTTTCATGACACGGAATATCACCTAAAAAGGTAAATATTTGACTATTTTTCAATTGCATTTGAAATCCATATTGCGTCATATTTTCTTCATCTGGAAATACATCCAAAATTTTTACGCAATAGCCAATAATGGAATATTCCTGCTCATCTTCAATTTCATGAAAAATAACATTTTGGTGATATACATCAATGTGAACTCCATGAAATGTATCTAAGATAAACCTTTCTATGATGGCTCTTACCTCTTTAGCACAATACAAATTGACTTTTCCTTCAAATTTTCCTTTTTGCATATCTTGACAAATCACACGAAGCAACGGAAAAATGCCTAACAAATGGTCGACATGTTTATGGGAAATGAAAATATCATGAATATTTGACAAACTGACATTTACAGCTTCAATTTGATTTAAAATTTGTGCACCTGCACCTGTATCAACTAGGAAATATTGGTCATTATTTTGTAACAAAAAGCAAGTGTTAAAACATTTTCTAGTCAATCCTGCACCAGTTCCTAAAACAAGTATTTTTTCCATATTTCCTCCTATTCAATTTCGATAGTTTCGTCGTTTTCTAAAATTTCATAGTCGACTTCGTATTTTTGAAACATTTCTTCCATAAATTTAAAATCTGGTGGAAATGCTGGATTATCCATATGAATTGGAAGAGTCAAAACAGCCCCAACTTCTTTGGCATACAAAGCCGCTTCAAATGCTGACATCGTTAATCCATGACCTGTAACTGGTGTGCATAAAATATCAGCTTGGTAATCATTTTTGAAACAAATCGTGTCGCTTGTAGCATACAATCTGTTTTGCCCATCATCCACAATATACCCAACATTTTCATGAATTTCTTTTTCGCCTTTTAACAATGGTTGATAACCATGCACAGCATGCACCACTTCCATTTTGATGCCTTCTAATTCAATGACATCTTTTTCTTTTACAATGTTAATTGTCAAGGACTTATTCGCATTTTGTACTTCTTCTGTGGAATATATTTTTATGGATTGGTCAAGTTTTTGTAAAACTTCGGTGTTGCAGTGATCTGGATGTTTGTGGGTAATTAAAATAACATCTGCCGTATTCCAAATCGCAAAATATTCTTCTTTATACTTTAGATTTCCTGGATCAATTAAAATTTTCTTATCCTTTGTTTCAAGGAATAAACAGGATTGTGGAAATTTTGTAATTTTCATCAATTATCAACCTTTCTTTTTTTAATTCTGTTTTAGTTATATCATAAAATATTGCTTTTGTATAGCAAAATCTAGATATTTTTGTTTTTTATGTAACTTTCTGAAAACTCTTCCGCCAAAATATCCATTTGAATGCTATCATAGAATTTACCATTCACAAATTTGCATTTTCGCCTTCTTCCATATTCCTTAAAACCACATTTTTGATAACACCTCAAAGCTCTTTCATTAAATGCCATCAAATCCAATTTAATATTTTGCAAATTCAAATAATGAAAACCATAATCCAAAATCAACTTGATTGCCTCTGTTCCAATTCCTCTGCTTCGATATTCTTTATCTCCAATAAAAATTCCTAAAGTTGCCGTTCGATTGATGTTATCGATTTGTTCCAAAGAAACAGTCCCAATCATTTTATCATTCTCCAAAGTAACCATCACAAAATTGACATTTTGATTGTCTGCATTTTGCTCCAAATATTTTTTCTCAGCTTCAAATGACACTAAATATCCACTCCTGCCCAGATAATCCGTTGTTTCAAAGTCATTTAGCCATTCCGTAAAAATCTCCACATCTTCTGTGTTCTTGGGGATAAATAAATCGTTTCCCCCACTAATTTTTTGAAATACTTCATGTTTTTGCCTCCTTCTTATTTCCATTTTCTATCTTTGTATTTCCATTATCATAACATCCAATTTTCCCATTGCTTTCATAATTGCTTCTTGTGCTCCAGCCTGTTTCTCCAATTCATCAACCAACATTAAAATTTTTCCATGATATCTTTCATACCTTCTTTCTTTCAAGATGCAATTACTTACTTTTTCTATTTTTCTCAGAGCCCATCTCCAACTTTCCTCTCCTAACAGTACATTTCGCAAAACAAATTTCATATAACGAATATGCTCAATCAACTTTTTATCACTTGCATATGGTCTCATTCTAGCTTTTCCATAAAACTTTAGAACTTCTTGTGTTTCTTCTCTTTTACTCACATCTGCAATTTCTTCAATTACTTTATCCGAAATATCATTTTCTTTATACTGTTGCTGATATCGCTTTACAAATGTTTTCGTATTACAGATATACAATCTTTGATGCGTTTTTTTAAAAAACTCATTCAGCAATTCTGGTCTACCACCGCATTTTTGACCATTTTTAATCCAATACCAATCTTCCTTTTCATCATCTGTTATAAAAATCACATCTTTTTTTTCTCGTTTTGCTTTTTCTATCATATCATAAAAAATATAATAATCGCCAAAGTTTTCTTCTTTTTTTCTATCACAATAACCTGGTGGAATTTTATTTTCTTCACGTCTTTTTGCCTCTTTTTTAATTTCTTGCAAAGTTTTTTCCTCTGCTTCTTCCCCACATCTTCCATTCAGCCACTCTATTACTTTCTCAAATACAATATCTTTTTGACTAAACTGTTCCTGTTGCTTTTGTTCTTCCTCCATTAACTCAATAACTTCTTCTTCTGTTCGACTAATTTTTTCCTCAATTTTTTGCTTACATTGTATATCTTTTTTAGCCATTCCATCTAATATTTTTCTTGCTTTTTCCAAGTATTTTTCTACGTCTTTTTTCGCATTTGGCAAAGAAGTTTCAACCTCTGCAATAACCATCTCCTTATTCTTAAAATATTCATAACCAACTTGATAAGGAATCCATAATCGCTCTTCCAAATCCCCCAAAATCTTCCAAATTTCATTTCTGGTTTCTTTCGAATAACGATAGAAATTCAAGATAACATTTGTATCTAACACCACAAGAGACTTTTTCCAAATTTGTTCTTTTTCTTTTTCCTCATAAGGTATGTATCCTTTAAATAACGTTTTCATAAACTTCCCCTTTTCTAAAATCCTTCTATATTCTCACGCAATGTTCTTCCTTCTCTATCTTTCCATTCTATTTTTCCATTCGAATTTCTTCCCAAAATAATATTGGCTGCTGCAGAAGAAGATTTCAAATTGCAATCTTCTGTAAAACAATTATTTTTTATCACACCTTTTTTCCTAAGTTCCTTAGCTTGTTTCACATAAGTAGAAGTCAATCCTTGACTAATTCCTTCTACTGTCGTTGAATTCTTCAAAACCCAAAAATCTCCATCCCTCATTTCTGCAACAGCATAAGCGTTTTTCTTTTTTATATAATACAATCTTTTCGGTTTCTCATCTATTAAATTTTCTGCTTCATTTGCCACAATTTTTCGAATTTCCGTCAATATCTCATCCATTGCCTCTTCTGATAAACATAAAACTTTTTTATCCATCCTATCATAAATTAGTTCTATATTTCGCAATTCTATTTTCTTCCATAAAAAATCATTTTGTTCTCCAACTCTTTTGTATTCTTGTTGTACTTGATGTCTAATTTCTAAAATCAAATAGCTCAATTCTTTTTCATCCAAAATCTGAATTCTTCCGCCATCACTCATATCCTGCAATTTACTATACAACAAACCATCAAATGGATAACTTTTCAAATTCCTTGGGATTTGTCTCTTTCTTCTTTTTTGAATAAACGCTTGCCTTAACTGCTCTATTTTCTGTTCATACTCAAATTCACTTATTTGACCTTTTTGTTCTTTCTTTTCAAGAGCTTCCAGCATTTTTTCTGCAAAACCATATCGTTTCAATCGATTTTTAATGGCTTCTACTTTCTGCCATTTACTCAAACCGCCCCAAGCACCTTGCAATTGTTCTATTTTCCATACATCACTTTCCTGAATTTTGGTAAAATGAAACAATGGTATTTTCATACTTTTACAAGTCTTTTTAGTAACTTCTTCCCAAGTTATATCTTCCGCATATATCACACAAATCTTATCAACTGTTTCAAAAAAACTATACAATCTCTCTCGAAACATCTTCTTTTCTCCCTCCTCTAAATAATGAGAGAGTTCTTGGGTGGTATAGGAAGAATAAATGTTGAATAATCTTTCCACTAAATTCTTTACTTTTTGTAAAAAAATTTCTATCTCACTTGAAGCATATATCGCATTTAAGGTCTTTTTGCGCTCCATTTCTTTTTCAATATCCATCTGTTTTTCCATCAGAAGACCAATCATCACTCGAATTTCATGAATCATTTTTCCCATATCTTCTTCTATAGCTTGATATTCAATACGTTCTAAAATTTCATGGATAGCTATTATATTTTGTGCATAATCTATCAAAACAAGGCGTTCTTTTCTTTCATTATTACGATTTAAAATTGCCAAAATCGTTTTAAACATTTCTTCCTCAATTGGTCGATCCAAACAAACCGTAGTCACATGATTGGAAGTAACCTCACTAAGTTCTCGTCTCGTTGTAACCAATAAAATACTTAATTTTCCCTCATTAAATTGTTCCAAGCTCTCTGTTCGATAACGTTCCAAACTTCCATTTTCTCGAATAATATCCTCCACCAATTGCCCCTCTTCCTTTTCATGCAAAGAAGTCGTAGCAATTAGAAAATTTTGACCAAAATGCTCCATGTAAGGAAGCACATTTTCTTTTTTAGTTAAAAGAATGATTTGTTCTCTTTGGTTTGAAGGAACTGAAAAAGCAGGAAGCTTTTTCTCCATTTCCTTTTCTAAATCCTTCCATTTCGTATCTTTATCACATTGTCTAGCTGTATAGAAAACTTTTGTTAAATTCCCATCTTGGATAGCATCCGTCATTTGATAAGAATATAACAATTTTTCTTTTGGAAAACTCTGATTGGTATAAAAAACCATCTTTGATTTTGGAAATAATTCCTTTAATAAATCCTCCAAAAACATTTGATTGGCAGTCGAAAGAACATCCACTAAAATATCAATTTCACCAAAATAAACTTTCTCATATTGTCTCAATTTTTGATACGTTGTCAAAATAATTCGTGACCCATTTGCACCTAGTAAATCCTCCAAATCCATTCTCGAATTAGCAATTTGAATCGTTTCGGAAATGTTTTCCTTTATCTTCTCATATAAATCTTTTTGGTGTTCCAATCGATCCACAATCACTAAAGTTTTTCTAAAATGATTGCCTTTTTGCCATTGTTTCAGTAAAAGAACTAGTGCTTCCGTTCTGCCAGATGCAAGAAATACATCCATCCTATTACATGTTTTCGAATTCTCTATCACTTTTTCAGCTGCCCAATATTGATAATATGTTGCAATTTTCGTTTTTCCATGGTTTAAAAAAGTATAATCTTTCAGCCATTTCAATAACGTGTGTCTTTTAAAAAATAATTTAACTTTTTCTTCCCATCCAACTATTTCATCATTTGGAACTTTCCAAGTTTGCCACATCGAATCTTCACAATTGATTTTATATTGAATCGTATCTTGATTCATCACAACAAGCAATTGTACCATTTCAAAATCTCCACTCAATGATGTTAACTGCATATGTTTTTGCAAATTCAAACAACCACGTTCTATATCCTCACAAATTTCAATCAAACCAACCGGAATTCCATTAATAGTAATCATTGCATCAAATCTAAAAAATTGATCTCCAATCTCTTGATGAATACAAAATTGATTTTTTTCTATGTTTTCAAAATCGATTACCTTAATTTTATTGTAAAAATAAAATTCATCTTCCCTTTTTTCCTCTAAAATTATCCCATCTATCATTGCCTTTCTCACATCATTAACCTTCATCTGTCTTAATTTTTCTAATACAGGATTTTTTTCTTTACTCAAATTACAATCTATTCTATAACCCATATCATAAAACAATTTCATCAATCGATCGACTAATTCCTTTTCCATATCGTTCCCCCCTTTCTTCACTCATTATTTAACTTTGAAAAATAAAATTCTTTTTTATTTTGTAAAATTCTTAATTGCTCTTCTTTATCTCGAATTTCCATTCTTAATTGCTCCAAATTTATTCTTTCGTCTACCTTTTTCTCCTCTACATACTTCATAACACTTAAATTTCCATGATTTTCCAACACTTCTTTTTGTGTTGCTACATAGCAAATTCCATCTTTTGTCCTTCGTTCATGATACCAGTTTAAAATATTCTCTTGATTTTTCACTCCCAATTGATTTTGTGTTCTTCCCTTTTCATATTCATCAGAAGCATCAATGAACAAAATATCACTTTGTGCTCTATTCTTTTTCAACACCATAATACACGTTTTTATTGAAGTATTTTTAAACAAATTAGGTGGAAGTAAAATGACTGTATCTACTACATTATCTCGAACCATATTTTCACGAATTTTCTCTTCTACACCAGTTCTTGATAAAGCTCCCAAAGCAATTAAGGTTACCATTCTACCATCTGGTTTTAACCTTTGTAACATTTTTTGAATAAATCCATAATCTGCTCTAGCAGCTGGCGGAATTCCATAAGGATAACTTTCTCTTGAACCCAAAAACGTCTCTTCTTCTATTTTTTTAATAGAATTCGTTATCGAAAATGGTGGATTAGCAAGAATAACATCTGCTTGTTCTTTCCAATCATTTTGAAAAATGGTATTCCCTTGACGAATTTGTGCCGTCAAAACCCCATGTAATATCATATTTAATTGACACAGTTGAACCATTCTTGAATTTATATCTTGTCCCCATATTTGACATTTTCTATCCTCCACACAATCGACTGCTTGAAGTAATAGTCCTCCAGAACCGCAAACCAAATCAGCTATTGATTCATTTAGTTTAACTTCCATCAAATACGCTAGCAATTGTGCTGTACTTCGTGGCGTAAAATCCATACTGGGATCTCCTTTGTGATTTTCCACAGAATCAATATTTCCCATTAAAACTTCATCTATCACTTCTTCCCATATCGCTGAATCGTTTTCATCTTTTATCGCAAGAGAAACTGTATCTAATATTTGAACCATATTTTTTAATGGTTCAGACTCTATTTTTTCCCAATCCATCTTGTCAAAAATCCCTTCTAATATAGGATTTTCTTTTTGTAAATGGTGCAAATATTCTTGTAAAAATTTACCTATGTTTGGATAATTCAAATAGCTTTTGATCATTTCCCAATCCTGTCTTAAAATAAATGGCTGATTTTCCATTAGCCTTTCAATTCTTTCTGGATAATCAGGATACTTTTTCTCATACTCACTTTTTTTCCAATTCCACGTATCTGATAGCATTTTTAAAAATAAAAAAGTAAACAAATACAATAATTTATCCAGATATTCGTTGTCACATAGGTTTCGCAAAATTTCCTTAACAACTTTTTCTAATTTTTCTTTTATCATTGTTATTTCCCTTTCATTTTCCTAAAATCGTATTTTCATTTAAAATCCATTGATATTCTTTTTGTTTTAATTCCTCTATTTTTTTTGTTAATTTTTTTTCCTCCAAATAAGCATTGGTAAAATGAATTAAATATTGTTGTTTTTGTAGCGAAATTTCAGGAACTTCGATTTCTCTTAAAGCCTTCGTACTAATAGTTGGAATGACAGTTCCATTAGCCTCTTTACGAATTTGTGCTTTGGCTGCTTCAGAATTTAGATATACTTTGATATATTCTGGCAAAAATCGATCCGATTGAATACGAAGTATCGCTACCAAAGAAGGAATTAAAATATTTTGGTATTGTTTGGTAATATATACAGCGGTATACGGTTGACTAAGACGCATTAAAACATCGCCTTCTTTCGACAACACCCTATCTTCTATCACAGAATGACTTTCAAAAATTTCACACAAATCTTCATCAATCTGCCCTTCTTTTTCAAAGCTTCCCAAAGTAAACATTTGATAAGAGTGTCCCATTTTGATTTTGGCCTTTTTTCTGGTTAAAAGCAATCCTGTTCTAATTTCAGCAATTTCCTGTAATTTCAATATTTTCCCCTCCTCTTTGCATTCTAAAATATACCAATGTTCTTTTTACTATAATACAAATTATAGTAGATTAGGAAATGTTTGTCAAGTCCATTTCAAATTTTCGTCAAAAAAAATCAGTCCTTATTGACTGACTTTAACTTATTTTTCACCCTATCTATTAAAACTTCTCTCAATCACAATATCAGCAACGGTTAGACGATTTTCTTGGAAAATATTCTGTAAAATCACATCTGCCACTTCCGCTGGATCCATGAAAGAACTTTGTTTTTCTTCTGAAACATAATCTCTACTATGTTCATAAAAATTCGTATTTATCCCTCCTGGATAAACACCAATAACTTTTATGCTACTTTCAAACTCTCTGTATAACCTCTTTCGCCCCATTTAGTTGCACAATACACGCTTTCTTGTTGGTTGCCTCGCAAAGCCGCTGAAGACATAATATTAACGATTTTGACATCTTTTTCCTCCGTTGCTTTCAAAACTTGCGTAGAGGCAATCATCATGCCTTGCAAACCTTTCAAACATTTTTCCATATCCTGTTTTCGATATTCGGTTGGCATTTTGAAAGATGATTCTCCTGCATTATTGATTAACACTTTAATCTTTCCAAGATTTTTTATTTTCTCAATGGCCGAAATCATAAACTCTTCGTCAGAAACATCACCACAAAAATCTTGATAATTTTCCTTAAAAACTATTTCCATTTCCTTTAATTTTTCTTGACTTCTAGCAATATTGCATACCAACAATCCTTTATCCAAAGATTGTTTCACCAACTCCAATCCTAAACCACTTGTTCCACCTGTAATAATAATAATATCCTTCATCTATTTTCCTCCTTATTTTTCATTATCTCATAAAATTTTCTTGCTGCCACGCTTAACTCTTCTTCATCCACCTCTTCAATTCTATATTTTTCATACCCCAAATTTTTCATTGGCTCCGCAATTTCCAATTTTCCACCTTCGTGTGTGCCTTTGTAGGCAAGAAGTATCCAGTATTTTTCCTTTTGCTCTCTTAAATCAAAAGTTTTCTCTAAAATAGCTGTTATAAATTCGCCTATTTGAATTTTAGCTTTTGTTCCAACTTCTTCTGTAATTTCCCTTTGCAAAGCACTTCTAAAATCCGCATCCGTGTTTTTGACACCTCCGCCAATGCCTTCTAACTTAAATCTTTCATCTCGACATGCTGGACCTCTTCTTTGCAAAATTAAGTGCTTTTCATTATCAAAAGCAAATACAATCACTGCGACTTGATAATCGGAAGGCACTTCACTGCAATTTTTCAAATGTTCCCTTAATTCAGCAAAATCTTTTACTTCTTGTGAAAATAATTCCATTTTCCCTCCTTAAATCTGAAATTGATAAGCAACTTCTTCATATATTTGATTGCCAATCTCAATTTCCTTTTCGGCAAACAAAACACCACCCATTTTTTCATAAAACCTTCTGGACGGATGATTTTCTTTTAAACACCACAAAATAATCTTTGATTTTCCTCTTTGTTTTAAATCTGCCAATGCATATTCTAACATTGCTTTTCCAATACCATTTCTTTTCTTGTCTGGTTTTACATACAAACCACATATTTCTGCCTCAATTTCTGGATACTCTTTGGAAAATCGATTGTCTTCTACATAGCGACAAAAGCCCAAAATTTCTCCCTTTTCCTCTGCTACAATCCAATCTATCAAACGATAATCTTTTTTTCGCTTTTCAATTCTTTCTTCTCGATTCATCGCATCTAAGAATTCATTCTCAATAATTCCTCGATAAGCACTTTGCCATCCACTTATTTGGATATCTACAACTGCTTCAATGTCTTTTTCTTGTATATTTCTAATTTTCATTTTGTTCTCCTACTTCTAACATCATTTTTAAATATTTATACGTAAATTCCCTCAATTGCCTTTTCTTTCCTTTTAGTTTATTTAGCAAATCTTTAGCAATTTCATAGGCTTGTTCAAATTCTTCTTTGCTTATTTCCTGTTTCTCCAAAGCTTCCTGTAAATCATCTTCATCTAGCAAAATAGTTTCCCCATTTGGTTGCACAACCACATCTAAATATAAATCGTCTTCATAGAGCATGCCATTTTCCTTGCCTATTTTTTTGGCAATATCAAAATACCATTCGACAATTCGATTTTTCTCATCATAAATCGTAGTTAAACAAACCTTTGAATTTTTATCATAAAATTGCAACCACTTGTAATTATTATCTATTAAACATATCTGATTGGGCAATATTTTCTTCTTTTTGACTTTTACAAAGTGCCTAAAAAACACCTCTCCACTGAAATCTAGATTTTGGAACCTTACTATTTTTTCTTGCATTTTCTCTATTTCTTCTTTATTGGTCCAGTTGGCAAATCTTCTTTTCAAATCGACTTTCACTCCTTCTTACAATTCAAATCTCTCCCTAATCCTCTTCGCCACCTCTTTCGCTGAAATATTGGTATTATCAATCCTCAAATAATTTTTTTCCTGTATCTCACCTGGTAACGAATTCAATCGATATTTCTCCAAACTTCTCAAAAGTTCATCTTCACTCCATTCCAAATCTCGCTTAGATGCCTTATGCTCCAAACGATTCGCCGTTTTATTTCTTCTTAATCGTTCCTCTAACGTCGTTTCTAACTCCACAATGTAAATCTCTCCATTATTTTTTCGAAAAATATCAAAAATTTCCTCTACATATTCCCATTCTTCCTCCAAATTAAACGCCCAGCAACACGTAAAAATCACGCCTTCTAAATCACTTTTTGCCACTTTTTCGAAAATTTGCATGCGAAATAATTTGTCAAGTTCCTTAAATTCGCGACTGCTGTGGTCAAATATGGGAAGTAGTAATTCGATTGTCATATGATTATGTAACAATTTTAAATTGGTAATTTTCGTCAGTTCCTGCCCAACTGTCATTTTTCCGACCGCTTGGGGGCCTGCAATTAAAACAAGTTTTGCCATTTCAATTTTCTCCCCTTCTTAATCATCCAACGATACACTTCTCCCCAATTACTAACTTCCTTCAAATACTCGTTTTCCTCTAAATCATAACCTCTCATACCTCTAAAATATAACGTGCTAATTTTATTTTCCGCCATTTTTAGGCAGGTTTCTGGCTTATCATCAATCATGCAATTTATCTTTTCGGCTTGACAAATTTCTAATTTGTTTTGCTTTTTCCAATAAGATTTGTCAAATTTTAAATTTTCCTTTTCAAATCGCTCCATTACAATATTTATCAAACTTTCCTCTTCTGTTCCTCTAGCTGATATTAGAATCAATTCATGTCCCATCTCTTTTAATTTACCTAACACATATTTAGCCTTAGGCATAATTGGTGCTTCTATTGAAACTCTTTTAAAATCCTCTTTGATAAATTTCTCCTTTTCCTGCTCCGTCCAATCATAGCGATTTTGTACAAAAAATTCGTTCAAATGAATTTTCCCATTCCCGCGACACTTCTCCAAATCAAAAATTTCTGCAGCTGCAAACAGTCCTTTTTCATAATCCAAGATTACACCATCGACATCAATCCCAATCTTCATTCTAAAATTCCTCTCTTTTTCAATTCTATCTCCAAATCCTTCGCCCCTGAAAAAAGAATTCCTTCTATTCCCACATTTCTTGCCATAGCAACATTTTCCTTACAATCATCAATAAAAACTGTTTCATTTGGAAGTATTTTCAAATCCTTTATAATATGTTCAAAGCAACCTTCATCTGTCTTAAGCATACCATATTCATAAGAAAAATATTTTTTATCAAAAATGCTAATTTGCCTATTATTTTCTAAAATATAGTCCATCCACTCTCTCATATGGTCAGATAATAAAATTAACCTATATTTACCTTTTAACTTTTGAATTATCTTCATAGTTCCTTCCACTGGAATATTTAATCCTTGTCTAATACATTTTTTCAAAACGTCTTTGTCCATATTCCAATTGGTATCTTTTACTAAATATGCCAAATATTCTTCTTCCGAATATTTTCCGCGCATCGCATCGAAAAATATGTCTAATGCTTCACCCTGCTTTCTTCTCAAAAACTCTTCTGAAGACACTCCGCGTATTTTGTGCCACAATCTTTTCCACACCATAATACCCCGAAACAATCACTTCTGACAAATCAAATATGATATTTTTTACCATTTCTTCTCCCTACTTTATCTCATAATTTCTCAAACTCTCCACATATGTCAAAATACTCTCATTGTTTATTTTCTCTGGATCTAAATCACAAAACTGCATAATTTGTTTTTCAATTTGCAAAGCACACGTAATCAAACCATCAGCTTTTTCCATATTTGACCACACGGAAAGTGGCTTATCTCGATATCTCATCTTGGCTTCTTCCAATCTTTCCTCAATTCCCACAACACCATTGGGTGCCACTCTTTGGTCACAATAAGCACAAATCTTTCTTTCAAAAGAAGTGGATTTCAACGTTTCCTCGTTTTTCCTCGACCTTTTTCCATCCAAAATTACCAATTCTTTTTCCGACAAACCTTCTAATTTTCCAATTTCCAAATTCAAGGCATGGTCATTTGTGCCATATTTTTCAAAATATTTTTTCCTAAGCTTTCTAAAATTCTCATCCTCCGAAAAATCTTCTGGAATTTTCAAGATATTACCCATATCATGAAGTAAGCAAACACGAATAATTGCTTCTTTTTCTAATATCGGACCATTCCAATGATGAATAATCAACTGACTACATGCCGCAACTCTTAGCATGTGCATTTGTAAATTTTCTGGCAAATAATATTTTTGATATATTTTTAAAATGTTCATAAAATTCTCCTATTTTATAGCATGAAATATATCATATTTTTTCCAACTTTTAAAGTATTTTTTATAATTATTTACCATCATTCAAAAACTTCCTAAAAAAATATCATATTATCTCATACATTTTAAAAAAAATATTGACAAATTTAAAATAGTATGTTAATATATTTATTGTCTATAAAAATTATTTGGACCAGTAGCTCAGCTGGATAGAGCAACGGCCTTCTAAGCCGTGGGTCGGACGTTCGAGTCGTCTCTGGTTCACCAAATTTTTTTAAAGTTTATAAAATTGTTAAAAAATATTAAACGTAATACTTTTTAACAATATTCTATCGAGGTGTAGCGCAGTTGGTAGCGCGCGTGGTTTGGGACCATGAGGTCGCAGGTTCGATCCCTGTCACCTCGACCATTTTTTACCCTTTTTTAGGGAAATTTAAAAGAATTTATAAAAATTCAAAACTTATGAATTATGCTATTTTTCAATGAAAATTGGAAATAGCATAATTTTTTTGCATTCTAAAAAATTCTTAAAAATATGTCTATTTCTTTCAAGAAAAAGTTTCTGTAAAATTTTACAAAAATTTCTGTAATTTTCTGTAAAACGTTTTTCCTGAAATTTCAATCATTTTAAAGTTCTTCAAATAATACGAAAGGAGAACTGATTTTATGGACTTTATCCCCTACAAATCTAACGAATGTTTTGAACATTTATATTATCAAATACCAATGGAGTTGTTTTTCAATCTGAAATACAAAAATAAACTTAATTCAGATAGTAAAATTTTATATGGATTTTTGCTGAACAGATTAAGTCTATCTTCAAAAAATCATTGGTGTGATGAAAATGGTAATGTTTATCTTATTTTTACTCGAAAAGAGCTACAGGAACTTCTGAATTTATCAGATAAAACTGTAACAAAAGCATTTAGACAATTAAGTGACTGTAAATTGATATATGAGAAGAAACAAGGCTCCGCTAAACCAAACTTAATTTATGTTGGAAAAATACAACATGATGAAAATTTTAAAAAGTTGATTCGTAAAAATTACGATTCAAGAGCCGTAAAATCTACGATTCATGAACCGGAAAATTTACGACCAAGTAATAACTATGATAATTATATTAACAAAGGAAATAAGCAACACAAATTTTCAAACTTTGAAGGAAATAATTTCAGCAATATTGACTGGAATTTACTATATGATAATTAAAATTTAAAGGAGATTTAAAATTATGAATGATAGAAAAGTAAATGAAAATGGAATTGAATATATAAAAGTTGGCGATTATTATATGCCGAACTTAAAAGCACCAGAAGGTGTAAAAATTTCTAAATTAGGTAAATATGGAAGGCTGAGATTACGTTATCTTAAAGAGAATAAAAAGGCTGAATATACAATTTTATTTATAGATAATAAATTACAAAATCACCTAGTAGAAATAGACAAAACAGCAAAAGAAAGATTTGATTTGCTAATGAAACAACTAACTGAAAAAGAACATATTACAGAAAAATTAAAGGCAGAAAATCAGCTAGAATGGGTTGGCAGAATGAATAATATTAAAAATTGTGCTGAAGAAATTATCCTAAAAGAATTAATTTATGTGTAAAGTGAGGTAAAAATATGGAAGATTTTAAATTATTTAATTTAGATTCTACAGAGTTATATGAATGTATTAGTAGTGCAAAAATAAAATTAAAAAATACAAATGCTAATTATAAAGAATTATATAGAAAGCTTGAGAAAATTAAAGATAAATTTCCTAATATTCGTGGCATTTTAGAAGATGAACAGTACTCTGAATTGACATTAGAGGAGAGCGAAAATTTGCTAAAAGTTATCAATTTATATCGTGATATTTTGGAAATGGAACAATACGAAATTTTCTTTTTAGGTGGCAAAGAAACCTATAATTTCTTTAAGAAAGTTGACATTTTAAAATAAAAAATTGACTGAAAAAGATGCATTTTTTTATGATTTATATCTTCTTTCAGGAAGTATTATGAAAGATTTTAAGAGAGTACTCTCGAAAAATCTTGAATAGAGCAAGCAACGTATTTGTACTCACGCTACAAATACATCTATCGAATGGGACCAGTCCCAAACCCTTTTAAAATTTTTATAGAAAGCGAGAAAAAATTTATGAGAAAAAGAAATTTAAAAGTTAATGTATTTTTGAATCCAGATGAGAAAAAAATTTTTGAAGAAAAAGCAAAAAAATCTGGCTTGAATCAATCTGAATTTTTTAGAAAAATAATTTTAGATTATAGATTGAAAGAACAACCTGATGAAAGATTTTACGAAATACTTTCTCAGTTAAGAGGTATGGCAAATAATTTAAATCAAATGGCAAGAGTTTATAATCGAAATCAAGGTTATGTGAATGATTACAAAATTGTCCCATTATTTCAAGAAGTAAGAGATCTCGTTTTAAGCTTGCAAGAAGTTTATATCTTACCTCAAAAGAAAGGAGCACAAGTTGGCAACAACAAAAATTTGGAAATTCAAGAGCAGATTAAATAGACTAATTGATTATACAATGAATGGAGAAAAAACAAAAAATAAATTATTTGTATCAGGTATCAATTGTATGCCTGATACAGCCTTTCTTGAAATGATTAATGTTAAGAAACAATTTTTCAAGACTGGTGGAATTGAATGTTTTCATGGTTATCAATCTTTTGTCGAAGGAGAAGTTACGCCTGAACAAGCTCACGAAATTGGAGTGAAACTTGCTGAAGAATTATGGGGAGATAAATTTCAAGTTATAGTTTCAACTCATATAAATACTGACAATATCCATAATCATTTTGTGCTTAATTCAGTGTCTTTCCTAGATGGAAAAAGATTTTGTAATACAAAGAAAGATTATGCCTTAATGAGAAAGACTTCTGATAAATTGTGCAATGAATATGGATTAAGTATTTTAAAACAAGAAGAAAAATACGATAAATATGCTACAAGTAGTTTATATAAAGAACTGATGAAAGATTCTATTGATTATGCAATCGCAACTAGCAAAAATTATAATGAGTTTATTAAAATACTTGAAGATTTGGACTATATTGTTACTAATAAAAACAATACTCTGACTATAAGACGTGAGCCTTACAAAAGAAATACAAGAATTGAAAGGCAGTTTGGAAAACATTATTTGAAAGAAAATATTTACAAAAGAATTTTGGAAACACAAACTAGATTTTCTTATTCTCCTGAACCTTATTTGTTAATCAATAGAACTCGTGAAAATTACGAAAAACTTAATCCAGAAAAAGGCTCTCTGGCTTGGTTATTTTTGCATTATATGAAATTACTCCACCCCAGTACAGAAAACGCCTTAAAATCCAATTCTACAAGAATGACACCTGCTTTATTACATGCCATAAAAGAAATGAATGAGTTCTCTGAACGTGTTAGATTTTTATGTAAGTATGACTTGGAAAGTGATGTAGATGTAATGGAGTTTAAGAAGTTGACTTATCAGAAGTTAGCACCTTTAAAAAGCGAAAGAGAAAATCTTTGGAGAAAGCATAAACGAGCAAAAACTGAAAATGAGAAGAAAGTAATTGAAGAAAAAATTATTGATCTTTCGAAGCAGATTAGTCCTGTTGATGAAGAAATGGGGATTTGTAATAATATTTTAAAACGTGTTGAAAAAATTAAAAAGTTTGAAATTCATCAGAAGTTAGAACAAGAAAAGCAAAATTGGAAAAATACGCAAAAGGAAATGAGAAATACAGTTAGATAAGTAAAAGAGTAACTAAAGCTACTCTTTTACAATAAATTATTTATTTAATAAAGTATTAATATCTTTAAATAAATTTTCAAATCTATTCAAAGTCTCATCTGAAAAATATTGATTATCTACACAAAGTGCTGTTAAATATCTTGAAGGTCTATAATGATTAAATCTTGTTTTATTAATAATTTGATTGATTTGTGGAATTATTGCCTTTGTATTATCAATATCAGTACTATTAATTTTAACAAATTCTTTAGCAAATTCTTCATTAAATAAATTCAAGTATTCACCTATTTCAAACATATCTTCAATATCTGCAACACTTAATCTATCAATATATTGGTCAAAGAATTTAACCTGATTTTCTTTAATTATCTTGTCCTTAATTAAATCTTCTAACCTTTTCTTTCCTTTTTGATCTGTAAAGGTATCTAACAAACAAACCATATTTAATTTGTTTCCTCGCAATAATGAAATAAAAGTTGCTACTTTATCTAATCCTCCTACAGGTACAATTGTGATATCATCTTTTAGCCCTTCTCTGCCATTTAAATTTAAAAGTCCAGATATAACTGTTAAATACATTAAATCTGCAACACCTTCTACGAGTAAATTTTTATCAGATATATATAAATTTTGAGCTAAATTATATCCTAATGCTGCTTGTAAAGGAAATAATGTTCCTTTATCTTTTTCTTCTAATGCATTAGATATTACACTTCCAATTTTAGAATTGTTTGAATCATATACAGTTCTTACTTCATCTAACTTATCAGATTCTATCATAAAAGGTGAATGTGTAGTATATATTACTTGATATTTTTGCAATAATTCTTTATCAATATACTCCAATAAATCAGATTGAGCTTCTGCATGTAGATTTAATCCAGGCTCATCTAAAAGTATTATCAAATTTTCTTTTTCTTGAACCTTGCTAAACCAAACTAAAAATGAAAAAAACCATATAAATCCTTTACTTCTGTTTTTTAGTGGTAATGTTACTCTATGCTTTGTATTTCTAATTCTTATTTGTAAGAATTTTTCTAATATTCTACGTGAAGTATCTTCCTTTGTTTGTATTTCAAATTTAATTTCTAAATTTTGGTTAGTTGTCCAATATTCAAGTAATTTATCAGTTATATTGTTGGATGTTGCTTCTAATTCTGCAATAAAATCTTCATAATCATCGGAATTCATAACTTTAGAAATATCGATATTTGATAATTCAAAAAGTGCTTTAGTAATATCTTGCTGTTCTTTAGAAAATGTATCATCTACCTGTCCATCAGCAAATTTATTTAAATTAATAGCTCCAGGTAAAGCGTAATATTCATCAAAATACAAAAATTGTGGAAGATTTGGTTTAATATATTGTCTAGCAATATATCCTGTTACTACATCATTAAAAGATGAAAAAGATTTGTCAATATACTTTTCTTTCAATTCATTATATATTACTTGCTGTTCTTCATTTTCTTTTAACTTATCTGCCAATTCTTTTATCGAATTACATTGTAATAAATTCTCTTTTAAAGTTTTTTCTAATGTATATTTTTGTAAAAAATTTTCAATAAATTTTTTGCAATTAGCTGATATAGTATATGTCATTCCATTATTATATGTTTTTGCAATTTTTACAGTTTTATTAGTATAAACATCTTTACCAATATCATCTGAAATTTGTTCTAACAATTCATCAGATATTTCAAAAGTACAACTTATAACTGGAAAATCATCATTCGGATATTCTTGTTGATATTTTTTTAATAATCCTCTTGGATAATCATTAGTACTATTAAAGTTAAAAGAATCATCAGAAGAGTCAAAGTAATTAAATTTTGCCATTGCTTCTAATAAAGCAGTTTTTCCAGATTCATTTTTTCCTACAACCCTAGTTACTCCATCTTCAATATCTATCTCTTGTTTTTCCAAAAAGCTTTTGTATTTATCAATTTCAACTTTTTTTAATTTTATCATTTTTACTTTTTCCTTTCAAATTTTATTTAAATTTTCATTTTTGTTTTTCTCTGTTATATTAATTCTTCCATTTATTTGAGTACTATCATATCTTTTATTCTGCCAACCACTTTGCTATATCCACTACTTCAATCCCTTCATATTGATAAGCATCATGCCTTGTTCTAGCAATCAACATTTTAGGATAAGCATCTTTAATTTGTAATAGTGGCGTTGTTTCTCTGCTTAACGTTTTTTCATTATCTATATTATCCGATACTTGTATATAAATTTTTTTGCCTTGTTTTTGTGCAACAAAATCTATTTCTTTTTTGTATAATGTACCTACATAAACTTCATAACCCCTCCTTAATAATTCTATGGCAACAATATTCTCATAAATTCTTCCATAATCCATATTGTTCGTGCCAAGTATTGCATATCGAAAAGATTGGTCTGCTAGATAATATTTATTTTGTGTACTCAAGAATTTTTTACCTTTTATATCATATCTTTTTATTTTATAAAATGCAAAAGCATTACATAAATATTCTATATAATGATTAATCGTTTTATCGGTTATACTTACATTATTTGAGTTTAAAACCTGTGTAATATTGTTTGCAGATGTTAAATTCGAAACATTATCCATCAGAAAATCCGTCAGATTTTGAATAATATCCGTATTTCTTATTTTATATTTTTGCTTAATATCTCTAACAATTAAGGTATTCAATACATCTTTTATATATTGAAATTTTTCTTCTTGTGTTTTGTAAAGATAAGAACCTGACATTCCACCTTCAATAACATATCTATCAAAAGCTTCTTGTATATCGTTATATTGATAATATTTTTGAAATTCTTCAAAAGAAAACGGATATACTTCCACTTTAAAGGTTCTTCCAGTAAACAGCGTTGCCAAATCACTACTCATCAAAAAGGCATTTGAGCCTGTTATATAAATATCGTACTTTTCTTCTGCATGAAATCCATTGATTGCTTTTTCAAAGTCATCACACATTTGTACTTCGTCAATTAAAATAAAATTTTCCATTGCGCTTTTATAGTTTTTTTCTACATATTCTACCAAAGCATTATAATTTTTTAAATTTTCAAATTTAGGCAAATTATAATTGATATGAATGATATTGTTGTTTTCTATTGTATTTATGATGTAATTTTTAAAATCTTCTAAAAGTTTCGATTTTCCACTACGCCTTATTCCTGTAATTACTTTTATATCTGGAGTTCCAATTACATTGATTAATTTATTTAAGTATTTTTCTCTTTTTATCAATTTCATTTTATCACCTCAAATCAATTATAAAACTTTTATTCCGAAAAATCAAGGTTTTTTCATTTTTTCGGAATAAAAGTTTTGTTATTATAATTATATGTATTTTTCTATTGTATCATTCGTTTCATCCTTTTCAACTATTTTCATTAATTTTTTATACAATTCTAAATTTATTTTTTCATCAAAATATGCTTTTTTTAGAGCCGTTCCTCTTATTTTAAAATTCTCAAATTGCTCTTTTAATTCTTTATTATCAGGATTTCTTCTAGTTCTCATTATTTTTACTTGATAAATTTTATTATATGTAGAAATGGCTGGATCTTGTTCAGCTTTTTGAGCATATTTTTTCTTTGCTCCAACATCTTTACAAGTACTGCCATCTAAATGTTTGTAATCACAATATATTTCATCTACCCTATGAATAGGTATAAAATATTTGCCATCATTTTCACAAGTTTTAATTGGCATAGTATTTCTTGTTACAATTAATTCTAATATTCTATAACATAAACTATAACAACCATGCTCTGTTTTATAACTTAAATTACTACTTACTCTAATTTCTTCTTTTTCTATTAATTTTAGTATTTCACTTAAAGATTTATTTGAATCTGTATCATTAAAATTTTCAGTTATATTTTCTAAAGATAGTGTATAATTATTTTGTATAGCAAATAAATCCCTATTTAGCAATGTGAATGCTCTTAATTTTGAAATACGATTAACTTCTTTATCTCTATTATCTCCATTCAAATTGTAAATATAATCTACACATTTTCTAAAATTCACTTGATAACCTTGAAAAAACTTTTTCACATAATCATACCATTTTTTTGCATATTCTATAAAATCCACTTCAGAATCAAATATCCATTGATTTCGTTCAGAATATTGGTCTTCATCAATCTTAGAATAGTCATCACATCCATAAGCAAAAAGGAAAGTATTATAGGCAGTATAAAAATTAGAAAAATCAGCATTTAAAAATCTCATTAATAACATTCCAAAGCGCTCTAAAACCGGAGTTCTATTTACAAACATTTTTTTTGAAGAAGGTTTTACTGTTGAAATATCTTTTTTTAATTCTCTTAAAATAATTTTACGTTTGTCAAAAGTTATCCCTGTATTAATTGCATAATAATCATATAAATTTGTTGTATAAAATTCAAGATTATTTTCTGGATAAAATGTCATTTCAAATTTTTTGAAAAAATCAAAAGCAAATAATTGTGTAGAAATACTTATATTAGTGTCTTTTTCGCTCATTTTTTTACCACCTTTGTTATAAATTTAAAAATATTTTTAAATATCTATTGACATTTTATGGAATTAAATATACAATAGCGTTAATAGATATTTAATTTGCATTTGATATTTTTGACATTTCTATTATATCAAATTAAACAAAAATGTCAATAGATTAAGCAAATTTATATGTCTATGATATTAATGAAAACAGAAAGGAGGAAAAAATTATGACTGATCCAGAATTTTATACAACCGCAGATGTAAGAAGAATATTAGGAATCGGCAATAAAACCTGTTTAGATTTATTTCATCGTTCTGACTTCCCTTGCATCAAATTTGGCAAATCTTTTAAAGTTTCTGTACCAGCATTTAATGAGTATGTTAGTACAAGAAGAGTTTTTAGTGAAGTAAACGAATAGTAAAATAAAAAGAAGATTTAAATATGCGACATTTAAATCTTCACAATACTATTCAAATTTAGTATGCACAAGGAAAACCTTGCTATAGTATTAAAATAATTATACACTAAATATCTCATGATAGCAAGAGTTTTCCCAAAAATTTTATAGAAAGGAAAATAATTTAATGGGAGATATAAAAGGAATATCTTATGGTGTGTATTTAGATAGAAGAATAAAGCCATCACGATTATCTTTGCATAAAGGTCTTAAACCTAGAGAAGTTTGTGAAAAATGTAAAAATAAAAGTGTTTGTAAATATGGAAACATCAGTAAATTTGAGAATGAAAAAATTTTCTCAAATAATATTGAATGTGAAGAAATGTATTTTACAATATCACGAAAGGCTTCATTAACAATTAGCAGAGATAAAACGACAGGTAAAGAAAGAAAACAGAGTTTTACTGGTAATACGAAAGAAGAAGCAATTAGTAGAGCATTAGCTGCAAAAATTGAAATAGAGAAAAATGGTGGAGTTAGAACGATTACCAAAAGCAACAAAACAATGGTTGATCTCATTTCAAATGTAATAGATGAACGATTTAATTTAGGAAATATAAAACCCAATACTTGCAGAAGAAAAAGAAAAACATTGAAAAAATTGCAAAATGAAAAAATCGCTAATATTCCTATCGTTAAAGTTAAACGAGATGATATAGTAAAATATTTAGAAACGTTAAAGCCCTATTCTGAAAGTACAATAAAACAAATTTATGAACTAATCTGTATGGCTTTTGGTCAAGCAACTTATGAGCATATTATAACCGATAACTTTATGACAGGTTGGAAAAGAGTTGAAAAGCCAAAAAGTGAATATAAAAGTCATAAAAGAAAAGCATTAACAATTGATGAACAGAAAAAGTTAGTCGATTATTTAAATTCAGTAGATTACAAAGATTGTCGTCATAAATATCTACTTTTACTATTATTAAGTACAGGAATGAGAATCGGCGAAGCATTAGTGCTGGATTATGAAAAAGATATTGATTTAGAAACTGGCGAAATTCATATTAAAAGAACTCAGACAAAAGATTTAAACGGAAAAGCAATTATCGGAGAAACAGCAAAAACATCTAATGGGAAAAGAACTTTAAATATGAATAATATAAGTAAGCAAATCATTAAAAACATACTAGAACATAAAATTGAAAATAAGAATCATTTACTATTTTGCAAAGATGATAAAACAATGTATACTGAAAATTCAATAAATAGTGCTTTAAAGAGAACTGCGTTAAAGTTAGAAATTGGAATTTATGAAGAAGAAAATAAGCAAGGCAAACTCATTAAAAAGACAGATATTCACACCCACATGTTAAGAGGAACTTTTGCTACAAGATGTGCTGAAGCTAAAATTGCACCTGCCGTATTAAAGAAAATATTAGGACATTCAGACATTACTGTTACAATGCAATACTATGTAGATGTTGACGCAGAATTTGAGAAATCCGAAAACAAAAATGTTGAAGATTATCTAAAAGATAAAGATATCTTCGGAATAGACTTTACACAAGAAACTTAAACATCTTTTAAGAACAAAAGAAAAGTACAGAATCATTTACAGAATTTAAAAGGATTTTAATTGAAAAATCTTCTGTAAATTCTCTCTGTAAAGAATTTTAAAACTTTAAAATATTGAAATTGAAAGAAAAATAGCATTTGAGGTGTAGCCTCACCTCGACCAATAAAATCGTTGAAACTGTAGGGTTTCAGCGATTTTTGTTTTTTAACAACAAATTGTGTTGTCCAGTATTAAATATTCTTGAATAATCTTGAAAGTGCTTATCTATCAACACTTTTCTGGATTTTATAAAAACTGGATTTTTATTCAAAATTACCTAAGAGCATTTAAGAAAATAGAGTAATATGGTTTTTCCTAGCATTTTTCCTAGACAAGTTTAAAAAAATGTCTAGGAAAAATCGAATTTGCGTATCTAGCGTATATCAACAATTACGTCGATTTTTACAATTATTTTTCCTAGATTTTCCTAGACAAAATTTTATAAATTTATTGAAAATTATTCAATGGCAAAAAAAGAAAAGTAACTTTTTACAAATTACCTTTCTTTTAATTTTTTATTTACTCTTCATACTTTCCCAAAAGTTCCTAGCAATATTTTTAAGGCTTTGCAAAGAAAAATCAAATAATAGGTGTACACACTCGAATGTTTTATCGATAAAATCCTTTAATGTATCAATTTCCTTTTCTAATTTGCTATTTTCTCGTCGCAATTCTCGATTTTCTTCCTGAACTTTTTCGGCTTTATCCATTGTTTCATCAACAATATTTTTAATTTTAGTATATCTTTTCGCAATCGTATTATATTTGCCTACAACTCTTTTATAATTTTCTTTCAATGTTTCTATATCATTGGTAATAACTTCGGTTTCTAAATGATTGCTTTCTTTAAACATTTCTTGTACTTCAAAATTCGTAATCTTTTTTAATTTTTCTATGGGTATATGTTCATTATCTTTTGTATTTCCTCGTTCTAACTCAAAACCATTTTCCGTTACATATTGATAAAATCTATCCTGCAAAATTCTATAGCTTTCGCGACCTTTCCAAAATTCACTACAAGCTATTTTATTGATTGCTTTTCCCTTTTTATCGATTGTATGCACAACTGGGATAAATACAATATGCATATGGGGTGTGGTTTCGTCATGATGCACTTTTGCCGATACAATAAATTCTTCGCCTAATTGATTATAATTTGCAACAAAATCATAAGCTGATTTAAAATATCGTTTTGTTTCTTCTTCACCAATTCTTTTAAAAAAATCTTTGTCAGATGTGATAATCAATTCACACATAACATTACTAACTTTTTTAATTTGACCTTTTAAGTGATATTTTTCTTTTATCATTTGAAATGCTTTTTGGTAAGAGGTATTTATACCTTTTATAGAATAATTTTTAATAGAACTATTTTTATGGATTTCTTTATTAGAATAATTCGTATTTTTTCTTTCGTTATGTCTATAAACGTAGGATAGTTGTCCCATTTTGTAATTTGCATTTCTTATGATAGCATAACTCACATTTTAAAATCTCCTTTTTCATTTTTTAAGAAAATCTTCGTAAGCGCTTACCTATATTTTAATACTTTTTTAGCCAACTAAATTAACACAATAAAAAGTGTTAGAACATACTAGAACACTTTCTTTACGCTTACGCTAAAAGTGTTCTGTATGATTAGGGGAAATCCCCTAATAACCCCTGCAAAAATTGATAAATGAATTTTTGACTAATTTTGGAAACCTCTATCGGTTTCCAAAATCATTCTGTTCATTTAATAAGTTATCCACATCTACAATTTCATTGTTCATATAATATTGATTTACTTTTTCTAATTCTTCTTCTTTGTATCGATTAAATATTGATGTATAGGTATTCATCGTAACAGAAACGTCTTTATGTCCCATCAACCTTTGAAGTGCAACGGCTCTCATGCCAGCTTCAACACATCTTGTCCCATAAGTATGTCTTAAACTGTGCGTTGATATTCCTGTAATTCCTAAATCAGCTAATCTTTTCTTTAAAATATAATTCACATTTCTATTATCCACATAATTTCCATTTGGGCTTAAAAATAATTGTTTGTCCATATGATTGGTTCCAATATTCATTTGTTCAATCACAGAATTTCTAATAAACTTAGGTATCGGAACTTGTCTTAAACCTGAATAAGTTTTTGTTGTATCTCCCATAATCACTTTTTCATTTTTATCGGTTGTTAATGTTTTATTGACATCTACCAAATTTCTTTTCAAGTCAATATCTCCATTTCTTAAGGCTAATGCTTCACCAACTCTTAATCCCATATACATTTGTATTAAAAACACATTTTTATAAGGCTCGTCTTGGATAGTTTTACTCATTAAATAATTCGTAAAAGCTTGCTGTTCTTCAACTGTCATGGCACGTACTTCTTTATCTGCTTTTGTGCTTCTTGGTTTTATAACATCTACCATTGGATTTTTAACAATATATCCCTTATTCATAGCTAATGTATAACTTTGTGTAAATTGTTCCATTATCTTTTTAATATAGGAATTACTATAATCTTTTAACGAATTAAGATAGATTTGTATATCATCACTGGTTACGTCTTCTATTTTTTTGTTGGCAATATCACTTTTTTCTATTACTTGAATGGTTTTCAGGACTCGTGAATATTGCCTTTCTTTTATCAAATTCATATCTAATTTTCTTTGCAAATTTGACCTCATTAATTGTGATAATGGAATACCATTGTTTTTTATAAATATTTCATTTCCTTTTTGATATTGTAGAGAACTTAAAAACTGTTTTCCTTCTTCTTCACTTTTTACTGTTTTTTGCTTAACAACTTCTTTGTGAGTATGATTATCTATAACATAATATTCACAAAACCATTTCCCCTTACTTTTATTAAAAAATACACTCCCTGTTTTATTTCCTTTTGGTCGTCCCATAATTACACCTCCTAATCTCGTTTTTGCATTTTCCATATGATGTAAGCTAATAGCATAATTTGATTACTTTTGCCAATATTGATTGACGGAAAATCCTCTCTTTGAAATAGTCTGTAGGCTATTGTTTTACAGATATGTAAATCTTGCATGACTGCTTCTACATCTATCATTCTAAATGGATTTTTCAATCTTTTTACGCTTTCCAGCGCCATAAGCTGTTCGACATTTAACGGACTTTGTAAATTTACATTTATTTTCTTATCTTCTGTGTCGATTTTACTGATAACTTGTGTTAAATTTTCCATAATTTTTTCTCCTCAATTTTCGTTATTTTGAATAAATTTTAAAATGATGGTTTGTATGCCTAAAATCATTCTTAATGCTTCATCACTTGCCAAATGTTGTTTATCATTTTTTATACTTTCTTTTTCTAAACTAAAACTGCTTTTATTTTTGAAAAAATCACTTTTCGTATTTGAAATATATCTACCTTTTTCATCAAAATTGTCATAATTGAAACTGGCTCGTTTCAAAAATTCTCTGTACTTCATGGCTTGTTCTTTGGTTAATGATTGAAAAGTTCCATTTTTCCCACAAACAATAATTACATTTCCTCTTATGGAGGCTCCAATGCTTAAAAAATCTGTGTTAATATAGATATTTGGCTTTAAATGTTCCCTGTCTTTTCTCGCCATAATTGTTATAGCTTCATATGGTATATAATCTAATTCGCCACCGATTAACTCTTCAAAAACTTTTTGGTCATTTTGAACTTTCTTAAATTCTGCATTTTTGCCAACTTCTTTATACAAAATTACAATTTCATTTTTTGCCATATAAATCACGTCTTTCGTTTTTTAAATTGGACAAATATTGCTGGTAGGATAAATCGTCAAAATAGTTTAGATGATTTTTATCATCCAGGCTAATAACATTTTTGGTAAATAAATTATCTTTTGTTCTGGTTGTTTTTTTGGGATTGACTTTCTTTGAACTTTTTTTCATACTTTAAAATCTCCTTCTAAAATTTGATTTCCAGAAATCATGATTGGTTCGAACAATTTTAGTTTAGCATGGAAAAGAAGTTATTCATTAAAAAAGTATCAAAGTCGTTCAAAATGGTTCAAGTGTAAAGTTGTTTTGCTTGACAGAAAAAGAACTACTATTTTTAGTAGTTCTTTAATTCTTATATTTTAAAGCTAGAATACTAATAAACTTACTTGGTGAAAAGTAATAAACGTCAAATGGTAACTTCAAATATCTTTCAAAATTCTTTCTCGCTTTCGCGTAATCAACTCGATAGAGGGCATTTTTGATATTATCTTTTATATTTTTTAATTCGTAATGGTTTTCACAAATAAATCGTTTCAAAATTTCTTGATAGGAAGCGTCATATAGTCCATTTAAAACAACGTATTCGATTACTTCTTTTAAGTAAATCGTTCCTTTGTTACTTGGATTTAAACCCAATTCAAAAAGCATTGTATAAAGCGAATATGAAACTTTTACGTTATCTTTCGTGCAAGTATCATATACACTTTTCATATTTACTAGCCTTTCTCATAGATTTACTATTTCTGAATATATTATATCTTCATTATGTAAATAAATCAAAAAGCAGTAAAATTGCGTATTATGCAACTATTGTTGCATAATACGCAATTTTTAGTTTATCAATAAGGATTTCTTAGCTTAATTTTCATAAAAAATTAACAAAAGTTATGAAAAAAGAAAAAAAGCATATTATGTTGCATGGTATGCAACATAAAAAGAGAAGATTATACTATAATCTCCCCTAAGTAATCTTAACAACCTCCTCCACCACCGTGGAAATGCTATGTTTTCTTTTTTCTCCATAACTTACCCTCCTTTCTATTAGTCTCTATTTCTTTATTGCACATAAATTTAGAAAGTCCAACAGGTGGAGGTTCCATATACAATTTGAGCCACTTTGCAATAGCTCAAATCATAACATTTTATGTTACAATTCAAGCCTTTGCTTGGCAAAAATCGTATAAAGATTTTTACAAAAATAGGTATTTGATTAAGTATAGTATAGCATAAAAAACCTTAAAATTCAAGTATATCAGCACTTTTACCTATTTTTTTAACATTTCTATTTTTCTCTTCTATTTCTTCTTTTAATAACATACCATCTGTCAAGCCAAATTTGTAATAATGTTCAACCCAAAGTTCCATCTCTTCTAATATGGCATCATGAAATTCATCTAATTTTTTCAGGACTTCTTCTTGACATTTTTCATCTACTATTTTGTCTTTGACTAATTTTTCCAATATCTGATATACTTTATCAACTTTTTCCAATTTTTCTGAATTCTCGCAAGTTTTGCTAATTAAGTATTCAAAACCATCTCTTCTTATTGTAAATAAATCATCTAATACTGTATTCTCAAATACTTTTTCCATTTATTCAACCCTTTCATATTAAAATTTATGACGCATTATGTCGTTACTATATATTAACATATACGACACGTTGTGTCAACACTTTCTTAAAAATATATATGACATTTTACGCCGTGTTAATTCATCTAAACTTATGACACAATAAGTCTGGTGGTGATAATATGATAAAAGAAAATAGAATAAAAATGAATTATACACAAGAAAAATTAGCAGAGTTGGTCAGTATCAGTCCAAGACAATTACAAAGAATAGAAATAAACGAGGACAAAACAAGTATCAAAACTATGCGAAAACTAATCAAAATTTTACAAATACCAGATAAAGAAATTCTTCAATATATCAAAAAATAGAACGACATTTCATACCGTGTTATTCCATTTTAAATTATGACACAATAAGTCTGGTGGTGATAATATGATAAAAGAAAATAGAATAAAAAGAAATTACACACAAGAAGAATTATCAGAAATAATTGGAATTAGTCCAAGACAATTACAAAGAATAGAAACAAATGAAGATAAAACAAGTATTACAACCATGCGAAAACTAATCAAAATTTTACAAATACCAGATAGAGAAATCATTCAATACATGAAAAAATAATATTGTATGGGGGTATATTATGGCTGAATTTGATAGAAAAGATTTTGGAGAAAGACTAAAAAACTACAGGATAAAGAAAGGATTAAGCCAAGAAAATATTGCGCATGCCTTGGGAAAAAATAAAGCAACGATTAGCCGATATGAAAGTGGCGAAATTTTGCCAGATGTCAGAGATATTAGCATTATTTGCGAAGAACTAGGCATATATGAAGCTGATTTATTTGGAAATGATACAAACAGAACTACGCAACACAACAAATCCAAAAATCCTTTCCATACTGATAAATTATACGTCTATTTTAACGCATACAATTTTAGAACAAAAAAATTTGCACCTGATAAATACATCTTAGAATTAGAACAAAAACAGAATATCTGCAAAACAAAGTTTGTAGATTATCACGATAAAAGGATATATTCGGAAGGTTACTTGATATGTAATGACGAAATCGTTTTTGCTGTCATGGAAAATTACAAACCAACCAGTAGCCGCGTCGATGTTGCCGTTCTTGAAATCAATATTTGCAATGGCACTGACGGCTTAATGCTTGGTGGTTATTTTGGCACAAATGCAAAATGTGAGCCTAGTTTGAGAAAATGTTATTTTTCAAAGAAAAATGTTGATTTTACAGATGAGATGTTCGAAAATTTGAAGTTGAATGAAAATGAACAGGAACTTTTAAATAAACAGAATGCTTTATATTTAGATATTTTTAATATATAATTGTAAAGACAAATAGTAAGTTGTCGCTGAGATTGAAGTCCGAAATTTGAACAAAAAATAATTTGGAGGTGAGTGTATGAGATATGCTCATCTTCTATTATGTCAATTAAATATTGTATAATATAGGTAGAGTTCTATATATTGTAAATCATCAAAAGAATGTAAGGAGGTAATTGTCATGAGAGAATTATTTGTTGAAAAAGTAATTGATTTGGCAGAAGAGTTTTTAGACAATAACCAAAGAGTAAAATTAAAAGAGATACTTACAGAAATATGTTTAAATTATCACATTGAAATATTAGAACAAAACCAAAAACAAGAAACACAAAAGAATAATACAGATATATTAAATAAATTCATATCATCTAAAGAAATTGAAGGTTGTTCAACTAGAACTTTAAATTACTATAAAGATAATATAACTAAAATGCTAGATACAATAAATCTTCCAATAAACGAAATTACTACTGAAATATTAAGAAACTATTTAGCAGATTATAAAAGTAATTCAAATGCAGGTATGGTAACAATAGACAATATAAGAAGAACATTATCAAGTTTCTTTGCTTGGTTGGAAAATGAAGATTATATTGTTAAAAGTCCAGTTAGAAGGATTCATAAAGTAAAAGCAACTAAAAAAGTTAAAGAAACACTTACAGATGAGAATTTAGAAAAGTTACGAGATACTTGCTCAAATGTAAGAGATTTAGCAATACTAGAACTATTAATTTCAACTGGCATGAGGGTGGGAGAACTTACTAGATTAAACATATCAGACATGAATTTTCAAGAAAGAAGTTGTATTGTTTTAGGAAAAGGAAACTCTGAAAGAGAAGTGTACTTTAGTGCAAAAAGTAAAATGTATATAAAGAAATATTTGGAGACAAGAACAGATAACAACGAAGCATTATTTGTATCACTTATAAGACCTTATAACAGATTAGGAATATCAGGAATTGAAATTGCTATTAGAAATTTAGGAAGAGAAGCAAATATAAATAAAGTGCATCCACATAAATTTAGAAGAACAATGGCAACTATGGCTATTGATAAAGGTATGCCAGTTGAACAAGTACAAAAGTTATTAGGACATATTAAAATAGACACTACAATGGAATATACAATGGTAAATCAAAATAATGTAAAAAATTCACATAGAAAATATATTACATAAATTTAACTAAAAATATTGACACATCAATTATTCTATTATAAAATACAAACAACAGTTCTGAAATAAAATATGAGGTGATTAGTATTGAACAGTATAGAAAATTTAAAAGATTTAATAATATACCAAAGTCAAAATAACGAAAATATATCTGTTGAAGTTTTATATAATGAAGAAGATTTTTGGTTAACTCAAAAGTCAATGTCAAAATTATTTAATGTGGTAGAAAATAATATAACATATCATTTACAAAATATATTTAAAACAAGAGAATTAGAGCAAGATTCAGTTACTCAAAAAATTAGAGTAACTGCTTCAGATGGGAAAAAATATAATACAAATTTTTACAGTTTAGATGCAATTATAGCAGTTGGTTATAGAGTAAATTCAAAAGAAGCAACTGATTTTAGAATATGGGCAACAAAAACATTGAAAGAGTATATAAAAAAAGGGTTTGTTGTTAATAGTGAAATGCTAAAAAATGGACCTAAATTTGGAAAAGATTACTTTGATGAATTATTAGTTAAGATAAAGGAAATTAGAGCAAGTGAAAGAAGATTTTATCAAAAGATAACTGATATATACAAAGAGTGTAGTTTTGATTATGATAAAAATAGTGAAACGACACAAGAATTTTATAAAAATGTTCAAAATAAGTTGCATTTTGCTATTACTGGCATGACAGCACCAGAAATAATTTATAATAGAGTAGACAGTAAAAAGGAAAATATGGGATTAAAAACGTGGAAAAATGCACCAGATGGTAAAATACTTGAAACAGATGTAACTATTGCTAAAAATTATCTTTCACAAGAAGAAATCACAGAATTAAATAACTTAGTCTCAATGTATTTAGATTACGCAGAAAGACAAGTAAAACTAGGTAAAATCATTTCAATGAAAGAATGGAAAGAAAAATTAGAAGTATTTTTGAAAATCAATGAATATAATATTTTAAAAGATAATGGCAAAATAAAAAGAGAAATAGCAGATAAGTTAGCTTTAGATGAATATAAAAAGTATAGAGTAATACAAGATAAAAATTACACTTCAGATTTTGATGAATTAGTAACAGAAACAGAGAAATTGAATAACACATAATTTATAATAAGAAAAATCAAGTAAAAATGGTAGAAAGGTAAACGATATGAGAGATGATATAGTAAAATATTTAAAAACAGAAGTCAGAAATAGGGCAGAAAATAAAAATAATAAATTTGGAATTGGTGTTTTATATCATATTGAAGCAGTAGTTAGAAATGCTGAAATTCTTGCCAATAAATATAATGCAGATAAAGAAATATGTATAATTGCAGCTTGGTTGCATGATATTGCTTCAATTACAGATTATAAATTATATGAAGAACATCATATACATGGAACTAAAATAGCAAGTGAAATTTTAAGAAAATTTGGATATGATGATAACAAAATTGAACTTGTAAAAGCATGTATATTAAATCATAGAGGAAGTATTGATAATAAAAGATTATCTAAAGAGGAACAAATTATTGCAGATGCGGACGCAATATCACATTTTGATAGTATTCCAAGCTTATTATATTTAGCATATAGAGAAAGAAATATGAATATTGAAGAAGGAAAAAATTTTGTAAAAAGTAAATTAGAGAGAAGTTATAGAAAATTATCTGATGAAAGTAAAATTTTTTATAAAGAAAAATTTGAAAATGTTATGAAGATTTTATAAATAAAACTGCCCAACAACTTACAAGTTATCGAATAACTTATGATTTAAAACTGATTATTCAAAAATATATAGAATTATTTATTATTATAGTTTTTCCTAGACTTTTTCCTAGATACATATTGGTAGAATTCAGTAATATAGCTATGTACAACCCACAATGCAGTTTCACCTCGACCAAAAATTGGCTGTTTTCAAGAAAATTCGAGAGAATTTGAAAACAGTTTTTATTATTCTATAGTACTATTTTCTAGGGTTTCAGAAAATAGTACTATTTTTTTGAGTTCTAGAAAATTCTAAAAAATACCATTTTTTTGTTCAGAAAAATGTTCCGCAAAATTTTAAAGAGCAAAAATTTTTGTTCCGCAAATTTCCGCAAAACTATTTGAGCAATATTTTCAATACTTTCAGTGTTGTTCAAAAATTGAAAGGAGAATTATTGCTATGGATTTTATACCCTATAAAATTAATGAAATTTTAGAAAACAAATATTATCAAATACCACAAGAATTATTTACGAATGAGAAATACAAAGATAAGCTTAATTCAGATAGTAAGATATTATATGCCTTCTTACTTGACAGATTAACCCTATCTCAAAAAAATCATTGGGTAGATAATGAAACCAGAGTTTATTTGATATTTACACGAGAAGAAGTACAAGATAAACTAGGATTATCTGAAAAAACAGTAATAAAAGCATTTAAACAGTTATCTGAAGTAAAATTAATATCAGAGAAAAGACAAGGTTTGGAAAAGCCAAATTTAATCTATGTTGGAAAGATACAACATGAAGAAATTCCAGAACAGGAAAATTTACAGGTCCAGAACTGTAAAAATTACAGTTCAAGAACCGCAAATAATACTGTTCTTGATGTGGAAAATTTACAGACAATCAATACTAATAATATCCAATCTAATATAATCAAGACTGAGTCTATCAATCCTAAAAGTGATGATGAACTTGAAAAAGTAAAAAAACAATGCAAATTAGATGAGTTTTCAAAAGAAGAAAAATCGATATTAGAAGATGTGATTGACGCTTTATATTACAAAGATACCTTAAAGGTTGGCAATGTAACTGTTAATCATTTTAAGATATTAGATAAATTGCAATTAATCGTAAAAGAAAACTTGATTCAACTGCTAGATATTTTGAAGAATATTGATAACATACAAAATGCTAAAAATTATTTGATGATTTGCTTATATAATAATCTTGGAAACACATGTATTGGGACTAAAACGAAAACTTCGGCTCGTGAAAATGAAAGAAACTGCGAAGCATATTCTTGGAATGAACTCTACGATAACGACTACTATGATGTGGCAACAGAATCTTCATAGAAATGCTTTGTTATGAAGTTGCTAGCCCTACTCTAGTAGCAACTTCACTGACTAAAATATGACATATATTTTTATGCTTTAGCAATTTTTAAGTACCCCGTAGGGCAGACGACAAGTTTACCTTGTCTAGTGTGTTAGACAAGCGAGCTTGACTTTAGTATGAAGAATGAGCTACGCTATCGTAAAAAATGAGAAATTAACACCGAGCTGATATAAATGGAGAATGTATCCATAATGATAGAAAAGGAACTTGATAGAGAATATTAGAAAGGAATTTTGGAAATATGAAAAATGAAAAATTATATAGTATAGATTCAATCGAATTATTTGAATGTATAGAAAATTTGAAATTAGAGTTAAAGAAGAATAATGCTGAATATAAAGATTTATTTGAGAAAATTGAAAAGATTAAGGATAAATATTCAAATATTAGAGGTGTTTTGGAAGATGAGAAAATTTGTGAGATGACACTTGAAGAAAGTAAAGAGTTATTAAAAGCTATTAATCTGTATAGAGATTTGATTAGAATTGAGCAATATGAAATATTTCTTTTGGGTGGAGGGGAGTGTTTTGAGTATTTAAAGAAGATTGATGTATTGTAAAAATATAAAAATAGTAATTAGCTTCTTTTTAATTTATATAGTAGAAGGGGTATACTCCAAATGAAGTACACCCCCGTTTTATTTATAAAAACATTAATAACTTTTAAAAAATAAATGATGTTCTAATAACATCTTCAAAGGTTTCGCGTCTTCTAATGATACTTTCAGTGCCATCTTTCTTAAGCATAATCTCCGCTGGTCTCAATCGACCTGTATAATTAGAAGACATGGAATATCCGTATGCTCCGGCATTGTATACGACAACTGCATCGCCTACCTCCGGTTTTAAGATAGAACGATTTTTCCCTAAAATGTCTCCACTCTCACAAACATTGCCACAAATATTGGCTGTAATTTGTGGAGCTGTCACCAGTGCTTCAACTTCAATACGATGATATGAATCATACATGGATGGTCTTACCAATTGGTTCATGCCGATATCTGTGCCAATCCAGTACTGATCATTCTCATATTTCACCGCATTTACTGTTCCCACCAGTTTACCAGCCTGACACGGAATATACCTTCCCGGTTCAAAAATGAATTCCTTTACCTGTGGCTGCCTATTCAAGAATTGGTTCAGAATCGGATACAACTTATCTACTACTTCTTCCAAATTCAATTCTTCTTCATCTTCCTTATATGGTACTCCAAAACCGCCGCCCAAGTCAACAATTTTTACATTCTTGAAATACTTGTCAACGATTTCAAGACCTGCGTCAACACCAGCAATATAATTGGGAATCTTATCATTTAAAAACAAACTTCCCAAGTGCTGATGTGTACCAACTATATTTAGCTGATACTTTGTAGCAGTTTCAAAAAGCAGTGGTAAATTTGTCTCTGAAACACCAAACTTTGTAGCTTTTCCTGCTGTAATTACTTTTCCTGAATGTCCAACACCGACTTCACCTGGATTAATTCGAACCATAATGTCTGTTCCTGGAAACAATTTTCCCCAAGTTTCCACTTGAGAAATCGAATCCAAACAAATCAAAAGTCCGTTTTCATGAACCTGCTTCATTTCTTCTGCCGAAATATTATTGCAAACATAAAGCATATCTGATGGCAAAAAGCCTACCATTTTGTCGATTGCCATCTCAACAGGAGACATACAATCAACACTTAATCCATGATTTTTCACGACACTCAAAATTGCTAAGTTACTGTTTGCTTTTGTGGAATAATGCATTTTCACAAAAGTTCCTGTTTTCAGCTTGTTTTCCAAGTTTTCTTCAAATAATGTCATATTCCGACATTTTTCTTCCAGAATCCTTTCATCATACACATACAATGGGCTTCCATACTTTTTCAATAATTCTTTATACATATCATTATCCTGCCTTTCGTTTAGTTGCAATGTTAATAGTTTCTATAAATTTCTACCCTCCTTTATAGTTATAAATAGTTTTTTATAAACGGTGTCTCCTCCATAGAGGAAAACCGCTGAGGTTATTATGAAATCTGTCTTATAACAATCTCTTCATAAGGTCTGCCGTAGGTTCAGCAGTCAAGAGGCTTGGTGGAATGTCAAAAACTGTTTTTGCTCCACAGTCGCCTTTGTCAGCCAAGTAACATGCTGCTCTTGCATAGGCAACTAAAATGCTGCCTGTGAATTCCGGATTCGATTCCAACTTTAAGGAATACTCGATAATCTGCTTATTATCGCCGGTATTACCACTACGGATAACGAATCCTCCATGTGGCATTGCTGAGTGGTTCTTTTTGAGCTCAGCTTCACTGATAAACTGCACTGTTGTGTCATAATCGGCGAAGTAATTCGGCATTTCCTTGATTTCCTTTTCAATTCTATCAAGGTCTGCACCTTCTTCAGCCACCACATAGCAATCACGCAAGTGCTTTTCTCTTGTCGTTAATTCCGGATTTTTGCCTGCACGGACATCTTCAATAGCACTTTCAATAGGAATCGTGTACTGTTTTGCATCCTTGACGCCATCGATTTTACGAATAGCATCTGAATGCCCTTGACTTACACCTTTTCCCCAGAAAGTGTATGTACTTCCTGTCGGAAGAATTGCTTCTGCATACGCTCTTGCAATTGAGAACATTCCTTGATCCCAGCCTACTGAAATGATAGAAACGGTTTCTGCACAATAAGAAGCCTCATCCATCTCTTTAAAGTATTCTGGTATTTTTGCATGTGTGTCAAAACTGTCAACAGTATTGAACATACTTGCAATTTCCGGACCTTGTTCTGGCAAGTCTTTTGCAGAACCACCGCAAAGAATCACCACATCAATCTCATCGGTGTAGTCTTCAATCTTATCGATTGATATTACTTTTACACCTGATGCAGTACTAATTGTCAACGGATCCCGCCGCGTGAAAATCGCAACCAACTCCATATCCTGATTTGCAGGATTGGAAAGCGCTTTTTCCACACCTTTTCCTAAGTTACCGTAACCACAAATTGCTACTTTAATCATATTTTTTACCTCGTTCTTTCCGCCCAACTAGGCTTTTAAATTATAAAATTTGCTGTTACAGATAGATTATAACACATTTTTTTTTGATGTTTGCAAGTATTTACATAATTTTTATTGTACAAAAATGATTTTTTTCTCACTGAAGCCAACAAAAGAACTGTAAGGGATTATGAATTATGGGGATTTATCAAAGTTTTAGGCATTAATTATGAAGATTTATTTAAAGGTATTGAAAACAAGTTAGAAAATTTCCCAAATTATATTAACTTTTTTATTATAAATTAAGAATATTAAAAAAGACTTGATGTATAATAAAAATAATGTTATAATAATTATAGCTAGCAAGTTCAAATGAGGTCAAAGAACGAAGTTGCACCGAGATATGTTCCCGCATATCTCTTTTTTTATGTGATAGAAAAGAGCAGTTTCACACCCGCTCTCAAAGATTATTCTTTGTTTTTATCTTCTTGGTTTTTGTCATTATCACTTCTAAAAGATTTCCTTTTGAAAAAGATAGATGTATTATATTTCTAACTTTCTCAAAAAACAACATTTTTCACTAAGATATCCCTAGAAAATTATCATAAGGACTGCTGATCATCCTTGCTCTCCTTTCTAAAAAGTATTATGCTAACGAAGTGTAGCATAATACGTCGAATATGAATGGCAAATTTGAGTATCTATCGTTCGCCAGCTTGGTGTCTTGACACCATTTTTGCTGTTTAGGGAAAAATCCCTAAAACCTAATTTGCCCGCTGGGAGATCTTTTTCGTATTGTTTTTTTGTTTTTTAGTTGAAAAATTTATATTTTTCTTTTAAATTTTTAGCATACTAAAACATAATTTTTTTGCGATTTTTTATTTGAAATCTAGCTTAATCTTATTAAAAATATTATTGATATTTTTAATAAAATGTAGTAAAAATATATTGACTTTTTTAATTATAAATGTACAATGTAATTGGCAAAAGTTAAGAATTCGTGTATAATAAATGTATAAATAATTAGATTATAAATATCTTTTGATATTTTAATATAAAAGCTCTGTTAATCCATTTTAACGGCTACGATTTATTCGCGGTCTAGGATTAATAGAGCTTTCATTTTATCGATGTTTAAGTAATTAATACTCTAAACTATCCATATCTAATAAAAAATCAAATACACTCATTGTAATGATACCATTTTCATCACGATTTCTTTTTATATAATCCTTCACAATAATAAACTTTTTAAAAGAATCATTTATTTTAAGCAATGGTCGTTGTTCTTGTTCTATTTTGTCAGAAGTTGGCATACTAAAAGCTGATTGAATATAAAATTTGTTATTTCCTTTATTCGCCACAAAATCAATTTCTAATTGTTTGTAAGTATATTCATTTTCTGATGAAGTTTTCATTTCAATAACGCCAACATCTACATTAAATCCTCGTCTTTTTAATTCAAGATATATGATATTTTCCATGATATGCGTTTCTTCTTGTTGCCTAAAATTAATAAGAGAATTACGAATACCAATATCACTAAAATAAAATTTATAAGGTGTGCTAATATACTTTTTGCCTTTAACATCATATCTTGTAGCCTTTTCAATAATAAATGCTTCTTCTAAATATTTTAAGTAAGAACTTATTGTTTTAGGATCGATATTCATACCTGCTGTACTTTTAAACGTATCTGATATTTTTTTAGGATTAGAAAGTGAGCCTATACTAGAAGATATAATCTCCACTAAATTAACTAATTCTGTATCGTTTTTTATATTGTTTCTTTCAATCACATCATTGATATATACATTCTGCTGTTGCTCTCTTAAATAAGCCATTTTTCTTTCATCATTTTGCATTGACACAACGAGAGGCAATCCACCATAAGTACAATATTCTACCCAACCGTCTAGCTTATCTCCGCTATATACAGACATAAACTCTGAATAACTTAATGGATAAATTCTTATTTCTTCGCCACGACCTCTAAATTCTGTTATGATGTCAGTAGAGAGAAATTTTGAATTACTGCCTGTAACATAGATATCTACATTATCAATTCTTAAAAGACCATTTAAAACACTTTCAAAATTGTTTACTAACTGTATTTCATCAAGGATAACATAGTACATTTCTTTATCTTCAATTTTATCTTTTATAAATCTACTTAAATTTTTTGGTTCCAACAAATTTTCATAATCTGCATCATCTAAAGCAATTTTAATAATATGATCTTCAGCCACTCCTTCATTCAAAAGATAATGATAAAAAATCGTATTTAGCAAATAAGATTTCCCACATCTACGAATTCCTGTGACTACTTTTATTAATTTATCATGCTTTGCTGCAATTAGCTTATTTAAATAATAATCTCTCTTTATTTCCATAATTCCAATTTTCTCCTCTTTTACTATTTTATACTAAAATTAGAAAAATATCAATACTTCTATTCCAAAAAAACTCCATTATGGAGTTTTTTTGGAATAACTATTAATTTCTAAAAATCTTTCAAAAAAATGTAGGGTATCCTCATATTCTAATCGCTGTTTATTATAGAAAGAAAAATTTTCAAAAAATAGACACCTTTTTGAGATTTCAATCGCCTTTATATATGTAACTAGAAAATTTTTAAAATTTGAGTTACTTTTTTGAAATTTGGATGCTATTACTTTCAAATCTATTATAGGAGGATCTTTATATGCAAAAAGAAATAAAATTTTACACTACTGCAGATGTAAGAAGAATTTTAAGAATTGGAAACAAAACTTGTTTAGAGTTGTTTCATCGTACTGATTTTCCTTGTGTGAAGATTGGTAAGTCATTTAAGATATCTGTTCAAGCATTTAATGAATACTTTAACTCAAGACGTGTTTTTAGTGAAGAAAATTGAATAACAAAAAAATAAGAAGATTTATACTCACACTAAATCTTCTTAAAAAAACTGAAAGAAAACTATTGCTATAAGTTTTCCTAACTGCTATAATTATATCATAAAATTTAATTATAGCAATAGTTTTCCTTAAATTTAGACTAGAAAGGATGATATTATGAAATTTAAGGGAATAACAGTTGGTACTTATTATTCTAAAAGACCTAAAGGCAAATATAATGAATCAATTTGTGCCGATTGTGAAAATTGTAAAAAGAACATTGACAAAGCAAAACAATATGAAATATGTAAAGGTTGTGATAAATTCTATATTTCAAAAACTTGTAAAGCAATTATAACTATTGGTCGTGATCAAACAACTGGTAAAGTAATACGTAAAACTTTTGTTGCAGATACTGAAAATGAAGCCATGAATAAAGCTTTAGAGTTTAAAATAGATATGGACAAAAATGGTGGACCTCGTATTATTACAAAAACCAATAAAAGTTTAATTGACTTAATAAGTGCAATGATTGATGAACAATTCAAGCTGAAAAGAATTAAAGAATCTACTTATAGAAGAAAATTAGAAACTTTGAAGAAAATGAAGAAAGCCTCATTTGCAAATAAACCTATTTCAAAAGTTTCAAGAGCTGATGTTGTAGAATATCTGGCAAAACTTACAAAGTATTCTAAAACCACAATAAAACAAAATTATGAATTGCTATGTATGGGATTTGGAGAAGCCTATCATCAAAAAATTATCACTGATAACTTTTTATCTGGTTATAAAAGAATTGAAAAGCCAAAAAGTGATTATGCTGGGCATCACAGAATTGCCCTTACTATTCAGGAGCAGAAAAAGTTGATAGAATATCTGAATGACGTTGAATATTCTCAATTCAAGCACAAGTATTTATTTTTATTGTTGATTAGTACTGGTATGAGAATTGGTGAAGCATTGGTTTTAGACTATACCAAAGATATTGACATTGAAAATGGCACTATCACAATCCGTAGAACTCAAACCAAAAATATAAGTGGAAATTCTATTATAGGTGAAACAACCAAAACTTCTTCAGGAAAAAGAGTTATTAACTTAAATGATATTAGTAAAAAAGCTCTTGAAAATGCTATCAACCATATCATTCCAAATAAGTTCCATTTATTATTCTATAATCCTACAAATAAACAATATGGATTATATGAAGCGGCAAGTATTAATTCAGCATTAAAACGAGCTGGAAAAAAGCTAGAGATTGGATTGTATGACGAAGAAGATTCCAAGGGAAAGATAGTAACTAGAACAGATTTACATACTCATATGTTAAGAGGCACTTTTGCAACAAGATGTGCAGAGGCTAAAATTGCCCCTACGGTACTTAAAGAAATATTAGGACATTCAGATATATCTATTACAATGAAATACTATATCGATATAGATACAGATTTTATCAATTCTGAAAATCAAAATGTAGTAAACTATCTGATAGAAAAAAATATATTTGAGATATAGGGGTTGTAATTTTTATGAAATTATGATAAAAAATAAATAATGAATTTAAGTGGTTTTTATGGAAGAAGATTGAGTTAAAATTCCGTAAAAGTGTTCCGCAAAACAAAAATAACACGCGAAAGCATTGTGATATCAATGAAAATGGTATTTTTAGTCGAGTACTCACCTCGACCATAATTATCCCCCCAGTATAACTGAGGATTTTCTCTAAAGTAAAAAACAACTCCAACTTTTCAATCTTCCGTTGAAGTTGTATAAATATTAGAATAGAATCATTTTAAGAAGGGCTTTCTCTTTAGAAGATAATTTGGAAACTATATGACGTAATCTAATTAGCAGTTTTTTATCTTCACTTAATCAAAAAAATCAGTTGTCAAGTAAAACTTGACAACTGATTTTTGCCAATTTATTTTGTCAACTGAAATTAACATCTTTAATTTTTCTACTTTTGATTTACTGCATTATGGTTATTCGTCCCCCCCTTCATCATGCTTCAGAGAATTTTTTATATTCATCAATATTTATAACAACTAAAAAATCAACTATTTTTGAATGTTCACAAAAAATTTTCTCCTTACTATCCTAATTAATAAATTATATTATCAAAAATCTTAAATTCCTTTAACATTCAAAATTTATCTGATTTGACAAAAAGCGTTGAATTTTATCTGTTCAACTCTTTTATTTTTTTATCAAAATCTCCTCTTTATTGAAAAAAGATTGACATATTTTACATAATATGGTATACTTTATTTACAACTCTATTAACACGGTATCTATTAAAAAATTTAAAATACCACGAAAGGAGGATATTAAATAGAGTAATAAACTGTAACAAAGTCAAAAACGCATCAAAGGAGAGATTAGTATGTTAAAAAAATTAAAAAAAGCAACACCAATTATTTCACTCGTTTTCGTATGGGTCATTTATCAATTATGGTTACCACCACTTTCTGTGGTATATGTAAGTGGTTTCTTGTTTTTCTGTTTCGTAGCAACAGTTATTGCAGGGAATATCCTGCTCTTGAAATCCGATTGGAAAGCTGAAAAAATCGCTATTCGGCCCTTAGCATTGGTAGGATATTTCGCTGCAATTGGAGCGATAGCTGGCGTTATCATAAGTTTGCCTGTATTTCATGCCGACAAAATGCATGCGCAATTAGGAAAAGTTGATAAGATTTCATTTGATGATATGATTCATGAAATCGATCATAGTCAAATTCCGATTGTAGATGAGGAACTGGCACAAAAACATGCCGATAAAAAAATTGGTGAAGATATTGCCTTAGGCTCTAGAGTAGACCTTGGTAAAGTCTATATTCAGGAAGTTAACGGAGAAATTTTATACGTTGCACCACTCGAACATAGTGGATTTTGGAAGTGGAATAAAAACCGCTCCACACCAGGATATATCACCGTTTCGGCAACCAATGCCAACAAGGTAAAATACGTAACTGAAATCGAAGGCAAAAGCATTCAAATCAATTATCAGAAAGCAGCCTATTTTGGATATGACTTAAAAAGACATATTCGGAACGAAGGTTTCCGAACCGTTGGTCTGACAGAATACACATTCGAAATTGATGATTCAGGCAAGCCCTTCTGGGTAGTAACCACTTTCAAAAATACTACTTTTTGGGGAAATCCAGAAGCCACTGGAGTTGTCATAGTAGACGCTCAAAACGGAGAAACACAATTTTATGGCTTAGATGATATTCCCGATTGGGTCGATATTGTACAGCCAAAAAGTTTCATCGAAGATCAACTTGATAACTGGGGCAAATACATTCATGGCTTTTGGAATAGCTGGTGGTTCGGCTCCAAAAAAGAAATGATTAAAAAAACAGACCTAACCCTTACAGTTTACATGGAAGGCGATTGCTACTATTTTACTGGTATGACCAGTGTCGGTAGCGATGATTCCTGTGTAGGGTTTGCAATGGTCAACACCAGAAATAAGAAATCCAAAATCTGCTACATGAGTGGAGCAACCGAAAATGCCGCCATGAGTTCGGCAGAAGGTTTGGTTTCTGATTATGGTTGGAGTTCCACAGAACCACTTCCCTTGAATGTCAATGGTATACCTACCTACGTTATGGCACTCAAAGATGAAGAAGGACTAGCAAAAGCCTATGCTATGGTTAATATAGAAATTTATAGCATATCTGCTAAAGGAGAAACTTTAGCAGAAGTCAGCAGGAATTATCTAAAAAAGGTTGCTGAAAGTGGAACAAATTCCGTTGTTTCTTCAGATGAAGCCTACGGCTATACAGCCAAAGGAAAAGTCTCCAGAATTTCATCTGTGGTGCAAGATGGTTCAACTTATTACTATCTCACAATCGACGGATCAGAAATCCCAAAGGACACCATCTTCATCGGCAATTATTCTATCTCTGATGAATTGCCAATTACCAGAGAAGGCGATCATGTTATTGTGAAATACATTGATGACAAAAATGGAACTGTAGACATGATTGAATTTGATAATACGGTTTATGGAAATACACCCATTTCCGATGACCAGAAAAAACGTGACAAGCTTGATGAAGGCACATCTGCCTTAGATAGTCACTATAACAATCTAATAGAGGCTAATCCAGAGCTAAACGAAGAAATATGGAACAAAATGACTAACGAAGAAAAGTCAAAAATGATTAAAGAATTCCTTGGAGAAGAAAAGCAATAAACAGTTTATGAAATTTAATATTTGAAGAGGTCGCAAAGCGACCTCTTCCTAAATTGATTTGTATATTTTACTCATAAAAACTCCCTTTCATCATGCATTTAATTGCCTGTAAAAAAGAAATCTTCCTTTTATATAAAACATATTTTTTCACCGCATATTCCAAAATCAACCATTTATAATATTGGGGCGACATTTCCTTAAAAACTCTGCCTTGTATTTCAAAAAAAGTAGTATCAAATCCAGAAAACCATGTACTATTGCCTTGCTCTGCTTCTCCAATTTTCTGATTAATGAACATGACTTTCAAACCTTTTCGTAAAGCTTCATACAAAAGAATTTGTTCTTCCCCACGATTGTATTTCATTCCTGCACCAAAATTCTCATTAAAGGCTAGATTGTTATTGACGAATGAGCGTTTTTTCATTGATATTTCAAAAGATACAACTCTCATTGCCTTTAAAAAACCAATTTTTCCGTGTTGGTAATCGCTTCGTTTTTCGATTTTTATTTTTACTTTCTACATAAAAACAAAGAATATCAGCTTCTTTATACTTGTTATGATACTTCACAATTGTTTCTACATAATCGGACTGATACACTAAATCATCATCTGCCAAAAGTAAAATTTCTGCATTAGAATGTTGGATCGCCAAATTTCTACTTTTACTTAATCCTTTCTCATTTTTTGTAATAACAAATGGATGATCAATCTGGCTTTCAGTGCTTTGATTTACAAGCAGATAATTGGATTTCATATTCATATTTTGCAAAAGTTCTTCAACTTGCTTATCCCTTTTTAAATTTTGCGTTGCTACAAGCACTTGTAAATCATTAGCCACATATTCATAATATGGCTCCCAACGCACCATTCTCTTTTGAATAGCACCTATCACATAATTACAAAAACAATACATTGATTTTAATTTACTCAGATTTTCTAAATTTCTATACAACCTCCACCTTGCCAGGGCAGTTTTTCCCTTATCGGAACTTCTTGACTTTTTTGTCTTTCTATAATAAGCCAGAACATCATCTTGTCCATAAGCAATATAACCTCTTTTGAGTATTTTCCACCAAGTTGCAATATCCTCATTCATCACATTTGGCATATAGCAATATCGTTTCGGTATTTTTTTCAAATCCAGCATAACAGTAATTGTCAAGAGCCTCATATTTAGCAAAGATTGTCTATAATCCACTTTTGACCTAACTTTCACAGGACTACTTATTTTATTTCCTATATCATTTATATAACGAAAACTTCCATAAACAAATTCATAATTATTTTTCTGTAAAAAATCTCTTTGCAATTCTAATTTTTTTTCAACTAGTAAATCATCTGAATCCAAAAAAGTCAAATATCTTCCATTAGCCTTTTTTATTCCAATATTTCTTGCAATGGCAACTCCTCTATGTCTTTTTAATTTGATTATTTTAAGTCTATTATTGTTTTTCTGGTAACTTTGAATAACTTCTACACTTTTATCCGTTGAACAATCATCTACAAAAATCGCTTCATATTTCTGATAAGTTTGTTTTTCAATACTTTCAATTGTCTCTCCAATATAATTGGCAGAATTATGAACTGGTACAATAATACTAATCAACTCTTCTTCCATACATTCTCCTAATAATTTTAATATTAGTCATTTATAACTGCCTTTTTTACAACCGTCACAATCGACCTTAAGAAAATTTTTACATCAAACCAAAACGATTCATGTTCTACATAATAAAGCTCCATATTCATTCGTTGTTCATAAGTTGTATCAGTATTGCTATACGCTTGCCAATAGCCAATTAGACCAGGCTTCACACCTAAAAACTTCTCCTTATTTTCTGCATACCTATCCAATTCTATTTCAACAATTGGTCTTGGACCAATCAAAGACATATCACCTTTTAAAATATTCCAAAATTGAGGAAGCTCATCCAAACTGGTCCTTCTTAAAATTCTTCCAATTGCAGTTACTCGTTTATCATTTTTGATTTTTAAATTTTCCTCATATTGCCTTTTTTCATCTTCTGTAAATTCTTCTATTAATTGCTCTGCATTCGTTTTCATAGTTCTAAATTTATACATTTGGAATTTTCTTCCCTTTAAACCTAATCTAATTTGTTTAAACCAAACTGGTCTTCCCTCAAACCAATAAAGACAAAAAATCAATACCACATAAATCGGACTACATACAATTAATACTATACTTGACAATATCACATCAAAAAATCTTTTTATCCATCTATTATAAATTGTGTTCCTACTTTTCATCTTCCTTCCTTTATTCATTTAATATCTTTTCATATTCTTGTATAATCATTTCAATATAACCTTGATTATAGCCATTTCTTTCTTTATCTTTAATATTTTTTATATTAACCTCATATTCACTTTTCATAATTTGATTTAATTCTTCAATCTGTTTTAACAAATTTTCATCTCTATAATCCATCTGTTTTAACAAAGTGTAAGCATTTTTCATTATATATGCTCTTGGCAACACCGTTTCAATATACATTGGCGTAGCAAATTTCACATTTCGATATCGTTCATTCATAAAAGATACATACTGTGTAACCTCAGCCTCTTCTAATTCCCCCAAACCATCAATAAGTACATTCCAATAAGAATTATACATTTCTGACTGATAAAAATATGGTTCTTCTTTTATCAAATCCTGTAATGCCTTCAAATTCTCTCTAAAATCACGATTGTTTATAATTCCTTCCGCAATATATTCATATTGAAAATAAAAATTATAAAAACAAAAATCCTTTTTCAACTTCTTATTCTTTAGCACATATTGTGCCATATTGGCCATAATATAAACAATCACCAAACCACTCAAGAAAAACAATCCCACATAATCCAATTTTCCTGACCTTTGTATGGTCTGTTTTGAATCATACAAAAGTACACCCATATAAGCAAAAACCGTTGCTAGCACACATAAAAACGACAAATCAAAATCAAAACAAAAACTATGCAAGATAACCAAATCCAGACCTAACAATATCGATAATTTATAAGAGCGACTTTCTTCGCTTTCAATACACTCTTTTATTATTTTTACATTTAAAAACACAATCAAAACAACATACAACAAAACACCAACAATTCCATATGAAATCAACAATTCAAAAAAGTAACTATGTGTCTCTTTCATCGAATATGGATATTCTTGCACTGTTTGCGAAAGTTTTTTCCATGTATCACCGCCTTGTCCAATTATTGGAGCATCTTTTGCAATTTTTAAACAATCCTTCCAAAAATCCATTCTTTGTTTAATACTTTTATCATTTGCCGAATACATCGTAATCGCTTCTCCAATTTGATAAGGCAAAAATTTATAATTCATCGGATATTCTTTTCCATTAATATAACATTTTTCAATAAAAGCCTTTACCTTACTTCTGTTTATCACCAACATATCAATTTGATATAACTGATTTGTTGTCATAAATTTCAAAGCAATCTTTTTTTCAGACGGCTTAACCATTCTAGCAGCCAAAATTTGTTCATTAAAATACGGATTAATTTCCAATATTTCCACTTCAATATAGGTCTCACTATTTTCAGAAGAATTTCCAATTGCCAATTCTAATTCAATTGTATATTCCTGATTTGCTTTAAAATCGTAATTAAAATTTCTTTGATACTTTTCCCCTGTCAACTCATATGGTTTCGATACTTTTACCCCAACACCAAATACAAATCCAAAAAATATTACTACCAATACAATTCCCGCACCCAAAATCATACCTGCTTCTTTTTTATGACGTAAAATCTTTGTGGCATAATACAAAATAAAATATCCAAAAATAGTTCCCAACAACAAAACAAAAATCGATCTACTTAACGTCTGAAAAACAATATAAAAACCAAGAATCAAATAAACACTACAAAATAGTTTCATCCATTTTTTATCAGCATTTTGAATTTGATGAATAGCCAAAAGAATACAAAAAGAAAAATAAACAGCAACCGAATTTGCATAGCCAAATGATGACACCAAAGCATGACTATACGTATATTTCAAATTCAATTTTTCCAACAACCAATTCAAATATTGACGATGTTGTACATCAATACCAATAATCGCAATCATCAGCGATGACACCAACGTCACAAAAATCAATAGATTAACTTTCTTCTTGCCATCAACCGTATTTCTCACCAACAAAAATAGCGTATAAACAAAAAAATACTTTAAAATAAATTCTACCGTTCCTTGCCTTGTACAATACGTTCCAAATACCAAAGGTAGTAAAGTGCAACACATAAAAAGTAATACACATACATCTACTCCATTTTTTATCAGAATTTTTTGTTTTAGCAATATTTTTCGAATAATCAAATACATCACAGCAAAAAACAACATCACTCCCATTGGAAGAATGCGTAATCCCTTTTCATTTGCCCCTACAATTAAATTTAGTACTCCTATTATAGCACTAATAATTACCATCCCCACAATATCCAATACTTTTTTCTTTTTCATTTAAACACTCCTTATTTTTTTCATTATATATAATTCTTAACAAAAAAGCAATCTTTTCCCCAAAAAGTGATTTAAAAAAAGAAACAACAAAAAATTGTCATTTCTTTTCTAAAAAACCCTCACCTTTAATTATATCATATTTTTAGAGTTATGTCAAGTTGACGAAATACTAAAAATGTGCTCTCACTTGATTTTACTGGGTTTTCCAAAACAATAACCTCCATAAAATCATTTACCCTTCACCAAACTACTGTATATGAATTCCATGATCCGCCAAATTTTGTGATGGTGGAGGTTCTGCTGGACTATCCGTAAATTTAACCACCATTACATCATTTATCATTTTAATCGAATTGTGTCCTGGAAAAACATCCATCTCATTAAATTCTTGCGAATGTATAATGGTATAATATTCATAATCTTCACAAAAATAAATTGGCATACCAAAAAATAACTGATAAAAATTGCTCCAAGTTGACTTATGACCCCAATATGTCGCATGAAAAATCGACGTTCTTAAACTATTTGCCACTGTATAATTATAAATATCCATTGTTTTATTAAAATTGGTATCATCAATCACACCTGCAAAAAGCATTTTCATTCCAGAATGATAAGCAGGATTCTCTTCCATTCGACAAATCACACGACTGACAATTCCTTTAGCTTGATGATAGGAAAGCTCAGTTGTCTCATAAGTAAGCACAACCGATAGAAAATATGTAACCAACACCATACTGGTAACAACTACCACGAACCAGTGCAAAACATTAGACAAAATAGACTTCTCTTGTACTATTTCTAAAGTCATAAAAACAAAAGGAAATATTAATGTCATTTGAGTTGCTGTCAAGTAGTAAATTTCGTTTCCTGGAGCAGCAATCACTACTAAATTCAAAGCAATTGGAATAAGCAAAATCAGTACACAAGCCAATAAAAATCGAATAACAAATTCTTTTTTATCCTTTTTACAACCCTTTATCAAAAGTGATAGCATTGTCAACCCATACAAACCAAAGAAAATCAGATACAACTTATCCCTTCTCCATTGACGATTCAAAATCACACCATCTGCAAAAAAATACTTAATAAATGCTACATATGCATTTTTTATCGTTTCTCCTAAAGACTGAAAAATTGTTGCTAATCCAATTCCATTTAAGCCACCATAACTTGACATTGTCAAATGATTAATTTTTAGTATACATTTTGTTGCCACATAATAAACAATAACATATACAACCAATATGCATGCTTCTTTCAAGATTTTTCTTATGGATTCCAAAACCGAACTTTTTTGAGTTAATAATCTTTTTACCTCTAACATCAAAATCAAGCCTACTGTCATCCCCATATAACTTTGATACGTTGAAAGCATTAGCACAAATGAGACCAATCCCAACAAAAAACCAACTTTTTTATTTTGGATTTTTTCCAAACTATACACTGTAAACACAGAAAAAAACATTGCATAAAAATATACATCCGCCGTATAGGCATATAAAAGCGTCATACATAAACTAGGCGATACAACCAAACTCAATGTTGTCAATATGCGAAATAGCTTGCTCTTTATTTCAAATAAATCCACAATAAAAATATTCGCAAATCCTAAAATAACAATCGAAACTAAGGTTGTAATAAATGGAAACGCAAGATTATTTCGAAGCGAATCAAAAAAGTCAATCCCCCATCTTCCAAGACTTGCCTCATAGCCTCCAGCTGTATAATGAATTCCATTTAGCAAACCATCTTGACTTAAAATCAAATGAGAAATTAAGACAAAATGTGTTAAAATCCCAAAAACAATCGTCATACAAAATATCCAACGTCTATCTACATTAAAATATCTTTTCCATAATTCCCAAACCTCTTCTGGAGATTTTATCCATTTTTTTATCTCTTCTTTCATATTTCCCCCTCAATCTCATATGATCTTTTTATTTATATAAATCACGCGATAGAAACTCTCTTTTCACCTCTACCCCATTTTGATGATACACTTTATACGCCTGATAAACCGTATACGCTCCTGCAACACCTACACGTTGTGACTCAATCGTAATTTCATATTCCTCCGCACTTTTTATCCCATAGATCGTTGCTGTAGCATTTCCATTTTGCACACTCATCTCAATTTTGATTGGATATTCACGATTATTAACAAATTGGAAATCCAATCTCTTCCAAACAACCGTTGCATCTTTTCCTCCTGGCAAATAAGAAGTTAATTTTGAATGATTGTGCCTTTCTTTAATCTCTAAATTGGCTCCAATGACTGCATCATAAAGAGTTGACGAAATTTGACAAATGCCACCTGCCAAACCATCTTCTACTTCGCCATTGACAAAAATCGCTGCATTTTTGTATCCTGCCGCAATCGTTCTTTCTCCAACCACTCGGTTAAACGAAAAACTTTCTCCTGGCATCAAAACTGTTCCATTAATCTTGTTAGCGGCTAACATCAAATTCGTTGTGCGATTCGGATTATTCACATATTTTGTACTAAATGTGGATAACTTGTCTGGAAAAACATTTAAGTCTTTCACAAAAACATTAGGATTTGTCAAGTTCAAATCAATGGTATATTTTTCTGAATTTGGAGCCATATCTATCTTATTTTGTGCGTTTTGAATATCAAAATCAATTCCAACTTTTTGTTCATGAATTATAAACGGATTTTCCGTATAATAAGCATCTTTTGGTTTTGTAAAAATATTCTTGTGAATTGCTTGCAAATCAATCTCTTGCGGAAAAGTCTCATATGTTGGAATTTCAATTACTTCATCGTACTTTCTTTGTCTCAAATTCTCTAAAATCCTTTGTTTTAATAGTTCACTATTTAATGCAACACCACTTTTTCCACTATAAATTATCAACTTGTCCTTTTCTATTTGATAATCATACTCTTGTACTTTATCTGGCAACTGATTTGAAATTCGAACCATACATTCATCCAAAATATCTTCTTTATACTGCAATTCTGAAGCAATATCAATTGTGTGATTCATCACTTCTATATATTCCCATAAATCCTCAACCACATGTTGTGTTCTCCCAATAGAATAGGCTTCTTCTACTGCTGTTTCAACATCAAAACAAACACCCAATTCTTGCAAATTCAACAAATAAGAAAACTCCTTATATTTCAAAACAATCATCTCTGGAATGGCATCATTTAATTGAGCCTTTAAACTTTGTGTAGCTTCTTCTCCGTGTTAAATCTGACACATTAATCCCGATTAACAAAAACACCACTTTGAATAAAACCATTTTCCAAATGAGCAACATAAAAAATACTCGTTGCCACAATTACCATAAGTGCTATATAACCAATAGAAGCTGTGCCAATCAAAACTAAACTTACTTTTTTGACCGCTTCTTTAAATACTTCATTCTTAAAAATTGTAGCTAACTTAAGTTTCTTTTTTTCTACCACAACAAGGGCTTTTTCCTTTTTTTCTATAGGAACTAAAGCCATCTGATTTTTCTGTTTTACTTTGACCTTTTTTGATTTCGACATTTCTTAACATCCTTCTAAGCTCGTTTAAATTTCCTCTCTTTTGTTTCTTCGAATTTTATGTTTCTATTTACCCTTTGTAAAACATTTTATAAATTCACTATATCATAGACCTTCTCAAAAATCTATACCATCTTTTCCTTTACTTGAAAAAAGTTTTTATCTCCCCTTTACCACTTTCTGAAATAACTTCCAATATTGCACCATTCACAATCGGCATTTGTGGTGAAACATGCCCAATATCAGCCTCTAAAATAATTGGAATATTCAAATTCCCAATCGCATCTTCCACTGCTTTTGCAAAACACAATTCATAATCTTCTCGAATAATGCATGGTCTTCCAAAAATAATTCCGTTACAAAATTCAAAATATCCTGCATTTTTCAACTGCCATAAATGACGAAACACTTGTGGAGTAGACATTTCATACACATCAAAAAACCACACAATTCCATCTTTTTTGTATTTGTGAATATATTCTTTTACCTTATCATATTTTGTCCCAATCAGTTCAACAATCACATCCAAACAGCCCCCAATGGCTCTTCCCGAAAAACAAATTTGGGGTTCACTTTTTAAATTTTTCCATTCTACTTTTTCTGTTAAATGGTAAGATTGAAATATCTCCCTTTCTTCTCGTTCACATTGTTCAAAACTTTTTTGAACCACTTCTTCACCTTGCATTATTCGAATCGAATTTGTCAAGTTTTCAAAAAGTTCATACATGCCGTAATCTCGAATGTTTTCGCCATAAATTGTCGCCACATCTAAATGTGTCGTCAAAACAAATCCTAAATTGGTAATATCGGAAAATCCTTGTAACCATTTGGGTTTAGTGTTTTTGAGTTTTTCAAAATCTAGATAATCTAACATTTCACAAGCAAAATCTCCACCTTTAGCACAAATAATAGCTGTCACATCTTTGTTTTCCCAAACCTGCTGAAACTGCTTCGCACGTTCTAATGCTGAAGAACTTCTTCCATGATTATCTGTTCTTACATTTTGCGTCTCTAAAACTGAAAATCCCATCTGTTTCAAATTTTGAAGTGCTTGTACATATTCCATTAACTGTTCTTTTTTGTAAAATCCCATCGATGGTGCTGTAATAGCAATGGTATCACCTTTTTGAATAAATTCTGGATACTTCATACATTCTCCTCTCATTTCATCTTTTCTATTATATCATGTTATGAAAAATACGCAAGAAAATTTTTTATATTCTTTCATCATGTAATCCAAAAATGGTCTACCCCAATTGGAAATAGACCATTTCTTTTTGTTTAATTTACGGACACAGCATCTTCTCCATCTCAACAATATCCTGGACACGAACCCCCTCACCAATCGGTTTAAATATCCAAGAATTTCCATCACGGTAAAACTCTGCAACAAACATTCCTGTCAAGCCCTCAAACTTGCCATCAATATCACAGCGAAACAATTCTTCTGTTTCTAAATCGTCAACATGAATAAAACAATTTCTCACCTGTCTAAAATCCTGATTTCTTTCATAAGCTGCATAAATATTAATAACAATGCTTAACTTTTCAATATTATTAGGGAGTTTATCCAAATAAATATCGATTTGTTTTTTATCTCCTTTGCCTCCTTCAGCCAATTCATCGCCATAGTGTACAATAGCACCTGATCGATGTTTCAATCGCTTATAGCAAACTGTGCTATCATGCCATTTCCCTGAACTAATGCAAATAACACTTGCATCAACACTGATTTCGCTGCCAACACCAAACCCTGCAAATTTCTTAACAGACCAGCCTAAACCGATTCTAATCCGTTTCAGATTTGGAAATTCCCTTTGCAGGTTCACACTCTGACCTCTTTTTAAATTGATTGACATTTGGTTTGCCCTCCTTTGATGAAAATCTTTACTGCTACCTTTTGCCTTCATTGCATACAATGAAACACACAAGCTAAATTGTTACTTAATTATATTACCATACATACTATCAAAAGTCAATCCTACCCAAAAGCAAAAAACAACTCAAAAATCGCATTTTACAATTTTTGAGTTGTTTCCTTTTTTAAATGAAATCTTCTAATTGCTTTATTTTTTTGTGCTGTCTTAACTTCTCTAGGGCTTTTTTTTCAATTGCCCAAATTCTTTTACGGCCAATACCAATTTCTTTGCCAATTTCACTGGAAGTCCTTTCTTTTCCATCTTCTAAGCCATATTTTAAAATTAAAACTTGCCGTTGGCGTAGCGTTAAATCTTCCATTAACTCCATTAATTTTTCTTTTAAGAGCTTTCTCTCGACTATAGCATCTGGCATAAACTCCTCATTATCTGGTATTATTTCACACAAGGTACAATTCGTATCTTCTTGCAAAGGTGTTTCAAATGACAAAGCAATCTCATTTCTGATTAATTCTTGCATTTCTTTTACTTTGTCAATTGTTAAGCCAGTCTCTTCCGCAATTTCCTTTGAAGTTGGGGTTCTATTAAATTCTCTTTCTAAAATTCTAAAGGCTTTACGAACTTTATTTTTTTCAATGATAATATTTGCTGGTTGCTTGACATCCACTGTCTGTTCAGCAATTGCTTTTGTGATGGCTGATACAATCCAGTAACTTGAATAGGTACTAAATTTACATTTTTTAGTATAGTCAAAATTTTGGGCCGCATTAAGCAATCCTAGGTTTCCTTCCTGGATTAAATCTTCAAATAACATGCCTTTTCCAACATAACGCCTAGCGATATTAACAACTAGCCGTAAATTAGCTTCCTCCAATTTACGTTGAGCTTCTTTATCACCTACTGCAATTCGTTTTGCTAAACATATTTCTTCTTCACAAGATAATAGAGGAATTAATTTAATCTGCTTTAAATACGAACCTTCTGAAATATACCGTTTTTGCTTTATTTTTATAGGTGCTATTAAATCTTCCGCTACTTCATACATGTATCTTCTCCTTTTCCAATTCAGACTTCACACTATATTTGTGCTTTTACTGTTCAAAAATCTTCCGCATATAATCCTTTCCTTCTAGAAATGCACAAAAAATATCTTCGCGCTTTCCCGTAGTTTTAGTAATTGTATACGGTTTGTAAACTTCGTCAGCCTTCTGTTCTTGCTTAGCTTGCCGAATATTCCATGGTGCAATACTCCTTTTGGTCCCTCTCGTAAAACCAAAAATAATATTTTTAGTTTCTGGATTCAAAGGTGGATTATATAGCAAACCACCATCTAAAATCCGTGCCATTTTGCCGTTCAGTTTAAGTTTTCTTGAACGGAAATAAATCGGCAAAGTTGCTGAATAGGAAACTACTTCACCAACCGTTAAATCCTCGGCATTTTTGCGAGTAAGAATGGTTGGGAATTTAGACCGCAACGGAGTAATTGACACAATACACTCTTTTGGCAGTTCTCGAAATAACATTCCTCCCAAAAATTGGTCAACTCTCTTCTGAATGATATATCCTCCTTCTCGAGGCGTACAAAATTCCTCTACATGCTCAGCAAGAAAGTCACAAATCTCCCTTGTAACTACATTTGCTGCCAGTAATGCGACACTCACAGCTCCAATACTAGCCCCAGAAAAAGACACAATTTCTACATCTCTTTCAATTAAAAACCGATGCAAAGCACCCAAACCAGCAACCGAAGAAACTCCTCCACCACTAATGCCTAAATTTACTTTCATCTTCTTCGTCATATTTTTCAATCCTTTCTTCTAAAATCTGCGTATACAGTTTATATTACTATTATACCATATTTTACATAATTTGTCAAATCAAAATTAATCCCAAAATTAAGCATTGTTTGACAAAAAAACTCGCTATTTAAGCGAGTTTTTTGTCAATTCATATAATCCTTTAATCGTTTGCTTCTACTTGGATGTCTTAATTTTCGCAAAGCCTTTGCTTCAATCTGTCTTATTCTTTCACGAGTTACTTCAAATTGTCTTCCTACCTCTTCTAATGTTCTGGCTTTACCATCCTCTAGACCAAATCTTAGCTTCAAAACCTTAGCTTCACGAGGCGTTAAAGTACTCATAACTTCTTCCAATTGTTCTTTTAGTAAAGTATAAGAAGCTGCATCATGTGGAGCTGGTGAATCATCATCTTCAATAAAATCACCTAAATGACTATCATCTTCTTCACCAATTGGAGTTTCTAAAGATACTGGATCTTGTGCTATCTTTTGAATTTCCATTACTTTTTCCACTGAAATATCCATTTCTTTCGCAATTTCTTCTGGCGTTGGCTCTCTTCCTAGTATTTGAAGTAAATGTCTTGAAGTTCTGATTAATTTATTAATCGTCTCAACCATATGAACTGGAATTCTAATGGTTCTTGCTTGATCTGCAATAGCTCTAGTAATGGCTTGTCTTATCCACCATGTTGCATAAGTGCTAAATTTATAACCTTTGGTATAATCAAACTTTTCAACTGCCTTAATTAACCCCATATTACCTTCTTGAATTAAATCCAAAAACAACATGCCTCTTCCTACATATTTCTTTGCAATACTAACAACCAATCTTAAGTTGGATTCTGCTAACTTTTGTTTTGCTTCTTCATCATCTTTCAAAACATCTTTAGCAAGTTCTAATTCATCTTCAAAAGATAATAAACGGATTTTTCCGATTTCTCTTAAATACATACGAACAGGATCATCAACATTAATGCCTTCCATGTTGTTTAAATCCACTTCTTCTAGTTTAACTTCTTCTACATCTTTTAAATCCTCTTCATCAGGCTCTAGCAAATCATCTTCTTTTGCTATACTAACTCCCAATTCTTCAAATGTATCAAATACTTTATCAAGTTCAGCTGGATTAACTTCACCAAGTTCAGCTGCTAATTCTCCATACGTAATATTTCCCTTTTCTTTTGCTTTATTTACAATATTTAGTATTTTTTCTTTTTCAGAATCGATGGTACTTGCTATTGGTTCAGTATTTACTACTTCTTCTTTTTTTTGTTCTTCATTTACTGGTTCTATTATCTTTTCTGTTTCATCCTTAGCTACTGGTAATTCACTTTTTTTGACTTTTTTCGTACTTTTAGCTTCTTCTGCAATCTTTTTACTTACTTTTGTTTTATCTTTATTTGCTGTTTTGGTTTTCTTTTCCATTTTATCAATTTCTTTTTTAGTGCTTGTTTTCTTTGGAGTTTTTTCTTTTTGATCTGTTTTAGATGTTTCTTTTTGAGCTTTTATTTCAACCTTTTTTTCTGCTTTTGTTATTTTCTTTTTTGGTGCTTTTTTATTTTCTTCTTTTTTTAATTCATCTTTATCAGATTTTTTCATCATTATCCCCCTTTTACTTTATTTTAGCCACTTTTACTATAATGTCATTCAATTCCATTTCCAAATCAGCTATCTGTTCGTTCGTTAAATTTGGATTTTCCAATTCTTTAATAATTTGCACTTTCCTATTTTGTAATCTTTCTTTATTATAAATAAAAATAACGTCTTCTATACACTTTTGCACCGATGTTATTTCATAATCTGTAACCATAATTTCACTAATGTGTTCTTGTATTTTTTCATTTTCTATATTGGCAATTAACTGTGTTATTTTTTCACTATTGTTTTCTTCAGATACCATAATTTTTTCAAATATGGTTTTATTCTCTTCAATTTGTAAATCTGCAATGTTAATATTTGATTTTATAATTTCTTTTGTCTTCTCTGGATAATTAATTAACAAATATAAAACCATATTTTCTCTTTTTTTTACCACATCATCCACTTCGTTTTGTTCTTGACTTTCTCTTTGCACAACTGGTCGTACTAGTATTTTTTCTGGTTTGTTTTTATACGACGTTTTGTTGACTTCCGCATAAATTGCTTGTTTGGAAATATCATATTGCTCTGCTATTTTATCAATATAAATTTCTCTTTCAATTTTATTTTCCACACTTGACAAAATATTGGTTATTTTTTTCAAAAAAGCAATTTTATCCTTGGCATTATCTAAATTATATCCCTCTTTTAGCATTTTTATTTTGAATTCAACAAGAGAAATCGCATTCTCCACGAGCATTTTAAATCTTCCACTACCATATTTGATAATATACTCATCTGGATCCTTAGCACCTTCCATTTGCAATACTCTTGCATCGCAATTTTGCTTTTCTAAGACCTCAATTCCTCTCTGAATTGCATTTTGCCCCGCACCATCTGAATCATAAGAAAAAATAACTTGTTTACTATATTTTCGAAGCAGACGACCTTGCTCTTCAGTAAGTGCTGTTCCTAAAGATGCTACAACATTGTCAATTCCTCGTTGGTAGAGAGAAATTGCATCCATATAGCCTTCTACTAAAATAATGCGCTTTTCTTGTGACTGTTTAGCAAGATTTAAAGCAAACAAATGCTTTTTCTTCGAATAAACTAAATTCTCATTTGAATTTATGTATTTGGCCACTTTATCGTTATCTTCTAATCTTCTACCACCAAAAGCTACTGGCTTTCCTGACACAGAAATAATCGGAAACATCAAACGTTTTCGAAATCGGTCAATAAATTCACCTCTATCATTTTTGTTCACCAATCCAGTTGCTAAAATTTCATGCTCCTGAAAACCTTTTCCTTTTAAAAAAGTATATAATTCATTATATTCCCCAGAATATCCAATCTTAAACGCTTTTAAAGTATGATTATCCAATTTTCTCTGTTTGACATAGTCCTGTGCAATTTTTGCCACTGGCATATATAGCCTTTCGTGATAAAACATCGTTGTTTCAAGGTTTATTTTATTCATTCGATCCATTAAGTATTGTTTTTTGCTAAATTCTTCGTCTCCTACTTCTGGTAACTTGATGTGCCCTCTTTCCGCTAAAAATTCAAGTGCTTCTCGAAACGATAATCGCTCCATTTCCATGATGAAATTGTAGACATCACCACCTTTTCCACAGCCAAAACAATGATAATATTGTCGGTCGGATGAAACAGAAAAAGAAGGTGATTTTTCTTTGTGAAATGGGCATAAACCCATGAAATTCTTACCACTTCTTTTCAATATAACATATTGCGATATAACATCTACGATATCATTTGCATTCCTTATCTCCTGTTTTAACTCATCATTATATTGTACCATTTTTGAAACCTTTCTTTTATATTATTCGACGCCTTGTTCGTAAATCCTTCTTTATTTGCCAAAAAGTATACATAATTTTTAAAAATGTTGTAGAATGGTGGTTTTTTCATTTATTTAAAAATAATAAACATCTTTGCATTCTTAATTAAAATAGGCTATAATTTAAGAAAAACATAAATGAAAAGCATAAAAACGATAATCAAAAATCCAATTATTTGTGGCTAATATTAATTATAATTATTATATCAGTATCAATAATTGGAATAATAATCTACTTAAAAAATAAAGCAAATAATTATAATGGATATTATATGAATATAACTGGTAAAAAAGAATTTATATCGTGGAATATACAATAAAAGACGTCTTAGACGAAAATATTCAAATATTCTTGATAATTGATAAGAAAAATGTTAGTACATAATTCCAATAAGCAATGTACTCTAGTTTAGGTTGTGTCATCTCATCCGCCCTCCTTTCTACCTTTAGGCAAAAAGTTGCTTTCTAGTATACAACAATTTTTCAATAAACATAAGTAAATATTTTAATTTTTAGCCAAAAACAACCCTAGATTTCTCTAGGGTTCTGTTCTATGTTTGAATAAACGTTTTCATAATTCCGTCTGTCTCATCACTACTTCCATTGTTATCTTCTGAATGATTGATATGTGCTTCATAGGATATGTTAATTTTATCTTCAATCAAAGATTCAATTTCATCTTTTTGTTTACTTTCTGCTAACATTAATTCACTGACTAAAATTTGTTTCGCATTTAATAGCATTTTCTTCTCTGTGGTGGATAAACCTTTATCTTTTTGCTTGAAACTCAAGTTTCTAACAATATCCGCTACTTCAAATACATTACCTGATTTCATTTTTTCAACATTGTCTCGGTATCTTTTGTTCCATTTCATTGACATTTCAGTACAATCTTGTTCCAAAACATGGATGACTTCTCCTGCTGTTGCTTGATCGATGATACTTCTTACGCCAATTTCTTCTGCTTTTGCCGTAGGTACCATGACTTTTACTTCACCTGGCATTTTGATAATATAATAAGCTTGTTTTTCATCTAACACAGCTCTTTCTTCTATTGTTTCAATTATTCCAGCTCCATGCATTGGGTATACTATTTTGTCTCCTACCTTAAACATATTTCTTTCGTCACTCCTTCCAAGTAATGTAAAATTACTACATCTTTATTATAACACATATTTTAGTAAAAGTCAAAACTTTTTTCCTATTTTATCCAATTTTTTTGAAAAAGTTTTCCTTTCTCCTTTTTATAAAAGCATAAAAAGAGGATTTTTCTAAAAAAACCCCTCACCCTTTATTATATCATATTTATGCAAATATGTCAAGTTGACTTTTCCAAAAAACTTGCTCTCACTTGATTTTACTGATTTGTAGAGCCAAAACCTCCCATCCTTGTTGCTTCACTAATATCATCATCGATAACAAAATATTTTTGGAAAATTCCTTGTCCAATCACGTCTCCTTTTTTGATTTCAACTGGTTCTGACTTGATGTTATAAAATGCAAACATAACATGTCCATCATTATCTGGATTTCCATAGTAATCTTTATCAACAACTCCCACGCTGTTGGCTAAAATCAAGCCTTTTTTCCCTGGATTAGAGCTTCGGTTATAGAGCATAAAAACTTCATCATCTGGCATATAAACTTTCAAACCTGTTTTTACAAGTGTTGGTTTCTGCCCTAGCTCAAATGCAGGAATAACACAGTCTTCAACAGCTTCAATATCATACCCCGCAGAAAATTTTGTCTTTCGAACTGGCATGTTAATTCCTGCATTTTCAAATCCCTTTGCAATTTCAAATCCTCTTTTTTTCATTTTCATCCTCCTCATAATTTGTCAAAATTTGTTTTATTATATCACCAAATAGTTTTTTTCACAAGATTTTTGAGAAAATTTTTTTATTTTAAGTTTATTTTAATCTTGATTAATTATACTAAATGAGAATTCAATAAATTTAGTTTTGTTGAAACTTTAACCCCTTTTAATTTTTATATAGGCAAAAATAGAGTTCTTTATCAGAACTCTATTTTTGTGAAAACTTTTTTGACTAACTAGCTGACTGAACCTGAACTATCTAATAAATCAATCGTATAATACCATTCTTGTCCATTTACAACACATTTCAACTCTAGTGAAGTTGTCAAATTATCCAAGGAAATCGCTCCATGTGCTCCGTCTGAATCTTCCATCATATCAACATGTTGCCAAGAATTACCAATCTTTACACTAATATTGCAACCATAAGCAGTCGTTATAATCAAATATCTTCCCGCATCTTTTTCATACCAAATTATTGGTTTCCACACCTTAGGATAAAATGTTCTAACTAATACAGTTTCATCTACTGCTGGACTAAATACATAGGATGTTCCAGATTTGTATTGAGTACCAGAGGAACTACCCAAAGCCCATGTATCCACTACCCAGTTCAAAGAGAAATTTCTCCATAAGTTAAATATTGGAGATGTTATTGCACCAGAAACATTAAAATATTGTGTATTGGTAGTACTATCACTATCATAACTTCCTCCTGTACCATCAGGTGCTGTATTAGTCAAATCATAGTTTATTGTTAATGTTCTTTTATATACTGCATAAAATTCTGTTGCACTTGAGGTACTCACATCGCCCAACTTTATCTGTGCATTATCTGCATAAGGATCGCTTCTAAAACCTGCCAGTTCCCAACCATGCATTTCTGGTATATATTTAGCTTTTTCTTCACCAATTGTCGTTAAATACTTTCTATTATTGTAAAATTGACTTACCCCAAATCTAATATTTCCATTTTCTCTATTAAGGTTATCTTGAGCTGACATAACAGAAGAACCAGCTATCGTTTCACCTTTCATAGTACTATTAGGTGGTGTTATATTACTTATTTTATAATAAAACACAGCCGAATCACTATAACATCCTATATACAATGTTTTGTCATCTACACTCAGCTGCTTTGAGCCTGTATTATAGTCTATTGGATCTTTAGGATAAACACCACTACTATCCGTTTCTACTGAATATTTGATTCTCCAAGTGCCTGGCATATCTAATTCAAATCCAAACACACCACTTTTTCCTGGATAAAACGTCCATTTCAATTTTGGTGCATATGCATTACAGTATACATCTCTAACCCAAACCGCATATAAATTAACATTCCCACCTTCTTCTGTTGCTAAATTTTTTACAGATGCCATATCTCTATATACTATTTGATGGGAATTCAAACTTGTTGTCCAACCACAAAAAGAAAAACTTGCTTGTTGCGCTCCTAAAGTAGCCATAGATGTCAATGCTTTCGCAGTCCCAACTGTATGCCTAGATGTTCCCAAATGTTGTGTTCCATTATAATAATTAATTGTATAATTAATTGAGGTAGAAATTGTTTGATAACTCACATTTATTGTTGTATGATTGGTTATACTTCCTTCCTTTGGCGACCACTGATATATTATATTGCTTGTATCTACACTACTTGGTACCGTTGCCACAATTGGTTCGCCACTTATATTAGAAAAAGAAATTGTATCATTAACTGCTGTAAATGTTGTTCCATATGGCACTTCTATACTATTTTTCGAAAAGGTAATACCACCTACGCCTACAAAATTTACTGTACAAGTCTGACGTGTCCATATGGCATATAAAGTTAAATTTTCTTGTAATATCACAGTTTGCTCATTTGTATACGCTGTTCCATTTCCCAAAGCATCCGTATTCCACTCTTTAAAAAAATAGCCTTCTTTAGAAAATTCATTTTGCTTTAAAGTAATTGGGTCTCCAGCTAGCCCACTATGCCCTTGCATATTTCCAGTTCCACCATTAGCTTGATAGGTTATGGTATAAACAGTCTTTCCTGGTTCATTTGGATTATCTGGATTATTTACCTGTGGTGGAACTGAACCATCTAACGTTATTTTACCAGTTTCAATATTAACTTTATAGACGTTACCTGTATCTTTAAAGGTAACAATTAATTCATTTTCATTTTTTTCTACGTTTACTTGCTTGCCAACTTTTTCAAGTTCCTTTCTTAAACTTTCTGCCGTAATTTCTTCGTCATTCAATACATTTCTTGAAAATACATTAGCAAATGCTACACTTAATATATCCATTTCTTCTGCCATAGCATAATCATTCACAGCTTTTTCAGAGGTTTTTAGCATATCCGTTCTTTTGATAGCAGAAATCGTTACACCTGCTAAAATCAACATAATAATAACCGTAACTGCCAACAAAATCAAAGTAATTCCTCTATTGTTTTTATTTCTTTTGGTTATCGTATTTGTCAATCGTTCATTTGGTTTTAGTTTTCTCATTGGTTTCTCCCCTTTTTTTCTTAATCTATCCTTCTTCTGGCTTAGATTTATTGTTGGATTTATTATATCAAATAACTAATTTTTGTGTCAATACATTTTCCAAAAACAATGGGAATTTATTTACCTGAAAAAAGCTATTTTTCGTTAAAAATTCTTGGCACTCGACTGCTTATACTACTTATGATTTCATAATTAATTGTGTCACATTTTGTGGCAATTTCTTCTAATGTTATCTGTTTATTATCCCAAATCCAAATTTCATCTCCTACTTTAACATCCTCCACTTTTGTTACATCTACCATCAAACTATCCATACAAATCTTCCCAATAATTGGAGCTTTTTGACCATGAATAACAATTTGACCACCACTTGACAAATCTCTTCTTAATCCATCGGCATAACCAATTGGAATTGTAGCAACTTTTGTTTCTTTTTCCGTTACAAAACTCCTTCCATATCCTATGCTAGTTCCTGCTTTTACCGTTTTTAGAAAAGTTATTTTAGACTTCAATTCACAAACTGGTTTTAATTCCATTTTCTCTATCATTTTTTCACCTGAAGAATAGCCATATAAAATCATTCCTGGTCGAACCAAATTATAATATGCCTCTGGGAAATTAAGAAATCCATTTGAAGCAGCACTATGAATATATTTTAAATCCACTATCCTATTTTTAGCAATCTGAACGGCTTTTTCAAATAAACAAAGCTGTTGCATACTATACTCAGAATCTGTATCCGCACATGACATATGTGTGTAAATTCCTTCCACTTTTATGGTTTCATACTGTTGTAAAAAATCCAAAAAAGCATTTACCTTATCTGGATGAATTCCTGTTCTATTCATACCTGTATCAATTTCTATATGAATTTTCACATTTTGCCTTCTTTTTGCTATTTCTTCTATAAATTTCACATCACAAACGCCTATCGTTAAACGATTTTTCAAAATATCCTCTATTTCTCCAACATCTGGTTGATTTAATACAAATATTTCTTTCTCATACCCAATTTCCCTTAAAAAAGCTCCCTCTTGCACAAGTGCAACCGCTACAATATCAAATTCATCAACAATCTCTAAACGTGTATTAATATAAGTTCCATAAGCATTGGCTTTCAACACTGGCAGAATTTTAGTCCCACTTGACAACTTTGCTTTTATACAATTCACATTATATTTAAAATTTGTCAAATTTACTTCCATAATTGTAGGTCTCATATTATCTCCTTCTACTAATATTATATTCTCAGTTTCGCTAATCTATAACATAAAAAAATCAGGCAAAACCTGATTTCTTTTTTAATAATTATCTGCTTTAATCTCAAAAAATGCTTTTGGATGGCTACAAACTGGACAAACTTCTGGTGCTTCTTTTCCAATACAAATATGTCCACAATTTCTACATTTCCAAATTTTATCACCATCTTTGCTGAAAACTAAGTCATTTTCTACATTTTCCAATAATTTTTTATATCTTTCTTCATGCTCTTTTTCGATTTTCCCTACTGCTTCAAATAAATAAGCAATTCTGTCAAAACCTTCTTCTTTCGCTTCTTTTGCAAATTGGTCATACATATCTGTCCATTCAAAATTTTCACCTTCAGCCGCTGCTTTTAAATTCTCTGCTGTAGATGGAATGTCATTGTCATGAAGTAATTTAAACCATAATTTTGCATGTTCTTTTTCATTATCCGCTGTTTCTAAAAATATACTAGCAATTTGCTCAAACCCTTCTTTTTTCGCTTTACTTGCAAAATAAGTATACTTGTTTCTTGCTTGTGATTCCCCAGCAAATGCTGCCATTAAATTTTTCTCTGTCTTTGTTCCTTTCAATTCCATTTTTTTACCTCCTAAAAAATATTTTATATCTTTTTGCATGAATGACAAATTCCTTTCATAGTCACACCATCTTCCAAAATTTCTACTCCTATTTGCGTTGCAATTCGATTTTTCATTTCTGTGATATCAAAATCATAAAAATAATCATAAACTTCTCCACATTTCACACATATAACATGGGCATGTTTTTCATGATTTTCTTTATAATCATACCTATCTGGTCCATTAGAGACTGCAATTTGGGTTATCATTTCTTTTTCCACAAGAACTTTCAAATTTCGATAAACTGTACTTCTACTCACAGCTGGATCTTTTTGTTTTGTCAAAAAATAAATTTCTTCTGCAGTTGGGTGATTATACAATCCTTTTATGATTTCAATAATCTCTTCTCTTTGCTTAGAGTAATTTTCCATGCAAAAACTCCTTTAAAAATAGGATTTATTCCTATTTTTGTTTTATTATATCATAGAAAAAATTTTTTGCAAGTATTTTTTTCTATAATCTTAAAAAATTTCTTTCCACCAATTTATAATTTTAGCCCAAAAACTTTCCTCACTCTTATCTTGTTCGACAGAAGATTCAATATAATCTGATGTTCCCAAATCAATCAAAGTTGCCGATTTGGTCTGCATTCCGTAATCTGTTGCCAATAATCTTACATCATTATTCAATTCACAAGCCATATTACTTTTTGACAACAATTCATTGTATTCTTGTTTCAAACTCTCTCTTTCTTTATAACGCTGTTCAACCAAAGCTTGACAAGCAATTATCGCAAATATAATAGAGAAAAAAAGCATACTATTGAGAAAAAACTTCATCTCAAAAGACATTTTATATTTTTTCTTAACATTACTCTTTATCGTCTTTTTCTTTTCTTGTTTGGGTTTTGGAGAATTTGTTTTCTTCTGTTTTTCTCGCAAACTTCTATAATCTGGTTCCAATTTTCTTGGACTTGTTTCATATTGATAACCATATCCTCTATTTGCCATAATTGCCTCCTTTCTTTGGTATTCTTTTATTTCATCCTATTTTCTCAAATATTCGTAATTTAGCACTTTTGCTTCTTGAATTTTGTTCCATCTCTTTTTTGGTTGGTAAAATTGGCTTTTTCGTGATTATTTTACCCAAATGCTTGCAACCACAGCTACAATATGGTAAATCATTTGGACAAGTACACCTACCTTCTGCTTCCATAAAAGCCTTCTTTACTGCTCTATCTTCCAATGAATGAAAGGTTATCACACACAATCTACCTTGTGGTTTTAATACATCAATAGAATCTAAGATAGTAGCCTGTAATGGTTTAATTTCATCATTAACTTCAATTCGAATTGCTTGAAAAGTCCTTTTAGCTGGATGTCCTTCTCCTTTTTTCCTAGGAACTGACTTTTCAATAATTTGAACAAGCTCTGCTGTTGTCTCAATGGACTTTTGAACTCGATATTCACAAATATTTTTAGCAATTCTTCTTGAAAATCGTTCTTCTCCATATTCATAAATCACATTAGCTAATTTTTCTTCTGTATATTGATTAACAACATCTTTTGCCGTCAACCTAGCACTTTTATCCATTCTCATATCCAAATCACTATCAAGCATATAGCTAAAACCACGTTCTTCCTCATCTAATTGATACGAAGAAACACCCAAATCCAGTAAAATCCCATCAACTGCTGAAATTTCAAGGTTTTGTAAAATCTGTTTTATACGATCATGATTATCATACACAAACTTTACATTTGGAAATTGCTTTAACCTTTCCTTAGCAACACAAATAGCTTCTTGGTCTCGATCGATTCCTAAAAGAAGCCCCTTTTCAGATATTCTTTTTGCAATTTCATAGCTATGCCCTGCCCCACCGAAGCGTACCATCCACATAAATTCCATCCGATTTTATCTGCAAGCCATTGATAGCTTCTTCTAATAAAACTGGCACATGATTAAAATTCTTAATTTGCATAATTTTCTTCTTTTCGCTATAATTTAGTTTGAAAGGTCGTCAAAATTTGGCGACCTTTCCATTTCAAAAATCTTTTGTGTTTTTCTTTCGTACTCTCCAAACCTTGTCTTTTGTAAAAATTCTATATTTGTCTTTTGTAATTACAAAATCATTTGTAACTTACAAGTTTTTCTTACGTGGGACTATTAAAAATAGCCCATTTTTCTTTTAAAAATCTTTTGTATTTTAAAGATTTTATCTTTTGTACTTTTTCATCTTTTGTGTTTTGGTATTTTTTCTTTTGTAAATTTATATAAACTTTTGCAAGTTATATACCTTTTTAAATTCCCAACATTTCCATTTTTTGAGCAATTTCATCAGCAGAAACTTCTTCTTCGCAAGTTTGCCATTTTTCTTTACTCCAAATTTCAATTCTCGAATCCATTCCGACAATTACAACATCTTTATCAAATCCAGCAAATTCTCTTAAATTGCTAGAAATCAAAAATCTGCCTTGCTTGTCTATTTCACATTCGATAGCACCTGCAAAGAAAAATCTAGTAAAGCTCCTTGCATCTTTGTTGGAAATTGGAAGTGTGCGTAGTTTTTGTTCAAAATTTGTCCATTCCGTTATAGAAAAAGCAAATAAACATCCATCTAGACCTTTGGTTACTATGAATTTTTCGCCAATATCTTCTCTTAATTTAGCAGGCATAATCAATCTGCCTTTTACATCAAGAGAATGTTCGTATTCACCAATTAACACTAGGTTTTTTCTCCTTCCTCTTTCTACCACTTTGTGACACTTCTCTCCACTTCAATTAGATTTTAATATATAATTTTTTTTTTTGCAATACTTTTTTGAAAATTTTTTTAAAATTTATTGATTTTTTTTTCATTCCGAAATAAAATAATGAAAATAATATAAAAAACAGGTGATTTTATGAAAAAAAACAATGTTACAAAACCATTGATTTTCCTAATCTTCGAACTAATTTGTTTCGCCATAACACAACTAGCTTTACATCACTACCATTTCGAAAAAATATATTCTCATACCACCATTTTCCTGCAAATAATTTATACACTTCCCATTCTATTAATTCTATTTTATACTTTACTTTCCAAAAGTTGCTTCAAAAAACAGCTTATTCACACAACTATATTTTTAATTTGCTATTCCTTATTTCTCCATTTTGGAATAGAAAAAATTATTAGTAAACTTACTGCCAGCTCTGGAATTACCAACTTTGCAAAATACGCTTCTAAAATTTATTTTATTGCTCTTCCTCTTTTAGGATTTCAAATCATATCAATTTTAGAAAAAAGCAATAAAAAATTATTTCTACTTCTCATCCTACGTACTCTTTTTTTAGGAATAACTACCTTTTTCTTCCAAACATTATTTCAATTAAATGGTATATTATACAGCTGGAGCCTAAATGAATTTCTATTCTTTTTATACTTATTGGCAAATAAAAAAACACCTTTCTTGAAATAACCAAGAAAGGTGCACTTCTACTACTTAAAACCACCTTACAATCAATACCTCATAAGCAGTTTTAATTTCTTCATGCTTCTGATATTGTCTTGACTGAATTCTGCCCCAAAATTCAATCTTATTCCCAATTTCTAATTGACTAGCATAAATAGCATATCCCCCCCATGCAACACATGGAATATAAGAGACTTTTTCATATGCTTCATTAACAGCAATTAGCAAGTCTGTCTTTTTTCTGCCACTGCTCCTTTTTATATGAATGGTTTTTTTGCATAAGTAACCTTCTAAATAGACAAAATTTTCAGGTTTTGCCACGTCACAAAATGAAAGATACTTCGCCATAACCGATAATTTCAAATAACTTTTTCCATCCTCCCACTCATTGCGTGATCGAAACATACCAATTACCTTAACCATTTTGTCTTTGCCAAAATCGGAAACAATCAGTTCCTCTGGAACCGTAATAGGAATACTATTCTCTGCATCATTATTGGGGACTTTTATGCAAGCCTTGAAGAAAAGTTTTCCATACCGTTCGTGGGAAAAATAAAAATCGTCTTCGATTTTTCCAATTAGTCCTATTTTGTTTGTATTTGGTAGAAAAATCCTGTTTATTTCAGGAAATTTCTCCAAAAAATGTTGTTCTGCACGTTTCATAATTGCCTTCATGCTTTTTCCTCCCATTGTCTTTTATTGCACCTGATGAATTTAGTAGAACTTCTTTCAAATCACTGATTCGTTTCGATTTTATCATATTGAATCTATCTTGTCAAATACTTTTGCATACGAAAAAAGCCTCCAACACATCATTAGAGACTTTCTTCGGTTAGGTAATCAGATGTCAATCAGCACAATTGTCCTCTTTTTAACTCTAAATACCTTTACGTTTTCCTTAAGTTCTGGTGGAACCAAACTGCAGTTCTCATCCACCCGCAGTTCCCATTCTTTAAACATTTTCTGAAGTTCTATTAGCGCTTTTTGCATGGCCTCAGCATTACCTGAAAAACAAAACTCGACATTAACACGAGCCCAGGTTATCTTCTTAACGAAATCACTCACTTCTGTTAAGTATTCGACTTTTTTATCCCGTCTTTCTTCATTTGGCTCATTGGCCTGGATGTCTTCCTGAAGCGCTTTCAATTCCTTCAAAATATTCTTGCTCCATCCAGAGCACCAAACACTATCTGTTCTTTCAATGTTCTTCTTTTCTTTCATCATATTTGCCTCCTTTAAGTAAGTTGTCCTCCTGCAAAATTGGAAAACATAATTTCAATATTATTATTATATATTTATTATATCACATTTTCATAATGTTGTCAATACCATTTTATGTAAATTTTTATTTTTTTTTTTTTGATACAAAAATACCGAAAGCATTTCCTCTGCTTTCGGTATTAGGTATACAGCAATTAATCTTGCGAATATGGTATAACAGCAATATGTCTTGCTCTTTTGACCGTATTCGTAATCACTCTTTGATGTTTGGCACATGCGCCAGTTGCTCTTCTTGGTAAGATTTTACCTTTTTCATTGATAAATCTTTTAATTTGTTCTGCATTTTTATAATCCAATTCTAAGTTTTTATCTGCACATAATGGACAAACTTTCTTTTTTATTTTTCGAAACTTTGGATTATAATCATCATCTTGATTATTTCTATTAAACTTTTTATTATGTTGTTTTTTATCTGCCATTTTATTTTACCTCCAATCAATTAAACCTTTACATTATTAGAATGGTAAATCATCATCTGAACCAGATGTTACTTGGAATTCACCAGAATTTGCAATATTTTCACCAAATGTATTTTCAAGATTAGCATTTCCTGCTTCTGAATCTCTTCTTGAATCAGCAAAATATGCTTCTTCTGCAACAACTTCTGTTACATAACGTTTTTGACCTTGCTCATCATCCCATGTCCTTGTTTGAATTCTTCCAATAACACCAACTTGTTGCCCTTTTTTGAAATATTTGCTACAAAATTCACCTGTCTTACTCCAAGCAACTATATTGATAAAATCAGCCTGTCTTTCTTCACCTTGTCTTGCAAATCTTCGATTAACAGCTAAAGAAAAAGATGCGACTAAAGTATTATTGGTTTGTGTATAACGAACCTCTGGATCTTTGGTTAATCTACCCATTAAAATTACTTTGTTCATATGTTTTCACCTTCTATTCTTCGTCTTTTCTTACAACGATAAATTTAATTACTTCATCTGTAATTCTATAAATTCTTTCAAGTTCTTTAATTAGTTCTGGATTTGCTTCAAAATAAATCACAACATAATTTCCTTCTTTATGTTTTTTGATTTCATAAGCTAACTTCTTCATTCCTAATTCTTCGACTTTTTCTACTTTTCCATCATTATTAATCAAATTAGAGAACTTTTCAATAAGAGCCTTTACAGCTGTTTCTTCAACATTTGGATTAATAATGAATACGGTTTCGTATTTATTCATTATTTTTCACCTCCTTTTGGATATCAAACCCATACTTTTGGTATGAGTAAGGATTTAAATTTCATCTATAGTCATTTAAATACGGATACATTTTAACATAGTTTTTTTCATTTGGCAAGGTTTTTCCTAAAAAAATTGAAAAAATATCCATCTTAATTGTAAACTTCACTCTTATTTTGTATATCCTTCTTACCTTTTGGAAATACTATTTCTAATTTAAGAAAGGAAAGGTGATTCATATGACAAGTAAAGAGCTTTTATATGTCGAAGACGCTCTAGGTCATGAAAAATTCATGAAATGTTGTGCACGGAAAAACATCTTCAAAATTAACAGACCCAGCACTTTCTGCTTATGTAGCAGAACTTGAAAAGACACACACAGACTTATTAAACAAATTTAAAAATTTATTATAAGGAGGAATTATGGAAGACAGAGATTTAATGGAAAACGAATTATTAGTCATCAAAGGTGTTTGCGATTTATATCTTCATGGAACACTTGAAAGTACAACCGCAGAGGTTCACTGTGCTTTTAAAGAAGCATTAAACATTTCTTTGGATATTCAAAATAAACTTTACAACTTAATGGCTGAAAAAGGTTGGTACAAAACTGACACAGCGGAACAAACAAAAATTGATGCAGCTAAAAATAAATATGCTAATGCTTAAGAAAAATCCCATGAAATAGAAACATTTCATGGGATTTTTAACATTATTTTCCTTCTTTCTTCTCCATCACACTTCTTAATTTCTGCAATCCAAAAATCACCAAACCACCAAGAATGAAAAATAGTATGCTAAAAGTTTGTAAAGTCATAGCCTCTTGTGGTACATCTAAAGTAGTTGGACCTTGCACAATCGAAAATAGAGACCCAATCATTAAACCAATAATTGCATAAATCGTTTGACTTCTAAACTTTTCCAAACACATTCGAATAAGTTTTATCACAGCAATCACACCCACAATAATTCCTAAACCAAATACCAATAAAGCTGGAAAATACGAAAAATTCAAATGCAAAAACTCTTTGATAGCATTAACAATTGGCAAATATAAACCAAAAATCAAGAGCAACGTCGAACCTGAAATGCCTGGCAAAACCATTGCTGTGATGGCAATTGCGCCAGCAATAAAAATATAAACAGCTGAGCCAAAAGTCAAACTTGCCACATTTACATCACTTGCTGGATTAAAAATAGAAATCAAAATGACTAATGCTGCCCCGAAAATGGTAAAAATCAAATTGATATATTTTCCCTTCACAACCTCTTTTTCTTCCCTAATTACCAATGGAATAGAAAATAAGACAAATCCTAAAAACATCGAACTAATCGCATAAATATGGTTTTCAAAAACGCTGGCTAAAACCAACATCGCCAAAATAAAACCAACACCCCAACCAATTCCTATTTTAATAAGAAAAAAAATCGCCTCTTTTCTTTCTTCTTTACTACCAGAAATCAAATTATCAAGAGAGCTAATGAATTTGTCGTAAAATCCCAACAAAAACGCTATTGTTCCCCCCGAAACACCTGGAACGCTATCTGCTAGCGCCATACAAAATCCTCGAATGAAGTTTAATACATAATTCATTTCATTTTCTCCTTTTCATTTTCTTTTGCAAATTCTTTATAAGGCATCCTAATGCTATGTAAATATATGTGCTAAAATGAACATCATGCTATTTTGTTATAATTTCTTTGATGCATAAAAACACAATGCTACTTTGATTTTTTTATTGTATCACAAATTTTAACTTTTGCAAGAGATTTATTCATTTTTTCAAAAGTAAAAAAGTCGTTTTCACGACTTTGCTATTTTTTGAATATCATATCTTTCCTCAATAAATCCCCTACCTTTTATTATATCATATTTCCAAACTTATGTCAACTTGACTTTTCCTCAAAAATATGATATAATAAAAGGTTATACCTAAATATTCAGAAATTAGGAATACTTAGCATTACATTCGGTTTTTTCTTAACTTTGCTACAAAAAAACCTTCCCAAAATTCATTTGGACAAATGCACAAAGTACCGTTTTAGCTTCACTGGCAATGTTGGCAACGTCTCCATACCAGAAAATTCAATGGGAACAATTTCTGATTTCGTTTGATGCAAAACTCTTTCCACAATCTCTTCATTTTCACATGCCAGTATTGAACAAGTCGAATAAACCATCTCTTGACCTGGTTTTAGAAGATTCATTGCTTTTTGTAACAAAGACAATTGCCATTTTTGGCATTTTTCAAGTAGTTCAATGGTAAATTTTTCGGAAATATGGCTATCTTGGCTACTTAGGGTTCCGCTTCCACTGCATGGTGCATCTAATAAAATCGTATCAAAAGCGAAACAATCGTCCATTTTTGTACTATCTGCCAGCATGACATAGACACTTGATGCCCCTTGTTTTTCGATGTTATACTTTAGGCGTTTAGCACGAATAACATTCCTTTCACAGGCTGTAATGTGTGCTTTATTTTGTGTAAGTGCCGCAATTTGGGTAGTTTTTCCTCCAGGAGCAGCTGTCATATCTAGAATATCTGTACTAGGCTTAGGATTTAAAATTATGGGAGGTAACATTGAAGACAAACTTTGCAGATAAATTTCCCCTTTTTCATACATTTCCAAAGTTTGTATTTGTTTTTCTTGCACCTCTTTTAAAATAACAGCTTCATTGCTCCATAAAACTCTTTCATAAGCAATTCCCAATTGTTCAAATTGCGTTAAAATAGTATCTATACTTGCTTTTAGCGTATTAATACGAAGTGTCGTTTTTCTTTTTTGACAATACCCTTTGATGATTTTTTCAATGATTTGTTCATCATATTGTTGATTTAATTGGTTTTTAAAAAACTCTGGTAAATTTATATTTTGGTTCATTTTTTCCTCCAAAAAGATTATAACACATTTTTACAAAAATGTCGAAACACATTCTTTTTATTTTTTTCATATGATATAGTATAAAGGAGGGAATTATGATGTGCATGAATAAAGGAAACAATCATTTTTGTTGTTGCATTTTTAGTCTTATTGCAAGTTTAATTGCTGCTATTGCAATTTCTGCTGTCTTCTACACTGGATTAATCACTTCTGTAGCAACTTTAATCTATTTTACTTTAGTTGTAGGTATCTTAGGACTAATATATGTTTTATTAACAGCATTTTGTGGTGGTAGACATCACTGTAATAGTATTAAAGATTCTTGTTTAATCACCAGTATTATTGGTTCTATTGTGACAAGCATCTTTGCTTTAACCATCACAAGTTTAGCAACTTTAACACTTAGTGTAGCCATCTTAATTGGTGCAGTTGCCTTTTTCTTAATAACAACCTTAATCAATCTTGCAACAATATTCATTGATAAATTATGTGGTAATCACTGTGAAGATTAATGACTAATCATCTATTTGTTAAAAGCATTGTTCTATTTTAAGGACAATGCTTTTTTTGATACCATGAATTCCCTTAAAAATTTCTTTTTACAATCTTTAACTTTATTAGCATTTTCTCTTTTGCTTTTAGGTATTCCTCTACCTCATAAACTACCTTTTTTGCATAATTGATATTTATCCAACTCACCTCAAACAACTCATCTATTTTTTCTAATAATTCCTTTTCACCATTCATAACATCAATTGAAAAACCATTTAACATTTCATCTGTATATTTTTTTAATTCAACAAGTTCTTGTTTCATTTTAACCTCCTACTTTTTTATTCTTTGTTTTGTATATATATTATCACTTTCACAAACAATAGTCAAGTAGTTACTATATTAGTAATTGCTTATTTAACTACTTTCAAATTTCATATTAAAATAATAAATAAGGAGGCAATAATTTATGATATATTTAGCAATTGATGAACTTTTGAAAAAATATAATCGTTCGAGATATTGGTTATCAAAAGAAATCGGAACAGATTTCAGTACAATAAATAAATGGGTTAAAAATGAAAGTATATTCATCAAATTAGAAAGTATCGATAAACTCTGTGAAGCATTTCATTGCGAACCAAAAGATTTAATCAAGAAAAAATAAAAATAAGCAAATGATACCATAGCAATTTTCTATTCAATAATAAAAAAACAAAGATTCTTCTTATTTTTTTATTTTTCTCTTGACTTTACTCTTCTTATTTGTTAAATTAATTTTAAGATTTAGGAAAGGAGTTTACAAACATGAACAAATCTGAATTAGTAGAAGCACTTGCACAAAAAACAAATCAAACCAAAAAAAGTGCTGAAGACGCTTTAAATGCTTTAGTAGAAGTAATTACAGACGAATTATCAAAAGGAGAAAAAATACAATTAGTTGGATTTGGAACTTTTGAAGTAGTCAAAAGAGCAGCAAGAAAAGGAAAAAATCCTCAAACTGGTGAAGAATTAAAAATTCCTGCATCTATAGCACCAAAATTTAAAGCTGGAAAAGCTCTTAAAGATATCGTAAACAAAAAATAAATAAAAAAGTGGAATTCCTCCACTTTTTTATTTATGGATTTTTATGACATATTTTTTTACTTTTAGAATATACTAATTGATATAACATTAAAAAATAGCTTTTTTATAAAAAACTCTTGACAACTTTCATAAAATATAGTATAATTTTGTTTGTTGACATATCGCGGAGTGGAGCAGTTGGCAGCTCGTTGGGCTCATAACCCAAAGGTCGTAAGTTCGAGTCTTACCTCCGCAACCAAAAAACCAAGCTTTTTACAGCTTGGTTTTTTTATTCTACGTGAAATATAAGTTCTTATCCTTTAGCCTCTTCTTTCATATATTCTCTTAAATCTTCCATACTTATATCCAAAATCATACAAAATGCAATCAACTCAAAATCCTTCAAAATTACCTTTGACGTCTCAATACGATATAAATGACTTCCATCCATATCAATTCCAAACAATTGCAATTGCTTACAAACATCCAACCCCGTCATCTTCTTTTCCAAACGTCTCTTTCGTATTAAAGACCCAATAACATTTGACTTATTATTAAATTTTCTCATAAAACCTCCTCATTCCTTCTTCCACAAAAAATATTTTTACCCAAAAACTATCCTATGAATCACTCTATCGTAAAAAAATTCCCATTTTTTCTTGCCCATACAACAAAAAATAAATCACCAAACAAATCTCTGCAATCAAAATCGTCGGAAACCCAATCGTAAACCTCAATTTCTTCGTCTTATGGCGAAACCTATACATTCCAGCAATCGTTCCAAAACCGCCACCCAAAAACGTAATCATAAAAAGCGTCTTCTCTGGCGTTCTCCAATTTCCCAACTTTGCTTGATGTTTATCCCACCACATAATAAAAAATCCAATCAAATTAATAATCAATACATACAACAAAATATATTTTATTGGAATTCCCAAAAACATTTCTATTTCCTCCTTTCTTATTTCATAGGTGATTATCACAGGTCAAGCGAACAGCAGCCTTTGCAAAGATTTTAAGGAGCAGGTACCCCCTTAAAGCCCCAGTAGCAACTCTAAACAAAAAGCGACATTTGATTACTCTGCGTCATTCCCTTCAAACAGCCAAACTTTTGAAGCAGCTCTGTCATCGCCTTACCAATCTTAGACCTTGCCTGCATATCATCAATACACTCAAAAGGCTCCTCTTGTGCTGCCTGATAAATACTCTCAGCCGCAATATTACCAAGTCCCGCAATACTATTTAGTGGCGGTCTTATCTTACCATCCTCCACTTGAAACCTCGTACTATGTGACCTGTACAAATCCACATCCAAAAACTCAAACCCTCTTTCATACATCTCCAAAACAATTTCCAAATCATCATACATTTCCTTATCCTTCTGCGTCACCTGATTTCCCATCATCTCAATCTCACGCATCCTATTTTTCACCTTCTCCTTGCCATAAATCATCACCTCACTATCAAATGCCTTTGCACGAATCGTAAAATAAGCAGCATAATAAGAAAGTGGATCATGCACTTTATAATAAGCAATTCGAAAAGCATTCGTCACATACGCCGCTGCGTGTGCCTTTGGAAACATATACTTAATCTTTTTACATGAATTAATATACCATTCTGGCACATCATGTTCCCTCATAACCTCTTCATATTCTTTCCATTTCTCTGGATCCTTCGTCGCCTTTCCTTTACGCACAACCTCCATAATCTTAAATGCTGTATTGGGTGGCAAACCTTTATCCATCAAATAAATCATAATATCATCTCTCGTGCAAATCGCTTCACTCAGAGTTGCTGTTCCTGCTTGAATCAACTCTTGCGCATTACCCAACCATACATCTGTACCATGCGACAACCCAGACAAACGAATCAACTCCTCAAATGTCGTCGGTTTCGTCTCCAAAAGCATTCCTCTTGAAAACTTGGTACCAAATTCTGGAATACCATAACTTCCTACATCTGATCGAATTTGTTCTGGTGAAACACCTAATGCCTTTGTCGAACTAAAAATTGACATCGTTTCTTTATCATCTAAAGGAACTTTCGTTGGATCAGTACCCGTGATATCTTGTAACATCCTAATCATCGTCGGATCATCATGACCGAGAATATCTAATTTTAACAAGTTTTGGTCAATGGAGTGATAATCAAAATGAGTAGTTACAATATCCGAATTCGGATCATCTGCTGGATGCTGTACGGGACAAAATTCATAAATTTCACGTCCTTTTGGCACAACAATAATGCCACCCGGATGTTGCCCAGTTGTCCTTTTAATACCTGTACAACCACCAGAAATTCGTAAAACTTCAGCACTTGGAAGTGGCACATGGCGTTCTTCATAATAATTACGAACATACCCAAAAGCTGTCTTATCGGCAACAGTACCAATGGTTCCTGCCTTAAAAGTTGTTCCTTTTCCGAAAATTACTTCTGTGTATTTATGGGCTTTGGCTTGATATTCACCCGAAAAGTTCAAATCAATATCTGGCTCTTTGTCTCCATTAAAGCCAAGAAATGTCTCAAATGGAATATCCATTCCATCTTTATCTAATTTATGCCCACATTTTGGACAATCTTTATCTGGCAAATCAAACCCATTTTTGACACCATAATCCGAAAAATCAGAATACTTACAATTCGGACATCGATAATGTGCTTTTAGCGAATTTACTTCCGTAATTCCTGTCATATTAGCCACAAAAGACGAACCAACTGAACCTCTAGAACCTACAATATAGCCATCTTCATTTGATTTCCAAACCAACTTTTGTGCAATAATATACATTACAGAAAATCCATTTTTAATAATAGAATCAAGTTCTTTGTCAAGTCTAGTTTGCACAATTTCAGGAAGCGGATCTCCATACAATTCATGTGCTTTGTTATAAGCAATATGTCGAATTTCCTCCTCACAACCCGGAATGTGTGGCGGACATTTTTCTGCTGAAATCGGACTAATTTTTTCGCACATATCTGAAATCAAATTGGTATTTTTCACAACTACTTCATAAGCTTTATCGTTACCTAAATAGTCAAATTCACGTATCATTTCTTCGGTAGTTCTTAGGTAAAGTGGAGCTTGCATGTCGGCATCATCGTAACCTTGTCCAGCTTGCAAAATGCGTCTGTAGATTTCATCTTGTGGATCCATAAAATGCACATCACAAGTTGCAACAACTGGCTTACCCAACTTTTCTCCAACTTCTACAATTTTTCGATTAATCTCTTTTAAAGCTTCTTTATCTGGCACAGTTTCATTTCGAATTAAATATTCATCATTTCCAATTGGCTGAATCTCCAAATAATCATAATATTCAGCAATTGCCTCGATTTCCTCATCTGATTTTCCCTCTAAAACCGCACGATATAATTCTCCTGCCTCACACGCACTACCAATAATTAAGCCTTCTCGATATTGATCCAAAATACTCTTCAAAATTCTTGGTTTTTTATAAAAATAATTCAAATGCGAATACGAAATTAATTTATACAAATTTTTAAGACCGACATAATTTTTCGCTAAAATAATCATGTGATAAGTCATAAGTGACTTATAATCTGCCCTAAATCTCTGGTCTAGTTCATCAATAATCGTAACATCTTTTTCTTTGGCTATAGCGAGCATTTTGTTAAAAACACCGACCAAAGTCTTAACATCATCCAAAGCACGATGTGCCACTTCAACTTTAATACCAAGTTTGTCTGCTAAAATGCCTAATTTGAATTTCTTAAAATCTGGAAACATTGCTCTGGCAAGTGGCAACGTGTCAATATAAGTATAGTGAAATGAATAACCATATTTTTCAAAATTATGCTTTAAAAATCCCATATCAAATTTGGCATTATGAGCAACCAAAACACTCTCACCTACAAAATCAATGATTTTTGGAATAACTTTTTCAATCGTTTCAGCATTCCTTACCATGTCATCTGTAATATGTGTAATTTCTACAATCTTTGGTGGAATTGGTTTCTCAGGATTGACAAAACATTCAAATTCATCAATAATTTCTCCTCCACGCATTTTGATAATACCAACTTCTGTAATTTTTTCAGTAACTGGCGAAATTCCTGTTGTTTCCAAATCTAGAACACAATATTCGGTATCAATTGGTTGCCCTTTGGTTTTGAAAACCGTACGTTCCTTATCTCTTACAAAATAGGCTTCCACACCGTAAATCACTTTCAAATCATTGCCTGCTTCAATAAAATGATGTGCATCTGGAAAAGCTTGTACAACACCATGATCCGTAATAGCAATCGATTTCCAACCCCATTCCACCGCACGCTTTAGCAAATCTTGACAAGATGTGACAGCATCCATTTGGCTCATTTTAGTGTGCATATGCAGTTCCACCCTTTTTTCAGTCGACGTATCCATTCTTTTTTGTTTCTTACGCCCAGAAGTCTCGATAATGGTATTCACCATCACCCCTATTTCTTTGGCAAATGGGTCATATTTGGCAATACCATCTACTTTTAAACCCTTAGCACTTTTTATTCTTTTTTGGACTTTTTTAAATTCGTCATTTTTGATAAAAGCTTTACAAGTCATGGTACTACTTCCGTCATATAAATCAAACATCAAAATAGTTTTGTCGTTTTTGATTTCTCGTGAATCAATTCTGACAACTTCACCATCTAAGCATACTTTGTCAGTATCGACAGATATATCCGCAATTTTAGTAAAATCACTTTTGATATTCATACTTCTACCATAAATCAAAGGCGTAATTTCTTCAGGTTCTTCACCTGTCATCTGTGCTTCCATTTCTTTTTCTTGTGCTTTTAGTGCTTCTTCATGCTGACGTTCTAAATTCTGTCTTTCCGCTTCTTCCTGCAATTGTTTGACAAATTCTAATTCTTGCTTTTTTTGCTCTTCTTCAAACTTTTGTTTATAGCCTTCATCTAGTTCTTCCGTAAAAGTAATATTATAGTTTATGTTGTAAAGATTGAATAATAAGTGTTGCAATCCTTTGTCAAATTTTTTTGATAATAAAAAGGAAGCCCCTTTCATGGCTAATTTTATTTCAACTTCTTGTTGATCAATTCGCACACAGCTTCTCTTTAAAATCGCTTTACTGAACGGCTCCTTTTTGGCAATATAAGCCACAATATCATTCCACTGTGTTTCAATATCTGGCTCAATTTCAACCTGCCTATATTTGACATCTACCATTGCCTTTGCCACTTTAAAGCGTTTTATCGCATAATTTTCAAAACTTTCAATATCTGCAAGTCGAATTGGTTTTAACGCAATTACGCTAACTTGCAGTTTATTAGTTTTTTTGTATAAATTGACATTTTCAATTTCGCAATCTATTAAATTATTTTGTATGGTGTAATCACTAAACACATCTTTTATGTATTTGGGCATTAGGGCTTAACATCCTTTCTTGTGGTATTTATCTGGTAAATCTCCATTGTTTAAAAAATGTACATTTACCAACTTCATTTAAAGAAATAAGAAGCATGTATCAAAAAATAATTGCTCATCTTGTTACCTCAATATCCTATTGTCTCATAAATCTCCCAATTTAAGAAATCATTATATTTTACTTTCGAACTATCGAATAAACTTCCCAAAATGCATTCTTCTCTAATCTAAAAATAAATATATCATACAAAAAAGTTTTTTTCAACTAAAAAACAAAAATAGAGAGCATATATATTACTTTATCACAAAAATAATATATATACTCTCTATTTCGTAGAATCTTTTTAGAAATAAAATTATTCTGATTTTAAACTATGTTCTAATTTAAATACTCTTTGATCTAAATCGAAAACTTTCGTATCTAAATTATCAACTTGAACTCTAAATTTTTCTTGATCTTTATACATTTCCTGAGCCTTGTCTTTTTGCATAACTGCTACATCAAATATAGCATCAATCTTTTTAGCATACTCTTGTTCAAACAAAAACATCCTGTCTAACATTCTTTCTTCAAATGTATTGATTTCTTTATGTAATTCTGTTCTCAAACTTTCATTTGATTGTTCTATTTCTTTTCTTAGCTGTGCATTTGATTGCTGTATACCTTTTTTCAAATCAACAGTGGAAGCTTCTATCGCATCTTTGACAATTTGTGATATTGCCTCTAAATCTTTTTTATCCATATACTCACCTCCCTTTATCCATATTGTAGATATATCTTAACATACGAATCCCTATTGTACAAGAATAATTTCACTTTTCTTTCGACATTTTTCATCATACTATTCACATTTATTTCTCAACATCTGTAGCCGCATTTATAATCTCTCTCATTGTTTCAAAATTTTCTTCAATTTCTGAAATATCCTTAATCGTTATTCCACTTAAAAAGCCTTTGGTATAAAAACGAATGTCGCCAATTTTACATATCTTTTGAGAACGTGTCTGAAAATACGCCATATCTTTTATGTCACTATAAGGGACAATTATCTCCTTGTCCACAAACAGATATTTAGCTTTATGTTTCAATTTTGTTTCATAAAAACAAGTTTTAGTGCCCATCGCTCTTTTTTTGTTAAAAAACATCCAAGCACCAAAAATAGCTATGCATAAAATAGTAATCAAAATTCCCAAAAAAGTTCCATATGAGCTAAATGCTGCAAGTGCAACAATTACTAATAAAACAATCATTTCTCCATTTCTTAATGTATTAAATTTCGGAGAATACTTTCGATTAACTTTGAAAAGTTCCTTTTCATTATCTGCTTTAAGTCTTTCTTGAGCTTTATACTTTTCATAACAATTTATACAAATATCCCCTTCTTTTTTTAATTTTGCACCACACATTTTACATCTCATACTTGCTTCCTCCTTTGTTCTTTAAAAAAGTCTTATAACATCATTAAACGATACATACAATGACAATAAAATCAAAAATGTAAATCCTACTGATTGTATTTTTAACTCCAATTCTTCACTCATTTTCTTTTTGCGAATAGCTTCAATTATCAGAATTATAATTTTTCCTCCATCCAATGCTGGAATTGGCAACAAATTGGTCACACCAAGTGACAACGATACCACAGCTAACAAATATACAAAATCATACACACCACTAGTTTGAACCACCATTTCAGATATGCCTACAGGTCCTGTCATTTGATCAATTTGAACATGACCCGTCAATAACATCACTAATCCATCTTTCGTAGAATTTAAAAAACCTACCGTTTCCCAAAAACCATAATATAAATTATTGGCAAAATTTCTTGGTGCTTGCTGAGTTTCTACACCTAAAATATAACGAGTAACCTCTCCATACTCAATCGCAATTGGAAGTATCGAAATTTGTTTATTTTCTCCATTTCGTTCAATCCATAAGTCTAATTGTTGCCCATTTGATTGAAACAACATTTTGTCTACATCCGATTTTATTCTTGTTCTCTCTCCATTAATACTAAGTATCTTGTCACCAGCCTGCAAAACACTATTTTCTGACACATATTCTGGGATGATTTGCTTGATAAGCGTAGAACGATTTACCCCCGTCAAAGTCATTAACAAAAAGTACACCAATAAACCAAAAAGAATGTTAACAACAGCACCCGCTAACACAATTGCAATTCGGTTTGATACTCTAGCTTCACTAAATGAGCCTTTTTCTTGTACCTGCTCTGTTTCCCCCAACATATCAACATAACCGCCAAATGGAATTACTCTTATGGAATATTTCGTCTCTTTACCTTGTTTCGAAAAAATGCTTGGTCCAAATCCTAGGGAAAACTCTCTAACTTTCACTTTGCAAAATTTTGCTACCAAAAAATGACCGCCTTCATGAATAAAAACAAGAAATCCCAATAAAAAAATCACTTTTAAAGCACCAATCAAAAATCCCAATTTTACCTCCTTAATTTATAAAAATCTAGTTAATAAAAAATATGCAAATGGAGCAATAAACATGACACTATCAATTCTGTCAATCATGCCACCATGTCCTGGAAATAATTCGCTAAAATCCTTCACACCAAAATATCGTTTTATGACAGAGGCTGAAAAATCACCAACTTGCCCTACTATACTCAAAATAGCAATCAAAATAGCAATTGTTCCATAGGCAATTTGTGTTCCAAAATAAGTATTCATCACATAAGCACACATGAGTGAAATCAAAACAGCACCTAACATTCCACCAATGCACCCCTCAACCGTCTTATTGGGGCTAACTTTGCTAAATTTGTGTTTTCCCAAATTTTTACCAGCCCAATAAGCAAACACATCCGTTCCCCAAGCAGCTATCAAAACAAACCAAATTAGCATTTTACCAGATATTTTGCCATTTACAGCATACAAAAGTGGTAAAAATCCCAAAAATCCAATCACATACAAAATTCCAATGAAAGTAAATGCAGCATCTTGAAATGTTATTCTCATATCACTTACAATAACATTTAAAAACAGTACAAATAATAAAATTGGCACACCTAAAGCAATAACTGTCTCTAAAACCATACTAGGCACCACATGCATAACAGCAATCAAAATAGCTGTTAAATAGCCGAACCCAGCCAATAAATTTGACTTCCTTACTCGCACAATTGGCATATTCATACATCGCAAATAGTGCAATTATGGCGATTACAAAATCAATCAGATATTTATTTCCAAATACAATTAACAGTATCACTAGCGGTAGACCAACTAAAGCTGTTATAATTCTCTTTAAATTCATATCTTTCATCCTTGCCTTAAAATTATTTTCCTAAATTTCTTTTTCTTGCCTTATAAATTTCAATTGCTTCATCCAAATCCTTTTCTGAAAAATCTGGCCAATATTTATCGAAAACTAAAATTTCCGAATAGGTTGATTGCCACATCAAAAATCCGCTAAGTCGCTTCTCTCCGCTGGTTCTTACGATTAAATCTGGATCTGGTTGACCTTTTGTATACAAATGATTTGAGATTGTTTCTTCTGTTATTTGTTCTATTTTTTGTTTTCCATTTTTTACTTCTTCCGAAATTTCTTTGACCGCTTTTATCATTTCAGCTCTGCCACCATAATTAAGTGCAATATTAAAAATAATCCCTGTGTTCTTTTTCGTTCTTTCAACAGAAGATGCAATTCCTCTTTGCAATTCTTCGGATAACTTCGTAACATCACCTAAAACTCGTATAACAATATTTTCTGTATCTGCCTCTTTGGTGAAATCATCCAAATAATTTTGCAATAAATTCATCAGTGCATTTACTTCTTCTTCGCTTCTTTGCCAATTTTCTGTAGAAAAAGCATACACAGTCAAATGCTCAATTCCGATTTTGTTCGCATAACGAACAATTTTCTTTAATGTTTCAGCTCCTTGTTTATGTCCTAATTTAATTGGCAACATTTTAGATTTTGCCCATCTTCTGTTTCCATCCATGATTAATCCGACGTGTTTTGGTAATTGGTTGTTTTCCATTTTGGGATTCCTTTCAATTTGGTTGTATGTTATTTTTGATTGGCACGATGCCTCGTACCCCTCCAATGTTAAATATTCATGATTTCTTTTTCTTTATTTTCTAAATTCCTGTCAATTTCAGCAACATATTTATCGGTTAATTTCTGAATATCTTCTTCGGATTTTGATTTTTCATCTTCCGTAATTTCTCCATTTTTTAAATCATTTTTCACTTTTTCCATACCATCTCTACGAATGTTACGAATACTAACTTTTGATTCTTCTGCCATTTTTTTAATATCTTTGACTAATTCTTTTCTTCTTTCTTCTGTCAATTCTGGAAAATTCAAACGGATGACTTTTCCATCATTGTTGGGATTTAAGCCAATATCCGATGCCAAAATTGCTTTTTCAATATCTTTTAAAATGCTCATATCCCAAGGTTGAATGACAATCATTCTGGCTTCTGGAACCGAAATTCCGGCTACTTGGGCTATCGGTGTTGCTACACCATAATATTCGACATTTACTTTATTTAATATCGCTGGATTGGCACGTCCTGCACGTACTTCTGAAAAACTCTCTTGTAATTTATCTACGGTTTTTTGCATTTTTTGTTCTAATTCTTTCATATTATTTTCCTTTCTATTTGGGGATTGGGATATTTTTGAAAAAAGCAAGGGCGGAACCTTGCCCCCATGGGTTATTTTACAATAGTTCCGATTTTTTCTCCTTGTAAAATTTTGACAATATTTTCTGGATGACTGATGTCAAATACCTGTAATGGAATGTGATTATCTCTGCAAAGCGATGTTGCTGTTGCGTCCATAACTTTTAAATCCTGATTTAAAATATCCATGTACGTAATTTCATCATATTTAATAGCTGCCGGATCTACTTTTGGATCAGCTGAATAGACACCATCAATTGTTTTAGCAAATAAAATCACCTCTGAATCCATTTCAGCAGCACGAAGAGCAGCTGCTGTATCCGTTGAAAAAAACGGATTTCCTGTTCCACAAGCAAAAATAACAATTCTTCCTTTAGATAAATGTTTAGTTGCTTTCCTTTTGATATAGGGTTCTGCAATTTGGCGCATTTCAATCGCTGTTTGCAAACGTGTATGAATCCCTCTTGCCTCTAATGCATCTTGTAATGCCAAACCATTAATCGCCGTTGCAAGCATTCCCATATAATCCGCTGTTGTTCTGACCATTTTGTGACCATTTCTAGCACCTCGCCAAAAATTTCCACCACCGACTACAATTGACATTTCCACTCCCATATCCAAAGCCTTTTTGATTTGATCACAAATACTTCCTACAATATCAGGATCAATTCCATGTCCTAATTCGCCAGACATTGCTTCACCACTAATCTTTAGTAACACTCTTTTATAGGCTAACATATCCAATTCTCCTTTATTATATTTCAATCGATGTTATTGTATCACAAATTCGAAATTTTTCCATAGTTTTTTAGAAATTTTTTAGAAAAAATTATATTTTAGTTCTATTTTTAAAACTCCTACATATATTTTTAATAGAATGGAGGAAACTATGCAATTTATTGTGATTTCTATCAGAAAATACTTTTTCACTATCTTATTTTTACTATTCACCTTAAGTCTTATTCTGTTTTCAAGTACTAATCTAGAAGCTGCACAAAATGGTCTTAAACTTTGGGCAAATTCTGTACTCCCAACACTTTTTCCATTTTTCGTAGCAACCGAATTATTATGCAGAACCAATTTTGTCCAAATTCTTGGCAAATTTTTAAATAAATTTATGAAACCTGTTTTCAATGTACCTGGTGAAAGTGCGATTGCTATCATTATGGGAATCATTAGTGGTTACCCAGTTGGTGCCAAAGTAGTTTGTAATTTGTATGACAATAAAATTTGCTCTAAATCTGAAGCCGAAAGATTAATTGCTTTTACAAGCAATTCTGGTCCTATCTTTATACTCGGTTCTGTTGGAATTTCTCTTTTAGGAAATGCACAAATCGGAAAAATTTTATTAATAGCACACATTTTATCTTCCTTATTCGTAGGAATTATTTTCCGTTTTTGGAAACAAAATCGTGTGGATCTTACCTTTCGAAATTATAAATCCGAAAGCAAATCCTTAATTCATATTTCCAACTTAGGCGAAATTCTTCGGTGAAGCCATTAAAAAATCCATCGCAAGCATTTTAAGCATTGGTGGATTTGTGGTTTTATTTTCTGTTATCATTTCAATTTTGTCAAGTCTTGAGATTTTAACGGGAATTGCAAATTTATTAGTAAATTTAGGAATTCCATATGACATCTCGTTAAGTTTTTTAACTGGAATTATTGAAATGACAAATGGTGTTCAAACAGCAAGTTTGTGTTATTCTAGTATGCCAATTCCATGCCTTTTAACATGCAGTTTTTTGTTAGGGTTTGGTGGATTTTCTGTGCTTTTGCAGGTTTTCTCAATTATAGCGAAATCGAAAATTTCAATTAAACCCTACTTTTATGGAAAACTTTTACAGGGAGTTTTTTCTGTAATTTTAACATTCTTACTCATATAAAAAAGGAGTGAAATTCACTCCTTTTAATTTTTTATCTGTCATCTCGTCCCTTAACTCTTATATCATCTTTGTTCCACATTTTACTATAATCAATTTCTTCCTCTTCTCCACAAAGTTTATCGATATATTCTTTACTACCTACTTTTGCAGCAGTTTCCTCACTCCTTACTCTTTCCTCAAAGTTATTTCTTCTATTGCCTCCTTCTTCTCTTATTTTTTTGGCCTTTTCTGGAATAATACCTTCTTCAAAAGGAATCATTTCTTTTTCGCCTGGAATTACCCATACTTTTTCGCCTTTTTCATTTATAATTGAAGCAGGAGCGGTTAATTTACCTGTATTCCATCTTTGCTCAAAACCTATATCACAAAAATCTCTCTTGATAACCATTTTTGCTGTTCTTTTTCGTTCCTTTTTTTCAGCTTTTCTTCTATCTTTTGCTGCCTTTTTCTTGTTTTTTTCAGCTTTTCTTCTATCTTTTGCTGCCTTTTTCTTGTCTTTTTCTTCTTGTCTTTTTGCTTTTATTGATTTTTTATCTTCTTGCTCTTCTTTAAATTCGATCTCTTCCTCTTCCAATAATTCATTTTCCTCTTTGAATACTTCACTAAAGAATTTACCAATTCTCGTATTAGCTAATCTACCAAACATACCTTTTACAAATTTTACAAATCTTGAACTTGATAAATTCATCCACGTATTTCCAAACCATTTAGCAATTGCATTTTCTTTTGGCAATGGTAAATTATCCCCATCTTTTTTCGTTTGGGATTTTTGTAATAGGTAATCGTAAGCCTCTCTTGAATTAGGGTCTAAAGCTGGAATATCCTCCATTTCAGACAACACACTATCCAATTCCTGTTCTGTCATTTGATTAATATTAACAAATTTATCCATTATTGCTTTTGGCAAGCTATTTTCCAAATGCAAATAACTTTTAGCTGACATTCTAGAAATTTTATCTTGTAATTCTGCTCTCTTATTTTCTAATCTTTCATCTAGATCACCTAATAGGTCATCAATTTCCTCAGGTGTTAAACCACTTGGTTTTGTTCCCAAACTTGCTTCTATTTCTGCTTCATCTATTTTAGCTAACATAATATCCAACTCTTCTTCTGTCAGTTCATCAATAGAAACTTTTTCCCCTGGCAGCATCAGCTTTTCGTAAGCTTCGTATGACATCTCATTAATTCTAGCATTTACTTCATCCCATTTAGCATACCAAGAATCACTATGTTCTGGTGGCTCAGTAGGTGGCAATTCCTCTGATTTTGTTCCCAAATTTACTTCTTTTTCTGCTTCATCTATTTTAGCTAATATAATATCCAATGCTTCTTCTGTCAGTTCATCAACAGACTTGGTTTTTGGATCAATTCCTTTTGGTATTTCCATTTGAAATAGCTTTTTATAAGCTTCCTCTGACATTGCTAAATATCTGCTTTTTACTTCACTTACTTTAGCCAACCAAGAATCACTACGTTCTGGCTTTTGTTGCTCCTCCATTGCCTTAATTTCTCTGGCAAGGTCAAAATTTTCCGTGATTTGTCTATATCTATCTTCTAATTCAGCATATTCTTCAACATGATCCTCTAATGTAATATATCTTGACAATTCTTCTACTTCGTCAGAAATATTTTTTATTTTGCCATCCATTTCATCTATACGTTTTTGATAATATTCCATATTGCCCATTACATTATTCAATTGAGCTTTTGCCGATTCATCACCAGCATTTACCCTTTGTTCAACTTGTCTTTTCAACTCTTGATATTTCTTCACTTCTTGAGTAAATCTTGCTCTATCAGTAGCAAATCTTGCTTTTTCTTCTGGAATTCTGGCTTTGGCTTCTTCAATTTGTCTGTTTATTTCTCTCATTTCATCTTCATATCGATACAAATCCATTTCATCTTCTAAAGCTTTTTTCATTGTTTCTTTTAAAGCTTTTTCCCTTCTTGTAGATTGTTGCTGTTTTTGAGAGATTCTAGCTTTTAGTTTCTTTAATTCTTGTTGCTTTTTCGCAATTTCTCTTTCTTTCAATGGTATCAATTTACTATTCGGCATTAGTTCATCTTTTTGATGCAATAATCTTCCTATCTCTTTGTTCAATTCTCTCTTCAAAGTATTTAGGTTAGCTATATCTTGCTCATATTGTAAGATTTCCTTCATTTCCTCTAATCTTTCTTTCATAATATTCTCCTTCCAAATAAACAAATTTCGTTCATTTTATCATCTATTATCCATATTATACCACAAAAAAACATAAAGCGCAATACTTTATGTTAATTTTTTACAAAATTTATGTAAAACTTATACAATTTAATGCTCTATCTGCCAATTTTTGATATCTTTCTACCTTATCTTTTACCTTTTCATCTAACTTTGGTAAAATGCCATAATTAGCATTCATGGGCTGAAATTTGTCATTTGGTGTAGAAATATATTCCGCTAAGGAACCAATCATAGTTTGTGGCGAAAAAATTAGTTTTTCATCCGAACAGCAATTCACACCTGCCACAAATCCAGAAGAAATTGACTCCACATAACCTTCCACCCCAGTTATTTGCCCAGCAAAATAAATTCGATTATCCTTTTTAAGCTGATACGTACAATCTAGCAACTTCGTAGAATCAATATAAGTATTTCGATGCATTACGCCATACTTCATAAAATTAGCCTTTTCCAAACCTGGAATCATGGAAAATACACGCTTTTGTTCTCCGAATTTCAAATTCGTCTGAAAACCTACCATATTAAATAAGCTTCCTTCTTTATTATCTTGTCTTAATTGAACAATCGCATATGGTCTTTCATGAGTATGCGGATTTATGAAACCAACTGGTTTTAAAGGACCAAATCTTAGTGTATCTTCTCCTCTTTTTGCCATAATTTCAATTGGCATACAACCCTCAAAAATCTCTCTTTTCTCGAAATCATGCAAATTGACCACTTCTGCTTCAATCAATGCTTGGTAAAATTTCAAATATTCTTCTTTATTCATAGGAAGATTGATATAAGCATCCTCTGTTTTACCATAACGATCTCCCCAAAAAGCAACATTCATATCAATCGACGATTTTTCAATAATCGGTGCTGCAGCATCATAAAAGTGCAAACTATTAGCACCTATCAATTGACTAATATTTTTCGAAAGTTCATCCGAAGTAAGCGGACCTGTACTAATAATCACCTTCCCCATACTTGGAATTTGCATAACTTCTTCTCGAATTAATTCGATGTTTGGATTTTCCTCAATTTTACATGTCACACATCTCGAAAAACTTTCTCGATCCACCGCTAACGCCTGTCCAGCAGGAACCGCAACTTCATCCGCAATAGGAATTAACTCACTTCCTAATCTTCTTAGTTCCTCTTTTAGCAAACCACAAGCATTCGTCAAACGATTGGACTTAAAAGAATTACTACACACAATTTCAGCCAAATCTTCATTATTATGTGCTGGCGAAAACTTTCGCGGTTTCATTTCATACAATTTTACTTTCCTTCCTCTTTTCGCAATCTGCAAAGCTGCCTCACAACCTGCAAGACCAGCACCGATAATGGTAATTGGTTCCATAAAATTCTTCCTTTCTAAACATAACCTATTATATTTATTTATTTATTTTCTGTCAATATCTCCTTTTCCCATAATTTCATCCCATTCCCACCATTCAAAATCGCAAATTGTTTCGTCGTATACGATTTAAATCGCCCAATCACCGTATGTAGGGGCATGGTTCCACCCCTACCCCATACAATGAATGCGGAATAATATTTTGGGGCGGTTTTTGGTGCATATGGTTATGAAATAGGCTCCTTTTTGGATATAATCGTAATTTTTAATCGAATGGAGCATCTGTTATGGTAAATTGGGATTCTCTCCTTTTTATTTTATTTTTTCCGTTTTTCTTGATTTTTGTGGCAGAAATGCCTAATTTTTAGATACAGAATGCATTTTCTTATAACATAAATATACTATTTTGTCAACTTCCATTTAAGAACAAAATAGAGCAAATTCGATTAATTTTATCAAATTCACTCTATTTTTCTTCTACCCTCTTATTTCTTTGTTGTTTTTCTCTTCGTAGCTTTCTTTTTCGTGGTTGTCTGCTTCTTTTTAGTCGCTGTCTTTTTCTTAGTTTCTTTTTCAATTTCGGAAACGTCTTCACCTTCTACAAATTTTTCGCCAGGTTTTGGCTTGTTCCAAGAAATATAGTCACAACGATTTTCGCTTCCTTCAAAATTATTTTCACAAATATAGTAATTACGTTTTTTCTTCGTTTTACGAATTTGTACAACTCCACCACATTTCGGACATGGCACATCAATCGTTTCTATAATCGGTTTCGCATTTTGACATTCTGGATAACCTGGACACGCCAAAAACTTGCCATATTTTCCATATTTAATCACCATCATTCTGCCACATTTCTCGCAAGGAACATCTGAAACCTCATATTCTAATTTAACATGTTCTAATTCTTTCTCCACTTTTTCCACAATTTGTTCAAAAGGTGTGTAAAACGTACGGATAACATTTTTCCATTTTTCGTCTCCGTCAGCCACTTTATCAAATTCTTCCTCCATTTTGGCTGTAAAGGCAACATTGATGACATCCGAAAAATTCTCAATCAGTAATTTATTTACAATTCTTCCCAAATCAGTTGGTGCCAATTGTTTTTGGATTTTTTCAACATAACGCCTTGCCAAAATAGTTGTAATCGTTGGAGCATACGTACTTGGTCTGCCAATACCTTTTTCTTCCAATGTTTTGACCAAACTTGCTTCAGTGTAACGTGGTGGTGGTTCGGTAAAGCTCTGTTTTGGCTCGATTTTCTCTTTCTTGACTTCTTCCCCAACTTGCAATTCTGGAATTTGTGTAAAATCTTCTGCTATTTTGTTGTCTTCGCCTTCTACGTACAAAGTCATGAAACCTTTGAATTTCATGGTTTGTCCGTTTGCTCTAAAATTGTAATGATTTCCATCAATCGAAACCGCCAATGTATCAAAAACAGCAGCTGTCATTTGACTGGCAATAAAACGGTTGTAAATCAATTTATATAATTTGTATTGTTCGGGAGTCAAATGCTCTTTGATTTTGTCTGGTGCAAGTTCTACATAGGTTGGACGAATGGCTTCGTGCGCATCTTGGGCTTCCGCTTTGGTTTTGAAAAAACGATTTTCATAATAATTTTCACCATATTCTTTGACAATATATTCTTTCGAAGCTGCTCTTGCTTCATTGGAAATTCTAGTAGAATCCGTTCTCATATAGGTAATCAAACCAGTTGTTCCTTTTTCTGGTAATTTGACTCCTTCATACAAACCGCTGTGCCACAGACATGGTTTTCTTAATCGCAAAATTTAGTTTTCGTGATGCCTCTTGTTGCATCGTACTTGTGGTAAAAGGCGGTGCTGGATTTCTCTTTTTCTCTCCTTTTTTGATATCCACCACTTTATAGGTGGCACCTTCTAAATCCGCCAAGATTTTGTCCACTTCCTCTTTGGTATGAAGCTCTATTTTTTTACCATCTTTGCCGATAAATTTGCAATCAAACTTAGTTTTTGTCTTTTTGTCAGATGCCTTTAAGGTAATGTTCCAATACTCTTCTGGGACAAATTTCTCAATTTCCTCTTCACGCTCTACAATCAAAGCAACTGCAACAGATTGCACTCTACCAGCTGATAAACCACGTTTTACTTTTTTCCACAAAACAGGACTGATTTTATAACCCACAATTCGGTCCAAGACACGTCTCGCTTGTTGTGCGTCTGTTAAATTCAAATCAATCTTTCGTGGATTTTGAATGGCTTCTTTGACAGCATCTTTTGTGATTTCATTAAATGTCACACGACAAATTGAGTTTTGGTCAATTCCTAAAAGATACGCTAAATGCCAAGCAATTGCTTCTCCTTCACGGTCCGGGTCAGTTGCTAAATACACTTGTTTGGCATTTTTGGCTTCTTTTTTCAAAGAATTAATCAAGGGTGCTTTGCCACGAATATTAATATATTGTGGTTCAAAATCATGTTCAATGTCAACTCCCATTTTCGATTTTGGCAAATCGCGAATATGTCCCATTGACGCAACAACTTTGCTTTTTCCACCAAGAAACTTTTTGATGGTATTTGCCTTGGCAGGTGATTCCACAATCACTAATTTATCAATCATTTATTTTCTCCTTCTTAAGTTATTTATTCGTAAGTATATTCCTTTCTTTGCATTTTTGCAATAGGAAAATCAAATTTCTGTATTTTCTTTTTTCACAACTTTCTGAATTTCCTCATAAATTTTTTCCTCCACACGACTTGGTGCGATTTTGTTGGCTAATTTCCCCATTTTTTCTAGTTTGGCCTTGTCTTTTATCACATCATCAATTTGTGAGGCTAATTTGGAACCTGTCAATTCGTGATTTAGAATAATCTTGGCAGCACCCAATTTTTCCAATACACGAGCATTGTCTTCTTGACGGTTCGCTGATCGAGAAGGAAGTGGCACAAAAATGGCTGGTTTGCTACAAATTGCAAGTTCCGTGATGGTCATCGCACCACTTCGGCAAATCACCAAATCTGCTAAATTAATTAATTCTTCCATATTATAAATATACGGAACCACTTTTACATCTTTGATATTTTTAATGGAAATCGTTGCTTTTTCAAAGCTTTCCTTCACAATGTCATATTGATTTTGCCCAGTTGCCCAAATAATTTGATAATCTTGATTTAATTTGGATTTTATTAACTCTACGGTTGCTTCATTAATTGCCTGAGCACCTTGACTTCCACCAAATATCAGTACAATTGGTAAATCATTTTTTATCCCTAAATCAGCTAAAATTTTTTGTTTTTCATCTCTAGCAATCGCAAGTTTTCTTATTTTCGTTGGATTTCCTGTAACGACAACTTTTTTGGCTTCACTTAACCTTTCTTTGGCTTCTTCAAACCCAACCAAAACGCAATCTACCTCTTTGGCAAACATTTTAACTGCTTTTCCTGGATAGGCATTGCTCTCATGAAGCACAGCTGGAACTTTTCTAGAAGTCGCTGCTGCAAAAACAGGTCCACAAATATAACCACCTGTTCCCAAAACTAAATCTGGTTGGAATTCATCGATTATTTTTTTAACCTCTTTCGCACTTCGAATTGTTTTAAAAATATGTTTCAAATTCTTAAATGATACTTCTTTTTTCAAGCCATATGCCTCAATTCTCTTAAGCTCGTAGCCTGCTCTTGGCACCAAATCATTTTCCAAACCATGATTGGTTCCAATGAAAATAATTTCCGAATTTGGTTCTTTTTCACGTATTTTATTGGCAATGGAAATAGCAGGATTGATATGTCCTCCTGTTCCTGCGGCTGAAACAATCACTTTCATAAAATTTTTCCTTTCTGATTTATCTCTAACCTTTTATTATATCACATTTTATGTGTTATGTCAATTTGACTTTTGGTAAAAAATATGATATAATAAAAGGTTGGGCAGGTTAAAACCATGCCCTACTTGGCAGTTCTGGATATATTTAGTAAAATACCAACTGCAATTAAATTGGCAATTAGGGATGTTCCTCCATAACTAAAAAATGGTAATGGCATTCCTGTTACTGGAATGGTTCCTGTCACAACTGCAATATTTACCATGGCTTGCAATCCTAGCATTGTGACAATTCCAATTGCAATTAAACAACCAAAATTATCTTTTGCTTTCATCGCAATCACAACACCTCTCCATACAAAAATAGTGAATAATAATATTACAACAACACAACCAACAAATCCCAACTCTTCAGCTAAAACTGAGAAAATAAAATCATTGTGTGGTTCTGGTAAATACAAATATTTTTGTTTACTATTTCCCAGTCCTACACCAAATAATCCGCCTGATCCAATCGCATATAAGCTTTGAATAATTTGCCAACCATCACCAGTTGGGTCAGAAAATGGATCCAGCCATGTTTCAATTCTAGTACTTCTAAAATCGGTTCCTAGGGTAGAGCCTCCATTTTTTAACATTAAAGCACCTACACCACAAACACCACCGACTAATCCAGTTAGTAAAAAGTGACTGATTTTGGTACCTGCAATAAACATTTGTACAACCGTTATGACAGCAATTATAAAAGTCGCACTAAAATGGTTTTGCAAAATTAAAATAGCACCTACAATAGGAACCATGAATATCATAGGATATAAAAAACCGTATTTATAATCTTTGATTTTTCCATGTTCTTTAACATCTGACAAAAGCGAAGCATAAAACAGAATAAATCCTATTTTGGCAAATTCAGAGGGCTGAAAGTTAAATCCTGCAATAACAATCCAACGCGTAGCACCTTTGGCACCAATTCCCATGACACCAACAAGCACTAGCAAAACCATGAAAAATACATAAATAATCCATTTTAATTTTCGAAAAATATGATAATCTACTTTAGAACATGCCATCATCGCAATTAAACCTAAAACCGCTGAAATCGCCTGTCTTTTTATGTAACTATAACTATCTTCTGTTTTGGCAAATGCCGACGGTGCACTCGCCGACAGCACCATTACAAGCCCAAAGGCGACTAAAATCATAACCGTAATCCAAATGATATAATCCACAGATCCTTTAGTAAACAACTTAAATTTGTTTTTTTCCTTTTGTATTTTTTTTGCCATAGAAAAATCCTTTCTGTAAAAATTTTAAATAGCCAAAATTCCAATAATGGAAAACAGCAAAGTAATGAGTGAAAATACACCAACTACTCGATTTTCTCTCCAGCCAATCAATTCAAAATGATGATGCAATGGCGACATTCTAAATAACCTCTTTCCTGTTCTTTTGAAATACGAAACTTGTAAAATAACAGATAACGTTTCTAAAACAGGAACAACAGCTATTAGGAGTAAAAAGATAGGAATTTGTAGATAAATTGCTATACTAGAAATCACCCCGCCGAAGCAAAAGCGAACCTGTATCACCCATCATGACTTTGGCTTTGTGGAAATTATACATTAAAAATCCAAGACAACTTCCAACCACAATCGCGCCAAAAATGGATATTTCTACATTTCCAAGTTTCATTGCCAAAATTGACAAAGCAGTAATCATAATAGCTGATACACTGGCTGCCAAACCATCAATTCCATCGGTTAGATTGACTGCATTGGTAGCACTTAGCATAACAAAAATGGTAAAAGGAATATAGAGCCAAGTTGGAAGAGACAGGGTTATACCTGCAAATGGTATGAAAATATCGGTTCCGATGTTGGTATATTGCATTAAAAAAATCGTATAAATACTAGAAACAATCAGCAAACCTAGCATTTTTAATTTGGGATTTAATCCTTCTGTGTTATGCAAAACGACTTTTTTGAAATCATCCACAAATCCAACAAGCCCAAAACCTAAGATAGCAATGGAAATCATCAAAATGGGTTTGACTGCTTCAAAATCTTTTTGGTGCAAACATACAATTGCTGTAAACACAATAATGGTAATCATCATCATAATGCCACCCATGGTTGGTGTCCCTTGTTTTCGAAGATGGGATCGTGGTCCGTCTTCCCTTTCACTTTGCCCAACTTTTAATCTTCTTAAAATGGGGATGACAAATTTGCCTAAAATTGTTGTCAAAATAAACGATGAAATTAAATATATAATTTGTACACTCATACAATCTCCTATTTATTTTTTAATATTTCTTTCACAATTTTACGTTCATCAAATTCATTTTTTACGCCATCAATTTCTTGGTCAATTTCGTGCCCTTTTCCTGCCAAAATAATAATGTCTCTTTTATTGGCCATATGGATAGCAGCTTTAATGGCTTCTCTTCGGTCTATAATTACTTTGTAATTTCCTTTGGTTTTCTCAATTCCTTTTTCAATATCAGCGATAATATCTTCAGGTTTTTCCGTTCTTGGGTTATCCGTGGTAATAATAGAAAAATCGGCTAATCTTCCTGCTACTTCTCCCATTTCAGGACGTTTTTCTTTATCTCGATCGCCTCCACAACCAAAAACACAAATAATTCTTCCTTGTGTATAAGCTTTCACTGAATTTAGCAGATTTTCAAGGCTTTCAGCCGTATGTGCATAATCAATCATAATCGTTAAATCTTTGTCATTTGGCACCAATTCGTTTCTTCCTGGAATCACAATTTCTAGCAATCCTTCTTTGATTTTTTCACTATCAACCCCTAAAGAAATTGCCACAGAAATAGCTGCTAAAGCATTGTAAACACTATATCTTCCTGGAATATTCACTTTCATTCTCTCATTTTTTTGTGCTAATTTCACTTTAAAATCAACACTTGAATTGGTAATCGTAATATCTTTTGCAATTAAATTCGAACCATTATCAACAGAATAGGTTTTCATATCGCAATTTTTTGCGTAATACATCAATCTTTCGCATTTGAAGTCATCTGCATTTACAAATCCTTTTGGACACATTTGGAATAATTTTAATTTGGAATTAAAATAATCATCCATATCACTATGTTCTTTTAAACTAATGTGGTCTTTTGAAAAATTGGTAAATACTGCCATATTAAAGTTAGATCCGTCTACTCTATGCAGTTTCAAGCTTTGTGAAGATACTTCCATCACAACATAATCCACCTTTTGAACTGCCATTTTATAAAACAATTCCTGTAATTCCAAGCTTTCTGGAGTAGTACGATGGCTTTGAGAAATCATATCTTCTCCAATATAATTAGCAATTGTGCCGATTAAACCTACCTTATAGCCTGCTTTTTCTAGAATGGATTTAATCATATACGTTGTTGTTGTTTTTCCTTTGGTTCCTGTTACACCAATTAATTTAAAGTGGTGAGATGGATTTTTATAGAAATTACAAGCAATTTTTGCCAAAGCAATTCTGGTGTTGTCTGTCAAAATAACAGTCATATCTTTGGGTAATTTAATGGATTTCAAATCCGCTGAAATATCTAACATAAGTGCGATTGCTCCATTTTGAATGGCTTCATCGACAAACTGGTGTCCGTCAAAATCATAGCCTTTGATGGCGACAAACAAACTCCCTTGTTTCACGTTTTTCGAATTGCTTTCTACACCTTTGATTTCTAATTCTTGGTCTCCTTTTATTTTAAAATTTTCAATTCCTGTTAATAATTCCTTTAATTTCATGTTGATTTATCCTTTCTATTTTGGATTTTTGCAGGATGGGCAGACAGGATCGTCGTCTGTCCGTACATACATTTATTTTTTTATTATATATCAAAAAATAATTTTTGTATAGCATTTTTTATCGGTTTATTTTATCCTATTCTATTTTTTTGCAATTTATGATGATTTTTTAAGTAAAATTTCCATTTGTAAAATCTTTGCCAGAAAACTTTTTGCCTGATTTTACAGTGGAAAGAATGGTTTCAATTTCTTCCCCTGTTTCATTTAGTAAGTCAATTCGGACAAAATCAACTTTTGCATTTTGAAAATCAAGGGACAAAATTTTAGAATTATAAATTCTTGCATGACAATTCACATTGTCCGAAACAACTGGAAATTCAAAATTTTTTCTATCTTTTAAAACATAATTTCCTTCTTGACAAATGAAGTGACAATTTCCATTTTTTCCAATGGGACAATATTTGGATGTCATAAGACAAGTTCTCCCATAAACTACAAGTTCTTTTTCCAAGTCATCCGAAAATTGAAAAATAGCTTTTTTGTCAAGTTCGGACGAAATCGTAAACCTCTGAATTCCCAAATCTCTGATTGCTTTTTCAGATAAACTATTGGTTATGCCAAGTGAATAATCTGCCACCATTTTTTTCTGAATATTTAATTTTCTCAAAAATTCAATTTGCGATATATGCGAAATCATGACAGCTTTTACTTGGTCAAATACTTGTGTATTTTTTTCTATCAAATTTTCATACGTTTTATCCATAATATTCGGCAAAACCGCGATACAATCTCTTATTTTTTCGTGATTTATCAGATATTTGAAAGGCACATATATTTCGTGATAATCGAATTTTTCATAATCTATTTTTTCATCCTTTTTCTGCAAATACAAATTAAGTTTTGGCTTTTCATAAATTCGCGTTTTGGGCTGTTTTATCTCTAATTGAATTGGTTTATCATACTTTCTTTGAATGCTATTTTCTAGGCATTTCTCAAATTTTGCAAGAGCCTCTCTTCTCATCTGATTTAGCTGGCTAACTGGCAATTTTAGGTCTTCGACTTCAATATTTACGTCTTTTATGCGAAAAATCGTATTTCCTGTTTTTTGAATTTGACACAAAATTCTGTTTTTGTCAAGTCCGTTTACATCTGATTTTTGACATTTTAGACAAGATTTTGTTCGGATTTCGTCATTATATAGTTCTAAGCATATATTTTCTTCATTTTTATACAAATTACATGAAATATCTACCTTTTTCATTTCTTTTTTATGATTTTCCCATTGTTGCTTATTTAAGATATGGCTGACGATTTTATAAACAGGGTCTTTGATTTTGATATTTTTCCAATTTTTGATTTCACCAACTGTGTTTCCATTTAGGATTTGCGAAATATAAGAAGTATTATCTCGGATGCTGATAACGTCTCCTTGCTGGATTTTATCTTGCAGATTAATCGTAATTTGTTTGCGTTTTGGGTGGATTTTTTGGACATCACCAATATAGACACCCAAATGATTTGGTTTTTGAGGATAAACAATATCTCGTCTAGTTTCAAAATAACCTGTCCCCATGCCTCCTCGGTTGTAGATTTGCAAAATTTGCTTTACATCATCGTCTTCGACTTTATATGGCTTGGTTTTGTCTTTTGCTAAATCAATGTATTTTCGATACATTTTCGTCACAATTGAAACATATTCATACGATTTTTTTCTACCTTCGATTTTTAAGCTATCAATTCCGCATGTCAAGCAGTTTTGGCAAAATTGATAAAGTGCAAATATCTTTTGGGCTAAGCAAATAACCATAATCTATATTCTTTCCATTTTTTAGTAAATTATAATCCAATCGGCAAGGACCTGCACATAAACCTCGATTTCCGCTTCTTTTGCCTACCATACTGCTGAACAAACATTGTCCTGAATACGAAATGCACAAAGCACCATGTCCGAAAACTTCTAATTCCATTTTCGTGTTTTGGCGAATATAGGCTATTTCCTGTAAAGACAATTCTCTAGCCAAAACCACTCTTTGAAAACCAAGTTTTTCCATCAATTGTACACCAGCTAAATTAGAAATCGTCATTTGGGTACTGCTATGGATTGGTAAATTAGGAAAACGCTCGATGAGTTCCAATGCCAAACCAATATCTTGCACAATCAAGCTTGACACGCCACACTCATATGCAAATTTCGCAAGATTTAATGCCTCCTTTAACTCGTCGTTAAACATTAAAATATTTAATGTTAAGTGAACATCCACATTTCTCTTTCTAGCATACAAAATAGCATTTTTTAGTTCTTCTCGGTCAAAATTTTGTGCATTGGCTCTGGCATTAAAGCTATTGGCTCCGAGATAGACAGCATCTGCACCATTTTGTACAGCTACTATTAAATTATCAAAATTGCCAACTGGCGACAAAAGTTCCATTTTTCCTTCTCCGTTTTGGTGTATTATATCTTATTTTTGTAGTTTTTTCAAGAAAAATTTGTAAAAATTAACTATATTTTTATGTAAATTATGATAAAATTCACTCATAAAAATAAGATTAACAAATCGATCAATACTCATTTTTTGAAAAATTAATTTCACTTCTTCAAAATTGGTAGCGTCCTGTAAGATGCTATCAGCTTTTTCTTCTTTTTGGCTTGCACGAACTATGATTTTATGTTATAATTAAAGAAAATGTCTAAGGAGAAAAAGCATGTTTGATTTACTTGTTATACTTTTTATTATTTATCTAATTTACAAAAAATACAACAATTCCCCTTCCAAGATAACAACAATCTTGCAAAATAAAGGTTTTCACAATATTTTTACCGTTCAGCAAAACGCTTCAAGTTATTGGATGAGTGCTAGTCTTCACGGAGAAAATTACTTACTTCAAATCATGAAAACAGGTAATAATGTATCAACGAACAATATTCATACTTTGGCTGAATATGCAACAAAAGCACATTATCATAATGTTATTTTAATCCCAGGAAATTGTACTATTTCAAAGAGTGCAAAAACTGTGATTTCAGAATACTCCATTCAAATTTGGGATAACACTAAATTAAATGAATTTTCCCTTCAAAATAGTCAAACAACATCGGCACAAACTATGGCTTCCAACAAATTTGAAAATTCCACTTCAATTAATCATCCAGATGACCCAATTCAAGATGGTAAAAAAGCCAATTCATTTTTGGCAAATTTCTTTGGCAATAAACCAGAAAAATTGTAATATACATAAAAAAGTGAAAGCCTAAAAACTTTCACTTTTCTGTTATTTCCCAAACGCTTGTACAAATAATGCCATTCTCACATACAATCCATTATGTGCTTGTTTGAAATACATCGCTCTTGGGTCATCATCAATATCTTCTGCAATTTCTTCGTTTCTTGGTAGAGGATGAAGTACAATGGTATTTGGCGAAAATTGACTTAATACTTCTTTATTAATAATATATTCTTCTTTTCCAAAATCTCCTTCAAATCTTTCGGATTGAATTCTAGTATGATACAAAATATCAACATCTTTTGGAATTTCATCAAAACTTGTACATTTTTTGTAAGCAATCCCTCTTTTGTTTAACAAATCAATATATTCTTGTGGAAGCGAAAAACATTCTTTGCTTAAACCATATATTTCAACATCTTCATACAAACTAACTAATTTTAATAAAGAATGGATGGTTCTTCCATTTAGCAAATCCCCTAAAATAGCAACTTTTACACCATTTAACGTTTTTTGGTGTTCTCGAATAGTATAAACATCTAATAATGCTTGAGTCGGATGTTCTCCTTTGCCTGCACCAGCATTTAAAATTGGAACTTTGGCAACTTTGACTGCCTCTTGTGGCCAATTGTCACTGGAATGTCGAATAACAATCGCATCTGCATAACCTTGCAGAATTTTGACGGTATCTTCTAAACTCTCGCCTTTTTTGCCAGATGAATTAGCTGAAGCATTTTCTGTGGAAATTATCTGTCCCCCTAATTTTAGTACAGCTGTTTCAAATGACAATCGCGTTCTTGTACTTGGTTCATAAAACATAACAGCAACGATTTTTCCATCTAACGTTTTCACATATTTTTGTGGATTATTTTTAATGTCATCTGTCAAATTGAAAAGAGTTTCTAATGTTTCTTTTGTGTATTGATTAGCAGTTAATACATGGTTCATTTTTTGGTTCTCCTTTTTGGTTTTTCCTTATTATAATATTCAAAGAAAATTTTGTCAATAAACAAGTATCACTTTTACTTTTTAGCAAATTTTGAGTTCTCTAGTGTTGACAAATTTGAGATCGATGCACCACATAAAGCAATTAATTTATCGTCTTCTCATAAACATCCACTTGACAATTTTTAATTCGCACAATTTTCTCATTCTCCGTTGGAAGTCCATTAAAATACCAACGTGCCGAACGCAAGAAAAATCCATGTGAACAAATTAAAATATTTTCGTATTTTCCGCAATACGTTTGAAAGACATCATTTAAAAAGTCGAATACTCTTTTGGTGTAGCTTTGACAATCTTCTCCATTTTCAACTGGTACATTTTTGGTATAATAGCGAATTTCATTGAAGATTTCATCTGAATTTGGCATACCTTCATAAATGCCCAAATTTCTTTCCATTGCACGCTCATCAATCTTAATCGGAAGATTTCTACCTTCATTGATGATATTAGCGGTTTCCTTGGCACGTATTAGCGGTGATGAAATAATCAAATCAATTGGCATATCTTTCAAAAGTTCTTTTGTTTGCTTTGCCTGCTCTCTTCCTTCTCCATTTAGTGGAATATCAACTTGTCCGAGTAGCTTTGTTTAAAGTATTCCATTGTGTTTTTCCATGTCTTATAATAATAATTTTCATTTTTTCTCCCATTTATATTTTTTATCATTATACACATTATAATTGGTTTTGTAAAGAAAAACAAACATTAAAAAATTCCTCTAACTTTTGCCAAAGATATCATAAATTATTAAATTTTCAAGCATTGACAAATTATGTAACTTTTGATATAATTTTATTATCAAATTTTGGGAAAGGGGAGCATGTATATGAATATAACTATACCAAAACATGTTAAAGCAACCAACAACGGAGTAATCTTTTATTCCAATTCAATGCCAGAAAATGGCATTTACATTTACCAAACGCCAAATGGCATCCAATGTGAACGGATCAACAAAACACACAAGGAAACGACTTCTAGCAAGTTCAAACACTTTATAATTGCTATTATTTTTATTGGCTTGGCTTTTGTCATTCAAAAACTACCAATCAACAAGAATTTTAATGCATTAACTGCCACATTTATATTTTTAATTTTCTGTTATGGTAGCTTCGTAAGCTTATGTGAAGACTTTTTTCATGCGCATATTAGCAAGAAAAACAACTATCGTCAGAGGCTCCAGACAGCCATCCACATGGTGCTTAATTCCTATAAAGAACTAAATGGCATTCCCAATTTGTGGGAACTGGAAAAAATAAGCAAATTTCACTTTCCTTCCGAATTGTATACAAAGATTTATGTAACATTTCAAGGATTAATCTTTTCAATAGCTTCTGGGTTTTATCTTCACTCGTTTCATATGGGTCGGATTTTAGGTCTCTACTTTATTGTCACTTTTTTTACCCAACTTCTACATCATTTAAAATTCTTTCTACACCTAGAATGGTTTTTCATTACAGAACCATCCGATAACGAACTTCAACTTGTTATCACTGGTTTAGAAAAATGGATTTCATTAGAGTTGAAAATAGAACATTACAAATCCAGCCACAAATCATTTTGAAACAACTCACAAAACCATTGCACTTCATACGTGCAATGGTTTTTCCTGTTTTATTTTCAAATATTCACTTATTCTCCCATTTCATACTTCTCTTTCGCATCATATTTCGTATGCAAATACTTATGTGCCACATGACTTCCTTGTTTTTCGAAAAACTCATCATACAACATTTTCATCACTGGATTTTCATGTGACTTACGAATGGTACTTTTTTCGTCAATCGAATACAAACTATCCGCTCTTGCTTTTCGAACATCGACTGAAGCTCTAACCTTCGCACTCTTAATCGGCTGACCGCCTCCCATCACGCATCCACCAGGGCATGCCATAATTTCCACAAAATGATATGGCGATGTTCCTTCCTTAATTTCCTCCATAATCTTTCTTGCATTCGCCAAACCACTAACCACCACAATTTTCACATTCATTCCACCAATACTTAAATTCGCTTCTTTCACGCCTTTTTCGCCTCTGACTTCCTGGTATTCGATTTGCTCAATTGACTTACCTTCCAATGTGTCCACTGCAGTTCGAATAGCAGCTTCCATAACGCCTCCAGTCGTTCCAAAAATCGCACCTGCACCGCTGGCTTCGCCCATTGGGTTGTCAAATTCGCTGTCTTCTAACTCTGTAAAATCAATATTTGCCTGTTTAATCATTCTAGCTAGTTCTCTTGTTGTAATCACATAATCTACATCACGTGCACCGTCAACTTCCATTTCTTCGCGACTGCACTCGTATTTTTTCGCGATACATGGCATCACCGAAACCGTACAAATTTTATTTCGGTCAATTCCATATTTCTCCGCAAAGTAAGATTTAATCACAGCTCCAAACATTTGATGTGGCGATTTACAACTTGACAAATGCCCCAATAATTCTCCGTAATTTTTCTCCGCAAATCGTACCCAACCTGGACTGCAAGAAGTTATCATTGGCAAAACACCACCATTTTGCACACGTTCGATGAATTCATTGGCTTCTTCCATAATCGTCAAATCCGCTCCAGTGTTGGTGTCAAATACTTTGTTAAATCCCATTCTTTTTAAAGCAGTTACCATTTTGCCTTTGACGTTGGTTCCAATTGGCATGCCGAATTCCTCGCCCAAAGCAACTCTTACTGCTGGCGCAGTTTGAACAACAACATAAGTATCTGGATCTTTCAGTTTTGGCCAGACATCATCAATGTTTTCTTTTTCATGCAAAGCACCTGTTGGACAGGATTCGATGCATTGTCCGCAAAATGTGCAGTCTACATCATTCAAACTTTTATCGTAAGTTGTGGAAATACAAGATTCAAAGCCTCTTTCGATGCAGTCAATTGCTCCGATTTCTTGGACATTTTTACAAGTTGCGACACATCTTCTGCATAAAATGCATTTGTTAAAATCACGAACAATGGACGGAGATTTATCGTCAATGGTGTGTTTCGTTATTTCGCCAGGAAATTCAATTTTGTGGACATTGAATTTTTCGGCTAATTTTTGTAATTCACAATTTCCGTGAGCGTGTACATGTTAGACATTCGATTTTGTGATTAGACAAAATCAAATCCAATATAATGTGTCTTGCTTCCAACACTTCTGGTGTGTGCGTATGAACTACCATGCCTTCTTCAGCTTTTTGAATACAAGATGTTGCAAAACCTCTTCTTCCTTCCACCTCTACAATACACATTCGGCAATCGCCCACTTCGTTGATTTCTTTTAAGAAACACAAAGTCGGAATATCAATTCCCGCTTGTTTGGCAGCTTGTAGAATGGTGGTTCCCTTTTTTACTTTGACTTGTTGGTCGTCTATGGTAAGTGTTATAAATTCTTCTTCCATATTTCATTTTCCTTTCTTTACAATAATTGAAAATTGGTTTGATTTAGCTATCTCTCCTTTTATTTTGTCTTCGTTGAACATAGAATTATCATAAAATGCCATAATTTCATATTCCTTATCCAAAAAATATCTTTCAAAAAAAGTTCTTTTATATTTATTGAAGTATGTTTTAAATTTAGAATTAAATGGTTCATCATCAAATATCTCTTTCTCACCATCTAATTGTTCAATAACATTTATAGCAATTATTCCGTTCTCTTTTAAAATCTTGTCAAACTCTTCTAACACTTTCAGACAATCTAAATCATTCAAATGAATTAGTGTTGCAAAACATAATATACAATCAAAAGAAGATTTTTCAAAATTCATATTTCTTACGTCCATCTTATAAAATTGTGCTTTAGTGGCGTTTTTTTTAGCCATATTTACCATATTTTCAGCAGCATCAATTCCTATAATTTTAAAATCTTTTTCTAACTTTTCTGTTAAATATTTAGGATAATCACCTAATGCAGTTCCTACATCTAATATTTTTGCTCCATCCTTTAAATGTTCTACAACAAAATTTATCTCTGATTGGAATTGTACATTTCCTTTTAAATCCTTTGATTTAAAATAATTGATATACTCATTAACAATATGATTATAAGTATTGATTGTTATATCTGTTTTATCTTTCATTTTTGTTCTCCTACTAAAATAGCTTTATCCAATTGCTTTAAACGGACAACTTGCAATACAAGTTCCACATTTGATACATTTTTCTTGATTAATCACACGTTTTTCTCTTGCCTCACCTTCAATAGCTTCGACGGGACAACTTTTTTGACATAATCCACAAGATTTACATTTTTCTGAGTCAATTTCAATTTTGGCAATTTTTTTGCATTCGTTGGTGCGACATTTTTTATCAATCGCATGTTCTTTGAATTCTTCTCTAAAATAGCGTAACGTACTAAGTACTGGATTTGGCGCACTCTGTCCCAAACCACAAACACTAGCTTTTTTGATGTTAATCGCTAATTTTTCCAAACGATAAATATCATACTCTGTGCCTTCGCCTGCGCACAATTTTTCTAAAATCTCCAACATCCTTTTTGTTCCAATTCGGCAAGGTGTACATTTACCACAGCTTTCCGCAACTGTAAATTCTAGATAAAATTTTGCTAAATTTACCATACACTTCGTATCATCCATGACAATCAATCCGCCAGACCCCATCATCGAACCAATTTGAGCAAGCGATTCATAATCGATTGGCGTATCCAAATGTTCCGCTGGAATACAACCTCCAGATGGTCCACCTGTTTGAGCTGCTTTAAAGCCTCTTCCATTTGGAATTCCACCACCAATATCATAAACAATTTCGCGCAAAGTCGTTCCCATTGGCACTTCTACCAGTCCCACATTATGAACATTGCCACCTAAAGCAAATACCTTCGTTCCTTTAGACTTTTCAGTTCCAATACTAGCATACCAATCCGCACCATTTAAAATAATTTTTGTGATATTGGCTAAAGTCTCAACATTGTTAATTAACGTTGGTTTTCCAAACAAACCACACGTAGCAGGATACGGCGGTTTTACTCTTGGCTGACCTCTTTTGCCTTCAATGGATTCCAATAGAGCCGTTTCTTCACCACAAACAAACGCACCTGCACCTAATCGAATATCGATATCAAACTGAAACCCTGTACCGAAAATATTATCTCCCAAAAATCCGTACTCTCTAGCCTGTTTAATGGCAATTTTCAACCTTTGTACCGCAATTGGATACTCGGCTCTAACATATATGTACCCTTGATTAGCACCAATCGCAAATCCCGCTATCGTCATAGCTTCTAAGACTGCATGTGGATCACCTTCCAAAATACTTCTATCCATAAAAGCACCTGGATCCCCTTCATCGGCATTGCAAACAACATATTTTTGCTCACTTTCTGCTTGCTTGGTAAAGGACCATTTAGTTCCTGTTGAGAAACCAGCACCTCCGCGTCCTCTTAAACCTGATTTTTGAATCGTTTCGATAACTTCATCTGCTTTCATTTGCGTGAGTACTTTTTCTAGCGCTTTGTAACCATCAAAAGCAATGTATTCGTCGATTTGTTCTGGGTCAATTAAACCACAGTTTTTTAGGGCAATTCTTTTTTGTTTTTTGTAAAAATCTAGTTCGTTAAGTTTTTCAGCTAGCTGACCATCCATATTTTTACAAAGTAATCGTTCGACTTTTTTGCCTTCTATAATATGAGTTTGAATAATTTCTTCGCAATCTTCTGGTTTAACATGGGCATAAAACGTCTCTTCTGGACGAATGATAACAATTGGTCCCTTGGCACAAAGTCCAAAACAACCAGTTTGGATAACACGCACATTTGGCAAACCTTTTTCTTCCAAAATTTTGCGGAAATTTTCAATAATTTGTGGCGATTTAGAAGATGTACAGCCTGTTCCTCGGCACACTAAAATGTGCTTTTCACGCGTGTCAACTACACTGTTTACTCTTAAATCAAGCTCTGCTCTTTTTTCTTCTCTTATTTTTTCTATTTCTTGGATTGTTTTCATGGATTTCCTCCTTTTATTTTAGATGAGTTGATCAAAACTTTAAGGTTTTACAGGTTCATGTATTTGTCAATCACTTCGTCAAATTCTTTAACCGTCGCATTTCCATAAACTTCGTCATTAACCATAAACACTGGAGCTAATCCGCAGGCTCCGACACATCTGACATCATCAATCGAAAATTTGCCATCTGGTGTAACTTGACCGTGGTTCAATTTTTAGTCTTTCTTTGGCTCTATCTAACAATTTTTGTGAACCTTTGACATAGCAGGCGGTTCCTAAACAAATCGAAATATTATATTTTCCTTTTGGGGCTAAAGTAAAGCGAGAATAAAACGTGATTACGCCATAGATTTCTGCCATTGGAATAGACAAATATTCAGAAATAACCATTTGAGCTGGTTTTGGAATATAGCCAAATTTTTCTTGCACATCATTTAAAATCGTGATGAGCAAATCTTTTTCTTGACGATAATTGGCAAGAATTGCCTCAGTTTCCTCTTTTACTCGCTTGTCAACACATTTTTCTTCCATAATTTTTTCTCCTTAATCAATTCTATTTTCATTATAACAAAATATTTTGATTTCAGCAACAAAAATTCGACATTTTTTGTATTTTCCTTTTTCATTTTCTAAATTTTAATAAACTGTTCCAAATACATACTAAAATCATAATATTACAATAAATTTCTTGACTTTCTTCAAAAAATATGTATTTAATATTTCTATACATATTTTTCAAAAATAATCTCATAATAAATATGAACATTATACTTGAAAATAGCATATTTTAATTGTATAATATCTTTACAAGAAGATTTTACTTTTATCGGAGGTATCAAAATGGGTTTTGAGATGAATGATTTATCAAACTATCAACATATACATTTAATTGGAATTGGCGGAATTAGCATGAGTGCCATTGCGGAAACGCTACATAATTGGAAACACGTTGTCACTGGCTCGGATCTAAATCAAAGTGAAATTACAGATAAATTAAATGCACATGGCATCCAAACGACAATCGGTCATAATCTTGAAAATTGTAAGAAAGCTGATTTGATAATCTATTCTGCCGCCATCAAAAACGATGACCCTGAAATGATTTGTGCCAAAGAAAATTCCATTCCGACTGTCACTCGTGGTGAATTTGTAGGTTATTTGACAAAATTATATCAAGAATCTATTTGCATTTCTGGTACACACGGAAAAACCACCACAACTTCTATGATTGCTACTTGCTTTTTAAATGCCAAAAAAGATCCTTCGGTTGAAGTTGGTGCAATTTTAGATAAAATTAACGGAAATTATCAAGTAGGAAATAGTCAATATTTTATCGTGGAAGCTTGCGAATACCAAGCCAATTTTCTAAAATTATTTCCGAAAACCGAAGTCATTTTAAATATTGATAACGATCATCTTGATTTTTATAAAACTTTTGATAATATTATCAAAGCATTTCAAGATTTCGCAGCCATTTTAACACAAGACGGTTTGCTGGTTACCAATGCAGATGACGTCAATTGTTTGGCATTAAAAAATAGCACAAAAGCAACGTTCATTTCTTATGGCATCGAAAACCCAGAAGCTACTTTTATCGCCAAAAACATTACTTTTGATGACAATGGTTTTGCAAGTTTTGATGTCGAAAAATCGAAAGAATTCTTTCATCACTTTTCCTTATCTGTTGCTGGAAATCACAATATTCTAAATGCTTTGGCTTGTATTTGTGTGTGTGATTTTTATGGAATTGAAAAAGAAGTCATATTTGATTCATTAAAAAGTTTTACAGGTGCAAGTCGTAGATTAGAATATAAGGGTTCTTTTCATGAAATTCCTATATTTGATGATTATGGTCATCATCCAACTGAAATTTTGGCGACAGCTAAGGCAATCAAAAACAAAAAATGTCACGAATCTTGGGTTGTTTTTCAACCTCATACTTATAGTCGAACCGCTACACACTTAGAAGCATTCGCCCAAGCATTAAGCGAATTTGACCACATCATTTTAGTGGATATTTATGCCGCAAGAGAAAAAAATATGCTCGGTATTTCTTCCAAAGATTTAGAAGAAAAAATAAAATTACTTGGTAAAGACGTTGTTTACATTCCAGATTTTCATAATGTTGTTAAACACCTAAAAACAAATGCAAAACCACATGATTTAATTCTAACCTTAGGTGCTGGAACTGTAACAGAAATTGGACCAATGTTGCTTGAGGCTTGATTTTAAAAAAATAATCCAAAAGGCTGTAAAAAACTTTCTTCGCAGGAAGTTTTTTACAGCCTTTAGAGTATTAAAAATCTAAATATGACAAAAAAATGTCATATTAACAGAATTATAATAAATTGCCAATGTGGCATAAAACCTAGCAATATAAATAATTATTGCTTAAATATGACATTCGTTTGTCATATTTAAGCAATGTCAACGACAAATATTTTTTCATGATTTATTTACTTTCCATTCATATTGTCCCTTTTCTACATAAAAGTAAACATTTTGTTCATCCTCAGAATCATATTGCACTTTTTTATTTTTCCTTGGCTTCCCAGATTGATAAATAACTTTATCTTGTAACATAATTTTGAAATTTTTACCCATTTTAGGAATAGCCACACGTGTTTTGCTAGGTACATCAATTTTAAGCAAAATTGTATCTTCTTCCTTTTGGGATTCTAGTTTAATTTCACCCTTCACTGTCGTAACTTGAGACTTTATAGTAGTCAATTTACCAAATTGTGGTCGAATGGAAATGACTTCATAGCCTGCTTCTAATGGCTCAATTCCAGCAAAATATTGAGACAAAATAATCATTGGTCCACCTGCCCACGCATGATTTTTCGTGTTAACAGATGCATCCCAGTTTTCCCAAAGAGTAGAACAACTTTCCTCACCACTTACCATTTCATCAAAACGTTCTTTAATACGTTCTTCTGCTTCTTCTATTTTACCCATTTCACACAAAGCTTGTAAAACATATTTTTCCATGTATGGTGTAGAATCATAAGAAGTTGTGAGAAGCTTAGTAATCGTATCGTATTTTTCTTTGTCGGCTAGCCCAGAAATAACAGCTAGCGCATTGGCTCTTTCATCCGTAACCTTACTATCTGGCGTTTGATAGCCATTTTCCGTCCATAATTTTTGATAGCTTTGTTTTAAATTTTCAAGACGAAGTGCGAAATCTTGTTTATCTTGTTCATAACCTAAAACAGTTGCCATTTTTTCTAGTTTGTCAAGTGCTAAATATACCCAAGCATTTTCAACTGCTTTATAATCCACATTTCCACTTGAATCACCCCATTCCCAAAGGAAAAAATAACTGGTATTATCCATTAAACCACTTTCTTGATTAACTTGCCACAAATTCAAATAATTTTTGGCATAAGGATATACATATTCTAAAAATTCCTTTTTACCAGTATATTGGTAATATTCATACATCGAATTAATGCCAGCTAAAGCTTGTGTTGGTAAATGTAAAAGTCCTTCTTCGGAATCGGGAACAACCGTTAATAAAACATCAGTACCTTCTTGAATCCAACCAAACGTAGTTCGAATTCCTTTTTCATACAACGCATAAGCCGATGTATCCAAAGCATACATGGCTTCTAGCATCTCTAAAGTCATATCACCTAGCCATTGGGCACGTTCACGGTTAGGGCAATCCATATAACTATCACGCATATTCACATATAAGGTACGTGTTCCCATTTGCCATAATCGATTTAAAAATTCATCATTGGATTGAAATTTACCCGTCATTTCTGTATCATAGCCACTTTCTCGGTAACCCAAACTAAGAATTTTTACTCCTTTTGGAATTTCATAGTACACAGTTTCTCCATTCATCCAAGCAAATGATTCAAATTCTTGCTCACCTTCTTTTGTAAAATACGTACATTTGACAGAATCACCATTGATATCTTCGTAAAAATCGGTTTGGATGGCTATCTTTTTTCCAGCTTCTGCATCAATTTTTAGATATGGCGTAAACTGTGCATTATATGGAATTTTTAATGCTAAGGTTTCTTTTTGGGTTGTGATGTAATCTCTGTAATCCGCCATATTCTCATATTCTTTTAAGCCATAATCTTTGAATTGCGGAATATTTCTTTCGATTAATTCGCCCCAAGGCTCACTTCCCGCAACATTCAAAACTGTGCTGTTTGCCCAATTGGTATCATCAAAGTCTGGTTTGTACCAATCTTCTTGGGCTAGACTAGCATCATAATAGACATTATATTCGATTAATCTGCTGTTTGGACGCAAAGGATCTTGCAAATAGGCTTTATGGCTAGATACTTTCCAAGTCTCATCACTAATGAAATAATCTTCTCCGATTTTCGCTTGAAAAAGCATCGCACCTTGCCCACTCGAATGATGCGAAATACTCGTATCTCCCCAATACCAAACAAGCAGAGCAATTGTATTTTCTCCTTCTTTTAAATAATGAGTGATATCCACCTCATCATAATAAATCGAATGCATGGTTTCACCACGTTTTAAACCACCTTCACGAATCACCATTTCTCCATTAATATATAGCCAATATTTAGAGTCGACTGCAACTTGGGCTGTTACATCTTTTATTTGGCTTTGCGTAAGATTTACTTTTTTGCGAAAACACATCCATTGATTATTTTGCGTGGTAGCATCCCAGATATAGTTTGCATTCCATTGTACAGGTTCTTTAACTGATATTTCTTCTGGAATATTACTAGTTTGCACAGACTGTATCAAGAACTTTTTACATATAATAATTGAACTAACAATCATTATGATAATAACGATTATGCTTTTTATCCACTTCTTTTTCATTCATTTCTCCTTGCTTTTTTATGAGCTTAAAGCAAATATTAAATTTCATTTGCTAGGTATATTATATTATAGATATGTCTATTTTTCAATTATAAATTTTTATTTCCCATCTATAAAAAAAGATAGGCAAGTACCTATCTTATTCTGATAATTCAATTTTTTTCTTGTATCTTTTCTTATGTAATCTCATCAATCGATTATCAATTCCATTGATAATTTTAGCATAGATGACTAAATCTCTTGACACTTTTGCACTAATCCTTCCTTTTGATTTATATTTTATTTCATGCTCCAAAGTCGCCCAAAAATCCATTGCCATAGTACGAATTTGGATTTCCACTTTCGTATACAACTTTGCCTCATCTAGCTCCACTGGAACTTCAAGGATAATATGATAACTTGAATATCCCGTTTTTTTCGGATTTGTTATATAATCCTTTTCCTTAATAATTCTACAATCATCGAACTCTTTTATCATATCAATCACTTCAAAAACATTTGCTTTAAAAGGACAAATAATCCTAACTCCAGCAATATCATTGATGTTTTCAATTAAATTTTTATAGGTTAATTCATAATCTTTTCGTTTCATCTTTCGAATGATACTATTCGGTGTTTTTATTCTACACAATACATGATTGATTAAATCTTGCTCATGAATTTCCTTATAGGCTTGATTAAGCGAATTAACTCTTTCCTCAATACTCCTCATGGCTAGCGAATATAAGTGCATTAATTGTGCAAATTTATTATCTTTAATATTTAATTTATTTTCAGGTTGATTATTTTTTACTAATGATATATCTATCTTGATAATCCTCTCCTCTCTTGTTTATATTTAGGAATTCCATCCTATAAAAGAAAATTTCTTTTGTATGTTATTATTTTATATGAGAAATATAAAAATAATATTAAAAATTTGTGTCTTTTGTGTGAAAATTATATCCATTTAAAATTATACTACAATTCGATTCATTTTACTATTGTTTTTACATGTCATTTTTTTCCTTTTTTCGACAAAATATCCAAAATAAAAGGGCATTTTTGATGCCCTATAAATTATTGATTCATAATCTCTTCAAACTCTTCTCCATCAATTTTTTCTCTTTCCATCAGTACATTGGCAACATCATGTAATTTGCTCATGTTTTGATTTAAGATATCAACTGCTCTTCGATAAGCAGTATCAATGATGTTTTTTACTTCTGCATCAATGACAGCTGCAGTTTGTTCACTTACATCTTTGTGTTGTGCAAAATCTCTTCCTAAGAATACTTCTTCTTGTCCAGAACCAAACATAATCGCTCCCACAACATCACTCATACCATATTTTGTTACCATACTTCTGGCAATTTTCGAAGCTCTTTCAATATCATTGCTCGCACCAGTTGAAATATCTCCTAAAACTAAACTTTCTGCCACTCGACCACCAAGTAATGACACAATGTTTTCTTCCATTTCCGATTTGCTCATAAACGATTTATCTTCTGCTGGACGATACATCGTATAACCACCTGCCATACCTCTTGGCACAATTGAAATTTGATGTACATTGTCCTGCGTTGGTAAAAATCGGCTAACAACAGCATGTCCTGCTTCATGGAAAGCCACCAACTTTTTCTCTTTCTCACTAATCACTCTTGACTTCTTCTCTGGTCCCATCGTTACTTTTACCATAGCTTCTTCAATTTCTTGCATGCCAATTTCGGTTTTATCTCTTCTGGCTGTTAATAAAGCAGCTTCATTTAAGACATTTTCCAAATCAGCTCCCGCAAATCCTGCTGTATTTTTCGCAACAATGTTTAAATCCACATCTGGCGCCATTCTTTTCTTTCTAGCATGCACTTCCAAAATTTCTTCTCTCGCTTTAACATCTGGTGTCCCAACAACAATTTGTCTATCAAATCTTCCTGCTCTTAACAAAGCTTTATCTAAAACATCTGGTCGGTTCGTTGCTGCTAGCACAATAACGCCTTCATTTGGACTAAATCCGTCCATTTCAACCAATAATTGATTTAACGTTTGTTCTCTTTCATCATGTCCACCACCAAGACCAGCACCTCTTTGACGTCCAACCGCATCAATTTCATCAATAAACACAATACATGGTGCATTTTTCTTAGCTTGATCAAACAAATCTCTTACACGAGATGCACCAACACCAACAAACATTTCCACAAAATCAGAACCACTAATAATGAAGAAAGGCACACCTGCTTCACCTGCAACAGCTTTAGCAAGCAACGTTTTACCAGTTCCTGGTTGACCAACCAATAAAACACCTTTCGGAATTCTAGCTCCCATATCTGTAAATTTTTTAGGTGACTTCAAAAATTCTACAATTTCTTGTAATTCTTCTTTTTCTTCATTAACACCTGCTACATCTTTGAACAATACTTTATTTTTATCTGTTGAACTAATCATTCTTGCTTTGCTTTTGCCAAATGTCATCGATGACTTATTGCCACCTTGATTTGGATTCATCAATAATAACCAAAATACCAAGAAGATAATTAAAATGACAAATGGTGAAAACACACTTAAAATCGCAACAAATGCAGATTCTTCATCTTGTGTTACCGTTACTTGTCCCTCTAAAATATGATTTGAAATTTCCTCCATAAAAGAATCTAAACTTGGAATGGTTACTTCTTTTACTTTATTTGCAGTATCTGCATTTTTTAATGTGGCATAAACAGTTTGTTTATCCGATGAAATTTCTATTTCTGAAATTTCTCCTTGGTTAATTTCTTGGATTAACTCTGAATAATTCATCTTTCTATCTGAACTATTCAGCAATCCGCTTAATATTCCCACAGAAGCTATAATAATAATCAGCCAAATTGCTAATGTTTTAATTCCGTTTTTCAAACTTTTTTCCTCCTTCAAAAATCTTTATTATTTTCACTTGTCAATAATAATAGCACACCAAAATTTGTTTTTCAAGCCTTTTGAAAAAATGTCATATTCTTGTAATATTTCTATTTTTAAATTTCTTACGGATTAGCAAGTTAGTGCTATTATTTTTAATTGTTTCTTTTGTGTTACAATCTTCATATGCTTGTTTGGAGTTAAATATTTGTTTCCAATATTATTGTTACATAGTTTAATCATATCCTCCATATGTATTTTTTCAATACCTTGGCAAGAACCAAAAAGTTTGGTAATCGCATATAAAATGATTTTCTTTTGTATGATTTTTTCTAATTCATTGAATTTTTTCAAATCAAGAATAATTTCCTTATGATTTACTTCTGCAATACAAATTTCTTGATAAATCGCTAGAATTTGCCTTTGCCAATATTCCTCTTCTTCTTTGACAATGTCAGACAATCTTTGCAATGTATGAACAATATTGGGATTAAACTCTTCTTCCAAATAGGGCAAAACAATATTTCTGATTTTATTTCTAGTATAAGAATTATCTTCATTCGATTCATCGTGCCTTGCTGTGATATGATTTTGACTTAAATAGGCTTCGATTTCTTCTCTCTTAGTCTGCAATAATGGTCGAATATATTTGCCTTTTTTGACTTCCATACCAATCAATCCTTTTGTTCCTGTACCTCTTAGAATATTCATGATAATTGTTTCGGCATTATCATTTGCATGATGAGCCGTAGCAATTTTATTGCTGCCTGTTTTTTCTAAGATTTCGTCAAAAAACTCATATCTTATCTTTCTTCCTGTTTCTTCAAGACCTCGTTTTTCTATTTTAGCAATTTCCTCTATTTTGACATGTTTAACAAAAAACGGAACCTGAATCTTTTCACAAAATTCTCGTACAAATTCTTCATCCAAATCAGCATTTTTACGCAATCCATGATGAATATGCGTAACAGAAATCGAAAAATCTAAGTAGCCTTTCTGAGAAATTTTATGCAAAATATCCAATAAACAAATCGAATCTGGCCCTCCAGAAACACCAAGCACAATTTTGTCCCCTTTTTGAATGAGCTGATATTTAGTTATACAATCAAAAATTTTTTGCTCTAACATAATTCTTCCCTTTTTTGCTTGATAATAAACCACAAATTTTACAATCTTCAGTTAAAATCCTTCTTCATAACGACGTTCCAAATTTGCAAATTTCGTATAACTTGGCATCCAAGCAAGTTTTACTGTTCCCGTTGAACCTCCTCTATGCTTTGCCATAATCACTTCTGCAACATTTTTCTCTTCGCTATCTTCGTTATAATAATCATCTCGATACAAGAAAATAACAATATCCGCATCTTGCTCAATAGCTCCTGATTCTCTTAAATCAGAAAGCATTGGACGTTTATCATCACGTTTTTCTGCCCCACGAGACAACTGCGACAAAGCAATAACTGGTATATCCAATTCTTTGGCAAGAATTTTTAAAGAACGGCTAATTTCGGAAATCTCTTGCTCACGACTACTGTTTCTTTTTCCACTTCCTTGAATCAATTGTAAATAGTCAATTACAACCAATCCGACATCTTTCTCCATTTTTAATTTTCTGCATTTAGCTCGAATTTCCATAATGGAAATGCCTGGTGTATCATCAATATAAATCGGTGCATCTGACAAAATTCCCAATGTAGATGCCAGTTTCATCCAATCTTGATCCTCAATTTGCCCTGTTTTGATTTTATTGCTATCCACCATGGCTTCACTGCACAAAATTCTGTTACCAATTTGTTCCTTCGACATTTCCAAATTAAAAATCGCAACTGGAATTTTATTCTGCACAGCCGCATTTGTCGCAATATTAATCGCAAATGCTGACTTTCCCATCGCTGGACGCGCTGCCAAAATAATCAATTCCGATCCATGAAATCCAGATGTTTTATAATCCAAATCTGAAAAGCCTGTGGAAACACCTGTAATATGTCCTTTTTGGTTATACAATTTTTCCAATTCTGCAAATGACTCAACCAAGACATCTTTGATAGTCGAATAGCCTGTTGTATTCTTTTTTTGGGTTAAATCGAAAATTTTCTTCTCCGCCATATCTAACACGCTATCAACTTCTTCTGTTTCATCGTATCCGAAACGAAATCAGTTCATTAGCCGATTGAATTAAATTGCGAAGCATATATTTTTCATCTACAATTTTGATATATTTTTCAACATTAGCAGTCGTCGGAACTTTATCTGGTAGTGACGCCAAATATTCAATTCCGCCAACACGTTCAAAATTACCTGTTTCAACCAATTCTGCTTTAACCGTTATAATATCAATTGGCTCATTTTTCGCATATAAATTCAAAATTGCCCCATAAATGGCTTTGTTATCCTCACGATAAAAAGCATCTTCTTTTAATACTTCGATGCTACTGATTACCGCATCTTTATCGGTAAGCATAGAACCTAAAATCGCTTGCTCTGCTTCAATATCATGCGGTGGCACTTTTCCAATATCCACTTTTATTACACATCCTTTCTAAATCATAAGTTAATTAAAGTAGTAAGTCTTTAATGTGCCTGAAAATTCTAGCAAAACCAATTATTGACTAACTTTATAAAGTCGTTACCATAACTGATAATTTTGCAACAACTCCTTCATTTAGCTTAATTTCTACTTTTGTGACACCTGCTACTTTGATGCTTTCTGCTAACATAATTTTCTTCTTATCAACCACAATCTGATAATCCTTCTTCAAAACTTCTGCAATTTCTTTTGCCGTTATTGCACCAAATAAGCGTCCATTCTCTCCTGCTTTAACTTTGAATTCAATTGTCATATCTTTCATTTTTTCCGCCAATGCTTGAGATTCCTTTAAGTCTTCTCCTTTTCTAAAGCTTTCTGAATCCTTCTTTGCTTTTAGATTGTTCATATTTCCCATATCTGCTGGAACAGCTAGGTTTTTAGGAAACAAGTAATTCCTAGCATAACCATCTGCTGCTTGGATAACTTGATCTTTTTTCCCCACTCCTTTGATGTCTTGTTTTAATATAACTTTCATGCTTTCTCCCTTCTTCTTAGCAATTTCACCTTTGTTAATTTATCGTTGTTTATTATATAACACTTTCCAGAATTTTTCAAGTTTTTTTCCAAATTAATAGAGACACAATTTGTGCCTCTTCGCCTTTATTCTGTTTCTGTTAAATACTCATTAATTCGAATAATCAATTCATCTTTTGCCTCTTCTAATGTCAAGCCTTCAATTTGGGCACCAGCTAAAGTAATATGCCCTCCTCCTCCTAATTTCTCAAGGATAATTTGCACATTGATATCACCAATGGATCTTCCACTAATAAATACCTTTTCACCAATCTTTCCAATCACGAAAGAAGCTGTAATATTACTTATCGTAAGCAATTCATCTGCTGCCTTAGCACAAATTAAATTAGCGTCTTCATCTTCTTCGTTTTCATAAACAGCAATTGCTATTGTGTCATTTGTTATCTCAACACTTTTTATAATCTCTGCAATCGCATTATAACTTTCTAAATCTGCTTGAAACCATTTTTTTACCTTTATAATATCCACACCAAATTTTCTCAAATAAGCTGCTGCTTCAAATGTTCTAACACCTGTTTTAAAGGTAAAATTCTTTGTATCCACCATAATACCACCATACAAGCTCTCTGCTTCCAATAAAGTTAATTTTACATCATCCGCAGCATACTGAATGATTTCTGTAACAAGTTCAGCTGCTGATGAAGCATAGACTTCATGAAAAGATACCAAGACATCCGTTATTGCTTCTGGTGCTTTTCGGTGATGGTCAATAACAATCTTCTTTTCTATTTTATCTAATAACTGCGGAAATTCTACATAATTTATTTTATGGGTGTCAACAATAATCAGCAATGTATTAGAATTGATTATACTTTCTGCTTCTTCTACATCAACCAAAACATTTTCATATTCCTCATTGTCTTTCAAAGCTTGCAAAAACTTTCCTAATGATTTTCCTTTTGGCTCTGATACAATATACGCATCTTTTCCTAATGTTTTAGATAATCGATACATACCAAGTCCAGAACCAATCGCATCAATATCGATATTGCTATGCCCCATAATAATCACATTAGAAGATTCATTAATTACGTTAGCAATTGAGCCTGCAACAGTTCTAGCCTTTACTTTTGTTCTTTTTTCCTGTTCTACAGTATTACCACCATAAAATTTATATTTTCCTTCTTTTCGGATAATCGCTTGATCACCGCCACGTCCTAACACAATATCCATTGCTGCCAAAGCTGATTTGTATTTTTCTAGATTACTTTCTCCTTCATTTGAAATTGCAATACTTAAAGTCACACGAATACTCGAGTTCTCACTCAGACTTTTAACTTTATCTAAGACATTTACCCTTTCCTTCTCTATATTAGCCAAATATCGCTGTTCAAATAAATAGAAAAATCGATCTCTTTCTGTTTTTATTATCAATCCGCCAGTTTCTTTTGCCCAATCCATTATAATCTTTTCTACATTCGTAACTAATTCAGCTCTTTCTTCTGGAATAACTCTTTGCATTAATTCTTCATAATTATCAATCATCGCAATTCCTACACAAGTTTTAGAATTGTTGTATTGATCAAATAATTCATTGTATTTTGTATCATCAATAAAATACAAGGTTAATTGATATTCTCTTTGCTTTCGTTTATCTTTTTTCTTACTTTTTGAAACACCACAATAAATTTTATAAAATTTGTCTTCAATATTAAACTGTTTTGTCATATATTTGTTTTTATCAAAATCTTTTCCGTCTTCTTGCTCTTTTTCAATATTTAGCTTTATTTCCTTAATAATTGGATTTAAATATGTGATAACATCTACCTCTTGAAAAGCATCAATAAAACTTTTACTTTTCCAAATAATCGTTCCATCAGTTTCTATTAATAATAGTGGAATTGGTGAACTGATTAAGTTATTTCTTGTTGCTATATTTACATCTGTAGTTACTTCTTTTATATGATTAACAATTTCAATTTTTCTTTTATCACTAATCCAAATTGTATAACAAATTAAAAAAATACATAATAATACCGATGGTAAAATAAATTTTTTATCATACATGCATAACAATATACATAATCCAATAATAATTAAAATATATAAATTAAATTTCAAATTTATTTTATCTAGTTTTTCACTACTCTTTTTTGCCATATATTCTCCTCTAAAATAAATTAACATATTTTATTATAACATATTTTTGGCATATTGTCAAATATCAAGCGATTTATTTCATACCCAAAAACAAAAAAACACAATCAAAAGATTGTGTTTTTTACTTTATTTCTTAATGGTTAATTTCACACTTTTTTCTAATTCACTATAAGTATCTTTCACTGTTATTGTAACTTTTCCAGGTGCTATTCCTGTAACAATTCCATTTGAATTTACAGTCGCAATTTCCTCATCACTCGATTCATACTTTAATGTCTCAATACTTGCATCCGAAGGTTTTGCAACTAATTTCATTTGTAAAATCCCTCCAACTTTAATCGTAGAATCCGTCGATGTAAATGTCATAGAAGTAATTGGAATAATACAACGCAAATCTAAACTAGCCGTTAAGTCATCTTTCGTTGCTGTAATCGTTGTTTTTCCAACCGATACAGCAACTGCCATTCCATTTACAATTTTAATGACATCTTCATTAGAAGAAGTTAATTCTACCTCATTGATATCAATTTCCTCACCATTGACAACAACTGACAATTTTGACTTTTCTTTTGCCCTTGAGGCTAAAAATTTCTTCTCTGACAAAATCTCCATTTTATTTTCTGGTTCTTCAACCGTTTCTTTCCCAGAATCCATATTGGTTTCGATTTTAACTAAAGAATATCCCGCAATTTTACCTTTTCCTAATATAATACACAAAGCAATTATCGCAAGAATAATGAATAAAATAATGGACATTGTCAACATTTTTGAACTATTTTTTTTCATTTTACCTGTATTTTTCTTTTGATTTGCCATATTTTCTCCTCTATTTATTATTCTTCTGTTTTGATTTCAACCTCTTCTGGATTTTGTATTTTCTCTGCTTCAGCCAACTCTTCTTCCATCGCTTTTTGCATTGTTGTATTAATTTCTATATCTTGATATGTCTTTAAACCTGTTCCAGTAGGAATTAATTTACCAATAATAACATTTTCTTTCAAGCCTAATAGTGGATCCACTTTCCCTTTAATCGCAGCTTCCGTCAATACCTTTGTGGTCTCTTGGAAAGATGCTGCTGACAAGAAACTTTCTGTTGCCAAAGATGCTTTAGTAATACCCAATAAAGCTCTTTTCCCTGTTGCAAGTTTCTTTCCTTCTTCTTTCATTCTATCATTGATTTCATCAAACTCAATCATATCTACTAATGAAGCACCATAAAGACCTGTATCACCTGGATCTTCTACCCTAATCTTTCTTAGCATTTGTCTTGCAATTACTTCAATATGTTTGTCATTAATATCAACACCTTGATTTCGATAAACTTTTTGAACCTCAGCGATAATATATTTATAAACACCTTCTGCACCTTTAATCAAAAGTAATTCATTTGGATTAATCGATCCTTCTGTTAGAGAATCACCAGCTTCTACATAATCACCATCTTTCACTTTCAACTTAGATCCAAAACTTATTGCATACTTTTTACTATCGTCTTTTGAAGTCACAATGACTTCTTTTCTCTTCTTCTCATCATTGATTTTAACAACACCAGAAATCTCTGTAATCACAGCAACACCTTTTGGATTTCTCGCTTCAAACAATTCCTCAACTCTAGGAAGACCTTGTGTAATATCGCCTCCAGCAACACCACCTGTATGGAAGGTTCTCATCGTAAGCTGTGTTCCTGGCTCACCAATTGACTGTGCTGCAATAATACCAACCGATTCACCCTTATTAACTAACTTTCTCGTTGCCAATCCCATACCATAACATTTGCTACAAGCACCATGTTTGCATTTACAGCCTAAAATTGAACGTACTCCAACTTTTGTGATACCTGCCTCTACAATTTGTTTTGCCATAGCTTCTGTAATCATCGTGTTTGTATCGACCATAACATCGCCTGTTTTCGGATCTTTCAAATCTTCTAGTAAAAATCGACCAACTAATCTTTCCTCTAATCCTTCAATGATTTGGTTTCCATCTTTAATATCTTCTAATTCAATACCTTCCTGAGAACCACAATCATCTTCACGAATGATAATATCTTGTGAAACGTCAACCAATCTTCTTGTCAAGTAACCAGAATCGGCTGTTCTAAGCGCTGTATCTGCCAAACCTTTTCTCGCACCATGAGAAGAAATGAAATATTCTAAGGCATCTAATCCTTCACGGAAACAAGATTTAATCGGAATTTCAACCGCTTTACCAGATGTATTTGCCATCAGACCACGCATACCTGCAATTTGTCTTAATTGGTTCATATTACCACGGGCACCAGATTGCGCCATCATGTAAATTGGGTTTAACTCATCAAAATTGTCTTTCATAGCTGAGGTAACATCATCAGTTGCTTTTTCCCAAATTTTGATAATCGCATCATAACGTTCGTCGTTTGTAATCATACCTCTTTGATATTGTTTAAATATTTTATCTACATCTTGATCAGCCTGCGCTAAAATATTCTTTTTAGCCTCTGGAACTGCAACATCCACAACAGATACTGTAATCGCACCTTTGGTTGAATATTTATAACCAGTTGCTTTAATATAATCTAGTACATCCGCCGTCTCAGACAATCCATGTACATTGATACATTTTGAAACAATGGTTCCCAAATTCTTTTTGATGACTGGGAAATTGATTTCCAAATCAAACTCATTTTCTGGATCGCTTCTATCCACAAATCCCAAATCTTGTGGAATTCCTTGGTTGTAAATCAAACGTCCAATCGTTGTTTCAATGGTTTTTGAACGAACATTTCCTTCTTCATCTTCTTTAAATCTTCTCACCTTGATTTTACAATGCAATCCAACATCACCATTTTGATAAGCAAGCATAGCTTCGTCTTCATCTTTGAAATACATGCCTTCGCCCTTTTCGCCATCAATTTGAACGGTTAAGTAATAAGCACCCAAAATCATATCTTGTGTTGGAACCGTAACTGGCTTGCCATCTTGTGGTTTTAGCAAGTTGTTGACAGATAACATCAAAAATCTTGCTTCTGCAATCGCTTCTGGTGTAAGTGGCACGTGAACTGCCATTTGGTCACCGTCGAAGTCAGCATTAAACGCCGTACAAACAAGTGGATGAAGTTTGATGGCTCTACCTTCCACCAAAATTGGTTGGAATGCTTGAATACCAAGTCTATGAAGCGTTGGCGCACGGTTTAACATAACAGGATGATCTTGAATAACTTCCTCCAAAATATCCCACACTTCTGGACGCAATTTTTCTACCATTCTTTTAGCATTTTTAATATTGTGTGCTAGTCCTCGTCCCACCAATTCTCGCATAACAAATGGTTTAAATAACTCAACTGCCATTTCTTTTGGCAAACCACATTGATAAATTTTAAGCTCTGGACCAACGACAATAACCGAACGTCCAGAATAGTCAACCCTCTTACCAAGCAAGTTTTGACGGAAACGACCTTGTTTTCCTTTTAGCATATCAGACAATGATTTCAATGCTCTGTTTCCTGCTCCTGTAACTGGTCTTCCACGTCTACCATTGTCAATTAAAGCATCAACGGATTCTTGTAGCATACGTTTTTCGTTTCTAACAATAATTTCTGGTGCCCCCAATTCTAGCAATCTTTTCAAACGATTATTTCGGTTAATAACACGACGATACAAATCGTTCAAATCAGAAGTAGCAAATCGTCCACCATCCAATTGTACCATTGGTCTTAACTCTGGTGGAATCACTGGTACAACACTCATAATCATCCATTCTGGTTTGTTTCCAGAAACTCTAAATGACTCAGCTGTGTCTAATCTCTTAACCAATTTGGCCTTTTTTTGTTCACTAGCTTTCGTAATTTCTTTTTTTAATTTTTCGCATAATTTGTCTACGTCAATTTCCTTCAATAATTTTTGGACTGCCTCTGCACCCATTTCAGCTTTAAAAGAACCTCTTCCAAATTTTTCTTCTGCTTCATGATATTCTTTTTCATTAATAACTTGATATTTTTGTAAATCTGTTGTTCCCTTATCTGTCACAATATACGAAGAAAAATAGATGACTCTTTCCAAACTTCTTGGCGAAATGTCTAATAGTAAAGCCACTCTACTTGGAATTCCCTTAAAATACCAAATATGTGCCACAGGAGCTGCCAATTCAATATGTCCCATTCTCTCTCTTCTTACTTTCGAAGTTGTCACTTCAACTCCACAACGATCACAGACAATTCCTTTATATCTTACTCTTTTATATTTTCCACAATGACATTCCCAATCTTTTGTTGGACCAAAGATTTTTTCACAAAACAAACCATCTTTTTCTGGTTTTAGTGTTCTATAATTAATCGTTTCTGGCTTTTTTACCTCACCATGAGACCATTCTCTAATTTTATCATCAGATGCCAAACCAATTTTTAATTTATTAAAAACTTCTAATTCTTCCAATTTCTAGCCCCCTTAATTTTTTTGGGTTGATACAAAATATTTATAAAATATCGGATTGTAACCACACAATCCCTATCCACTATTTTAAATTTCCACCGCTGTACAGATTTTTTGTCATTTAAAATAAGGATAGTTGTTCTATTCAATTCAATTTATTTGTTATTCTTTCGATTCTTGTTCTAAATCTTTGAAAATCTCTTCATCTGGAATATCTTCATCTAAAATATTTTCATAGAATTCATCTTCTGCTTGTTCTTCGTTTTCAACTTCTTCTTCTTCGACTTCAATTTCATCGTCTAACATATCATCAATTTCATCGTCTTCTAAGTCTGAAAAATCTTCATCTTCTAATTCTTCAGCAGTAAGTGTCATCTCATCTTCTAGTTCAACTTCGCCTTCTTCGGTGTTTTCTTTGATTTCAATTTCTTCGTCTGTATCACTATATAACGTAATATCCAATCCCAAAGACTGCAATTCTTTAATCAATACTTTGAAAGACTCTGGAATACCTGGAGCTGGGATATTTTCCCCTTTGACAATGGCTTCATAAGTCTTTACTCGACCAATTACATCATCTGATTTCATCGTCAAAATTTCTTGTAAAGTATAGGCTGCACCATATGCTTCCAATGCCCAAACTTCCATCTCTCCAAAACGTTGTCCACCAAATTGCGCTTTACCTCCAAGAGGTTGCTGTGTAACAAGTGAGTATGGACCAGTAGAACGAGCATGGATTTTGTCATCCACCAAATGGTGAAGTTTTAACATATACATTACACCAACTGTAATTGGATGATCAAATGGATCACCAGTTCTTCCATCATACAAAATGGTTTTTCCACTGGTTTCTAAACCTGCCATTTCAAGCATATCTTCGATGTCTTGTTCAGTCGCACCGTCAAATACGGGTGTTGCCATTTTCCAACCTAACATTCTGGCTGCTGCTCCTAAATGAACTTCAAGCACCTGTCCTAAGTTCATACGAGAAGGCACACCAAGTGGGTTAAGCACAACATCAACTGGCGTTCCATCTGGTAAGAATGGCATATCTTCCACTGGCAAAATGCGAGAAATAACACCTTTATTTCCATGACGTCCTGCCATTTTATCACCAACAGAAATTTTTCTTTTTTGTGCAATATACACACGAATAATTTGGTTGACACCTGGCCCTAATTCATCTGAATTTTCTCTAGTAAATACTTTTACATCCACAATCGTTCCTGCTTCACCATGAGGTACACGAAGAGAAGTATCGCGAACTTCTCTGGCTTTCTCGCCGAAAATTGCACGCAATAATCTTTCCTCAGCGGTCAATTCCGTCTCACCTTTTGGTGTTACTTTACCAACTAAAATATCACCAGGTCCTACTTCAGCACCAATGCGGATAATACCATCTTCATTCAAATCTCTTAGTGCATCTTCACCAACATTTGGAATGTCTCTTGTAATTTCTTCTGGGCCTAATTTTGTATCACGACATTCGCAGTCGTAATCTTCAATATGAATTGATGTCAAAACATCTTCTTTGACTAGATTTTCAGATAGTAAAATAGCATCTTCGTAGTTGTAACCTTCCCACGTTGTGAAAGCAATCAATAGATTTTTACCAAGTGCCATTTCACCTTTATCTGTAGCAGGTCCATCAGCAATTACATCACCACGTTTTACGATTTCACCTTCTCTAACAATTGGTCTTTGGTTAATACACGTTGCACCATTGGTTCTTTTGAACTTTCTTAAATAGTATGTTCTTACTTTTCCCGATTCTTCTTTGATAACGATTTCATCACCAACCACTTTTTGAACCACACCATTGTCTTCAGCAATGACAACAACGCCTGAATCTTTAGCGGCTTTATATTCAATTCCTGTTCCAACCATTGGCGAATCCGTAATCATAAGAGGCACTGCTTGACGTTGCATGTTCGCTCCCATTAAGGCACGGTTGGCGTCATCGTGCTCTAAGAAAGGAATCATGGCAGCACCAACAGAAACTAATTGCTTTGGCGAAATATCGATATAATCAACTTTATTTCTTTCAATTTCTTTGATTTCTTCACGTTCTCTAACACGAATTCTTTTATTGGTTAAACAATTCTTTTCGTCAACTGGCTCAGAAGCTTGTGCAATGATGTAATTATCTTCTTCATCAGCTGTCATGTATTCTACTTCATCTGTTACTTTTCCTGTTTCTTGATCAATTTTTCGATACGGTGTTTCAATAAAACCATATTCGTTAATAATTGCAAAAGTAGAAAGCGCTGAAATCAATCCAATGTTTGGTCCTTCTGGGGATTCAATTGGACATAATCTACCATAATGGGTATAATGAATATCACGTACCTCAAAACCTGCTCTTTCTCTGGAAAGACCACCTGGTCCTAAGGCTGAAATTCTTCTTTTATGAGTCAATTCAGAAAGTGGGTTGGTTTGATCCATGAATTGTGAAAGCTGTGAACTTCCGAAAAATTCACGAATAGAAGATGTGATTGGTTTCGTGTTAATTAAGCTTTGTGGTGTAATAACATCTAAATCTTGAAGGGTCATTCTTTCACGCACTACTCTTTCTAATCTTGTTAAACCAATTCTAAATTGATTTTGTAAAAGTTCCCCTACACAACGAATACGTCTATTTCCTAAATGGTCAATATCATCTACTTTTCCTAATCTTGCTTTTTCTGGTGATGAGATATAAATATTGTATTCCAAGTTTAACAAATAGTTTACAGAAGCTAGAATATCCTCTGTTATGATATTTTTAGGAATCAATTCGTCCATTCTTTCTTCTAGAATTTTCTTTAATTCTTTTTCGTTTTTAGCATTTTCTAAAATATTTTTCAACACTTCATAATTGACATCTACTTTGATTTTTAATTCATCTGCAATTTCTGGCTTGATAAAAGCTTTGATATCAACAACACCGTTTCCAATGACCTTCGCTTTTTTGTCTTCGATTTTTACATAAACACTATTGATACCAGCATTTTGAATTTCGCGTGCAACTTTTCTTGAAATCACTTCATCTTTTTCCACAAAAACTTCTCCTGTTTCTGGATTAGCAATTGTTTCATAAGCAATGTGATTAGCAATTCTGTCCGCTAAACATAATTTCTTGTTGAATTTGTAACGACCAACTTTAGATAAATCATAACGTCTGTTATCAAAAAATAATCCATTGAATAAATTACGCGCTGCATCTACGGTTGGAAGTTCACCTGGTCTTAATTTTTTGTAGATTTCAATTAAGGATTCATCTGCGGTTTTAATTGGATCTTTGGCAATTGTTGCTAGGATTTTGTCTTCTTCACCAAAAAATTCTAACATTTTTTCATCTGTATCTAAGCCGATTGCTCGCAATAAACAAGTTACTGGCAATTTTCTGGTTCGGTCAATACGAACATAAAATACATCATTACTATCGGTTTCATATTCTAGCCATGCACCACGAATTGGCATAATGGTTGATGTATATAGCTTTTTACCAACTTTATCATAACTTGATTCATAATAACAGCCTGGTGAACGAACCAACTGGCTGACAACAACTCTTTCTGCACCGTTTATCACAAAGGTTCCGCTATCTGTCATCAGTGGAAAATCACCTAAGTAAATTTCTTGTTCTTTGATTTCTCCTGTTTCACGGTTAATCAAACGTACTTTTACGTGCAATCTTGTTGAATACGTTGCATCTCTTTCTTTTGCTTCTTCTAACGTATATTTCGTTTTTTCTTCCATGTAGTAATCAAAAAATTCTAGCACTAGATTTCCAGAATAATCAATAATAGGCGAAATATCTCTTAATACTTCACCTAATCCTTCTTTAATAAACCAGTCATATGAATCTTTTTGTACTTTTAAAAGATTAGGTATTTCGATGAAATCTCCAATCTTTGAAAAAGTTTTGCGCACGCATTTTTCGTGCTTGACATCTTTTACCTTTACCAAAATAAAAACCACCTTTTTTATAAATTTAGCAGGTAATATATGAACTTTGCTCTAAGTCCTTCTTAGCGCAAAAGGTTGTTAACCAAAAAATCCTATCCCTGCTTAAAAACAAGATTTTTTAGGTTAGTTCCTCTTTTGCCTAATTCCTCTTTGAGCAAAAATTATATAACGGTTTTGTATGAAATTGTTCTAGTATTATATACTATTTTTTACAATTAGTCAAGCCTTTTTATGACTTTTTTAAAAAAATAAAACATTAAAAAGGAAATAACGCTTCAGTTATTTCCTAAAAATACCCTCACCTTTTATTATAACATATTTTTTGATTTATGTCAAGTTGCTTTTTATTAAAAATAAGGTATAATAAAAGGTTGGACTAAAATTATTGTTTACAGATTTTTTACTACAATCGTAACCCCTTCATTGCCTGAGAAACTTTCTATTTTATTTTTCATTTCTTGATCTTTTACATAAACTGTTAAATTATTACAGTTATAAAACATATTATTCATATTAGTAACATTTCCTATATCCCAATTGCTTAAATCTAACTGAGTTAAGCGATTGCAATCAAAAAACATATTTGACATATTGGTGACATTTTGAGTATTAAAATGACTCACATCTAGACTAGCCAAACCTTGACAACCAGCAAACATAAAAGATAAATCAACTACGTTGCTTGTATCAATATTACTTACATCTAAGACTTTTAAACTTGCACAGTTTACAAACATATCTCCCATATTGATAACATTTTTGGTATCAAAACTTCTTAAATCTATATTGGTCAATTTTTTACAACCACCAAACATAAAATACATATTTTCTACTTTACTTGTATTAAACCTACTTATATCTATATTTTCTAAACTATTACAACCACCAAACATATATCCCATGTCTGTCATACAACTTGTATCTAACTTACTCACATCAATTGTTGTTACATCTCTTAATGCATAAAATTTAAAACTTTTCGGTATTATTTTCTGATATAATATCACATTTGTACAAGTGTCTCTATACCAAAATACTTTATCATCAAACTCGAATTGAAAATCTGCTATATTTCCGCCATCTTTTGCTACTTCTTTGGTTGGATCTGTATATTCCGATCGACTAAAAATCAAAGTCCCATCTGTATATAACTTCGCATAAGCTGGCGTTGGTTGTTTTTCTTTCTGATTTGCTTCTAAATCCCAAATTACTTTCCCATTTTCTAATATTCCTGTTAAAAATACTTGTTCTTTTTTATATACTTCAATATCTCCATTCCCAATATCTATTAAAAAACCACTTGGCGTTATTTGATTGTAGCTATTTATTTGTGTTTCTAAATAATCACTAAATTCACTAAAATCAGTTCCATAGTTTAATTCTTCTTGATATTTCATCTTCAATTCCAATAACCACATCTCAACTTCTTCTTTCGCAGTCATCATTTCTGTTTTACTTACTGCTTTTTCTGCTTTGTTTAAGATCCCTTGCTCTCCTGCCACGAGACTTAAACTAACGCCTGCTAAAATCAATAATACAATAATCGTGATAACAAGGGCTATTAAAGTAATTCCTCTTTGATTATCTCTTATAAAATTACTTGTTTGTGTGTGTGTGTGTGTACAGCCACAAGGCTTTTAGCGTTTTCATTAACCTTCTTATTTTTCATCTTTTATATCCTCCATTTGATTATAGAATTATTTCCTGTAAATTTACATTTTTTACTTTCTAAATTAACCGATTGTCTGAAATTCTTGTTTTAGCCTTACATATCCCAATTCTTCCCAAAAATTATAAGCTAAATTTAAACGAAATAATAATTTGGGTTTTGCTCCTGCTCTATTTTTGTCAACTACACAAACATAATACCTTACATCGGGATTTTCAAAAACTTCTAAATCTTTATATTCTTTTGCTTCCTCAATTGGTGAATATTCATATTTAACAAGTGTTTGTGGATTAATTTGTTTCATTAAACACAATGTATCTAAAACTTCTTTGACTGTTTTACTTGCTGACATATCATTAATCGTCAAATTCACTGGTAAAGTGCTACTTTCCAATAATTGCATAGAAGAACCAATAAATATCTCAAATTTCTGTGCCAAATTGGAAAGAATGGTAGCTGTCTTTTTGACTTCTTCTCCATTTCCAATATTCTCTGTATCTGCTTTTAAAGTATCATAAAAAATATATTCAATGTTTTCTTTGTAGTAATAATTCATAATTATTTTGCGAATATCGTCATTGGTATGTTCTGTAATATGAATAAAATGAATTGAATTATCCATTTGTTCATTTAACCACTGTGTCGTAGCAATCGTTTTTCTAAATTCCGTGGAAAGCTTGCTCAAACGTTCTACAAAAGCCTCTATTGATTCCTTTTCTTCTCTTAAAATAAACCCATTATGATCCAGTTTAACACCTCTTTTTTTGTCTGTTCTAAATTTTAGTTCCAACAATTCTCCTTCTGTTTTGTGCAAGTCTTGTCCATGTAAATTTTGATAAACTTTATTGTTTAAAATCGTCGTAATTAAACAAAGTTTCATTTTTTCTTTTGACATTTCGTTAGAAATAATAAGTACTTTCTTTTTTTCTACAAATGCCAAATAACTTGCCATATTAATTGTCAACCTACTCTTTCCCGAATTGGATGGCATCGCATAACAAAAAGTTTCTCCTTTTCGAATTCCCTTAAAGACACTTGTTAAAATTGGAAAAGGCAAATTTGCTCCAGTTACTAAATTACTTTCATCGTTTAATAAAAAATTTGTAATATCCTCATTTAATCTTCCTTGGCTTAGTCCACTTGTAACTCCAATTTGCTCAATTGCACTTTCAACTTCTTCTACTGTCATTTCATTGTATAATTCATAATTGATAATATTTAAAATATTATCTCGAATAATCTTCGTTGGTGCCAATAAATAATTCTTTTTCAGAATAAAAAGCTTTTTTAAAATGGTATAAATAACTTCCATATCATAATTTTTTTCATTCGCCATTTCTTGTAATTGAAGTTTTAAAGCATATGTATCACGTGCTTCTAATGGAAGTTTAAATCCTTCTTTGGCAACAGCTGGTGCATATTGTTCTGATTCTCGAAATAAAATAATACGATACATATTATCTAATGCCTCATCCGAAAAATGACAATCTTGATATAAAAAATAATATCTTGAAATTGCCTTGGGGTTATTCAATAGCAAACCTAAAAAAATATATTCCACTTTTAAACTAGACAATTTTTCTAAATCTTTCTCATCTGAAGATGGCTGTGTTTGTTCGTCTGTTTCTTCGTATTCTTTGTCGTCTTCTATCTCTTCGTATTCCTCGTCATCTTCTATTTCTTCGTATTCTTCGTCGTCTTCTATTTCTTCATATTCCTCGTCATCTTCTATTTCTTCGTATTCTTCGTCGTCTTCTATTTCTTCAT
>CANTGH010000004.1 GCA_947653235.1 uncultured Clostridium sp.
ATTTGCATCTTCTTCCGTTTCCCAAAGAACAAAATCAGTCCATATATCTCCTTGTAAGTAATGTTCCCAAGAAATAAATCCCTTTGCTTTAGAAATAACTTCATCGTGTAATTTTTGCGTTAATTCTACAAATTGTTCTTCACTTATCCCTTTTTTTAGTTTATACGAAAATATCCATGCTGTTTTATTCATATATAAATTCCTCCTCTACAACTTACTATCTATCTCTTCCATTCTACCACACAAACCTCTCCCCAGCAATCCTTTATTTCCAAAATTTATCCAAAAATGAGTTGTCAATTTTTTCTTGACAACTCATTTGGAGTTGATTGTATGAAATCCGAAATCAACATTTTATCCAATATTCAAATTTTTCCTATTATTTTCTCTGACTTTCTCCTGTCAAATAATCAATCTTCACACCTGGCTGATAATTATACACAAATACATGAAAAGATACACCTTTTCCCTTATCTTCCACCGAAAAAGCCTCCATTCGAACACCTTTTGCCACCAAATTATTTCCTTCAAAAATCGGCGTCACACGATACAGAACATGATGATTGGTTTGTTCCACATAATCTGCGACCTCATTTTCAAATGGCAACATGCCTTTCACATTTAGATAACGTGTTCCCGTAATCAAATTTTTTTCATTGGCATTTTCGCCAGCCAACTGATAGCCAATCAAATGACAACGATTATACAAATATTTTCCTTCCACCAAATCATCGTATCTGACCGTATGCCAACCACTTGGTTTAATCATTCCAATATCACCTCTTTTTTCAGTCGGCATAATTTCCTGACAAATATTGGCATACGCCACGCCACATCTGCCAAGCTCGTCTAACTCGCTATACGTTTCAAATGGCTCCAACGTATCATCGTTTTCCGAAAAACATGGTCGATTATCATTGAGCGTAACATAAGGCTCCCCTGAAAATGCAGGAATATCCTCCAAAGCAACCGAAGCCTCTATCTTTGGTTTCTCCTTCGCTTCTTCTGACCAATCTGCCTTTTGTAAACTCCCCAAAAACGCCAAAATCAATACAATGCACGTAATCACCGCACTTTGCTGATACTTTTTTCTTTTGCTCATCGTTTTTTCTCCTTAATAAAACAATTAAACACTATCTTATTTGAAACATATCATATCCTTTTCAATTTGTCAAACCAGAAACAGCGCCACACATTCTGTGTAGCGCCTAAATATAAATTTCATTCCTTTTTTTCTAATTCGAAGGCAAAATACAAATCTATACCTCTGTCATTTACGCAAGCGATATAGGTTCCTTCTTCTTTCAGAGTTGCATAAAATTTTACTTGCATTACAGTACAAGGTTTTTCCATCTGAAGTTTTTCTTTGGACTTTCTGTTCCAATCTTCCCAATAACCTCTACTATTGACTTTCCAGAGTTCCATATAACAATTACTTCTTTCACCACCTAATATGGAACAGGAAAAAAGTATTTCTTCACCCTCGTACATTTGAAAAGTCTTCGCATTAGAAAAAGCCTGAGCTTCATTCTCCCAATACTTTACCGTTGACATTGCGACTGAAATATCACTCCTATTTTGGAGCTCATAACTTGTCAGCCACAACTCTTCTTTCACTTGCTCAAATGTCGGATTAAGTTCTGCTTTTAATTCCGACACTCTCGCCAAAGTCCACAAGTTACCAATCAACAATAGACAGCACAATGCCATCCAAAACTTCCGTGTTACCTCTTCTCCTAATTTTCTCATACTGTTTCTCCTTTCTGTTCTTGGAATAAAATTTTTCCTTGCTTATGTAAGTTTCTACTTATATTATACCATATTTTACATAAAATGTCAAGAAAAATCGTGGTTTTATGGAAACTATAAAATCACGATTTTTCTATCCAAACACTACTGTCGTTTTCTAAATTTCACTCTCAATCGTAATCAATCGATTATACTTCGCCACACGGTCAGTTCGGCAAGGTGCCCCAGATTTGATGTATCCGCCATTGACTGCTACTGCCAAATCAGCGATGAACGTATCTTCTGTCTCACCAGAACGATGAGAAATGACTGATTTATAGCCATTTTGTTTTGCCATTTCAATGCAATCGAGCGTTTCTGTAACAGTTCCAATTTGGTTTGGTTTAATCAAAATCGTATTGGCCACGCCATTTCGAATACCTTTTTCAAAACGCGTACGATTGGTCACAAAAATGTCATCTCCGACTAACATGATTTTGTCTTTTAATGCATCACTTAGTTTTTTCCAGCCTTCCCAATCTTCTTCTGCTAAACCGTCTTCGATGGAAATGAGTGGATATTTTTCCGTTAGTTGCTCTAAATAGGCAATCATTTCATCGGTTGTTTTAAAATCGCCTGTTTTCCAAAATTCGTAACCCTCACGGTTGCCTTTTTTTGCTGCGTCAAACATTTCCGTAGCAGCCACATCAATGGCTAGATTGATGTCTTTTCCTGGCTCATAACCTGCATGTTTAATCGCTTCTAAAATATACTTAAACGCTTCTTCTTCACTTTGCAAATCAGGTGCAAATCCTCCTTCGTCCCCAACCGCTGTTGAATAGCCATTTACTTTCAAAATCTTCTTCAGTGCCTGATACACTTCCGCCCCCATTTGAATAGCTTGTTTGATATTTTGTGCACCAGTTGGCATAATCATAAATTCCTGAATGTTGACATTGTTTCCTGCGTGCTTGCCACCATTTAAAATGTTCATCATCGGAATGGGTAGCATTTTAGCATTTATCCCACCAATATAATTGTACAATTGCAAGCCAAGCGATTCTGCGGCAGCCTTACAAACCGCCATCGAAACACCTAACGTGCTATTAGCGCCAAGTTTCGTTTTGTTTTCTCCTGCCATGTTAATGAGTTCTTCATCAATTCGAATTTGATCATAGACATTCCTTCCTTCAATTTTTTTCGCGATTTTCTTATTGACATTATCTACTGCATTCAAAACACCTTTTCCATCAAAACGCTTTTCATCATTATCTCTTAACTCCAAAGCCTCAAAACTCCCTGTTGAAGCACCAGATGGAACAATTGCTTTTCCACAAAATCCACCTTCTGTCACCACTTCTACTTGGACCGTCGGATTTCCTCTCGAATCCAACACTTCCAAAGCCTTTACACTAACTATTTTTAAACAATCTTTCATATTTACCTCCTAAAATCCTTTTGCCAAATAGTATTTCCAGAATTTAGAAACCTATGCAAAAAGCCTGCTATGTTTTACCACAACAGACTTTTTTCGTTCTTACCACCACAATTTTATCCAGATTACTCTGGCTTTGCGGTTAGCTGAAAGGTTTTCCACTTCATGTTCACCATTTCGACAAATGATGAACAAGTGCCGATTTTTGTTAAAATACACGTTCATTGAAAGCGTAAAATAAATCTCACAGTGTTTCATGCCATTTTTGTCATAATGTCCATGCTTTTCGATTTTTGACCATGGATACAAAATTAAGCTTCCAAACTCCACTCTTCTCGTAGTTCGGTCGCAATTGCCCCGCTCCATGACCTGACTATTCAGACAATCCCTCATAGACTGGCCTCCTTTCTAAGTTTTGATAAATCCATTATACCATTTTTTATGTAAAATGTCAAATTTTCTCTTCTTTTCATATCCTATGAAAAAGGAGGTTTTTATGAAAAAGATTTTTTGTTTGACACTTTTAGTCCTGACCCTTTTATCTCTTCCCCTTTCTTGTTTGGCTGCTAGCCATCCTGGAATGGATGTAAGCGATTGGCAGGGCTATATTGATTACACCCAAGTTAAAAATGCTGGCATTGAAATTGTCTATATTAAGGCAAGTCAAGGAAATTCTATTGTTGACAGCCATTTTCGTACCAATTATGAAAATGCTAAAGCCAATGGGCTAAAAATTGGGTTATATCATTTTTTAACAGCCAGAAGCGTACCTGAAGCAGAACAACAAGCACAATATTTTGCTTCCGTCATTTCTGGAACTTCGCCAGATTGCAAACTTGCGATGGATTTTGAAGTATTTGGAAATTTGACAGTGGAGGAAATTAACCAAATCTCGCTTGCTTTTTTGCAAAAAGTGCAAGCTTTAACTGGCAAAGAAGTCATTGTTTACAGCGATGCTTCCAATGCCGCTAATACCTTTCAACGCCAAATTGCCGATACGTATCCACTTTGGGTAGCCGAATATGGCGTTACTACACCCAAAACTGGTAATTGGGCTTCTTACGAAGGATTTCAATATAATGATCGAGGAACCGTACCAGGTATTCAAGGTTATGTGGATATGGATACCTTTACCGACAATATTTTTCTAACTTCTGGTGATACAATTGCAACACCTGAAAATACGACAAATAATGTCGAAACTTATACTGTGCAACCTGGAAATACCTTGAGCCAAATTGCCACTCAATATGGCACAACTGTTTCTGAAATTGCAGGTTTGAATGGTATTTCAAACCCCAATTTGATTTACGTAGGTCAAGTATTGAAAATCGATACAACAAACGACATTTCTGTTGTAAACAGCGATAAATACGAAACCAACCATATTGTTTACACCGTTCAAACTGGTGATACCTTAACTTCCATTTCACAAAAATACGATGTTCCGATTCGCTGTATTGTTCAATTGAACGACATTGCTAATCCGAATTTAATTTATGCAGGCGAGCGTTTACGCCTTGATTTAAACTAAACTTTATAAGCAGGCAAATGCCTGCTTATATTTCTAATTTATTTCGAATAAAATCTCTAACATATTCCCAACGTTCTTCTATAAATTCTCCCTTTTCAACAAAAGTTTGCACTTCCTCATAAGTGACCCATTTTACATCACAAACTTCTTCTGGTTGCATAACGATGTCCTTTAAGTCTACTTCTTGTCTGACAAAATATTCATCTAGCCATACATTACCTGTTTTATAACACGTCATGAGTTGCAAATCTTGGACATTTAGCGTAATCCCTAATTCTTCTTTTACTTCTCTTTCAATCGTTTGCAAACTGGTTTCTCCTTTTAGGTTGGAACCACCTGTCATAGCCCATACGTTTGGGGAATTTCTTTTGTTCCGCGAACGCTTTTGAATCAGAATTTCATTTTTCGCATTTACTATCCAAACATCCACCCCCAAATGATAATAGCCTTCTGGAAAAGGCGTTCCTCTTTCAAAGATTTTTCCTGTTTTATTTCCGTTTTCATCTAATAAATCCCATATTTCTCGCATAATTTTTCCTCCTTTTATGTGAATTATACTATAAAAAGTGGGATGGTGCAAGAAGCAAAAAATCTAAGCAAAAAGAACCTCTTACGAGGTTCTTTTTGCTTATCAGAAGGCTCCTATAATAATAATCTGTGAAGTATTTCGCAAAATGCAATCCATCATTTCATCACCATATTTCCAGAACGTCATCATAAATAATACTACTCTTTCATCATAAGAGAACGGTTCCATGGTTTTAGTCGCTATCGTGGCAGCCTCTTGAATGGTCTTTTTGTATTTGCCATGCAAAAATTGAATCAGCTTTGCCCAATTGCAAACATATTCGACAAATTCTGGATCACCCTGTTCTTCGACAATTTTTTCAAACTCCTGTCGAGATATTTCTGGTCTGAGCAAAAATTCCATTGAAGCAATAATGTCCTTCGCATTTTTGAGGTCATCCTCCAGTTGTTGCTGCTTTTTTCTTACCTCAAATCGATAGGCCTCTCTCCATTTTTCGCAGATTTCTTCAGAAGTGTCTTTTGTACTTACCAAAACTTTCACTCCCTGAAGTTCGAACTCCACCGCTTTTACTTTTTCTCCTTCTTTCGGGAAAATAACTTCCAGCACTAGTGGAAAATTGGAACTCGGATGAAAACACCCTGCCAGCATACTGGCAAAATACTGCAAACAATTGGTTGTAGGTTCAATTTCCACAACACCTTCTTTAAAACCTTTTACAAACATTCTCTCAGTCAAGAAATTGTCTGTCCAGAAGATTTGCACTCCGTCTGATTTCCGTCTTTCTACCAATTTTACTTGTGTTATCATATTTTTTTCTCCTTTGGTTTTTGCTAATTTTTTGGGATATTTTAATTGTATCATATTTTACATAAAATGTCAATCCTAATGTATAGAATTATGTATATCATAAAACCCTCACAGAAAATTTTGTGAGGGTTTTATCATTCTTGATTATTTTTCATAATTTTACTAACGCAAATTTAACAAAACTAAGGCTTATAGCTCTTAATCTACTTTTATTATACCATATTTTGCACAAAAAGTCAATATTTTATGTATGGTGCAGAAATTGACATTTTTAATACTACTTCTTTTTCCAATTTAAAATTTGATTATTCGTCAATTCTCCATCTTCTTCTATTTCAATAATATCTTGCAACACTCTTTTTTTCCTAAAAATACGACTTTTTAATGTCTCTGTTGGTGTATCCTCTCTTTCAGACTGCGCTAATGCTTCTTCTACCGATAATGTTTTTTCAAAGTCGACAATGTTTCTTACTGGTTCAGAATACATCCCTTCTAAATAAGTATCTGTTTTGGGCAATTCATTTTGAGTTTCAAATTCTTGATAACGACGAATAATATTTCTATCTTTTCTTCCCAGTAGTCTCAAATTTGGTTTTAAATAAAGATAGCGCCAAATAACATGTCTTTCATAGGAATTAAATTGAGATTGGGTTAAATCCTCGTAATCATATTCGACTTTAAATTGAAAATTCTCAATGGAAATTGTCAAATTAGTCCATTCTTTATGGTGTTTGCTTCTCCAAATTTGCCTTAATTTTTTTAAGATAGCATATAAATCAGCAATTAATTTGGCATATTCTTCTTCATCAATATTAAAGGCATTTGGTATTTCATAACAGTTCACTGGTTTTTTCTTAATAATTCCTTTGGGAAAATAGTAAAAATACATTTCTCCCATTGGTCTTTGGTTGGGCATATCTATCATAGAAGCATATAAATATACACTTTCCCATTTTTCTGGTATAATATAAAATAGTTTTTTTTGTATTTGTGCATAAATTTGTTTTTCTTCTGATAAGCTTACCATATATTTCTCCTATGTTTATTTTACTTCTTCTCTAACAAACTTTCGCCAGTCATTTCTTCTGGTTTATCTAGTCCCATTAAATCAAGCATAGTTGGAGCTAGATCAGCTAATCTTCCTTCTTTGACTTTTCGATTTCCGATGCCAACAATCGCAAGTGGTACAGGATTGGTTGTGTGTGCTGTGTGAGGTTCACCAGTTTTGTAATCAATCATTTGCTCTGCATTTCCATGATCAGCCGTAATCAGCAAGGTTCCATTTACACTTTCAACTGCTTCTACTACTTTACTAACACATTCATCAATGGTTTCTAAAGCTTTTGCCGCAGCTTCAATATTGCCAGTATGACCTACCATATCTGGATTTGCATAATTTAAAATAATGCAATCGTATTTTTTAGACTGGATGGCATCTACTACTTTTTCGGTTACCTCGTAAGCACTCATTTCTGGCTTTTTATCATAGGTTTCCACTTTTGGAGATGGCACTAAAATGCGGTCTTCTCCAGGATATTGTTTTTCTTCTCCACCATTAAAGAAAAAGGTCACATGGGCATATTTTTCTGTTTCTGCAATACGAAGTTGGGTCATGCCTTTTTGGCTGATATATTCTCCAAATGTATTGTGAATTTCATCTTTTCGAAAGGCAATTTCTACGTTTGGCATGGTTTCATCATAAGGTGTCATACACACAAAGAATGTGTTTATTTTTTCGCTTTTAAAACCATCAAAGTTTTGGTCAACAATGCTTCTGGTGATTTCTCTAGCACGATCTGGTCTAAAGTTGAAGAAAATGATGGAATCGTTTTCTTCGATTTTAGCAATTGGTTCCCCACTTTTGTTGGTGATAACCGTTGGAAGTACAAATTCATCAAATACTTCTTTTTGATAAGATTCTTCAATGGCACTGGTTGCACTTGAGGCTTTTTCCCCTTCTCCACGCACCATAGCTTGATAAGCCTTTTCCACTCTTTCCCAACGTTTATCTCGATCCATGGCATAAAATCTACCAGAAATTGTGGCAATTTCGCCAATGCCTTTTTCTTTCATTTTATTTTCTAATTCTGCAATATAGCCTTCTCCTGAAGCTGGTGGTGTATCACGACCATCTAAAAAGCAGTGTACATACACATTTTCAAAATCTTTTCGCTTTGCCATTTCAAGCAACCCAAATAAATGTCTGATATGACTATGAACGCCACCATCTGACAACAATCCCATGATGTGTAATTTGGAATTATGTTTTTTGCAATTTTCAATGGCAGACACAAATTCTGGTTTGCTAAAAAAATCGCCATCTTCAATGGATTTGGTGATTTTGGCCAAATCTTGATAAATAATTCTTCCTGCTCCAATATTGGTGTGACCCACTTCGGAATTTCCCATTTGTCCTTCTGGCAAACCAACATCGGCTCCACTTGTGTGAAGTACTGTGTTTGGGTTTTCGGTTAAGATTCGGTTTAGATTTGGAATATTGGCCATTTTGACAGCATTTCCTTCTTCTTTTTCATTCATTCCAAAACCATCTAATATCATTAGCATTGTTAATTTTTTGTCCATTTTTCTTACTCCTTTTTTTAACTTCCTTTTATTATCTTATTCAAAATTTACAATTTTTGCGAATTCCTCTGGTTTTAAACTTGCGCCTCCTACTAAGCCACCATCGATGTCTGACATAGAAAACAATTCTTTGGCATTGGAAGATTTCACACTTCCGCCATATTGAATAATTACTTCGTCTGCAACTTCGGTTCCATAGTTTTGAGCAATTTCTTGACGAATTTGTTGTATGCTGGAATTAGCATCTTCGGATGTTGCCGTTTTTCCTGTGCCAATCGCCCAAATTGGCTCATAGGCTATGATTGTATTTTGGACTTGCTCTTTGGTTAATCCTGCTAACGCAAGTCGGGTTTGATTGGTAATGATTTCGGCTGTTTGACCAGCTTCTCTTTGTTCTAAAGTTTCACCAACACACACAATTGGTTTTAAATTATTTTCAAAAGCTGCTTTGATTTTTTGATTGACTGTTTGGTCAGTTTCTGCAAAATATTGTCTTCTTTCGGAATGTCCGATAATCACATATTGGACACCAATGGATTGCAACATTTTCCCTGAAACTTCGCCTGTATAGGCTCCATTTTCTGCCCAATGCATATTTTGAGCACCAATTTTGATGTTGGTTCCTTGTGCACTATTTAGGCAATAGAATAAATCGGTGTAAGGCACACACAAAATCACTTCATGAGGCGTGTCTTTGACCAAATTTTCGAAAGTTTGAATGTATTCGATTGCTTCATTAGGAAGCATATTCATTTTCCAGTTTCCTGCGATTACTTTTTTACGCATTATTTTTCCTCCTTTTTTTTATTTTGTAATTCTTCAAGAATTTTATAAAAATATTCTTGAAAAAAAATTTTTGTAAATTGTGTTTCGTATTTATCTTTATTTTTACATATTTCTTTCATTTCGTCAATTGTAAAATAACGAACTTCTGCAACTTCGGTTTTTTGTAGAATAAATTCGTTCACTTCTAAATCCGTTTTCAATAAAAAGAGATTGTCAAACTTATGATTGATATGTTTTCCTCGACTTCGCATTGTTTTTTCCACAGCAAGCAGTTTAAAATCCTCTTGGCTTAGATTTTTTATGCCCAATTCCTCTTCAGTTTCTCTTAATGCTGCTTGGCGTTCATTTTCTCCGCTAGTTACATGACCTGCTGTTAAACTCCACAAATTGGGAGCAACTTTTGTCATTCCTCTTTTTTGCAGTAACAACTGTCCTTTTGAATTTACTATAATAACTGTAATTTCTCTATGCCATAATCCTTTTTGGTGCACTTCTTCTCTATCGCATATTTCACCTGTTAATTCGTTATTTTCATTAACAATATCGATTAATTCCATTTTTTCTCCCTTTATTTTTCCAATATCTCTTTTACATCTGAAATCTTGCAAAGCTGTGCATTTTTATAGCGACTATCCCATGTTACTTCTTTTCCAAACCAATTGGGTGCCACAAACTGACTAGCCATTTCTTCGGTTGGAAATTCCACTTCCACATTCATAAATCCCTTTAGAAATCCGCCATATATATCTAGTTCAGCTACCAAACCGTTTTCAAGAGGAAGAAAATAGCGTTCTTTTTCAATCATTCTGCCATCAATTTTGGTTTTTAAATGTTGGTAGGCCTCTTCCGTTAATGGCAATTCCACCTCTTTGGAAATACTAGCCACATTTAATTTCGTTTTTTGTTTGAATTTATAACATAAAATATAGTCTTCTTCATATTTTCGAATGCGTAATGTTGGTGTTGCAACTGTGTTTAAATAGCCTTGCTCGATGCTTACTTTTTTGTAATTTTCTAAATTTTCTGGTAATTCTTTTATTAAAAATTTTTTTTCAATTTCGTTCATTTACATTCCCTTTATTTTGGACAATTTCCATTATTTTTTCATAAGATTTTCTTGTGTAATCATTGATTAAGAGTTGATCAAATTGTTTTTGTAAATCCAAATTTTGGTTGTATTCTTGAATGTGTTCTTTCATTTCTTGCCACCTTTTTTGGAAAATTTCTTCTGGTAAATTTCTTTTTTGCAATTCTAATTTGGCTTGATTTATATCCTGTGGAAGAATATAAATGGAAAATAAGTTGGGAACCCATTTTTTGAGCTCATAAATGGTGGGATAATACACTTCTGTTACTTGATTTTCTAGTGCTTGTAAGTGTTCTGTTCGATAACCATAATGATTCCCCAAAAATTCAAAGTTCACTTGTGTAATGCCATCTTGTTTCATTTTTTCAAATTCTTTGTCGGTGACAAATTCTTTATCAATTCCAGCAATTTCTCCCTGCCTTTTTGGTCTTGTCGTCACAATTGGCAGGTTTTTGAAGCCTAATTCCTGTACAATTCGATTTTTAAAAAACGATTTCCCAGCGCCAGTTACGCCGACTAATGCAATTAACATTTTACTTTTTCTTCCTTTCTCTTTCTAGAAAACATGTAATCTTTTAAATTTACAAATATGCTATCATATTGTGGTTTCAAAGCTTCTTCATATGGCATACGTGTCATACTATTTTGTATAAATCCTATCGTATCGGTATAATCTAAAAAACCTTTGTTAATCGCTTCTTTATGATCTATTTTTATTTGCTCTATATCTCTTAGCATCAAAGCATACATGCTTACAATTGCTTTTAAAGGTTTTCGGTTTGTTTCATCTAAAAGAGTTGTGTAATCCACTTTAATTTTTCCTAAATAATGCAAGTTTCTTGAATCGTTTTCACCAATTGAAACTTCTTCTCCTAATTCGCGTACCATCCCTTGAAGTGGAATTTCACCAGACCTTATATGACCAGAAACTAAATCCAATTTTCCTGGATCCAAAAAACGTTTTCCTCTTTTAGTAAATAAAATTTTCTTATTTTCACTATCTATTACGAAACACGAAGCACATTTTATCCATGGAATGTCTTTCTCTGCACATGTTAAATTATAGTATTCTTTTTTGGATATTGTCCCTACTTTTTCTTCTTGTGCCGTAAATATATCTACCATTTCTACCACTTTTTATTCTCCCTTTCTGATTACCTTAATATATTATCTTTGGTTTTCCCACTCTCTTTCGTAAACAATATTAAGAAAATAAAAATGAATTAACTTAATTAAATATCTTGTAAAGCCTCAATCCCTGGTAATTTCTTTCCTTCTAGAAATTCTAGTGAAGCTCCTCCACCCGTTGAAATATGGGTGAATTTTTCAGCTAAACCAGCTTTTTCAACAGCTGCTGCAGAATCTCCTCCACCAATGATTTTAACTGCATCTATCTCTGCCAATGTTTGTGCTATAGCATTGGTTCCAACTGCAAATTGCTCAAATTCAAACAAGCCAAGTGGTCCATTCCATACAACCGTTTTAGCATTTTTTAATTCTTGTGCATACATTTGAATGGTTTCTTCGCCAATATCAAATCCTTCCCAACCATCTGGTATTTCCGTGTATTTGACGGTTTTGCTCTCAGTATCTGCTGAAAATTCTTTTCCAATTTTGGTATCAACTGGTAGTAACAATTTTACCCCTTTGTCTTTGGCTTTTTGCATCAATTCTTGGGCTAAATCCAGTTTGTCTTCTTCGCAAATGGAAGTTCCTACATTGTACCCCATGGATTTGAAAAAAGTATATGCCATTGCTCCACCGATTAGCAAAGTGTCAACTTTTTCTAGCAAACTATTGATGACACCAATTTTATCAGAAACTTTTTTTCCACCTAAAATTGCAACAAATGGTCTTTCAGGATTTTCTAAAGTAGTTCCTAAAAAGTTCAATTCTTTTTCAATTAGAAATCCAGATACAGCTGGCAAAAAGCTTGCAACACCTGTGGTTGAACTATGGGCTCTGTGTGCAGTCCCAAATGCATCGTTGACAAAAATTTCTGCTAAAGAAGCAAATTTTTTGGATAATTCTTCGTCGTTTTTCTCTTCACCTGGTTCAAAACGAACATTTTCAAGAAGCATGACTTCTCCTGCTTTTAACTCTTGCGCCAATTTTTGCGCATTCTCACCAACAACATCTTGGCTTAGTTTGACCTCTTGACCTAATAATTTAGAAAGTTCTTTGGCAACAATATCCATTGAAAATTCTGGCTTTACTTCTCCTTTTGGACGTCCTAAATGAGAACATAAAATCACTTTACAGCCTTTTTCGATTAAAGCTTGAATGGTTGGCAATGCAGCAACAATTCTTCGGTTGTCTGTGATGTTTCTGTTTTCGTCATATGGAACATTGAAATCACATCTGACTAATACTTTTTTGTTTTGGATATCAATGTCTTGGATTGTTTTTTTATTCATATTTCTTCTCCTTTATCTTAAAATGACATAAGGACAGGGGTGGAACCCTGCCCCTACATGTTTTGTTTGGCACGTTTTAATTTAATTCGGCAAAATATTTGATGGTTCTTACCATTTGGCTGGTGTATGAATTTTCATTGTCATACCAAGCTACCACTTGTACTTCATATAAGCCATCTGCTACTTTGGTAACCATTGTTTGAGTTGCGTCAAATAAGGATCCGTTCGTAATTCCTATAATATCTGAAGAAACTAATGGTTCTTCGGTATAACCAAATGAGGCACTTTCTTGTGCTTTCATGGCTGCGTTGATGGACTCAACTGTTATGTCATTTCCTTTTACGACAGCAATTAAAATAGTGGTTGAACCTGTTGGTACTGGTACCCTTTGGGCAGAACCAATCAATTTTCCATTTAATTCAGGGATAACTAATCCAATCGCTTTAGCTGCACCAGTTGAGTTAGGAACAATGTTGACAGCTGCTGCTCTGGCTCTTCTTAAATCTGCCTTTCTGTGTGGTCCATCTAAAACCATTTGATCACCTGTATAAGCATGAACTGTTGTCATAATTCCTGATTGAATTGGTGCATAATCATTTAAGGCTTTGGCCATTGGTGCTAAGCAGTTTGTGGTACAAGATGCAGCTGAAATGATATTGTCTTGTGGAGTTAAAATATTTTCATTGACTCCAAACACAACAGTTGGTAAATCGTTTCCAGCTGGTGCTGAAATCACAACTTTTTTAGCACCTGCTTTGATATGTGCAGAGGCTTTTTCTTTGGTGGTATAAAATCCTGTACATTCTAATACAACATCTACTCCAATTTCTCCCCAAGGTAAATCAGCAGCATCTTTTTCGGCATAAATTTTGATGGTTTTTCCATCTACTGTGATAGAACCTTCACCTGCTTTTACCGTATCTGCTTTTTCGTATCTTTTTTGTGCAGAATCATATTTTAACAAATGAGCAAGCATATCTGGGCTTGTTAAATCGTTAATGGCAACAATTTCGTACCCTTCTGCTCCAAACATTTGTCGAAAGGCAAGACGTCCAATACGTCCAAAACCATTTATCGCTACTTTTACTGACATAATTTTCCTCCTATCTTGATGTTTCTTACATCAAATCACAATTTAGTTTTTACAACTGATGCCATTTTATACCAGTTTCTTTTTTTTTTCAATAGTTTTTTGAAATTTATTCTATTTTTATGTGACAACTCGTTTCATTTCCTGCAAAATCCGTTACTTTGATTTGATAATTTCCCGCTTCTATGATTTCATACAAATTTTCTTCTTTCTTTTCTTTTTTCTCGTAATTCGTAGCAAAATCAATTGAAAATTCTATAATATCCATTACTTCATTATTCGTATCATACAAGTAAGCATGAATGACATATGCAGGATACAAAGATACACAAAAAGGTGTAAAATCAATTTGTGCTTTTTGATTCACTATTTGTGCATTTTGCCAGATTGTATTTTTTTCATCATATATATTCCATACGGCATAACTGATTTTAGAGACTGAATCATCTATTTCATTAATTTCAGCTTTCCAATCTTGTTTTGTTTTTGAGGAAATAATTGTATTATAATAACTGGTCTTCGCCACCATTTCTTTCTCATCTAGTACATTTCCTAAGGAATCGATAGCTTGTACTTTAACTTTGTAGACAGTCCCTTTATTTAATTTTGTAAAAATATACTGTTTTTCTGATGTAGTTGCATATAATTCGTCATTTATATAATATTTATATCTTTTCGTTCCGAATGGATGTTCTTTTACTTTGATTTCTATTTGAGATTTCGTTCTTCCAATTCCATACAAATCTGCACAGTCATAATATATATTTTGGTATTCTAATGTTAATTTATCTTGATATTTTTCTATTGATACATTTTTTATCTCTTGATTATCTTTATAATCTATCATAAGTGGTGCAAAATATGTTTTTCCATCTTCGCATCCTATTATTTCTGGTGCTTCTTTATCAATATTATTTACCTGATATTCTAATTGCGTACAATTTCCAGAGAAATCTCTTACTGTAATGTTTTTACTTTCATTTTCTATTACCTCTTTGGTTAATATTTTCTTGTCTTCTGATAATTCAAATCCACTTACTTGCTCAATTTCTTTATTAGAAGTTATGGTAACAATTACATTTTGATTGGTTATCTCTTCTGTAGAATAAGAAATATTGCAAATTGGTGCATTGGCATTTCGCGTTAATTCAATAATTGTTTCTTCAAAATAATATCTATATTTCGCATATGTCATATTGGTAAGCAAAATCAAATTAAGCAATATTATTATGGTAACTCTTCTTATTTTCATCAATTTCTCCTTTCTGGTTTTGCACAACATCTACCCTTAGTTTGATTTGTAAATTATCTGCTAATACTCCTTCTCGTTCACACCATTTTAGAATTAGTTTAAATTTTCTGCTTTCTTTTTGTCCCTTTTTGATAGTAATTGATTCACTTTTACCATCTATAAAGGAAATTTCTCTCTTCTGGTCGCAATCCCATAATTGATAAGAAATCGGAAAATCATTTGTGGAATTTTGAAGCTCTAAAATACAATCAAATTCTACTTCATTGATTTCATCATCTTGATAATTATTAAGGCAAAAATGATATTCCATCGGAGTAGAATGTTCCTGAAATTCCGTTTTTAGTATCTCATCTTTTTCAAGAACAACAATTGCTTTGGCAATCTGCATTGTTGCTTCGCATTCTAAACCAGAAGTAAAATTAGAAAATAGCTCAATACCAATTATAAGCCAAGCTATTATAATAATAATTTTATCTTTTTTATTTTTCATGTTTTTTCTCCTTTTTCAACTTTTGTTTCACATAAAAAATAACCAAAACTGTACAATAGAATAAAATTACAAATTTAAAATAATGCTGAATAAAATGACCCCAAAATTGGGAATGATAGATTACTTTTCCTTCTATCTTATTCATACTTGTATTTGGATCTACAATGACATTGTTATCTCCTTTTGCCAAAAAACTATATTCATCTATTTGATGAATTCTATGTGTAATTAACATATCATACGAATCCAAATATGTAACAATATCTCCTATTTCATATTGGCTATTTTCCTTAATCATAATTAGCTCACCTTCTTGTATTGTTGGTTCCATGCTATTACTAACAACAATTAAAATTCCATATTTTCCAAGTTTTACAACAGAGCTTTTTTGAATATATTTTGAGTAAATTATAGTTATTAAAATAATACTTAAGATAACTAAAGTTAATCGGTTTAATAAATTGATAGTTTTTGTTACCATGTATCTCCTTTCTTAGCTTTCTGCTAAAAATATCATTTGGTATATTCTTAGCAGAGAGCTAACTTTTCTCTCTGCTAGTTTCATATAAGGTTTTTAAATTGGATATAATTTTTTTATGTTATGTCGTTGCCTTGGCTTGTGTTCCGATTACTTTCAAAGAAAATGTATAGTCAAATACATCTTCTTGACCTTCGATAGTGCCTGTTCCAGCTTGCGTATCTTCTTCATCATTCATTAATATTTCTGCTCTGTCTTCACCAGTCTCATATGGCCAATCCCAGACAATTTCTAAGTTGACAAGCTGATTTTCAGCTTCTTTGGTGATTGTACCATTTAATTCTGTTTGTGCTAATTCTTGTAATGAAGCATACTGTCTATCTGTTGCAACACCATCTTTTTTTACGCTAAATAATAAATTAGCTGGTTTGTTCCCTGTTTCCGTTGCTTCAATTTTGTATTCCACATCTACCTCGGATCCTTTCGCATCTAATTCAATTTCAAATTTGCCACTAGCTCCTGGTGCAATTTTGCCATCTTCTAGATTAACTCCATTGGCTGTATTGATTAAAGGAATTTGGTTAACTTCTTCTGAGCTCCAACCATTTACTTTAAAATTCCATTTTGCAATTTCAAATCTTCCTTCTCCTTGATAACTAGAATAATACTTCGCAAACGTATAACCTATCAATAACATAATGGTTAATAATATAATTGATATAGAAACAAACCTAATTTTTTGTTTTTTGTCCATAGCCTCCCTCCTTTCTTTATAAAAATAAAGTTAAATATTTTTAACGTATCTTGTTCTTTTTATAAATTGCTGGGGGCATTTTTTAAATGAACTATAGAAAATTAAAAATTTCAGTTTTTATACTATGTTTTATTTGGGGGATAAATAATATAAACTAACAAAATATTTTTTTACTCTTTTGGGGAATCTAAATTTCAGAATTGAAATTTAGCCTTAAGACAAAATATACGTTAAAAAACATTTAACTTGAACGCATTATAGCATCTTAAACTTCATTTGTAAAGTATTTTTTGAAAAAAAATTTATTTCTACTCGACATTTTTCTACAAGAAATGTCTGTAATCCTCTTTTTTACTACATTTGTAAATTAAAAACGATACTGAAAAATTTTTCCAGTATCGTAAATTTATATCTCTATTTTAAAGTATCTGCGATATTTTCACATAATTTGATATACAACTCTTTATTATCTTTTGATAATGTATCTAATATTTCTGAAAAAGCACTATCTGCATTTTCATCATTAATTCCTTTCACCAATGTATCTAAATTTAGCTCTAATACATTTGCAATATTAACCAAAACCGCCAAGCTGCAAATACTCGTTCCTCTTTCAATTTCACCTACATGAGATGGACTAATTTCTGTTTTCTCAGCAAGCACTTCTTGTGTCAAACCTAATTCTTTTCTCCTTGCACGTATACGTTGTCCCATTGCTTTATAATCTATTTTATACATATACAAGTCCTCCTTGTATAATATTGTATACTGATAAAAAATTTTTATTAAGAAGCTAAAACTGTTGAATATTGTCTGTAACTGTGATATGCTTCTTATAATTTATAATTGAAAGGAGGAACCATATGAAATATTGTGAAAAATGCAAAAACTATCTTGACCCTTATGAAGAAACTTATCGTGGGTTATGTTTTCCTTGTTATCAGAAATACTTATTTGAAAAAATTGACCATTTAAAAGACAAGGATTTTGGTTTTGAACCACTTCCTGAACCAACTTTTAAGGATTGGCTAAAAAAATGGTTTAAAAAAGAAAAGTAGAAGTTTTTATTCTACTTTTTTATATTTTTAAAATCTGTAATATTTGTTCATTTTGTTTGAGTTCATCACTTAAAAATTCATAACATTTTTTACTTTGTTGCATGGCCACCTTTGCGACTTCTAAATCATTTTTCAAGCGACTACTGGCATATTTTATAATAATTCCTTTATTTTTAACAGCTTCTAGCACAACCTCTTTATCATCACGCATGTCAGAATTGGCAAAATATAAAATTTGACCTGTACATTTTAAGCCTGCCAACAACAATTCTTTATCTGTAAGCAAATTTTCTTTAGCATAGCAATATGTCCACCCAACTTTTTCTACGGATGCGAAAACAATCTCACGATTCGATTTTAATCGATCACTTGCAAACTCCAAAGCTTCTGGATTATTTTTCACAGCTTCTAAAACAATTTGTTCATCATCTCTTAGCTTATCAGACGCAAACTCTAATAACGCACCTTTTTTCGCCACTTGTGCTAAAACATATTCTCTATTTTCCGCATGATTTTCCATTTCAACAACATCTTGTGGTCTTGGCATTGTTTTTCCCCTTTATTTTCTCAAGTATTCTTCAATTTCTTTTGCAATATCACTTGACACTTTATTGGATTCATTGTTTAATTTTACAGTATATAAAATATCTTTGTTTTGATAAAATTCAATTAAATTTTCTGAAATATTATGGTAATTTTCCAATCTTTTTCGAACCGTTTCTTCGGAATCATCTTCTCGCACAATCAAGGTACTTCCACATTTATCACAAATATTTTCGATTTTTGGTTTTCGAAAATCTAAATTATAAATTTCGCGACAATCACTATTCGGACAAGTTCTTCTTTTGGTAATACGCTCCACAATTTCATCATCCGATAAACTCAAATTAACTGCCACCTTCACTGCACGATTTTGTTTTTTTAGTAAGCTATCTAAACTTTCGGCTTGTACAACTGTTCTAGGATAGCCATCTAAAATACAGCCTTTTTTCGTATCTGGCTCTTGTAATCTTTTTTCCAGAATTTTAATGGTTAGCTCATCTGGAACCAATTTTCCTTCAGAAATATAGTCTTTTACCTGTTTTCCAATTTCGTCATCACTTTTGATATAACTTCTAAAAATTTCACCACTCGAAATATGCGGAATTTGCAATTTTTCCGCCAATAAATTTCCAACTGTACCTTTGCCTGTTCCAGGCGCACCTAGCATAATTATAATCATTTACTTGTCTCCTTTGTTTTATTATTTCACAATTATAGTATTTATATCATAGAATTTTGGTTTTGCCAATATCATTTTTTATAATTTTTGTTTTTTAACAACATTATAAAAAAACCCCCAATTTATCTATTGAGGGCTTAAAAATGAAGTAATTACTCTTCTATTTTTGAGGCAAAGTTTTCAAAAATTCTTCTGGAATATCAATACAATTATAGGCATCCTTAAAATTCAATTTATTACAAATACCGTTTTCACTATTTCTATATGCAGTTATATCTTCCCTTCTTCCATATCGATATCTCCAATCATAACTAACCCAACTTTCTATGCTTCTATAGATATTCATAAAACCAGATCCTTCTTTTATAATCTTCCGTATCTCATCACCACTTTCTGAAATACTTTCGAAAACCACTCGTTTTTCAACTGTTTCTGTTGGATAAGCAAGATACAGGGAAGCTTCATATTCATCATCATCCAACTGTAAAATATTGTTTTCAAAAGTAACGTAAATGTCACTTTCTATATCGTCTACTCCTGTCAGACGCTTCATCACATTTACACCTCGAACATTGGGCTGTTCCAGAAATTTTTCTACATATTCCTGAGCATCTTTTCTCTCTTTCTCATCAGTTGGATAGGAGCCGTCATTGGCCGTCACCAAAAGAAATTGCTTAAATAGATTTCCATCTACTGTTGTCAAATCTGGATAAAAAATTTTAATTTCTTTCTTGTTTCCGCCAAATTCACTCCAATTTTTGTGAGCAATGACTGCATCCATTAACTTTTTAAAGTTAATTTCCACTTTGTCATCTTCATCCATTTGAATTTTATCGGAACATTTCAACAGACCTTTCTTCTCATATTGCTTAATATTTTTCTCACTTTGTTTCAAAACAACAAGCAAAGGCGTTTTCCCCAATACTTCATAATCACTTGATGAAATTTCATCAAAATCCGTTGTGATTACGAACTTAGAGTTTTTATCCTTGTGATTGGAAATCTTCAAAGAATACTTCTTTTTGAGACTAGAATGATTGACGTTGTCTTCTATATCCAAATTCACACTACTAAACTCAGATGCAACATAGCCAACAACTTCCTCCTTGAGTGGTTTTGGTCTTTTAGCATTATACTCTATTATGGTTAAAATGATACTACAGACAAACACAACCCCCCAAATAATATACCGCTGTTTTACTTTCATTTCTCTTCCTCCTTCTGATTGCTCGTTGAAAACACTTCCTCTAAAGCAGACATCTTAATATACAAATCTGTTTTTTCCTGTTGAGACATGCTTCTTTTTATTTTCATAAATCTTTCATTGGAAGCTTTCAACAACTTTTTAAACAATTCTGTATCTTTTGAAGATAAAATCCCCTTATCATACTGGGCTATAAACTCCTGAAACGTTTCTCTTAACTCAGGTAAATACACATCAAACAGATTTTTTACAGAATGATTGAAAAACTGCTCTGGTGTTAAATCACCACATATTTGCGCTAATGCATCAAGCATTCCTTCAAAATCTTTAAGGAAATGTTTTCGAATAGTCTTAGAATCTTTTAACTTCTCCATTTGCTTATATATTAACTTTGCTTTTTCTACTTCACAAAAATACATTTTTTCTCTTTGTTTAGCTTCTTCCTTTTCCTGCTTTTTCTGGTTTTGCAAAGCATTATATCGATCCCGAGCCTTTTCATACTTAGCTTTTCTTCTTGCCTCTAAATTCTTAAAAAACTGTATAACAAATTTTTCAATCGCAGTAACTAACATATCATAAAAAAATAAAATCACCAGCGAAATCAAAATCGGTAAAAATAAATATTTACCTTGAAATATATAAAACACTTTTGGAAATAAAAACCAGATAGGAATAGATGAGCAAGTTGGGAAAACAAACATATATATTTTTGTTACTTTATTAGCTTTACACTCTAAAATCGAATTTGGCCACGGCTTGTTACATCTCTCATGACATGTCTCACAACCGAACTTTTCACTCAGAGAAATCCATTCTGGTTTTGAGGCATTTGCTTTTTCCTTTTCCTTTTTCATGTCAGACCTCCTTATTCTTCGCTTCAATATCCAAAATTGTTTGTTGAAGCTGTCTAATTTCTGGCAGAGCTACTCTTCTTGCCTCCTTTGCATTCTCCTCAATCTCCATAAGTTCGCCAGAAAGAGAAACAACTTGATCATTGAGTTGTTTTAAAGCTTCTAAAGAAAGTGGCAAAGCCTCAATTTCCTTAGCAGTATTGAGCATAGCATCTCTGAGTAATAACCCGTTCTGCTTATAAATTTGTTCTGTAGCAACACGTACATTTTCTAAAACATAAGCAGAATTCTGAATATGAAAAGCAAAAATCGCCAAAGCAAATTGCTGTTTCCATTGTGGAATAACATTGACAATAATATCTTCAATCTTCGTCGCAATCGCCTGATCCGCATTATGAATGTATGTTAATTTCGGTAAATTCTGCAAACTCATCAATCGATAAGTCTGCAGTGCAACCGCTTTTCTATCCAAAGAAAGAATTGCATTGCTAATATCCGATAACTGATTAACATCCCTAGAATTAGCTGGATTGTAGTGACTTTCCAACTCTTTCTTTTCCTTTTCCGCATTTTCTTTTGCTTTCTCAATAGCCAAATAATTTAACTCATGTTGATCAGCAAAATCGTACGCCTTACGTCGCATTTCTGCAGAAAGTTTCATGTCCTTAATGGCTGAAAGTTTTGTTTGTTCAAGCTTTGTGACAATTTCATCAACCACTTTTTCAATATTCATGTGTTTGATAATTGTTCCATTCACAGAATCAACAATCTTCTGTTTAAAAAGCGGTCCAATAACCGGAAACTTATCCCATTTCCCCTCCGGCTTCTTCGACAAACTTTCCGTGTCTACCGATTTTAAATTGGTCATCAATTCAAGAATTGTGCCATCAAATTCAGTAAAATTTGATACCTTAAACCCTTTAAAAAGAGTACTGGTAAATTGACTTAAATCATCTGCAGCTTCTGCTCCAAACTGAATCACACTAGAAGAGTCCGTATAATCTAACTCCTCTGCTTTTTTTAACACAATCTGTTTTTCTTCTTCTGTTAAATCATCAAACGTCCGTAACGCCTTTTGTGTGTTGTCAATTACCTGCATTTTCATGTCTTCTTTCATAATTTTCATCCTTTCTTGTTGTCTTGTTTTTGGTTGCATAATTACTACATTTTTTAATTTTCAATGTACTATGCAAATATTGTATCATAGTTTTACATAATTTTCAATACTTTTTTCTATCTTTTTCCATACTCCTCCAAAAAATGCACTATTTTTCCACCTTTTCGATACGAAATTAATGTGTCCAAGTTTACATTTTGGCTACTGCGAAAAATATTAATATCAATATTCTCATATTTTTTTCGAAGCTCTTTAATCAACATTTTAATTTCTTCGCGTTTCGAACTTCCATCACGATTATCACAATTGGTATAATGCTCTGTAAAACGGCAAGCACATTGGATAAATTCTAGCCCATTTCGTTTTGCCCAACGAATAATATTTTCCTCTTTCACATAATAAAGTGGGCGAATCAGCTCCATTCCTGGATGTGACGTACTATGCACCTTTGGCATCATCGTTTGCATTTGTGCCCCATACAACATTCCCATCAAAGTCGTTTCAATCACATCATCAAAATGATGACCCAGTGCAATTTTATTACACCCCAATTCCTTTGCCTTCTCATACAAATGCCCTCTTCGCATACGTGCACAAAGATAACAAGGATGATCCTCAATGTTTACCACACGATCAAAAATATCCGTTTCAAACATAATAATCGGAAGATTTAAAATCTTGGCATTTTCCACAATTTTTTGCCTATTTTCTTCATTATAACCTGGATTCATCACTAAAAACACCAAATCAAAATTCATTTTACGATGTTTTTTAAGCTCCTGAAAACACTTTGCCATCAGCATTGAATCTTTTCCACCAGAAATACAAACTGCAATTTTATCACCTTCTGCAATCATTTCAAATTCTTTAATTCCTTTTACAAATTTCGTCCAAATCTTATTGCGATACGTGGTGATAATACTTTTCTCAATTTCTTCATATTTTTCCATAAAAACCCCTATTTTATCAAATCTTTTACAACTTCACCTGCTAAAACTAAGCCTGCCACAGATGGCACAAAAGAAACACTTCCGCATCACTTGACTTTCTGTTCGGATAGGTTCTTCCTTTGAATACACAACCTTCAAATTCTTGATATTTCTCGCCTTCAACTCTTTTCGCATCACTTTCGCTAAAGGACATACACTGGTTTTATAAAGATCCGTCACTTCAAATTTGGTCGGATCCAATTTATTGCCTGTCCCCATACTTGAAATAATGGGAATGTGTAAAGCATTGGCTCGCATTACCAATTCAATTTTAGCTGTAACTGTATCCACACAATCTACCACATAATCAACCGTATCATCCAAAATTCCAACACTTTCTGGGCCAAAAAACTCTTGAAAAATCTCCACTTTCGCTGTTGGATTAATTTCTAAAATGCGTTTTTGAGCAACTTTCACTTTGGGCTGACCAATGGTTTCTTGGGTTGCAATCAATTGTCGATTCAAATTCGTGATTTCCACTTCATCTTTATCCACCAAAACAAAAGCCCCTATTCCTGCTCGGCACAAAGCCTCCAAAGCATACGTTCCAACGCCTCCGATGCCAAATAGTGCTACTTTTGCTTTTTGCAATTTGACTACATTTTCTGCTCCGATTAACATTTCTGTTCTTGAAAATTGATTTTGCATGGTTTTTCTCCTTTTATTTATTATACCATAAATTTCCTCTCCAAGTAAATCACAAAATAACTAACTTTCCATTTTTTTAACGAAAAATAGCAACTTTTCCCTCAAAAAAAATAGATTTTTACATATTTGTATTTTGCTATCTCCTCCCTAACATGCCTAATCGCCATTTTAAGACATTTTACCCCTTCCGCAATCATTTATGTCTACTCTTCAAAGAAAGTGCCCTCTATTGCCCTTAAAATGTTCTATCTAAAAACTCACTTTTTTGAATTTATACTTTTTTATGCATGTAGTACCCTCTAATAAGGTCTCTAAGCGTTTTCTGGAAATTTTTAATCATTTATGTATTCTTTTTCAAAAAAGCGGTTTAAAATCGGCTTTTTGTAAAAAACATGTGAAATTTGAAATAAAATAAGAAACAGTCTATTCTGTCTCTTATTTTACGTTTCTATTTTGCTTCAAATCCAGCTTGCTCGATCGCTTCTTTTATTTTTTCATCGGCTATTTCCTTTGTCATTTCTAAAATGGCATTTTTATTTTCTAAATCAACTTCGACTTTCGTGACACCGTCAATTCCTCCTAATGCCTTTTCGACAGTCATTTTGCAATGATTACATTGCATGCCTTCAATTTGGATTATTTTTTTCATGATTTTTTCCTCCTTTTTGGGTTGGTCAAAACCAACCTCTACGATATTTTGTTTTTGAGGTAGTTGGCAGGATTGGAACTCTGCCTCTACGGATTGCTGAATGGGACATGTGGTATCATATGTTGGGAATTGAGGCTTGAATTTTCTTAATCGTAATGCATTGGTAACCACACATACGGAACTTAGACTCATGGTAGCTGCTCCAATCATAGGATTTAAAGTTAAAGCAAAACTTAGGTAAAACACGCCAGCTGCAATCGGTATACCAATGCAATTATAGAAAAATGCCCAAAATAAATTCGTTTTTATATTTCCTATGACTGCTTTGCTCAGATCAATAGCTGTTACAACATCTTGCAAATTATTTTTCATCAGTACAATATCGGCTGAATCAATTGCAATATCGGTTCCAGAACCGATTGCCAAGCCAATATCGGCTTGCACCAAAGCGGGACTATCATTGATTCCATCTCCCACAAAAGCTACCTTTTTGCCTTGTTCTTGTAATTTCTCAACTTCTTTTGCTTTATCTTGTGGCAACACCTCTGAGACTACTTTATCAATCCCCAGTTTTTCCCCAATTGTACTTGCCACCACATGGTTGTCACCTGTTAGCATTACCACTTCAATCGCTTTTTCTTTTAATTGTTGAATTGCCTCAAAACTGCTTTGCTTGATGGTATCTGCTACAGCAATCGCACCAATTATTGTTTCTTGATTCGCAAAATAAAGTACCGTTTTACCTTGTTCTAAAAATGCTTGTATTTTGCTTTCTAGTTGTGTCACAGAAATACCATTTTCTTTCATAAAAGCAATATTTCCACCAAAATAAGTCCTTCCTTCTATTTTAGCTTTTACGCCTCTTCCAGAAATACTTTCAAATGCCTCTACTTTCAGCAACTCAATTTGATTTGCTTTTACCTTTTCCATAATTGCCTCTGCCAACGGATGCTCCGAATTTTGTTCCAAACTTCCTGCAATCTGCCATAACTTATTTTCTTCTATTTGGCTAACCGTATCTGTGACTTGTGGCTTTCCGTTTTGTAATTGTTCCTGTTTTGTCTAGAACAACCACATCTGACAAATGCAAATTTTCTAGACTTTGTGCAGATTTAATCAAAATTCCATTTTCGGCAGCCTTCCCTGTTCCAACCATAATGGCAACTGGTGTTGCTAGCCCTAACGCACAAGGACACGAAATCACCAAAACCGCAATTCCAATACGCATTGCAAATTCAAAACTCTGTCCTTGTAAAAGCCAAAAAACACAAGCCAAAAATGCAATAGCTATCACACACGGTACAAAAACACCGCTTACTTTATCTGCCAATCTTGCAATCGGTGCCTTTGAATTTCCTGCTTCTTCTACCAATTGGATGATTTGCGAAAGCGTCGTATCTTGCCCAATTTTCGTAGCACGCATTTTGAAGGAACCTCTTTGATTAATTGTCCCTGAAATAACGGTATCTCCAACTGTTTTTTCCACAGGCATACTTTCACCTGTTATGCTTGCTTGGTCAATCGCTGAAGCACCTTCTATTAATACCCCATCAACTGGAATAGCTCCACCTGGTTTCACTACGATAATATCATCTACTACAATTTCTTGAGTATCCACTTCTATTTCCTCATTGTTTCGCAAAACGGTTGCTGTTTTGGGTGCTAAATTCATCAATTTGTAAATCGCATCTCCAGTTTTACCTTTCGATTTTTCCTCTAAATATTTGCCTACTGTAATCAAGGTCAAAATGGTCCCTGCCGATTCAAAATATAAATCCATTGAAAATTTCTCAACTAAATCTATCTTTCCATGTCCTAAACCATAACCAATTATAAATATTGCATAAATTCCATAACCAATCGCGGCTAAGCTTCCAATCGCAATCAAAGAATCCATATTGGGTGCTCTTTTGATAAGTCTTTTCAAGCCAACGATAAAATAATTTCGATTTACATACACAATTGGCAATACTAATAAAAACTGTGTAAAACCAAAGGCAATTGCATTTTCCACACCATGAAAAGCACTTTCTATAATAGCTGGAATTGGCAAACCAAACCATTCATAAAACATATGGTACATGGCAATATACATCAAAGGAACCCAAAATGCCATTGAAACAACAAGCTTTTTTTTCATTATTTTAAGTCTATCTTGCTTTTGGATTTGAGAATCTTTCAGACTTGTTTTCTTGGCTTGTATTCTCATAGCAGTAGCACCGTAGCCAGCTTCTATAACCGCTTTTATAATTTCATCTTCTGTTAATTTTCCTTCATTAAATTCGACAAACATACTATTAGACAACAAATTAACACTTACGTTTTGGATACCTTCTAATTTCTCAACTGCTTTTTCTACATGGGCTTGACAACTACTACATGTCATCCCCTGAATGGCAAATTTCACTTTTGGCATTATTTCCTCCTTAATCTAAATCATTTTCATTTCTTTTAACTTATCTTCTAATGTTTCATTTTGATTTAAAACAACTTTTTGAGTTTTTCTCTTTTGCAAACTAGCAATATTTTCTTCAAAATTTTGATCCATTTTGTCAATCCATTTTTGATGTGTTCCTCGATTTTGATACCTCTTTATATAAATTTCCTTACTCTGAATGGTAGGATAGCACAAAAGATATTCTTGATTGTTTTTATCCAAATAATCCATAATATCGCCATCCGATGGTATTAGCACAATATTATATTTTTCTAGATATTTTGGCAATTCTGCAAAATAATTTTCTGGCCAATTAGGCTCCTTCGTTCTTATCTGTGTTAAGCCTTTTAATTCCTCAAATGTTTTATTTTCAATTACTTCCTTGGGATAACTATATTTATAAAGCAAATGGTCAAAATCATATACATTATCATATTTTTTGGCACAACTTGTTTTTCCTGTTCCTGCAAATGCAACTACTAAAATTCCTTTTTCCATTTTTCCCCTTCTTTTATTCCATAATTTTTCCGCCACCCAAAACAATATCTCCCACATAAAATACAGCCGATTGTCCTGACGTTATCGCTCTTTGTGGCTCCTCAAAAATGACTTTTATTATATTTTCTTGTTGAGTAATCTTGGCTTTTGCCGTTTTGGAAGAATAGCGTGTTTTTACCTGCACTTCCATCTCCTCTTTTATTTTATCGACTAACAATAAATTTATGCTTGATACCAAAATTTCTTTTTGGTACAGTTCTTTTTCTTCTCCCACAATTACTTCATTCTTCGCTTGGTCAAATCCCAAAACAAACAATGGCACTGGATTTGCAATACCAAGTCCCTTTCGTTGTCCAATTGTATAATAATACAAGCCTTGGTGTTTTCCCAAAATCTCACCTTTTTGATTCACAATATTCCCTGGTTTTGGCTTAATCTCTGAGTGATTTTCTAAAAATTTCTTGTAATTTCCATCTGGGATAAAGCAAATATCTTCGCTATCTGGTTTGTCAGCTACTTTTAAATGATGTTCTCGTGCTATCTGACGGATTTCCTCTTTGGAGCTAAAACCAGCAAGTGGAAACAAAACATGTTCCATTAAATTTGAAGGCATATTCCACAAAACGTAAGCTTGATCTTTTTTGGCATTTTCTGACTTTTTCAAAACCCATCTTTGATAAGCTTCGCAATACTCCATTTTTGCATAATGCCCAGTTGCTATGTAAGCACAACCAAGTTCTTTGGCTTTTTCCCATAAAAAACCAAATTTCATATGTCGATTACATTCAATACAAGGATTCGGCGTTTTGCAATTGGCATAACAATTGATAAAATCATCAATCACATACTTTTTGAATTCTTGTTTTGCAGAATAGGTAAAATGCGGTATGCCAATTTGGGAACATACTTTTTTCGCTTCTGAATCTGTATGATAACTAGTATCCGCAAATAAATCTAACGTTACACCGATTACTTCATAACCTTGTTCTTTTAAAAGCAGAGCCGATACAGAGCTATCTACACCGCCACTCATACCAAGTAAAACTTTTTTATTTTTCATTTTTTCATTTCCTTTTTATTTACATTTGCCAACTACTTTTCAATTTATTTCCTCAATCACAACAATCCATTGTCCCTTTTCCACCGTTTTCGTTTTTCGCTAAAATCTCTTCCATCGTGTGCCATGCCAAAAGTGCACATTTGACACGCGCTGGCATATTGGCCACATTGCGAAAAGCAATCGCATCTTCTAATTTTTTCAAATTTTCCTCATTCGTTTCTTCTCGTTTAATCATCTCTATAAAAATTTGAATGATTTCTTTGGCTTCGGCAACTGTTTTGCCTTTCAATGTGTCAATCATAATCGACGTCGACGCCTGCGAAATGGCGCATCCATGCCCAGAAAACGCCATGTCTTCAATCACATCTTCCTTCAATTTCAATTCCAACGAAATTTCATCTCCGCAATTTGGATTATGTCCCATTTCTTGGAAATCTGCCTTTTCTAATTTTTTCTTGTTGTAGGAATTCATGCTGTGTTCCATGATTAAGTCATTATAAACTTGTTCTAAATCCTCCATTTTTCCCCCTTTTTATTGCTTAATGTATTTTTCAAACATCCCATATGCCTTCTCCAAGCCTTCCACCAACCTGTCTACATCTTTTTTATCATTATAAACATAAAAACTAGCACGGCACGTCGAATCCACTCCTAAAAATCGCATCAACGGCTGTGCACAATGATTTCCGTGAGCGCACACAAACCCCTTGACTGTCTAAAATGCTCGCCACATCATGTGGGTGAACACCTTTTATGTTAAATGAAATCACACCAGAATGTTTTTCCTCGTTCGGTGTTAAATACAAGGTCAAATAATCTAGTTTCGATAATTTCCCTCTAGCATATGAAATCACTTCATTTTCTATTTGTGCTATTTTAGCATACCCCATTTTTTCCATATAATCAATCGCAGCTGACAGCCCAATCACACCTTCTACATTTTGTGTTCCTGCTTCGAATTTGTTAGGAAGCGGCGCAAACGTCGTCTCTTGCTCGTGCACATATTCAATCATGTCACCACCCAACAAAAATGGATTCATTTGATTGAAAAGCTCACGCTTTCCATATAAAACACCAATGCCAAGAGGCGCCATCATTTTATGTCCTGAAAATACTAGAAAGTCACAATCCAAATTTTGCACATCTATTTTTAGATGCGGAATACTTTGCGATGCGTCAACAATCACAATGGCTCCCTTTTTATGTGCCACTTGAATGATTTTTTCAATTGGATTTATCGTACCCAAAACATTCGAAACATGCGTGATGCCCACAATTTTGGTTTGGTCTGTTATTTTGCTTTCGATTTCCTCGTCCGAAATCTCAAAATCACTGTTGGTATACAGATAATTTAATTTTGCTCCCGTTACGTTTGCTACCTTTTGCCAAGGTACCAAATTCGAGTGATGTTCCATTATTGAAAGTACGATTTCGTCGCCCTTTTTTAAGTTTTCCATCCCATATGAATAGGCTAGCAAATTCAAGCCTTCGGTTGCGTTTTTGGTAAAAATAATTTCTTCGCGATGTTTAGCACCTATAAATTTCGCAATTTTATCACGTGCCTGTTCATAAACTTCCGTTGCCTCCATGCTTAATGAATAAGCTCCGCGATGTGGGTTGGCATTGTATTTTTCGTAAAATTCTTGAACCGCTTGAATTACCTGAATTGGTTTTTGAGTCGTTGCCCCACTATCTAAATACGTGATATTTCTATCTTGTAAAATCGGAAAATCCTTTTTCCATTCGTTCATTTTTCCCCCTTTTTGAACTTTTCAGGAATCCTGAAGAGTTCGATTTTACTTTTTTTATGTATTTCTTTTTCAAAAACGTTTCATTTTTTCTTCTATTTGTTTCCAAGTGGTCACTCTTTCTAGTTTTTGATTTTCGATCGTTTCATTCAATTTCGTCGTCATAAAAAAGGTCTTTATTCCATTTTCCTCGAGTACTTGACAGGTTTCATAACTATCTTCAATAAAAATTTCAATTCCATTTTGTTGACAAAATTGCAATTTGTTTTTGGCATTCATAATCAATTTATCATACGGAATGTGGTTTTCGATTAACATCTTTTGTGTAATTTTTTCTGAATTGCAATTGGGAATATCTGTTAATCTTGCTGTAATAAAAAATATTTCATTTCCCCTCTTTTTCCAGCTTTGAATAACTTCTGCCACATGTTCGAAAGGCTTGCACTCTTCGAGGACAATTTTATAATATTGCTTGAAAAACTTTGTTTTTTCCTCCTCCGTCCAACCATACAAAGCCTCCAAATAGTAGCGATTGGGAATGGAACCAAATTTTCCATTACAACCACTTTTTCCTAAAACTTGTGTATCAAAAATGTCCGCATATTTTAACATCACACCTGCTAAATCAACTGTTGTATCATCTATATCGATTCCTATTTTCATATTTTCTCCTTTTCTCCTTTTGAAAGATTAAGGTTTCTAATCGTTCGATTTCTTATTAAATTTCTTTTAAATAATAATGCACTAAAACTTTTTCTGGCTTAATTCCTTCAACTACTGTAGGTTCTTCCTCGTATGCTTCTTTGATAAAGTGAACAAATCCTAAATGTTTATATATTTCTAAGTTTTGAGTTTCTTTCGGTTCAACTCCTAAAGTAAACCTTGTATATCCTCTACTTTTCAAATCCGCTTCCATGAATTGATACAATTTAGAAAAATACCCTTTACCTCTTTCTCCTTCATTTGTTCTAAACGCAAATAAATAAGCTGTACTTTCATCTATTAAGCCTTCTGGATTTTGCGCAGCCTCCTTCGAAATTGCTGCTGTAGCTTCACATATTATCTTCCCATCTAATATTCCAATATAGCAAATCCTTTTTTGTTTTTCAAAAAAACTTCTTGTTTCTTCTTTCCAGAATTCCCAGCTTTTGTCACCTGGATGTATGGCAATTTCATAATCCATCTTTTGCATTATTTCTTCAAGACTTGCCACTTTACATTGATAAGTTTCCATTTTTATTTTCTTCCTTTTTCTTTAAAACAATCTAAAATTTCTAGTTTAACTTCTAAAATCAAAAACCAGTTCTAAAAAATCCCAACCTAATCAGCAAAATCCCCAAAATTATTCCCAGTAGCAAAATGAAAAATTCCTTTTGATGGACTTCTCTTTTTTTCTTTTGTTCTATTTGATTGCTAATATATTTCTTTAAAACCTGTATTGACCACAGGCGAAAATCGGCAGCTCTCTTGGAATTGATACGATACCCGAACTGCAATAATAACATCTAAATTATAGCTTAAAACTTCTCTTTTAATTTCTCTTTCGCCTTCTTTTTGAACCATTAAGGATTTCTTAATAGTTCGATTTTGTACCAACTGATTTTCTTCATAAATATTTTTTATATGCATACTAATATTTGAAATCGTTGTTTCAAACAACTCAGCCATTGCCTTTTGGGTCAACCAGATATCTTCATCTTTCACAGCAACATCTATCGGAACCACTGCATTTTCTGGCTTATAAATTAACATTTTTTCTGCTTCTTTTTCCATAAACTTCTCCTTCGTTTTATATTTCGAACAATTATGGATGCTTAATCGTTCAATTTTTACATACTTCAATAAAAACCCTAAAAATCTCATTCATATTTTTATCTTTTTTATACAAATCTTCTGGGTGAAATCTCACACCTATATAAAAATCTTTATCTTTTGCTTCAATTACATCTGCATATCCATCTTCGCAAAAAGCAACTTTATCCAAACCTGGACATGTTTCTATTGCATTTTGATGAATCGAATTCACCATCATTTCTTGCTTTTTTACAATCGTATAAAACTTCGAATTTTCATCTATCTTAATTCTATGTACGTAATCTCTTGATACATTATGTTTTTCTGGATTTGGAATTTTAAAAGTTGTACCACCAATTGCTCTTGCGATTGCGTTTTGTCCTGCACAAATTCCTAGTATTGGCACATTATTATCATAACAATATTTTGCAATAATGTATTCATAATTATCCATTTCTCGTCCGCCTTGCAAAATAATGCCATCACACAATTTTATTTGATAAAACAAATCATTTCTCTCTTTTTCTGTCAAATTATCTTTCCACATGCTTTTATCACCACTAAAATTCACTTCATATTCTGTTGGCAAAATTCCGAGTACTATCGCTCCATTATCAAATATAGCCTGCTTCGTTGCATCTGTTATTAACGTTTTTTCACAGTCAACATTTTTGGGACTATGCTTTGCAACAATCCCAATTATAACCTTGCTTTTCTCTTTCATAATTTTTCTCCTTTTGAACGATTAGGAATTCCTTAATCGTTCAATTCTTTCAAACTTTTCTTCGGAGTTGGTAAATCCTCTGGCATGGTTCCACCAAGCTCTTTTATGGTTTTTCTTATTTTTGATCCGACTTCATAATGTGCTTCATTCGCCAATTTTTCAGTATGTATTTCATCTTTTTTTAATTTCTGTTCCGTTTGGGAAATTCGAAATAAATTGCTTGCTAGTTCATCACTTCCCATATTATCCAAAATATCTTCTCGGTATCGCAAACCTTTTCGTTTTGCAATATCATCTGCTGTTTCACCATTGTATAGACCTTTATAGCCAGAATTATGAAATTTATCAAAATTTTTGACACCTGCTTTTTTCGCTATTTGATTTAACGAATAATTTCCTTTTTTGGTTAAATTTCTTTGGTAAAACCTCTTTTCATCTTCGGTAAGCAAATGATAATCTTTCTCGCTTATTTCTTGCTTTCTAGTTTGAATCGCAAAATACGTCTGCGCAAGCGCCACAACTTTTTTCCTTGCATCTGCATTTTGAGCAATTAAATAACAGGCATAACGCGTTAATTTGTAATCCTCAATACTTTTCTTTGCTCCTTTTGGCATTGCTATCGTTTTGTCGGCGCCGACAAAATGTTCAAGTACAGTATTACCACTGTTTTGACACGATTTTTTGGCTTTCTTAATTACATTTTCAAATTTTCGCCATTCTTTATAATCTAAAACTCCTTGCAATTCTCTTGCATACCAAAATTCAACCCCATTTTCATCCATATGTTTAATGGATTCAAAATCTTTATTATTTTCAAAATTTTTCATAAAAAACCAACATCCTTTCTTTTTTCTATTCTATCCCCCCTTTTTCAACGATTAAGAAATCCTTAATCGTTCATTTCATCTCTAATTTCTATACCATTCTTTATATAATTTCCAAAATTTCTCTATTATTTCAAAATCCTCTGCCAACATTTTATTGGCAGTTTCAGTTTTTACTTTTCCTTAAATCTTTTTTGAACATTTATTGTATCTTCAACTGATTTCTCCCATTCTTTATTTCTGCATTTGGCATTGCAAATTATTTCTCTTACCATACCATAAGTACTAAGAACTTCAATTGCATCTGCATCATAGACTATTTTACTCTCTAATAAAGATTTATCGTCAATATATTCTGGTCTGCACTTAACAATTTCATATAATTTAATCTTTGTTTCATTATCTATATCTAAAGTTTTTATAAAACTATTTACTTCATCTATCTTATCATGAAATTGATGCAACCAAGCCCCCGCTTCTATCAAAAATAAATTTCCACCTTCCTTTTCAGCAATTGCTTTGGCATTTTTTACTACTCTTTTTCCATGTTCTATATTATGTGCAAAATCTAAACTAGCATAAAATTTTGTTGAAAACTCTATTATTTCATTCATACTTTTCTCATAATTCATAAATTATATTTTTCCTCCAATTTACTTCAAATTTATCTCTTTTTTGAACGATTAAGAAATCTTTAATAATTCAATTTCATCTAAATTTTTCAAATTTAATGAAATCATTTTGTCCCCCATAAATTGTAATTTATCTTTCTAATATCATTTCAACACAATCCCAATTTTCATTCTTAAACTTTAACGAATTTTTTTCAATTTTTATTTCTTTAAATCCACATGATTTATAACAATTATATGCATTTGTGTTATTCGTAAAAACTCCTAAATTAATTTCTTTAGCATTCAATTTATTCTTTGCATACTCAATAGCAGTTTGTATTAAAAGTTTTCCATATCCTTTTCCCCTTATTCTTGTATCTACAATGATAAATCCTAATCTTATTACAGTAATATCATCTCCTGGATTTCGTAGAATTAAATGTCCTATTACATTGTTATTATCATCCAATAATGTCATTGGCAAAAATTTTCCCAATCTACTACATTCTTTATAATTAGTATTAATGTCATTTTCTGTAATAGGATACTTATCATATCTATCTGCTGACCACATACGAAATTCTCTTTCATTATTAATCCAACTTAAAATATATTTTGCATCTTTCTCCTTATATTTTCTTAATTCCATACTTATATTCTCCTCGATAAATTACTATTTATCATTTTTTCTTCAATTTTATGAATGTTTCATTATTTTTTCTTTGTCAACTAAAGTTTACATTGTGAATTTTCTCAAAAATCAGTTGTCAATTATTTCTTGACAACTGAAATCGAACTATTAAGAAATCCTTAATCGTTCAAATTTAATCCAATCTTTCATCAATTTTTCTCAAAATCAATTGTTTCAATTCCTCATTTTTGATTTTCTCCAAAATCTTATTAAACCTTGCTCGTACCATCAATTTCATGGCTTCTTTTTGAGTAAACCCACGGCTCATTAAATAAAATTGCTCTTTTTCATCGATTTTCCCAGCTGAACTACTGTGATTTCCTTCTACCTCTTCTTCAGAACACAAAAGCATTGGTAGCGCAATCGAACGTGCTGTATCGGATAATAACATACAAGATTCGTTTTCATTGCCTTTGGCTTTTTTACAACCTTTTTTAAAATCGATGGTTCCTTTGAAATGTTTTTTGGCAAAGTCTTTTAAGGCTCCTTGTATTTCCATATCCATTTTGGAATTGGCTCCTCGTAACTCACCAATGTAATTTAGGTCAAATAATTGATTTTCTCTTCCTAGATAAATCGTGTAAAGTCCATTTTTGGCATTGGAACCGAATAAATTAGAATAATAATTGGTGACACTATTTTTTCCTCCAAAATCAATCATGGTATAAGAAAGATCGGCATCTTCTGCAATTTGATTGTCAAGTGATATAAAGTGTTGTGAGGTTATATTCATCAAATTGATAAGAACTAGATTGATTTTGGCACCCTTTTTGATATTGGTTCGAATGATGCCATTATGATAACAGGCCACTTTGTCTTTGGTTTCGTATTTTACAATTACTGTGGCTCTTGTATTTTCTTCGGCAATGATTTCAATATCGTCGACTAAATTCAAATTGTTTTCATCAAATTGAAAATTGATTTGGAGCTCTTTTTCTGTTTTGCTGTTAAGATAGCAATGAAGCTTTTGGTTGGCTTTTTCTTTAACTTGCTCTGTCATTTCTTTTTTTAAACCATAATTTATGTCAATTGGACAGCAAGCTTGATTGGTTTTTATTTTCGAACTTTGCCCTATGATTGTCATATTTTCGAATTTCCCAATCACTTCTGGCAACTCCACATCTTCTAATTTGATATTGTTAATGTGAAAATTGCGAGATGTTCGAATAGGCGTTTCGTTTAATTTTAATTTATTCATAATTATTTTCCTTCTATCTTAAATCATTTTTTAATTCTTCTTGAGTAATTAAACCTAATTTATACAAAAATCTTTTGGTCATTGGATTTTGCTTATATTCTAACAACTCATCTTTGGATAACCAAAGAACTTCCTTGGCATCTGAACCAGGCTTTGCACAAAAATCCTGGACTTCTGCTACATAACGCAGTGCAATTAGTTGCGATTTTTCTCCTTTATACATCGTTATTTCACTATCGAAATCTAATGGCGTTACTTCTTTTATATCGATATTAACTTCTTCTAAAGTTTCTCTTTTTATGGCTTCTTCAGGTGTTTCATTTTCTTCTATTTTTCCTCCAACTGTGTGTAAACACCCTTGAAAAGCTCCATCTTTCTTATTTTGCTTAATAAACAAATATTTCTCTTTACTTTTTATAATAATTGCAACAACTAATACATTTCTCATTATTTCTTCCTCTTAATCGATTTTATCCAATCGCTCCTTCTATTTCTAAATTGATTAAATTATTCATCTCCACCGCATATTCCATTGGTAATTCTTTTGAAATGGGATACGCAAAACCACGCACAATCAAGCCTAATGCATCTTCTTCGGATAGGCCTCGGCTCATGAGATAAAAGATAGCTTTATCACTGATTTTTCCGATTTTGGCTTCGTGTGAAAATTCCACTTCATCGGTTCGAATGTCGTTGACTGGAATGGTATCTGAAACCGAACTGTCATCTAGCATAAGCGATTCACAGGAAACCGAAGCTTTGGAATGGACTGCTTTTTCGCCAATTCGAACTAAAGAACGATACGTACATTTTCCCCCATTTTTCGAAATGGATTTAGCATTTACCATACTTGAGGTATGAGGCGCTTTATGAATGACTTTAAATCCATTGTCTAAATTTTGCCCTTTTCCTGCAAAAGAAATTCCTGTAAATTCTGTTTTAGCCCCTTCTCCGTTTAAAATACTCATGGGATACAACATGGAAATTTTCGAACCAAACGATCCGTGAAACCCATTCCATTTTTGCATTTTCACCAACAATGGCTTTTTTGGTATTCAAATTGAGCATATTTTTGGACCAATTTTCAATGGTTGAATAACGTAAATAGGCATTATCTTTGACATACAATTCCACACAACCCGCATGTAAATTCACTTTATTATATTTAGGTGCTGAACAACCTTCAATAAAATGCAAACTTGCTCCTTCATCAACAATAATAAGCGTATGCTCAAATTGCCCTGATTCTGGCGAATTCAAGCGAAAATACGATTGAAGAGGAATATCTACTTTTACACCTTTAGGTACATATACAAACGATCCACCTGACCACACAGCACCATGCAAAGCCACAAATTTATGGTCATAAACTGGCACACACTTCATAAAATGATTTTTGACCAAATCTGGATATTCACTTACAGCTGTTTCCATATCGGTATAAATAACACCTTGTTGGATTAATTCCTCTTTCATGCTATGATACACAACTTCGGAATCATATTGTGCCCCAACCCCTGCTAGCGACGTTTTTTCCGCTTCTGGAATACCAAGTTTGTCAAAAGTATTTTTAATGTCATCTGGCACCTCTTCCCATGAATGACTTAATTTAGATTTTGGTCGTACATAAGTTGCAATTTCACTCATATCAAGTTCAGATAAATCTGGTCCCCAAGTGGGAAGTTCTAATTCGTTATAAACTTCCAACGCTTTTAAGCGAAACGCTCGCATCCAATCTGGATCGTTTTTTTGGGTTGAAATTTCTTCAATTATCTCAGGCGTCAAGCCTTTTTTGATTTTGAAATCGTATTCGTCTTTGTTTTTGAAATCATACAAGTTGCGATTGATTTCATCAATTTGGGTTTTACTCATATTTTTTCCTTTCTAAGGCAGTCAATCGCAGTTGTACACTCTTGACTTTTATGTTAATTTATGGTATAATAGAATATTTTTATTTATATTTTTGATATCCATTTTCTTCTATTTCTCTTGCTAGTTCTTGGCTTCCTGTTTTCACAATTTGTCCATTTACTAAAACATGTACATAGTCGACTTTTAAACTGTGCAAGATTTTGGTGTTATGTGTGATAATCAAAACGGCATTTTGGTCATTTTTGAACATCTCAATTCCTTTGGAAACGGTTTTGATGGCATCAACATCTAATCCAGAATCGGTTTCATCTAAAATGGCTAGTTTGGGATTTAGGACAAGCATTTGTAAAATCTCATTTTTCTTTTTTTCACCGCCAGAAAACCCAACATTTAAGCTTCTTTCCATGTTTTTGGAATTCATATTTAATTCTTCCATATATTTTTTTAGTTCGTCACGAAATTCGAATACTTTGACTGGTTTTTCGGTCACTTTGTTTTTCGCATATTTTAGAAAATTTGTAACTGAAATACCTGGAATTTCTTCTGGTGCTTGAAAAGACATGAAAATTCCTCTTCGTGCAATTTCATCGGTTTTTTGATTGGTAATTTCTTTGCCTTCAAAGAAAATATTCCCTTTTTGTTTGGTATAAGCAGGATTGTTTAAAATGGCATTAGCTGTGGTTGTTTTTCCAGAACCGTTTGGCCCCATGATGACATGGATTTCTCCTTTTTGGATTTGTAAATTAATACCTTTTAAAATTTCTTTGTTTTCGGCTTTGACGTATAAATTTTGGATTTGTAATAATGGATGGTTCATTTGGATTCCTTTCTGTTATGGTTTTGGTTGGTGAGCAGGGATGGAACCCTGCCCCTACGGACGCAATGGCGACATTTTTCTTTGTTTATATCATAATTGCAATTTAAATCGCTTAAATCTAATTGTTGATGAACATATTTGGCTAATTGGTTGATGGTTGCGTCTGCCATGACTGATTTTACTTTTTCGGCTTCTTTTTGCGCCACTTCTTCGTCTAAATTTAGGACGTCTTTGAAAAATAGAAGAATGATGTCATAGGCTTCTAATATTTTTTTGGCTAAATTTTCGCCTTCTTGTGTGAGCTGTATCGTTCCATAGGCTTCGTATTCGAGTAAATTGTTATCTTTCAAGTTGTAGATTGCTTTGTTGACACTGGCTTTTGTGCAATTCATTTTTTCCGCAACATCGGTCACTCGTATACGTCCGTTTTGCTTTTTGAGGATATACATCGTTTTTAAATATTCTTCCAATGATTTCGAAATCATATACATTCTCCTAAAAGTTAATTTCGGTTAACATTATATAATAACACTAATTGTTTGTCAAGGCTAACATTTATATTTTTTACAATTTTATTAGGTTGTATCAATAAATGCCATCTTAAAAAATGCAGGGTTAGTTGTATCTTTTTAAGAAAAAACTGGCTAACACTCATAATATTTCAGTATTATAATTATCCCCCAGTATAACTGGGGGATTTTCTCTAAAATTAAAAAATTACCCCTCTGTTTTCACAGAGGGGTAGGTGGCAAATTTACCTCCTATTAGTCCCAATCTTGCAACGAGGCAACTACTACCATTATCCACAAGCCTAAACAAAAAATAATAGAGAGTGCTCCCCACCAGAAATATGCAACATTTCCAGGATATATACTAATTCCATCGGGAATTGTTACAGAAACTCCTGACTCTGTTTCATCCATTAATGTTTCTCTTAATTTCATAAGGACATTTGTTTTTTGAAGAGAAGTTACATCTTCAGGAAGATTTTCGAGTTCATCATATGCTTCGGTCATATTTTGGTACCAGTATCCAATATCATTTTTTGGCTGATGAAGGAATATTGATACCACACCTTCTGTCAAGTTGTTTTTCTCTGCATAAGAAATCGCTTTTTCAAGTTCTTCTTTTGCACGTTCAACAGTATTAGCGTCAGCTGCTCTCTTAAGGTATTGAGCACAATTGCTATCAAACTGTATACTTTTTACAATCCGCACAGTTGCCCATGCACCGAATACTATTGTCGCTATGATAGCGAATACCATAAAAATTTTTGTTGCTTTTCCCATGTTGTTATCCTCCTTAACAAATTATTTTAGGGACATATACAATATGTATACATATCTATTATAACATAGTGTATTTCACCATCTTTTTGCTCTAATTGATATTTTAGAGAAGAAACTTCCTGTCTTGTTTCTTCAAATTCTTGTAAATATAGTTCTTGAACATCTTGGTATAAGTTATCCGTTCCATATAAAATATAAATATTATCTTTATTATTATCATAATCTCTTAAATTGTGCTTGCATATATCAATAAATAATGATATAATATTAATATAATTATTCGTAGGTACCGCGAATTACAATCAGTGTACCATTGTTGATTTTGCCATGAACTTATTAGTTGGCAAAGGAATAAAATTATAGGAGGCACAATATGAAACGGACAGTTCTTCTCTTCTTTAGTATTATTGCAGTATTGATGATGACTTCGTGTGGCTCGAAAGAATGTACATGTGCGTGCTGTACAACACAAACAGGATGTGGAACAATTAACGAAACAGCTGAAACCACCGAACCCAAACAAAGTGTGGACATCGAAAATTCGGAAGACAGTTGCGAAAATCCTAATGAAGTTTCTCATTATCCTTTTGTTAGGTCAACTTCTGATGGAAGTAAGGGTAACATCTCTATAACCACTGCTGAACATGGAAATATTGTATATGATATTAGATACAATAGCATATTCATAGGACCAGTTAAGTGGACAGGACAAAAATGCTATTCTACTGCAGAGAAAGCTACAAAAAATCCCATTACTGTTTATAGCAGAGGACATGAGATTATTGTTACACTTGCCTATGAAAACAATTCCGAAAGTTTTACATTAAATGCTGGCGATTGTCAATTACTATCAATTTCGCATTCCAACTTTCCAGCAACAAAAGCCTATGTTTACATAATTGTTGTCTAAAAACCTTATTTTTCCTCTCATGATATTATGAGGGGTTTTCTTTTTTTGAATTGACAAAAAACGGCAAAATTGTTGACTTTTAGTTAAAATCATGGTATAAATTATGTGTATTCTAATTAGGAATACAAGAATATTGATGTCTTCTTTGGAATTTTATAATTCCTCAGATGCCAGGCGAAAACGAGTCGCATATAGGATTGCGAGCTGGTTATTAGAAAGTGTGAAAAATTTTAAAATAATAATAGTAAACTTGTCCAGTATTTATAAGTAATTAAGAAGCCATAAGTGCAAAGTTCAATATTTTATTTACATACACACTAAAAAATGAGTACATATTTAAAACTCAAACTTTGTTTGAGCTTATTAAAATTGTATTCATGTAGGTAAATAGAGTATTGGTATATCGCTTATGGTCTTTTTGTTGTGTATAATTTTATGCTCTCTCTATTTATACATAAATAAAAAGAGCTTAACAATTTATTTTTGGTATGTAAATAAATTGTTAAGATAAGCAAAAGAATATATGAACGATATTAAATATATTCTTTTCTATAAGTTTCCATCTTATTATTTGGATCTAACTTGTAATAATCTTCTAAAGGAAATACCCTAACAATAGCACTATTATCTTCAGTAAAGTTAAAATAAAACATTTGCTTATCAACATAGTATGTTGCTTCAGTATAACCAACATCATAATGTTTTTAAGCAACAAAAAAATCAACCAGATTTTATTTTCTGATTGATTTTTGTATCAATTCTGTTCAATTTAGTTCGAACAGATACGTCGTTGGTGCAGATGGCCGGAATCGAACCGGCACGGGAGTTTAAGTCCCGCAGGATTTTAAGTCCTGTGCGTCTGCCAGTTTCGCCACATCTGCATTTTTATTGACTTAACTGACAAGAGCTATTATACTATTTATTTAAACTCTTGTCAAGAGTTATTCTATCATTTTTCTAATTTTTTCCTTATCCCAATAGCTGCCTTTTTGCCAGCTGCTAATGCACGACATACTGTTGATTTACTTTCTGTTACATCACCACCAGCAAAAACATTTTCTAAATTTGTCATGCCATTTTCATCAATTTCAATCATTCCCCAGCTATTTAATTGGATGCCTTCGTGTTCTAAAAGTGTTTTTTCTGGTTTTAACCCAATCGCAAAAACTACGGTATCAGCCTTTATCGTAAATTCTGTATGTGGTATATCAACCGCTTTTTTGTCTACAATTTGTGTCTTTATACAATTCACACTCACCATTTTTTCGTGTTCTACATTTGCCGAAATAACACGCGTAAGTGGCACAAATTCAACCCCATCTTGGATAGCTTCTTCTAATTCTATTTTTCTAGCAGGCATATGTTTTTCATCTCTACGATATAGAATTTTCACACTTTCTGCCCCCATTTTTAAGGCAACTCTTGAGGCATCCATTGCCACATTTCCGCCACCAATAACAACTACTTTTCCTAAATTAGGTAAGAATTTATTTTCATTATAAGCCTTTAGAAATCCATCCGATTGATAGACTTTGTCCAATGGTACATCTGCTAAAGGATACAGCATAGAAGTAGTAGCTCCAATTGCTAAAAAAACAGCATCAAAATCTTGTTTTAATTGAGTAATCGTAATATTTTTTCCTAATTCCTTTTTAGTTTGGATGATGGCACCACAATGTTTAACTTTCTCGATAATTGTCTGAACAATTTTTTTAGGTAATCTAAAATCAGGAATTCCATACCACAAAATTCCTCCTGGTATTTCGTCTTTTTCAAAGATTGTCACATCATATCCGTTTTTTAATAATTCAATGGCACATTCTATTCCAGCAGGGCCAGAACCAACAATTGCAATCTTTTTGCCGTTTTTATTTTTAGTGGCTAATTTATAGTCAATTTTGTTTTCATTTGCCCATTCATTAATAAATCTTTCGAGTTCACCAATTTTAGTAGGTTCTTGTTTGACTGCACGAACACAACTTCCTTCACATTGCTCTTCTTGAGGACAAACTAAACTACACACATGACTAAAAATGTTATTATCCATCAAAATTTTATAGGCTTCTTCATATTCATCGCTTTTAATTTTTTCAATAAATTCTGGTATATCCGTTTTCATAGGACATCCCGTTTTGCTACAAGGTTTCATTTTACAATTCAAACACCAAGCTGCTTTTTCTTTCATTTCTTCGATATTTTTCATATAAAAACCTCCTATTGGTATATAATATACCAAAAAAGGACAAATAGCAAGCTTATTTTTTTGTTTTATCACTTATCTTCTCTAGACGTTCTACTACCTCCTTTTGCTCATCTAGACCAATCCAAGCATAATAACTTGGAATAAATTCACCATATTTTGTTTGATTTTTTTTTCTTTTCTCTTCCATAAAAAATACCTCCCACTTTATTTTTTACAAAAAATATTTTATTATGAAATTTTCTTAAAAGTATTGACATGAACTAGGAAACTATGCTAAAATAAAAATAGTTTATATGCGGATGTGGCGAAACTGGCAGACGCGCTGGTCTTAGGAACCAGTGTCTTTGACGTGGGGGTTCAAGTCCTCTCATCCGCACCAATAATGTATCTATTCCAATAAATTGAATTAATCTAGAAAGCATTCAGTAAATGGATGCTTTTTTTATTTACAAAAACAAACCAACACAAAAACTTGTTGTTGGTTTGTTTTTTCCTCACTAATAACCTTTAAATTTACAGATTCACTCTCAACCTTATTGATTCTCTGTCTCTTTACAACAATAAGTTGAGATAAAACCATCATCTAGTGGTTCCAGCAGTTCATCGATTTTCAAGACAGATCGATGTGCAGGAATATCGCTGTTATCCAAATCAGGATTTGATGTGGATGTTCTTGGTACGTTGTAATTGATGAGATTAGCATATTTTTCGTTAAATTTCCGAGTCATTAAGACATCCCTCCTAATCATTATTTACATTTCTTTATACTGCTCTGTGAAGTCGGAGAAATATACCTCATAACAATATGAATTTTTCTATTTTCAGAGCCATCTTGAAAAGATCCTTCAAAACTCAGTGTTTTTTTGGATATAGCAACTGCGTTTTCACCTGAATAGGAAAAATCATACCAATCAGTTATAGGCTTTCCATTTTCTGCAATAATTTCAAACTCCTCGCGGTGCTCCCACAAGAAACTTAATTGATGAAGTATAACCACTTCTTCAAAAGGTTTTTGCCGGTATTCATAAATTTGAGCTAATCCCAAAGGAAGCCCTAAAAAATGAACACATAATGCATCTTTAAAAGGATCCATTGTAGAAAAATCACAATATTTTCCCTCCTGAAAAACATACATAACTCCACTGTGCTTTTGAAATAATTCATAATAGCTCAAATTTTCCCAACTATATGGCAAACACTTCCATTTTCCAACCTTATCAAGAAATTTCCGCCAGTTTTCATTTTCCCCATAGGAAACATTCCAAGCACTTTTAAGCAACTCATCTTTTACTTTCATGTTCTTCCTCCTTTACTGTTCAAAGAGTTTTCTAGATTACAATAAAATAATAGTAGCACATTTGTACAAAAAAGTCAATATAATTTGACATAATGTTTGACTTTTAATCAAAAATATGATATATTTAACCTATTAATTTGCATGTGCAAAATTATAGAAGGTTATAAAATACCAAATCGTAACATTGTTTAACTCATTAGAAAGAGAGGACTATTATGACAGAGAAAACACGTAAGTTGGCTGCAAACTCGCTAAATCGGAGTATCACCTCTTATCAGCGAAAACTTCTTTATTACTTGGAACTCCAAGCAGAAGCAAAACTAAAAAATGGCAATCTGGAAGTTTTGGATCACACTGATTGCGAAAACATTGAAACCACGATTCAAAAATATAAAACAATTTTAACAGATCTTGCCACTATTAAAAGAGCCATCCGCAACAATTCTTCAAAAGTAAGGGTTTTAGAAACTTTAGAAGCCCAAAACTCTATCTATCCAGAAGTTTCTAAAGCCTTAAAAGCTGCAAACTTAAGCTTTAACCGTGATGGCTTCGGAAAATTATGGATTTATTCCAAATCAGAAAGAGTTACTGTTTAATCTGAAAAAACAAGCCTGTATGGCTTGTTTTTTCAATAAAAACTTTATTTTAAAGAACTGCCCCCATCATTCCAGCATCATTTTTGAGCTCAGCAGTCACAATTTTAGGCAATTCTGCATTATTAAATGTAGCATTGGGACCTTTTAATTTTTCTATTAATTGTTCTAAAACTCGATGCCCTTCATAATAAGCAAAACTTCCACCCAAGCATACAACTTCTGGTTCAAAAATATCAATCAAATTGGCAATTCCTGTTTTTAAATATTCTAAAAACACTTCAATATCCGCTTTTACCCTTTCATCTGGTTTGGATAATAATTCTTCTCTCAAATATTGACCTGAAATATCACTATCCATATCTAATGTTTCACACACTTTCATTTTTAAAGCTTTAATCGAACTATACGCCTCAAAACAGCCTTTCTTTCCACAACTACACAAACGTCCACCTTGGTTAATCACCATATGTCCAAACTCAAAACCAGAATAGCGTTTTGGTTCTAACATCTTTCCTCCCAGAAAAGCCGCTCCACCAATCCCTGTTCCAATATTAATAAACACACAATCATCATATCCTTGCATCGCACCATATGCTTTTTCAGCAAGTGCTGCACATTTTCCATCGTTTCTAATTTGCAAAGGATTGGAATAGAATTTTCTCAAAGCAGAAATGATGTCAAAATTCTGAATATTCAAATTTCCAGCTTTCACAATAACACCATTCGAAATCGTTCCAGGTGCTGCAAGTCCAATTTTTTCAATTTCCTCTATTTTTAAATCATGTTCCTGCAATAATTCTGTTATCATTGTGTAAATGGAATGGAGTATCGCGTTTTCCATATCTTTTCTATCTTCACGATTGAAAATCTTTTCTTTGCTTGCTATCCTATTTGAGTTCTCTATTAATCCCATTCCAATATGACTACCACCAATATCAATCCCTATTCTCATCCACTTTCTCCTCTTTAAACATTTTATCGATTACCTTTTCATAAATCCTTTTTCCAATCTCATAACCTTCTGGCATTAATTCACAAAATTTATAGATGCACACATTTGAATTGGCCTCCATAACATATGCCTTTTTCTCATCTGTCACACTTATATCAATGGATGCAAAACTTAGCCCCAAGACCTTCCCCGTTTTCAAAGCAATTTCTTTTACTTCTTCATAATACACATCCTCTTCGTTTACAAGCACTGGAATAGCTCCATTACTCAAATTGTGTTTCCAACCAACCAAAACTTTTTCATCTTTTTTAGGAACTCTTTCTAGATCTAAGTTTGGAATTGGTTCTTGTAAATAGCTCAATTTTTCTTCTATTAACACATTTATCGTTTTTTTCCCATCTCCTATTACATAAGGTTTTTGTTTTTTATAAAGATAGATTATCTCCCCATCTAAAAAAATCGCACGATATTCATACTCAATCTCTCGATAATCGGTCACCACAACTGCTTCTATCTTACGTTCAAACATCTCCTTCACACATTGTAATTTTTCTTCTTCTTTTTCATACACATAAACTTCTTTTCCCTGTAAAGATTGATTCGCTTTTATCACTTGCTTTTTGTTATTTTTCAGACATTCATAATTGCGATTTATCCCTTCAACCTCTTTCATCATACCTTCATTAAAAATGACTTGATGTTCAAATATCGGAATTTGATGATATTTTAATAATTCAAAAGTGGAATATTTATCTTTTGCCAATTCCACACTAATCCTTGAATTCAAATAAAAGTTTCCATTGCTTAGCTTCTTTTCCACATTTCCCTTTTTCAACAAAGCAATCCAACCATACGAAATATCTGTAATCGTAATTCCCTTTTCCTGACAAATCTCTTCAATCATTTTTCTTTTTACGCTATTCATTTTTTACTCCATACTTTTAATTCACAATTTCAAAATCCCATTCATCAAATGTCACATAATTTGCTTCTGGAATTAATCTATACTTTCCAGCTGGAAAAATATACTCCCCATACTTTATCGCATTATTTTGTTGTTGCAATGTATAATACACTTCATCATACTCTCCATTATTCTCCTTATAAAAAATAGCATTTTGTCCACTTTCTCCCTTATAATCGCTATAGCTATTGCTTGAAAATAAAATTTTTACATCTGCATATAAAGTAAAATCCAAATAATGCTCTAAACCTTCTGCCAATAAACAAGCTGAAAACGTTCCATACATAGTATAATCACCATCCATTAGATATTTACCATTTGCAAAAGTACCGCCAAGCCATCCCAGAATTTTGTTCACCAACACAAACAGAACCTTCTGTTATTTGAATTACCTTTTCTTTCACTTCAACATTACAAATTGCTTTTATATTCTCCAATTCCTTAATTTCCGCTGTTATTTGTGCACTTCCAGCTGCTTTTGCTGTTACCAATCCATTTTCATCTACACTTGCAATCTTAGGATTACTTGAATTCCACTCTACTTTATCATTTACAGGAACAATAGAAGAAACCGTTGGTACTAATTGATATGTCCTTGTACTTCTTTCAAATGTTGTCAATGTAATATTTTCTTTATCTAGACGAATTTCCATCTTATCTGGTTCCTTTTTCACATAATGCTCCACTACTTTCGCTTGGGATTTTTCATTATTTATCTCAATTTTTATCTCATATTCATCTGTTGTACGAATTACTAAATTTGTACATTCTTCTGGATTTTCAACTCGATTTCCATTAGCATCTGTCATTAAAACATATTTTACCCATTGTTCGCTACCTACTTGACATTCTCTTTCTATCGCTTCTTTTATACTCTTTGCAAAAACTTCTATTTTTCCCTTTTCTACTCTATCGATTCTTTCTGCTGCTATTACCATTTCCAATTCTTCTCTTTGTTTCCCAAATTGATGCTTTATTGTTGCCGTTTCCGCTCTTGTCAAAATTCCATTTTCTCCTGCTATTAAATTTAAGCTAACCCCTGCTAAAATCAATAACACAATAATGGTAATCACCAGTGCAATTAATGTAATTCCCTTGTTCTTTTTCATCTTTTGTGTTTCCTTTCCTCTTTTATAAATTTTAATAACAAATTTATTATACCAAGTAATTCTCATTTTGACAACAATTTTCAAAAAATTGCCCTTAATTAAACACAAAAAAGCCCAAGGGCTGACAATTTCAGTCCTTTGAGCTTTTTATTTCATTTCCCTTTATCTTTCTTTTGCCAAAATCACCAATCGTGTATTAGGATCATGATCGGTACAAGTTGAAAGAGAGATTTCTCTTGCACCACCTGTATCCCTTACCATATAATCAGCATACGTGGTGTCGGCTTGAAATATATCATAAATTTCATAAGTAACTTTCGTGTTCGTCTGGTCTGTTATATCAATAAGGTCTCCTTTGGACAATTTTTTGTTATCTGAAAAAAACACACCTTTTCTTCTATAATTATGTCCCACAATCGTAATATTACCTGGCTGATTCAAAGGGCTTCTTTCTGGATACAAAATCGCAATCGAAGTTTCCAAGGATTTTTTCGTAACTTCTGATAAAATTGGATATTTGATACCTGTTTTTGGAATTTCAATTACGCCCATTACTTCATAGCCTTCCATATACGTTTTTTCTGGAGTCGTTTTGTCCGTTTCCAAGCTATTAATCTCATCCAAAGGGTTTTGCGCTGGGTCATTTTCCTTTTCTTTCCCTTCATCAAATTCCTTTCGAACTGAAAATTCATCTATCGCCTCTTGAGCCTTATTATTTTTAGCCTTCACTGCATACATATCATACACAAAATAGCCTACAGTCCCCACAATTCCTATAATCACTATCACTAAAACAATGGTCAAAGCTTTACTATATTTACTATTAAACATCTTCATCCCTCTTTTCTGGTTTCGATATTTCTTTCTATCTTTATTATACCATATTTTTCGACTTTTGTCAAGTTTTATGTCAATTTTCGTTTTGCTCTAAAATCGCCTTAATTCTTCTGACACCACTCGAAGAAGCTTCTTCTTTTTTTATTTTGAAATGTCCCAATTTTCCAGTGTTGGTAACATGTGGTCCTCCACAAATTTCTTTGCTGAAATCACCAATCGTATAAACCTTGACAATATCTGCATATTTATTTTCAAACAAACCAATTGCACCAGATTGTTTTGCCTCTTCTAAGTTCATCTCCTTGCATGTAACAACCAAATCTTTAGCAATTTGTTCATTAACAATCCTTTCTACCTGCTCTAATTCCTCTTTGGTCACTTTTTGTGGATGTGAAAAATCAAAACGTAATCTTTCTTCTGTAATATTCGAACCTTTTTGATTTACATGGTCTCCTAACACAATTTTCAATGCTTGATGCAATAAATGAGTCGCCGTATGATACATAACCGATTTTTCACTTTGGTCTGCCAAACCTCCCTTAAATTTTGCCTCACTTCCCATTCTTGATTTTTCTTGATGCGCTTTGAACAATTGATCAAAATCAGTCATTTCAACTTCTAATTGGTTTTCAGAAGCCAATTCTACGGTCATTTCAGGCGGAAAACCGTATGTTTCGTATAAATTAAATACCGTTTGTGTATCAATTTTAGTTTGATGTTGATTTTTTAGTTTCGTTACAATTTTTTCAAATTCCTTTTCCCCTTTAGCAAGTGTTTTCATGAACTTGTCTTTTTCTTCTAAAATCACATTTTGGATGATTTGTTTCTTCTCCAACAATTCTGGATACATTTCTTGCAAAGCTTGAATCGAAACTTCGATGATTTCTGGCAATTTACTCAAATCAATTTCGAGTTTATTCAAATGACGTGTCATACGACGAAGCAAACGACGCAAAATATAACCACGATCCACATTACTTGGACGTCCACCATCTTGAATAATCATGATACTAGAACGTAGATGTTCTGCCACAATTCGTCTACTTTGGATAAAATCTTGGTTTTGCAACTCTTCTAATTTTGCCATAACTGGTGCAAAAAGCTCAATTTCAAATGGCGTTTTTTTACCTTGTAATAACATCGCCATTCTTTCTAAACCAAGACCTGTATCAACATTTTTTTGCTCTAATTTGGTATATTTTCCTGACTTGTCCTTGCAATATTCCATAAAAACATTGTTCCAAATTTCAACATATTTTCCACAATCGCAGGAAGGATTGCAGTTTGTAGAGCAAGCTGGTTTTCCTGTATCGTAAAACATTTCAGTGTCTGGTCCACAAGGTCCTTCTTCTCCAGCAATCCACCAGTTATCGCCTTTTCCAAAAAAATAAATACGCTCGTCTGGAATACCTGCTTTTTTCCAACATTCATAAGAAATTGTGTCACGTGGTGCATCTTCATCCCCTGCAAAACAAGTAACTGACAATTTCTCAGCTGGAATTTCCAATTCTTTGGTCAAAAATTCATAACTCATCGTAATGGATTCCTCTTTAAAATAATCCCCCAATGACCAATTTCCTAACATTTCAAAATAGGTTAAATGACGATTATCGCCTACTTCATCAATATCAACTGTACGAAGGCATTTTTGATAGTCCGTAAGACGTGTTCCTGCTGGATGTTTTTCGCCCAAAAGATAGGGTACCAAAGGATGCATGCCTGCTGTAGTAAATAAAACCGATGGATCATTTTCTGGAATAACAGGCGCTGAAGGTATGACGCTATGACCATGTTTTTCAAAAAACTTTAAATATTTATTTCGAATATCGATTGCTTTCATAACTTTTCTCCTCAAATTTTTTGTTTTGATTATATTATAAATTCGCTGAAATGACAAGATTTTTCGGAAAAATATTAAAAAATCATGTATTTCAACAAAAAAAAGACCGCGTTTAATAAAAGTCGGTCTTTTCTTTATTTTAACATATTTACATAATTTTGTCAAGTCTTTTTCGTTGCCTGAAATGCTTATTTATTTTATTTTCATTTCGTAAAATTCACCTATCCCAGCACTACCATCTACATACTTAATTTCCAATTTCACAGCATCTTCTGGAAGCATTTTAGTGGTCTCTTGATTTCCCTCATTAGCCAAACTTAACCACTTAGTTTTATTCCCTTCTTTATCATAAACATAAAAGTCATATCTACTCCAGTATCTAGCAATAAATTTAAGATATACTTCTTTTCCTTGAGCTTCTGGCTTTATATCAATATAATATATTGCCTCTAGCCTTGTATCTCCACTCTCACGATATGGCTGACATTGGAAAAATGTTGAAAGATTTCCATCATAGGCATTTTCTCCTAGAATATCTGGGAGATTATGAGTATAGGTTAATGTATCGGATTCTCTTCCTTTGCTATTGATACTTTTGGCATAAACTGTTTCACCATAAGATAACTCAATTCCACCTTCTGGATAATCTCTCCAATTTACATTATCCATACTATATAATTTTTTCACAGCAGATTCAAAATATTTAATTTGATATTTTTCATCATTATGAAGACCTTTATCATCTATATAAGGATATAAGCGTGTTTCATCACCAATTGGTTTGGTATTTAAATTTATATTGTATACATAACATAAATCCGAATGTCCTTGTACTGTAGTAAATTTAAGCCATTTTGCATTTGCAGGAATTTTTACTTGCAATACACCTTTCCCATGCATCGTATGCCAATAACCTCCTGCCCCTGTTATTCTTGTTGTTTTATCCTCTTGATAAAAATGGACATTTATGTGGTTGTAAGCAGGACAATATAATGTTATATTAACTGTATAGTCTTGTAAGTTATCTGCTAATTTCACATATTTATCTAAGGCTACTGCCCATGTTTCTAAATTTCCATCATAGGCTTCTTCCCCAATCGCATCTTGCACTGCACTTGCTTTTCGGATAGCTTGCGTTTTGACAAATGAAAATTTATTATCTACTATAGTTTTTGCTTTTATGGTTATTTCTTCCTCAATTTGTATTGGTCCTTCATATTTTTTCCAATTTTCTCCATTGTCCAAACTATAATAATTATTTGTATATTCACCGAAATCAATTGCAATTTTACTGATATTTTTTTCAACTTCTTCCTTTTCTTTGGAAAGCATTGGATATTCTTTTATTTCAGAATCAATGATAATATCATAATCCTCTATTTTTAAAGTATATTCAATACTTTCTTCTATCTCTTTTAGCTTAATATTAAAAATTCTTTCTTCGTTTTCGCCAATTTGATAATCATTGATATAAAATATTTTTTGATTTTCACTTTCTGCCTTCTTTTCTGTATTATCTGGTAATCGTATTTTTTCTATATTTTTATTTGATTCTATTTTCAAATTTACTGTGTATATTGTATTTTGTTTCGATACAATTTCATATTCTGCTTTAATATTAGCTCTTTTTACTCTATTCTCAATTAGTAAGTTCTTATTTATGGTATAAATATACTCGTAGTCTTTTAATTTTATCTCTGCATATTCTATTTGATCTACTTCATTGTTTACAATTTCATCTGTTTGGTCATATAGTAGAATTGTTTCTATTTCTTTATCGTCATAATAATATTCTTTCAAACCATATAATGTTGGTGTAAGTCCTTCCGATCTGGCATACATTTGATATTCCATTATTTTCATTTCTATGATTTCTCTAGCTGTTGCTTCTTGATTTTTATTCACACTAGATGTTGCTCTACCTAAAATTCCGTTTTCACCTGCCACCAAATTTAAACTAACTCCAGCTAAAATGAGTAATACTATTATCGTTACAATAAGAGCAATAAGCGTAATACCTTTTTTCTTTTTCATTTGTTTATCTCCTTCTATTTTTATATAACTATTATAATCAATATTTTTTAATTTAGCAAGAACTTTAGTAATAAAATTAAAGTTTTATGTAGAATGTGTTATCGATTAAATTTGACCACAAAAATAGATCCTTTTGGTTCATTTGGCATCGCTCTTATAGACCCTTTATGTGCTTCTACAATCATGGTAGCAATAGAAAGTCCGCAGTCCACTTCCTCCCGTTTTACGATTTCGTGCTTTGTCTTCTCGATAAAAACGATCAAAAATATGTTTTAATCCTTGTTTGCTAATCCCCATTCCAGTATCTGCTACTTCTATGACACATTTGTTGTCTTTGGCAAAGGTACGAATTTCAATTTTATCCCCATTTTCTGTATATTTTATGGCATTGTCTAATAAAATTACAAATAACTGATGAATTTTATTGCAATCTAAGCTAATCTCTTTTCCAAAATTCAAATCCAACAACAGCTTTTTTCCTTGTGCCTGTGCCATATCTTGATAGGGCAAAATCATATTTTGTAGGAATTCATCAAGATTCATATCTTCTTTTTCTAATTTTGTATTAGTCCCTCTGACTAATATCATCAAATCTTTGGTAAGTCTAGCCAATCGTTTGGTTTCGTTTAGTGTTAGACAAATTTCTTCTGATTTATCAATAATTTTCGCATTTGGTTCCTGCAATAATAATTCTTGTTTTGCTTGAATAATCGTAAGTGGTGTCCTTAACTCATGGGAAGCATTTTGAACAAATTCGGTTTGGTTTTTGAGAATATCTTGAATGGGTTGTAACGTTTTTTTCGATAAAATCAAACTGGCAATTCCAGAAAGCACAATTCCCAAAATCACAGCATATATTATAATTTCCAGATAACTATTGATGAGGACAATTTCACTGTCCACATTAATCAACAATTGAACATAGGTATTTTCTTTTTCGCTAAGTTTGAAATTTAACCCTCTATAATGATAGGTATCCTCTAATGTTAATGTATAAATTAAATCTAGATTTTCGGGTTCAAAAATAATATCATTTATGTAATCGCTTAACCTTCCTAAATCATTAAGATTTAAAATTTTACCATTTCCACTTCTTACCACTAACGTAATTTGTGGATTATCAACTCTTTTGGAAATATTATATTCTAGGAAATTGGTAATATCGTTTTGAAATGTTTGAAAATTGCCAAAATCAAAAATTTGATAAAAATTCTCTAAATTGACCTTAATTTCTGTAAATTCTTTTTTCGTCTCATACAACTGCTTATTAGCTGCCGAAAAAGTAATATTGCGAACCATGTAAAACATAAAAATACCAAAAGCAGTAAAAATAAGTGCAAATGCAATCATATTGTAAATGATATGTAAAATAAACTGTCTTTTTAATGAGCGTTGTTCTTCCACTTTTTCACCTCTTTTCTAAGACCAAATATAACCTACTCCTCGAATAGTTTTTAGATAGACATCATACCCTACTTTTTTTAATTCTTTACGTAGTCCGCTCGCATAGACTTCTATCACATTGGTGCTAGTTTCTGAGTCAAAACCCCAGATTCTATCAAAAATTTGATCCTTAGTTAGAATGGTATTTTGTGTATTTAACAAATATTCTAGTAAATCAAATTGCTTTCCCTGCAGATTTAACTCTTGATTTTTACATACCACTTTTCGGCAATTTAAATCTAGGCTTAATTCTTTAAATTCAATCACATTTTCATTAGTATAATTTCCACTCGTTCTTCGGATAATGGCCTCTACTCTGGCTAACAATTCCTCGCGATTAAAGGGTTTGACTAAATAGTCATCTGCCCCTATACGAAATCCTTTTAATTTATCTTCGATAGCATCTTTAGCGGTCAAGATCAAAATGGGTGTAAAAATTTTTTCGCGTCTTAATGTACTTAACACTTCATAACCATCCATAATTGGCATCATTAAATCTAGGATAATCGCATCATAAATACCCTGCTTGGCATACAAAATGCCTTCTTCTCCATCGTAAGCACAATCGGTGTCATAATTATTTTTAATGCATTGCTTGATTGTCCCAGAGAGTATCTTATCATCTTCTATAATTAAAATTTTCATAAAAACCTTCCTATCTTTCAGACATTATAGAATAGAAACCTTAACATTAACTGAAAAAAACATTATATATTGATTTCTAATCCCATAATCATCGTCGCTATTTTGAAGAAAATTAAAACAGAGCACATATCAGAAACCGTCGAAATAACTGGAGTTGCCATAAGGGCAGGATCGATTTTTACTTTTTTAGCAAGCATGGGCAACGTACACCCCAAAAAATTAGCCAACACCACTGTTCCCAACAGTGATAAACCTACTATAACTGCTAGTTTCATATCTTGATATTGCACCAAAATTCGAATACCATTTGCCACACCAAGCATCAATGCAACCGATATAGCTACTCGAAACTCTTTCCAAATCGCTTTAAAATAATCTTTCAACATAACTTCATCATTGGACATACCACGAATAATTAAGGTAGAAGTTTGAGAACCACAATTACCCGTTGTTCCCATAATCATTGGAATAAACGCAACTAAAATAGGCACTGAAGCAAACGCCGACTCATATTTGGTAATAATCGCACCTGTTACAATGGAAGAAAGCATTAAAACAATCAGCCAAATAATTCTATTTTTGGCATGACGAAATACACTGGTTTTGAAATATGTATCTTCATTTGGTGTAATCGCTGACATGATTTCGAAATCTTCGGCAACCTCATCTTGTAAAACATCTAATGCATCATCAATGGTAACAATGCCCACTAATCGATTTTCAGTATCTACAACTGGAAGCGCTAAAAAATTGTATTTATCAAACATTTTCGCCACTTCCTCTTGGTCTTCTAAAGTGCTCACTGTAATGACATTGGTTTCCATAAGATTTTTGATGACAATATCTTTGTCCGAAATCACCAAAGTTTTTAAGTCAATAATTCCTTTTATTTTTCGTGACATACTCAGCACATAGCAATTGTAAATCGTTTCTTTTTCCAAACCAATTTTTTTGATTTTGGCAAGAGCCTGTTCAACAGTCATATTCTCTTTTAAATCAATAAACTCTGTTGTCATAATGCTTCCCGCACTGTCTTCTGGATAATTCAAAAGTTCATTGATGATTTTTCGATCCGCTGGCTCGATATTTTTCAAAATCCTTTTGACAACATTGGATGGCATTTCCTCGATTAAGTCAACTGTATCATCCATAAATAGCTCATTTACGACATTTTGTAATTCTTTATCTGAAAAATCATTGATTAATTTTTCTTGCACATCTGGATCCAATTCCGCAAAAACTTCCGCTGCTTTTTCTTTGGATAACAGCCTGTAGACAATCAATTTTTTTTCATCATCTAATTCATCAAACAATGTCGGTAGATCGGCGGAATTTACTGTTTGTAAGTATTCTTTTAGATTATTAAATTTTTTTGTTTCAATTAATTCATTGACTTTTTCTTTCATTTTATTAATTCCACCTTTCTTTTTCCAATGCAAAAAGAACGAGAAATGGTTTCTCGTTCTTCCTTGGATTATTTGTTTGATTAGTCCTCGTCAGTAAAATTAAATTCATCTTTGAATTTTTCTTTGAAAATTTCAAAAACTGCATTTAATGTTTCTTCATCATCTACACTTACATAGGATTCCCCTTCTGAATCTGCAGTATCTTCTACCTTTAAGATAACAACTTCACCATCGTCCTCTTCTGCTTCTTCTTCAATTGGTAGTAAAACTACATATTCTTCTGATTCGTATTCTATTAAATCTAGGAATTCAAATTGTACATCCTCACCATTTTCATCACTTAAAATTATTATATTACTTAGGTCTTCATCTTCTATGTCATTTATTGAATCTTCGTCCATAATCAATCTCCTTTCTTTTGTCATGTGCTAAATAAAACACATTTTTATTATCATACACTAATTTTGTTTTTTTGGCAATAGTTTTTTGGAATATTTTCAAGATTTTATCGTTTTAGTTTTGTTCATATAAGTTTCCAAAATATAAACTGCAGCCAGTGTATCCTCAACATCTTTTTTTTTGCCTTTTTTGACTTCTAAAAAATTCAATGTTTTATTTGCAGCAACTGTCGTTAATCTTTCATCAATCGTTTCTAATTGAATGTGATTATATTTGCATTTTAATTTATGCAAAAATTTCTCCGTTACTTCTGCTCTTTCAGACATTGTGCCATCCATATTGTAAGGCATGCCAACAACAATCGTAGAAATTTCATATTTTTGCATAAATTCATCTATTTGCTTCAGTAAAACTTTATCATTTCCTTGATGTTTAACCGTCTCTAATCCCTGTGCTGTTATACCAAGCAAATCTGTTATAGCAAATCCGGACTTTAGAGGCTCCATAATCAATTCCTAAAATTCTCATTATTCTTCCAATCCTATATAATATTTTACTAATTTTTCTAATAATTCATCTCTTTCTACTAATCGGATTAAATTTCTTGCATCATTGTGACTGGTTATATACGTCGGATCACCTGATAAAATATAGCCTACCATTTGATTAATTGGATTATAGCCTTTTTCTACCAACGCTTCATATACTTTTTTTAAAATTTCTCTTGTACGCAAACTTTTATCTCGTTCTACCTTAAAACTCATCGTTTTATCACTCGCCATTTTCTCTCCTCCTTCGCTTTTTATATATAATTAATCTGACTTTCTTCTTTTGGACAATTATCAATATATTCTTCTAATCGTTTATTGAGTTGTTCCAAACCAGTTCCTTTGTAATAGGTGGACACAACAAAATTTAAAACTGGAGAAGCAATTTGCTTTTCTTTTAATTCTCTGACCCTTACTTTTTTTCCTTTGACAATTCTTATTTTTTGAATTTCTTCTTCCTCTTGAACCAATTCTAAACTTTCAATCTCTTCTTTCAAAGTAGTCAAAAATTCTTCCACACTATTTTCTTCTACTCCTGAAAAAATAATCATAAATTTAGGTCCCATATATCTTACAAAAACATATTGTGCCGCCATTTTAGATTTAATGATATTGCTTACTTCTGTAATGATATCATTTCCCATTTCTCGGCTAACGGATTTGTTAATTTCTTCAATATTCGTAATACGAAACATACAAACCGCTGAAGTAGCATATTTTGAAAAAATTCTTTTGGCATTTCCATACAAATATTCAGCTGAATGAAGCCCTGTAAATTGGTCAATACGGTCTATGTTTTCAATTGTTTCTTGATACGAAGTTGTTTGCAAAATTGATATAATGTTATCTTTTACAACTTCTATAATGGTTGTATCAATATTATCAAAAGCATGCATTTGACCACTTTCCATAATCCAATATCCGATGTAAATATTATCAATATATAAAGGAAAAAACATAGCTGATTTTGCTCTTCCCATTTCAATTTTCTGATAAGGTAATTTTTCACTTTCTGATTCAATTGTAACATATTTAGGAGTAGCTGTCGCCACACTGTCTTGAAAAATTTCTTCTGTATGAAGATTGACTAAAGATTCGTGGTGCCTTTCTTCTACATTAGAAGCTTTTATCACATATTCTGCTCCGTTGAATACGACAATTGTTGAATATTTTATGTCATATTTTTCTATGATAATTTCATTTATTTTATTTAATTTTTGATCAACTGTTTCTTCTTGGCCAGCAATTGTCATAAAATCTTGTAAAACACTTAAATTACTGATTTTTTGATTGATATTCTTAAATGCATCTAATTTTTTATTAATGTTCAGATTTAAAATAACTAGCGTTACGATAGCCAATACTAAACATATAATTACTCCTAATATCAAAATATTCACCTCTTATGTTTGTTTTTAGTATTTTTTCTTCATTTTGTTTAACGTATCATTCATACTATTTGAGAAGTTATTTTTGGCATAAGTTTGTTTCATATTAGAGGAATAGGTTTGCCTACTTGTTAAAGGATATACCATATCACCTAAAATTCTCAATTTATTCATGAAATTTTTAGAATATCCACTAATTGATACTTTACAATTAAGCATTCCTTCTAAATATTTCGAATAAGCTATTTCCTCAAAAGGAATACTGCAATATTTCACATCTTCTTTATGAAACAATTCCGTCATAAAAGACATCGATGGATCGTTATAAGAAGACATTCCACCAATGATTGCTTTATTGGTTAATCCTCTTACTTTCAATTCTTTATTAATAACCACTCTAACCTTTTCTGGTTCAAAAACACCTTGCGTCTTCAATTCTCGCAAAAAAGCAGTTAGGGGTTGAATGGTTAAAATATCCATGGATTGTACCAAATAAATTTCCTGACAACTTGCAAAATAAGCTGGATTTGTATCAAAGTCACAATCAATCAAAATAAGTGAATGATTTTGTACTAAGGTTGCCAAGATTTCTTCTACTTTTGTATATTCTTTTCCATCATTTGGAAGTGCCGTATAAACTGTCAAATTCTGTTTTACTTTAATACCATTGGCTATTCCGTTTTGTAAATTTTCAATAGATTTATAAGCAATTTGTCTTAACGATTCTTCATTTTGTGTATAAATATAATAGGAATTTCGATTCTGTGTCATATCTAAAATTGCAGTATTAATACCTACCGAAGCAAATACTTCTGCAAGATTATTAACCAAGAAAGAGACGCCATTTTTCGTGCTTCCTAAAAAAGTTACAATTTTTTTATCTTTTGTCATCAAGCTGTTTAAGTTAGACATTGAATAATCAATTGGAGTTTCAATACTTTCCAGTGCTTCTGATGCATAGCCAGAAGAATTTTGTAAATAAGCTATCTCATCCTTTTGCGTTTGTTGTACTGGCTCACTCACTAACTTAGGTTCTTGCATGACAGGTTCTTCTATTTCAAACAAATTCTCACTGACTGGTTCATCTACTCCAAATAAATTGATATCTTCCTCTTCAAAATCTGATAAAAGCATATTATCATCTTCTTCTGTTTCTACAGGCATTTCAAAAGTTGATTCATCTGCTCGTTCAAATTCCTCTAAATCAGTCATATCAAATTCTGGTAATTCAAGATTGGTTTCTACTTCTTCTAGCTCATTTGATAGTATATCTTGTGCATACAATTCATCTACATTTTCCTCTTTTTTCTGCGAAGTAGTAGCTGTTTCATATTGACCATATTCGTCATAATCATTAAATTCATCAAAGGCTTCTTCTGTTAAACTACTAAATTCATCCTCTAAATCCTCTAATTCATCTAATTCTGGTAACTGAATTTCTTCTAAGTCTTCTGTAATAGATGGAACCGAATTTTGCGGAAGCATAATTTCATCTTCTTGTTCAATAAACTCTTCTAAAGTATCATTTTTTACTTCTTCATCAAAAGTTGGAAGAAAATCATCTTCGAATGAATCAAAATTTAATGGTTGTTTGTTTGTCTTTTCCAAATCTGGTAATTCACCTAAAATTCCTTCTTGCGTCTCTTCTCTTTCATTGATTGAACCAACTGGATTTTTACGTGGTCTTCCTCTTTTTCCTTTTGGCTTTGGCGGTTCAACTGGATTTTTACGTGGTCTTCCTCTCCCTCTTTTTGGTTGTTCCAAATTTTCATTCTCATCCACAGAAGCTTGCTGATGCATATATGGACTCTTTGGTTTTTCTGCTACTGTAAAATCTAAATCTTCTAATTCATCTTTTATTTCATGTTTTTGAATAACTTTCACCTCATTATTTTCTGGAATATTATTTACTTTTCTTTCTGGTTTAACCGTTTTTCTAACAATTTTTCCATTTGGCAAACGTACCATTTTTTCATTTTCGTGATTTATCTTACTTTCTGAATTCTGATCATTTCTCATTTGTGGCATCCTTCTTTTTACTTCCTGATTGACTTGTTCTGATGTCATAGTTTTATTTTGTGGTCTTTGTGTAGTCTGCAAATTTTGTTGATTTTGTAGTGTTGTAGCTGTTTTTCTAGAATTTTCTATTCCCTTGGCTTTAACCGAATTTGGAATGACAATAGGACCATTCATTTTCGTTTGATTTAGTTTATTTTCAATAATATCAATCTTCAAACCAGTCCTTTTTTGTGCCTCCTTATCAGCAAACTGATTACTTTTAACACCTTTTACAATCATGCCATTGGCTTCCATAATTTCCTGGTACCTTAAAGAAGTTTCTTCTAAAATTCTTTTTACATTAGGCGGTAAACAATTAATGATAATTTTTAATTGCTCATCTGTATATTGTGCTGCTATATTTTCAAAACTACCAGCATATCTTTCTACATTTTTGCCTAATTTTCTAAAATGATACAATATATTTTGTATTTGCAATTCATCTACTTCATCTTCGCTTTCGGTTCGGTAATTCACATCATCTGTATCAATCTTATAATACATTTTTGCTTCTTTTTTCGTACGTGGCTTATTAATTAAACGACATACTTCTTCCATACTTCTATCATTGCCAAGAAGTGCATTGTAAATCCCCAAACCAAACAATTTCACCAAAAAAGAACTTCCCTTTGTATGTCGATCCGAACAAATTAAAATAATGGAAATCTCGTTTCCTTGCCTATCATGTGCATCATCACTAATGCCATCCAATTTTTCAAAAATAAATTTGTCAATGGATTCATAATTATTATTTGAAAATGGTTCTAAATCAGCACTTATAACAATTCTATCATACGATTTATCTTTTTGAATTTCCTTTTGTATCGCATTAAAATAATAAACATTTTTATACGATAAAATTTCACGATAATCTTTTTGATATTTTTTTATAATGGCATCTGAAATGCTTTCACTATTGACTGCAAATAAAACTTTCATTTGTATTACCCCCTCCAACCGTTTACAACTACGGCAAAAATTAGTGGCAGAACTTGACATATTAACAAAATGGTCACAAATGTTAAAATTAAAGCAAAGCCTCGATCTCTAACATCCAATTTTCGAATTCCGAAGAACATATTGAAAAATTGAGCCAACTGCAATTCCAATAAAACAAAGTGGTATACTATAAATTCTAACACCATTTAAAATATAGGCTGTTACACCATATGGTGCCGATCCATATTTTTCTATATATTCTTCCATTTTATTTTTAGTTGATTCTTTCATTTCTAATAATTCCGTCGCTTGATTTGACTCTAAAACCTCTTCTCCTGTTATAGCAAAGACTGCTACTGAACCAAATATTGTCAATACAATTCCGATTATAACTACTACTTTTTTTAGCATATCCTTTTCAAAACCTCCTTGCCCTTTCCATCTGGCATACACTTTTTTAACATTAATATCATACAATATATTGGTAAAAATAGCAACCTTTTCTTTAAAATTTATTTAACTTTTTCTCTACAAACGCTGATATAAATATTGCATCCACTTATAGACCGCATTTGCCCAATTTTTATCACTCGCATATCTTCGATTAATAGAAGCCAAATCAGAACCACTATAAAACTTTCCGCTTGTTGTATTTCCATCATAAATCACAGTTCCTGGTGGATTTAAATAATATTTCACAAACACACGTGCCACCAAATCAATTCCTTCTGCATAAGAATCAAATCTATAAGCACCACCATATGGATTACTATCAATCGCACCATACCCAAACAAATTTCGTTTCTGATTAGCAATCGCTGACGTTCCCCATCCACTTTCATGAATTGCAACACTTGCCACAAAAATTCCATTAATTTTATATTGTTGTTCAATATAGTAAAAATATTCTGCATTTCCCATGAAAATACCATTCTTATCCTTGCCATCTTGTGACAAAACTTGTTTAAACTGTTCTAACGTCAAACCACTTGGTTTTCTCAAATCCATCTCAAAACTTAGACTTTCCAATAACTGTTGTTTGGTATACTGAGCATTCCCTTCTAAGTTTGTCCTATTGGGATTTTTCGTTGTTACACAATTTTTGGGTACATACCCTTTTATTTCCACTGTAGAAATAAAATACCAATCCTCTTCTACTTGTAAAACTTGTGCAAAATCATCTTTATTTAAAGTACATATTTTTTCTGCATTTTCATTTGGAGCAAGTCTTACCGCAACAGACATAGCCACAACATAAACTTTATCCCCTTCTTTTGCCTCATAATAGCCAAAACGGCTTCCAGTTCCAATTTCCACAATTCTCTCAACTGGCGATGTGATAATATTTTCTGCCACTTGTTCTTCTGATATAAGCTCCTCCTCCACATATTTTTTTATCACAATTGCATTTTTCCTTCCTACTCTTCCTTCCTGCAAAACCTGTACCACACCAGTCGGTAGCTCATGATTATTTTTATATCTTGTCGTATATTCCATATCTACTTCTTCTACAATCATTTCTTCCTTACGACTTCCACTTATATTTCGCTCAATAATGGCTTGTAAATCAATTGGATTTTGGTTTTTATAATACACCACCTCTCCAAATTCTACTGGATTTTCATCCGCCATCGCAAAAATATTTCCCGTAAAAAATAACGTCACAAGCATAAAAAAGAAGCACAAACAAAACGTCATACCAATATACAATCTTTTCGGATATGTATTTAACGTTTTATCGTGCTTTTTCATTCGTAATCCTCCATTTTTCATTCTTCCCCTTTATTGTATCGAAAACGTCAAGTTTTGTCAATAACAAAGATTGGAAGATTAAAAAGAAGAATTACAATTCTATCAAACTTTTTATTTTTTCAATCACAATTCCAAATCCCACTTCATTTGTATCTCGATTAGCTGGAACCACAATATCTGCTTTCTTTTTGGTTGGTTCTACAAAAGTTTCATGCATTGGTTTCAAAGTCTCTTTATATTTAGCCAAAATATACTTCAAATCTAAACCTCGTTCCTTTTGATCTCTTTCTATCAATCGTGTTAAACGAATATCAGAGTCCGTATCTACAAAAACTTTCATATCCATCAAATTCACCAATGCTTCATTCTCCAAAACCAAAATTCCTTCCACCACAATTACAGGAGCCGATTTTACCAAAACCGTTTCCGCCTCCCTTAAACGTTCCGTATACGAATAAATTGGTCTTTGAATCGTTTCTCCTTTTTGTAATTTTTGAATATCCGCAATCAGCAAATCCGTTTCATAGGCTTCTGGACAATCATAATTGCTTTGTTCTCGTTCTTCTTTCGTCAAATGCGTTAAACTCTTATAATAAAAATCGTGTGACAAAAGAATGACTTTTTCTCCTAATTCCTTTTTTATCTTTTTCGCCAATGTTGTCTTTCCAGAAGCTGTACCACCTGCAATTCCTACAATAATTGGTTTCTTCATCTTTCCTTCTTTCTCCCCTAAATATCTGGTTCTTGTCCTTCTAAACTTTTCAAACGCTTACTTCTTTCTTCTGCTTCTCTTTTTCTTTTTGTTAATGTTTTATGCAGATCTCTTAAAACAAAACCTACACCACCATGATTATTATCGTGGGAAGTAATAATGTTAGCTTTTGCTTTCAAAGCCTCCGTTGCATTTCTCATCGCAATTTTCAAACCCGCCATTTCTAACATTTCAATATCATTTCCGCCATCACCAATCGCAATAACTTCTTCCTTTTCAATCCCTAAATGACGCGTCAATGTTTCAATCGCTTTTGCTTTGGTAACACCTTCCTTCATAATATCATAATACGCCAAAGTTTCAATTTTTCCTTCTTTTTCTGGTGTTGTACGAATGCATTTTCCAGAAATTTGTAAACCGTTAATGCTTCTTAATTCCTCATCACATTTTTCTAACTCTTCTTCTGTTCCATTCACTGCAAATAATGGCACTGGATCCGTCAAATTCGCAAGATAACCTGCTAAATCCTCCTGATAATTAAACGGTACTCCCATATTATCATACATCGGATCCACCACACGACGATACGAATATTTCGCATCTGCCACTTCACATCTAGTTGTCATAAATTCATATTCCAAACCATTCTTTTGGCACATTTCCACCAAACTACTCATTTGCGCTTCACTTAATGCCTCATTTATCAAATATTTTTGTGCCTGAACATCCCACAAAATTGCTCCATTGGTCGCAATAATATAACTTTGAAAACTATCTCCTGCTTTGTCTGCAATATACTTTGCAACCTCTAATGGTCTTGCTGTAGCAATCACTGGAATAATGCCAAAATCCTCATGCAATCTTTCAACCCATTCTATATTGATTTCTGGGATTTCCTTTTCGTCATCCAAAAAAGTCCCATCCAAATCTGTCACAAATAGTTTATACATAAGCTTATTCTCCTTTTTCTCTTTTGTCTATTATATCATATTTTACATAATTTGTCAACTTTTTTGATTTAACTCAAAAAATATCTTTTTACGACAATTTAGGTCACCAAAAACTTTTTTCTAGTCTACAACCGTTAATTTATTTTTCTATCCTCTTGACTTTTTACATAAAATATGGTATATTCGAAAAGTTGAAAAATTATATAATAAAAGGAGGAAGTTTTTATGGAAAAAAATTTTTCAAAAGACTTACCAAAACGGAACCTGGCAATAGCAGCTGTTGGGATTATGTTACTTTTTACTATCTGTATTATTTTTTCTGTTCGCACAATTCCATCAAACTCTGCAACCGATCGACTGGCGACTTATCGTCAATGCTATGATGAAATGGCCTTACAGGCTTGGGGATTGAATTTTCTGTATTGCAAAGATTTAGAAACTCCTGTCATACGAACTGTATCCTCAAAAAACTGGGACCTAATCAACAACGCAGGAATTTTAACCTTTACGACGTCTGAGACAGACTATCTTGAAATTTCACCTTGCTGTAAAGGGATGCATTCGTTTGCCTATCTTTTGGCAGACGATTACACAACAGAATTTCCTCCCAAAGACGGTTGGATAAGCGTTCCATCTTCCGATGGCACATACCGTGTACCATTTGACAAAGTTGAAAAAAGCCTTATTCTAAAATACAAAGTAAAGAATGAAATTTTATATGGCGTTATCAACAAAGTCAAAACAGATATGTAAATCATAAATGCCAAAAACAGCCATTTCCCTTTTAAGAGAAATGGCTGTTTTCCTTTATTTTCTAAGTTCTGCTCCTAAACTATCTTCCAATTCTTTCACAATTTCTTTCATCGTGTTATCAATTTCCTCATCTGTAAGGGTTCGTTCTTTGCTTCTAAACTTCAAGCTATATGCAACACTTTTCTTATTTTCACCCAACTTTTCATGACGGTAAACATCAAACAATTGAATTTCCTCTAAAATCTTTTTTCCTTTCTTTTGGATGGCTCTTTCAATCTCTCCAACTGGAATTTCTTCATCAATCACCATCGCAATGTCTCGTTCAACCGCTGGAAATTTGGCAACTTCTGTGTATTTTTTGTTCATCTTGCCATATTTGACCAATTTATCCAGCCAGATTTCTGCTACGTAAATTTCATCTTTTAAATCATAATTTTCAAGCACTTCTGGATGAATTTCACCTAAAACGGCAATCACATCTTTTCCAACTTTAATATTCGCTGTTTTACCTGGATGATAACTGTTATTGCTTCGTTCGCTCACCACATCATAACGCAAAACTGAACTTACAGTCAAAATCTTCTCCACCAAACCTTTTACAATATAAAAATCTATTCCTTCCCCATACATACCAATCGTCACCATCGTGTCTTCTTGTGGAACCTGCCCATTTTCAATTTGCCCTTCTATATTTCGATAAACTCTTGAAATATCAAATAATCCAACATTTTTATTTTTCTTAGCTTGATTGGTAGCAATTGTTTGCAACATGCTTGGAAGTGTTGTGGTTCGCATAATCGAATAATCTTCACTAAGCGGATTTTTGACAGAAATCACTTGTGTTCGCAAATCGCTATCTTCTGTAATCTCCATTTTATCCAAATCTTTTGGGCTGATAAAACCATACGTATAAATTTCCGATAAACCTTTATTGACCAACGTCTGACGAATTTTTTCCGTCAATTTTTGGGGTTTGGTACGAATTCCCAAAGTCGCTTCTGCATTGATTAGCGTACATGCCACTTTATCATAACCATAAAAACGAACAATTTCTTCGGCAAGATCAGCTAAACATTCTATATCTACACGGAAATATGGCGGTATAACAATATCATCTTCGACTTTCATTTCTAGTTTTTCTAAAGTTTTCACCATATCTTCACGCGAAATTTGAGTTCCCAATAAGCGATTGATTTTTTCTGGATTAAATTCAACACGGTTAAATTCTTGTTTGGTTGGATAACAATCGATTTTTCCCTCCACTGCCTTTCCTGCACCAATTTGTTCGACCAATTCTATTGCACGATAAATAGCACGTTCTGCATTTTCTTGTGACAAACCTTTTTCGTATCGGCTCGAAGCTTCGGTACGAAGTCCCACTTTTTTTGCGGTTTTTCGGACACTTCCACCAGCAAAAACAGCGGATTCAAATACCACTGTTGTAGTGGTTTCTTCGATTTCCGAATTCTGTGCACCCATGACACCTGCAATCGCAACTGCCTTTTCATCATCGGCAATAACTAACATTTCGTCATCTAATGTTCTTTCTTGTTCGTCCAAAGTTATGATTTTTTCTCCATTTTCAGCACGTCTGACTGTAATATGTTTTCCTGCGATGGATTCAATATCAAAGGCATGCATTGGCTGACCAAGTTCGAGCATCACATAATTGGTAATATCCACAATATTATTAACACTTCTGACACCACAAGCTTCCAAACGTCTTTTCAGCCAATCTGGAGAAGGTCCAATTTTAACCTCTTTCACAATTCTGGCAATATAACGATAACATAAATCTGGTGCTGTGATATCCACTTTTAAACCTTCGATTTCAGATTTATTTTCGACTTTCATTTGGCTCAAATTTTGGCGCGGATTTTTGAATTCTGTTCCTAGTGAAATCGCCGTTTCGCGCCCTAATCCTTCGATAGAAAAACAATCTGGTCGGTTAGAAGTGATTTCAAAATCAAGAATTTCTTCTTCTAGTCCCAAAACTTCAACTATATTTTGCCCTAAATTTGCTTCCAATTCACTTGGCAAAATCATAATGCCATGCTCAATTTGATTAGGATAACGCTCTACTGGAATGTTCAATTCTCCACAAGAACACATCATCCCATTGGATTCAATGCCACGAAGTTCGCCTTTTTTGATGTTCACACCACCTGGCAAACTCGCTCCACTTTTGGCAATCGGAACAATATCACCAACTTTTACGTTATTGGCACCTGTTACAATTTGCAGGATTTCGCCTCCTACATCAACTTTGGTAACAATCAATTTATCGGCATTCGGATGTTTTTCAATCTCTAAAATTTTGCCAACCACAACATTTCGAATGTCTTTTCCCTTTTGTTCAATAGTTTCTAGTTTAGAACCAGTCATGGTTAGGATGTCTCCTAATTCTTTCCCAGAAACTGGAATATCGCTAAAATCTTTTAGCCACTCAATACTTGCTTTCATATGTTTCCTCCTTTTATCTAATTATGATACTTTCAAAATATTTTTCCTGAAAATCGGTTAAATGTCTAATCTCACTGTCCGTAAAATCACTATTTTCTGGCACAATCACTAGTTTATCGTCATCGTCATTGGTTCGATGAATAACCGCAATGCATTTACCAGTGTATTCTTTCAATGGTTGATTTTCCCCTAAAATATAACAATCGAATTCTTCGCCATCACCACTAATTGTATTGGGAACAAATCCATAATTGATTGGATACGTCAGGTCTGGATAATTCGGATGCGTACTTCCAATTGGTCGGTCCACTTTTACAAAAATAATTTTTCCGATATATTCTACTGATTTCATATCTCTCCTCTATAATTTTTTAAAATAGGCATTAGACTTTTCATACTCTAAACTTTGATAAAATCCGTTTGCTTCGTCTGTATTCACTGCAATCAGCGCCATAAATTCTACATTTTTTTGTCTCAATTCTTGTTCTACAAATGCAAACATTTTGGTTGCAATTTTCTGTCTTTTATATTTAGCTCTCACACTCCAAATCGTAGCTAAATCCTTACATTCGCCAAACATATCTTCATGAATCACCACGCGCATGAAACCAACCAATTCGTTTTCAGGCGTTACAGCTGAATAATTCAGATAATGCTTATTGTCCTTTAATTTTTCAAATTTCTCATACATTTTAGGAAGATTCGTTTCTTCACCAAAAGCACTTTGGTACAATTGTGCTACTTGTTCTAAATCTTCTTCAATAGTTTCTCGTATTTGAAAATTCATCGGTTACGCCTCCTTTTTTGATATTCCTTACACATGATTTTTTAAAATTGTTTCAAAAAACGCACATCATTTTCATACAACAAACGCAAATCATCAATGCCAAATTTTGCCATAGCAATTCTCTCAACCCCAAATCCGAAGGCAAATCCCGCATATTCATTTGGGTCAATCCCGCAATTTTGTAAAACTTTTGGGTGAACCATACCACAACCCAAAAGTTCAATCCAACCTTCCTGTTTGCAAACACGACAACCTTTTCCCTCACAAACAAAACAAGAAACATCCGCTTCTGCACTCGGTTCTGTAAAAGGAAAATGATGTGGTCTAAAACGCACTTTCGTATTTTGGCCCAAACAATTTTTAGCAAACATCTCCAAAGTCCCCTTCAAATCTGACATCGTAATATTTTTATCAATCACCAATCCTTCAATCTGATGAAAAACTGGCGAATGTGTCGCATCTAACGTATCCGAACGATACACCGCACCCGGACAAATAATCTTAATCGGTGGCTTTTGAGACTCCATCACTCTAGCCTGCACTGGCGAAGTCTGTGTTCGCAAAATCACATCTTCCGTAACATAAAACGTATCTTGCAAATCACGTGCTGGATGATCCGCAGGCGTATTCAACTTATCAAAATTATAAATCGCCGTCTCCACCTCTGGCCCATCTGCAATACTATACCCCATTCCCAAAAAAACCTCTTCTACCTCCTGAATCACTTGTGTAATTGGGTGAACAGAACCTAGCTCAATATTTTTTCCTGGCATCGTCACATCAATCTTCTCTTTAGCCAATCTCTGTTCTAACAGCTTCTCTTTCACATCACGTTCACGTCTAGCCATTGACTTTTCCAATTCCTCACGCAACTGATTTACCTTTTGCCCAAAAATCGGTCTTTCCTCTGGTGCCATTTTTCCCAAGCCCTTCAACATAGTTGTCAACTCGCCTTTTTTTCCTAAATACTTAACCTTCAAATCCTGCAAATCCTGCAAACTCCCAATTTCTGCCAACTTCTTCTTCACAGCCTCACTAATCTCCAAAAACTTATCCCCCATAAAAAAACCTCCTTCAAAAAATCCAAAATCTCACCACACCCCACTCGCGTGATCAACGCGCGGCTACCAATCAGGGTCAAAACACCCAACATGGCAAACCATTGTCCCTCTGACCGAAGAGCGGGTTTCGAAAGGGCAGCGCCCTTCGCGGGGATTTTTAAGGGGCAGGTGCCCCTTAAAGCCCCAGTGGCAACGCTCCCAAACAAAAAAGCACTTCATCCATAGGACGAAATGCTTCCGTGGTACCACCTAATTTCATTAAAATTTCTTTTAATCTCAAAGTTATAACGTAACTAACGCTTATACCTACTATTGTTTCAATATAAGAACCTCAAAAAGTGAAATTTCAACAAGGCACTATCAAGCAAACTTCCAGCAACTATTTGCTCTCTCTTCGATATTTTTCCCTTATTTACTTTGCTTTTTTCAAACGGTTTTCAAACATTTTTTCTAACTATAACACATTTTTCACAAAATGTCAATAGTCTACAACCGTTAATTCTCATCCACTACTTTTTTTTATTCTTCTTTTATAATATTCTTACTCCCTAAATAAGTCGCTACAAAGTAGGCTCCATAAATCGCTCCCATCACAACCACTGTCGCAATAATTGATGGTAACAAATCTTTCACACTTGCAATTCCTTCTAAAACACTAAGAGCAAACTGAATACCAAACACAGAATGAATCATTGCCAAAATCAACGGTACTCCAAAAAAAATACCAATTTGCCTAAATAAAGCTTTGTTAATCATGGTTTCATCACAACCAATTTTCCTTAAAATGGTGTATCGTTGTTTATTATCTGAACTTTCAGTTAATTGTTTTAACGCCAAAATTGCTGAACTTGCAATCAAAAAGATAATTCCTAAATAAATCGCAATAAAAGTCAACATTGTTGCTAAACCAACACTTGATTCAATAATTGTGATTTTGGTTACTCCATTTAATTCTAGCCCTTTTTGATACAAATTATTTAAAAAATTTGCTTCTTCTTTACTGGCGAAAATTTTCTCAATTTCTGCTTTTTCCTCTATATCAGCATTATAATTGGCTGCTAAGAAATATCTTTTTTTCATATCTTCCCTTAAATTGCAATTATCTGGTACCAAAATAATTCCTGTATTCGTATGACCTGTTGACATGACAATAAATCCGCTTTGACATGCGTTATATTTTGAAGTATAAACTTTTCCCGCAATTTCTAATTGGTAATTTCCTTGTGCTAAAACTTCATTTCGTATTTGTTTCTGACTTTCAAAATCACAAAGCACTATATATTCGTCTTCTGCAAGTTCGTACTCCTGAATTCCATAGAGTTTCGCAATTTTATTATAATCCGAAATTTTCACAATTTCTTCTACTGTGTCATACCTTAAAAGTGGGAATTTAGCACGAAGTTGTTCTATTTTATTGCCGAAAAATCTCTCCCAAGTCAATTGTTTATCTGCATAAATCGTTATCTCTTGGATGTCTTTTAGCAAATTCGTATCAAACTCATTATTTTTCAAAGTTTCTTGAACAGGTATTTTAGAATCTTGTCTTTTAAGTTCTGTATAAATTATTTCTTTGCCATAACGATTGGTAGTTCGCTCTGGTAAATTTGCTGTTTTGTATAAGTTAATATCGACTGGCGTCATTTCAAGTAAGTCACTTTGCATGGTATTTCTCAAAGCCAATGCTGAAGATAAAATGGTAATGGTCATAAATAACATCAAACAAATCACACTCATACTGATTACCATTGTATTAATTTTGTTATTAATTTGCCTTAATACGAACATATTGGCATCTTTCAAATAGATTGTTTTTATCAATTGTACAACTTGTAAAATAAAACCTGATAATGACCAAAATACGAAAACAGTACCCATAATTCCCATTAAAATCACTTTTACTATTTGGTTAGCTGAGTTTAAGGTATCACTATCGACTGTCACTTTCCAGTAGGCAAAACCTAGTAAGACTGCTGCTCCTAAAAATATTATAATCGATAAAATAGGATTTTTGATTTTTACTTTTTCATTTTTCTTTGCACTATTTAACAAATTGATTAATTTATAGCGTGAAATGGTAATTGTATTAAAAAACGCCACAGCTAAATACATAATGGCAAAATACACACAGGTCTTCACACAAGCAGATTTTGAGAAAATAAATTCAAACTTACTCATATCTGCCTCAAACAATTTGGAAACCAAAATGGACATAAATTGAGAACTAAAAATTCCAACGATCAAGCCAATGACAAGTGAAATCATCCCCACAAAAATGGTTTCTAACAAAATAATTTTCGAAATTTGCCTTCTCCCCATTCCTAAACTCATATAAATTCCAAATTCTCTTTTTCGCCTATTAATCAAGAAACTATTAGCATATACAATTAATAGACCCAGTACAACTGCAACAAAAACAGAAACCATTCCCAACACTTGTATCATCAGTTTAATGATTTCTCTTGTAGAAGTCGATACTTGCAACATTGCTTGTTGGCTATCAAGTGAATTAAACATATAAAAAATGGCAACCCCCAATACCAATGTTAAAAAATAAATACTATAATCGCGGATGCTTTTTTTTATATTTTGAAAAGACAACTTAAATAACATCGCTCAAATCACCTCCAAGAAGTGTTTGTACTTCAATGATTTTCTCAAAAAATTGTTTTCTCGTATCATTTCCTTTGACTAATTCATTAAAAATTTTTCCGTCCTTAATAAATAAAATTCGATTCGCATAGGAAGCTGTAAAAGCATCATGTGTGACCATTAAAATGGTAGCTTGCATTTGGCTATTCAAATATTCAAAATTCTCCAATAATTGTCTGGCTGACTTTGAGTCCAAAGCACCTGTTGGTTCGTCTGCTAAAACCAATTTGGGATTGGTAATCATGGCTCTACATGACGCAATTCGTTGTTTTTGCCCACCTGAGACTTGGTAGGGATATTTTCCTAAAATCTCTCGAATCCCTAATTTTTTGGCAATTCCAATTACTTTTTCCTGAATTTCATGTGGTGATTTCTTTTGAATGGTAAGTGCTAACGCAATGTTTTCATAAGCCGTTAAGGTATCTAGCAAATTAAAATCTTGAAAAATAAATCCCAATTCCTCTCTTCTGAATTTGTTGAGTTGGTTACCTCTTAATTTGGTAATATCTTCTCCATAAATCATAATATGACCACAAGTGACTTTATCAATTGTTGAAATGCAGTTTAGCAAAGTAGTTTTTCCACTTCCGTGATGCTCCCATGATACCAACAAATTCACCTTTACTTACTTCAAAACTAATGTTATCAATCGCCTTTGTTAAATTTGACTTATTTCCATAAAATTTTTCAATATTTTTTACCTGTAAAATCTTTTCCATAAATAACTCCTTTCAAAGTTAATTTTATCGTACTTTTTATTTTTGTGCCATCGATTTTACTTACAGAAAACTTACAATTTTGTAAGTTTGATATGGATATTAAAAATGTTCTTTCTTAAAAATTACTATAACTCCCTTGTGGAAATACCAGCCTTACTTCAGTTCCTTCATTTTGCACAGCATTTAATTCAATCGCGATCCCTAATTTATCACACATTTTTTTACATAAATATAACCCTATTCCTGTTGACTTTTGATTTGACATCCTGCCATTCGTTCCTGTAAAACCTTTTTCAAAAACACGTGTAATTTCTCCTTTTGGAATACCAATTCCATTATCTTTCACATATAAAATTATATTTTCTTTTCCCTGTCTAGCATAAATTTCAATTTCAAAATTCCCCTCTGGCTTGCAATATTTACTACTATTTTGTAAAATTTGATTTAGCACAAAAACGATCCATTTACTATCCGTATTGACCAAAAATTCCAAATCATGCAAATTCAGTTTTGTTTTCTCCTGTAGCAATGCACTTTTATTTTTTTTAATGCTTTCATTTACAATCTCTTTTAACTTACATTTTTTAATATAATAATCTTTTTCTACAACATTACTTCTTGCATAAAAAAGTGCTTGTTCTATGTAATTTTCGACTTTTCCTAATTCTTCATCAATGCTTTTCGTCACTGAATTTTTATGATTTTCAATCACCATTTTGCTCGCCGCAATGGGTAATTTTATCTCATGAATCCAAAGTTCAATATATTCCTTGTAATCTTCCATCAAATACTTATATTCATTGACTTTTTCATGCATCGATTTATCAATTTGCTCCAAATAATCTTTCAGCAATTTTCCTTCTGAAAAATGTGGTGCTTTTACGATTTCTGTAATCAAATATTTTTCTTCTAATTCATTTAATGTGTTCGAAAAATGATTATAAAATCTTTTTTTGGTAAAATATTCAAGCAAAAGTGCAACTAAACTTAGTAAAATCAAACTCACTGGAATATAAATTTTAATAAAATTTCCAAACGGATATGGAACTAAAAAAATTTCAATACTTGCTAAACCAAATAAGAACAGGAGCACAAACAACATTTTATCTTTTATAAAACTTTTCCATTTCATTTAATTTTCTCCTCTTTTTAGCATGTAACCTTGCCCTCTTTTCGTTTCTAACAATTCCTTTAAATTCAATTCTTCCAGCTTATTTCTTAGTCTCGTGATATTAACTGTCAAGGTATTATCATCAATAAAACTTTCACTATCCCACAAACATTCCATAATATCTTCCCTTGCCACGATTTTTTCTCGATTTTCTGCTAAATATTTTAAAATTTTAAACTCATTTTTCGTCAGCTCAATTTCCTGCTTATCCTTTTCGACTGTACTTTTCGACAAATTCAAGATAAACTCTTTGCAATCCATTTTTTCTTGAAAATTGGCTCCCATATTGCTTCTTCTTAGCAAAGAGCTAATTTTAGCAAGCAAAATTTGAATATTAAAAGGCTTGGTAATATAGTGGTCTGCTCCATAATTAATCGAAAGCAATTCATCTAATTCATTATCGCGACTTGTCACAATGATAATGGGCACCTGTGATTGTTTGCGAACTTCCTTGCAAACATATTCCCCATCGCTACCAGGCAAATTAATATCAAGCAAAACCAAATCTGGATGAATTTGCAAAATATCTTGTATGGTATCATCAAATTTTTTCAGGGATTGTGCATCATAGCCATTATTTTTCAAAAAAATTTCCAACTCATCTCTTAACTTCTCATCATCTTCTACAATCAGTATTTTCTGCATTTTGTTCCCTCCGCTTTTATTATAACATAAAATTTATATAAAATAACCTTACAAAATTGTAAGGTTTACAAAATTATTTTTTCTTCTTTGGCTTGGGAAGTGGTGTTACTTCCTCTACTTTTTTCACAATTTCTCGGCAAAATTCACGATTATCGACATCCAAAATATAATGCTCTTTTGCACCTTTATACGGAAAACCGCAATCTGCATGTTTCATTTCTTCTTCGATCACCTCTAACTTCTTCACAAAAGCCGTGTTGTCACAAACAATTATCACTGGTTTATCATTGACATACACCATATATTCACCAAACATCTTTCGATAACGAACTTCACCAATTCCATTGATTTGTTCGCATACATATTCGATATATTCTTGTGTTGTTGCCATAAAATCCTCCCTTTTTCTTCTAAATTTCTCTCATTATACAATATCTATCCAACAAAATCAATCTTTTAATGGATTTATCCTATCACATCCATATAAGTTTTGGTCTCTAAATTCATAAATATGATTGATTAATCGAACAGCCTCTTGTCTCAAAACTCTCCTGTTTCGCAAAACCTCCAAATTTGGAAAAATAGGTTCTCCAAAACAAACCATAACATTCGAAAAAAATTTGGGTCTAACCGTTATATTCACAGGAATAATTGGAACATTGGCAAATGCCGAAATATAACTCGCACCATTTTTAGTGTTCCTTTGATTATCTCTATAATTTTCCTTAAAAACACCACCTTCTGGGAAAAGTAACAAACGAATTTGAGGTGTCTGTTTTAGAAGCTCTATAATTTTTTTCGTACCCTGAATATCTTTTGTATTTCTTTTAATCGGAATGGCATGATGCGCTTTTAAAAAATTAGCCATCATTCTATTTTCAAACAAATCCGCTTTGGCAACGCTATACATATTTTCAACTTTAGGATACAAAAAAATCGGATCAAAAATCCTCGAATGATTAGGACAAATCATACATTTTTCATACTTTTCCAATCCATCTAAAAAATGAAACTTCTCAAATTTAATAACATCCTCTAAAAAAAGCTCCAACATTTCTTCTGGCGAATAATTCAATGTATGTAAATAAGCCTTTTCCACCCCTTCTTACTCTTACAAGTTTATTTTACAATATATTTTATTATTTTTCAACATTTTCGGATTACTTTACGTAAATTTAATATAATCGTAATATTGTTACAACATTCTAATCCATCAAAAAATCCAAAATATTCATTCCCGCTGATGTTTCCACTTTATAAAACTCTGTATAACCACATTTGGTACAAGTCACGGTAACAAATTTCTTATTTTGTATATCGAATAATTTTGAAAAATTACCACCAGTTGTCTGAATTTGGTCTTTCTCAAATTCGGTATTTTCACATTTTACACATTTCCAATCCATCTTTTTCATCCTTCCTTTTCTAAAAAAAGAGAATGTTTTAAAAAAACACCCTCCACCTTTTATTATATCATATTTTTACAGAAATGTCAAATTTGAGCAAATTTTTATTTTTCACTCATCGTCTTTAATGCCTCTTGGGTCAACTTATCTTTGTCCATTTTATTGATAACAAACACAATAATTGCCACAATCACAAGCACAACTGCATACAAAATAACTCCCATCTTCCAATCGCCCATTGCAAGATTAGCACCTGCCAAAGTAGAAGAAATCACAGAGGGAAAACGTGCAAAAGTTGAAATAAGGATAAATCGAATTGGCTTAATCGGTAGCAACCCCGCCACATAAACTAGCAAATCCTTCGGTGTTCCTGGAATTAAAAACAAAATGAGCATTAGCCTTTCAATTTTCTTAGGGTTTTGAAATAGCTTGCTTTTTTCAATTTTCACGATTTTCTCTTCTTCGCAAAAATTACACACAAAATTTCTGCCAAACTTGCGCACCAACGCAAAAATCACAACTGAAATAATCGCTGCTGAAAGCATGATAAAAACTGTTCCCCAAATCGCACCATAACACATTCCTGCTAATATTTCCAGCGGTTCACCTGGCACAATAATCAAAAATATTTGTGCCACTTGCAAACCAAACAAAGTCAGCATTCCCAACATTCCAGAAGTCTCTACCTTTTGTTTAAACGCAACTTGTCCTTCTAGTGAAGATAAATTTTTCATGACAGGAAATAAATACACCACCATTCCAATCATGACAAGCAATACCAATCCTGTCATCACTTTTTTAAAGATTTTTACTTTGTTTGTTTTACTCATACAACCCCTTCTTTTTTATTATAAATTTGTAAATTATTGCGTAATAATTCTGCTACATGAATCTTTGGCGAATCATATTTTCTTAAAAAACCTTGATACACTTCTTGTAATCCTTTTATCTTTTTAAAATCTTCTGGTTTGATAATTTCTGGCAATTCTTCCCCAATTTCTGCTTTTCCAAGAATATATTTTACAAATTCTGCACAATAAAAAGCATGTTCCCTTTGAATCTTTCTATGTAAACCTACAGCAAATAACCCCAAACGATTAAAATGATAAGTATTCTTTTCTTTTTGAATTTGCACAATCGTATGTTTCATAATTTCGTATTGTTCGTCTGTCACTTCCAATGAATAAACCTTTGTGCGTGTTTTATAAAATCGCTTAAAGGTTCCATCATCAATCGCTTCATGTACAAATCCACCAACAAATGGATTGTAAGGGTCCAGTCTTCCAAAACTGTACATTTGCTTTAAATCCTTATCCAAAGCAATCGAACTATGTGAAAATTCATCTTTTGTAAAGGTCTTAATAATTCTAGATAAAGCTGTTCCTGTATGTGTTAACACAATGTAAATTTTCTTCATACGATCTACCTTCTTTCCTTTTCATTCTATGTTTATTGCTACTTTGTATATTCTCTTTTTTCTTTAAAATATGTCTTTTTTATTGGCAAAAATTCGATTCATATATTCATCTGGATAATATTCGTCCAAAAACACATCCAATCGGTTTTCTGGCTGTTTATTTTGTCTCCTCTGAGCTTGTCTTTCAGCTGCTATACACGAAATCGTGATATTAAAAATCATAAAAATCAATACAAAACTTGTCATCATTTTCAAGCTTTTTGGATACTGTCTAACTATATTTTTAAACGTATCTAAACGTGGTACTATGAGCGTACTATATAAAATTCCAGCAATTCCCCAATACGTACAATGAAGTAAGCTTGTTCTGCCATTTAGGTTAAATCGCAAATATGAATAATCCCAAGAAATCGTTCCAAACGCCTTTTCTTGCACAAAGGAACATAAATATTCCGTCATTCCCCCTAACAACATAGTTACCAAAAATATTTCTATTTTATTTTTGGTCGGAACAGATTTTAAAATGCAATAATACATTACTATTCCAATTCCATAGACTGGTGTAAATGGTCCATAGATCAAACCTTGTCTTGATTCAAAATACCCTTTTTGGCATAAAACGACAATCATTTCATACACATAACCAATCATACTTCCTAAAATAAATAACCAAAACAATAGCATGGCTTCTTCTAAAATTTTTCTTTTCTCCATTTTTTGCTCCCCTAGCTTATTATAACCATTGTTTCCTATTTTTCCTATTGAATTATCTTACCAAAAACTTACATTTTCGTAAGTTTTACTTCCTATAATTTAGTTATACCATAAAAACTCTGTTTTGTTAATAGTATTTTTTGTAATTTAAGAAAACATTAATAATTTCTTGACATAAAAATAAGATTAGATCACTAATCCTACTCCTTTTCTTGCAAATACGCAACATACTCCTCCAAGCAAAATCCCAATGCATTCATTTCCACCGCATTTTCTTTGCCTACATAACGCCAATGCCAAGGTTCATAATCCACTTTCGTAATCGCCTCTTTTTCTTTGGCATAACGTAGCACAAATCCATAATCTTCTGCATTTTCGGCTAGCCAGCTAAACCCCAATGTTTCATCAAAACTATAATCTACATAATTAAAATCCACTGCCAATCCCAAATTATGGTCACTGGTGCCAGGTTTATTGATTTTTTGGGAAGTTAAATTTTCTGCCTCTTCCTGCGTTTTTCCTTGTGCTATATATTCATTCACCTTATGTGTAAATATCTCCTCTTGACGCTCCACACTTCTATAAGCCGATTGCACCCAAACATTCGTAATTCCAGCATTTTGCATGTCTTGCATCATTTGTTTCAACTCACCAATAGCACGTGCGTCAAATTCTCTGTTTTTATCAACATGAGCAAGCTCAATTTCAAAATCACTTGGCAATATATGGTCTTGATTCACCAAAACCAATCTCCAATCGGTTATCTCTTTTTTTGGTTTTGCAATTTCTACAAAATTCTCATTTTCCGCTTTTTCTTCTCTATCTTTCACTTCATGTTCTACTATTGTATCGCTTTTTCTTTTAACTTTACAGAAAATTATCACAATCATAAAAAACATAACCAGAATAAAAGCTATTTTTTTATCTCTTATTTTCTTCCTATTTTTCAACATTTCTTTCTTCATTTTTTATTACCTATTTTCTTATTATGTCAAAAAGTTATTCTTTTTGGCATAAAGTAACTATTTCTTCACGCTTATTATATCATCTTTTTTCCAAAATAGAAACACCTATTCTTCAAAAAAGCAAATTATACCTAAAATCTCTCATCTTTACCATCAAAACTCAACCATTAAATATGACATTCAAATGTCATATTTAAACTTTATGCTAAAAAGACAACAAGAATTTTTCACTCCATTTCCAATTGTACAAAAAATAAGTCTGCCCCCAAAAATTTGAATCTTTTTTACGTTTTTTCCATAACAAAAGATATTAAAATCTCAAAGACATAACATTTTTTATTTCTATTTACTTTTACTTTTTGTTCTAAAACATGTATAATGTAGTTTAGTAACAAGATAGAAAATATGTAAGAATAAGAAAGGCAAGGTGACTTCTATGAAACAAGTTTTTACATCAAACCCAAATCACATTCTTTTTGAATACAAACAATCGGCTTAGCCGTATTATTTTGCGCTCTGAAACATCGTTTGCTGGAACAAAAGATAATGTTTGGGGAAACGAGAAGCGAGAAACTTGGGATTTAAAAGGCGACGCAAATGAATATGATTTAATACGCGCCTTCACTCATCTGGCATTGGGAAATCCAGCCGATTTCAAGGAACTTTACTACATTCTGAAGGAACATGACGACGTCGTTTTTCCCTGTATCAAGGAAACTTTGCAACAAATCAAAGCAAAATTTGATTTTGACTAAAATCTCATAACAGTCACAAAAAAAGAAACTCCCCTACACTTCTAGGGGAGTTTTTTCATAACCAAGACAACTGCTCCATCTCATTTTTCTTCTGATACGCCTCTATAATATCTTCCATTTGATAAAGCAAACCATATTTCTTACATTCTTCTTCCAAAACATTTTTCAAATTCGAATTAAGCGAATAACAAAAATATTGATTACCAAAATTTCTCACATATATTTCCTTCAAACCTGGAAACAATTCCTCCAACTTCTCCAAAAAATACTCCCTCTGATTTTCGCGAAGCGTCACACCACCCATCGAAAACACAAATTTCGCCCCATTTTCCGCTGATAAACGAATGATTTGTCTGATATTTTTATCCGAATCCGTCAAAAATGGCAAAATTGGCGTGAGCAAAGTGCCAACAAACAAACCATTATCTGCCAATTCCCTCATCGCCTGAAACCTTTGGGAAGAAACACAAACGCCTGGTTCTATCTTGCTTGCCAACAAGTCATCTGCTGTCGTAATTGAAAACTTTAATATGACATTTTGTGTCCTATTTATCTTCTGAAACAAATCCATATCACGTACAATCAAATCACTTTTGGTTTCAATCGACACCCCAAATTGATACTTTTCCATCAACTCCAGTGCCTTTCTCGTGATTTCATATTGTTTTTCCAATGGATGATAAGTATCTGACATCGCTCCAATGCCAATTACGCCTTTTTTTCGCTTTTTTCTTAATTCTTGTTCCAAAATTTCAAGCTCATTTTGCTTACCACGCACACGGTCAAAATCCTCAATTTGGTAGCAATTGCTTCGACTATCACAATAAATACACTGATGTGGACAACCTTTATACAAATTTACATTATAATCAACCCCAAACCACTCTTTTCCATAGTTTGCCTTTTGCAAAATTGATTTGGCTGGTATAAATTCCATTTTCATTTCTCCTTCTTCTTTCTAACAAAAATGGGCGAAGATACTCTATCTCCACCCACTAAAAACGTTTTTCAGAATTTACTGTAGTGACAACTCTCCACCTATTGCTTCCGAACAGCCCATCACCTTTCCACCTACTTCAAAATGAGAAGTTGCTATCATTCTACTTCCCTGAAGATCTGCTTCTGCTCCCAGAAAAATTTCAGCTGCCCTTAAGCCATATGACACGCTTGGTCCAAGGATATAAATCTTCATTGCATATACATAATTAGCAATATTTCTTCCATCTACCAAGTAATTAAAACACTCAACATTTTTAACATCTGCATTTCCATGAATCGTATACTACCAAAACCTTCGCAGAAACATCTGCATGAAACAAAATTAAATCGTCCGCAATGACTAAGTTATTTGAAACAATCAATTCTCCCCGATTTACAACAACATTATTATTTATCCTTATGTTCCCATAAATCGTCAGCGAACCACCGTCAATGTAAAGAAAATCTGCATTTTATGCAAACTGTCAAGCTACACTTTCCTCACTGGTAGACGAATCACCGTTTTCAAATTCTCTTCCTTCGTTCTTCTCGGATCTGACAAATAAATTTCGTGATGTCTTCTGACAAATCCATTTTCTATTGTTCCAATATCGTTTCTTAAATGATTTTCTGTGATATAATGTTCGATTTTCTCAATCGTTTTTTCCTCTTCATCATACGAACCCCTATGCATCATTTGTACACACAATCCTTCTTGTATCTCACAAAACCTAGCTTTTTCTACTGCCAAACCTTTCTTCTGTTTGACTTCTTCACAAGCCCATTCGAAAACCTCTTGGCTCACAAATTCTGGTTGTCTTATCATCGAAATCCATTGAAAATTTTCCTTATGGCTTCCCATCAGATTTTCTCCTTCTTGGCTCCACCAAAATCCTTCTAAAGGCGGAACCACATATTCAAAATAGCCCTCAATCTTATGACTTCCCAGCTTGCTCATTTTTATCGTAAACGACAACCCATACAGCAACTGAATCGCCTCTTGATACTCGCCCTTTTCTTCATTAGGATTTCCTTTACCTTCTACGCAAATAAATTTCATACTCGGCACATCGATTAGCCTTGGCTCTGCTTTTGGTAAATATAAATCTTTGTACTGTTTTTTATAATCTAATTTTTCCATATTTCACCTCGTTTGCTAAATTTTAAATATGACATCAAAATGTCATATTTAAACTCTATTTTTTCTAATCTGCTAATCCAATATAAATATGAATTTCTTGATTTTGTATATCTTCCGAATTATTTTGGTATTCTTCAAAATCACAACCATATTTTCTTTTCAAATCCATTTGCCAAATTTTTTCCCAAGCCTCGCCAACTGCTTTTTGAACATCTCCTTTTATGACAAATTTCGCATATTTTCCTTGAGGAATGATTTTCATTATTCCCTTTTCGGAAGCTGAACTCACCTCGCATCCAGCTAGAAAATAATAGGGTTTGGTGCAATCGCCTTCGTAATCGGTATATAAACCAACCGTCTTATTTCCAACTTTATGAGGAATTTTCTCATACACTCCTTCTGTCAAAAATTTTTGCCACAACATGCCAATATCTTGCATGGATTTTCCATTTTCATTGGTTGTTCGAACCCCAATCCCTTCCACAATTTTTTCTTGTAATTCTACGATTTCATATTTCATATTTTTACCTCCTGTTACTATTGTACAAAATGAAATATGACATCTGGATGTCATATTATAAAAAATAATTTTTCAAACTTCTTTTCAAACTTTTTTGGATTCGCTCTTTTACATAGTCTGGCGAAATGACTTTGGCAAATTCGCCAAAAGATAAAATATAGCCATAAACCCAATCGTTTTCTGGGAATTCTGCTTTTACTAGAAAATCGCCATTGGGTTGTTTGGTAATTTGCTTTTTTTCAAATTCATCATAAACGCGATAGGCTTGGCTTTGCGAAATTTCCAGCACCAACTTTACGGTAGAAAAATGAGGTTCTTTTTCAATAAACTCTGGCAATTCTCTTTCAAAGGTTTCTTCCAATTTTTCGATTTTTCGCATACGCGCTATTTTAAACAAACGATAATCCTCTCGATCTCTTGCATACGCTTTTAAATACCATGCTTTGTCTTTAAAATATAATTGCAAAGGCTCTGCTTGCCTCTTTTTTTCTTCACCATTGGTATTATGATACACAAATTGCAATACCTTTTGTTGCAAAATTGCCTCCTGAATTAGCTGAAAATTCTGCTCCTGCTCGCTTGTGTTGCCCCAACTCGATAAATCTATTTCAATCCAATTTCTTCTGGTTTTATGAAAAAAAGTACTCATTTTCTCGAGTAATTTTTCTTGGCGTTCCGCACTTATTTTCTCCATACTTTGCAAGGCAAACAAAATCTGATTTTGTTCGTCTTCTGTTAACATGGATTTGTTGAGTACAAAATCCTCTAATAAACAAATTCCTCCACCTTTTCCTTTGTTGGTATAAATGGGGATATTGGCTGTGCTTAAAATATCTATATCGCGATAAATCGTTCGAGGTGAAACTCCAAAATGTTCTGCCAATTCATTGGCAGTTACTGTTTTTCTATCTAATAAAAGATAAACTATTTCAAATAATCGGTTAACTTGCATAAAATCCTCCTTGGTGGCATTATATCATAAAATATGACATTGGAATGTCATATTTAAAAATTATTTTAATTCTCTACCTTAATATCTCCACACTCATTCTCAATTTTAAGCATCACTTCACTATGACGATTATTTCGGTTTACTTTTATATCCCCCAAACTCGTTCTTGCTTCAATATATATTTCATTCGTTTGTCCAATTTTAATGTCACCTAAATTATTTTTGACCGAAGAATTTTCCAAAATAGCAACTGTATTTATTTCTACATCTCCACAATCAGATTGAATGGAAAGTTGATTCTTAACTTCATCAATTTGAATATCACCATAATGATTACTCACAAAAACATTTTTCACTTTTCCCAAAGAAACATCTCCACAATCTTCTTCTATCTGGATTGTCGCATTTTCTAAATTGGAAATAGCAATATCTCCATATTTGGCTTGGATGTTGATTTCGTGCCCATAATCTTTTGGCAAATAAATCACAATGTCACTCATATGAAAGTGAAAACCAAAATTCCAGTTACTATGTTTGTATTTCGAATAATCAACTGTCAATTTATCCTCTTTCAAATCAACTTTCAAATCCTCTGGATCTTCACCATAAATCACAATGCGAACTGTTTGTTCTGTACTTTCTTCTATATGAATATCACCTGCTGTTGACAAAATTTCTAAATTTTGTATGGTTTCTAAGGCATAATTCTTATCCCAAATAACTTGTGCACTTTTCTTTACATTCCAATTCTTCCACCAAAACCTTCCGTCCTAAATTCATACACAAAAAAGCAAACAAAATAATAATTAAAATCAGTAATAAAATTATCATACTAATCAGCAAACCTCTATTTCCCATCGACTTTTTCCTCCTTTAACATAAAATACAATCTCACAATCTGACAAATCAAACCATCAATGATAAAAATAATCCAAGTAACATGCCATGCCATAGTGGCAAAACTAACAATAAAATAAAACGTTGCACAAATCGCTCCAACAATACCATTAATTTGTTTTATGATTTCCGCCTCTTTTTTTTCTTCACTCGTTTCCTCAAACTTCGGAACAGACATTTTATGACGTATTAGTCGAGCTGTCGTAAATCCTATCATTCCTAAAAATACTGTTATTGCAATAATTGGATCCACCCCAAAAAAAGCAACCGCCATGATAAATAATGCCACAGACAAAATATAGAAAAAAACAGATATACTAACAACCTCAGCTGTTTTTCTTCGCACCTCTTCTTTTGTTAAAACTTTATCGATTTCCTTTTTCGAACCTTCTTCTTTCTGATATTTCTCTGGCTTGTTGCCTGTTATCAACTCTTCTACCCCAATTTCAAACAATTCACACAAAGGCATAATTTTATCAAAATCAGGGGAGCTTTGATTGGTTTCCCATTTTGAAACCGTCTGTCTTGTTACATTTAATTTTTCTGCCACTTCTTCTTGTGACAAATTTTTTGCTTTTCTTAATTCAAACAATTTCTCTCCAAAATTCACTTAAACAAACCTCCTTTTCTAATCTTACCCAAATTATAGCATTTTTCTTCGGTTGCATCTACCAATTTAAGTTGGAAATTTGTCAACTGAAATTAACATTTGACTATTTGCAAGGGTTTAAAGAATTCAGTAGCACAAAAAAACTCACAAAATTGTGAGCTTTTCTCTTCTTTATATTCCCATAATATTATAACCACTATCCGCATAAATCACTTGCCCTGTAACCGCACCAGACATCGAACTTAGTAAAAAGGCAACCGTATCTCCCACTTGTTCTTTGGTCACATTTCTTCTTAATGGTGACTTTTCCTCCACTACATCCAAAATCGAACCAAAATCCTTAATTCCTTTCGCAGACAATGTCTTAATTGGACCTGCAGAAACAGCATTTACACGAATTCCCATTGGTCCCAAATTATCCGCTAAATAACGCACACTACATTCCAAAGCTGCCTTCGCAACGCCCATCACATTATAATTTGGTAGAACCTTGGTTGAACCATGATACGTCAAACTCACCAAACTGGCATCTTCTGCCAAAACCTCTTTTTCTTTCGCAATACGTGCTGTCGCAACAAATGTATAGCTACTTACATCTACTGCATGCGAATACCCTTCTTTACTGGTTTCTATAAAAGGATTATGTAAGTCATCTGTAAACGCATGAGCAATACAATGTACAACTCCATCAATCTTCCCAAAATCCTTTTTCACACTTTCAAATAACGTCTCCAACTCACTATCCACAGAAGCATCACAGCTATATGCCTTCGTCTCACCAAACTCAGAAACCAACTCTTCAATTTTATCTCTATTTTCTTCCCCCATAAACGTAAAAATTACTCTTGCTCCTTGCTCAAAAGCTGCCTTAGCCGCTCCATATGCAATACTCCACTTATTTCGAATTCCCATAATTAGAATTGTTTTGTCTTTTAAAATCATTTCTCTTCCCCCTTAAATTTAATTTTTAAATTTTGTATATCATCAAATGTTGTTATTTTAATATTAGAATAATCTCCCTCAATTAGTTTTACAGGATAATTTCCAAGTTCTAGTAAGCGACAATCATCTGTAATGCCTTCCACCTTTTTATATTTTTTATGTAATTCCAATAATATTTTTCTATCAAAACATTGTGGAGTTTGAATTTGCCAGGTATTTTCTCGATTGGTTGTATATTTTACAATTCCATTTTCATCTGCAATTTTAATGGTATCTTTGGATTTTACAGCAATGGAACTTCCTTTAAATTCTTGCATACTATTGATACATTTATGAATATATTGTTGTCTTATTAAAGGTCTCGCACCATCATGAATAATAACAATATCTGCACTCTCGCAATGTTCTAAGGCATTAAATACTGATTCTTGTCTTGAATTACCACCAACAACTAATTGGACATCTTTAGTTAGCTTATAATCTTTTAATAGATTTTCTATTGTACTTTTTTCACTTTCTTTTAATACAATTACTATATTGTCAACTTGTGAATTTTTATCGAATGCATCTAAACTATATATAATCACTGGAATTCCGTTTAGTTTCTCTAAATTTTTATTTCTGTTTTGACCAAATCTACTACTATTTCCAGCCATTAATACAATTGCTGTTACTTTTTTTTCCATTTTAGCTCCTTTGGATAATTTCAAAAGCCGTACAATAAATATCCATCTTTTAGGCTTGTTTATAATCTCCCATACTTCTAAATTTTTGATATCTTCCTTCTATCAACTCCTCTTTTGTTTTTTTCTTCAATCTCTTTTGTGCTACCAAAATTTCCTTCTTCAAATCCTCAGCCACGCCTTCTACATCATTTTGTGCTCCACCAATCGGTTCTTCAATAATTTTATCAATCACTTTAAACTTCTTCAAATCCTGTGCCGTCATCTTCATCTTTTCAGCAGCTTCCTTGACTTTGGATCCATCTTTCCATAAAATACTAGCATAACCTTCTGGCGATAAAACCGAATACACTGCATTTTCCAGCATCACAATTTCATCTCCTACACCAATCGCCAAAGCACCACCACTCGAACCTTCGCCAATCACAATACAAATAATCGGTGTTTTCAAAACTGCCATTTCCATCATACTCTTAGCAATTGCCTCACCTTGACCGCGCTCTTCGGCACCAATTCCAGGATACGCTCCTTTGGTATCAATCAATGTAACAATTGGTCTTCCGAATTTTTCTGCCTGTTTCATGAGCCTCACTGCTTTTCGATAGCTTTCAGGGTTGGGCATACCAAAATTACGTTTGATATTTTCCTTCGTGTTACGTCCTTTTTGCTCTGCAATAATGGTAAAATTTTGTTTTCCTATTCTTGCTAAACCGCAAACCATAGCTTCATCGTCGCGGTAAGCACGGTCACCATGAAGTTCCATAAATTCATCAAAAATACGGTCAATATAATCAAGCGCCGTTGGACGTTTGGGATTTCGTGCAATTTCTAGTCTTTGCCAAGCTGTCAATTTGCTGTTTTCCTCACGCGCTAATTTTTGCAACTTTGCAGTTGCCTCTTTCAGTTCTTGAGAAACATCAATCATTTTGTCCTTGCTGATGTTTTTTAGTTCTTTTACTGTGTTTTCTAGTTCTTCAATTTCGGATATTTCTTTTGGCAAAATCATCACCTCCTTTAAAAATCTTATTTTTAAATAATCCTCTTTTAGATTCTTGTATCAATTTCCCCTTGTCAACTAAAGCTTACATTCTAAATTCTTCCATTTTGAACGATTAAGGCTTCCTTAATCGTTCGATTTTTCTTTTTTACAACCAGTAAAATGCCTTACGAATGATCCAAAATATATTTTTCATCATCTTTTTTAAAGCCAAATTTTTCATATAATTTTATATAGGTCCTTTTACCATTCAGACATCTAGGAGAAGATAATACATTTAAAACTTTACTCTTTTTCCCTACAATGACATTCTGGATTCGTGCAAGTACAATTCGGATTATAGCCGACTAGCGCATTCTTCTGTACAAGTACATTGCCATCTTTTTAACGTAGGAAATAGCTTTTGGCAATATTCTTTCATTTGAGCTTTAGTCATTCCTGCTTGGTCTGCATACTCGGAACATATTTCAATATATTCTTCCATGCTAACTTTATCTTTAAACTCACCATTTTCATAGCAATATTTACAATACTCTTCACTCCAATTTCCGTCTTGATTAGTTCCCCATTCTTCCTTTGATGAAATTGGCATGCCACAACTTTGGCAAATTTTATTTTCCATCTTTGAGCCTCCTTCTAACAATTGCTTTAATAACTCTAAAGCAGACATTTCCATTAAACTATCTAATTCTTCCTTCTCTGCCCACTCATAATATTCAAATTCTGTCCCACCATTTTTTTCAGTACAAGTATATCTTACAAAATAATCACCATTTAATCTTTTTAGTGTAAATGTCTTTACTGGCTTAAATTCAATCACTTCATATTCATTCCAATTTTCGCTATTTATTCCAATATTTCGTAATTTTGTTCCTAATTTTACAGGTCTTTCTTCTGGAATTTCTTGTTTAATTGATGTAATCCACTTTGGTACATTATTGGATTCTAACGAATATTCAAATACCTCCTTGACTGGTTTATCAATAAATATCACTAATTGGTTCTCTTTCATTCTTTCCCCCTCTATTCCTCTACTGATGAAACTTTATTATTCGATAAAGCGTCTCCTTCATATCCTTTCTCTCCACGATTTTATCCACAAATCCATGTTCTAACAAAAACTCCGCTGTCTGAAATCCTTCTGGCAAATCTTCACCAATGGTTTGCTTAATAACTCTTTTTCCTGCAAAACCAATCATTGCACTTGGTTCTGCCAAAATAATATCTCCGCAGTGACGCAAAACTGGCTGTCACACCGCCATAAGTTGGATCCGTCAAAACCGAAATAAACAAACCACCCGCTTCATTTAACTTCGCAATAGCACTTGATGTCTTCGCCATTTGCATCAGTGAAATAATACCTTCTTGCATTCTCGCACCTCCGAGATACAGAAAATATAATCAGTGGCAATTTTAATTCCATCGCTTTTTCAATCGAAAAGGTAATTTTTTCACCAACCACACTTCCCATGCTTCCCATCAAAAAATTTCCATCCATCACACAAATGACAACTTCTTCTTGATTAATCTTTCCTGTTCCACAAACCACTGCTTCCTCTATCCCAAGTTTCTCCTGAAGTCCTTTTAATTTCGTAGCATAATCCTCCAATTCCAACGGATTAACCGTTTTCAAATGAAAATCAAAGGGTTGAAAAGAATTCTCATCCAAAGTCTGCCAAATACGACGTCTACTAGACAAACGGAAATAATTTCCACAGTTCATGCACACACTGTAATTTTTATGCAAATCCTCCTTATATAAAATTTCACCACACTTGTCGCATTTCATCCATTTTCCAATAGGAATGTCACCTTTGTTTTCAGGGGTTCTCATATTTTTATTTCTTTTTTTGATTTTGTCAATAACCATATTCTTCTCCTTTCGGTGAATCAACCATCTGAAACGTTATTTTTCACACAATTTTCACATTTTTTTCATCTAGATTTCACTAAAATGTGCCTATTACAAATCAAATTCTGTTTTGATAAATGAGGTATCAAAATCACCAGAAACAAATTTTTCATTTTCTAGGATTTTGTATAGAAAATCGATGTTAGTATCAATTCCATCTATAACACATTCTTCTAAAGCAACTTTCATTTTAGCAATAGCTTCGTCTCGATTTTCACTATGAACAATGATTTTAGCAATCATCGAATCGTAAACCGGTGGAATTGTATAACCTGTATAAACAGCTGTATCAATTCTAACGCCATTTCCGCCTGGCAAATGCAAATCAGAAATCGTCCCTGGACATGGCATGAAGTTTTTCTCTGGATTTTCCGCGTTAATGCGACATTCTATGCCGTGTCCGTTTTACAGAAATGTCGTTTTGTGAATAACTTAACTTTTCCCCAGACGCAATTTTTAATTGTTCTTTAACAATATCAACACCTGTCACCCATTCTGTAACAGGATGTTCCACTTGAATTCTAGTATTCATTTCCATAAAATAAAAATTTTTATGTTTATCAACTAAAAACTCAATCGTTCCTGCACTTGCATAATGTGAGGCTTTTACAGCATTTAGTGCTGCTTCTCCCATTTTCTTTCTCAATTTGGCATCTAGCACAGTAGACGGACTTTCTTCCAAAACTTTCTGATTGCGTCTTTGTACCGAACAATCTCTTTCGCCCAAATGAATACAATTGCCATATTCGTCCGCTAACACTTGAATTTCAACATGTCTCGGATTTTCGATAAATTTTTCGATATAGATTTCATCATCATGAAACGAATTTTGGGCTTCTTGCTTGACAATTTCATAAGCTTCTTTTAAGCTCTCTCTCTCTTTCACCAAACGAATTCCTTTGCCACCACCACCAGCTGCTGCCTTTATCATAATCGGATAACCAATTTTATCCGCGATTTCCATCGCTTCTTCTAAATTTTGAATACTTCCTTCCGAACCAGGAACAACAGGAACTTTCGCCTTTTTCATAAGTTCCTTTGCATTCGATTTATTTCCCATCAGGTCAATAACTTGGTACGAAGGTCCAATAAATTTAATACGACTTTCCTCGCACATTTTCGCAAAATTAGCATTTTCCGACAAAAATCCAAATCCTGGATGAATGCTGTCAGCACCTGTACCACAGGCTGCTTGCAAAATATTTTTGATATTCAAATAACTTTGCGCCGATTTTGCAGGTCCAATGCAAACTGCTTCATCGGCTAAACGTGTATGTAAAGCATTTTTATCCGCTTCGGAATATACTGCAACTGTAGCAATTCCAAGCTCTCTACAAGCTCTCATAATACGAACTGCAATTTCGCCACGATTGGCAATTAAGACTTTTTTTAGCATGTTTTCAATCCTTTCTAAATAGTAAACTATTGACTTTTATGTAAATTTGTAATATGATATAGTTATAAATTTAAGGAGGTGTATTATGTCAAAGCAACTTGAAGCACGAATTTCCGATGTTTACATTCGGTATTGTGGTCGCTCTGCCCATTGGAGAATTAGTGAAAAACTAACACATCGTTATGGACCTATAATAAGAGAAATAAATAATTTCTATCAGAAAAATCGATATTGTTGTCTTCCACAAAAAATCAAATTTTCTAAGCATTATAAACGCAGAGACATTAATCGGATTTTCGATGAAATCGGCGGTCTGAAAATCACTCGTTACACCAACGAATATGGAAAAACTATCGTTCATTTTAACTTCGAAGATGTTTCCAATTCGCAGTAACCGCTAAGGTTACAACCAAGTCACGTAGTCAATTCTTTGGCTACGTGGCTTTTTTATCCTACAATCGCAAACGTCAATTCTCCTTTTGCCGCTACTTGCCCATCAACTGTCGCAAGTGCTTCTCCTATACCAATTGGTCCTTTTTTCTTAATAATTTTAACTTCCAATTTCAATTTATCTCCTGGAACAACTTGCCTTTTAAAACGTAATTTGTCAATTCCGCCAAACAATGCATTTTTTCCCTTATTTTCTTCCATGGATAATATCGCAACCGCTCCCGTTTGTGCCAATGCTTCTACAATTAAAACACCTGGCATAATTGGTTGACCAGGAAAATGACCAGCAAAATGGGGTTCATTGATACAAACATTTTTATAAGCCGTACAACTTTCACCTGGCACATATTCTTCCACTTGGTCAATCATTAAAAATGGGGCACGCTGTGGTATGATTTCCATGATTTGGTTAATGTTTAACATTTTTTCTCTCTCCTTTCGGGTGGGCACGATACCTCGTACCCCTACGATTTTTAAAAATCATTATTTTGTAAATCTTGTGTGTAATATAGGCTATATCCCTCATATTGATAACTTGCGTCAATCCCCTTCATATACACTTCTCTATCGTGAATTTGATTGGTTAATGCACTTTTTAATAGCATCTTTATCTCTAAACTTTTGATGGGGCTTCTTTCCATGGCTAATAAATAATCTTGCTTTTCAATCTGGCTCCAATCAATCACTTTCCCTAATTCCTTCTTCAAGATAGCATCTAGCCAAATTCTTGTACTTCTACCATTGCCTTCTCGAAAAGGATGCGCCATATTCATTTCAATATATTTCTCAATAATTTCGTCAAAATTAGACTGTGGCATTTTGTCAATTTCTTTTAGTGCTCCTTCTAAATACATCGCAGAAGCAAAACGAAAATTATTTTTGGCAATATTTTCTGTACGGATTTTTCCTGCCAATTCATAAATGTCCTCAAATAAAAACCTGTGAATGTCGGACAAACCTCGAAAAGTTCCTACTTCAAAACTCTCCAATTTTCCAATTTCAAACAATTCTAATGCCTTTTTTTTCGTTATTTTTTCTTCCATTTCTGCAAGTTCTAAGGGATTTTTTATTCCCAATTTATTTCCCAGCATCTAATTTTCTCCTTTTTTGATATTCCTTACAGGCTTTTGGGTATAGCAGGACATCTATCTACGTGGGAATAGGCACGATTTCACATAAAATTTACATCTTTTTCACACAATTTTCACAATTTTGTGTCTATTTAATGATAAATAAGGCTTGCCCGTATTCAACCATATCTTCATCTTTGGCCAAAATTTCTACAACTTCGCCATCAAATTCCGATTCAATTTCATTCATAAGCTTCATGGCTTCAATAATGCATAATGTGTCACCTTTTTTCACTTTAGATCCAATTTTGACAAAAGCTTCGGCAGTTGGTGAAGCTTTAGAATAAAAGGTTCCAACCATTGGTGATTTAATGATATTTCCTTCTCTTTCTTTCTTTTCTTGCTTAATTTCCATCGGAACTTGAGCTTGCACAATGTTCATCGGTGGCTGAGGCTGTTGAATAACAGCTGGAGTTGGTGCTGGAAGTTTTTTTCCATCCTCTTTTTTCATACTAATTTTGATTCCATCTGGAAATTCGATTTCTAATTCCGTTAATTTTGAATTTCCCATATCGTCCATCAATTTTTTAATTTCGTGGTATTCCATTTGTTTCTCCTTTCTTTTTTTGAGTATTCCTTATGGGTAAGGGTAGACAAGGACGTCTCCCCCCTACATTTTGTTTGCAATAATTGGGGTATTTATTTATGTTTCGTATTTTTTGAAGATGATGCTACCATTGTGTCCACCAAAACCTAAAGAATTGGACATCGCATATTGGATATCTGCCTTTCTTGGGGTGTTTGGAACAATGTCTAAATCGCAAGCGTCATCTTGTATTTGATGATGAATCGTTGGTGGAACAATACCTGTCTCAATTGCTTTAATACAAGCAATGGCTTCTACACCACCTGCTGCACCTAGTAAATGTCCTGTGTTTCCTTTCGTTGAACTCATCATAAGATGTTTGCTTGCTTCGCCAAATGCTGTTTTGACAGCAGCCGTCTCTCCTGAATCATTTAATGGTGTAGAGGTTCCATGAGCATTGATATAATCCATTTCCTCTGGCTGAATACCTGCATCTTGAAGGGCAAGTGTCATCGCACGTGCTCCGCCTTCTCCATTTGGTGCTGGTGACGTAATGTGATAACTGTCAGAACTTGCACCATATCCTACGATTTCTGCATAGATTTTAGCTCCTCTTTTTTGAGCATGCTCTAATTCTTCTAATAAAATTAAGCCACATCCTTCTCCCATCACAAATCCATTTCTTTCTTTGTCAAACGGAATACTTGCTCTATTTTTATCTTCCGTAGTCGATAAGGCTTTCATGTTCGCAAATCCTGCTACAGAAATTGGTGTAATTGGCGCTTCAGTTCCTCCTGCCATAATGACATCTTGGTAACCATGTTTGATTAAACGATACGCTTCTCCAATCGAATCAGTTCCACTCGCGCAAGCTGTTGTTAAACAGAACGATTGCCCTCTAGCCCCCACTTCAATGGACACATTACCAGCTGCCATATTGCTAATCGCCATCGGAATAAAAAATGGTGAAACTCTAGCTGGACCTTTTTCATTTAAAATCGTACTTCCTGTTTCGGTTGTAATAAGCCCTCCAATACCTGAACCAACAATAACACCAAAACGTGTCGCATCAATTTCTTCTACCTTTAACTGACTATCTTTCATAACTTCTTTGGCTGCCACCAAAGCAAATTGGGTAAAACGATCCATTCTTTTGGCTTCTTTTTTATCAATATACTCTTCTGGACTAAAATTCTTAACTTCGCCAGCTAGATGAACTTTGTGGTCAGTTGTGTCAAAGGCGGTGATTTCATCTATACCACATTTGGCTTCTTCAATTCCTTTCCAAAATTCTTCTACATTGTTTCCGATTGGAGTAATACATCCCAATCCTGTAATAACTACTCTTCTTTCCATGTTTTTTCTCCTTTTTCGATTTTTTCTCTTACATCACCATTCCGCCATCTACGTTAATGACTTGACCTGTGATATAAGACGCTTGTTCTGAAGCTAAAAACTTGACTAAATTGGCAACGTCTTTGGCTTCTCCCATTCGTTTTAGCGGAATTTGTGTACTGATGTTTTCTTTTTGGGTATCGTTTAGAACACTGGTCATATCTGTTGCAATAAAACCAGGTGCTACAGCATTTACCAAAATATTGCGACTAGCCACTTCTCTAGCTAAACTTTTCGTAAATCCGATAATACCTGCTTTAGAAGCCGAATAATTGGTCTGTCCTGCATTTCCAGCAACACCAACAACAGATGAAATGTTAATCACACGTCCCGATTTTTGCTTCACCATCAGTGGAATGACATTTCTAGTCACATTAAATGTCCCCATTAAATTGATATCGATAACACTTTCAAAATCTTCTTTCGCCATTCTCATCAATAAGCCATCTTTGGTAATACCAGCATTGTTAACTAACACATCAATTTTGCCCAATTGCTCAATGGTTTCTTTAACCATTTTTTCAGCTTCTTCAAAATTGGATACATCGCCTTGTACAAGAGCACATTTAACAGAATATTCCTTTTCTATTTGTGCCTTTAGATTTTCTATTTCCTCTGTTTTACTTCTATAATTGATAGCTACATCGTAGCCTTCTTGTGCCATTGAGAAAACAATTTCTTTCCCAATGCCACGTGTTGCACCAGTTACAAGTACTGTTTTTCCATTTCCCATTATTCTTCTTCCTTTCCCTTATTCGTTAAAATTTGAATTGCAGTTTCTAAGGAAACCACATCATTTATGTTGATACATGTTAAGTTTTTATCTATTTTCTTGACAAATCCAGTCAACGTTTTACCAGGTCCAATTTCTACAAAAGTGTCAACACCTTGTGCTATCATATATTGGATTGTCTTTGCAAATTGAACTGGATGTGTAACATGACTTGCTAATATTTCTTGTTTGTCATCTTCCTCCGTATAAGGCTTGGCGTCAAGGTTTTTGATGACTGGAAGCTGAGGAGTTTGAATGTTTATTTTTTCTAACTCTTTTTTTAATGCGCTAGCTGCCTTTTGCAATTTTTCAGTATGAAAAGGTCCTGCTGTTTTGAGTTCAAGACAACGCTTGGCTCCTGCTTCTTTTAATTTGTCCATTGCTATTTGTACACTTGTTTTTTCACCAGAAATAGCCACTTGACCAGGACAATTATAATTAGCAGGCACCACAAATCCGTCTGTGACAGTTTGACACACTTCTTCCACAACAGTGTCTTCCAAACCAAGTATGGCTGCCATTGCCCACTGACCTTCTGGCACGAGATTTTGCATCAATTCGCCACGTTTTTGAATGATTTTTATGACATTTTCAAAATTAATCGCACTTCCACAGTAAAGTGCTGCATATTCGCCTAAGCTTAGCCCTGCACTATAAGCTGGTGTAATTGCATACTTTCTTAGCACCTCTAAAATGCCAAGACTCATAGTTAAAATCGCCATTTGTGTGTGCTTGGTTTGAAATAATTCTGCTTCTTCTGCTTCAAATGTTAACTTCGCCAAGTCCATTCCTGCAATTTGGCTTGCTTGTTTATAAACTTCTCTAATTTCTTCATATGCTTCATATAAATCTTTTCCCATGCCAACACTTTGTGCACCTTGACCTGGAAAAATAAATCCTATTTTCATGACTTTTCCCCTTATTTATATTTGATGTTTGTATTCTATCACACTTTTTCAAAAAAGGAAATAGAACGAGTGGTCAAATTTTGATTTTTTTGCTTTGAGATGAAAAAAAGCACGTTATTTCGTGCTTTTGTAGAATTTATTTGGTGCCAAAAATTCTGTCTCCTGCATCTCCCAGACCAGGAACGATGTAACCATTTTCATTCAAATGGTTATCTATTTGTGCACAGTAAATGGGTACATCTGAATGAATTTCTTGCATTTTCTGAAGACCTTCTGGAGCAGCAATAATGCATAAAAATTTGAGTTTGGTGGCTCCCTCTTCTTTTAGCATCGTAATGGCATCTATTGCCGAACCACCAGTAGCAAGCATAGGGTCAAGAACGATGACTTCTCTTTTTTCTAAATCTTTTGGGGTTTTATAGTAATATTTGACTGGTTTTAAAGTTTCTTCATTTCGATACATACCAATATGCCCAATTTTCGCATTTGGCATGATTTTGATAAGCCCATCTAGCATACCCGTTCCCGCTCTTAAAATAGGTATAAAAGCATAGTTTTCTTCATTGATTTGGTGGGCTTTCATGGCACAAATCGGTGTTTTTATTTCGATTTCGTCTGTGTTTGCGTCCTTTAAGGCTTCGTAGCAAAGGATCGTAGATAATTCTCCAATGATTTCTCGGAATTCTTTGGTACCTGTATTCTGGTCTCTTAAAATAGCTAGTTTGTGGGAAACAAGCGGATGGTTTAGTTCGATAATTGGCATAATTTTTTCTCCTTTTTAGCATAATTTCTGTTTATAATTTATATTATTCAGTGCTAAATGTCAAGGCGTTTTGAAGCAAATTTTTCACTCGTACAATTATTAAAAATTTTACAAAATAAATTGCCTTATTTTTCATAAAATGATATATTAAAGCATATAAAAATAAAGGAGGTATTTTATGTTCGATGAAAGAGTTGAAAATTCTAAAAATGCAATTGTAGATGCCGTTTGTGAATTAATTAAATTTAAAAGTGTGTCAGTTGAAACCAATCAGCCAGGAATACCTTTTGGTGAAGAATGTAAAAAAGCTTTGGAATATACACTAAATTTAGCTGAAAACTTAGGCTTTACTACTAAAAATTTAGATGGATTTTGTGGTTATATAGAATTTGGTGAAGGCGATGAAATCGTTGGTATCATTGGACATTTAGACGTTGTTCCCGCAGAAAAAAGCGATGGTTGGACAACCGATCCATTTAATCCAGATATTCGTGATAATAAAATCTTCGGTCGTGGTGCCATTGATGATAAAGGTCCTGTGATTGCTAGTCTTTACGCCATGAAAGCAATTTTAGATTCGGGAAAATCACTTCATAAACGTGTTCGTTTGATTTTAGGATTGAATGAAGAAAAAAACTGGAAATGTATTGCTCATTATAAACAAGTTGGTGAAGAAACACCTTCGATTGGATTTAGTCCAGATGCCGATTTTCCTTGTATTTATGCAGAAAAAGGAATTTTATCCATTCGTTTACGTCATCCTTTTTCGATTCAAAATCAAGAAATATTGGACATTGACTGTAATCACAATGCTTTAAATGTAGTTCCTAAATATTGCTCGATTACGTTAAAAGACAACTTACTTGGCACAACATCAAAACTTGAATTTACAGGTGTTTCAGCACATGCAGCTCATCCAGACTTAGGCGAAAATGCTATTACAAAATTAATTGAACATTTGAATATACAATTGGATAAAACCTTAACTGAAAATAATTTCACTTTCCTTCAAAAACTTTATGAAATTGGCTTATTGGATATAACTAGTCCTAAGTTTTTGTCAAATCTTCCTATTGAAGACGAGTCTGGAATTTTAACTTCTAATGTTGGATTTCTAGGATATGAGAATGATCTTTTAGAAATTGGCTTAAATTTAAGAATTCCAGTGAATACTTCTTTAGCCGAAATTAAACAAAAATATCTCAATTTAACTAAAATTTTTCCTGATTTACAAGTAAGTTTTACTGCCGAACAATCACCTTTGTATGTTCCAAAGGACAGCTATTTGGTCAAAACTTTAACGAATATTTTCAATCAAAAATCTGGTCTTCATGAAAATCCTATTGCCATTGGTGGTGGAACTTATGCACGTGCTTTTCCAAATTGTGTTGCTTTTCGGTAGCAATATGCCACATCAAAAAGATATGTGTCATCAAGTGGACGAATTTATTGGTATTGATACTTTGCTTTCAAGTACCAAAATTTATGCACAAGCGATTTATGAATTAGCCAAAAAGAGCAAAGAATAAAGTCTTCTTCGCTCTTTTTCTTCAAAATTACTTTTTTCTTATATTCTCTTCAAACTCTTCCCAAGATTTACTAAATTCATGCTCTGCAAACATGTCTTTCAAGCCTGTAATTTGTTTTAAACGAATAATTTCATCTAATTCCATTCCTAAGTGTTTGGAAATTTGCTTTTCAGACCAACCATTTTGTGTCAAAGTCAAGACAATATGTGACATATCGATAATTTGATGAGTTCCGTCTTGCTCGATTATGTCTAATCGTACTTGCCATTCGATTTTCTAAATCTTTATCAATTGTCACAATTGGAATTTGTTTTAAATGAAAATATTCCTTCGCACAACGATAACGATGAAATCCATCCACCACAATATAAATATCTCTATTTTTGTCATAATATGTTACAATTGGCTGTGTATAGCCATCTTCTTCAATTGAATGTTTTAATAATTCCATTTCTGGTGGAGCTACTTTGTTGGGATTATAATCATTTGCAATTACTTTTTCAATATCTACCATTTTTACATTCAAAACAGGAAACTCAATTTCTTCCATTCTTTCTTTCTCCTTTTTCACTCCTATCAATCGCAACAAAATTTTTGTACATTTGATTTTGATTAATCACAAAGTCACATTTTTCATAAACATCTACATAACAATTCGTCACAATACTCCTTGTAATCTGCCTTTCTTTTAAAATTTCACTGAATAATTCCACTAAATATTCTTCCTTCGTAGTATAAACATTTTTCACTACATCTTTTACCACAGACACAAAACCTTTGATTTTTTCTTCTTCAAAATACAAATACCACTCTTTATGATCATCATCATAAATTCTATCATTCGTTTGCCTTTCCACCAATCTAGAACCAAAAAATTTTCCCATGTAGGCATAAAAATTTTCATCCTTATTTGTCATTTTCAAAATCATTGTTTTTCTCCTTTTCCCAATCCTTTTCTAAAATTACTTTTTGCAAACCTTTATCATCTGTAACTGTATTTCGATTAAGTAAGTTGTCCCATTTATGAATTAATTCCATGAGTTGTTTATCATCATTTTTGGTTTGTGCAAACGATAAACGTCGTAAATAAAAATCGTTTTTTTCAATGGCTCTGGCAATTCTGCGCCAAGAAATCACCTTTTTTTGTCCTTCCAATTTACATTCTGCTATATCTGGAATATCTTTTAAGCTAATGCCATACTTATTTTGATGCCAAATCATAAACTTTTTGATTTTACGATAATAATGTAGCATCAAATCACGATTATAAAGACCAATACTTTCCATTAAAAAGACAGTATATTCTTGCCAAGTCATAAAGTTAGGTTTCGATGATTTAATATTCCCAAGCGCAGTGGTTTTACAATAAATATTCCCAAAATTAACACCATTGACACGATTTAATACTTTGCCCCATGTATCATATTCTAAAGCTTTGAACTGATTTAAGCCATTTTTTTGGTCATCACCATATGGTTGACAAAGTCTCTGTTCATAAATACTTAATCCATTTTTATACATCAATTCATAAATGTAATTAAATTGAAAATCCAGTTTGCTAACCGCACCCCAAATATCTTCTGCTGTCCAATCATAAATGGGATAAAAATTATAAACATCAATATGTTTTTCATGAATTTTAAGCTTGGTTGTCCAATGATAGCCCTCAAACGTAACTTTTTTTGTCTGCAAGGCAATGGTACGAAATCGATTCAAACTTTCATCAGTTCGAATTCCTACGCCACAAGCAACTTTTCCACCATATGTTTTCTGATACCATCTAGCAAACTGCAAAATGAATTCCTCAAATTCTTCTCCTTTTCGAAACCATTCAAATGGACAATTTTGCATATTAATACAGTTTTTTGGCATATCTCGTACCCATAAATACCTACTTTCTTCTTCCCAACAAATCCATTTTGGTTGTAAAACAGATACTGCATTTCGAAGTGCCAGCGGTAAAGCAATATGATAAAAATCACGAATCTGTGACAATTTTTTTAATTCTTCCACATGCTCAATTGTATAACGATATTGTGCCTCTAAATCGACAAATAGCACATCAAATTTTTTATTCATTTGTTTGGCTACTTGATTAGCAAGTTGAACCATAACTGAGCTATCCTTTCCGCCACTTACACTAAAATAAATATTGTCAAATTCGCGAAATATAATTTCTAATCTTTCTTTTGTTGCATCCAAGACATTTTTTTCAAGATATTTTTTTGCCATTGCTTTCCTCTTTTCTGTTTGGATTATATCACTTTTTGTAGACATCTGTAAAGTTTTGTCAAAAATTTTCTTAGTGGAACAGAATGACTCTTTGATTAAAAAAGCCTTCAATCCCTTTAAATCCAATTAGGAGCAGGTTTTTATTGTTTTGTCAATTGACAAATTGGTTAAAATATGATATAATAAAAGTTAGGGGGTTTTTATGAAAATAACTCTCTTTTTTTCGCAAAAAAAGCCCTTGCTTTAGTTTTGCAAGGAGCTTTTTTATCTTAATCTCTACAAATTCCCCAATTCATTCCTGGTGTATTTCTGTTCATAGTATTTTTAATAATCATATCATTGGTTTTATCCATTGCTTTGTCTACACCATTCATATAAAATCTTTTTTGTGCCAATTTTTCTTGCACACCATTTAACGCTTCACCAAATCTTTGGAAGTGAACCACTTCTCTTTCACGCAAATATCTTAAAACATTGACAACATCTGGATCGTCTTTGCATAAATCGATTAACTTTTCATAAGTGGCACGTGCTTTTTGCTCAGCTGCCAAATCTTCTGTTAAATCTGCTACAGGATCTCCTTTTACCGCAAGTACAGCTGCTGAAAATGGAAAACCAGCTGCTGCTTGTGGATAAACGCCTAAACCGTGATCGGTATAGTAAGCGGATAATCCACCTTTTTCAATTTCTTCAATGGAAGCTCCTTCGGTTAGTTGGTGAACTAGGGTACCGACCATTTCTAGGTGAGCTAATTCTTCGGTACCAATATCATTCAAAATTGCCTTTGAATTTTGATCTGGCATCCCAAATCTTTGTGATAAATAACGAAGTGAAGCCCCCAGCTCTCCATCTGGTCCGACCATACTGACTTACAATTACTTTAGCCAATTCTACATTTCTATTTTTTATGTTAATTGGATATTGTAAATTTCTACTATAATTCCACATTATCTGTTAAACCCCCTTTGCCATGGCCATAAATTTTGAGCCCATTCCCAGCTCTCCATTACAGTTTCTACTGTTAGTGGACCATACATTTTCTCAAATTGTTTGGTTACTTCATCCAATTTTTGAACATATTCATTGTGCATAGCAAGTGCTTTTCTGTCATTTGGATGTGTATCTAAATATAAGGTTAAATCATTTATATAAAATTTATATTCCATGATTTTTCTTAACAAATTTTCTCTACTTTCCTGATTGCTGTTTTCCATTATTGATTGTGCCCTCCTCTTCCATAGTTTTTCAAAAATTCAATTTCTCGCATCGAATCGCCTGGCGAATAAGGACTAAATAACTCTGGGAAAATCGTTCCCTTTTTCAAAGCCTCTTCTGGAGAAAATGTTTTTCTTAAGACTTGGTCCATAACATAGCTATGGCCAAACATTGCATTTTTTGGAAAATTTCCTTGATTGTTTTGTACCATGTTTATCCCTCCTGTTTTATATTATGTAAATTCATGTTGGGACGTGACATTTTTATTTGATACAAAAAACGTGCTGCACACGCAACACGAGTTTCTTGGAAATTATTCTTTTACTATTGCCTGAAGAAAGGATACATTCATCGCATATTTTATATAAAAAGTTAAATATATTACCTCTTTATCGAATTTTTATTTAACGGAAATATCATTTCTTTTTCCAAACCAACACCATTCCTAACAACTACTTTATAAAAACCATACTTTTCAAAAATTGTTCCATTTGCAAAGTTTGTTCCATTTCCAGTAAAATTTTCGCTATTGCTATTATACCAATATTTTGCTGATGTCACACCTGATAATAAATCTTCGAAATTTACTTTAGCTATATTAACCAAATCATACTTTAAATCTACAAAAATATCCTTTTGGGTATAACTTCCTTTTATATTTGAAGGTGTAGAAATCAAATCATAGCCTGAAATAGTTGGTGGAGTTACTGAATAACTTGCACCAATGGTTCCATTTAATATTTCTTGTTTTAAAATATTTCCATCGTAATCTCTAGAGCGAACAATCACATTGCCACCAGACCATAGCACGATATATTCCTCAGAAACATATTTGTACCAAGGCATTTGAGATGTCAAATTTACATTTGCAATCTCTGTATTGGCTACATTATAATTACTAGTTTTGACAAGTTTTCTTTTAAAATAATACGAACTTGGCGTTACAGTAAGCTTGGGATAACTAGAATTCGTATTAACATAATTATCTTTGGTGGCTAAATAAATCTGACCTGAAACTGTACCTCCTGTTATGGTACAACCTTCGTCATTTGTTTTTTCATGATAAATCTCATACGAATTATTAGAATGTATATTTCCACCTGTCATTGTAAATTTTCCAGAATGACTGTTGCCTGCTATAACACCATAATAGTTATTGTAAATCGTAGCATTGGTCAATTTTAAACTTCCTCCAACCCAAATTGCCCAACCATTCGAATAATAGGAACCTCCTGAAACAGTAACACTTCCTCCCGTTATATGACAGGTGCGAATGCCATGCGTATTTTGATAATATGTACCTGAAGAAATGTTAATATTGCCACTCGAATGACCAATATAAATTGCATATTCTTTATTGTCATGCATTGAAATATTTTGGTTTAAATTGCAAGTTCCAAAAAAATTATCAATAAATAATGCTGTTTGATTCCAATAAAAATTATTACAACGTCCTTCTTGTGTTCCAAAATATAGATTTCCATTTGTCTGTAAATTAATTCCATAGCCACATCTTACAATTTCAGATGAATTTAAAACTAATGTACCACCTCCATTTACTAAAAATCCTGTATTGGCTTGACCTCCATCCATGATAGAAGAATTGAGAAATGTTACACGTCCACCTGCTTCAATATTAATACCAACTACCCCTGTGGCACCAGATGAATTAACATCAATAACCATGCCTTGTATTGTCAAAGCTCCTCCATTTTGTACTACTATTAAAAAAGAACCTCCTCCTCTATAACGAAGCACATTTTCTGCTGCTTCGTTTACAATGGTTACTGCATAATTAATATAAACTGGTGCTGTAAAATTAATCCCTTGTCTTATATGAATGACTTTTGCTTGGTTAGCTAAAGCATTTCTAAATTCGGCTTCATTTCCAACATACATATCTGAAACTGACATCAATATAACTTCATCTTCGGTAAAATCTATTTGTTCTTCCTTTACATCACTTTCTTCTACGATTGGAGCTTGTATCATTTCTTCTTCCTTTGTTAGATTGGATGGAATTTCTTCCGTCTCTTGAATAATTTCTTTTTCTTCTAACTTTTCTGCTTCTATTTCTTCACTTTCTACGATTTCACTTTCTATTTGTGTCGTTTCATTTTGTATTTCTTTTTGTTGTTCTTCTGTTGCTTCCTCTATTACATTTTCAGTTTCTAGTTCAGTTTCTGTAGTATTGAGTATATTTTCCGTTGCTCTATACTTTCTGATTCCTGCTGTTTGTCTAATAGTTTTTGCTTGTCCCTTTTTGAAATATTGTACAAATACTTCTGGAGCAGATTTATCTAATAAAATAACCACTTCTGTTTGATTATCAGATGTATCTACTGTTATAATTCGATAATAGCCTTCCTCTGTAAATTTTGTACCATCTTCAAATGGTTGAGACTTAATCTGTGAAAAATCACTACAATCTGGATGATAATAAAATTCATTATATTTTATTTCTACATTATCTTTTGTATAAACTGTTATGTCAGATGCTTTTTTAATGCTGTCTGTTTGTGTTTGAGTAAAAGTTTCTATCTCTCCATTACTCATGATTTCAATGATAGGGGGTGTTTTATCCAAAAAAATTTCTAAATTCAAAGTATCCTTCACAATGTATTTGGCAAAAGATTTTTGACTAACCGCAAAACTGACTATTAAAAATAACATTCCTATGACATATCTTTTCTTCACTTTTCTACCTCCTCTGCTCTAACTATCACTTTAAATTTATAACAATTTAATCTTTCTCCTTGTTTGGTATCTATTTTATCATTTTCTAAGATTGCGTTTTCATCTTCTCCTGTTTCATAAGCCCACTGCCAATCAATAATAATATCTTGCTTAGTAAATTTTTGAATTGTACCATTTAATTTTTTGGATAACTGTTTTAAATCTTGATATATACTGCTATCACCTCGTATCTTAAATAACATATTACTTGGTTTTTGTTCATTCAAATCCTCAAACTCTACTCGATATTTTCTATCCATTTTACTTTTTTGTGCATCTATAATAAGAGAAAAACTGCCTCTATTTCCTGGCAAAATTTTATAATGGGCTATACTCTCAACATATATTGTTTGAAATAAATCAATCTCTCTAGTAGATGTCTTTTTCAAAGAAACATCAAATTCATATTTATTTTCAATAAAATCATTCATTTCCTGTTTATTTTCAACATGCAATGGCAAAATAGATAAATTAATATAATCACAAAATCGTGCAAGTGCAGATTTTTCTCCATTTATTGATTTATTTAATAAGAAAGCTAAAAAACCTATAAAAATCAAAATAATCCATAATACTACAAGTGAACTTTTGAGTTTTATTCGCAAATTATAAATTTCACCTTTCAAATTTTCAAACTCAATTTCATAACAGGTCAGCTTTTTTAACTTATGAAAATTCTGAATTTCCACTTTTTCAACTATTTTTCCCTTTCTTCTCTTTACTAAAAATGCCTTTCCTTCAAATTTTATTTCTACCTCTTTACTATATTGATTCACTTTTTCAATTTTTGGAATATCTTTATTAAAATAAATTCCATAATATTTTTCTTCCTTTTTCATTATTATTACCTCATCCATCCTTCTGTGCTTGTGTAGCTTGTGCCTTAATCTGCACATTTCCTTCTATATCTGATATTATAGTAGGCTGATGATGGTATTTTATTTTTAATTCATACTTATCAATCTGTCTTTCATAGCTACCTAAATAAAATAAATTAGTTGTATCTTCATTCAATTCTATCAACTCGCCATTTTTCATTAATTCGAATTCCAAATCAGCCTCAGAATGATTAACAATTGCAATATCATAATTTAATCCAACTTGATTTACTCCAGTTTCATCAAAATTTTTTATTTCAAAAGCATATATCGTATCTTCTTTTCCATCTATTTGGATATTTTGTGCACCATCTACTATAAAAACAGTTTTTGCTATTTCAGCTGTATGAGAACTGTGAATTTCATTTTTGTATTTTGCAAAACTTCTTCCTCCTATAACAATCCAGAATAATAGTAATAATATAATAAAAATTAGAATTGTAACAATTGTTTTTATTCTCTTCTTCTTTTTTATGTCCATAAAATTCCTCCTTCATTTTTCAAACTTTTTTATTGTATAGCATAAAAACAATCAATAAGCATCAGCTCCTTTACTTTTAAAAAATATCTTTTTAACTGGAAAATATAAATTTCAGAATTGAAATTTACTTTTAGATAAAATTGTTTAAAAATTTAACTTGAATGTATTATAGCATTTCAAACTTCATTTGTAAAGTTATTTTTCAAACTTTTTTCTTTAACATTCGACATTTTTCGTTAAAATATGTTAAATTGATTGAAACTTAAGGATTCTTTAAGATTTTTTATCTCATTATTAGCGAAAAATCTTGACATTTTATGGAAACTATGCTATAATGATAAAAAGGAGAATTTTATAAAAAAAAGAAATAAAATATATATTGTTCTCTATAAAAAATCACGAAAACAAAGCTCAAGTCAATTTCTTACTTGGGCAAGTTGATTTGACGTCTAAAAAGCAAGTATTCAAAAGGCTTATGTTATAAAAACATAAGCCTATTTTTTACATCTTACGAAATACCCCTGTCACTTTTCCTAAAATTTCACAATTCGGCACAATAATTGGCTCCATTGTAGAATTTTCTGGCTGCAAACGAATGTGGTCTTTTTCCTTATAAAAAGTCTTAACTGTTGCTTCATCTTCAATTAAAGCAACCACAATTTCGCCATTGATAGCTGTATTTTGTTTACGAACTAGAATATAATCTCCATTTAAAATTCCCGCTTCTATCATGCTTTCCCCTCTTACCACTAACATAAAACTCTCGCTATTTCCTACAAAATCAAGCGGAATCGGAAATGTATCCGTGATGTTTTCTACAGCCAAGATTGGCTCTCCTGCTGTAATTTTTCCTACAATCGGAACCTCTACCATTTCTCGATTTGAATAAAACTCTTTTGCTATTGTTTCTTGCTCTTTTTCTGTTGCCCCACCTTTCAACAATTTCAAAGTTCTTCCCTTTTGACTTTCTTTTTTAATATATTCTTTTTTCTCTAAAGCTGCCAAATAACCATGCACTGTTGCTGTCGATTTTAATCCAACTGCTTTTCCAATTTCACGAACCGATGGCGGATAACCATTGGCTTTAATTTGTTTTTCAATAAATTTCAAAATTGCTTTTTCTCTTTTATTGATACTATTTGGGTCTTTTTTCTTCATCTATACCACTCCTTTTCTCATTTTTATAGGAAAACTTTTATTCGCAAAATAATCTTATCACAAAACATTTGCTTTGTCAAACAAAAATTTGCTTTTTTGAAAAATTTTTTTAAATCATAACTTCTTAACCTTCCACATAAAATAAAACAGGTGATATTTATGAATTCCTGCAACTGTCCTTCTGGCTGTGAACTTGTAACCTTAGCCAGCACACTCTCTTGCATTTTAGCCAAAAATTTAAGTCTTGACGACATCAACATTTTAGCCAGTTTTCTATCTTCCCTCGGTGACAACCTCGCAACCATAGCAGCTGTACAATCTGCCTGTGAAAATAACTCCTCTTAAAAAAATGATGTAGTTTTCAAAAACACTACATCATTTTCCTCTTTACATTCCACATCCACAATATTTCTTTTTCAAAGCCTCAAAAACTCGTATATGATTTTCCTCATCCATAATAATTCTCGCCAGCAATGCTCGAATATTCTCATTTTCGCACATATTTATCAAATGACGATACCCCTCAATTGCCCCCTTCTCTCCATCAATATTACATGTCAACATATCCTCCAAGCTACTAAAAGCCGACTTCACATTATCCGAACACCATTTATTTCCATATGTACCCATATAATACGGTTCCAAACCGAAGTTTCACCAACAACTCTCCCAACAAATCCAAATGTTTCATTTCCTGCACTGCAATCATTTTCAAAAGAGTAGCAACCTCCTCATAATTCCCATTCGTCAAATGCTGAAAAACATAACTCAAAATGGTAGTCAATTCACTCTTCGACCCTGCATAAGCCTCATAAACCAATCTTCCAAACCTCTCATTTGGCACCACATCCAAAAGTTCTGGATACGCAATGCGCCCCATCTCCTTCAACATAAAACCCAAATCCTGATAATTCATACACAAAAACCTCCCTTTTTCCCATCTTATGCAAAAAAAAGATTTTTGTGCAGCCAAAAAAGAAAAAAACACCAGTGAAATTCTCATTGGGACCGCTTAATAAGCTGTTTGCGAAGAATGAGTATTACAGCACCAGTGGGAAGAGCAGAGCCAAATCAGCAAACCTAGTCATACCACTCAAACTCCCAGTCCACCAAAACCACACTATCGCCATCCTTAATTCCCTTTGCACGAAGTGCATCATCAATTCCAATCTTCTTTAAACTACGTTGCAAATAAGCAAACGACTCATTATCCTCCACATTCACCCTTCGCATAATTCGCTCTGCAGCAGGTCCTTGCACTATAAACTCACCATTTACAACTTCCACGGTAAATGCTTCTTCTTCCTCTTCCAAGGTATAAACAATTCTATCTTCTATATCCACAATCTCCTCTTTTGGAAGCATTTTAAGTACCTCTGCTACATGATTAAACAATTCTTGCAATCCTTCTCCAGTAGCTGCTGATATTTGATACAATTCTAACCCATTTTCCTTTGCTAATTTTTCAACTGCTTTCCTATTTTCATCATCTTGAAGACTATCGATTTTATTGGCTACAATCATTTGCTTACGATTGGCCAATTTCTCACTATAGTTCTTCAGCTCTTCATTAATTTTATGAAAATCATCCACTGGATTTCGCCCTTCTGTCCCCGCAACATCTAACACATGTAAAAGCAGACGTGTTCTTTCAACATGCCTTAAGAACTGTATTCCTAAACCAACACCTTCACTTGCTCCTTCTATAATACCAGGAATATCAGCTATCACAAAACTATCGCCTGATTTCGTTTTCACAACACCTAAGTTCGGATCAATCGTCGTAAAATGATAATCCGCAATTTTAGGTGTAGCAGCTGTTACTTTTGATAAAATCGTCGATTTCCCAACATTCGGAAAGCCAATCAAACCAACATCTGCCAAAGATTTTAACTCTAAAATCACTTGCTTTTCTTTTCCTTTTTCGCCATCAATCGAAAAATTAGGAACTTGTCTGGTAGAAGTCGCAAAATGCGTATTTCCCTTTCCGCCTCTTCCTCCTTTTAAAACAAGCTCTTTTTGACCTTTTTCAGACAAATCAACAATCACTTTTCCTGTCTCAAAATCCTTTACAACCGTTCCTCTTGGCACTTTGATATAGCAATCCTCACCACTTTTTCCGTAGCAATTGCTTCCTCTACCATTTTCGCCATTTTGTGCTTTAAATTTCTTATTAAATCGAAAATCGATCAATGTATTACTATCTGAATCAACCACAAAATAAACATCGCCACCTTTTCCACCATCGCCACCATCTGGACCGGCCTGCTGCCACATATTTTTCACGCCTAAAAGAAGTGGCTCCATTTCCGCCATCTCCTGATTTTATGATAATTTTAGCATAATCAACAAACATTTTTCTTCCCTTTCTTAATTTTACACTTGATTTTTCTATTTCACCATAATACACACTTTTTCTTCTTACCATTCTTGAAAAAATATACAACCTCTTTGGCTTTTCAATAAAAATAGGTAGCTTGACCATAAGCTACCTATTTTTTGAAACATTTAACTAACTTTTATATAATATATTCCTAAATTTCATATACCATATACTTCTATTATACTTCTTTTCTTCATTTTGCCAACTCAAAAACAGGTAATTATAAAATAATCTACTTACTTTTTCTTTGTCTTCTAACATCATTCATACAAATCATTATCTTTCCCATGTATATCATCTTGCGGTCTAAAAGCAGGAGACATAATGAGTAATAATTTCATTTTCCCTGCAAACACAAAATTGGCTCCTTTTGGCACTTCAATAACTTCTCCTTGTTTGACTTTCATTTTTTCGTTTTCAATACAAAAAGTTCCTTCTCCTTCTAGAACATAATAAATTTTGAAACTATACTCATTCAAATCATACGTATCATGCCCTTTAAAAACATCTTCATAACTTAAACTTATGTCCTTACAAGTTAAATTAAAATTATAACCTGTCAAGCCTTTTTGCTCAAATGAAGGGTTTACTGGTCTTTTTTTTATATATTTATTCATTTACAATCAATCCAACCTTTCGATAAACCTCATCTACATTCTTTTTCGCTCTTTGTCTTGCTTTTTCTGCTCCTTTTTCGTAGATCTTTCGTAACTGTTCTGGATTTTGCAACAATTCCTGATATTTTTCATTTAACGGTTGTAGCTTCTTGACAATGACTTCAGCTGTTGTTTTTTTAAATTCTCCATAACCTTTTCCTTCAAACTCTTTTTCCACATCTTCCATAGATTTTTCCTCTAACAATCCATAAATTGTCATCAAATTGCTAACACCTGGTTTATTTTCTTTATCATATTTAACACAATTTTCAGAATCCGTCACTGCTTTTTTGAGCTTTTGACAAATCTCATCTGGTGTGTCACTTAGAAAAATGACATCATTCAAATTAGTTGTACTTTTGCTCATTTTCGCTGTTGGATCTTGAAGTCCCATAATGCGTGCTCCTTGCTTCCTTATAAAAGGTTCTGGAATGACAAAAGTTTGCCCATAAATCGAATTAAATCGTTGTGCAATATCACGTGTTATCTCCAAATGTTGTTTTTGATCTTCGCCAACAGGAACTAAATCAGCGTTATAAGCTAAAATATCAGCAGCCATCAAAACGGGATACGTAAACAATCCACTGTTGATATTATCTGCATGTTTGGCTGATTTATCCTTAAATTGCGTCATACGATTTAGTTCGCCCATGTAGGTATAGCAATTTAAAATCCAGTTTAGTTTGGTGTGTGCCTCCACATGCGATTGCAAAAATATCGTATTTTTTTCTGGATCCAGACCTGCCGCTATATAAATGGCCAAAACCTGCAAGGCTCGTTTTCGTAAAACTTCTGGGTCATTTCTGACTGTCAAAGAGTGTAAATCCGCAATCATATAATAACAATCGTATTCTTCTTGCATTTTGACCCAATTCTGAATGGCTCCTAAATAATTTCCCAATGTCAAATTTCCTGTGGCTTGAATACCACTTAATATTGTTTTCTTTTCCATAACTCAAATCTCCTCTTTCATTTCTGTAAAAACAATATTACCCTTGCCATCGTTTCATTCTATGAACTTCTTTAAAAAATGAAATTTGCATGTTTTACTCCTTTTTTCTTATTATACCTTAAATTAAACCGTTTGGCAAGTAATTTTTTTTGAAAAACACTTTACTTTTTACGTCAACTCTGTTATAATCCATAATATGTTATTATCGAAAAAATTTAAAGGAGGTTTCTTATGTTAGAATTTAACAAAGAGAAAACATCTGCAATTCGGTGCTTACCAAAAACAAAATTTACCATTCCAGAAGGAATAACGCACATTGAGCATTCAACTTTTAAGGATTATCCTCTGATTAAGAAAGTGGTACTTCCTGAAAGTGTAATCTCCATCGAGGAATCTGCCTTTGAGGGCTTCAATGCATTAGAAGTAATCGTGCTCCCTAAAAGCGTAAAATCCATCGGAAAAAATGCTTTTAAACACTGTACATCTCTTAAATACGTGGTTCTTTCTGAAGGCTTAACTTCCATTGGAGAATCTGCTTTTTCAGAATGTACAACACTGGAGGGAATCACTATTCCAAATAGTGTAATATCCATCGGAATAAGCGCTTTTGATACCTGTGTTTCACTTAAAAAAGTTATCCTTTCTGAAGGTTTAACTTCTATTGGAGAATCTGCTTTTGCAGGATGTACAGCACTGGAGGAAATCATTATTCCAAAAAGCGTAACATCCATCGAGGAAACAACTTTTTTTTCCTGTACATCACTTAAACACGTGGTCTTTTCTGAGGGCTTAACTTCCATTGGGGAATCTGCTTTTCAGGAATGTAGATCACTAGAGAAAATCATTTTACCAGAAAGTGTAACATCAGTCGGAAAAAGGGCTTTTGCACAATGTACACTACTAGAGGAAATCATTCTATCAAAAAGCATAACATCTATCGAGGAAGAGACTTTTTTTTCCTGTGCATCACTTAAACATGTGGTCTTTTCTGAGGGCTTAACTTCCATTGGGGAATCTGCTTTTAAAGGCTGCTCATCAATGAAAAAAATCACTATTCCAGAAAATGTATTGTTTATCGGAAAAAATGCTTTTGCTTTCTGCTCGGCATTGGAGGAAATCATTATTCCAAAAAATCTAACATCCATCGAAGAAGCAACTTTTTCATTCTGTCTGTCACTCAAACACGTAGCTCTTTCTGAAAATTTACTTTCTATTGGTGAAGCTGCTTTTGAGGTTTGTACATCACTGGAGGAAATCATTATTCCAAAAAATGTAGTGTCTATCAAAAAAGAAGCTTTTTGGGAGTGTATATCACTTAAACATGTAACCTTTCCTGAAAGCTTAACTTCCATTTCTGAAACTGCTTTTGCGAACTGCAAATCACTGAAGGAAATTAGTATTCCAAAAAATGCGTCGTTGTCGTTCATCAGAGAACATTCTTTAATAGAAGAATGTGAAAAAATAATCTCTACTACCTTAAAAAGCACTAAAAAGGACAGTTCAAACTGAACTGTCCTTTTTTCTTATTGCACCTTAAATCAAATTGTTAAGTTATTTTCCTAAAAAGCTCTTGACATTTTATGTAAATTATGATATAAAAGACATGTTACGATTTTGAAAATCAAATTTAGGAGGAAAAATTATGTTAAAATTTAACCAAGAAAAAACAGCTATCGTTCGGTACTTATCAGACACAGAGGTTATCATTCCAGAAGGAGTAAAACACATTAAAAATTCAGCTTTTAAGAATTGCACTCTACTCAAAAAAGTGATCTTGCCAAAAAGTTTGATTTCTATTGAGGAATCTGCCTTTGAAGGCTGCAAATCATTGATAGAAATCGTGCTTCCAGAAAATGTAACATCCATTGGAGAAAAAGCTTTTTACTCCTGTGATTCACTTAAAAAGGTTATCCTTTCTAAACGTCTAAATTTCATTGAGAAATCTGTTTTTCAGAGTTGCACAGCACTGGAGGAAATTGTTATTCCAAATAGTGTAATATCCATCGGAGAAAACGCTTTTCACTCCTGTGATTCACTAAAAAAGGTTATCCTTTCTGAAGGTTTAATTTCTATTGGGAATTGGGCTTTTCAGAACTGCAAATTACTGGAGGAAATCACTATTCCAAATAGTGTAACATCCATTGGAATACACGCTTTTTACACCTGTATTTCACTTAAAAAGCTTCTTCTTTCTGAAAGTTTAACTTCTATTGGGAATTGGGCTTTTGCGAACTGCAGATTACTGGAGGAAATCACTATTCCAAATAGTGTAACATCCATCGGAGTAGACGCTTTTAATCACTGTGATTCACTTAAAAAGGTTATCCTTTCTGAAGGTTTAATTTCTATTGGGAATGAAGCTTTTCAGAACTGCACAGCACTGGAGGAAATCATTATTCCAAATAGTGTAACATCCATCGGAGAAAACGCTTTTTACTCCTGTCGTTCTCTTAAAAAAGTTATCCTTTCTGAGCATCTAACTTTCATCGAGAGATCTGTCTTTTGGAGCTGCACAGCACTAGAGGAAATCACTATTCCAAATAGTGTAACATCCATCGGAGTAAGCGCTTTTTACTACTGTGTTTCACTTAAAAAGGTTATCCTTTCTGAAGGTTTAATTTCTATTGGGGATGAAGCTTTTCAGAAATGCACAGCACTGGAGGAAATCACTATTCCAAATAGTGTAGCATCCATTGGAGTTGGCACTTTTTACTACTGTATTTCACTTAAAAAGATTATCCTTTCTGAAGGTTTAATTTCTATTGGGAATGAAGCTTTTCAGAACTGCACAGCACTGGAGGAAGTCACTATTCCAAATAGTGTAACATCCATCGGAGTAAACGCTTTTTACTCCTGTCGTTTTCTTAAAAAGGTTATCCTTTCTGAACGTCTAGCTTTCATTGAGAAATCTGTTTTTCAGAACTGCACAGCACTAGAGGAAATCACTATTCCAAATAATGTAATATCCATTGGAGAAAAAGCTTTTTACTCCTGTTTTTCACTTAAAAAGGTTATCCTTTCTGAGCATCTAACTTTCATCAAGAAATCTGTCTTTCATGGCTGCACAGCACTAGAGAAAATCACTATTCCAAATAGTGTAACATCTATCGGAGTAAGCGCTTTTTACTACTGTGTTTCACTTAAAAAGGTTATCCTTTCTGAAGGTTTAATTTCTATTGGGGATGAAGCTTTTCAGAAATGCACAGCACTGGAGGAAATCACTATTCCAAATAGTGTAATATCCATTGGAGTAAGCGCTTTTGACACCTGTGTTTCACTTAAAAAGGTTATCCTTTCTGAACGTCTAACTTTCATTGAGAAATCTGTTTTTCAGAACTGCACAGCACTGGAGGAAATCACTATTCCAAATAGTGTAATATCCATCGGAGTAAACGCTTTTAATCACTGTGATTCACTAAAAAAAGTTATCCTTTCTGAGCATCTAACTTTCATCGAGGAATCTGTCTTTCGGAGCTGCACAGCACTAGAGGAAATCACTATTCCAAATAGTGTAACATCCATCGGAGTAAGCGCTTTTTACTACTGTGTTTCACTTAAAAAGGTTATCCTTTCTGAAGGTTTAATTTCTATTGGGGATGAAGCTTTTCAGAACTGCAAAGCACTGGAGGAAGTCACTATTCCAAATAGTGTAACATCCATCGGAGTAAACGCTTTTTACTCCTGTATTTCACTTGAAAAGATTATCCTTTCTGAAAACTTAATTCCATTGGAGAATCTGCTCTTGGAAGCTGCTCGATCATGAAGGCTATTCCAAATAGTATAATATTCTTCCCAAAATTGACTTAATTACAATTACTTTTTAATCACCTCTTTCAGAGAATAGAAAATGTAAAAAGGGACAGTTCAGACTGAACTGCCCCTTTTACATTTTCTAACTTCTTCTTGCCATTCTCTCTCTTTCCTTATTGTTCAAAATCTTTTTCCTCAAACGAATTGATTTTGGCGTCACTTCTACTAACTCATCTTCTTGAATAAACTCAATCGCTTGTTCCAAACTCATTTGAAGTGGTGGTACCAACCTTAGCGCTTCATCCGAACCAGAAGCTCTTGTATTCGTCAAATGTTTTTCCTTGCAAACATTTATCGCCAAATCTTCTCCCCTTGAATTCAAGCCTACAATCATACCTTCATACACTTCTACACCAGGTCCAATGAACAATTCTCCCTTATCTTGTGCATTGTACAAACCATACGTAATCGATTTTCCATTTTCAAACGCTACAATCGTTCCTCTAGTACGTGCTTGAATGTCGCCTTTAAACGGTTCATAACTATCAAAAATATGATTCATTGTGCCTTCCCCTTTGGTATCTGTCAAAAATTCGGTTCGGTAACCAATAATACCACGTGCCGGAATACGAAATTCGATTTTAGTGTGTCCACTCTCAGCTGGCTCCATATTCGTCATTTCAGCTTTTCTACGTCCCAATTTTTCAATCACATTTCCCACACAATCATCTGGTACATTAACTACCAGCAATTCAATTGGCTCACATTTTACACCATCTATTTCTTTGAAAATAACTTTGGGTCTAGAAACAATCAATTCATACCCTTCTCGACGCATATTTTCAATCAAAACAGACAAATGCAATTCGCCTCTTCCTGATACTTCAAAAGCATCGGCTGAATCCGTTTCTTTCACACGAAGACTGACATTTCTGTCAAGTTCTTTAAACAAACGATCACGCAAATGTCTGGACGTAATAAATTCCCCTTCACGTCCTGCAAAAGGTCCGTTATTAACGCTAAAAGTCATCGAAACCGTTGGTTCATCAATGTTGACAAACGGAATCTTTTCAGGATTATTATAATCGCAAATCGTATCTCCAATGTTAATTTCATTTACTCCAGAAAGTGCAATAATATCGCCTGCCTCAGCTTTTTCCACCTCAACTCTTTTCAAGCCTTCGTACGTATTTAGTTTTGTAACACGACTATTTAATGTTTTATCTTCCTTGCAAATAGCAACTGCTTGCCCCACTTCAATGGTTCCTCTTTCCACTCGACCAATCGCAATTCTTCCAACATAATCATCGTAATCGATATTGGAAACTAACATTTGCATCGTTCCTTCCAAATCACATTTGGGTGGCTCAATGGTGTTGATAATCGTCTCAAACAGACATTGCAAGTCTTCTGCTGGTTGATTTAAGTCTAATGTCGCCGTTCCATTTTTGGCAGAAGCATATACAACTGGGAATTCCAATTGGTCATCATCTGCACCAAGATCGATAAATAATTCCAATACATCATCTACAACTTTCAATGGTTGGGAACCTGGACGATCAATTTTATTGATTACCACAATTGGTTTTAGTTTAAGGGCTAACGATTTTTTCAAAACCTCTCTGGTTTGTGGCATCGCACCTTCAAAAGCATCCACTAGCAAAACAACACCATCAACCATTTTTAAAACACGTTCAACTTCTCCCCCAAAATCAGCATGTCCTGGTGTATCTACAATATTGATTTTAATATCTTTGTACTGAACTGCTGTATTTTTCGAAAGAATGGTAATGCCTCTTTCTTTTTCCAAATCATTCGAATCCATTACTCTTTCGGCAACTTGTTCGTTGCTTCTAAAAATACCACTTTGTTTTAACATGGCATCAACCATGGTAGTTTTTCCGTGGTCAACGTGTGCGATGATAGCTACATTTCTGATTTTTTCGTTTATTTTCATTTCCTATTCCTTTCTTGTGAATTCCGTCCACAAAGGCACGGTGCCCCCGTGCCCCTATCATTTAACTTTAATATTATATCTTATATTTTTTGATTTGTCAATGTAATGATTGCATCTTTTAATTGTTCACTGACTTTGTCTTCGATTTGTTTGTCGATTTTGCTTTGCGTGTATTCGGAAAAATCCATTGGTTTACCATAAATAATGATGTTTTTGGTAAATAGTTTGGCTGGTCCTTGTATACCAATAGGAACAATTTTCGCTCCCGTTTTTAATGCCATATAGGCTGCTCCGTTTTTTAATTTGCCGTCGTTTTTTTCCATGCCATTACGGGTGCCTTCGGGAAAAATTCCGATACAGCCACCATTTTTTAAAACTTTCATGGCTGTTTTTAGAGAACCGATATCTTTGCTATCTCGCTTAACCCAAATTCCATCAAAGGCAAAACATAAAAAACTCATCAAAGGGTTGCTTTTTAGTTCTTCCTTTGCCATAAAACTCATTTTTCGACCAGCTGTTACTGTAATTAGTGGCGGATCTAAATAGGTTCTATGATTGCCACAAAATAATAAAGCCCCTTCTTTCGGAACATTTTCTTTCCCTACAATTTTAATTCGATACACAATTTTGCAATACCAATAAATGCAAAATGCAACAACAACTCGACAAATTTTTTTTACAATTTCTTTCATTTTTCCCTCTTTAATTTCTTTCTATCTCTTTTTCTATCGCTTCAAAACCTTCTATCTGCATTAAATTAATACTTTCTAAATCTGCATATATTTTATTCTTAACCCTATAAATATCGATTGGAATCTCTACTGGCTTTTTAATCGCATATGGCTGTAATAGCATTGCCAAAATTTGATAAGCCTTATTATTTTTAATTTGATAAATGTTAACTTGCTTTCCATGATATTTTACTGTTACATAATAAACATCTCTATGCCTTCTATATCGATACTTTATCACTCCAGTTGCAACAATGCAAGCTTTCACTTTTTCTCCAGTGTCTTTTAATCTTTTATCATTTTTATGTTGTACAATTAACCATATAAAAAATATTGGTATTACATCGGATAAAAGAGCAATTCCAAGCGTTATAAATTTTCCTTCTAAATCTGGATACCTTATTAAATTTATATATAACATTATACTGAAAACAAACATGGTTATAAAAATAAAGCCTGCCATATAAAACTCGCAAATGTTATCTATAATTTTTCGTTCTTCGTATTGTATTTTCATAGTTTCACTTCTCTCATACATTATATTTACAGGCAAACACCTTGATGTTGGAAATCATACTTGCTTTTTCTTTTTTATAATTGCCTCAATTTCATTTACAACTTCGGCAATCGTTAAATTCGTAGAATCTACTAAAATGGCGTCTTCGGCTTGTCTTAAGGGTGCAATTTTTCTTTCAGTTTCTGATTTATGCCTTTTTTGAATTACTTCTAATACTTCTTCAAAAGAAATTTCCACACCCTTTTCTAAATACTGTTTATATCTTCGATTAGCTCTTTCTTCTATGGAACAATCCAAATAAATCTTCACATCTGCATCAGGAAATACAACAGTTCCAATGTCTCTTCCTTCTAGGATGACATTTCCGTTTTCTCCCATTTTTCTCTGAAGCGGTGTCATTTTATCTCTTACACATTTTAAAGAAGCATATTGTGCAACACATTGATCAATTTCAGGCATTTTAATTGCCTTTGATACTTCTTCTCCATTTAACCAAACCTTTTGAATTTGCTCTTGTTTTGTCAACTGAATATCGATATTTTCTAATATTCTCAATAATTCTTCACATTCTACTGGTTCTACTTTTTTTCTTAAAGCCTCTAAAGCTACACAACGGTACATAATTCCTGTTTCAATGTTCGTCAATCCCAAATCTTCTGCAATAATTTTGGTAACTGTTCCTTTGCCAGTTCCTGCTGGGCCGTCAATTGCTACAATAAATGCCATTTTTTCCTCCTATTCTTTCTCCACATGTACACCTTTTGCTACAATTTCTGTACTTAACACATTCATAGAAGTTAGATGTTCGATATCTTTCACAATTCCAGCTTTTAACTTTTGAATGGCTTCTGCTACATTGTAACCAAACTCCAAAATAACTTCAATATAGATATAAATTCCATCATTGACTGCTTCATGCTTTTTGATAATGGTTCGGTGTACTTTATAGACGCTTTCGGTTTTTTCGGCAACAACATCAATAATTTGTTTGAAAACAGTGTCTGATATTTTAAAATTGCCCATATAACTAAAAGTAGGCCTTATAATGGATTTTTCTGCAATGTATGGTTTATTTCCTTTCCCTTTGGATTTAAAAATTTGAAGGGGATCGAGCAAATAACCCGAAAAATCCTTCTTTATTGCAAAGGTTGGGACTGGAATAACATGCTTTCCTTGTGTAACACGAATGTTTTTCGCCATTTCCATTTCTTCTGGTGTGGCGACATCCGTGATATAGGTAGTTCCTAAAATCGGGCCAATTTCTAAATTCGTAGCAATTTTCTCAACCATTTCATCTGATGTTCCTAAAATAAGAATTTTTTCTGGTTTATATTTTTTAATGGCTGTTTGCATTTCTTTTCGCTTTTCTTCACTATAAAAAATTGCATTGCGAACCGTTTCTACTTTAGTTGGCGCTTTTTTAGCTGAAATACCAGCAATTACTTCATTTTCACTGACCAACAGTCCATCATCAATGATATATTTAATTCCTTGTTCTCCTGCTACCATCTGAGCTCTGTAACTTTTTCCTGTGCCAGATGGGCCAACAAAAGCATAGGCTTTGACTTTGTGATTAAATAACATGTTTTTTCCTTTCTATCTTTCCTGCTCAATCAATTTCTCCAAATCTGGATGTTTCATTTCTTCCCCAACCGCCCTTACGCGAATGGATTTGACATGACTTCTCAAGTCTTTATCACGACAATCTATCACATATGTTCCATATTGTGCTTTAGGAATAGCAAAACAAATTTTTTCCCCTGCATTGACAATGTTAATCAACTCTAGTGTCTCTCGATTGATAATGCCATAATCGATATTTTCTGTTAAATCTGTGTCAATTTCGACTAAGTAATCAATATCGCTAATCGCACGAATACAGTCAAATTTGTAATAAAGTGAAAGATAAGTATTGACACCATGACCAGTTGAAAAATCAATGAAAAAATTGTCGATGTTGATGAAATCTTCACGGTGAATTTTATCCAAAAATAAAAATTTGCTGACAACGACGTCTTTTTCGCCTTTCTTTTGCGCCTCTTCAAGCTGTCTAGTTACCTTGATTTTGTAGGGCAATAAATAACGAAAAGCAGCATACGTATTCGGCAACATTCTGGCAAATACAAGGCTGATAAGAATTATACTAACTGCTATCAAGGTTCGTTTGTATTCTTTAAAATGTTCGACAATCACTTGTGTATTGGTTGCCACAACAACTATGATAAGTGCTTCATATGGCACAAAACATCGCGGTGGAAAATATCCCATGACAGAAAATGGAATGGTCGCAATAACACAAGGCAATAAAAAATACAGAATTTCCTTTTTGAGGATTTCTTTTTGTTTCAAAAAATACATAGCGATCATAGAAATAGCAGTAATTAGCAGTTGTACTTTTATGTCTTTATAATTTCCCAAGCACGCAAATGGTGAACCGTCACTTCCTGCATCTAAAGTACTTCTGACAATGTTGCCATGAGCTGTTATTGTTAATATACTTCCGAATTCCGAATAATAGAATAGAACTTAGGAAAAATATTTTATCTGATTTGGAAGATTTCCACACTTTTTTGCCTTCTCCTAAAAGCAACATTCCTAAAAAAGCACCTCCAACAAAGGCTGTCACTTCGTGCGAAAAGCCAATTAGAAAACCACTTAATCCTAAAATGATTTTTGAATATCGTGTTAAAGAACGGTTTTCCACAAAATATCCATAAAAATAGTATAAATATATCAGCAAAGCTGTTGTTGTCCACAAATAATTGAGACTTCCACAAACCCAAGCAAATTTTTCACCAAACATTTTGCCATAGACAAAAAAGCCAAAGGCAAGAGTAAGCGATAAATAAGTGTTTTTTTGTGTGATAAATTTGGTTAGATAAAGCAACAAGCATAAAAATAATAAACTATTGATGATTTTTAGTGGCAACAAATGGGTGGTCATAAAAATGCCAACTAATAAATGCGGAATAATTCTTCCTGTCCAGCCCATATAAATGCTTTTGGCACTCCTTAATAGTTCTGAAAAAGACGTAATTTTTAGGTCTTCGCCTGCAATTGTATAGGCATAACTATAGTCATCTGGACTGATTAAAGTCGCAATATTGATGATAAATACACAGCCAACAATGCCAAGCATTAGCAAAACCGTCGGCCAATTTTTCTTTAATTTTTCCATAGTTTCTCCGTTAATCTGATTATAATTTTCGGTAATTTGAAATAGCCTCTTGGGTCGTAATGGTTATCTTTTCTGGTAAATTATCCAGTGAAAACCATTTCATATCAAGGTGTTTCGTTGGTTCCATAATGCGTGGCTCACCTTTCACAATTTTGCATAAATAACTTGGTGAAACCCAATGTCTTTGTTCGTTTCGAATAATATGATTACACATTCCCAACAAGCCAATGACCTCCACTTCTGCTCCAGTTTCTTCTTTGACTTCTCTTTTAACAGCCTGTTCAAACGTTTCAAATAATTCTACTTTTCCCCCTGGAATACTCCAGTACTCTTTTTCTGGTGCTTTGTTTCTAAGTTGTAATAATACCTCTTCTTGTTCATTTAAAATAAAGGCACCACAACCAACGCCAATGTAATCTTTCCCTTGAATCATGTTTCGTTTCTCCCTCTTAAATTGCCTCATTTAACTCATCGCGCATGCGAATAGCTTCTGCGCGCGTTGCTTTTCCATATTCTTCATCGGAAAATTCCGTTTTCCATCGATCGGATTGATACGCACACATCAAACTTCTAGAACTGTTGATAATACCACCAATTCCATTTTTGTCAAACCCTAAAGCAACGTCTTTGGCTTTGCCCCCGTTGAGCACCATAGCCAGGAATTAAGAAGAAACTGTGTGGCATTTGAGCTCTTAAGGTCTGTAATTGTTCTGGATAGGTTGCTCCAACAACAGCAGCAATGCTACTGTAACCATATTCTCCAATCAAATCTTCGCCCCATTTTTCAACTAAATTTCCCATGGTTTCATAAATTGTTTTTCCATTTTCTAGTTTCAAATCCTGTAATTCCCCTGAAGAAGGATTAGATGTTTTGACTAAAATGAAAATACCTTTTCCATATTTTTTACAATCTTCGATAAATGGCTTCACACAATCTGTCCCAAAATAAGCATTCACTGTTATAAAATCGATGTAATCAAGACCATAGAGTTTGTCTTCGACTTTGGTTTTGCCAATATAGGCATTTGAATAACTTTCTGCAGTTGATCCAATATCGCCTCTTTTGGCATCTACTATCACAATCATGCCTTTTTCTTTAGCATACTTACACGTTTCCTGAAAACATTTCATCCCTTCTATCCCAAAGGCTTCGTAAAACGCCATTTGTGGCTTTACAGCTGGAATGATATCCTGTACATGATCAATTAAGGTTTTGTTGTATTCCAAAATTCCTTCACATATTTTTTCTATACTTCCGCTATATTTTTGTTTGATACAATTTGGTAACATCTCGTATCTTGGATCCAAACCAATGACAGTTGGATTGTTGGTTTCTTTAATTTTCTTGATTAACTGGTCGATTGCATTCATTGTTTTTTCCTTCTTTCTTTTTTGGATTTGTTATTAGCTTTTTTATATCACATTTGGATTAAAATTTCAATTATTTTTGGGAAATATCTTGTAATTTGTGAAAAAACATTATATACTAGCAAAAATTATTTCTTTTTCTTATTTTATCTAATAAGAAATTTCCCAAAACAATCTTTTCTTACCATCCTGAAAGGATGTGATATACAAGCAAATAACCTATTTTGTAAGAAAGGAGGATTTGAGATATGTTAAAGTTTTCATTTCATACAGAAGAAAAAACTATTCAGACTTCAAAACATAGAAAATTTGTCATCACCTTAAAACTATTAATATTAGAATTTTCACCTATACACGTTCAAAAATAAAGTCTTTTTTATAAATATAGAAAAACAGGTAGTCACCAGCTACCTGTTTTTCAAATGTTAAAATTTTCATTTTCATTTTATATTTTTAGTATACTCTTTCATTTCGATTTTGTCAAGACTTTTTACACAATTTTCACATCATTTACATCATACTTTATGTCTCCTGATACTATCGTATAACGTACTTTTCCCTGCAATTTTTTGCCAATCCATGGTGTATTTTTAGATTTTGACACAATACTTGCTTCCTCATAAGTATATTCTTCATTTGGATCAAAAATCGTCAAATCAGCAATCACACCTTCTTTGATTTCGCCTCTCTCAATTTTTAATAACTTAGCTGGATTATAAGACATCAATCTTACCATATCCAAATAAGAAATGTGCCCTGGAACCACTAAATTCGTAATAGTTGCCGCAAGTGCTGTTTCAAATCCAATAATTCCATTTGGTGCAACTGCTAATCCCTTTGCTTTTTCTTCTTTGGCATGTGGCGCATGATCTGTGATGATATTATCAATTGTTCCATCTTTCAAAGCACTAATAATGGCTTGTCTATCTTCTTCTTCTCTTAATGGAGGATTCATTTTAGCATTTACACCAGAAGTTTTGACCTCTTCAACTGTAAAACTATAATAATGTGGACACGTCTCACAAGTCACTTTCACGCCTCTTGCTTTTGCATCTCTTACCAAAGCCACAGTTCCTTTGGTACTAATATGGCAAATGTGAGCATGCGCATGATTGGTGCTTGCTATCACGATTTCACGTGCGGCCATAATTTCTTCTGCTTCTGGATAAATCCCTTTAACACCAAGTTCATCTGCCACTTTTCCGTTATTTATTGCCCCTGCTCCTACAAATTTATCTTCACAATGAGAAGACACAAAAGTGCCCAATTTATCGGCTTCTATAATTGCATTTCGCATATGCAAAGAATTCGTTAATGGAATTCCATCATCGGAAAACGCAATCGCTCCTGCCTCTAATTGTCCTGCAAAATCAACCAATTCTTCCCCTTTTTCACCTTTTGTCACACTCGAATAAGGAAGTACATTGCATAAATTTACACGTTTAGCCTCTGCAATGATTTCCTCTAGCACTTCTGGACAATCTGGCGTTGGATTGGTATTTGGCATGGGACAAATCGTCGTAAATCCACCTTTTACAGCACTTTTTGAACCAGTTTCTATGGTTTCTTTGTGTTCGCCACCTGGTTGTCTTAAGTGACAATGCATGTCAATCATTCCTGGCATGATATACAACCCTTCACAATCCATTGTTTGATTTGCTAAATCGCTGATTTCTTTGGCAATTTTGACAATTTTGTCATCCATTATTAGTACATCTAATTTTTCCTCTGTTTTACTAGCATAATCAAGAACCGTTCCATTTTTTAATAAAATACTACTCATTTTTTCCTCCTCGCAATTAAATTAATGTTATTCTATCATGAAATCTATTCTTTTTCAACCATTCTTGACAAAATTACACAAAAGAAAGCGTAATTCGTCATAACAACGAATTACGCTTTTCTTGGGTTAGTCAATCTTCATCTTCTCTTGTTTTTTGTTTTCCACCTTCTGGTCTTTCCTCCATTTGATTTTTTGCTTGTGTTTCGGATACTTGTGCTTTTATGTCTTTCAATTTATTTTCTAATTCATTATATTTTTTCTCAGTGTTTGGTTCTCGATTTAATTCTTTTTTTGTCTGTTCTAACTCTTCACGTATTTCAGGATTTTTTCTTGTTGTTTCTAAAATTGCTTTATTAATGTCATCATCTTCAACCTCATCTTTTAAATTTACCATATCTTTAATAAGCGAGAATGCTTGAAATAAAATTGTTTTTACTTCATTTTCTCGTTTTGCATAATCTTTCATTTCGTTCTTAGCAAGTGGTTCCATTGTGGTTATCACCCTTTCATTTTAGTTTGTATATTATATACATAATTATTATAACATAAAAAACTATAAAAATCAAGTGTTTTTTACAAAAACTGTAAAAAATTAGCCAAAAATGCCTCTTTTCTTAATTGGTGGTTGCTCATTCATCGTTTTGGCTAGCTCTGTTACCAGTTTTCGTTGCTCTATTGTTAGCTTTTTCGGAATTTGAACATTGACTGTAAAAACAAAATCACCTCTCCAATTACCATTCACACTTTTAAAACCTTTATTTTTAATCGTGAATCTCGTTCCTGTTTGCGTTCCTTCTGGAATTTTATATTTTTCCTTTTTTCCGTCAACCATTGGAATTTCCAGCTCTGTACCCAAAGCTGCTCCTGTAAAGGTGATCGGAATTTCACAAAAAACATGTTCTCCTTGTCTGGTATAAATATTATGTTTTTTTAGGTGAACCACAATATACAAATTCCCTTTTGGTCCTCCATTTGCTCCTGGTTCTCCTTCTCCTTTTAGCACAACTGTTTGCCCTTCATCAATCCCTTCTGGAATCTTAACTTTAATTTTCACCGATTTGCGATGAATTCCCTTACCATGACAGCTAGAACATGGATTTTTTATCACTTTACCTGTTCCGCCACATGTATTGCAGACTTTTTGCGTTGACATTTGTCCAAATGGCGTTGTTACCACTTGCTTGATTTTTCCTTTTCCTCCACAAACACTACAAATATCAGGTGACGAGCCTTTTTGTGCGCCTGTTCCATTACAAGATTTACAAGTTTCGTTTCGATTTAATGTAATTTCCTTTTCCACTCCAGAATACGCTTCTTCAAATGTAATATTCAAATTTACACGCAAATCTGCCCCTTTTCGTGGGGAATTACTATTTCTTGAACGTGTAGAACCTCCACCAAAAAAAGAAGAAAATATATCACCTAAATCACCAAAGTCCCCAAAATCACTAAATCCACCAAATCCATCAAAACCTGAACCATAAGAATAATAGCCACCGCCTTGGCCGCCACCATATTGTGGACCATCAAAGCCAAATTGATCATACATCCCACGTTTCTGTTTGTCCGATAATATTTCATAGGCTTCATTGACTTCTTTGAATTTCTTTTCTGCTTCTTCTTTATTATCTGGATTCGCATCAGGATGATATTTTTTCGCTAACTTTCGATATGCTTTTTTCAATTCATCATCTGTAGCACTTTTTCCGACACCTAATACTTCATAATAATCTCTTTTATTTGCCATACCTTTCCCTTCCTTTTTCCTTTATCTTGCTAAAAGGACCACTGTAAAATATCGCCCCTTTTCTATGTTCTCTATAACAATATGCTCAACCCTTAATTATATCACATTTTTGCAAAAAGTTCAACTTGACAAATCACTCCAAATATGATATAATTAAAGGTTGGGCATGTAAAATCATGCCCTTATGCTTTTTATTCTTCTTTCTTGTCATTATCTTCTACTTCATAATCTGCATCCACTACATTATCATCACTTGATTCTTCTTCTGTTGCTCCTGCTGTATAATTTGGCGTAGCTGTTTGTGAATATAGTTTTTCAGATAATTCATAAAATACTTTGGTCAATTTATCAGTTGCTTCTTTGATGGTTTCTACATTGTTTGATTCTAGAGCTTTTTTGGTTGCGTCAATTTCAGTTTCTACTTTGGCTTTTTCTTCACCACTGATTTTGTCACCTAATTCTTCTAATGTTTTTTCACTGTTGTAAACTAGACTTTCTGCATTATTTTTAACTTCAATTTCTTCTTTTCTCTTTTTGTCTTCACTCGCATGTGCTTCTGCATCTTTGATGGCTTCATTAATGTCATCTTCTGACAAATTCGTGCTTGCTGTGATAACAACTTTTTGCTCATTTCCTGTTCCTTGATCTTTGGCAGAAACGTGAACAATACCATTGGCATCAATATCAAAGGTTACTTCGATTTGTGGCACGCCACGAGGTGCAGCTGGAATTCCAGTTAATTGAAATCTTCCTAAGGTTTTGTTGTAAGCTGCCATTTCTCTTTCACCTTGTAAAACGTGTACTTCAACGGATGTTTGACCATCTCCTGCCGTTGAGAAAATTTGTGATTTTTTGGTTGGAATGGTAGTATTTCTTTCAATCAATTTGGTAAATACACCACCATAAGTTTCAATTCCTAGTGATAAAGGTGTAACATCCAATAATACTAAGTCTTTGACATCACCTGACAATACACCACCTTGAATACCAGCACCAATAGCTACACATTCATCTGGATTAATGCCTTTGTCTGCCTCTTTTCCAGTAATTCTTTTGACCATTTCTTGTACCGCTGGAACCCTAGTAGAACCACCTACTAATAATATTTTATGCAAATCAGCTGGTGTAATGCCTGCATCTTTCATGGCTTGCTCTACAGGAACTCTGGTATCTTCAACTAAATCATGAATTAATTCTTCGAATTTAGCCCTTGTTAAATTGATATCTAAATGCTTTGGTCCTGTGCTATCTGCTGTGATGAATGGCAAATTGATTTGAGTTTGTTGTACTCCTGATAATTCAATTTTTGCCTTTTCAGCTGCTTCTTTTAGACGTTGCATTGCCATTTTGTCAGCTTTTAGGTCAATTCCATTTGATTTTTTGAATTCATCGACTAAATATTCGATAATCGCATTGTCAAAATCATCTCCACCTAAACGTGTGTTTCCGTTGGTTGATAATACTTCAAAAACACCATCTCCAATTTCTAAGATGGAAACATCAAATGTTCCACCTCCTAAGTCGTAAATCATGATTTTTTGATCTTGTGCTTCTTTATCCATGCCATAAGCAAGAGCTGCTGCTGTTGGTTCATTGATAATTCTTAATACTTCCAAACCTGCAATTCGACCAGCATCTTTGGTTGCTTGTCTTTGGCTATCACTAAAATACGCAGGTACTGTGATAACGGCTTGAGTTACTTTGGTTCCTAAATAATTTTCGGCATCTGCTTTTAATTTTTGCAAAACCATGGCTGAAATTTCTTGTGGTGAAAATTCATCTCCTTCGATTTTTACTTTTTCGCTGGTTCCCATTTTTCTTTTGATGGAAATTACGGTATTTTCTGGATTGGTAACCGCTTGACGTTTGGCAATTTGTCCTACCAATCTTTCTCCATTTTTCGAGAAGGCAACAACAGATGGTGTTGTTCGATTTCCTTCACTATTTGGGATGACTACTGGATCTCCTCCTTCCATAACAGATACACATGAATTTGTAGTCCCTAAGTCAATTCCTATAATTTTTCCCATTTTAAAAACCTCCTAAAATAAATTATTTTCCTTTTTTATTTTTTTCTTTTGCATTAAATTTATAATAATTTTTAATTATTAACGTTTTTTATTGATGTTTTGTTTTGTATGTGTGGGCGATTTAATTTGCCACTACAACTAACGCATGGCGAATGACTTTGTTGCCGATTTGGTAACCTTTTCTATATTCTTCCACAATTTCTTGTTCGCCTTTGGCGGAATCCTCGATGTGGCTGACTGCTTCGTGTAATTCTGGATCAAATCTTTTCCCAACGGTTTCAATTGCTTTTAACCCAAATTTTTCCAACGCTGTAGCATATTGTTTTACCACCATGTTAACACCTTCTTGATAACTCTTATCAGTTGTTTCAGCAGATGCTGCTTTTTCTAGATTATCCATGATTGGCAACATAACTACTAAAACTTCACCTGTAATCATGTTAAATAGATTTTCTCTTTCTTTGGCACTTCTTTTTTTGAAATTCTCAAATTCTGCAAATAAACGCTTGTATCTGTCTTCTAGTTCTTCTACTTCTGTTTTTGGCGTTTGATTTTCTTCCTTATCGATTTTCAAATCTCCTTGTACTTCATTTTTTTCTAGTTCTTTCCCTTCTTCCACTTTCCTACCTCCTTTTATAAATTACTTCATTTTATTTAAAATTTTCCATTTTTAAAGTCTTCATTCAACTTTTTACTAATATATTTCATGACTGAGATGACTTTCGAATAATCCATTCTCGTAGGTCCTATAATGCCAATCGTACCAATGTCTTTGTCTTCTAGCAAATGATTGAAAGTGACAATGCTGAAGTTTTTGAGTTCTTCATGCTCGGATTCTTCACCAATGTAAACATTGATATTGTCTGCAATTCCTGTATTTAAAATATCGGCTACTAAATCTTTGGCATCTAGCACATTTAAAAAATCTTTGGCAATATCGACTTTTTTAAACTCTGGCATACTGGCAACTTTACCTGCACCTTCTAAATAGACTTTTTTGGATTCATCAAATAATTTGTTAATTTCATCAATAATCTTTTGAATAATATTAATCCCTGTTTTTACTTCCGCCATGATAAAGTCTTCGATTGGACCATCTAGTTTTTCAAGTGGCTTGCCAACAAGTTTATTCTTGAATATATAGGTCAAGTCATCCACTTGTGCTTGTTCTAAATCTTCATCGAATTTGATGATAGATTCTCGAATAATCCCAGAATCTGTCAAAATGACAGCCATTAAAACACGACTTCCGAAGTAATACAAATTTGATGTCAATAATTGTGTGATTGTTCATATCTGGTCCGACACTAACGGTTGTATAATGTGTGATTTCTGATAAAGTAGTGGTCGCAATCCTAGCTAAATCTTCTAGACCATTGACTTTGATTTCTAGCCTTGTTTTGATAATTTCCATTTCTTGCTGAGTTAAATTATCTTCGCGAACAAGTTGATCAACATAGTATCGATATCCTTTTTGAGACGGAATTCTGCCGACTGGATGTATGCGTTTTTTCTAGAAAGCCAATGTGTTCGAGTTCAGCCATTTCATTTCGAATTGTAGCACTACTGCAATCTAATGTTTTGACAAGATTACCAGAACTGACGGGTTCTGCTGTTTCAATGTATTCTTCAATAATGGCTTGCAAAATCTTTTTTTTACGATTATCTAAATTTTCTGCCATTTTTTCATTCCTTTCTAACTTGTATTTCCGTAATACAAATCAAAAATTAGCAGTCTTTAATCTAGACTGCTAATATATTATACCCATATTTTGATTTTGTCAATAGTTTTTTATGAAAATTTTTATTTTTTATCTATTATTTATTAAAATAATTTATATCCGTTTCTTGTTGTTTTTCTTTACCAATCCCTTTTATTTTTAAAGCTGGTTGTCTTTGCACAGCAAAACCGTCTGTTTTGATCTGTCTATTTTCTAAACAAACTCTTTAAATACTAAATTTGCAAAATCCAATCCTTTTTCCGTAAGTCTAATCTTATCCAAATCCACCTCAAGCAATCCTTTTTCCTCTAATTTACTAATTTCAAATCGAAAATAAAATAAAGGATGGATCTGAAATTTTTGCTCGAATTTTGAAATCGAAACACCTTCTATTTTCCTTAATCCTAACATCATATATTCCTTTGCTTGCTCCTCAAAATTCTGCTTTTCTTGCAAAATTTTATTCGAACCTGCCTTTTTTAAATACTTTTCTAAATTTGTCCCATTCGAAAAACGCTTTTGATTCACATAAGAATGGGCTGCCAAACCAAATCCTAAATATTCCTCCTGATTCCAACAAGCCAAATTGTGCTTCGATTCAAAATTCCTTTTCGCAAAATTCGAAATTTCATAATGAAAATAACCATTTTGTTCTAACATTTTCTTTGCTTCCCAATACATTTGGCGTTCTAAATCCTCAGAAATCATTTCTATTTTTTTCTCATTGACTAATTTTTCAAGTGCTGTTCCTTCCTCTAAAATCAAAGAATACAGTGAAATATGTTCGGAATTTAAGTTCACTACTTTTTCCAAACTTTGTTTTAATTCTTCCAAAGTCTGTGTGGGAAGTCCTAACATTAAATCCACGTTTAAATTACGAAATCCAGCCTTTCTTGCTTGCTGATAAATTTCTAAAAAATTTTCATATGTATGAATTCTGCCAAGCAATGTCAGCAATCGATTTTGCGTGGCTTGCAAACCAATGCTTAAGCGATTAATACCTATTTTTCGATAAGCTATTAATTTGTCCAAATTTGCTGTTCCAGGATTAACTTCCAAAGTAATTTCAGTCTCCTCAGCGACTGTAAATTTACGTTGTACAGCTTGCAAAATTTGCCTAATTGCCTCTGCATACAAAATAGATGGTGTTCCTCCACCAAAATAAATCGTAGTAACATTTCCTTTTTGGTTCGTGTTTTCGATTTCTTTTAAAAGAGCTTGTACATAGCTTTCTTGGCTATTTTCATTCCATTTGTCAATAGAGGCAAAATCACAATATTTACATTTTCTCTGGCAAAATGGAATGTGAACATAAATCCCAAAGTTTCGCATTATTTCTCCTATTTATCTTCTCTTAAATTTTCTGCAAATTCATGAATTTTTTTCAACCTGCGATTGATACCAGATTTTCCAATGGGTGATTTCATTTGCTCGCTCAAATCCTTTAAACTCAAATCTGGATTTTCCAATCTTAACATGGCTACCTCTTTTAACGCTTGTGGTAATTGATCAAATTTACCCTTTTTTTGAATAAAATGAATATCCTCCATCTGTTTTAAGGCAGCATCAATGGTTTTATTCAAATTGGCTGTTTCGCAGTTTACTGTTCTATTTACTTTATTTTTCATTTCCTTCATCACGCGTACTTCTTCAAATCTCAAAACTGCTCGATTAGCACCGATTAAAGCTAAAAAACGTGATATTTCCTCTGCTTCCTTCAAATAAAGTTGATATTTCGTATTTATCTTTATTTTTTTAAAGTTTACACCATATTCCTTGCAGATTTGTGAAATAAAATCACTTTTCTGGGAATCACCAAAAATCATTTCAAGATGATAATTTTTTTCTGGATTATTCACATAGCCAGAACCTAAAAAAGCCCCCTTTACAATGTTTTTTCTGGTCTCTCCTTTTATAGTGGAAAAATCTTTCAGATAATCTTGAACACTTTCTTTTGGGATCTGTGCTACAAAACATTTACCTCTTTTTTCTGGTTCATATTCTATATTCAAATCAAATAAAATTTTATAAAAATGTTCAATATTAAACTCATTTTCTGTTACAAATTCAAAATTATCAATAGTCTCCAGCATGTTACCACACAAACAATAGCCAATCCATTCTGCTTGAAAAACAGTTTCGCTAAAATTGGTAATTGGGCTTAGTTCTTTTTTCACTTCTGATGAAAATGACATATTTTCCTCCATTTTCCAACCACAATTCGATCTTGACCTGCATAATCTTTTTGGCTATAAACTTCTTGAAACCCCATTTTTTCAAAAATATCCATCACTTTTTGCTTTTGGTCAAACCCTATTTCTACTGCCAAAATTCCATTTTCTTTTAGATACAATCTTGCTTGATCTGCCAAAATTCGATAAAAATCCAATCCATCTTTTCCACCATCCAGTGCTAAGATTGGCTCCTGTTTTACTTCTGGTGACAAAGTCTGTATCACTTGTGTTGCAATATAAGGCGGATTTGAAACAATCACATCAAATGTTCCATCTATTTTTTCAAACATATCGGATTGAACAAACTTAATTTTCGTATGATTGGAAATAGCATTTCTACTTGCTATTTCCAATGCTTTTTGGCTAATATCACTTGCTACTATTTTCACTTGCAAACTCCTCGCAAGGGCAACCGCAATCGCACCACTTCCTGTGCAAATATCTAAAATTTTAGGAGTTTCTTCTCTATATTTGCAAATATAGATGATTTCTTGAACTAAAATTTCGGTATCTGGTTGCGGAATTAAGACGTTTTCATCCACTTGAAAAGTAAAACCATAAAAATCTTGTCGATGCGTTATATATTGAAGTGGCTTGCCATTTGCCAATTCTTCCAGATGCTTTTCAAAACTTTCGATGACTTCTCTTCTTGCTTCTTCTTCTAAATAACAGGTCAAATACTCATTTTGTAGGCCCATTTCATACATCAGAAGGATTCTGGTTTTTGAGATAGGTTCTTGGATTTTATATTGGGTTAATTTTATCGTTCCATTTTTCAATAATTCTCTTATTTTCATATTGGTATTGTACCATATTTTTCTTTGGAAGAAAAGTCTATTTTGAAAATTTATTTTGAAAAATATTGTCCCTTTTTCTTGCATTTTTATATTTTTATGCTATAATATAAAAAATTATTTCTTAACTGTTTTTGTTTCTAAAAACGGTTTTCCAAACAAGTAAAATTTAAAAATCCTTTCTTACATGCCCAAGGAGGTGATGATAGGGCAATATTGTACGAAAGGAGGATTTTCTAATGGCTAATTTTACAAAAAAACATACAAAAGAAACTTATGAAAAACAAAAATTAAAACTAGAAATACGTAAAATTATGTTAGACATATTAAAAACAATTCTAGAAATGATCTTACATCATAATAATTATCCCCCAGTATAACTGGGGGATTTTCATATCGGCCTATAAGGCC
>CANTGH010000005.1 GCA_947653235.1 uncultured Clostridium sp.
ATTTTCGGCTTGTTTGAAAAAATACCGAAACTTGAAGAAAAGTCAAGTTGACAAAACAATAAAACTATGTTCTCACTTGATTTTACTGATTTTGCTGTCTTATCCATGTTCTAATAACCTCTTAGCAATCTTTTTGACTTGTCTCATAACTTCTTTTTCACTTAAATGTAACATTTTTCTATTTTGCATAATTAGGTTACCGTCAATCATAACAGAATCAACATCTGCACCGTTAGCTGAGTAAACAATATTAGCACACACATCATTTTCTGGACATAAATGAAGTTTATCTGTTTTGATAAATATCATGTCTGCTTTTTTTCCAACTTCTAGGCTTCCAATTTCATCGTCTAAACCTAGCACTTTTGCCCCTTCTATGGTTGCCATTTTTAAAATATCGTAAGCTGTAATGGAAGTTGGCTTTTTAGTATTTACTTTTTGTAAATAAGCTGCAGTTTTCATTTCTTCAAACATGTCTAAGGTAGTGGTGCTTCCAATTCCATCTGTGCCTAACCCAACGTTAATGCCATTTTTACGCAATTTCACAACATCACAAATACCAGAGGATAATTTACAATTGCTAATTGGATTGTGCGAAATTCCACCTTTGATATGTTTCAAAATTTTGATATCACTATCGGAAATGTAAATTCCATGGGCAAGTACAACTGGAACATCAAAGACACCTAAATCATATAAATACTCTGTACTGCGTTTATCATAACGTTCATAAATTATTTTTTCTTCATCAATGGTTTCTGATAAATGAATATGTAATCCTGTTTTTAATTCTTTGGCTAAATCAACACATAATTTAATGGTATCTGGATTGCAAGTATATGGTGCATGTGGTGATGCAAAGATTTTTATCCTGCTGTCAGAAATGTTGTATTTTTGCGCATACTCTCGTGTTTTTTCTGCTTTATCTCCTATTGCCTCATCTGTCATACACCAAGCCACTACTGCTCTTAACCCAGTCGCTTCTATGGCTTCTATGGCTTTGTTCATGCCAAAATACATGTCATTGCATGTCGTCGTTCCTGATTTTATCATTTCTAGACATGACAAAAAAGCGTTCCAATAAATATCATCTGGTTTTAATTTGTCTTCAACTGGAAAAATTGCGTTTTCTAGCCAGTCCATTAATTTTCTGTCATCTTTGTAACCTCTAAAAATACTCATCGCTAAATGCGTATGAGTATTAATTAAACCTGGCATAACTAACATATTTTTGGCATTTATTTTTTCTGCTGTTTCATTTTCTATTTCTGGTTCTATTTTTTCAATACGATTGTTGTTAATTAGTATATCACATTTTCTTATATTAGCACTGCTAGTTGCCATGTCTAATAGATAAGCATTTTTAATTAGTTTTTTCATCTTAAACCCCTTGTCCTATTTTTCTCTTTTGTTTTTATTTCTTTTGTCTTCTTGATCTAGTTTTTCCATTTTTTGTAGTTCTTTTAAATCTTCCTCATTATCTAATTCTAGTTTTTCATTATTTTTTTCTACATCTTTTATCACAACAATGTCTTTGGCATTATATTTTTTGAAAAATGTTTCACCATTTTCTTTAAATTTTACTCGAACTGTCTCTTTTAATGTTTCTACAGATGCAACTTCGCCAATTCCATCTTGGGTTTTCACTTCTGCTCCAATTTTGGGTAATCCTTTTAATTTGTCACAATAAACATTGTGTTCATATTTTAGACAACACATCAATCGTCCACAATTACCAGAAATTTTACTTGGGTTTAATGACATATTTTGTTCTTTTGCCATTTTGATAGAAACTGCTTCAAAATCTCTTAAAAACGAACAACAACATAATTCTCTTCCACAAATTCCATTGCCACCCAATCTTTTTACTTCATCACGCACACTAATCTGACGCATTTCTATTCTTGTTTTAAAAATAGCTGCTAAAGCTTTTACTAATTCTCTAAAATCAATTCTTTTATCCGATGAAAAATAAAAGGTAAGTTTGCTTCCATCGTATTTATATTCTGCTTCAATTAATTTCATTGGCAAATCGAATTCTTTGATTTGCTCAATACATTTATCAAATGCATCTTTCTCTTTTACTTTGAATTCTTTGCGTATTTTATTTTCTTTTGCTGTCGCGATTCGGATGACTTTTTTAAGTGGCTCAGAAATTTGATTTTCTTCTACTTTTCTGTTGGCAATCATGACCTCACCATATTCTTCCCCTGTTGCAGTATCAACAATGACATGCATTCCTTTTTCCAATGTCAAATTTTCTGGATCAAAATAATATATTTTGCCTGGATTTTTAAAGCTAACCCCCACAATTAGTTTCATTTTATTTTCCTTTCTGAAGACATTCCCACATTTCAAAAAGCATAGTATCTAATGTCATATCAAAATTGCAATTTCTTTTTAAATGTTGTATGCAATTATTTACTTTTTCTATACATTCTACATATTCCTTAGCTTGTTGGCTTTTGGAATATAAACATATAATCATGTACTCAAGAATTTTAACAATATTTTCTTTATCATAAATAATCTTAGCTTCGTTCATGATTGTAACAATATCTTTTTGGTTTAAATCCTCTATAAATGCTTCAATTTTTAAAAATTTTTCTTGACTTTCTTTATGAATAATTGCTTTTCCAATGCTTCCATTAAAAAATCTTACTAAATTTTCTGTCATTTGTGTCATACCAAGTTTTTCAATTGCGTATTTTTTTAATTCATTGGTTGGAATTGCTTTAAATTTGATTGTCATACATCTTGATTTAATGGTATTTAAAATAACATTTTCATTAGAAGAAATCAAAATAATAATAGCAAATTTAGGCGGTTCTTCTAATGTTTTTAATAAACAGTTTTGAGCTTCTATTGTCATTTTATCACAATCGTTTAGAATATAGATTTTTCGGTTTGAAATAATGGGTGGTTCCATAATTTTTGTGGTAATTTCTCTGATTTGATCTATTTTTATGGTTTCCCCTTTTTCATTTATCACCAAATAATCTGGATGGTTCATTCCTTCAAAACACTGGCAGGATTTGCATTGGCAGTTTTGTTTTTTTTCTGATTGTAGACACAAAACTTGCTTTGCAAATTCTTTTGCTATTAACAATTTTCCAATTCCTTCTGCTCCCACAAAAAGATAACTTTGAGAAATATGATTATCTGTCACACAATGTGATAAATATTTTTTTGCTTCATCGTTTCCTAAAATATCATCAAAATTCAAAACACTTTCTCCTAATTTACTTTCCCAAAATTGCTAAAAGGCCAAAATCGAAACACAACAATTGATTCAACTTTATTTAATGGTATACAACCAAGTTCTCTACAATCTGTACTTTTCGTTCGATTATCTCCCATAGCAAAAATATACCCCTCTGGTACAATGAAATCATTAAATACATTTGAAACAGTTACCATATCTTTTGGTAAATATTCTTCTGCCAATTCAACTCCATTGATATAAACATGATTATTCTTAATTTCAACATGTTGCCCTTCTGTTGCAACTACTCTTTTAATATAACTCTTTTTAGTAAATTCTAACACATAATAACAAAATTTTCTAAACACACCTTTAGGCTCATTTTCATAAATAGCAACTGGACTGTTTTGGTTAACATCCATTTCACTATATGCTTTTGTTGGTGCCTCAAATGTAATAATATCGCCTGTTTTAGGTTTTTTATGGTGAATTCTTGCCGTTCGATTTAAAATTAATCTTTCATTTTCTTGTAATGTAGGGTACATTGATCTTTGTTTTACAATTGTTGGTGTTCCTATAAAATAACGAAATAGTAATGCAACTACTAATGCTATTACAATACAATATATCCATTCTAATATATTTCGCATGTTATCACTCATTTTGTTTTCCCTTTCTAAGTAATTCTGTTATCTCTATTGGATTATTCCGTTTTCTTTTTTCTCGTTGTTTTGGCTGGTTCTTTTGTTGTTGTTTTTTTGGTTGTTTTAGTAGCTTTTGGAGTTGGTTCTTCTTTGGCTACTTTTTTTGTCGTTGTCTTTTTAGCTACTGTTTTTTTGGTTACCTTTTCTTCTGGTTCTTCTTTCGTTATTTTTCTGGTTACTTTTTTGACTGGTTCTTCTTTGGCTACTTTTTTCGTCGTTGTCTTTTTAGCTACTGTTTTTTTGGTTACCTTTTCTTCTGGTTCTTCCTTCGTTATTTTTCTGGTTACTTTTTTGACTGGTTCTTCTTTGGCTACTTTTTTTGTTGTTGTTTTTTTAGCTACTGTTTTTGTCACTTCTTTTTTGGCTGGTTCTTTCGTTGTTTTTCTTGTTATTTTCTTAACTGGCTCTTCTTTGGCCACTTTTTTCGTTACTCTTTTCTTTGTAACTTTGCTTGGAATTGGTTTTATTTGTTCTAATTCAAAATCGGTTAATTCTTCTACACTCTCTGGTGCTAAATTTCGATTCATTTGCATTAGAAAATCATCTTCTAAACTCATTCCATTACTTTTTACTTCACTACCTTCAAAGGAGGTATCAAATGAATCATTTGCTATATTATCTGCTTCAAATTCTGGTTGATATATACTTTGCGGAATTTCCTCATCAAATATTTTGTCAAATTGAAAATCATCTGCATCTTCATCAATATCTGGCATTTCTTGATTTTCTTCTTCCATTTCAAAAGAGGCATACAAACTTTGTTCTTCTGTTCCTTCAAAACTATCTTCATCCTTGTTGTCTTCTTCCTCATCATCGTCATCTTGTAATTGATTTTCTCTGTTTTCCTGTGATTTATCTGTTTTATAACTAACCCATAGCACTAATAATATTAAAACAATACCTACACCAATACAAATATATTTCAAATTACCAATTTGTTTAAACGTATTTTCTATTGATGTTGCAGCATAAACCGCTTTTGTCCATAATAAAATCATGCCTACTAATACTATATTTAAAATTCTTTTTATCTTTTTCATATAATCCTCCCTTTATCTCTTGTATTATTTTATTTTATTTTTGTAGGTATCCTGATAATTACATCAGTTCCCTTTCCTACCTCACTTTTAATATCAATTTTACTGTCATTTTGATCTAATATTTCTTTTGCAATGGCAAGACCTAATCCAGTTCCGCCTGTTTCTCTAGCTCTGTCTTTATCCACCCTGTAAAATCGGTCAAATATTTTTTGCAAATCGTTTTGTGGTATTCCTCGTCCTGTATCTTTAATTTTAATGTAAGCATCATTGTAAACAAATCCAACATACACTGTAATTTTGCCACCATCATCCGTATATTTTATGGCATTGGATAAAATGTTAATCACCACTCTTTCAATCCCCATTTTATCTGCATATACAGGTGGCACATCAGCAGTGACATAACATTCCGCTTTCAAATTTTTCTTCTGCATCTCGATTGTTTGACCTTCAAAAATATATTTTACCAATTCTCCTAAATCAAATTCTGTTTTTTCTATTTTTATTTTAGCCGTATCGTATTTAGATAATATTAACAAATCAGCTACTAATTTTGACATTCTTTTGGCTTCCGAAGAAATGCGTTCTAAAAATTTTTTTTGATTTTGCTCATCAACTTCAGAATCAATTAATGTATCTGCATATCCCATTATGGAAGTAATCGGTGTTTTCAACTCATGAGAGACATCTGCTACAAATTCTTTTCGCATATTATCTAGTTTTTCCTGTTCTGTAATATCTTGAACGACTACAATAACACCTGCTGGTCTATCATTTTCATTTTTGAAAGGTGCAAAAAACAAATTAATTGCTTGATTTTCCAAATTCAATTTTTTTTCAGATGACGTCCAATTATCCAAATAGATAATCTTCTCTAAATTAATATCCACACCAAATCGGTCAAATATACTCTCAAAATCTATTTCATTTGTAATATTTAGCATTCTTTTTGCTGCTAAATTAATATGAATGACTTTTCCTTCTATATCAAATGCTACAATTCCATCTGTCATATGCAATAAAATTGTTTCAATTTGTTTTTTTTGTCTTGTTACTTCATTTAAGTTTTCTTTTAAACCAGCGTTCATAACACTAAACGCTTCTACCAATTCATCAATTTCGGTTTTATTTTTATTATTCGGCAAATGTTCTATTTCTATATCTTCACCATTGGCTATCATTTCTGTGCTTTTAATTAATCTAGCAATCGGCTTTATCACAACTTTTGCAATAAAGGCACCTAAAAGAATAATTAAAATTGTAAAAATAACTAATGATACATATATAATCTCTCTTGTTTGCTTCATTTGCTCGCCCAACAATTGTTGAATTTCTTCTGTTGAAATATTAACTGTTGTAATTTCTGAATGTAGATAGTTTAATTTATAAATAAACGTCAACCCCAAACCAGTAATCACAACAATTCCAAGAATCATAAAAACCATAACAATTTTAATTTGTATGCTTTTTACCATGTTTTTTTAACCTTTCGCATATTATCCTTTTTATTATATACTTAAGTTTATAGAAATTCAAGTATTTTTTTGTTAAATTTATGTTACAAAATTGAAAATTTCTGTAATATTTTTACACATCCAATTTCTTCGTTTCAAAAAGCACAAAAAAGGGAATAATCTAACATTATTCCCACATCTTCCTTCTTTACTATTCCTCAACTTGTATCGTTCCCTGCACTGGATTCGTTGTTTCTGTTATATTTTTACTTGCAAAATTAGCAATTATTGATAAAATATTGGTTGCTGCAAATAATACAATAGCTCCAACGATTAGCGCCATAGCTGATTTTTTGAATTCTGCTTTTTCGCTTGGTGCTGCTGACATGTATTTAATTGCTACATAGGTTAGCATGATAATCGCAATTCCTGTTCCGACAATTCGAATCACATTAATCGCTTTTCCCATTATATTTTGTGTGGAATTTACTAATCCGCCATCTTTTCCATTAGCCGTTGTAACCCAACTTTCTACCTCAGACTTTTTAAATTCCCACGCAGAAGATACATTTTGTAACAAACATATAATACTCATAAAAATTACAATTATTAAGGCTACTTTTAAACTTCTTTTCATTTTTTCCTCCTAAAATCTATTATGTTGTTACTATATTTTTGGTTGCAAAATTAGAAATTATCGATAAAATATTGGTTGCTGCAAATAACACAATTGCCCCAACAATCATGGCAGTTGCTGATTTCTTGAATTCTGCTTTCTCACTTGGTGCAGCTGACATGTATTTAATTGCTACATAGGTTAGCATGATAATCGCAATTCCTGTTCCGACAATACGGATGATATTAATGGCTGTTCCCACAATACTTTGCGTGGATTGTATTACACCTCCATCATCAACACCACTTCCCCATGTATCAGCAGAACTTATCATTTGTTTAGGATCCCAAGCTGTCCCTGTTTGATCTACTTGGTCTGTTGCTAATGATACATTCTGAAATAAAATCACAAGATTAATAGCAATCACAATTGCCTGTATAAATTTTAACATTCTTTTCATTTTTTCCTCCTTTAACCTATTATGGTTGTGTCGTTGTTGTAACACTTGTTGTTATATTACTGGTTGTCATATTAACGATGATACCTAAAATATTTCCTGCTGCAAAAATAAGTATTGCACCTAAAATATAGATAAATGCACTTTTTTTGAATTCTGCCTTTTCGCTAGGTGCTGCCATCATATATTTGATTCCCATATAGCTTAGCATAACAACTGCCACTCCAGTTGCTATAATTCTAATGACAGTAATCGCTGTTCCCATTGTTTTCTGAGCTATTAGGTCAGCATTGCCATTTCTTTGCTCTGTGTTGTCATATTGTTTAAAATCAAAAGTACTCTCTGGTTCTGATGCAAAGGATAGGGATAACATACCAAAAATAAAACTTATCATTACTACCATAATTAGTATTTGACTTAAGTTTCGTCTGTTCATTTTCTCCTCCCATATTTTCTATTTTTATTTTACAATAAATAAAAAATTTTTTCAATAGTTTTTTTCATTGTAACATAATTGTAATATAGCAAATTTCTATTCAAAAAGCCACGCTAAAAAAACGTGGCTCCCTCTATTTATTTTTGATAAAAATTTTATCCCAAGTAAGTATTTGTATCCACTACTTCTATAACTGCAACTCCTTCTTCTGGTGTTGAAGTAGATGGTTGAATGTTAGCAGAAGCAAAGTTCTTGATAACTTGTAGAATTCCAGTTGCCGCAAATAATACAATAGCACCTACAATATAAATTGTAGCACTTTTCTTAAGTTCTGCTTTTTCACTTGGTGCTGCAGATATGTATTTGATTGCCATAACAACAAGCATAATAATTGCTACACCCATACCAACAACTTGAACAATATTAATTATTGTAGCAATAAATCCTTGAAAAACACCAGCTGTTTGACCATCCTTTGATTTATCTTTAAATTGACCTAAATCTGTATAGTCATTTGCCGCAAATACTGCTGTTGATAACATCATAGCCACCATTGCTACCATTAATAGGATTGATAAAACTTTTATTACCTTTCTATTCATATTTTTTCCTCCTTTTTCTATATTTATAATTTTATAAACATATCTCTATATTCTATATTATAGCACATATTTTTGCGTTTGTAAATACTTTTTATGGAAATTTTTGTTTATTTTTTGATTTTTATAGCAAAAAGAGGCATTTCATACGAAAAATGCCTCTTTTTTTTATGGTTTGCTTGATAATATTACTTCTATTTCAAATTCTTTTTTGTTTCTTTGAATATGCAATTTTACTACTTCTTGTGGTTTTTTGTGGTAAATGTATTTTTTTAAATCATTCATTTGATTGATTTTGGTATCATCAATTTGTGTGATAATGTCTCCTTCTTTTATATCTAGATTGATTAATGGACCATCTGGTGCAATTTGTGCCACATATACGCCATTTTCAATTTCTAGGTTAGATTGTAAATAAGGAATGGCTTCTTTATCGTACCCATAAATACCAAGCCATGCTTCGTCAAATTTACCTTCGCTAATGAGTTGATTGATAATTGGTTTGATGATATTAATAGGAACAGCAAACCCAATTCCTTCTGCCTGACTAATTTTTACCGAATTAATTCCAATTAATTCGCCTTTTTCATTAATTAAAGCACCTCCACTATTTCCCTGATTAATGGTTGCATCAGTTTGAATTAAGTCCTCCATATAAACATTTTGTGCTTCTTCTTCAATTTTAATTGTACGATTTAAGGCACTGATAATTCCTTTTGTGACCGTTTTTTGAAATTCTAATCCCAATGGATTTCCAATAGCATAGACATCTTCTGCTAGTGAAATGGTGTCTGAATCACCTAATTTTAGATAAGAAAGGCTTGTTTTATTGATTTTTACAATAGCTAAATCAATATTACTATCAGACCAGACAACATTGGCATCATACGTATTTCCGTCATCTAGTGTCACATAGCAACTGCTGTATTTGTTTCCTGCTACATGTTGATTGGTTAAAATGTAGCCATTGTCTGTAATTATAACACCACTTCCTAGCCCTAATTTTTCCTCTGCACGGTTGACAAATATGGAACTGCCACTTTGTTTTAATTTTGATATTCCGACAATAGCTTTTACAGAATTCTCAATTACATTTTCTTGTTTTATATCTGTCGTTTTGTTTTGTTCTAAATTTTCATCAAAATTTACTTTTTGTGCATTGTATTGCGCTATTGTTGACACTTGATTATCTCCTGATTTTATTATTAATATTAACAATAAGCTAATGATAATAACCATGAAACAACTCATTATTAATCGCTCTTTTTTTCGTCTTTTTTCTTCGTAATACACCATTTTGCCTCCTTCTTCATTTGTGGTTATTTTTTCCAAAAATATTTTTTTCATACCTTTTAAAATATTTTCTTGATAGATATTGATTTTTTTTTTATTTTCGTATATTATGTAGTAAATTTATAATTGTAAAGGAATTAGAATATGGAAAAATTTTATAATTTGAGTGCACCACAAAAGTCAATCTTATTAACAGAACAATTTTATAATGGTACCAGTATTAATAATATTGGAGGTGGTATTATTGTACATGAAGCTTTAGATTTTAAGCTTTTTCAAGAAGCCATCTATAATTTTGTGAAATATCATGATAGTTTCAGAATTCGTCTAAAACAGACCTCTTCTGGCGTAAAACAATATATCGAAGATTTTTCAGAATTTGATATTACATTTGTAGATTTAAAGGATGAGCAAGAAGTTGCCGATTTGGATAAAAAAATATTATACCAACCAATTTCTATTTTCGAAGAACCTCTTTTTGAATTCACAATTTTCAGATTTCCAAACAATCATGGTGGTTATGTTATAAAAATGCACCATCTTATATCAGATGCTTGGACATCTGGCTTGTTGTGTCGAAAAATCATGCATGAATATTCTAATTTATTAAACCATGAAGATGATGGTTGCAGTAAAAAATTTTCCTATATCAACTATTTAGAAACAGAGGAAAATTATTTCGCAAGTCCTAAATTTGAAAAAGATAAATTGTATTGGGCAGAAAAGTTTTCGACTGTTCCCAATGCTGTATCACTACCTTCTATGACTGATACTTCTAATGAATTTTCCTGTGAAGCAAATCGTAGCTCTTTTGTTATTCCAAAAAAAGATATGGAGCAAATTTCGGAATATTGCACGAATCATTGTGTTTCTGTTTTTAATTTTTTTATGGCAATTTTATCAACTTATCTTTCTAAAATTAATGACACTGAAGATTTTGTTATTGGAACACCAATTTTAAATCGCTGTAATGTCAATGAGAAAAATACAGCTGGTATGTTCATTAATATTGCTCCTTTGCGTATTTGTTTAGAAAGTAAATCAACTTTTGTAGACTTAATCTCTAGTATTGCAAAAGATTCAATGGGCTTACTACGTCATCAAAAATATCCTTATCAAAATATTCTGGAAGATCTAAGAAAAAAGGATTCTTCTATTCCTAATCTATACAATATTGTTCTATCCTATCAAATAACTCGTTCTAATAATGAGTGCCATATTCCATATGATACCCGTTGGTCATTTAATGGTTGCACTGCTGATGATTTGGATATGCATTTATACGATATGGATGAACAAGGTATTTTGAATGTAGCTTATGATTATAAAATCAGCAAATATACTTATATTGATATTGAAAATATGCATAAACGTTTGATGCATATGATTAAGCAAGTTTTGAAAAGTGGAGATATTGAATTAAAAGATATTGAAATTGTTACTCCTGAAGAAAAACATAAAATTTTAGTGGAATTTAATAATACTGCAGCTGATTATCCAAAAGATAAAACTATTGTGGATTTATTTGAGGAACAAGTTGAAAAGACGCCAGATAATGTGGCTGTTGTTTTTGAAGATCAAAAATTGACTTATCGAGAGTTGAATGAGAAGGCGAATCAGTTGGCTTGGTATTTGAAGGAGAAGCAAAGTATAAAAAACGAAGACTTTGTTTCAATTATTTTAAACCGTTCAATTGACTTAATTATTGGTATTTTAGGCGTTGTTAAATGTGGTGCAACATATGTAGCAATTGATCCTGATTATCCAAAAGATCGAATTAATTATATGTTGGAAAATTGCCATTCAAAATTAGTAATAGTTAACAATAGCACTTGCAATATTCCCAATCAATCAATAAATATAATAAATATATCTGAAAAAAGCTTAATAAATTTTCCAGTCTTTCATAACTTAAATCATATTATCTTACCTACTAATTTGCTATACATTATCTATACATCAGGTTCTACTGGTGTACCAAAAGGAGTATCTATAGAACACAAAAATGTAATTAATCTTTTAACTGGTTTAAAAAAATTAATTGATTTTTCTTCTAATAAATCTATGCTTTCTGTAGCTACAGTTTGCTTTGATATGTTTGTTTTAGAACTTTGGGGAAGCCTTTTAAATGGTATGCGATTAGTTATTGCTAATGAACAACAACAAAAAATGCCTTCTCTTTTAAATAAACTATGCTTACAAGAAAAAATTAATATCCTTCAAACAACACCCTCTCGTTTTAATTTACTACTAGATAATAATGAAACAGAATGTTTTTGTATATTTTCTGATATTATTATCGGTGGTGAAACAGTCCCAATGGACTTGCTAAAAAAACTTGAGAAATTTGAAAATTTAAAAATTCATCATATGTATGGTCCAACAGAAACTACAGTTTGGTCCACTGGAATTAATAATCCTAGTTCAAATGATATTACTATTGGAGTTCCCTTATTAAACACTCAAGTATATATTTTAGATAAACACTATCATCTTTGTCCTATTTATTCAGTGGGAGAAATTTGCATCTCAGGCGACGGTGTAGGGAAAGGCTATTTTAATAATAAAAAATTAACACAAGATAAATTTATTAAACACCCTTTCATTTCTAATAAAATTTTATATCGAACTGGTGATTTAGGATACTTTAAACCAAATGGTGAAATTGTTTGTTTAGGAAGAATAGATAATCAAATAAAACTTCGAGGTTTTAGAGTAGAATTAGATGAAATAGAAAATACGATTTTACAATTTCCAAATGTAAAAAAATGCATCGTTTGTAAAAAAATTCTTGACGATAAACGTGAAATATTATGTGCATATTATACAGAAGTTTCACCCATATCAATTTCTAATTTAAGAAAAGAGCTTCAGAAAAAACTACCTACATATATGATACCACATTTTTTTATTAAATTAAAAACAATGCCATATACTTTAAATGGAAAAATAGATATAAACTCATTGCCTCTTCCCTCTTTAGATACAACTAAAGATAGAAATATTGTAGAACCTCGTAATGAAGTTGATACTCTAATCATAAATTTCTTAAAAAAAATGTTACCTCTAAATTCAATCAGCATAGAAGATTCTTTATTTGAATTAGGAAGTGATTCACTAACTATTATAAATTTGTGCATTTTATTAAACAATAAACTTCATATTCAATTAACTGTAAAAGATATATTTAATCATCAAACTATATTAAATTTATCAAATTATATTAATACAATTCAAGAAAATACTATAATAATGAACATTAAACCAGCAAAACCACAAGATTTCTATCCTGCTTCATCGGCTCAAAAAAGAATTTATTATGCTTCAAAAGCAGACCACGAAAAATCCATTCTTTATAACGTGCCTGGTGCCCTTGTGTTTGATACCGTACCTGATATTGAAAAATTAAAATCTTGTTTCGAAATTTTATTTGAAAGACATGAATCCTTACGTACTTATTTCGAAATTAAAAATGATGATATTGTGCAAAAAATTGCACCAAATATTAATTTTAAATTGGAAATACAAACAAGCACCAGCACCAATACGGATTATTTATTAAGACAATTTATTAAACCATTTAATCTTGCGAAGGCTCCCCTATTTAGAGCTACGCTTGTGATACAAAACAATGAATCTGCTACTCTTTTAATTGACATGCATCATTCCATTAGTGATGGTTCTTCTGTTAGTATTTTGTTAGATGAGCTTTCCAAATTATACAACGGTCGCACGTTACAAGAAAATCCGATTACTTATAAAGATTTTTCAGAATGGGAAAATTCACATTTTATGTCTTCTCAATTTAAAGAAAATGAAAAATTTTGGTTTGAGCATTTTCAAGGTGAATTGCCTGTTTTAAATATGCCAACCACCTTTGCAAGACCAACGACACAAAGTTTTGAAGGAAATAGTTTTCATTTCCAAATTGATAAGAAACTAAACAATAGAATTACAAAACTATCCAAAGAATTAGGCATTACTCCTTACATGTTTTTGTTAGCAACTTACTATATTTTACTGTACAAATATACAAATCAGGAAGATATTATTATTGGAACACCTGTCTCTGGTAGAGATTTGCCTGAACTTTCTAACCTTGTAGGTATGTTTGTTAACTCACTTCCTATGCGTGCTGGTATCAAATCAACTCTATCGTTTAAAACATTTTTAAATAACATCAAAAAAATGTGCTTAGATTCCTTTGAACATCAAGATTATCCTTTGGATTTTCTTGTCAACAAATTAAACTTAAAAAGAAATACAAATCGTAGCCCTTTATTTGACACCATGTTCATTTATCAAAGCATGGGAGCACCAATGCTTCATTTTAAAAACATTCAAACAACCTATGTAGAAGCTAAAAATACAATTTCAAAATTTGATTTTTCACTAGAAATCATACCAAATAAAGAAAACTTAAACTTAAGATTTGAATATTGTACTAAGCTATTTGATGAAGATTTTATTGAAAAATTGGCTCATCGTTATCTTAAAATTTTATCTGATGTAACCAATGACGTGACTACCAAAATAAGCGATATAGAAATGATTTCAGAAGAAGAAAAAACTCGAATTTTGCATGATTTCAACAATACCCAATTTGCCTATGATAAATTTGAAAATCTACAAACTATTTTTGAAAAAAATGTAGAAAACTCACCAGATAAAACAGCAATTATTTTTGAAGGAAAAACCATTTCATATCAAGAGCTAAATCAAAAGGCAAATCAAATTGCAAATTATTTACTTGCCAATCAAATTCAACCAAATGATATTGTTGGCATTATGCTTCCTCGTTCCATTGAAACTATTATTTGCATGTTAGGAATTTTAAAAGCTGGGGCTGGCTATTTGTTAATTGATTCTAATCTGCCAAAAGATAGAATTGAATTTATGCTAAATGATTGTAAAGCAAAATTATTGATCAGTTCGCCAAAATTAAAAAAGATTGATTTTGAGAATATTTATCCATTCAAAGTAGAAGATTTAACTTATTATAATACAATCAATCCTATGATAGATATCTCAAATGATGATGCTTTTGCTATCATTTACACATCTGGTTCAACTGGAACACCTAAAGGTATTGCTTTAAAACGTCAAGGAGTTATTAATTTGGCACTAATCTACCAAGAAATTTTGAATACAAATTGTTGTGATAGCTTTTTAAGTATCAGTTCTATTGCTTTTGACATGTTTATTGTAGAAAATTTTGTCCCTTTATTAACTGGAAAAACGGTTGTTTTAACTAATGAGGAGGAACAAAAAATACCAGAATATATCAATCAGTTGATATTAGATTATCATATAGATTTTATTTTAACCACACCATCTAGAATTGAATTATTACTAAATGACAATAAATCAAATGCCTTAAAAAACTTAAAAGTTATACAATTAGGTGGCGAAAGTTTAACGCCTACACTTTGTCATAAACTAAAAAATCACACAAAGGCAACTCTATTTAACGGTTATGGACCAAGTGAAATTACCGCTTGTTGTTCTAATAAAAAAATTGAATCTGCCAATATTGTAAATATTGGCAAACCAAATTGTAATACACAAATTTATTTGCTAAATCAAGATTTGAATTTATGCCCAATTGGTATTGAAGGTGAAATTTGTATTAGTGGTGATGGTGTTTCAAAAGGCTACATCAATCATCCTGAAATGACGAAAAAATCATTTATTAAAAATCCATTTGGAGATGGCTTGTTATATCGTTCAGGTGATATTGGAAAATGGAATTCAGCTGGTGAAATTGAATATATTGGAAGGAAAGATTTTCAGATTAAAATTCGTGGACTTCGTGTAGAATTATCTGAAATCGAAAATAAGTTTTTGGAAATTTCCGAAATAGACAATGCAGCTGTTGTTTACAAACAAGATGAAGACGACAATTATCTGATTGGCTTTTTCACTTCAAATTCAGATATCGAACCATCGTATCTTCGTCAAGAAATTGCAAAATCCTTACCCTTGTATATGGTTCCAAAATATATCATAAAACTTGACAAAATGCCAATTACGACAAATGGAAAAATTAACAAAAGGGAACTTGAAAAACGCAAAATTACGAAAACAGAAAAACGAACTTATATTGCACCAGAAAATGAGTTGCAAACCTTACTTTGTGATACTTGGAATCGATTTTTACATACTCAAATTGGAATTGATGATAACATTTTTGAAGTTGGTGTTGATTCTCTCATTGCCATAAAATTTAAAACAGCTTTACTAGCCCACAACATTAATATTCCTTATGCAAATTTGTTTAAATATCCGACGGTACGATTACTATCTGAGAATACTCATTTACACGAATCGACTTCAAATTTAGGTAATTTTGACTATACAAAAATTAATAAAGTTTTACAAAAAAATAATTGGGAAACTTTGAAAACTGCAAAAATAACTCACAATTATAAAAACAATATTCTTTTATTGGGAAGCAATGGATTTGTTGGAAGCCATATTTTGTATCAATTTATCAAACAAGATGCTGGAAAAGCTTATTGCATTATTCGTGATAAAAATAACAAATTAGCTAAAGATAGATTGATGGATACTCTACATTTTTATTTTGGCAATGAATTAGATTCTTTGATAGACGATAGAATTATCCTTTTAAGAGGAGACATCACAAAAGACAATTTCGGATTAAATAAAGAAGTTTTTGATGAAATAACAAAACAAATTTCTACGGTCATTAATTCAGCAGCCATGGTAAAACATTATGGTGATATTAAGAAATTTAAAGAAGTCAATATCAAACTAACGGAAAAACTTTGTGAATATTGTAAAAACAATCATAAAAAATTGCTTCATACTTCAACCATGAGTGTTTCTGAAAGTTCCAATATGGATGCTACTTACGTAGCTTCCAAAAAGTATGAAGGTACTCCATTTGCAGAAAACAATTTATACATCGGTCAAATTTTAGATAATAGTTACACTTCCACAAAATTTGAAGCTGAAAGAATCATCTTATCTTATCTAGCTGATGGTTTAAATGCGAAAATCATTCGACTTGGTAATATTACCAATCGTTCTTCGGATGGAACATTTCAAATTAATCCTGATGAAAATGCTTTTGCAAATCGTTTAAAAAGTTTCATTCGTTTAAAAAATATACCAGATTATCTGCAAGCTTTACCACTTGAATTTACACCTGTTGATTTATGTGCAAAAGCAATTGTATACATTCTACAAAATACAATAAAAGATTTTTCGATTTATCATTTATACAACAATCATTCTATTTATTTGAAAGATTTTGTTAGTATTTTGAATGAAAATAAGATTCCATTAAATTTTGTGGAAAGTAAAAAGTTCAAATCGATTATTAAAAAAATGTTAGAAGATTCAGAATTGCAAAACGAATTATCTGGAGTTATCAATGATTTGAGTGAAGATTATGATTTAATTTATGAAAGAGATGTTGATTTGAATTGTGATTTAACTCAGTTTTTCTTACAACGTTTTGGCTTTGAATGGATTAAAATTGATGATAATTATATTGAAAAATATATAGCTTATATGAAAAAAATAGATTTTTTTAAGGAGGAACAATAGATGGAAAATATGAATTCTTTGGCTGCACTCATAATATCTGACATATTACTTTTTACGTTATTTTTCAAAATTTTGTTTAACAAAGAAGGAAAAAACCAATTGCAAAATTCTTTTTTATATATGTTAGGTTCATTTTTACTTTGGATAAATCCTTTGATATTACAAATTCTTTGCCAAAACACCAACATAGACCCTTTCTTTTTCGAACAATTATGTGGGCCTGGTTTAATTTTCATGCCCATTACCTTCATATATATGGTATCGGTATTCACAAATACAAAAGTAATAATAAAACCAATTCATTTGTTATTATTAATTATACCTTTTATTACATTAATTTTATTATTAACAAATCATATATACCATTTATTTGTAATATCTTATTCACCTAATGTCTCTGAAATCATATATGCACCATTTTATAATGTATTTTTAATATATACTTACTTGCTTATTATTATCGGTGTTATTAAATTAATCACATATTCATTAAAAAATTCTGGTTTTTTTTCAAAACAATCTATTTTATTAATAATAGGTATTAGCATTCCGTTGATTGTTAATATTTTAACTACAACAAATATTATAAAATTAACTACTTACTCAACACCAATTTCCTTTTCTGCAATGGTAGTACTATATACTTTAGCTATATTTAAATTTAAATTTTTATCTACTACTCCGATTGCTTTGCAAAGAATTGTAGATAAAATTTCAGATAGCTATATTGTTCTAGATGAAGATTATAAAATTACTGATTTTAACGAAACTTTTTTACATACCTTTCATACAAAACCTGATTACATTAGAGGAAAAAACCTTTTTCATCTGTCACAAAAGGATAATAATATAAAAATTCAGAAAACTTTTGCCGATACACTCAAAAATGTAAAAAACTCTACTGAAACTTTTCAATTTGAACAAGAAGTTCCTGAAATAAAAAGAACTTTTACCATTGAAATTAATAATATTTATGCCAAAAATAACTTTTTAGGAACTCTTGTTTTACTTAAAGATATTACACAGCATAAACAGGATATTCAAACCATTCAAGACAACCAAGAAATGCTAATTGAGCAAGAACGTCTTGCTTCTCTTGGACAAATGATTGGTGGTATCGCACACAACTTGAAAACTCCTATTTTCTCCGTTGCTGGTGGATTAGAAGGTTTAACTGATTTAATCAATGAATTTGATTTATCGATTGATAATCCTTCTGTAACCAATAACGATATGCATGCTATTGCAACAGACATGCGTGATTGGATTGAAAAATTAAAAGGTCATATTTCTTATATGTCAGATGTTATTACCACTGTAAAAGGTCAAGCTGTTACTCTATCCGAAAGTGAAGCCGTGGATTTTTCTGTAACAGAGCTATTCAAACGTGTTGATATTTTAATGAAACATGAAATCAAAAATGCTTTAGCCATTTTAGAAATTCATAACAATGTTGGAAATGCTGATTTATTATCTGGAAATATCAATAGTTTGGTACAAATTATCAATAACATCATTTCAAATGCCATTGAAGCATATGCAGATTACGACACTACTAAAAAAATTGAGCTAATTGCTGATCGTAGTGTATCAGATATTATCATTGCCATAAAAGATTATGGTCCTGGTATTTCAGAAGTTGCTCAAGAAAAATTATTCAAAGAAATGATTACCACAAAAGGAAAAAACGGCACTGGTCTTGGAATGTTCATGTCGTATTCTAATATTAAAGCTCATTTTAGTGGTGATTTGAGTTATGAAACTAAAATCCGGTAAGGGAACTACATTTTACATTACTTTACCAATCAAAAATTAATTTTAAAAACAGAAACTTTTCTTAGTTTCTGTTTTCTTGTTTGATAATGTGAAACACTGTCTATAACCATTTTTTCCTGTTTTTTCGACATTTCTGTATAAAATTATATTGACTATCTCTCCAAAATAAGGTAGAATGAAGAAAATAGAAAAAGGAGATATTTCTATGAGACTTTCTGAACAAAACAATACATCCGAAAAAAATAAATATAAAATTATTGCTGTTGATGATGAAGGTGGCATTATTGACTCATTGTCAGTTTTTCTACGCCGTTCTGGTTATACTTTAGTAGGTTGCACCAATCCTTTAGAAGCTATTGAACGTGTAAAAGAAGAACATTTTGATTTAATGCTTTTAGATTTTATTATGACTCCTATTCATGGTGACCAAGTTGTCGAAGAAATTCGAAAATTTAATCAAGATTTATATATTATTCTGTTGACTGGTCATAAGGATTTAGCCCCACCATTAGAAACCATTAAACGTTTGTCTATTCAAGGATATTGTGAAAAAAGTGACAAATTTGACCAATTATTATTACTCATTGAATCTGCTATCAAATCAATTAAACAAATGCAAATTATTCAAGAAATTAATGAAGAATTAAAGGAATCACGTGAAAAGCTTGAAAAAGCTTATTTGGAAAGTATTGAAATTATTCGACATACTGTTGAAGCAAAAGATACTTATACTCGTGGTCATTCTGATAGAGTTTCAGAATATTCTGTTTTGATTGGAAAATATATGGGATTAACAGAACAAGATTTACATACTTTAAAAATTGGCGGATTATTTCACGACATTGGAAAAATTGGTATTCCAGATAGTATCTTGCTAAAAGAAGCCAAACTTTCAGATGATGAATATTCACAAATTAAAAATCATCCTGCAATTGGAAAACACATTCTTGCTAATGCAACTATTTTTCAAGAAATTGTGCCAATTGTCTTTCATCATCATGAAAGATTTGATGGTAGAGGATATCCTTCTGCTCTAACAGGTGACTCTATTCCTCTTTTTGCCAGAATTGCCGCTCTTGCTGATACATTTGATGCCATGACTTCCAAACGTTCTTACCGAAATGCACTTCCTTTAGAAGTTGTAACCGAAGAAATTCAGAAATGTTCTGGAACACAATTTGACCCTAAAATTGCAGACGTATTTTTGGATATTTTAAAAAATCATTATGAGGAAATTGAAGAAATACAAAAAAAATATGATACAATCAATCCTTCTTAAAATAAAGAAACACTTTTGGTTAGATAATCTTTAACAAAAGTGTTTTTTATCGTTATACAAATAACAGCTACAGCCTCTTGACTTTTTTATGTAAATGTGGTATACTATTGCATATTAATTTATAGGAGGATTTTTTTATGGCTAACAGTATACGGACTCATCAGGATTTTCTTTACGAGAACCAAAACCTTAATGGCACTTTCTTAGATGCTGTCAAAGTTGGGATATTCAAACCACTTGAAACAGTCTTTTCCAATAACTGGGAAAAAGTGGTTGCCACAGATGGTTTAACGATCCAGAAAAGCAAACACACTTCTCGGAAGCACACTTCCGATTATACTTATGTAGTACTCAGCTCAGGAATTTGTAAAGATGTGTATCGCAATTTTTGTTCCTTAAAATTAAAAGTGTATCTAACCGATGATTTTGATTTATCTATGTTAGAAAAGTGCGATTTTCTGGGAAAAGATTATGTCATAAAGTCTATAAAAACGTATTTTGATATAGGCTTTCTGCCACCTTTCTTAAACCATCTTTACAAAAAAGCTGGCGATGATTATTTGATTCTTTATCATCGTTTAAAAAACGTTGCTTTGGCTTATCGCCTCGACAAAGTTGAGCAACTTTTCAAAGAATATAAAATTTCTGACAGAAATCAAGCTCTTTTCTGGAAAGAGACATATCAAGAAACAAGGCAGAAAAAAGTACGGAAAAATTATAAATTACGCTGGAAAGGTTTGTTGCAAAATCAATATCCCTATGCCACCGTTAATGTAAAAATGTCTCTCAAGAAAGAAACGATTTTTATTCATGAAAGAGATTTGGTATTTACAGATGGTCAAGTTCAGAATAGCTTTGTTTACAATTTTTCTTATGTACTTGTCCGCAAATCTATCAAACGGCAGGAAACACCAGGAACTTGGCATTTGGATATAAAAATCTATGTACGTGATTTTTTCGATCCCAAGTATTTGCCAAAAATCACAGCTTTTTGGGGAGAATATGTCCATGAAGTAATCAACAAGTATCTTCCTAATTTAAAGAAATAATTTTCTAAACAACAGGCGCTTCTTTAAAGAAGCGCCTGTTTCTCTACAATTTCATACTCAAACTCACTTTATGTTTTTCTTGATCAATACCAATCACTTTCACTTTCACAATATCCCCAACTGCCACAATCTCTGATGGATTTCTCACAAATTTTTCCGCCATTTCCGAAACATGCACCAAGCCGTCATATTTGACACCAATATCCACAAATGCTCCAAAATCAATCACATTTCTAACGGTTCCTGTTAATTCCATGCCTTCTTGCAAATCCTCAAATTTCAAAACATCACTTCGCAAAATTGGTTTTGGCAAATCTTCTCTCGGATCTCTTCCTGGTTTTGATAATTCTGCCATGATGTCTTTTAATGTCAAACTTCCGACTTCTAATTCCTCCGCCGTTTTTTCCACATTTATGCTTTTAAAACTTTGTTTGATTTCTTCTAATTTCTCTTTATCCAACAAGTTTTCCACAGAATATCCCAAATTGGTTAATAACTTTTCCGCAATTTCATAACTTTCTGGGTGAACTGCCGTTACTTCTAATGGATTTTTGCCCTCAAAAATACGGATAAATCCAGCACATTGTTTGAAAGCAGCAGGACCTAATTTCGGTACTTTTAAAAGCTCTTTTCTTTGCTTTAATTCCCCTTTTTCATCACGATATTGAACAATATTTTTAGCAATGGTTCCATTGATTCCAGCAACATACGAAAGAAGCGAAGGAGTCGCTGTGTTGACATCAACTCCAACAGAATTAACAGCATCTTCTACAACGCTACTCAAACTTTCATTTAATCGTTTCTGGTTAACATCATGCTGATATTGCCCCACACCAATGGATTTTGGGTCAATTTTTACCAATTCAGAAAGTGGATCTTGTAATCTACGTGCAATTGAAATTGCACCTCGCAAAGAAACATTGATATCTGGATATTCCTCCGTTGCCAACTTTGACGCCGAATAAACCGAAGCACCTGCTTCGCTCACAATCGCATAATAAATTTCTTCGTCCATTTCTTTTAGCATATCCGATACAAAAATTTCCGATTCGCGCGAAGCCGTCCCATTTCCAATAGCAATCATGCCTACGTGATACTTCTCAATCATGGCCTTTAAAACCGTTTTAGAGCCATTTACGTCGTTCTGAGGGGCAGTTGGGTAGACAGTTCCGTGTTTCTAGAACTTTTCCTGTTTTGTCAATAACGGCAATTTTGCAACCTGTTCGATAAGCTGGGTCAAATCCCATAACAGTCATATTTTTGATGGGTGGTTGTAATAGAAGCTGTTTGGCATTTTTGCCAAACACTTTGATGGCTTGCTCTTCTGCTTTTTCAGTTAAATCAGAACGAATTTCGCGTTCAATGGAAGGTTCTATCAATCTTTTATACGAATCAACAATTGCTTGTTCTAACTTTTCCGCAAATTGGCTTTTGTAGTCTTGAATGATTTGTTTTTTTAAATAATCGACGATTTTTTCTTCTGGCTTTTCCAGTTTCACTTTCAAAAATTCTTCTTTTTCCCCACGGTTAATAGCCAAAATACGATGACTTGGCATTCTTAAAATAGGCTCACTGTAATCGTAGTACATTTCATACGATGATTTTTCGTCCTTTGTGGCTTTCGAAGAAATGACTGCTTCACGAAAGCAAAAGGATTTGATTTTTTTTCGAAAATCGCTATTATCCGCAATATTTTCTGCTATAATATCCAATGCTCCATCAATGGCTTCTTGTTCGTTTTCTACGCCTTTTTCTGGGTTAATATATGCTTTGGCGATTTCCCATAAATCATTTTTCTCCTTTTGCCAATAAATGATGTTGCTAAGCGGCTCTAAACCTTTCTCTTTGGCAATGGTCGCACGTGTTCTTTTTTTGGGCTTGAAAGGACGATAAATATCCTCTAATTCGGATAAAATCATGGTGCTCGCAATTTTCAAGGTAAGTTCATTGGTTAGTTTTCCTTGTTCGTCAATTAAACGGATAATTTCTTCTTTTCTGGTTTCTAGATTGCGCAAATATTTTAGTCGTTCGTCTAATTCACGCAGTTGCTCGTCACTTAAATTTCCTGTGACTTCTTTTCGGTAACGCGCAATGAAAGGAATAGTGTTTCCATCATCAATGAGTTTTACGGTGCTTTCCACTTGCGTTTCGCGAATTTGTAATTCTTGGGCGATTTTTTGGTAAATTTTGCTTGACATTTTCTTATCTCCTATTTCAAATTTTTTTATCCAATTCTTATTTTATGTTAAAATATAAAAAAAGTAAAGCAATTCATAAAAATTTGTAAAACTATTGCAATTTTATGTAAATTATGTTATAATATAGTATATATACTTGTTTTTCATGCTTCTTGCCTATGTGGCAGAAAGGAGAACTATTATGACTTTAAAACAAAAAGCAAAAGCTATTCTCTTGACAGATCGGATTCTCAGATTAGTACAAAATGCAGATTTCAATTTATTGCAATCGGAACAACATACCAGAGTTTTCGTTCATAAAAATCGTGGCATTTTTAAAACTTGCTACACTTCGACTGATATCGCAAATTGCTTACAAAATCTGTTAATAGCAGAAGGAATTGAAGATCTTCTCAAAGAGGCTGGCTTAGAATGGCCAAAAAGATACGCTCAAAATGTAGCTTCCGATTGGGAAAACGTTTTTCGTGAATGTGAAACACGAGAAGAAGCGATCCAGAGATTAAAATATCTCGACCAAGTCATTAGTTTTTAATGGAAAAACTGCACTCGCTATTTGAGTGCAGTTTTACTATTTTTGCTTTTCTTCTAAATATTCATCGTAGGTACATTCTCTTACGATAACTTGATTGTTTGAAATATCAATTATTTTATTAGCTACTGTCTGTGTCAATTGATGATCATGTGAAGTAAACAACATAACACCTTTATATTTTTGCATCCCCTCATTTAATGCGGTAATGGATTCCATATCTAAATGATTGGTTGGTTCATCAAAAATTAGAAAATTGGCTCCTGAAAGCATCAATTTGGATAATACACAACGGACTTTTTCGCCACCAGACATGACATCTGCTTTTTTTAGTGCCTCTTCTCCCGAAAATAGCATACGTCCTAAAAATCCTCTCACATAGGTTTCATCTGGATCTTTGGAATATTTACGTAACCAATCCACGATTGTTAAGTCATTTTCAAATAAATAATTATTGTCTTTTGGAAAATAATCCTTTGTAATGGTGGTTCCCCAAATAATCTCACCTGAATCGGGTTCCATTTCACCTGCTAAGATTTGAAATAGAACGGTTTTGGCAATTTCGTTGTCCGAAAGCAAAGCTACTTTGTCATCTCGTTTGATGGTAAAACTGATGTTGTCTAATATTTTTTCGCCATTTATGGTTTTAGACAAATTTTTGATTTCTAATATTTCTTTTCCAGGCTCTCTGTCAGGCTTGAAATCAACATAAGGATATTTGCGATTAGATGGTTTGATTTCGTCTAATTCAATTTTTTCGAGCGATTTTTTACGAGATGTTGCCTGTTTTGATTTAGAGGCATTAGCACTAAAACGTGCAATGAATTCTTGCAACTCTTTGATGCGCTCCTCTTTCTTTTTATTGGCTTCTTTCATTTGTTTTAAAGCCAATTGACTAGATTCATACCAGAAATCGTAATTTCCTGGATATACTTTGATTTTCCCAAAATCTACATCAGCAATATGGGTGCAAACTTTGTTTAAAAAGTAACGGTCATGTGATACAACAATAACGGTATTTTCAAAGTCGATGAGAAAATCTTGTAACCAATTGATGGTTTGGATGTCCAAATCGTTGGTTGGTTCGTCTAATAAAAGCACATCTGGATTACCAAATAGGCTTTGTGCAAGTAGCACTTTGACTTTGTCTCTTGCCTCAATTTCGCTCATGTATTTATCATGTAGTTCACTGCCAATTCCTAAATCACTAAGCAATTTGGCTGCATCGGATTCGGCGTTCCAGCCATCTAATTCGGCAAAACGTTCTTCTAATTTGGCCGCCTTCATGCCATCTGCTTCAGAGAAATCTGGTTTGGCATAGATTTCATCTTTTTCTTTCATAATTCTGTATAATTCACTGTTTCCCATCATGACAGTGTCTAAAATAGTGTAACCTTCGAAAGCATAGTGGTCTTGTTTTAGCATGGATAATCGTTCGCCTTTTTCAAGAACGACTTCTCCTTTGTTTGGCTCAATTTCACCTGATAAAATCTTCAAAAATGTAGATTTTCCAGCTCCGTTCGCACCAATCAAACCATAACAGTTTCCTTTGGTAAATTTTATATTGACATCTTCAAATAGAACTCTTTTTCCAAATCTTAATGTAACGCCATTTGAAATAAGCATGTTTTAACCTCCTTGTATTCTGATTTTTTCATTATAACCTATTTGGAGCAATTTTGCAAATGTTTTGTGGGATTTATGTGGAAAATTTTGGTAATAAAAAAGAAATGACTTAAATCTCATTTCTTTTTTTGCTGATGTTGCTTTTCACGATATTCGACATTTTATGCCTCTGTAACGCACAAAAATGGTTCCAATTCCGATTTTATATATTGGTTAGTGATTATTTATCGTTCAAATATATAAGAAGGGCTATTTTCGTTAATTCTTGCTATTTGCCTATTTTAAAATCTCTAAACCTGCAAATCTCGCCATTAACCTTTTGTGACCTGCTTTTTCGAATTCAATGTCGACTTTTAAGTCATCACCTTCTGCTTCAACAGAGTTTATCAGACCTTCTCCAAATTTTTTGTGATACACTCTTACTCCTGATTGATAAACATTCAAGTCAATATTACTTTTGGGCTTATTTAGATTGGCTAAAAAGCTTTCTGCACTTTTGAAACCAAAATTTGATGCTGCTGCTTTTTTGGGTATTGGGTTACTTTTATAGAAAATTTCCGAATTGCTGAATAATTCACTACTTTTCCCATATTTCCATTCACGATTGGTATCAGTAAAAGCATTATCGTTTGAGTTTTGCTCTAATTCATCGTATCCATCTAGCATGTTAGCTGGAATTTCTTTGATAAATCTAGAAATCGCATTAAAACTTGTTGAGCCAAAAATGGTTCTTTGTTTGGCACATGTCATGAATAATTTTTCTTTGGCACGTGTGATACCAACATAGCATAGTCTACGTTCTTCTTCTAATTCTTTTGGTTCTCCAATCGATTTATAGCCTGGGAAAATTCCTTCTTCCATTCCGACTAAGAATATAGCTGGAAATTCAAGTCCTTTGGCACTATGTAATGTCATCAATGTAACGGATTCTTCGGTTTCTTCCATGCTATCTAAATCAGAACTTAAGGTAATCCCTTCTAAAAATTCTGTTAGTGAATTGTCGGCTGATTGTTCTTCAAATTCTATGGCAACTGTTAAAAATTCATTTAAGTTTTCAATTCTGTTTTCTGCTTCAATGGTATTTTCCTCTTCTAGTGCTTTGGTGTAACCTGTCTTTTTCAAAGTATCTTTGATTAATTCTGAAATTTGTTTTGAAAGCTTTGTATCTTTTAGTTCTTCGATGACTGCTATAAATTCTCTCGTATTTGTGTATACTCTATTTAAACCAAATTCATCGGCTCTTTTGATTACTTCATACATCGAAATTTCATTGCTAGCAGCTAATTGTTCAACTTTGTCTAAACTTGTTTTTCCGACACCACGTTTGGGTTCATTGATAATTCTTGTTAAACTTAAGTTATCGGATGGATTGTGAATTAATCTTAGATAAGCGATAATATCTTTAATTTCTTTTCTTTCATAGAATTTAAGACCACCAATAATTTTGTAAGGAATATTTTCTCTACGTAAAATATCTTCTATGCTACGAGATTGCGTGTTCATTCGATATAGAACCGCAAAATCGGAATATTTATAATAGTCAGTTCGGCGTAAGGAATTGATTTGCTCTACAATATAGTTGGCTTCGTCGTATTCATTATCGCCACGATAAACTTTGGGTAAACTCCCAGCCTCATTGCTTGTCCATAACTTTTTTTCATATTTTGTTTCATTATTTTTTATGACTTCATTAGCCGCATTTAATACACTTTGTGTGCATCTATAGTTTTGTTCTAATTTGATAATTTTCGTTCCTGGAAAATCTTTTTCAAAGTTTAAAATATTGCTAATATCTGCACCTCTAAAAGAATAAATTCCTTGATCGTTATCTCCTACCACTGTGATATTGCCAAATTTGCTTGCTAATAGCGTAATTAAAGTGAATTGTGCTTTGTTTGTATCTTGATATTCATCAACTAAGACGTACTTAAATTTGTCTGAATAATATTCTAAAATATCTGGATTATCTAATAAAATTTCAATGGTAAAGTTGATAATATCGTCAAAATCAATGGCATTATTTTCTTTTAATCTTCTTTGATATAATTTATAAATCTCAGCAATGTTTTCTTTTCTAAAATCGCCATTGGCACGCACTGTATATTGTTCTGGTGTGAGCATTTCATTTTTGGCATTGCTGATTTCGTATAAAACGGATTTATCTGTGAAAATTTTGTCATCTAAATTTTGCTCTTTTAGAATTTTCTTAATCATTGTTTTTTGATCCGATGTATCGAAAATAATAAATGAGGTATCAAATCCAATTCGATCAATTGTCTTTCTTAAAATACGAACACAAATTGAATGGAAAGTTCCCATCCATATATCGTCTGCTACTCCTCCAACAATGTTTTTTACTCTTTCTTTCATTTCGTTTGCCGCTTTATTGGTAAATGTGATAGCTAAAACATTCCAAGGTTTTACGCCTTTTTCTCCGATTAAATAGGCAATTTTATGTGTTAATACTTTGGTTTTTCCGCTTCCTGCACCAGCAATGACTAAACTTGGTCCTTCTATGGTTGTTACGGCTTCGTATTGTTTATCATTTAATTCATCTAATAATCCCATTTTTTCTCCTTTTATTTTTACAAAACTTCTGTTTGTTTATTATATCATTTCTGAAAAATTTGTCAATAACTAAAATGATAAAAGTTAATTTTATTATAAAAGAGCTATGAGAACATAGCTCTTTGTGTTTATTTTAGATTTTCTAAAGCTTCAATCCTTTCTTCCACAGAAGGGTGGGTTGAAAATAAATTACTCATTTGTTTTATTCTTTTCTTTGGAAATGGATTTTCTATATACATGTAAGCATTACTATTGCTTGCAACATCTAGTTTTGAATCATCGTTTGCTATTTTTTTCAAAGCGGAAATTAATCCATCTGGATTTCGTGTAAATTGAATGGCTGTGCTGTCTGCTAGATATTCTCTTCGACGTGATACAGCAAGTTGTATCAAATTTGAAATAATTGGTGATAACATCAAAAATATTAAACCAATTACTAACAAAATAGCATTTCCTTTATTGTCATTATCATTTTTTCTAGAATTACTTCTGAACATACTTCTTGTAAAAATATCTGATAGCATGATGACAAATCCCACCATGACACTAATCACTGCAGAAAGTAGAATATCGTAGTTTTTGATGTGTGATAACTCATGTGCTACTACTCCTTCTAATTCATAATAATCTAATTTTTCCAAAAGTCCTGTTGTTACGCAAATAATTGCATTTTCTGGATTTCTTCCTGTCGCAAACGCATTTGGTTGATTGGATTCCATGACATATAAACGTGGTTTATGTTCTAGACCAGATGCTACCATTAAGGCATCTAAAATATTCGTTAGTTGTAAATCTTCTTCATGAGTTGCCTCACGTGCATGAACACTTGCTAGCACAATTTTATCACAGTTATAATAAGTTGCAATGGTAGAAAGAATGGAAAAGGTTAGAGCTATTGTAATAGCTAAATAGCTACTTATATCAAACATATAGCATATATAATACAAAATTAATGTTATCATTAATAGAAATGTAAAAACAATGGCTCCTGTTTTAAATTTATTTTTTTTGATGTCTTGGTACATTGGTTCCTCCTTTTTTAAAATAGAAGGGCGCAATAATTGCACCCCCTTATTTTTTAGTTATTAAAATCGACTCTAACATTTTTTCTTGCTTCTTCGTTATCTACTTTAAATAATTCTTCTGATTTGAAATTAAACATCCCAGCAATGATATTCGTTGGAACTACTTCTAATTTTGTGTTATACATTGTAACACTATCATTATAAAATTGTCTTGAATAAGAAATTTTATTTTCTGTATTTCTTAATTCTTCTTGTAGTTCCGTAAAATTTTGACTAGCTTTTAAATCTGGATAATTTTCTGAAACTGCCATGATTGTTTTTAAAGCACCTGATAATTGATTGTCTAAATCAGCTTTTTCTCCAACAGTTTTGGCATTTGCCCAAGATGTTCTAAGTTCTGCAATTTTCGTTAAAACACTTTCTTCGTGTTTCATATATCCTTTTACTGAATCTACTAAATTAGGAATTAAGTCAAATCTTCTTTGTAATTGTACATCAATTTGGCTCCACGCATTTTTTACTTTATTTCTAGATGTTATTAAGCCATTATACATTCCTGCAATCAAAATTAACAAAATAACAATGATAATAACGATTACTAATCCCATAATTTTATCCTCCTTTACCTATCAATTTTATTATAACATATAAAAAAATATATACAAGAGTTTTTTTATATTTTATAAATTTCTTTTGCGTTTTGATAGGTGATTTCTGAGATTTGTTGTAAAGATAAATCTTTTATAGTGGCTATTTTTTGGGCTACTAATTTTACATTTCTGGAATCGTTTCTTGTGCCTCTTAACGGCTCTGGAGTTAAGTAAGGACTATCTGTTTCAATTAGAATTCTGTCTAATGGCACTTCTTTTATTGCATCATCTGGTTTTGCATTTTTATAAGTAATGTTTCCACTAAAAGATATATAAAATCCCAATTTTATGGCTTCTTTAATAAGTTCTTTATTGAGCATGCAACAATGGAAAATTCCTCTTTTTTTGGGATTTCTTTTGTGTTTTAGAATATCTAATGTATCCATAACAGCCTCTCTACAATGAATGACAATCGGTAAATTCAATTCATCTGCTAATTCAATTTGCTTGATGAAAACTTCCTTTTGCTTTTCTTTATTTTCTTTATTCCAATAATAATCAAGTCCAATTTCCCCAATGGCAACCACTTTATCATTTTGGGCAATTTCACGTATGGAGTCAATATTAGTGTGTTCTATGTTATCAATGTCATTTGGTGATATACCTACTGTAGCATAAATAAAATTATATCTATTAGCTATCTCCAAAGCCTCTTGGCTAGATTTCATATTATATCCAACACAGACCATTTTGGTTACATTTTCATTGTAAATTTTGGTTATTATTTCATCTCGATCTTGCTCAAATTTTTCATCATTGTAATGAGCATGCGAATCAAAAAATTGCATGTTTTTTCTCCTTTCATATTTTTTGGTTAAATATTGCCACAACATTGGCTGTAGCATATTCTTTGCAATGTGAGATACTAATATCAACACTTTGCAGATTTTCTACTTGGCATGAAAATTTCAATTCTGGCTTTCCATTTTCCCCTTTCACCACTTCAAACACTTTCCATTCCATTTCTTCTGAAATATGTGACCCAAGTGCTTTAAAAGCTGCTTCTTTGGCTGCAAATCTTGCTGCATAATGTTGATACTTTTGTATTTTTCTGGCTTCGCAATATTCGATTTCTTGATGCGTAAAAATCGTTTGTAAAAAATTTTCTCCTATGTTTTCAATTGCCTTTTTGATTCGTGCAATTTCTATAATATCTGTTCCACATTTAATTTCCATTTTTACTTCTCCTTAAATTTAAGAGCACAGTTTCCCGTGCCCTTACGTTTTTATTTGGTATATACACTTAAATCTAAATCTTTACTTAAATACCAAGTATCTATGAAATCTATATATAAATAATCTTCTAAATTTAAACTAGGTGTAACAATAACTGTACCATCTGATTTTAAACAACCCCAAACACCGTCTTTTTTGACTGCACAGTAGCCAAATTTATTTTGCTCTTTTGCATCATCGTAGATACAATCAACAACTTTTTCTCCCTTTTTATTTTCGTAACCATATTTTCCATTTTCTTTGATTAAAAATAACGTATTAGAGGCCAATGTTTCTTGACTTTTCTTGCATTCAAATTTAAAGTTATAGTATTGATATTCATCATTTTTTCTAATTCTAATATAACCATCTTCTAAATTTAATTCCGATATAATTACATCTTCTAAAGCAATATGAAATTCACGGTCAATCAAATCTGTTTTGTAATTTTGTTTTTCAGCTTGGATAAAATTTGTCGTTTTTATATATTCCATTGCTGTATATGTAAAATCGATAACTATTTCACCTGTAGTTGATATAACACCATAATTTCCAGCTTTCTTCGCAATATAATAGGTTCCAAAAATATATTTTAATTCTTCATATTCATGATTGATAATCGCTGTTCCATCTTGTTTGATAACGCCATATAATCCATCTAATTGAATGGTTATATTTTCTCCATTGATTTCCTCAATACGATCAAAACCTGTTGCTAAAATAGTTTCCCCATTGCTATTAATAAGTTTTTCTTTTCCTTTCTCAACAATTGCATAATAGCCATTTGCTGTTACTTTTTCAATTTTATCATATTGTGGCTCAAAAACAACTTTGGCATCTGCACTAATGATTCCAGATTTCCCATCTTTTGTGACAATATAACCATTTTCATAAGATTGTGTTAAAGTAGAAATTTCACTATATTCTGGTTTAATAATGACTTCTCCCATACTTGTATTGACTAACCCTTTTAAACCTTCTTTTTCAATAACAATATTTTTTTGAACACCTTCTAAAGCATAAATGTCATCATATTCGGCATTTAAAATCAATTTTCCTTTAAAATCAATTAAACCATATTTTCCGTTTTCTTCAAATTTTAAAATATTGTTTTCATACCAAATGTCAGTTCCATCTGAATTTTCAATTGCTTGCACTCGATTATAACTAGTTAAAATTTCTGTTTTATCTTTATTAAACACTTTTGTGTTAAAAGTTTCTTCTTCATAATCTGTTACATTAGTACAGATGAATAAATCAGTATTTTTATCTGGAATAATGACTATTTCTTCATAAGTTGTATCGATTATAACCTGCCCTTTGTTATCAATAACACCCCATTTTCCATTTGTATAAGCAGGAAAATACGTTTCTGCTGTACGAATTGGTTTCGTGGTTGGTGAATCAAATAATAGGTTTTTTATAGAAATAATCACCATGACTAAAACAAGGATTGCTACAACTGTTGCGATCACTTTTTTGATATTTAGTTTGGGTCCATCATCATATCTTCTTCCTCTACTCATACTCCCTCCTCATCAATTACTTTTTCTTTTCCACTTTTGCTATGATTACTGTAATATCATCTCTTGCTATGCCAAAACTATTATCAATTGCTTCTGCTATAATTAAGTCTGCTACTTTTTGAACATTGGTAGTATTGATGTTTCTTAGATATTCTTCAATCCAGTCTTTTTGAATATCATTTTGTGTTTCTAATAAACCATCACTACACATAACGATAATATCACCATCTTGTACTTTTGTATCTTGTACCTCTAATTCTGTTTTTTCAACAATTCCAACTGGCATGGTCTGTGATTTTATCATTCTAACACTTTTTTTGTTTTTGATATACGTATTACAAGCACCACTTTTGGCAAATTTGGCATTTCCTGTGTATAAATCTAAAATAGCAAAATCTAGGGTAGCATACATATCTTGTTCTGTATTAAAATTAACTTTATCATTAATTAATGTAATAAGTTCATTTTTTTCAAATCCATTGACAAGCATGGTTTCTAGCATATTAATTGCTAATTTGCTACCTTCTCTTGCTTTTCTGCCACTTCCCATTCCATCACTAATAGCTAGTAAATATTTACCATCGTTTAGTTTCATTTGTAAATTGCAATCACCCGAAACAGTACTTCCTTCTCTCGTTACTTTACTGCTTCCGATTTTTAAAGTATATTTATCTTCACTGGCATAAGTTTGTACATAATTTTCTTGTCTGCTATCTTGCACAAATACAATTTTAGATCCTAATGTTTTACTGATAATGTTCGCAATATTGGCAATATATTGTTTTTCTTTTACTTTATCGTTACGAAATAGGATATTTATCATATATTTTCCATTGGTAATTTGCTTTATTTGGCAAGAAATCGCTAATGGGTACTTATTTTTTAACAAGACAAGTAATTCCTTTTCTTTTGCTACAAACTTGCCTTCTTGTCCATTCTCGTTTGTTTTAACACTATTTCTGATAACATTTGAGATATCTTCTAATCCTTTTTTCATGGTTTTTATATTTTTATTTTTTTCTTGTATTTTTATGATTTCAATTTGTAACATTTTGTAGGAACGATTGATGATTTTTATCATTTCTTGCAAATCATTTTTGATGTTGCTATCTTGTAAAATAATATAATTATTATGTTGTTTGAAAATTTCAATCAAATCGTTTTCTAAAAGTATATCATTTGCTTGCAAGGCTTGGTAAATATCATCTGCTATACGATTGTCTTCTTGAATGATATCTCCATAAAACATATTAGTCGCTATTTCTTCTAAATTACCAAATAGAATGTCTTTAAAATCTTCTACCAAATTAATATTTTCTTGTGGCTTGTCTTCTACTAAATTAGAAATTGTATTAGAAATGATGTTTAATTTGTTTACAATTTCGTCATTTTGTGCTAAACGATTTTCCCCTAAATCCGTTAATAATTTATTTTTTCCTACTAAATCTTCTATTTCAATTTCCATATTACTTGGAACAAAAAGCAAAGCAATTGCTGCAATAAATATTTCTCGAAAATAGATAATTTGAATCGTATCTCCATTTGTTAAGTAAATTAGCAAACTATTTCCCAAAATAAATCCCACCGTAACGCCAATTCTTCCAAAACGATTTAATAAACCAGCCAAAATTCCTGAAACAGCAAAGACTGCTATTTGTAGACCATTTTGTAATTCTATCATAGAAACAATCAATCCCATACTAAGTGCTGTTGTGCAAGCAATAAGCATACCATTTTTCCATCCTAGCAACATAACAAAAAAGATAATGACTACATTGCTTAATTGAAATTCAAATATTGTAATCTGGTTTAATACAATACTTGCAATCGCTATAATAATAGAAGCACCAATTAATTCTTCTAAAGTAAAAGCTCTTTTGTTTTCCCAATCTTTTATAACGGCAAGTCCGATTGACAAATATTTTATAAAATACATAAGTAAGCGTCGCAGCTACAATTGCCATAAATATGTCATACGTAAGAACAATTCCTTTTACATTTTGAAAAAAAGTAACAATAAAACATGCGATAAATACTCTTTTTCCCGTTTTTAATAATTCATTTCGTTCTTCTACAGCAACTTTTGGTTTAAAAATAAGCACAAGAGCAAAATATATGATGGAACTTAAGATAAAATTTAAAAAGGCACCAACACCATTTCCCATTAAAGTTCCAATTGCTCCTACAATCAAAATTCCAAAAACAGGAATTCCAGAGCTTAAAGTCGCTGCCAGCATAGCTAATCCAAATGGCGCAATTTCTCCCTCAATCGATAATGTGGACATACAAAAAGTTAAAATAAATAAAATGATATTTTTTCCTTTTAATAATTCTTTTACAATAAAACGAATTTTATTGGCATTATTTTCGTGCTCTTTTGCACTTTCTGTTATATTTTGAAACATCCTTAACCACCTCTACTTTTCCAATATTTGTATTTTCTTACATTAAATCATGAAATGATTTTATTTTTTGTCGTTTTATCTACTCAATATCAGAAAAGTTTTTTACATTTTGTGATAATTTTTTTCTATTTTATTACATTTATGCGAAAAAGACAAGTCTTAATTGCAAAATTGACAAAAAATATTGTCGAATTAAATTTTTTTGCCAATATTAATTGACATAATATCCAAAATATGGTATAATAATAGAGTATTTTAATCATAATGTTTTCAATATAAATTATTATTGAACATAGGAGGTGTTTTTTTGACTGACCGAGAAATCTATGACCGTATCTGCGATATAAGCGTTTTTGAACCAAAAGCAAGACAATTTTGTGCTAATGATCGGTTGGAATTCAAAAACCATGCTGAAGCCCTTGAATTTCTTACTCTGTATCTGATTTTATTATCCGATATAAGCGATGAAATGTTGTTAAATGAATACAACCGCATTTATTCGATTTTAAATCAGAAGAGGTGGATCCATGGCAAAGAACTCCACTCTAATTTCATCTTGAATCAATATTTTGTGGTTCTGGATAATGTATGCTTTATTTTAAAATAAAGTAAGACACTTGCTTTGCGCAAGTGTCCTTTCTTTTTACATGACTTCTCTATTTTCTTCTAAAACAACTTTGTATTTATTGGTTTTTTGTAAACGATTTGCCTCATCTACATTCTTAGCCACTCGATCGTATTCTGCTATTTCTAATTCAGATATTCTTTGATTTTTCTCCTCTGTTGTTAAATAAGGATTTTGGTTAATTCTATCAATAATTAGTTGACTAACCTGATGTACAGTAAAAGCTTTACCAGCTTTACTTTGTGTTGTGTAATTTCCTTTTAGAACATCTATCATTTTCAAATCATTCATAGCTTCTGATGGTCTCAATTCCAAAGCTCCTGCTGTATAGTGAACAATTCTGTCTGGTAGTTTTCTATCCACTCGTTTACAATGATTATTAAACATTTCTGTCATCTTGGTTTGCTTATACTTTTGATAAGAATTTTGTGCTCTATCAAACATTTCTTCACTAATATCGTATTTCTGAAGCACCGTTTTTTTGTCAAATGTTCCTTCATTTACTTGTCCTACTGCAACATATAAACTAAAGTACTCTACTACTGCAACTGGTGATAAATCTGCTGCTTTAAAATCTTTATCTCCTTGTGTTTCATAAATAATATCGCTTACAATTTCTCTTCCTTTGTGCGTGCTAATATCTGTCAAATCAATGTCTGGATCTTTTTGTTTCATTTTTTCTACAAGAGAACTAAATTTTCTAAATCTTTCTGCACGACTTTTTTTATCTTTTGTTTCGATGCCATTTTCCTTGTATAATCTTGCTAGCTTAAAAGGATTCATGATATCTAACGCATTTTTCTGGCTATATTCTTCATATATCGATAATTCTGCAAGATATGTTTTATATTGATCATATGCCTTTCTTGCTTGTTCATCTTTAATTCGATTTCTAGGATTTCCAATTGGTTTCATTCGTACTCACTTCCTTTTACTTTAGTAATATCTTTGCAGGATAAAACTATTTTGTTTATCCTGCAAAAATGATTTTATTTCACAATTTTCTTTTTAATCCATACAATTCCACCTGCTACAATTGCTAATCCTACTGTTATCGCTGTCATAACTTGTGCTCTCCATACTTCTCGACTGCTACCTGTTGGTGGAGATAAGGTGATGACTTCGGTTGCACTTGTGTCTCTTTCATAAACGAAAGTATCACTTACTTCTTTCATCTCTCTTCCATGTGTAGGTCTTGAGCCTTTCGATACTTCAGCTGGATTTTGGTTACCAGCAATGGTTAATTCATCACGTCTACCAACTTTGTTATTGTATCTTAGGATTTCGGCAACACTGTCTACTTTTAAGTCATCTGAATCCGCACCAATTGTTTGGGTTACGGTTAGGTACATGGAAGCTTGATAAGGTACGCTTCTGTCTTCATCATAAGCATCCTTTGGTTGTAAATCAACAATGAAGCCTGAGTTATTTAATGTTACGGTTTCATCAAGATTTTCTTGGTTGGCTGTACTGTAGTCAACACTGGTTGCTAGGTTGTGTCTGTCGTCTGTTTCGTAAGAAATTTCGTCTTCGTCTAGAATTTTCATGCTTTGAGCAATTGTGCTATCAATATGATTATTCAATAATTTTTCTGTTGTTATTGTACTCCAGCTCATGTTGGCAGTGTCGTTTAGGCTTTGGTCAAATACGACGTCGTTGTCAACATAGTCAACAAGTTGTCTTACTCTGGAGGTAACGATGTAGTCTTCTTCAATTGTACTATCATCATTATAATCAAATAACTCTCTGTTTTCACCATAATAGTAAATCGTTCCTAAGTATTCGCCTGGTTTGGTTTCGTTTACTAGTTTATTTCCTTCTTTCTTAAATGTTTTGAACTTATTTGACAATCTTTCAGGTACATTTGCTAAGTCATTTGTATCGCTACTATAAGTCATCGTCGCTAATTTACCTGTTCTATCGACTTCACCTGCGTTTAGTACGGTGAATTTGTATTTTACTGTAATGGTATTTCCTTCTAGGATGCTTGTATCAACATTGATGTATCGGAAACCTTCGTTGGTTGCTTTGTCTCTGTCTAGTGCTTGTAGGTTATCGGTGCCGAAAGATGCCTCTTTTAATTCTACTGTTGCTATAATTTTTCCATTATCATCAACCTCATATGTTGTGTCATATTTTGCATCCATAATGACATTTCCGTCGGATGTGGTTAAGATAATTTCGTCGATTTGTTTGTCAAGTGTTAGTGCGGTCATAGGTCTTTGCTCTAGAGCGAAGTTGATGTTGTTGACATTGTAATTTATTCTTGCTCCATTATCATTATTTGAAATTTCTGCTGAAGGTTCAATATTCATGTTTATCTTTGGTGTATCAGCCCACATGTAGTATTCTTTAAATAACTCTTCCTCATAGTTATACATAGTCGTAGATTTTTTATGGTCAATTTCTCTTGACTTTGCTACGACTTCTAGTCTTCTGACTTCGCTGTCTGTAGCAGTGTTGTTTATATCTGTAGATGGACTATTTAGGTAATTATCAAATTTTAAGTAACTATCCGCTTGTAGATTGGTTCCACTTTCTAGTGTTCCGTTGAATTTTGATGATTTGAAGTCTTGACCGTTGTAGCATTGTTCTCCTTTTGCTTCAGTTTGTGAGTAATCAGCTGATTTTATTTTATAGTTTTCTTCTCCTCTTATATCTCCATATTTAAATCTTACTACATAATCACCTGCTATAACTCCTTGGAAATCATATTCACCACTTGAATTTGTTTCTTTTGTTGTGTCAAGTTTGAATACAGCTTCTATAGAGTTACCGTTTAAACAATTTAATTCTTCATCTGTTGGCCAAATGTAATCATATTCTGTGTAAGTATTGTCAGTGTCTTTTACAGCAACTTTTTGAACAAGTTCAGTTGTTAAGCCTTCAATTTCTTTTTCTTCACTATCTTTTTGTCCATTACCTCTCTTTTGATTGTATTGTTCGTCTACCTTATCCTTTCTTTCATCTTCCCAAACTTGACCTTGAATTTTTCTATCATATTCTGCGTCAATTAAGTTTAGTTTTATTCTTGGTGCTGCAAACGTATCGTCTTCGTACCAAGACTTATCATTGTGATTAGAAATATTTACGTTACCTGGTGCAGAGTCTCTGTCTATTTTTCCAGCATTTTCTCCAGCTTTGTGTGTTTCACTATCTTCTGCAAAAAATGTCGAGTAACTTGCGATTTCTGCTACATTGCATTTTTGTCCTAGTTTTATTGAATTATCGATTTCAAATTCACTATCTTTACCTTTTTCTACTTTAAATGTTATAAAATATTCTCTTGATTCGTTTGGACCTAAATTAATATCTAAGTTAGAAGCTGTCATTTTGTTGTAACTAATAGGCTGATTATTATCATTTATATCTGATCCTTGAATTTCTGTTTTTGTTGTTCGCCATCCCCAATCAGTTGATATCTTATTCTCTCCTGTATACGTATACGTAGGCCATGCAACCTCTGTCCAGTCATTCACTTCTTTTTGTTCTCCTGCTACTGTTTGTGTTTTTAAATATTTGCTTTCTGTAGCTGTTACTAATTGTAAACTATCATCGTAGTAATCATCTAAACTGTTAATTCTTGCCCTATAGGCTGATGATCCATTGGTTAATGTTATTTTGTAAGTTAGATAGATGTCTAGTTCTGTGCTTTCAATTCCGTCTTCATAGAATTCTTTTAATGCATTGTATAAAGCATTATCATTATCATTATTAGTATTATACATCTCTGCTCTATAATAATAATCTGATCTGTAAATTCCTAGTGTACGAGTAAGATTATCTTGAGGATTTGTCACTTGAACAATATCCTTGCTTAAAGAATCTTGTCTTTCTTCTGTCAAGTCATAATATCCACTATACTTGTATTGATACATCCTTTCATTTACGATAACTTTTGCATTATCTAGATTTTTCGTTAAACCAATATCAACTTGTGGTCTTTTCTTTAGACCTAAGTTGATGTGCAAACAGTGGTCGTAAACTGCATGGAATTTTGTTTTACTCCAGAAACCTTTTTCTGTATCAAACACTTTACTAGTACTTGATACTCTAATTCCATCATATTGACTTAATAATGGGAATGTTAAACCGCCTGCTTTTGTTGTAGCTGTAGCTTTAAATATTTCTAATGGTCTATCATTATCGTCTGTTGTTTTCAAAGTAGAATGTACTGGATAATTACCAACATCATTGGAAGTATAAGTTATATCTACCTGTTGGTCATTATATTGTACTTTACCTGTTGTATTTCCGTTTTCTTCAATTGCGTCTTTTCCAGAAATGTCTGTTATGTTTTTACAATTATTTGTTACTTCTTTTGCCATAGAGTCATTTTCGTATTTCTTTAATTCTTTTTTAGCCTTGTTAAGTTCTTCGTCTGTTGTGGCATTCTTTCCTGTTTCGTAATATTGTTTTGCATTTCCGTTTGCAGTTGCTAAGAATGTCGTTGGTTCATATGTTTGACCATCATATATAAATTCTATATCATAATCTGCTGAACAAACTTTAACACCATTAACGGTATCATCTTTTTCAAATCCTGGTAATATTGCTTTTTTTACTTGCCATTTGCCATCTTTTCCTGTATAAATACCTGTATATTTTGCTTCTCTTGATAATTGGTTATGGTCCTTATCATATTTTACTTTATAAACTTTGACTTCAACATTTTCTTTTAATGTTTCTTTGCCTTCATCATAAACGCCATTAAATTTAGAATCTTTTCCTTTATCTTCAAGTGGCTCATCTATCCAAACAAGTCCTCCCATATCGAAAGTTAGGTCAATTTCTTCTGTAGATGGAATTGTATTTGTAATGATTACTGTGTCAGTACCATCTTCTACTAATTGATGTCCTTCTGAATCGGTTGATTCATTTTCTTTATTTTCCCAATTAATACCCATACATTCCCAAGTCCATTTTTCTCCTGGTTTGCTGATTTCTTCTATGATATAGGTTGGTATATTGGTTCCCCACCATTTTATGCCATCAATTCTAGCTTTCCAATTTCCTTCCTTGGATAATGTTACTTGAATTGTGCATGTATCATCTTCATATTTGGTTCCATTGTATTCAAAAGTTCCTTCTAGTGTAACTTGAACATCAAATGTAATATTGTTATCACCTGCTAGTTTTTTCAATTCTTCCTTTGAAGCTTTTTCGGAAGAAGCAAACTCTTTTTGTAGTAATATATTGCCTGTATGTTCTTCTAACTGGTTGATATAAGTAGAAGTTGCTGTAAAGATACCCGTTGTAGAATCTTTTGAATTTTCAGCTATTTGTCCTTTTATGGTATTTCCATTTCTAACTACGTTTGTAAGACCTGAAGTTTCAATTTCTAAACCTTTTACACCTTCGGTTGATATCTCTGTTATTGTAATAGTGGGTAAAGTACCATCTGCTTCCCACATGAAATTGATTTCTTCTGGTGTTCCCCCTGCTTCTACTTCTACGTCTTTTACATATTTTCCATTTTCTGCTATAACACCTTCTAGTTCTACTTTAAACTTAAACTTTTGAAGTGCTATTTGTCCCTCTAACAATCTCTTTTCTAGGACAATTTTTCCTTTATTCGGTGCATTTTCAGAGTTGTAAATATTAACTAGATTAATTTGCTTTGCTTCTTCTTTGGTACACTCTCTTAATGTTCCATATGCAGGTTCTATGCTTACTTCCTTATAGTCTAAAGCATCACCTTCTCGTAATTCAACAACCTGATATTCTGGTGCTTTACCAATCCATTTTATTGGTCCTGCATAGCTGGCGTCATCATCTTCAGAGGTCGTATTTCCTTTCTTAATTGTAGTCGTTACATAGTGAGCGTCTTGTCCTTGTATTTGTACTTCAAATTTAAATTGTAAATCTTTATCAGCTGGTTTGTCTACTTCTTTGTATATGTGTATCCAGCCTTCTTTTTCAGTTTTTAATCGGTTTGTTGCTATTACTGTAATGGTAGTATTTGCATCTAGTTTTCCTTCTTTATTTTTAATGTTTACAAAAGTCCAATTATCATTTATTTTTGCATTATCTTCTGATGGTCCTATTTCTTCTACTTTATAAGTTGGTGCATTATCACCAAGCCAGCTATAGGTTCCAACTGTCTTAGTTGAGCCTGCTTTAACTTTTACTATATTTTGCACTCCATTAACTGTTACTTTAAAATCAAAATATTGATCTGTTCCAAATATCTCTCTTATTTGTGCTGCTGTTAATTGTTTTCCTTCTTCATCAATTACTAGTTTTTGAATTTTTAATTTTGCTTTTTTTCCATTTAAAAGATTAATTGTTTCTGTTTCATACCATCTAGCTGCTTTTTTTACAATAATTAATTTTTGTGACTCTAGTTTTCCTGACGTGTCTTTACGTTTAAGGGTCGTTTTATAAGTTGTCTTTGTTATGTTCTCTCCAGTAGTAGGATCTTGTTGTTCTGTAACAATAGTATCGTTTGATGACATATATTCATAATCAGTATATTGATAGTTTCCATCTACTTTTTGATATTCACCACCAGCTATTAAATATTTGTAGTCAACTTCCATTCTATTAATCTCTTTTGCATCTTCTTGATATTCCATTTCTATGTAGAATGGCTCCTTAGATGGTTCTGGATATACACTGCTACTTTGTACACCAGTTTTTGGATAGTAAAAATTCCATTCATCATCTGCTAATGCTGTTTTCTCTCCATCCAAAAATATTCTAAAACCAGTAATACATCCAAGCTCTCCATCATTAATACTCTCTTTTACATAATCTATATAAAAAGGACCTATTAAATATTTGTTTCCGTTTTAGTTGAACTTTTGCTTTATCTTTATTAAAGGTGAAGGTAGATTTTATATCTACATTTGGAAACTGTACAGAAACTCTTTCTTTTTTATTTCCTGATTGAAATACATGACTTCTTGATTGATAAGTTGAAGTATTTTCTATATCATTTTCATTTTCTCCAGATGCTTTAAGCAATTTTTTTACAAATGATTTATAATCTTCTGCAGCATTTTTTAAAGTTCTTCCTTCTGGTGTTGAATATTGCTTATTGCCTAAGTTACCAGCATCGGTCATCCACCATGCTTGTTGTACTATAGACGGATATTTGCCATTATTATTTTCTGCATGACTTAAAATATATGCTTCATCTGGTTTACAAATTTCCATTCCTTCTGAATGATAGATGGCCGTTTTTTCATAACGGAAATCATTACTTGTTAAATATTTAGTTGTATCATCACTTGGATTTTGTTCAATTTCTGAAGTACACTCATATTCTTTTGGAAATTTCGTAGTATCTGTCTCATGGTTGTTATTTTCCTCATTTGTGTCTTCACTGTCTGTATCTTTATTTTCAAGTGTATAAATAGCCTCTCTCGTTGGTATATGAGTTCCTTTTTGACGGCAAAATATGTCACTTTTATTAGCAAGATCTGTATAAGTAATCTCTTTTTTTCCTGAAATTGGTTTTCCTTTAAAATAACTTTCTTGAATTGCCGCATAGGATTTATAACTGACACACATTGTCATCAAAATTATTACCATAATAAATGAGGTTATCATTTTACTTTTCACGTTTTTCATATGTCTAAACACCTCCTTTGCTTTTATTTTGGGTTCTAAATCTGTACACTCCAAAGCCTACGCTACCAGCGATTAAAAGACTGATCATGATGACTGAAATGTAAATCAATGTTTCACCTGTTTTTACTGTTAGGATAATATCTGCTGTTGCAATATCGTCTTCGCCTTGTGCTCGATTGGCTGGTGTAGAGTTTACATCAGATACACCATAAACATTATAGTCTTCTGCAATTTCTGCCGTGTTGCTGACAAGTCCTGTGTTTTCTGCTGTCATTTGTTTGGTAAGGACAAGTTTGATTTCTTTGCTTTGTCCTGCTGTTAATTCTGTGTTTGCTAACACTTTGGTGTATAAGCTTCCTTCTGCTCCTGTGTACCAGTCTGGATTTAATCCTGAATTGAAGGTCATTCCTTCTGGAATATAGTCAACAATTTGGGAAGCAAATCCTTCTAGTTCGCCATTATTGGTAACTGTAATTGTGTATTCTACATATACGGTTGTTCCAGCTAAATATTTTGCTGTAATACCATATTGTGCTAGTTTTACTTTGTCAAAATCTTTTGTCACAGTTCCTTGTGCATTTTGAACGGTTACTTTTGTGATTGATTTGTCAATTCCTAAACTGAATTTTGTAGCTTCGATTAGTCCTATATCGATATTAGAAACATTAGCTCCATTTATGTTGATTACATCCGTAATGGCTCCGTTTTCTTTTTGGCCATTTTGCTCGATTTTGGTTGTAACAACGTCAGAGTTTGTACTTGTTTCAATTCCTTCTTTACGATAAGTTGTAGTAGTATATTTTGCCGTATCGTATTTGAATAATACTAAATAAGAACCATTTTGTAGACCTGTAAATGAATATTCTCCATTTTCGTTCGTTGTTGTGGTGGCTTTAATGACACCTGTTGTGCTGTCTACTAACATTGCTGTGACACCACCCATACGTTTTTCATCATTGTCTCTCATACCATTTTTGTTGGCATCTAGCCACGCAATACCAGATATCTTGTGGGATTTAGTAATTTCACTATTATTGTTGTTTTCATTCTTTATATTGTTATCGTCTTCTGAATTGTCATTATTGTCTGTATTGCTTCCTTCTTTTGCCTGTATAATGTGGGTTATGGAATTACTTCTGATTTCTTCTATTTCTTCATTAGATACAGTTCCTACATTGGTAACTGTTTTTTCTTTTTCGTTTTCTAAGTCATCTGCTAATGCTGTGACATTTACTGTTACTTGGTCGTTTTGTGGAATCGAAATGTTTAATTCTGTTGTTTCAGTTCTTGACATAGTAGTTGTGGACATGTTTCCATCTGATTCATACGACATTTCTTTTACCGTTAGTCCGTCTGGAATAATATCTTTTAATACAACATTATTTGCTCTTGTTGTTCCATCGTTTCGAATGGTGAAAGTATAATTTATCATTTCTCCTTCTGTTATGTAAGTTGGTGTAGAAGAAGTCTGTGTAATCGAAATACTACTTTTTCCAAGGTTAATATTAATATCATTTGCTTTGATAGTTTCTATTGAAGCACCAGAAAGTTGTGTTGAGATACAGACTGTATCTGCAATAATACCTTGACTTAAATCTCCTGCTGAAATTTCTATATTAAACTGTTTGCTGTCATTTCCTCTTATTTTGTCGATATTCCATGTTATTTGATTGGTTGCCTCATCATATGGTACTTGATTTTCTGATATTCCTCTTACTTCATAAGCTTTTTCAACCTTTAATTCCTTTGGTACTTTTGTTACTAATGTAAGATTTTCCTTCACTTCTTCGCTTACGTTAGATACCATGATAATAACTGTTATATTGGTTCCTTTGTTGTAAACAAAATTGTTGCTCATTGTATTATTAATTGATTGACTTACTCTTATTTCATTCATTAAAAAGGAAAGCTTTATTTCATTTGATTTTAATTCTTTTCCTAAATCCTTTGCTGTAACTATAGCAGATGTTGTTGTCGTTGCATCAGAATTAATTGCTCCTACTTTCATAACTGCATTTATTTCTATGGTAGAACCTGTTGCCATTTTTTCAATATTAGCAATTATATTGCCATTTGCATATTGTACGTTTGTATTATCTCTGTTGGCTTCTGCTGATACAAAACTGGTATTGGTTGGAACTGGAATTTTAACGGCTACATTTTGAGCTATGTCTTGTCCGACATTTTTAACCGTTGCTGTTAGTTTGATTTCGTCATTTTCTTTTGCTGTTTGTGTATTTGTTGCTAAATTTAGTTCTAATTCTGGACCAGCTCCAGTTGTTAAACCAACTAAATCTGCTTGAATGGTTTCTTGTAAATTATTTGTATAAGAAACCATAAATGTTCCATAAATAGTTTGATTATGGGTTAAGTTTGCTGGTATTTCATATTGGTAAGTAAATCTTAGGTTTTGTTTTGCTTCTAATTGATAGTTGCTATCGTTTGGTACGATTAAGTAAGATTTTATGCTTGCTAGATTTTCTGGATTTGTTGTCCAAGCATTGTTAGCATTACTTAAATCGTTAGTTGCTTCACCATTAGATGAATAATAAATTGTGAATTCACCTACATTATTTCCATTTGAAACAAGACCACTTATCATGGTTGTATCGATTGTGGTTCCTAGACTTTCGTTTGTATTAAAATCTTTTACTCCTTTAAAAGGAATTCTTCCTAATATTGTTACATTGGAAACTGCATTTTCATTGTTGTTGATTAATGCAATTTCTGCTGTCACTGTTTTAGCTGAAGAATAGATGTCTATATAATCCGTTTTTGTTCCTTGTTTAAAAGAAGTTATTTGTGAACCTTGATTGTTGTAGTTTGAAAGTGCATTTACTGCAATCATTCCACTTGGTGCAGAATATTTTATGCTTGCTTCTTGATAAGCTACTGTTCTTGAATTTTCAATCGTATATTCTATTGGATGTGCATAATTGGTTGCTTCACTATTGTAAGCATAGGCTTTTATGACTGTATCCATGGTTGGTGCGTACATATCTACTGCGATGTCCGCACTTAATAAGATGTTTGTCCCATTGGTTAAAACACCTGAATTTAATGTTGTTTGTTTTCCATTTACTATCATTTTTATAATGATTTTTCCATCTTTTGTATAGGTTTCAACATTTGAAAGTTCTAAACCTTCTCCATTTAGTAAATTAGCACTTGTTATGTTTAAAGCAGTTATGTATTGTGGCATTTCGATTTCAAATATTGAATTTCCATATATATCAGAAGTTAATTTATCATTGTTTAGTTCTAATCTGATTTCTACATTGTTGTTGGTTGTTGCCGTTGATAATGTGTCTGTATCTATTTTTAAATTAAAATCTGTTGTGGTATCTTTTAATTGAGTGGTTACTGTGTTGTTTTCTAGTTCTTTTGTTACATTATTTAAGGTTACTTTTTGAAGTGTTGTTGTTGTAATTGCTTTTATATCTCTATAATTAGCTTTAGCCATTGTGTTGTTAATAGCTTTTTTATTGGTTATAATTAAATTTCCAATATTGATTGGAGCTGATGTTTTAATTGCTATTTTGGAAATTTTATCTTGGAAATTGACATTGTAATTTCCATTTTCGTCTACCGCTGTTTCTTTGTTGATAGTTGTTAAAATGTTTCCAGCTGTGTCTAGTACTTGTAAATTTCCATCTTCTCCTAATATTTCATTAAAATTTGATTGGTTAACAGAAATTTGTTTGTAATAAATGTCCTCTGTTGATACTTTATTTTCTGTTTCATTTATATAAGCATTTTCTATGTCTTCCACTATCATTTCTTGAACAAATTCTGTAGAGGAAACATTGATGGATATTTTTGTATTCATTTCTACTTCTTTATTTAAGTAAGCATGCATTTTTGATATTTCTGGTGTTTCGTTTTCAACACGATAGGATATAATATTTCCAGTTTGTTCGGTAAGAAGATAAGTATCTGCTTTTTCTGCAGTTACTATGGTTTCTTTGTTTTCTGCTTCTACTCCACTAAGAGTAACAATTTTTGCTTCTATATTAGAAGTTACTTGCATTTCTTGCTTAGAAGGTTGTACATTTTGAAAAGTATAGGTTAGTAAATATTCATCTGTTCCAGTTTTACTATAATATCTTTCTTCTTGCTTGATTTCTTCCCCTTCTACTTTCAAGTATTCGTCTGATTGGTTTGCATCAACAAATTGTTTTGTATTTTCAACTTTGATTTGAATCGTACCTTCTTCTTCATTATAAGTACAGTTTTCGGATGAAAATTCTACTTCTCCTACTCCTTTGCCATTTGTACCAATGGTAGAGTTTGCTACAACATCAACTTGTGTTGGTGCTATGTTATTTATTTTTGGTACATTAATATTTAATTTCGTTTCTTTGGTTGGTAAAGAATTTTGGTTTTCATTTGAGCTATCTACTTTTACGATTGTTTGTAAAATAACACCGTCATTTCCAAATTGAACATATTTTGAAACTTCATTTTCTATTTTGGCTGTTCTGTTATCCTTCCAAGCGAGTGTTAATTCAATTTCTTGTGAAATTTCGTTTTCTTTTCCTTTGTCATCTACATAAATTCCTGAAAAGATTACTTTGGCTGTATTTTTTAATTTTGTTTCTTTAATATATTCCTCCATTTCATACTGGATTGGAATAGAAATTTGAAGTGCATCTGAAGAACTTTCTATTTTATTGAATTCTAATACATTATTTTCTAAACTTTGAACATTAGCTAGCTGAGCAATTGTATTGTCTTCTTTGATTACAAAGTTTAGTTCTTCTGCTTCTTGTGGCTTTATTTCTACCTTTCCATTTCTTAAATATCCGCTGTTTTTTACATCCAATTTCAGTTGAATGGCAAGATTTTCATTGTTAACATCACTTACCAAATCATTGGATGTTTCTTCTCCATTTTGCAGATATGCTTGAAATTCAACGTTTTCGTTTTCCTTATTGGAACTTCCACCAAATAAGGACACAAAGCTTGTTGCAGCAATAGCTTCTGTTACAACTGCAAAATACGAAAATGTTAAAGTGAAAATCAAAAGCATTGCTAATAACTTCTTTTTGTTTACCATAATTTTTCCTCCTCAAAAACAAACTTACTTATAATTACATGATATTATCATCTTATATTTTACTACTTTTTTGGTTGTAGTCAATAGCATAAAAGATTGATAATATTGGCTTTGACGAATTTTTATTTACGGAAATAAAGCATTGGATTACTTTCTTTTCGAAATATAAAATTTTCGTTACATTCTATTTTTTAAGTAATTACTGGCTTTTTGCCTAAGTCTACATTTTTATTATATCATACTTTTATGTCTTTCTCAACCTTTTTTGTCAAATTTTCAATTTTTTTTGACATTTTTATTCTGTCTTTTCAATGGTTTGAAAACTTTTATTGTCGTTTTGACATCTTTTTTGTCTTTTTTTGGAAAAAACTTGTTTTCTTTTTCTTGTCTTTTATGATTTAATTGCATTATTAGAAGCTTCTTTAGTTCTAGGGAAATCAAGAAAATATATTTTTTTTCTATATTGTTACTTTTTGAAATTGTGTAGCATATACTGATATAAAGTGTTATTTATAATTTTCAAAGGAGGCGTTTTTATGAATAATAATATGGATATCAATCAATTACTTTCCATTCTCTCTAAAATGGATAAATCTGAGCTAGAAAAAAATATTTACCGTGCTCAACAGATTTTAAATAATTCAGACATAAAAAAGAATTTTGATAAACAGGAGTAGTCTATGAATGATGATTTTTCTAATCTTTTAAATAATTTTTCTGAAATATTAAAGGAAAAAGATATCGATATAAACAACATATTAGGCGGAAACAATCCGCCTAATCCTGATAATGATGATTTTTCTTTTGATATCAATACAATTTTAAAAATAAAAGATATTATGAGTAGTATGAACAATCAAAATGGTCCTAGAAATCAACTATTGTACTCTTTAAAGCCATATCTAGAAGATACCAAAAAAGAAAAACTAGAACAATATATTAAGATTGCTAATCTATTATCTGTTCTAGATTCTTTTGATGATAAACATTCTTTTAAATTTTTAAAAGACTCAAATTATGATTTTGTTTTGATGCTTATTCTATTTTTACTAATTTTCTAGTAATTCTATTATATCGTTTTTGATGCCAAAGATAGGACATCTTTCTTCTTTTTCAAGAATTTCTTTTACTAGATTTGAAATTCTGATTTGGGTTGTCTCAATGGTATTGGCAGCAATGATTGCCTTATTATTCCCATTGGCTCCGCTATGTGCAACGCCTCTTAAAGTTCCTAAAATAATGATATTTCCTCCTGCCACAACTTCTGCTCCAGAATTGACATCTCCACATACAACTAGGCTTCCGACATATTCTTCCTTAGTTCCTGAACGAATGGAATTGTACACATATTTTGTTTCTGATATTTCTGTTTCTACCTCAAATGTTTTCTTTATAGCATGCAATCCCAATAAATCAGAAGGCTCATCAAATTTAACTTCTATATCAATTTCTTCATGTATCATTTTTTCTATCATTTTTCTTTCTATTTCCGTAAATAATTTGCCTGTTACCCTCATCGGAACATTAGAATTTTTATAAAAATCTTTGAGTTTTGGTAATTTTTCTTGTAATTCTTCGATAATTTCAGTGTTTTTTGCTTGTATATTAATATTTAAAATAATTTCTTTTGTGGTTTGCTTAATTCGTATATTGTTTAACATGATTTTTCCCCCTTTATGTGAATTGCTCTATTTCGTTTTCCGCTGACATATCTTCTGGTACTTGTTTAACATTCATTCCAAAATATTCATCAATGATTTCTCTTACCACTTCTGCTGTATAATATCCATGTCCACCATTTTCTACAATGACAACAACGGCAATTTCTGGATCTTCAAATGGTGCAAATCCAACAAACCAAGCATTTACATCTCCTGTACTCGCCACTTCTGCAGAACCAGTTTTTCCACCTACGGAAATATCAAAATTGGCAAAAATTGAACGTGCTGTTCCACTTTCTCCTTCGGTAACAGCTCTCATTCCTTCTAATACAGCATGAATGGTTTCTTGACTGATTTGTAAATCTTCTCCATCATTAGGTTGAATTCCTAATTTTTTGTTTGAAAATTCTTTTACTTCTGATTCGGGCACTTGTGTGCCATCTGATTGAATAATATTTTTTACAATGCTTAAGTCTATTTTATGTCCACCATTTGCTACCATTGCTATATATTTTGCCATTTGTATTGGTGTAAAGTTATTATAGCCTTGCCCAATTGCTGCAACTAATGTATCCCCTACCATCCATGGTGTACCTTTGTTTTCTGTAATAGATCGATTGGCTATTGTTCCTGCTCTTTCGTTGTATAACTCAATTCCAGTTTTTTGTCCTAGACCAAAATATCTTGCATATTTTTCTAAATTGTCAATACCCATACGATTGCTCACTTCATAAAAGAAATAATTACATGATTTCTCAATGGCTCCTGATACATTTAAATAACCATGTCCTCTTCCATGGTCATTAAAATACCAACATTTTGGTTTGTGTGCCGCTGGATAAACACCAACATCATTGATTTTTTCTGTTGTGGATACCACACCTGTTTCCAAAGCAGCAATTGCTGTAATCATTTTAAATGTTGAACCTGGTGCATACGGACTTGAAATCGTTCGATTGTGCAATGGATTTAATGGATTGTTTTTATATTCATCGTATTTTTCGTTACTAATACCGTTGTAAAACAGTTCTGGTTCGTAATCTGGATTACTTGCCATTGCTAAGATTTCTCCTGTCTTTACGTTGGCAACAACAACTGCACCACCTTTGGCATTGTATGTGCGGGAAAAACCTCCTGATTTTATTTTTTGGATATTAGCAGCTAAGGAACTTTCTGTTATTTTCTGGAGATTTGAATCGATGGTTAGTATAACATCTGCACCACCAATTGCTTCTTTAGCAGTGTATTCTCCTGTAATTGTTCCATCGACTGACATATCGATTTGTTTGATGCCATCTTCTCCTCTTAAATATTCTTCAAATACTTTTTCAATTCCTGTTTTTCCGATTTTGTCATTTGTTTTATAATCGTAATAATCACCATTTTTTTCCAACTCATCTAAATCGTCTTGCGAAATTCTTCCCATGTAGCCTAATATGTGAGATGCCATGTTTCCAACATAATATTTCCTAATTGGCTCTATAACAATATTAACACCCGTTAATTCTTCACTTCTTTCCTGTAATTGAATGGCACTTTCTCTTGATATTTTATCTGAAATGGTAATGGATTTGGTAGTGGAATAACCTGTTGTTGTAATGCCATATCGGATGGCTAGAATTTTACGAATGTCTTGGATATTATCTGTTTTGATTTTATATTTATCTCGCATTAAATAAAATGCCTCTTCAGCTGATGCTGTTTCCGGTATTTTATATTTTTTGAGCCATTCTAGTAATGCTTCGTTTGAAGTAAAATTATATTGAAATGGATTAATGCTAATGGGAAATGTATCTAGATAAGTGTCTGCATTGCTTTCTAAAATAGTCGTCATTCGTAAAATGGAATCATTTAATTGCTCATCGTCAACTTTGGCTTTATACATCTCAAGTGAAAAATCCATATCGGTGCTGACTAATACATTTCCATATCGATCCAATATGCTTCCTCTAGCTGCTTCTATCGTTGATTCTCTGGATAATCTTGTATTAGATGTTTCTCTGTATTCCTCACCATTCATAATTTGCAACTCAAATAATCTGATTAATATAATAACCCCCATAATATATACAAGAACCGATAGGATGTTAAATCTGAAATTTAGTTTTTTTAGTTCGTTGTTTAATTTCGTTTATCTCACCTCCCTATTCTAGCAAATTGAATTTTAAAAATATCTCGTTAAAATATTATTTCTTTTGAATACTCTATCCATTGTATAGCCTGTTTTTTGGAGTAATGGATAAAACAGGATGACTAATAATGTATTGTATAGTACTTCTATGGCTAATATTTTAATGAAGTAGACAAATTCTATTTCAAATCCTACTATCATTGAATTGAGAATGTAGTAGCCTACTTCAAATAAAATAGTTGCTAAGACAGACATGATAATAATTGTCATTTTATTTTCTTTGGAAAAATTTCGATCAAAATACGCACCTAAATATCCTATAAGACATAGCATTATTGCTGTTATTCCAATTGTTTTGCTATACACTAAGTCAATCATTAATCCTCCCATAACACCAAAGGAAATTCCTAAGCTAGCATTGGAAAACAACCCTATAAACAATACAAAAATAACAAATAAATTAGGCATCACACCTGCTATCGTAAACATTTGAAAAAGGTTGGCTTGTAAATAAAATATAACAAAAAATGATATGATTAAAAATAGGATTATAGTTGTTTTCTTCATGCTTTTCCTCCATTTAATTATTAATGACTAAAACTGTATCTACCATGGAAAAATCTACGGCAGGTTTAATGACAGCATATCTGTCAGTTACATTACTTGTCGTGATAATTTCTTCGATTGTGCCAATTAGAATTCCTTTTCTATAAATTCCTCCAACACCAGAGGTATAAACATTGTCTCCTTGAATTAATTCTGCATCAGTTGGAATGTACGATGCTCTTAAAATTTGATTATTTTCCAAAGTTCCTTTACAAATAATGCTTTGTTCAGTTGTGCTAATATTGCAGCTTACTGTGCTTGCTGGGTCTACAATCACTTGTACTTTCGCTGTATGGTCTGTAACTGAAATAATATGCCCAACTAATCCTTTATCAGCAATAACTGTCATATTTGCTTCTACGCCGTCTTGTTTTCCTACATTAATGACTAAATCGCTACTGTAATTGCTTATATCTTTGTTGATTACGTAAGCTGGTATGGTGTTATAGTCAGCATATTTTTGGGTTAAATTCATATATTCTTGTAATGTAACATTATCTGCTTTTATGCTTTCTAGTTCTCTGAGTTCTGTTTCTAGTTTGCTGTTGATTTCTTTTAGTTCTTTGTTTTCTGTTTGAAGTGTTTCAATGTCTGTAAAATAGGCCGAATTTCCTTGAATTTTATATTTTAAATCCGTAAATACTCTTTGAATCGGCGTAATAATAGAATTGACTGCACTTTCTAAAAACGATAATTTATCCAGCTGAACATTGGAAAGAAAGATTAGTAAAACTAAAAAAATGAAAGTTATAATTCCACCTAATATGTTGGATTGTTTGTTTCTATTCATATTTTGTCCTTTCTTTGTTTGAATTTTGGGTAAGTTACATCGCGCTATGATATTCACCATCGCCTATGACAATGTGGTCTAATAATTGAATTCCCATTAATTCACAAGATTTGCGAATTTTTTGCGTTGCTACTATATCTTCTTTGCTTGGCACAGAATTGCCACTGGGATGATTATGTACTAAGATTACTTTTGGAATTTGTAATTTGATTGGTTCTGATAAGATTTGCTTGATATCAAAAATTAAGGTATTATCTTTGCCTGTTGCTATGTCTATGATTTTTTGTATGACATTTTTATTGTTTAATAAAATAAGTTTTAGTTTCTCCTTTTTTTCATATCTCATTTCTTGCATTAGTAAATTAGCAACATCCGCCTTTGTTTTTATACAGATTTTCGTTAAATTAATAGGCTGTGACATTCTCTTGGCTATTTCACCAACTGCTTTTAATTCAATTGCTTTTACTTTTCCAATTCCATGAATTTTCATCAATTCTTTAATTGAAATTTCTTGGAGAAATCTTAAATCATTTTGTGTTGCTCCTAGACTTAAATTCATAACTTGTCTTGCTAAATCTAATGCCGTTCTATTTTTGGTACCAGTTTTTATGATAATGGCTAATAATTCACTATTGCTTAAAGTCGTTTCGCCATAAATTAGTAATTTTTCATAGGGTCTTTCTGACATGGGTAATAAATTCATTTTGGTTGTCATTTTTTTCCTTTCTGTTTATGATTATTTCCCCCAAATAGAATGATTGATATCTATTATATCGTGATTATGTAATTTTTTCAAGTAATTTTAGTACATTTTTCAAGATTTCTTAATATAATGAATTGTAGCCTTAACTTTTCTTCCAGAAATTGAGTATTTACTTTCTCTTAAGAAGTAGTATAATTAAATTATATTAGGAGGTTTGCCCTATGAAAATAGAAAAAATTAATGAAAACAGAATTCAAATTACTTTTAATCATACAGATTTAAAGGAAAACAATATTGATTTACATTCTTTTATGTCCAATTCGATTGAAAGTCAAAGTTTATTTTTGCTGATGTTGGATAAAGCAGAACATGAAGTTGGCTTTATTACAGATAATTATAAACTTTCTATCCAAGCTATGGCATTAAGCAATGGTACTTTTGTGATTACTGTTACTAGAATTGAAAAAGAAATTTTAAAATCTACACGCGTACAGGCTCATCGAAAAACTGCTGTTATTGAAAATAATACACTCATTTACAGATTTACAAATTTTGATGATTTCTGTAATTTTACTAATTTTTTGTCTGTCTCCTTAACAGATTTAACAGAACATTTGACTGGTGTTCAAGCCTTATATCAATACAAAGACTGCTTTTTCTTCATTTTACAAAATATGGAACAACCTTATTTTTCAACGCTATCTACTGTCATTACTGAATTTGGTGAAGCTGTTGATAATCCAGATTTAATGCTTTATAAAATCAAAGAATATGGAAAACTTGTAACAAACCAAGCGATACATAGTAAATAAACATTCTCAAAATAGGAAATATAATTCTATATTTTCCTTTTATGAAAAAGGTTGACTTCATTAACATAAAGTGATATAATAGATTGCGTTACAAAAACTTATTTAATTTATCAATGGAGGCTAATCCATTCTTTATTAGGAGGTCTGAAAATGCCCAAAATATTAAAAACAGCAGCCACTCTCCACGGCACAAGTAAATTATCGGTAATATTAAGAACTTTTCAAAAAGAAACTAATGTTGTTTTAGAAGAACATGAAAAGGAATACCCTTTACGGGAATTATCGATAGAAGAACTTTTTGAAATCCGTGTAGAACATCAAGCAGGGTTTGTTCTAAAAATGAATTGTCATTATTATTATACACCTATTCCTAAAGAGTTAAAGCTTGTATCACTCAATATTTTAGGCACACATCTTTGTGCCAATAGTACAAATACTTGTCAATTTTTTTCGTCTAAACCTTTATGTGATGGTGGATGTGCAAAAGTTCGAGATGCCGAAGTAAGGGATTTTCTTTCCCTAGGCATTAAACAACTTGAAGCAGTTAACTTATCCAAACGTATCGAAAAATATGATTTTATTACTGTTGGATATGAAACATTTAATACAGATATTAATTGTTTTGTTGTGGTGGAGTGTAGTAACTTTAGATAAAATCCATAATGAAAAATCGTTAGCATAGTTTATTGAATGCTGACGATTTTTTGTTCGTTTATGAATTATTCTTCATTTCCTTTGAGTTTTTCTGCTCTGTCTGTTGCAATTAAGTTATCAATCAATTCGTCTAAATCTCCATTTAGAAAATTTTCAAATTGAAAAATGCTCATTCCAATTCTATGGTCTGTAATTCGTCCTTGTGGATAATTGTAAGTTCTTATTTTCTCACTCCTATCACCTGTTCCTACCTGACTTTTTCTGGCATTTGCCACTTCGGAATCTTGTTTTTCTTTCTCAATTTCATATAATCTCGAACGTAGCATTTTCATAGCATATTCTCTATTTTGTACTTGTGACCTCTGCGTCTGACATTCCACCACAATTCCACTTGGTTCGTGAATTAATCTTACCGCAGAAGAAGTTTTGTTAATATGCTGTCCTCCTGCTCCTGAAGCTCTAAAAACTTCCATTTTGATATCCGCTGGATTTAACTCAATTTCAACATCTTCTACTTCTGGAAGCACAGCAACTGTAACCGTTGAAGTATGGATTCTTCCACTACTTTCCGTATCTGGCACACGTTGCACACGATGCACTCCACTTTCAAACTTAAATCGACTATACGCTCCTTTTCCTGTTATCACAAATGTAACTTCCTTGTATCCACCAAGTTCTGTCGCATTTTCGTTAACAATATCCAATTTCCAATTTTTTCTTTCTGCATACATTGAATACATACGAAATAACGTTCCTGCAAATAACGCTGCTTCTTCTCCACCTGCACCTGAACGAATTTCGCAAATAACATTGTTATCATCATTGGGATCTTTGGGGATGAGAAGAAATTTCAATTCTTCTTCGATTTGAGGCAATTTTTGTTTTGCCTCTTCAAAATCCATACTTGCTAATTCCTTTAATTCTGGATCATTTAGCATTTCTTTCGCCTCTTCGAATTGTTGTTTTACTTTTTTGTATTCTCTATATTTTTCAACAACATCTTCTAAGCTTCCATGCTCTTTCATTAATTTTTGCCATTCGGATTGATTTGAAATCACCTCTGGATCACTAATTAATTGATTTAACTCCTCATATCTTTTTTCTACGCCTTCTAACTTTTGAAACATTTGATTCATTCCTTTCTAGTGTTATTATACACCACTTTTTTCTAATTTTCAAGCTTAATTAAATGATATTCTATTTTTAACTGCTTCAAAATTTCCTCTTCACGATTTGTGCAAGTGAAAATAAAAATCTGATTATTATAATTTTTATCTTGCAAATAACACAACATATTTTTTAGACGTAGTTCGTCAAAATAAGCAAATGTTTCATCTAAAAAAATGGGCAAGTTTTCCTTTGAAACCTCAGACAAAATACTTAGGCGAAGTGCCAAATACATTTCGTCGATTGTGCCAATACTTAATCTCTCCACTGGCATATAAGCACCATTTTCGACCTCTACCAACAAACCATTTTCGTCATTTACCATTACTTTTTTGTATCTTCCATTGGTTAATTCAGCTGTAATCTCACACAACTTTTGTTCAAATTTCGGACTTAAATTGTGTTTGATTTCTTCATATGCTTGACTTAAAGCTTGTTTGGCAATGTTATATGAAACTTCTAGGGAAAGCAATTCCTCTTTTAGGCATTTTTGTCCTTCTAAGTTTTCTTCTATTCTTGCTAATATTTCCAATTTCTCATCTAAATTTGCTTTTTCTGTCTCCAAAACACGACTTTTCAGTTTTAAATCATTGATTTTTGCTTCCAATTTTTCCATTTCTTTTTCTATTTTATTTTGATCAAAATCGGAATTTTCTTTTTGTATCTGACTCATTTTAAAAATTATAAAAACATCCAAAATGACTATCAAAACTGAAAAAACAGCTAGAACAAATTGTCTAAACATCACCAATAATACCGCTAAAACTGCCAAAAGTAAAGCTACAAAAATACAAACCTTCCTTTTCATTTTGATTTCTACTTTTTTGATTTCCTTATCATTTAGCGATTGCCTTGTACTTTTTAGTTTTTCTTTCTGGTTTTGTAACTTTTCTAATTCGTCTGTAATACGCTCCTGTTCTAAGCTATAATTGGCAAACTTCTCTTTTTCCCACTGTAGATCGCGTTTTTGGCTGACTAAATTTTTTATATTATCATCCACCACATTTATTGGTTTGCCTTTGGTTCGATCTGTTCCGATTGTTTCATTTTGCCATTTATTGAGCTTGTCCATTGACTTTTTGAACGAAATGGTATCATCTCCAGAAGAAACTAAATTACTGATTTTCTGGACGATGGCATGGCTATCTGCTTTTGCTAATTTTACTTCTTGTTGCCCAATTATCGCTGTATGGCAAAACGTGGCTTCGTCCATTCCTACTTGTGTTTCTAGAAACTGTATTCCCTTTGTTTTGTCAATGGAAAACGTTTTTGAAACATCTTCGTTATTTTGATAAATGATTGGATTTTTCTTTTTAAATTCTCGAAAAACTTCATATTCTTCGCCATTATCCAAATTGTATTGGATTTTCCCAGAAAACGCAAAATCTTCCCAAGGTTGATACCTTTCCAAATCAGAAATATTTTTTCCATTTTTATTTTTAGAAATACCATATAAAATCGCTTGAATTCCTTTCAATATGGTTGATTTTCCACTTTCATTTCCACCATAAATGATATTAATTCCTTCTTTGAATTTTAACTCTCTTTCTTTTATTTTTCCAAAACCGTTTATTTTTATTTTATCGATTTTCAATCTAATCTATTTCCTTTCGATGGTGTTTTTGGGATTATTTAATCTTTACTCCATAACATTCAAACCTATCTCAATGGCTTTTTTGATTTGTTGTTCGGTATATTTGCCTTGTTGATATTGTTGAATGATTTGCCTTATGAATATTCCACGCAAATTATTTTCCTTTGCTATTTTTTCAATATCATATCCGATTTGTGTGTTATCTTTTATTTTTAGAATATTGGGTGTTTCAACTAATTTCAAAATTTCTCTGGGACGGATTAAAAATTGTCTATTTCCTATTAAAACAATCTCCACCAATTCTTTTTTATCAAATTGCAAATTGGCTATTGCTTCGATTAAATCTTCTTGGCTTGCTATATTGTCAACTGAAAATTCGTATTTTTCAAATGTTCTTTCATCTAATTTCACAAATTCTGTGTGCAGACCTTGCTCATTTATTTCTCCCACTACCATCCCATGTGCTCCTATTTCATCAAATCCAAAAGAAATCGTGGAACCTGGATACATGATTTTTTGGTTGGGTGAAAAATTGGTTTTGTGAATATGTCCCATTGCTACATAATCAAAGCCTAGTGCATTTATTTTTGCTTCTGGAATGGGATGATACGAAAACCCATTTTCATCTTTTCCACCATTTAAATCACAATGTGTGACTAATATATTTTTCTTATGTGGCTGTTTGATTTGTATGTTTTCAATAGCAGATGTATTCTGGTAAAAATCCAAAAATGCTGTCATATAAATATTACAGTCTGCGTCTTCTATACATTCTAGTTCATTTTTGCAAATATGCACATTTTCACTCCATCCAAAAGTTTCATAATAAGAGCCTTTTATGTACGGATCATGATTTCCAGGTGCAATAAATATTTTTGTATCTTTGATTTGTTCAAACAAATGATGGATGTATTCAATCGTTGATTTTCTGACATATTCATGTTCGTACAAATCGCCTGCAATCCATAAATAATCTATATTTTTTTCCTTACAATAATCGATTACTTTTTTAAACACATTCCTTTGCTCTAATCTTCTGGTATCGCTTCCATTTTGAATTTTAGTCAGTCCTGTAAATGGACTGTCAAAATGTAAGTCTGCTACGTGCACAAATTTCATAAAATCACTTCCTTATCTGTTGCTTATTTTATCATAAACTTTTTAGCAAGTCAATTATAGTATGAAAGTTTGTTCGCTATTTTTCTTTAATTTGCTCTTGTAAAATCAAACATTTTATGGTATAATTAATTTATTACTTTTATTTTTTTCAATATGGAGGTGCCTATGCAGAAATATGAATTAGAAATTAAACGGAACAAACAAGGTCATTTGGTAAAAATTTCTGAAAAACAGCATAACTTGTGGATTGCTATTGGTTCTTTTGAAATCATTGGTGGAGAGCTGTTTCTGGAGGATAAACATGAATACTGGCGAAAAGCTTCAGATTTAACGGATTTTGAAACTCTTTTTGCAATGAGTATTGCACAATTTCAGTATTTCTTCGCTGAAGCCACCAAAAGTTTTCATGAAATTCCTTCCGGTGAAAAAATACCAATCTATTATGTTTATGTAAATTAAACGCGCTCAAAAAAGGACGTATCAATACGTCCTTTTTAACATTTCAACCCATAAAGCTCAGTAAAATCAAGTGAGAGCATATTTCTCCTGTTTCGTCAACTTGACATAATTTTAAAAATATGATATAATAAAAGGTAGAGCATATTTATGGAAATAATTTGAAATTATTTCTATTTTTTTCAAAAAACTTTAGTTAAAGGCTTGTTTTTGTTTTATAAGTATGGTATAATATTATGGAAATTATAGTCTATGTATATTCATGGAGGTAGATTTTTTATGAACATTCAAACAAAATTTTGTAGTATGTCAACAAAAACAGCTACTATTCATTTGATGCTGTTTCACTCTGAAAGGTTTTTCTTTGCTGACTTATGTGACATCTTTATTGTTCCAAATAATGATAATTTGCCTACTCTTCGGTTATTTTACTCTGTAGGCAACGGAGAAATGTATATTTTTTCTCCGAAAAAAATGCTTCGGTTACTTCGGGTATCCTCTTTTTCCTGTGCAGAGCATTTACCTCTTGAATTAGAACTTTTGATTCATGAAAAAGAACCTATCAGCCTGAGCGAACTTAAGCAGCTGGTAATAGAAGCAATCCAGCATAAAGAATATTGGAAAGATATCGTCGTTCCTGCTGAGGAACACAAAAATTTGAGTCCGGATTTTCCAAACGTTGACTACATTATGGAAATTGAAGAAATCTAATTTATTAAAAACCCCTAGAATGTTTTTACATTCTAGGGGTTTGTTTAATCTTCTAAACTTCCAAACAATTCATCGAATTTTGCTTCTAATTCTTTTTGGATGTCTGTTAAATCCTCTTCTTTTTGGTTTGAATCAACTGGAAGCTGTGTGGCTGGATTGGTATCAGTTTTTAATCCTTCCTCTTCTTGAAATAAACTATCTAAATTTTCTAATGTTTGAGGATTTCCACCTTTATTTTCTTGCCCTTCAACATATGGATTGTATGGATTATATTTTCTCCAAATTCCTCGTTCTACTTGGACATTGTTATGGTCTGTTTTATATCTTTTAATTAACTTGCCTTCTGGATATTTGAAATAATAATATTTTTTAGCCTTAATTGGCTTAATTCCTTTTTCATAAATAATACACATGTCGTCATCCATTCGACGAAGTTCGTCTGGTGTCATTAAAGCTCTACCCATAATCTGGTCAGATTGACTTAATCCAGTTTTCCAATTATCTCGGTCTTTATTGACATTTATGCTGTCTCTTGTAATGGTTTTCTCTCCTAATGCTTTGGAAAAATATTCTACTGTCTTTTGCGAATTGGAACCTAAAAATACGTGTGTATCACAGTTACCTAAAATTGTTTCATGTGCTTCTTTATAAGTTGCCTCTAATTGATCCAAGTTTTGCAAAATAACACTAAACGATATTTTTCTACTTCTTGAAGTTGATATTTTTTTATCAAAATCTGGAATTTGACCAATGTTAGCAAACTCATCTAAGATGAAATAGGTAGGAATCGGTAATTCTCCTCCATTCAAATCTGCAAAATCATATAATTGTTGTATCATTTGCGAGAAAAAGATGGTTAATAAAAAGTCATAGGCTGTGTGTGTATCTGAAGAAATTACATAAACTGCTGTTTTCTTTTTTCCGATGGATGTAAAATCAATTGTATCGGTTGATGTCACTTCTGCAATTTCTCTTGAATCGAATTTACCAAGTTTTGATTGAAGTGTACTTAAAATAGAACCATATGTCTTTTCTGGTGCAATTTGAATAGATTTATAATTCATCCTTGCAGGGTGGTCATATGGCAATTGATTCATGAGATTAGTTAGTAAGTTATCTCCACCATTGTTGTTAGCAGCTCTTACCAATTCAGAACAGCTTGCTAAGTTTTGTTCTTCTGGTGGTCTGACTGCTTTTAAATAATAAATCAATGCTTTTAATAACATCTCACCCATGTCTTCCCAATACGGATCTGCGCCACTATTTTCGCTTTGCCCTTTTACGATAGTATGTGCAATGACATCAACATCAATCTCACTATTGATATGATGTAGTGGATTATAACCATCACTATTTTGTGGATGTACTAGATTTAATACTTTGATATCATAACCTTGTGACTTAAAATATCCTGCCGTATCATCATACAGTTCTCCTTTTGGGTCTGTGAAAACATACGAACCTAATAATTGCAATGCATTTGGTTTAACATAAGAAGCAGATTTACCAGCACCTGAACCTCCGTACCACTAAAACATTAACATTTCCACGTTTATCTACTGGCAGATAATTCTTTTCGGCCAAAATAATTCCTTTTTTGCGACTCAAAACAGCATATTGTTCACCGTTTTCGCTCCAATCGCTTGAACCATTCTCAATATCTTGAAATTCATGTTTAGGAAGTGCTTTAATAATACCTACTAAAGCAAAAAATCCACAAATTAACAGATAATATTTTAAAGTCACCATAAAAGCTGAAAAATATGTACTAAAACATTGTCCTAAGCAAGATAATGGTTTTTGTATGTTGCTAAATAACTGCGTGAAGAAAACGGCCCAAAAATCTTCGCCTACCTTTGCTGCCATTTCTCCTTCTTGAACCGATACATTAAATGGTGCCACCCCCATAATTGCTACTACAATTATGATGATCAAATAAACAATTAATTTTGTTTTTATTTTTCTTACCGCAACTTTTACTTTATCAAAAAAACTCATCATTTATCACCTTTTCTTCTGTAACTTATCGAGCTTTGTCTTCACTCGTTTTTTGTGTTTTTCTAGCTGCGTATTTTTGTTGTTCTATAGTTCTACATTGTTCTGCTTTTGGTTTTACTTTGTCTAGCTCTGCACTTCCTGTTTTGGTTGTAAGACTATTTTGAATTTCCTCTAATTCATTTGATTTAACTAATGTTTCTTCTTTTTTAGTCAAAATAATTTCTTCTTCTACACCAATATAGGCAGTGTGAACTTCAAAGTCCCAATCTTCCATAAAGTCAGCATCTACAAAACTTATCTTATACTCGTTATTTCCATTTGCTCCAATTGGAGGCTCGGAATTATTCATAAAATCTCCTCCTATTTTCTCTTTTTTTGCGTGACTTCAAACGCAAAATATTTTTTGTACGCTTTTAACGTACATTTTCCCTTAACCTCATTTGCTTCATCATCAAAATACAAAATTGGTTTTATTTCTTCTGTAGTTTCTGGGTCTATAATCGAAATAGGCCTTTTCATGTTTGGTGTATATTCAAACTCTCGATAAACAGTCTCTTTTTCGTTGTAAATAGTCGAAAGTTTCATTGGCATTGGTTTTTTTGAAATCTTTACTTCATCGTAATCTAAAAATCCTGTGTTCACTACAACTTTGTCTTTTCCAAAGGATAAGAACACCAAAGCATTTCCGTCTGGTGCTGGATTATCAACAAAAAATGTTTTTTTCTTTCTGTCTCCAACCAGTTGCTCTGAAAACGCAAGCCTTTCTACTGTGAATTTAGGTGCTTTGCTCAAAAATTCCTTTTCAGTGCGGTTTACCTGATATATCACAGTACTTACATCCTTTGGATCGGTTATACTGAAATATTTTCCCTGTAAGCTTTCTTCTTCCATACTTACTCTCCTTATATTACATTTTTAAATGCGTTTTTTCTTATGTATAGACTTACTTATCTTTATTATATCACATTTTCATAATTATGTCAATAACTTTCTTTAGCAAGCTCTTGGATTAAATTTTGAAATGCTGTTTAATTTATTAAACAATTCTTTTTCTTTAGCATCGAGATGCTTTGGTACCATAATTCTAGTTTCTAAAATTAAATCGCCTCTTCCACCTCTTCTATTTTTGTAGCCTCGCCCATCAATTCTAATGGTTTCGCCACTTTGAATTCCTTGTGGTATGTATACACAAACATCTTCGTTAATACCATTTACAGTAACTTTTGTACTAAGTGCTGCTTCCCATGGGGTTAAATATAAATTGGTTCTCAAATTGTAACCTTCTAATTTGAATTTGGAGTCATCTTTAATTTTTATACAAATTAATAAATCTCCATTTCTCCCTCCATTTTTGCCTGGTCTTCCGCTCTCCAATAATTCTGATTTTTTCATTGTTTTGTATGCCTGGTGGCAATTCTACTTGAAAAGTTTTTAGGTTTCCATCCACAGTTCTTACTGCTACAGTTTGCTCTTTTCCTCTGAAAGCATCTTCGATTGAAACATTTATCTCTGTCTGAACACTTTCTCCATGACAAATTCTTGGTTTTTTAGGTACTTTAGGTGGTGCCATTACGCCAAAAAACATGTTAAAAAAGTCACTAAATAGGGAATCTTTGCTTCTTTTACTTTCTTCGTAAGTTACCTTTTTATTTTTTCTACCAACATGATGATTCCACATTCTATCATATTTTCTTTTGCTTGAATTGGTAGATAATACTCTATATGCTTCATTTATATCTTTAAAAATTTCTTCATTATTTTTATTTTTAATATTAACATCTGGATGATACTTTTTCGCTTGTTGTCGATACGCCAATTTGATTGTATCTAAAGTCACTTTATTGGTTTCTAATCCCAGAATTTTATAATAATCCTTAAATATCATTTCAACATCCCCCATATTTGCTTTGCCAATATTATATCATCTTCGTTTGCTTTTGTGAATATATTTTTTACAATTTTTTGAAAAATTATTGCATAAAAAAATTCAATGCCTTGACCGAATTCAAATGAATTTTTTTGTTTTGCGACATCCTTTGCCCAATGCCAATTTTAAGTATATACATGACACATTCATCTAAATTTTCATTTCCTAATTTTACAATAGCTTCTTTGTTGGGAAATTGCCTATCTGTGCTTGTCATATCAGCTACATACATGATTTTGTCCAGTTGTGACATATTTTCTTTGGCCGTTGTATGATAAGCAATGGCAGAACATAAATCCTCACTAAAACCAAATTCTTTTTTAGCGATATGAGCTGCAATTTTTCCATGTAACAATCCTGGATTGTTTTTTTCAATTTCATCAATTTTTAAATGATGTTTTTGACAATATTCGATTTTCTCCTCACTTGGCATTTCTTTGGCGAGATCATGAACAATGCCGACAAGACGTGCTGCTTCTTTATCTACTTGATAAAGAGTAGCAAGTTCCACACATCGATTGGCTACACATTCTGAATGATGAAAACGATATTCACTTAATCTGGATTTTACAATTTCGTATACTTCTTGATAAGATTTCATGGTTTTTCCTCCAACTCATTCCAACCATATTCGTCATAAGGAATATGGTTTTTATAGTTTTCTATAGCTTGTCTTCTAAGATTTATGAAGTTTTCTGGCAAATTATCCCATGCAAACCATTTAATTTCTTCACATTTATTAGGTTCATTAACTTTCAGTTCACCTTTCCAATTGGTTGCTTTGAAATGTCCATTATAATAAATTTGTTCTGTACTTGGTGTTTTCTGATGCAACATAGCCATGAACTCTAAATCTTGAATTTTTACATCTATTCCTAATTCTTCCTTGGCTTCTCGAATGGTTGCCATTTTCATGGATTCATTATTTTCAACATGCCCAGATGCTGAAAAATCCCAGTATCCGTCCATCCATCCAGTATTTTTTCTTTTTTGTAACAGAACCTCTTCTTGTCCCTGCTCATTTATTCTCGTTAATAATAGCATAACAGCTGATAAAGTTTTAAATCGTTCTTTCATACTTTTTCCTCTTTTTCTATTCTATTTAAAATTATTTTATCACAGTTTTTTAGACAATACAATGGATTAAAAAAAATAATTCGGTACTTGTTCAAAATTCTATACCATTTCAAAATTATTTTTTTAGTGTGAATTTGCAATTTACAAAAAAGAAGAAAGATTTGATCCAAAATCGAACTATTCAGGATTTCTTAATAGTTCAAATTCAGTTGTCAAGTAATAATTGACAACTGAATTTGAAAAAAGTAAAGGACCGACATTTTTAGGTCGATCCTTTTTTATTATTTTATCTTTCCCTTCATTCCCATTTTCGGACTTCCTTGCATTGCCAAAATATTTTGGTCATAGGAAAATGTCAAATTTTCACGTTCACGATGTCTTCTAATAGCAATATCAATCACTTCATCCAACTCTTGTTCAAATGTTTTTCCGCTGGCTTCCCACAAATAATAAGACAAAGCCCCTGGAATGGTATTGATTTCATTAACATAAACTTTTTGAGTTTCCTTATCCATTAAAAAGTCGATTCTGGCAACACCACTACATCCTAAAACTTTAAATGTCTCTTGAGCTAAACTTTGAATTTCATCTCTTTTTTCATCTGAAATATCAGCAGGCAATTTCTTACTTGAAGCTGCCATTCCTTTTCCTCCACCACTTTTCGCACTCCCTGCTTTGGCACCAGAAATTCCTTTGATACCAGCTTTGGTTTTATTTGCATTTCCACCCATATATTTATCTGCATAACTCAAAATTTCATCCGAAAAAAATGGTTCTTCACAAACAGAAGCCTCTGTCTGCGTAATATTTCCAATTACTGAACAGTTAATTTCCTTTAAATCCACCACTGCTTTTTCCACAATAACTCGATCTGAAAATTCCATTGCAAATTCAATGGCTTCTTCTAACTGTGCTTTATCACTAGCTTTTTTAATTCCAACACTAGATCCCAAATTACCTGGCTTTACAATAACTGGAAAATCTAACTTTTCTGTAATTTGACTTAAGATTTTCTCCTCTTCTTTTATGTATTCCATACTATAAAAAGATACATAATCCACCACTGGAAGACCTGATTCTTTGAGTACTTTTTTCATCAAAATTTTATCCATTCCAATGCTAGAAGCTAAAATATCTGGTCCCACATAAGGAATTCCAAGCATATTTAAAAAACCAGCTATACTTCCATCTTCACCATTTGTGCCATGCATAATTGGAAATGCGACATCAATCGTATTTAAAACACGTTTTCCAATCCATGGTGCTGGACAACGCATTACTTTTACAGCCTTCCCATCATTGACAACGCAAACTTTGTAACTACGTTTTAGTAAAACATCCATATCTTTGTAAGCATATAAATCCAGTAAGTCATCTCCTGTATACATGACTCCTTCTTTTGAAATATAGATTGGCACAATTTCGTATTTTTCTGGATCTATCGCTGAAATTGCTTGACTCATTGTAATAACAGCAATTTCATGTTCAACGGACTTTCCTCCAAAAAAAATTCCTACTTTAATTTTCATAAACTCATCCTTTCTATAAAATTCACATAATTTTCACATTTTGTTCACGTAATGTTCATAATAGTGTGTCTTTCTAATTTTATAAATAATTATCTGGCAAATCATTTTCTAATAAAATTACCGTATCTTTTGTCGTAATACGATTCATTTCCTGCAAAGCCTCCTGCAAATTCTTTGCAACAAATGTATTTTCCTTTGGATAATGCCTATCTTTTAATCCATTCAAAATCGGAACCGTTTGCTCTGTTCCCACTAAAATAACATAATCTGCACATTCAGCTGCTTTTTTACCCAAATTTCGATTAATTTCCTGTGCTTTATCTCCCAATTCCACAATACCTGGCGTAATAAGCACTCTTTGTTTAGCTTCAAACGATTTTAGCACTTCTAAAGCCATTGTGGCACCTTTTACGTTAGAATTATAGGCATCATCAATAATAATGCTTCCATTTGGATTTTGTCTTAATTGCAATCTGTGTGGAACTGGTTTTAAATATTTCACACCAACCTTAATTTCTTCAGCTGTCATCCCCAATTTGTCTGCAATAGCAACTGCACCTACAATATTTAAAATATTGAGCTCGCCAAGTAATTTTGTTTTAATATGAATTTTTTCCTTTTGTGGTATCACTACATCAAAATCGGAACCGCGTTCCGTGATGTGAATATTTTCAGCATAATAATCCGCTTTTTTGGTCAACCCAAATTTTACCGCATGGGAAGGAAGTTGTGCTTTTCTGATATTTTCGTCTTCCCAGTTGACAAATGCTAAACCGTTTTTGGGTAGTGCATTTACTAATTCTAATTTGGTTTTTCGAACATTGTCTAGAGATTTAAACGTGTCTAAATGCTGTGGTCCAATGGCTGTTACCAGTCCCAAATTGGGTTTTACAATATCGCAAATTTCTTTGATATCACCAACATATTTGGCACCCATTTCGCAAATGAAAAGGCTATGTGTTGATGTTAACTTTTCATTAATGGTACGCACAACTCCCATTGTGGTATTATAGCTTTCTGGAGTCATAAGCGTATTAAATTTTTGAGATAAAATGGTATTGACTGCATATTTTGTGCTAGTTTTTCCATAACTCCCTGTAATTCCAATAATTTTTAAATTGGGGATTTCTTTTAATTTTTTACTTGCTTTTCGACAAAAACTTCTTCGAATACTTTTTTCGATTGGCTTGTTAATCCCATTGACAAGATAGACAAATGTATAGGCAAACATTGCAAAAACGTTTGCAACCAATAATGCAATTTTGTCATCAAACCATATTGCTAAACAGGTTAGAAGCAAAAATAAAACAAAATACGTCAAATACATTCTTCTAATTCTTGCTGTGACGACAAATGATTTTTTTTCTTGGGGTTTTTTGGCTGTTATAATTAAAAGGAAATAGACAAATAGATTTATACCAGCACCTATATTAGTCATGTCTAGCCATAATAGAATACTTGGTATTAATAATAAAATAATGACTTTTGGATTGCATACTTTTTTCATATATTTGCTCATCCAAACAGCGTATCTGTCGTTATAATAATTTTCTAGTTGCAAAATATGTAAGCCTTCACGTGCTCTTTTGTAAAAGAAAATTAAGAATCCTATTAAATTTAAGCTAATCAATAGATTTTGCATATTTCTTCCTTTCTTTTAAATTTTATCGTTTTTAAAAAATTCATTTAAAACAGCATTACAATTTTGGATATTTTGTAAATACGAAAAATGTCCAGAATTTTTGTATTCGATCAATCCGCAATCTGGTATTAAACGTTCCATTTTTTTGGCATCTGAAATGGGTGTATCTGTATCATTGGTTCCCCAAATAAGTAGGGTTGGAACTTTTAAATTTGGTAATAATTCTGACACATCTTCGTTTAAAATTCTTTTCATTGTTTCTCGCAAAACTGGTGCAGATGCTTTATAATCTGCAGAACCTACGTGATTTAAAATTTTTTCTTTGAAGTTTCGGATTCCACCAACATCTGGCAATTTATTTAAAACTGCTTTTCCTGCTTTAAAAATGCTCACTTTGATGTAATATTTTGGTTTTCGCTTTGGAACTAAACCTGCACTATCAATTAAGACAATTTTTCGTGGAGTTACAATTCCTCTTCCTACTGCATTGATAATCATTCGTCCACCATTAGAATGTCCGATTAGAATCGGATTTTGGATGTTTAATTCATGGATAAATTCTGCTAAAAAATTACCAAAATCATTACTGTTTAAGGGATGTTCTGGCAAATCGCTTTTGCCAAATCCTACAATATCAACCAAATATACTTTGAAATTTGAGGCAAGTGAATTTGCAATGGGACGCATTGTTTCCAAATTAGCTAGCCAACCATGTAATAATATTACTGGATTTCCCTCGCCAACGACTTCATAATATATATTCCAGTCTTGTATTTTTACTTGCAAATTTTCCTCCTATATTTCCACTTTTTTCATTATTGTGGATTTTTTTACTATAATTTATTCAAATTACCAGTTTTTTGTGATTATTATATCATATAACATTCTTTGTAGAATTTCAATACTAAATAAAAAAAACTTGGGGATAACCTCAAGTTTTCTTTATTAACTATATTTCTTTATATTTTTTATATCCAATATAAGATACAATTCCTATTCCAATTAGCCCAGCAACAATGACTAACACATATTTTGTTTTTTCACCTGTTGCAGGTAAATTATTCGCAGATGTGGTCGAATCGGTGTTGGTTGAATTCGTTCTTTGGTTTGTATTAGTAGTGTTTGCATCATTGGATGTGTTATTTTCACCACTTACATTGCCATTTGATTGAACATTTACTTCACAGGTCGCAGAATGTTTACCATCAGCCGTTTTGGCAGTTATGGTCGTTTTTCCTTCTGCCACTGGTACGATACTAATATTTCCTTTCGAATCCGTTTGTTCCAATTTTGCAACATTTTGATTGCTACTTGACCATACAATTTGTGGTAATGTAGCAGTTACTGGATCTGCATTTACATTTAGATTAAATTTTGTTGTAATTCCTAATACAAGATTTAAGTTGGTATGTTCCAATGTAATTCCTTTTAATTCTGTGTTTGAATTGTCTTCATTATTGTTATCATTTTGTGAATTTCCTGTTACATTTAGTGAAATGGACTGATCGGCAACAGATAATTCTTGGTAATCTTGCTTGACTAATTTAATATTCGTTAGTTTTATTTCACTTGTTTTTGTTGTCGCATTTTCTTTGGTCTTAAATGTTAGTGTGAAAATATTGGTTGAGGTTACTGGATCTTCTGTGGTTACATCTAATCTTGCTTCATCTCCTCCACTTAAATCTGTTCCTTTTATTTGAGTTTCTATCTTTTTTTCTGTTAACTCAAAAAGATTTTTGTCATAATCTAATCTTGACTCCATTCCTAAAATTGGCTCTGTACCTTCTAATGAGACTTGAACTGTGAATTCCTCACCAGCTGTTACATTAGTTTTGGATGGGATTAGTTTAATTGTACTTGTTGCAGCTAATGAATTTGTCGTAAGTACTAATATTATAAGCAATGTCATCATTAAAATTATTTTTAAACTTTTTTTCATCTGTTACCTCCAATATGTTTTATATCATAATTTGTACTTTTTATTATAAGTATTATATATATATCTATTTCCAAAGTCAAGACTTTTTAAACCATAAATTTACAAATTTTACTTCTTTTTGATAAAAAAGTCCAGAAAATTTCTGGACTTCTTAAAATTATAATTCATTTATTTTTCCTAGTCTAAATTGATTTAATTTTGTGACATCTGATAATTCAATTTTTTCATCTCCATTTACATCACTAGCTAGTCTTTCTGTCTCACTTGGAGTTGTTTTTCCTAATCTAAATTGGTTTACTTTTGTGACATCTGATAAAGTGCATTTTCCATCTCCATTTACATCACCTTTTACGATAACTGTATAATTCTTATTATTAAAAGTAATTTGGTGATTTGTAGCAAATCGCTCACCTACGGCTACGTCTGTTGTTACATGGTTTTTCCACTCACTTTTAACAACTGTTTCTGGTTTGACTATGATGTATTTTCCGTTTAGAATTTGTCCAATGTTTGAAATATCAAATTCTGGTAATTCTGGATCAGGTTGTTGTGTTTTGAAATCATCAGCTGTTACTTCTATTCCTTGTGGTGTCATCTCATTTCCTGCATTGTCTTTTACTTTGATTGTATAAATTCCAGGTTGTGTAACAGTATAGCTTGTCTTTTGTGTGTATTCACTGCCATTGAAGCTAATTCCTGCCACACCAGATCCTTCATCATTAATTCCTGTTATTGTTATTTTTACAGTTCCATTTTGTGTAGATTTCAAAATCGCACCTATTGTTGGGGCTGTTTTGTCTATTTTGCTAATTTCTACTTCTTTTATTTCGCTCTCGTTTCCTAATTCATCTTTTACTTGTATTCTGACTTTTCCATTTGCTGTTACTATGTGAGTATTATCGGTTGAATACGCACCATTATTGAATCTATATTGAATGTTTCCTATTCCTGCATCGCTTGCAATAACGGATAATTTTACATCTTGGTTTGTCCAATCAGTTGGAACACCTGTGATATCGTTAATGATTGGAGCAGTTCGATCGCTGTAGACTTTGCAGATGGAAGAAGCTTGGCTGGCGTTACCTAGCTGATCAGCAGCACTACCTTCTTGTACATAAACACTTACATATCCATCATTGTTTGGCATTACACTTAGAGTTACTGTATGCTTAGTCTTCTTTCTAGGACCTAAAAATTCCTTCTCTTGCTCACTTTTTATGATTGTACCATTTGAAACAATTATCTTTGAAGTATCAATATCACTATCTATACTGATAGAACTTCCCTCGCAACCATCCGAATATTCAGGATCTTGTTCTACGATTGTGAATTGTATTAAATCTTCTTTTGTAAAGTGCTGATTTGAATTAATTCTTACCTCAGGACCTTTATCATCGCAATATACTTTGAACTTATTCTCACTTTGTGGATTTAATTGTGTTTTATTTCCTGCTTTATCTGTTGCAGTGATAACAAAACTACATATTCCGTCGTTTAAGGCTCTAATAAGAACTTTTCCATGAATAGGCATCGTAACTGCACAATTTTCTTGTTCAGAAAATTCAAATGTAATATCATCCTTTTCTTGAATATCTATACTTATTTGAGAATTTGGTTTTAGCCACCAAAACAGTTTGCTTTCATCTGAAACACACGGACCATCTGATTGTATAGAAGAAGAATTGAACTCAATTTTAGGTGGTGTTGTATCTACTATATAGTTCTCGTTTTCAAAAACATCTGTAAATTCTTGGAATATTTCATCTTTTTCTGGGAAGTCATAAATAAACTTTCCATTGTATCCAGCTTCTATTGTATAGGTTATTTTATGTATATCTTCGGCGATTATCTCATCAGTTATATTTTGAGGATTTATTTCTTCGTTATTTATTTTTAAACGTAAATCTCGTTTTTCTCTATTGGTATAAAAAGTTATTCTGTCTCCTTCTTTTAAATAATACTTTCCATCATCTGCCACTTTCTTTGCTTTATATTCCATTGGCTTTTCTGGATTTGGCTCTTCAACTGCACCTACGTAAATAAAATTTCTATCAGACGATGAAGTTACATTACTTAGCGAATTTGTATTACCTGCTATGTCACAAGCATCTTTTAAGTAAATGATTGGAAAATATTTCTTATCTTCTTCGGTATATTCCTCTACCCATATTTGTTGTATTCCTTTATCTGGATATTGTTTGTATCTTAATATTTCATCACTTTCAAGTTCTACTTCTTTTGGTCCTTCTCCATTGTTTTTCAACATATATATTGATGTTCTTGGAGTTATTTCACTTCCTGATAATTCATACGCACTTTCTTTTTTTGAAAAATTCATTACACATTTTAGTGAGAAGTCAGGATTTTCTTCTACTTCAATTGAACCATCTTCTTGCACTACTTCATCAATTCTCTCATAGATTACCTCTATAGACCCCCATGTTCCTTTGGCTATAATTTCACCTGGTTTCCAAGTTTGGTCTTTTCCTTGTATCGAGAATGGAAGTGTTTGCCCTTCTTCTGAAGTAGCCGTTCCTCTAGCAGAATGAAGCGAAATTTCTCCACTATCTTTCCCTTTTATCCTATAATTAAATTCTACACTATTGGTCTTTTCATTTACGACAATATTTTGACCATTTATATGTTCCTGTTTGTTTCCTATATTAATAACCAACTCTGCATCAGCTGATATACTTTGTACTTTCTTAGAAAAAGGAAATACTATTTTTATGATTTCATCTTTTCCATAATAAGTTCTTGTATGTGCAATTTCTTCACTTATAGTTCTCCCTGTTGATGGTTCTATTCTTACTGGTAACTGATAAAAAGTGGTTGTATTGTTTATACTTAATACTTGTACTTTATCACTATTACTTCCTGCTAATACTTCATCCATCATTTTGGTTGTTGCTTCTGTTTTTGTGGACAATAACAGTAATGTTGTTACACTCATGATTGATAGCATAACTATTTTCCTTGATTTTGCCTTTTTCATATGCTTCCCTCCCGAACATCTTAGCATTATTTAGAGTTCTTTCCTTTTTATAATTTTATCTATTATTATTAAACAATTTTTTTACCTAAATGTCAATAGTCAAATTCTTCCAAACACCCTAAAATTCCTTTTTTAAAACTCTATCCCCCCTACGGATAATATGTTTTACAAGAAATTTAAGCAAGAATATATCTTTTTTGTTACATTTCCAAGGAAAAACTATAATAATATCGAGGAAATAAGATTTTATCTATTTTCGATTAAAATAAAAAAAGAGCTAAGCTCTCTTTTTACACGGTTAACGTTCCACCTGGTGTATCTAAGATGACTAAAATATCTTCTTCTTCACCTGTTTCACAATTAATATACACAAGAAATTCTCTTTCTTCTATTTTTCCTTTAAATTCATAACATAAAATTTCTGTTTTCCACTCAGTTGGAATAATTGCCATTCCTTCGGATAAAATTTCTAAATCTTCATTTAATTTTTCACGTGCCTCTTCTAACGTTAATTTGACTTCATTAAATTCTCGACTTGTATGTGAATTCAAATATCCATCACTTTCTAACCCTAAAATTTCCCCATTGTCTAAAGCAATTTTCACTTTTATCAAATCTGGATAAGCAATAATATCTTCGTATTCATAGGCATAATTTACGGTTACCACATTTCCTAGTTTTGTAAAATAGGTTTCTTTCATCCCTTCAAATCCTTTTTGAGCTAAAAAACTCTTTCCTTTTTCATTAGCTTCTTCTTGGGATAACCTTTCCTCTGCTACTTCTCGGTTATTTTGCATTTCAATCACTGCACCACCTTTTTGTGCAATTTCTATACTGACCTTACTTTCTTGATTTTTTAACTTTACTGAAAAATCATAACATGGTATATCGGCATTTTGTAGAAATTGATTGAGTTCTATTTGTTCTATATTTTCTTGTCCAAAAAATTTCTCCACTACTTGTTTGGCCTCTTCTTCTGATATATTATCTCCGACAAGTCCTACTTTATCTGCTTTGTTAATATGATCTGAATAGGCACCATCATAAATTAACCCTTCGTACTGCTTTAGATTTGAATCAATGTTGGAAAAAACTGAAATATTGTCCACTGCTTGTGCATATTCTAAAGTATTTTTTTGACCTAAATCTTCCCATTTAATACTACCTGCATAAAGTTCTTCTGATAATTGATTTAATGTATTTTCTAATTGTACACTATATTCATGTAGATTTTTTAAATTATCAAAATCTTCTGATAATAATTCTTCTTTTTTAATATTCTTTCGTGACAATGAATACGAATAATCGCTTACTTGATTTAAAAACTTAGCTGTTTGGGATAATTCTTCTGTATTCATTGGTATTCTCGTTAAATAAACCAATGCCAAATTTGAATCTCGCCACACTTCTGTTAGTGTTTGGGCACTATGTTCCGCACTTTTTGAAATCATTGATTTGGCGAGTAAACTTTCAACACTGTTCATATAATTAACTAAATTTCCAAATGCTTCATTATAATTATTTTTTTGTAATATAGCATAATCTTGATTTTTTTGGTAGGCATAATAGCCTATTGTTACTGCAATTGCAATTATTAGTATGATGGCAATTGTCAACAACTTATTTTTTACCTCACAGTTCATCACATTCTTTCCTCCTTTATTTTTATTATCTTTTCCACATATTTTTTTAATATTCCAAATATTGTAATTTTATTTTTTTCGTGATATAATATTAAGCAAAGGAGTTTTTATGAAAAAAGTGCTAGTATTCTATGGTTCTTATGGGGGCGGTCATTTATCTGCTGCAAAATCCATTGAAACTTATATTAAAAATCATTATCCAGAAATTGAAATAAAATTAGTGGATTGTATTGAATATATCAATAAATATCTAAATAAACTGCTAGCTGATAGCTATAATGAAGCTGCCAAAAAAGCACCTTGGGCTTGGAAAACTGCTTATCATTTAGCCAATGATGGATTCACTTCAAAAGCCGTGACTACTTCCAATAAATTATTTTCCATTAAACTTAATTCATTATTACAAGAATTTCAACCAGATTTGATTATATCCACTCATCCTTTTGGAACGCAAATGTGTGGTATCTTGAAAAAACGTGGAAAAATTAATTGTCAATTAGCCACGATTTTGACGGATTTTCACATTCATGGACAATGGCTAGTTTTTCATGAATATTGTGATTATTTCTTTGTTTCTAACCATCAGATGAAAGAAGATATGATAGAATATGGAGTTGATCAAAATAAAATTTATGTTTCTGGAATTCCTGTATCCCATAAATTTACAAAAAACTTTAATCGAGAAGAAATTTGTGAAGAATTTAATTTAAATCCAAAAGAGCAAGTTGTCCTATTTTTTGCAGGTGGCGAATTTGGATTGGGAAATAAAACGACAGTAATGGTTTTAAAATCTTTGATTCGTTTATTTTCAAAATTACAAGTTGTTGCTATTTCTGGAAAAAACAGAAAAATGAATACAAAATTTGAGGAACTTGTAAAAAATACGGACTCTGCAGAAAGAATTAAAGTTTTAGAATATACTAATAAGGTACCAGAACTTATGTCAATTTCATCTTTTGTTATAACCAAGCCAGGTGGTCTTACTTCAACAGAAAGTTTAACCGCTCATCTGCCAATGATTATAATCAATCCTATTCCTGGTCAAGAAGAGGAAAATGCTGAATTTTTAGTAGAAAAGGGAGTTGGGCTTTGGATTAAAAAAAATGACAATGTAGCAAGGGTTTTGAAAAATTTATATCGTGATCCACAAAAATTGCCTCTCATGAAAGAAAATACCTATTCTTTATCACGACCAAATTCAACAGAAGAAATTTGTAAAACATTATTAGAAAGAAAGAAAGAAACAGAAAATCAATAGATTTTTTCGAAAAATAAAAAACACCAAACTAAAACTGGTGTTTTTTTACATTTCACTTCTTCCCTCCAACGCCTTCATCAGCGTCACTTCATCTGTATATTCTAGATCACCACCGATTGGAATACCACGTGCAATTCTTGTAACTTTAACGCCCATTGGTTTGACTAATTTCGAAATGTACATCGAAGTTGCTTCTCCCTCTACACGTGGATTAGTCGCCAAAATTAGCTCTTTTATATTTCCATCCATTAACCTTGCTAGTAATTCTTTTATTTTTATATCATCTGGTCCAATTCCGTTCATTGGTGAAATGGAACCATGTAAAATGTGATAAACACCTTTATATTCATGTGCTCGCTCCATCGCAAAAACGTCGCGTACATCTTCTACAACACAAATTGTACTTTGATCTCGCTTGCTGTCTGCACAAATATTGCAAGGGTCTGTATCGGAAATATTAAAACAGCGGGAACAAAACTTCAAATTTTGTTTTGCATTTAAAATTGCGTCTGTAAACTCTTTGGCTTCTTCTTGGCTAACATCTAACATATAAAATGCCAGACGTTGTGCAGTTTTGTGACCGATGCTTGGTAATTTTTCAAAACTTTCGATTAATTTTTCAATAGATGGTGAATAATTTGCCATGTTTTTGTGTCCTCTTTTTTGATAAAATTCTGATATTTTTTTGATAATATTTTCATAAAATATTGATATTATTATGATAAAATATTGATATTTTTTGTTGTTTTGGGATTGGGGTAGGGGGTGGAACCCTGCCCCTACGGTTTACATGAAACCTGGGATGTTGTATTTGCCAAAACTTGCGGATTGGGCATCGTCTACTTTTCTTAATGCTTCATTGATACAGGTTAAAATTAAATCTTGCAACATTTCTACATCGTCTGGATCGACTACGTCCTTTTGAATTTTGATTTCTTTGATTTGCTTTGCACCTGTAACAGTTACGGATATTGCGTTTCCGCCTGCAGTTGCTGAAAATGTTTTTTCTTGTAATTCTTCCTGTGTTTTTTCCATGTCTTCTTGCATTTTTTTGGCTTGTTTCATTAATTGATTCATGTTCATTCCGCCAAATCCTCCCATTCCTCCAGGAAATCCTCCTCTTTTTGCCATTTTTTGTTCTCCTTTCTTGTTTTGATAAAATTATGATATTTTTCTGTATCTTATTTTATCATAATATTGATAATTTTATGATAAAATAATTCATCTCTTGAAGGCAGACAGGGTCATGTGCCTTTATGTTACATTTTATTCAATGATATTGATGTCAATGCCCAAATCGTCAAATCCTGATGATGTTGTTTCTGCTGGTTTTTCTGTTTTGGTGTCTTTTAGTTTGATGTTGATTTCATGACCGACAGATAGTGCGATGGTTTGGATTAAATCTTTTCGAGTTGTGACATCTTCTAAAATTTTTCTATTAAATTCTGTTAGTCCATTTGGAAATTCGATTTCCCACGTTTGGTCATTTAATTTGTTGACTGTCGTGTTGACAAGACAAGTATATAATCTGATTTTACCTGTTTTTTTCAAACTGTCTACAATCTGTTTCCAATCTTCGGTTTGTTTGGTGGCAGTTGGTCTTGCCGTTGTTGACGTTGATTGTGATCTTATTTGTGGCTGTCTTGTAGATTGCACCCCAGAAGCTCTTGGCACAGAAACAGTTCCATTACTAATATTATTTAATTTTTGTTCTAATATTTCTACTTTCTTTTCTAAACTTGAAATGTCACCACTTGTTTGGTTCATGCAAATTTTTATGATACCAGATTGAAATAAAATGTTTTTTTGCATTGAGTTTTTGAGATTACTTTCTAAATCTGATAATTGATAAATGACACTCAAAAGCCTTTGTTTTTCCGCTTTTTCAGACAATTCCTTGATTTGTTCTAATTCTTGCTGTGCATATAAATCCAAATTTTTTGTTGCTTGATAAACCAAGACATCTTTTACATATTTGATAACTTCCCATAAAAAATTATATAAATCTTTTCCATCTTTTATGACATCATCAATTGCTTCTAAGGCAATCATTTCGTTATTTTCTAAAATCGCTTTTGCTAATTTGTGAATGTATTTTAAACTTGGCAAACCTACTAATTCTTTGACCAAATCAATTGTAATTTCTTCACTGTTTTCTTGACTACATCTTTCTAAAATGCTAATAGCATCTCGCATGGCACCTTCAGATAATATAGCAATGGTTTTTAATGCCTCTTGTGTTGCCTTCAAGTTGGATTCTTGACAAATAATTTTTAGTCTTTTTATGATATTTTCGTCACTTATTTTTTTATAGTCAAAACGCTGACAACGCGAAAGTATGGTTGCTGGCAATTTTTGTGGTTCAGTTGTTGCCAAAATAAATTTGACATGTTCTGGTGGCTCCTCTAGTGTTTTTAGCAAAGCATTAAAAGCACCTACGGAAAGCATGTGAACCTCATCGATAATATAAACTCTGTATTTGGCTTTGGTTGGTAGGAAATTGACTTCATCACGAATACTACGAATATCTTCTACACTGTTGTTTGAGGCAGCATCCATTTCTACCACATCGGTCAAAGAACCATCTAAGATTTCTTTACAAATTTCGCATTGATTGCATGGTTCGCCTTCTTCTGGATTTAGGCAATTTACTGCACGAGCTAAAATCTTGGCTGAGGTTGTTTTTCCTGTACCACGCCCTCCATTAAATAAATAGGCATGCCCTACTCTGCCTGCTATAATTTGATTTTTAAGTGTTTTTGTAATATGTTCTTGCCCTACCATATCTTCAAATTTTAATGGTCTAAATTTTCTGTATAATGCTGTATATGACATATTTCAAACACCTCTTTTCCATTTTTTTAAGACTTCCTTTAAGGAAGATATGACTCACATAAATACACTACTTATCGCTGCTTTCTCTCGAACCTGACGAGATTCATAGCTTTTTATTGAAACATACCCTCCTTAAAAGAAGCCTCGTTCAACGTAAAAATATTATATAATGAAATTTTAGATTTGGCAAGTGATTTGAGGAGAAAATTTGAGATATTTTTACACTTGTCTAAAAAATCGGTAATACTCAATCTCATCTGCAATTTGAATTATATAGCCACTTTTAACACTTCCTTCTTCTGTTTCTAATGGTAAATTGGCACTCATGTTACAGATAAATTCTTCATCTAAATTATTTTTCAAATGGATAGTAAAACTTATCTTCGGTGATAATTCTTTTAAATTCATATCCATATTGTTAAAAATTCTACCATCAAAAGAAACTAATCCGTTTTCTTTTGTGACTTGATAGTGATTGACAATGTTTTGATTTATATATCCAATTGTAATTGGATTTGAACAATCTGCAAAAAATATTGGTGTTTCATAATTGCTGTTTTCATTTTCTTCATTGGTGTAAATTATTTTATAGGTTAAAGCATCTTGAATTTTATTTTCATCAATTATTCGAAATTTAGAAATTTCTAATGGATTTTTATAATAGATTGCTGGTATTCCATGTTGATAGCCAACTTCTATGTGAAAATTGTCTAAATATAGTTCTTTTACTGTGTTTTTTTCAGTTAATTCTTCTTCTGTATTATTAATGTATAAAGCTATATCTGAATATTGATGAATACTTAAATCTTGCAGATTTTGCTCGGCTGTATTGTCAGTTGCTTCTGCACTACTATATTTAATAATTTTTGATACTTTGAATATCGGTTCTCGATTGGCTTCTGCAATTTGTAATAACTCTTTTGTAAAATTATTTTGGGCTGATATTTTACTAAAAATAAATCGATTATCGATTGATAAGATTGCCAATATTATTAAACATAATATTGGCAAAGCAAATTTATCTATTTTCATTTTCATAATGACTCCATTTTATAATCTTTCATATAAATATTTCATATATTTATAAACTTTTTCATGCCATTGTGTATCACTTGCGTATCTTACATTGACCCCTGAAATAGTTGACCCATTATAATAAGAACCTTTGGCTGTTTCATTTTCGTAAATTGGGGTACCAGCTTGATTTATGTAATATTTTACTAGAACTTTTGCTAATAATTCAATCCCTTCTGCATATGTTTCAAAAGAAAATGAACTTTCATAAGGTGAATTGTCATATGCACCATAGCCAAATAAATTTTTCTTGTCTTTAGAAATTGTTGAGGTTGCCCAACCACTTTCATGAATTGCCATTGCTGCCAAAAATACACCATTGAGCTGATATTCCTTGTCCATATGATAAAATACTTCGGCATTTTGTTCTATGATATGGTTTTTATCTGCTGAATTACCTGACAAGATTTTTTCGTAATCTTCTAGTGTTAAATTGGTCGATTGATTTAATGGCATGTCCTCTTGCAAGGTCATTTTAATTTTTTGCACACGATTAGCTTCTAAGATTTGTGGGGCAACTTTACTACTAGTTAAATTTTTACTTTCTATATAACCTTCTATACCATCGTATTCTACTTTACACCAACTTTCTCCTTGCAGTTCTTTTAGTGTTACATCCAAGCTTTTTAAAATTGACTTGATTTCATTTGCTGAATGATTTGCTTTGTCCATTAATTTCACTTCTTGTGTAACGTACATTGTATCTCCTAAATGTACTTGATTGTTGCTTAAGAATTTTGATGTTCCTTTATCTACAATTTGTGGGGCAGGATTTTCAATGATAATGGTTTCTAGAATATCTTCTCCAACTAAAACATCGTTTTCATAGGATTTGATTACTTTTACTTGTTGTTTTCCTTCGATACCTTGCTTGTTTACTGCTTCTTCGCCTTCTGGTAAATTGGGATTTTCATTGTATGTTATTTCAAAAGGAATTGGACGTTGTTCTTCTGCATATTCCTTAGATTTCAATACACTTACATTTTCAAGTAGAATTTCTTCGAGTTGGATTGCATTTTCGTTTTTTTCTAAAATAGGTGGTGTATCTTTTGTTTGTTCTGGTTGATTTTCTTCTACATTTTGCTTTTCTTGTGTTTCATTTTTTGTGTTTGTATTGGCTACTTGGTTTTCCGAAATTGTTTTAGCAAATATACTAGTTGAGAAAATGCAAGTAAAAGCTACTATTGCAATTGTTATTAGCACAATGATTCGCTCTTCTCTTGCAATTTTGGCTATTGTAGAATGTCTTATTTGATTTCGTTCTTTTTGTGCAACATGTCTTCCTTTGGATTTGTCTTGGTAGTCTGTGGTTTCTTCTGGTTCAATACGATACATGTTTTCTAAATTATGTTTCATTTGTTGAAGATTTTGTTGCATTTTTTGTAAATCGTCTGTTTTCATAATTTTCCTACTTTATATTTTTTCTATTTTATTATACTATATTTTATTTTTTGTGTCTATACCATTTTTTAGAATTTTATAAAAACAGACACTTTTTACATGTCTGTTTTATAAAAAGTTATATTCTCTTAAAAACAACTTCTTCAAAATTATTTATTTCGAAATTAGAGGATCCTTTTTCAATAATTTCTTCTGATGGTAATGCAAGAGAAATGCTACCTTGGTAAGTTACATTTTTATTCGTTTGGATTTGTATATCAAATCTTAATTGGAATTTTATTTCTTCTACATTGATCCCAATATGTTGCAATAATTTTCCATCGTATGTTATTTCTGTTGAATCGTTTGAAATATAATTTCCTAAGTTATCTAATGCAACTCTGCAACTAATAACACCACCAGTATTAGCAATTTCTAATGTTTTTAAATCGTCAATTTCTGCACCAGAATAGTTTATGCTTTCTTTTAGATAATTTTGTTCACTGTATGTGTATAGATTTTCTAACTCACCTGTTGGTCTATAGATAGCTATTTCTCCCTTGCTTGGTGCTTTTGTGATTGAAAAGTTTTGAAGCGTAATTTGTTGAATTGTCTCTTCTGTTTCATCACTTTTTTCAATATAAAAATATAAATCATTAGCTTGTTTTACATTAATGTTCCAAATATTTTCACCATCATCGATTGGAGTTCCTTCTACTGTGCTAATAACAAAAATTTTGTTTATTTTGTAGGGTAATGTTTTTTCACCTTCTACTTCATATTTCACCATGACAAAGATAACAATCATCAATACTATAATGGAGCAAAATAAAAATATGCATTTTTTAAATATTTGACTTTTCTTCATTTAATTTTCCTTTCTTTCGTTCGCGTAGTTGCTTGAAAAACGTTTTGAGGATTGTCTCACATTCTTCTTTTAATATATATTTTTGTACTTCAATTTTATGATTAAATTTATATTCTAACAAATTCAAAACAGATCCACAAGCCCCTGTTTTGTCATCTTGTGTCCCAATGTATAATTTTCTCATTCTGGCTTGAATTAAAGCACCTGTACACATAGGACAAGGTTCTAATGTTACATACATATCACAGTCTGATAAGCGCCATGCTTCCATTTTTTTGCAGGCTTTTTGAATGGCTAAAATTTCTGCGTGACCTGTTGCATCACATTTTAGTTCTTTTATATTGTGAGCTCTAGCTATTATTTTATTATCTTTTACAATGACTGCACCAACTGGAATTTCATTTTTATTAAACGCTTTTTGTGCTTCTTTTAGTGCTTCTTTCATAAATTTTTCTTCCATATTTCACCTGTATTTTTTTATTATTTTATTGTTATATCATATTTTGTTTTTTTTGACAAGAGGCTTAACATTAGAAAAACTGCTACCACAAAATTATTTGATGTGATAGCAGTTCTTCTAATAAAGAGAGTCTTTACTGTGGCAGACATCGCTCTTCATAATTGAGCGGATACGCATAGTATTGCTCTGAATTCGGTAGGTTTGCTGATGCTAATCGACCAACCATCCAAGGTTTTTCCTCACTCGATTGGAATAATATTTTTTCTTCTAAGCAAGGAATTTCTCCCATAATTAATCCATAAGCCACTTCTTTTGCTTCTGGACTTGCTTCAATTCCTTCTTTTATTCTCTGTTTGCTTATATCATTATATTGAGTGCCTTGCCAAAAGACTTCTTTGATGGTATGTACATCGCGGAAATCTTCATATGTAGTGCTAGTTCGATTTAGCGGAATTGAACCTACTCTTCTTCGATCTTCCATTGATTTTGCGGCTTCTATTTCGATTATCTTAGCTAATAAATCTACTTCACCTATCAAATGTTTAAAAGATCTCTCAGAAGCTTGCGCTTCCTTTTGAGCTTCGGCTTCTCTTTTGGCTTTTTCTTCTGCCAGTCCTTGCTCTCGAGCCTCTTGTCTTTCTTTGGCTCTTGCTTTTTCCCTGCCAAGCTGCATTTTCGTTTCTTCTTGGATATGTTCTTCTTCTCGATTTTTTACATCCTCTAAAAGATTGATAATTTCTTTTGGTTCTTCCAACTCAGAAAATGTTGTAGCTTTACATTCAACTGACATACTTGTTACACAAAAAGTTGCCGCTATGACGCCTTGAAGAAATATTTTCCGAATGTCCCTCCTTTTTGTTACATTCTTCAAGGTTTGCCTGTCATCATTTGATTCCATAACTTGGCTTCTCCTTTCTTTATTATAACGCAAAAACGTTATAGGGTATAGTAAAAATTTTTACCGTTTATTATTTTATCACATTTATGCCTATTTTGCAAGCTTTTTATGAATATTTTTACTATTGTAGATTATAATGTCTTAAATTCTATTGCACTATTTTTAAAATAAAACCCCTACAATATGCTGACACTTCAGTATTGTAGGGTTTTAAGTTTTGGTGCACCCAACTGGAATCGAACCAGTGACCTTCCGCTTAGGAGGCGGACGCTCTATCCTACTGAGCTATGAATGCATTTTGAAGTTTCGGACATTCTGACTTGTTTGTCCGAAACTTGCAGTTTTTTTATGCATTTAATTTAGCAACAAGTTCATCTACATCAATTCCATGAACTGTACAAGCTTCCTCTAATGTTTCTGCTTGAGAAGCTGGACATCCTAAACAATGCATTCCTGCTTCTAATAAAATATCTGCTTTGTCTGGGTATTGTTCTAATAAATCCCCTATTTTTGTTGTTTTTTCTATCATAGTTTCCCTCCTATTTTAAATTCAATTTATGTGTTTTACTTAAAAGTTTTGATAATATGAATAATTTTAACATATTTTTTTAAAAAAGTATAGACATTTTGAAAAAAATGTTGTATGATAGAACAAATTTGAAAAAGAAATTTTTATCAAAACTGATTTTCTTTTCAGTTTACAACATTTTTTCATTGCAGTTTCTTGCAAATTTTCAAATTATAAAAATTTATTTGTAAAGAAGGTGATATTTGTTTTGTTTTTTATTTTATTTTATTTCTAAGAAAGGAGTTTTTGTATGAAACAAAAAAAGTTTTTATTACTTTATACGGCGTTTGTTACTGTCGTATTCTTTTTCCTGTTTAGTCAGGTTGTATTTGCTGCTGATCCTAAGTTGGTATCAACATTGACAGGAGCTTTTTCTAAAATTGAAGGTTATATTATAAAAATAGCAACTTCTTTTGCTGCTGTCGCCGTGGCAACAGGGTTATTGATGAGAAAATTTAGTTTAGGTGATGAAAAAAAAATTTATCGAGCTAACAATTTAATAAAAGGAAGTATTACTTCATATGTATTAATTTTATGTATTGACTTAGTGCTTTCTTTGATTGAAACTGTTTTAGCCTAAAAGGATTTCAATTTGGAAAGTTCAACTCTTAATTTAACTACTTTAATTTGCGATTCTTTGAATAGCATTTTCTTCAATTTTTTTTCATCTATAAACCATACAGTATATTCTAATTTAGATAATATTTTATTTATTCAAACAGATATTATTCAGGATGCCAAATTCCAAAAATTGTTTGGTACAGATACAAGCAATGGTTTATTGTTAGTTGCAAATAGTCTTATTTTTGGAATTGTTTTATTTTATGTCTTAAAATTTGTTGTGTCTCATTTAACGTATTCTCCTATTGATACACCTTATCAATTTATTTTTAAATGTATTATTTTTATAGCTTGTATGAATTGTTCTTTTAAACTTTGTGAAATGTTTATTTCTCTTATTGGCTTATTATCCGATTTCATCTGTGAAATTGGTTATTCTATAACTGGTTATGAAATTAGCTTTTCGAGTTTAATCGATTTAATACATTCAAAATTATATCCATCTGTACAAATGTTTAACATATTTTCATTTGATGGTATTTTAAAGTTATGTTCTACCATTGGAATTATTTATATTTTAATGACTTATTCTGTACGTTATCTTTTATGTAAAATTTTCGTTTTATTGGCTCCCTTTGCTTTTATCTCTTTAATTAATCACCGTTTTGACGGATTTTTTAAAGGATGGCTAAAACAATTTTTTATTTTACTTTTTATGCAAATTTTTGTTAGTCTTGTTTTAGTTCTAGGTTTTACTTTAGATTTTTATTTGGGACATGTTTTATCAGAATTGATTTATTTTTCCATTGTTATTGTGATTGCAAAATGCCAATATACAATAAAAGAATTGTTTTCTCATTTACACCAATATACTCATTACACATTAAAAGATTTTATTTAGGAGGTTATATGCATTTTATTTTACCAAAAAATTATAAATTCAGAGCTAAATTATTGGGATTGCTTGATTACCAAACTGCTGTATTAGACACTCTTTGGGCTATCCTTTTATACGGATTGGTGAATTTACTTTTTTCTACAATCGGTTTAAAAATCTATGTTTTTATTGCTCTGTTTGTACCATTTTTCTTATTTAGTATTGTTGGCATCCATAACGAAAATATTGTATCTGTATTTCTTTATGTTTTTAAATATTATACAAATCAAAAAATATATTTATTTAAGAAAAAAATTACTCATCAATAGTAAAAAAACTATTAGAAGTTTTCTTCTAATAGTTTTTTTCTTACTGCCAAGCGGACTTTATTAGCAAAAATATTTTCTGTATTGTCAAGCAAGAAAGTTAATGATATAATAAAAATACTGTACAAAAGAAATAAAAGTAAAGGTTTCACAATTGTATAAAAATGGGGATTTTATGCAATTTATTATCATAAAAAATATATAAAAATGGGGGCTTTCATATGAAACTGACACAAAATGATACATCTTTTTTATTCTCAAGTACAGAAATACCAGATGTTTTTTTCACAGAATATCTACCTGAAGCAAGGAGTGAATTTGTTAAGGTTTATTTTTATGTTCTTTTTTTGTCAAAACATAGTAGCGAAATTAAAATTAACGATTTATCTAAAACGCTTGATTTAGATTTTCCAATTGTTCAAGATGCTATTAAATATTGGGAAACTGTCGGTTTATTGGTCAAAAATCCAAATGGCTATTGTCTAGCTAATATTCAAGAAATTGAATTAAATAAATTATATCATCCAAAAGTAAATCTTTCTCCAGAAGATATTCAAAAAAATGCTGAAAGCCAAGCTCACGCTAAAGTCATTGAAAGTATTAATTCACAGTTCTTCTCTGGAACTATGACACCAACTTGGTATGCTGATATCGATTTGTGGTTTCAAAAGTATGGTTTTGATGAACAAGTAATGCTTGCTCTATTTAGCTATTCTTACGAAAACCGAGCTTTACATCGCAATTATATCCAAACTGTAGCAGAAGCCTGGAATAAAGAAAATATAAAAACGTATAATGATTTAGATTTATACTTTGAACGCAGAGAAAAGACAAATGTTTTGAAGAAAAAAATTGCACAAAAGCTTAATTTATCTAGAAATTTAACAGCTTATGACGAGGAATATATTATCAAATGGACTGAAACTTATCAATATTCCATGGATATCATTGAAGTTGCATTAAAAAAAGCAACCACTAAAAATACCATCAGTTTTGAATATATTGATACTCTTCTTTCTGATTGGCATAATAAAGACTTATCAACTGTTGATGAAATTAATACTTACTTAAATTCCTTAAAAACAAAAGATAAAAAAGTCAAACAAATCAAACAAGTGGCACTTGAATATACGCAAAGTACTTTTGACAACTGGGACGCATTATACGATAATTAGCGGAGGAAAAGGATGGATCATTCTACACTAAAACTTATTTTAAATGAATATGAACGCAAACGCAATTATGCTATACATCAAGCTGAACTTAGAAAACGTGAGCTTCTGTCTGTTAATCCACGCTTATCGGAAATAGAAGCTGAACTTGCCAATATTTCCATTAAAACAGCAAAATTAATTCTACAATCCAATACTTCTGAGCAAAAACAATTATTGGCAGATTTAAAAAAGCAATCTCTTGAATTAATCAAGGAAAAAAATAAATTTCTAAAAGAATTATCGAAAGATAATAATTATCTAAAACCACATTTTGAATGTAAATCTTGCAAAGATACTGGTTATACTGAAAAAGATGGTATTTCGACTATGTGTAATTGCTTGAAACAACAGATTTTTAATACATATTACAATAAATCTAATATTGGAAATTTAGAAAAAGAAAATTTCAAGAAATTTAATCTCAATATTTTTTCCATTGAGAAAAATCCTGAAATTTACAAGTCGAAACTTTCGCCTCGCGAAAATATAGAAATTATTAAAGAAAAATCGGAGAATTTCATCAAGAATTTCGATGATCCAACTGAAAAGAATCTTCTATTTACTGGAAATACTGGTCTTGGCAAAACATTTATGACAAATTGCATCGCTAATGAATTCTTATCACAAGGCAAAACTGTTTTGTATCAAACAGCACCTGTTATGTTTGATGAGATTATTGATGCTAAATTTGGTAAAGAAAACTCAAAATTTGATTTGATGCAAAATATTCTGACTTCAGATTTACTAATTATTGATGATTTAGGAACTGAACATACCAGTGAATTATATATCACTGAATTATTCACCATTATTAATACCAGATTATTAAATCAAAATAACAAAATTACAAAAACCATCATTTCTACTAATTTGAGACCAGATGAAATTGAGAAAATTTATACCACTAGAATTTCTTCAAGAATTGCTGGTTATTACAGAATTTTGAGATTTTTCGGTGAGGATTTAAGATTTAAAAAACGAAAAAACGACTAGATTTTAGCCGTTTTTTCTTACTTTTATTCCTTCCTTAGTCTTGCTAATAAGCAAAGTACCATTAAAAATGTAGTACCTATCAAAATTACTACGTTTTTCCACTCTGTTAGCATAATAAAACCTAAAAATGAAGTATACAAAATAGTATATCCCCATTGTATGATTGCAAAAAGTTTCTTTTTTTCATGTGTTAATGCTAAACAAGAATAAACTAAAACAACTGTAAATATTAGTGCTTTCGTCTCCTGAAAAGTGTACACTAATGTTAATCCTATGAGTAACAAAATAAAGTTTATTAAGACTATCCGCAGTCTTATTACAATTTGTTCTTTCAAAAAAGTCATCCTTTCTATTATTTGATAAAAAGTATAATATCATATTTTTCTCAAAATGTCAAGTGTCTGAGTGCGTTAAAAAACGTTGTCAGGGTAGTTTTTTTGTCCTGCAACGTTTTTTATTTCTATTCTTTGTCTTCTTCTGGCTCTAAAGTTGTGATACTTACTACTTTTCCATCATTTGTTCGCATTAAAGTAACACCTTGTGTTGATCTGCTAAGAATACTAATATCTGCTACTCTTAAACGAATAATGGTTCCCGTATCTGTTACTAACATGACATCTTCATCACCATTTACAACTTTAATACCAACTATATCACCTGTTTTAGCTGTTATTTTATAGGTAATGACTCCTTTTCCGCCTCGGCTTTGTAATCTATATTCATCTAAATCAGTCCTTTTTCCAAAACCATTTTCTGTAATAGCAAGTAAAGTCGCTTTTCCTCCTCCAATAATTGGTTCCATTCCAATGACTTCATCATCTTCATTAAGACGCATACCAGCAACTCCTCTTGTACCTCTGCTCATTGGTCTAACATCTTTTTCATCAAATGTAATACATTTTCCTTTTTTAGTAACTAAAACTACATTATCTTCTCCATCTGTTAATCGAACATCAATTAAAGCATCATTGTCTTTTAATAAAATAGCTGTCAAACCTGTTTTTCGGTAGTAAGCATATTCTTGCAAACTTGTCTTCTTAATTCTTCCATTTTTAGTTGCCATTAAAATGTATTTTCCTTCTGCAAAATTCTGAATTGGAATAACAGCTGAAATTCTTTCACCAGCTTCTAGATTTAGTAGGTTTACAATGGCTGTTCCTTTTGCATTTCTGCCTGCTTCTGGAATTTCGTAGCCACGTAAGCGATACATTTTTCCTTTATTGCTGAAAAATAGAACCGTATCGTGAGTTGATGTCGTAAAGATTTCTTTAACAAAATCTTCTTCTCTTGTGGTCATTCCAATAATTCCTTTTCCACCTCTTCTTTGGCTTTTATAAGTATCTACTGGCATTCTTTTGATATAACCAAAATTGGTTAATGCAACAACCATTTGCTCTTCTTTGATTAAATCTTCAACCTCGATTTCGCCTTCTGCTGCAATAATTTTTGTTAATCGATCGTCTCCAAATTTTTCTTTAATCTCAAGAAGCTCGTCTTTAATGATACTAAATACTAATGTTTCACTACTTAAAATATCTTTATAATAAGCAATTAATTTCATTAATTCTGCATATTCTTCTTCTATCTTTTCACGTTGCAAACCAGACAATCTTTTTAATTGCATGTCTAAAATAGCTTGTGCTTGAATGTCAGAAAGACCAAATCGTTCCATTAACTTTTCTTTGGCGTCATCATAAGCTGAACGAATAATGTTAATTACTTCATCGATGTTATCAATTGCAATACGCAATCCTTCTAAAATATGTGCTCTGGCTTCCGCTTTTTCAAGTTCAAATTTGGTTCTGCGTAAAACTACGTCTTTTCTGTGTTTGATGAATTCGTCTAGACATTGTCTTAATGTCAAAATCTTAGGTTCACCATCAACCAATGCTAACATTATAATACCAAAAGTTTCTTGCATAGCTGTGTGTTTATATAATTGATTTAATGTGACTTGTGGTCTAGCATCTCTTTTTAGTTCGATTACTACTCTAACACGTTCTTCTCTGTCAGATTCATCTCGAATATCGGAAATTCCATCTATTTTTTTGTCTCTAACTAATGCTGCAATATTTTCAATCATTTTGGCTTTGTTGACTTGATATGGTAAGGACGTAACAATAATTCTCTGTCTATTTCCCGCCATTTCTTCGACTTCTGTTTCAGCTCGCAAAGTAATTTTTCCACGACCTGTTGTATAAGCGTCTTTTATTCCTTCTCTTCCTAGAATTGTAGCTCCCGTTGGAAAATCTGGACCTTTTATAACCGTCATTAATTCTTCATCTGTTACATTATCTTCTTCGATAATCTTAATTAGTCCATCTACAATTTCTTTTAAATTGTGTGGTGGAATATTCGTTGCCATTCCCACTGCAATTCCAGAAGAACCATTGATTAATAAAGTTGGAATTTTGGTTGGTAATACGCTTGGTTCTTGTAATCTGTCGTCATAATTTGGCATGAAGTCAACTGTATTTTTTTCAATATCGGTTATCATTTGTTCTGAAATTTTAGCCATTCTGGCTTCTGTATACCTCATGGCAGCTGCACTATCTCCATCGATAGAACCAAAGTTTCCATGACCATCAATTAACATGTAACGCATTGAAAAATCTTGTGCTAATCTTACCATTGCATCATAAACAGAAGCATCTCCATGTGGATGATATCTTCCTAGAACGGAACCTACTGTATTAGCACATTTTCTGTATGGCTTGTCTGATGTAATACCATCTTCATGCATGGAATAAAGGATTCTTCTGTGTACTGGTTTTAAACCATCCCTAACATCTGGCAAAGCACGGGCAACAATAACACTCATAGCATAGTCAATGTAGGCTGTTTTCATCTCTTCTTCAATATTTCTCTCAACTATTGTTTCTTCTTGTCTTTCCATTTTTTCCCTCTTTTCTCTTTATTTTTATAGTTGTATTATATATAATTAAATTAATAATGTCAAATAAAAAAGCAATTTTATCGAAATCTATTGAAAATTATTACTCCATGTGTTATAAGTGAATTACTAAAAATACCAATGAATAAAGGATGGATTTATGAATTTATTAAAAAACACAAAAGGAATAACCTTAATTACTTTAATTGTTACCATTATTATTTTATTAATTTTGGCAGGAGTTACTTTAAACTTATTAACAGGCGAAAACGGGATTTTAAAACAAGCTACTAATGCTGTAGATAATTATTCTGACGCAGCTGAAAAGGAGCTTTCTGATTTAAAAAATCTAGATCAGTTTATTGATAGTTTTTCGAATAAAAAACATAATACTCCTCAAACTGATCTAACGCTTCAAAATATCAATTTATACTTCTGATGGTTCTGAATATAATCAAACTTCTGCGTTGAAATTTATTGAAGATCATTTGGGTTATCGATTGCTTCTTCGTAAGTCTTCTGTTTCTAAAGATGTGAAACAAGGTAATATTTGTGATGTACATCTGGAAATAGAAAATGTCGGTTTTGCAAATGTCATTCATGACCAAACAGTCTCCATTATTTTGCAACAAGGAAATCAATGTTATGAGACACAAACCAATATTGACATAAAAAAGGTATCTAGCAGTAAAATTACACCAATACAGTTTGGATTTTATCTGCCAAATAATATCAATACAGGCGAATGGAATATCTATTTTAAAATAACAGATTCTTTAAATAATAAACGCCATATCCAATTTGCCAATCCTGATATTTATTATTCTACACACGCAGCAAATTTTATTGGTAAAATCAATATAACAGCAAACTCTAGTGGACAAAACATATCCTTTAAACAAGCTTATGTCGAAAATGCACCAGATGGCTTTTCTTATGAAATGCAAGAAACAACTTCTAATGGTTGGAATCCTAGCGACCTTGTAGTTTCTGATAATGCTTCTGGGAAAATTTACATGAAGAGTGATGAAAGATACTTATTTTTACGTTGTGAGGACAATCTAATTCCTGAAACTACTCATGTTCACTTTAGAATTGCTACTAATCCAATAATCACAAATTCAAATGATGATAAAGCTTATGATTTTTATATTGTAAACAAACTTCTTTATTTAATCGATCCAGCAACAGGAAATGCTTTAAACAGTAGTATCTCTAGTGTTGAACAAGATTTTAATAAAACATCAAGTTATTTAGAATACAAAATAAAATTAACAACATTAAATATTTCTAGTCATAAAGATGTTACTGCCTTATCCATTAAGTTATTAAATTCTGGCTGGTCAACCATTAAATCTTTTAATAGTTTAATTAATAAATAGATTTTCCAAGATAATAGAAATACGGTTATTTCTATTATCTTTTTATTTATTTAAAAAGTTTTTTACAAATTCTTTCATACTCTTTTCTTATTTCTTTTTTATCTACATTTCTATTAATCATCAAGTTATAGCTATCCATATACTTCATCTTACCTAATAATTTAAAATCAGGAAATAATTCCTCTATAATGGTATCGGATATTTGATATATGTTAGTTTTATTTAATAATAAATTTATCTTTTCGTTTGCAATTTTCCAATCTTCTTGAAAAACTTCCAACATATTTTTTGCTTTTTTGATCCCCAATATATTCGGTTCCAATAAAAAAATTACTTTATCACTATTATAAAAAATTCGTTTGGTATATTCATTTTCAAAACGAGAAGAAGTATCTATAAGAATTAAATTATATTCTTCTTTTAATCGGTTCATTATACTTTGAAATCTTAAAAAGTCTATTTCATCCGAAAAAATCAAATCTAAATGGCATAGCACATCCAAATTTTTGTTTATCTTCAGGATAAGATCTTTAATGTTATCTATATATTGTGGCTGTTTTTTTATTTTAAGTAATGTTCTAACCTGATTTTCTTCTAAATCAAAATCAATTAATAATGTTTTTATGTTTTGTTTTTCCACATTTTGGGCAAGAAATGTGGAAAAGGTACTTTTGCCTACTCCATTTGCTCCAGAAATAGCAATTGTTTTGGATGTGTATTTTTTAATATCTTTTTGTAAAGCTTTTTGTAGCATTTTTTCAAGAATTTTTAAATCTAAATCTAGTGTTGTATAAATTTGTAAACCATCATCTTCTTGAATACTTGTTTCTATATTTTCTTCTTTAAAAAAGAAAATTAGAAGATTTTTTTGTATTTTTTTTATTATTTGAATGAATTCGTCTATCTCATAATTTCGTATAATATTGCTACCTAAAAATAATATATGTATTTCTCCAACTCTTTCTAGCCATTCAATTAATTCTTCATCTGTTTTAATATCTTCTGTTACAACTTGATAATCTTTTATTTCTTTAATTTTACAATTAAGCATTGGATTCCCAACTGCTGTTATTATTTTTTTCACGCTCTTTCCTCCTATATAATTAATTTCTTTTCCTCTTCGGATGCCTCAATTTTAGCTAAAATATGGTCTTCTCCAATAAACATCAAACTTTCTCCTCTTTTTAGAGATTTGATTTCAATTTGCTCTTTTTCGGAAATATTAGCATATTTTTCCAAAACTAAAATATTTTCCTCTTCTAACGAAAAAAACGATTTAATACTACAATTATTTAAAATGCTTTTTCCATAAGCTCCATTTTCCAAACTAAATAAATCAGAAACATCTTGAGTAATTGCAACTGCACTCCCTCCAAATTTACGAATGGTTTTAAAAATTTTATAAATAAAACTTGCAACAAATCCGCTTGAAGTTACACCTATCAAGCGCCAAATTTCATCTAAATAAATGGCTTTATTTTGGGTTCGATCTCTTTTGATTTTATCCCAAAAAATATCAGTAAATAAATACATACCATATTTCAAATTTTCTTCGCCTAAATCATAAATATCTGCAACAATTAATGGATTATTTAGGTCAATATTGGTTTTATGATTTAAAAATTTCAAGGAACCAAAAATAAACGGATATAATTTTAATTTGAAAAATTTATCTTTTTCATCATCTAAAATGTGGTATAAGTCTTCCAATATCGGCATTTCTTCGCTCGTTTTGAACTTTGGAATAATCGTAATTTTTCCTTCTTCTGGGCTTTTGTATAAAGTTTCATCTTGAAAAGTAATTCCCTTACTTTCGTAAGTTTTAATTAGTTTTTCTTCTAAAATCGCTGTTTTTTCTTCATCCATTTCGCCAAAAATTAAACTAAAAAAACCTCTTAGTTTTTGCAATTTACTACTTAAAAATCCTTGTCCATCTTCAATACTTTCTTCTCGTATATCGAAAATATTTACATATGTTTCCGAGCTTGGTCCTAATTTTACAAGCGTTCCATCAAGGCTTTCAGCAATTTTATTATATTCTCTTTCTGGATCAATGATAAATTGCTCAATTCCTAATAGACGACAACGCAAAATTAATAATTTAATATAAAAAGATTTTCCTGCGCCACTTGTGCCAAATACACACATATTGGCGTTTTTGTATTTATCTTTATTAAAACGGTCGACTAAAATCATGGAATTATTGTATAAATTGCTTCCTATAAATATACCATTTGCATCGCATAAAGTAGATGAAATAAAAGGATACGTTCCAATTAAACCTTGTGTTAATACATTTCTTCCTGTTATTTCCTTTAAATCTTTGCTGTTTTCCATTGCTGGCAAACAAGCACGAAAAATTTGCTCTTGCCTAAAATTGGCTTTTTTTGTAACAAAACCAGAAGATTGCAAAATTCCGTCCATCTTAGCTAAATTTCTTTGTAATTCTTTTTCATCATTTGCAATAATTAAACAATACGTATATAAATAATACAAATCTTCATTATTGACTTGCATTTCTCTTCTTATGTATTTGGCGTCATTGTAAGAAAAAGCAACTAAATCAATGTCTTCTTGATTAGCGTTTCCAAATTTTAAGTCAACTCCTGTATTTCCAATGCTATAGGTCAAATCTTTTATGGTTTTATATGTATCTTGTCTTTCATAAAAAATAGAAATATTAGCATTTACATTGCTGTTGATTAGATTTTTAAAAATAATTTCACTATATTCTCTGGCATAATCGACAATTAACAAACCTGCATAATATTTTCCATTCATTTCGATATATTTTGGATTTGTCAAATTAATATCGCTTGGCGCTAATTTGTCTTTTAGGTTTATGGTACCTCTTAAAAAATTTTCTATTTTTTTCACCTCTATTCAGTTTTTTGGGGAATTTTCAAAATATAAAAGAATTTAAAATACAGATTATATTTTGTTTTGAATTAATTTCATTAACCATATTTCCACATCTTGTTAATGTTTCTTTAATTTTAAAATAATTTTCATTTAGCATCTCAAATGCTTTATTTTCTTCATTGGCAAAATCTTGGTTGGTTTTATTTAAAATATCTACTTTTTTTCGAATGATGATATAAAAATTCTTGGAAGATGAATTTTTTTCTTTATTCATTTGCGTGATATATTCTACATAATTTTGTTTGATTTTTTGAATTTTTTCATTTGTTTCATGGATTTTATTGATTTGGGAAATAGTTTTAGATATATCTTCTTTTTTACTCTGAATGAGTATTTGAATATCAAAATCGCAAGTTTTTAAAAAATTTTTATAAGAATTTAAAATAGCCTCTTTTTCTAAATTAGATTTTAAATCATAATTGATTGGATTAATTTTTAAAATTTTGATAAAGGCATTTTTATAAAAAATCAATCCATTTTCGTAGATATTCTCAAAAGGCAACCAGTCTTGTGTTGTTTGCTCTTTTTTGAACTTCAAAATTTGTCTCCTTTCTTGAATTTTTTAAATCATACAACATTTATTTACATTTGTCAACAATTTTTTTAAACTTTTTGTATATTTTTTTTTTGTTTGACCATAATAATATTATAAGGTTTATATTAACCTAACTTAGAGTGATATTAGGTCAATTTTTGGCTTTTTATTATTCGAGCTAAGATGTAATGTAGCTGAAGAAATCCTTTGGTTATCTTATGTTGGACGCGACGAGTATATTATTTGTTTGTAAGCTATTAAATATTCATTTTTACCATGTCTAATTAATGGTTAAATAATAGGTAATATATTCAAAGTCATGATGATACTTGTATTTCGCCGTGGTTGTTATTAGTCTCATTTGGGAGATGAATATGGTTATGGCAAGTGCATTTATTATCTAGCAACGGATTGATATATGTGGTATATAGCTTATTCATATAGTGATATATGTTAGGTTAGACTATTATGTATATTGGTTTTAGCTGAAAGCTAATATAAGCTTTATCGATGAACCGGTATCAAGTGTATTCTTGATACCGGTTTCAAAATTGTTGTTTCCACTGATGGTGCTTGTTTGAAGAGAATTTAAATTTAACATTCTCCTTTATTATAGCTATTTAAAAAATAAGGTTTAATTTACTAAAATTTAATTACAAAACCAAAAAGAAAAGGAACTCTCCTCCTCTTTTCAGTTGTTTTTACAGTATAGAAGACCTTACATTTTTAGTCAATCCATCGTAAAATTCATTCACTGCATCCATACTTCCAAAGGCAAATCTGAATTTTACATAATTTTTATCCTTTTGCTTGTATGGAAAAACTTTTTTAAGCGACGCTGAGCAACTTTTTGCCCATTTAATCGTGGCTCGGCAGCGATCATAGTCCCTTTGTTCAATCTCTGTCTTTGCCCATTTATCCCGCATTTTGATAAAATCTTCCTCACATCCATCGATGTTATTAGTCTGATTTAATTTGATGGGCATATGCATTGGTATACCTACTGTTACTAAAAATTCTTCCACTTTTGGCTCGTAAATTGTAATACTCATTTAAGTTCCCTCCTTCAATTTTAAGAATTTTCTTATAGATGGGAGAACAAAATGCCTCCCGAATACTCGAAAGGCTATTCTTCAAAGAACCTTCTAAGTTAGTATTATTACATATTTATACAAAAATGTCAATATCTTCTCATTTTTTCTATCCTTTTTTGATTGAATAATGAAATATTTAAAAATAAAAAACAATACTTTAAAATTAACAACCATACTTGCTTTTATGGAAATTTATATCATAAGAAATCTACTTGACATAATTTTATTTTTATGGTATGATAGAATTAGGAAGTTATGTCATTTTTAACAAACTAGAAATAGATCTCAAGTGCAAAATATCGATATTTTAATTAAGTGCCCCACTCATTATCCTAAACTTCAAATCTTTCTCCCAAATTTCCTGCAATCTTTCAAAATTTTTATTGGGGTTTTGCATAAGCTCTGCTAAATTATCTAATTCTTGATATTCCTCTTCTGATAACTCAAATTTCTTTTTTTGCACATAGCTTGGCATATGTAAAAATATGATTTCATCATTCATCAAACAATGAAAATCGTAAAATAATCCTCGCATAGCTGCTTTTAAACCAGTTGTTACAGGATTGGAAGCATAGGCAATTTCTTTTTCTTGATAACGACTTTGTCGCATTCCTAGCCAAGCATTTACACCAAACAAAAACTTTTCCCTTGGTAAAGCAAATGGATTAAAATTGATAGCATTGCAACAACAATCCGCATCGGCTAATATCCATCTCTTTTCCTTTTCGTCAAAATATTCTGTAATCCAATGATCCCAATAAACTCCTTCATTCGATGTATATTCAGCAAATCCTGACCTTGCTCTTGCTGGAATTCCTTTAGCTTTTAAAATACTGGCTAGCAAAATTGCCTGTGCTCGACAAGTGACATGAATTTTGTTTTGAATGCTCCTTTTTATTTCATAATTTGGATTTTTTCTTAATAATTCTGCCAAAACACTTTGGGCTGTTGGGAAAATATCGTCTTCAAAAATCAGTCTCGTTTCTGGAATTTTGGTCATATCACCGTAAAAACTGTTAGGGTCTTTTCTGGTTTCATCAATAAATGAAATAATTGGTGCAATGGCTTCTTGATACGATTGATTTTTGAGTTCATTAAAATCGCTGAGGAAAAAGTCTACCGTACTTTCGGGCAATTTTTCTTCCAGCTCGCTAATAATTTCATTTCGATATTCTATTTCCAAAATTAATTTTCGCAAATTGGAAAACGACATTTGTTTTTTCACCAGTAAGATGTGAATACTATGTCTTAAAACACGTTCTAGTTTTGAATTGTATAAATCAGCAATTAACGATTTGAACAAAGTCAACATCAATTCTGTGGAAGTTACAATATCTTTTCCAGAATTTCTGAATAAATTGACACGATCTTCCATTTTTTTAAAATCAATTACTGCCGTCTTTTCTAAACCGCCAATGTCGTTTTCCATAGCAGCATGTGGATCAATGACAACAATTTTGTAATCCATTTGATAATTGGCATTTTTTTGAATATTAGCAATCATAGAGCTCATAAATTTAGACTTGCCTGAACCACTACTTCCTACAACTAATGAATGTTTGGCAAAATCATAAGAATGTAAGGGAAGAAAACAATCGTCATTTAGGTAGGGAAATCCATTGATTTTTAAAATCGTATTTCTTTCCTCACTTTTTAGTAAATGCAAAGATTTTTGTATATCTAAAAATTTAATGGCATCTTTTTTGTAAAAAAATCGATTATAATTTGAAAAATCAATGCTTAAAAATTGATGTGGAATATTAAATAAAGCTATTTTTTGAATATTTTTATTACCTTTTTTGAAAAATAATTTGGTAAAAAATAAAAAATTATTTTTGCAATATGGCCAAATGGTAATTTGTGAAATTTCCAAATTTCTTGCCTTTTTTACTTCATTTTTATCATACACATCTAAGATATTGCGTTCTTGATTGGTAATAAAATAATTGAAATTTCGCATGGATTTTTTCTTTTTCATCTACTTTTTTTAATAAAAAATCACTTAAATGACTGATTACTGATGGCAATTTGCGAGAAGTCCTGACAAAATAGCGCACGGTGTTTTGTTCTATTTTGATGAAAATATCCCATTTTCGAAATCGACCATTGAGTTTTGAAATTTCAAAAATTAAATTTAACCATGCCTCTTCTGTGACAAATTTTGAAGTTAAAAAGATTTCGGATACAATTTTTTTGCGCATATTTTTCTCCTTTAGCATGATTTTATCACGTTAAACAGAAAAAAAACTGACTTTTTTGATATCAAAAAAGTCAGTTTTCGATGGGAATCCAAAATTCAGTCATGCCATCATGATAATATTCAATTTCTGGAATATTTCTTAAATTATAGGTTAAAATTGGCAAAATTTCTATATAAAATTTATGAGACATTTCTTGAATATCTTTAGCATTCTGGGAAAAAATATCAAATTTTAACCATTTACTTTTGGGAATACAATATTTCTCAAATTCGTCAATTTTTTTATCATACAAAACCCAATATTCGAATTGATCACTTTCAAATCTATCTTTATAGATTACCATACCATATTTTATAGTTCCATATTGATTTTTATACTTTTTTTGCATTTCTTTAAAGAAAGCTGGTGCTTCCTTAGAAATCGTAGCTTCACAGGTTTTTATACCCTTGCCATATAAAATCATTTCTTTTTTTTCGAAAATACTATATTGAACCTCTGGTTCTTCTTTTATATTTTCTTCAAAATGAATTTTAGTAAAAATTTTCAATCCTTCAGAATGATGTTTGACATGACTTGGCTTTATTCCATGAAATTTTTCAAAAGCTCTAGAAAATGATGTTGCACTTTCATATTGATACTTTTGTGCAATTTCCATTATTTTTTCATTATTTTTACATAAATGAAATCCTGCATTAGATAAACGCCTTTTACGAATATACTCCGAAACGGTCATATTACAAATAACACTAAAAATACTTTTCATTGTGTATTCATTGACGCCAAGAATTTTTGCTAATTTCTCATATTTTATCTCATCTTGAAGGTTATTTTCGATATAATCTATCATTTCATTTAACGATTTATAAATATTCATTTTGTCTCCTTTTTGATTATTATACAATATTTTACACCAAACTTCTATAATTTTACTCGATTTACTAATTATTTTTATTATTTTGTTGCAATCTAGCTTCTTATTTTATATAATTTTAAAAGTTTGGAGGAGAAAAATGAAAAAATTGAAATCTAATTTAATTGTTATCGCTTTCTTTAGTTTGACCTTTTTCTTCCTTGTTTTACGCATTTTTCCTGTTAACTTTTCTTGTATGGATGAAATCTGGAATTTTCAAAATATTTATAAAATGTATCACAACGGCTTAATTTATAAGGATAATAATGTAATCGTTACACCCATCTTTTTTATCATTGGAAATTTTTTGTTTCATTTATTTCATGCTAATTTGACTGTTTTTAGATTTTATAATGTTGGAATTTACCTGATCAAATTTGTTTTAATCTATTTAATTTTCAGAAGTTATCGCATAAAAAGATTTCTTGCATTTTTATATACTTCTATCTGGCTTATAATTGACTTTCCTTATATTTCATCTGGTGCAAATTATAACCAATTGGCTATTATCTTTTGCTTGATTGGCACTTTATGGCATATTTCTAGTCATTCAAAGAATAATTACCATTTTATACAAGGATTAATTTTGTTTTTTGTATTTTTTACCAAACAAACCATTGGAGTTTATTATGGACTAGGACTTTTTCTGTTTGAAATAATAGAAATTCGTCTAAACCAAGATTTCTTCAAAAATCAATTACAAAAACTCTTTACTTTTTTATCTTGCACTTTTTTATTTTTGCTTGTCTTCTTTTTGAGAGGAAATCTAGGTAATTTTATTAATTTATGTTTTGGCAGTATTTTGGAATTTGCTAGGTCAAATTTTCATTTTTCTTGGGATACTTTTGAATATATAATTGCCATTGCATTTATCATTACATTCTCAATTTTTGTAATTAATTCAGAAAAGATTTCAGCAATTACACAAAAAAATGCAAAGTTTTTATTATGCTTAAGTATTGGTATGTTATTTAATATTTTACCTTTAATGAATTCTTATCATATTAATCTATCCATTTTATTTTTTTATTTGTTATTTATTTATATAGTGAATGAATTATTGATAAGCGAAATATTTTGTACAAGATTTCATGAGCAGCTTTCTACTGTTATTTATATTGGTATCATTTTAGCACTTTTTATTAAAATCGGTTCTTTTTATTTTAGAGATTTTACTACTTTTGAGCATTTTGATAAAAGTCATCCATTTTACAATGTACCAATTTCTACCGAAAATATTAAAAAAATAAACAATATGACACAATATATAAAATCCAAAAATTCAGAAGGAATTCAAGTTCTGGTGTTATCTTATGAAGCCAGTATGTATATGATTCCATTATCAATTAACAATGGCGAATTCGATTTACTTTTTCGTGGAAACTTAGGATATCATGGCATTGAAAATATTATTCAAAAAATAGAGCATATGAAAAACACGGAATTTTTAATTTTTACCAATGCAGAGAACTGTTTTTTTCAAGAATCCCAAGATATTCGAGATTACATTCTAAAGAACTTTGAAAAAAAAGATGAAATTTTAGAATATTCTATTTACATAAATGAATAATTTATGCTATAATAAATAAGTAAATAACTTTAAAATAGGAGTATATTTTATGAAATTAGGAAATAAAAATAAGAATAAAAAACAAGAAAAAAAAGAGCCCTCAGATACTCAAAATGACATCGAAATCGTTTATGGTGATAATTCTAACTTAGCCATTTCAGATGTAGGAAGCTGTGTAAATGATTTGAGACCCAAAAATCAAGAAAAAAAGAAAAAGGAAATTGTTATTCCGAAAAATAAAAACAAATAAAAAATCAAGCTTTAAAGCTTGATTTTTATTTTTCAATAGATCTCATAAAAAGAATTTTAAATTCTCCATATTCTTCCAAAGTAAATCCGTTTTCAAGTAATTCATTGATTTTAGAATTGTCATTTTTTATGATATAAACCGCCTCTTTATCAATTTGACTTGGTATTTCAAATTTGTATTTTCCATATTGTACAATTATTCCATTATTAATCAGTAAATTTTCATTCCATTCGTAGGGTGAAACTGGTGTTGCAATTAATGTATATATATAGGTTTGATTTAGCGAATTCTCCACATAAATACAAGATTTATCTAATTCTTCCGCTCTTTTTGAAGCTTGTATGATATCATTTTCAAAATAACTTAATTTAGTATTGGCAAAATCTGTAAAATAATAATTTAAAAAAATTACAAAATTAATACAATATAAACTAATAATTACAATTCCTAAATATTTTGAATTTCTAAATATCGTATATAAAAAAACTCCAGCAAAATAAATCATTGGAACGTAAATTGCATTGATTTTATTAATATTTACATCTTCTATACACAATGCCATAGAAAAGATAACCACAAAAGTAACAACCATCATCAAATCTAAGGTAAATTTTTTCTGTTTTATTGCCTTAATACTACATTTTACAGACTTAATCAGTCCAAATACAACCAGTGGTATTGATAATTTGTATAATGTGCCAAATTCTGGAATAGCATTATAATTTAGAAAATCTTTGACGAATAAAACATCAAATATATTTTTCAGATTATTGGAAATATTTCTTAATGAGATTTCGCCACCACGGAAAAACCACAATTTGGGTATCGAAAATATAGGAATTGTAGCATTGGTAATTATATTGCTATTGTATAAAATCATTAAAAATAATGGTATGGCTAATATGCCAAGTGGAATTGCTATACAGATTATATCTTTAAAGCTTGTTTTTTGGATAATAAATAAATATCCTAATAAAATTGCTAAAATAATCGGTATTACTAGATAAGAAATCACATAAGTGTATAGAGTCAATCCAAAAAATATACCTGTTATAGCATATAAATATCTTTTATTGGTTTTTACTGCTTTTATGAAAAAATAAAGAGAAATAAGCATCATGGAACACATTAAATTACAATCTAATCCCCAACGTGACCTCATAATATTCCATGGACATACTGCCAAAACTAATATAGATAGCAAAGCCTGTATCTTGCTGTGACTTTCCGCTACAATTTTATAAAAACAAACCAACAAAGCTAAACTCAATAAGATAGAAGGCATGCGAAATACAATAATATAATTTCCAAAAATCTTTATCATAATTGCTGCTAAATAAGCATATAAGGCACTTTGACCACCACCAAAATTAATTAGATATACTGGAAATTTATACAAATATCGGTCTACACCATAATTGGAAATACATATAGCATCATAAAATGCACCAGCTTCATCAACATGTAAACCTTGCGGTACTTGTTTTAATTTATAACTAATACTTATTGAAAATAGAATTAGGATTATAAAAAAGAGAATTTTAGCATATTTTTTAATAAAAGGACTTTCCTGTTCTTCATATATTAAAGTACATTTTTTTACACTACTTACAACGCAAATTATAACTGCTATTATAAATAATACATCTTGTATTTTCATTATCATACTAAAATACCTCCTTAGAGATTATAACAAAGCTGTATATTTTTGTCAATTTTTTTGATAAATTCCTTGACAAATGGGAATAATACGTTTATAATATTATTGGTTAGTTTATGGCGAAGTAGCTCAGTTGGCTAGAGCACTTGGTTCATACCCAAGGTGTCGAGAGTTCGAATCTCCCCTTCGCTACCAAAATCAGCATAATAATTAAAAATAGTAGATTTTATAAATAATTTAAAATCTATTTTTTATTTTCTAATAAACATTCAAAATGAACTCAAATTTATTACAAAAAAGTCTGTATACATCTGCACTTCCTCTTGACTACATTTGTCTTTTATGTTATGCTATCTTTGTACAAAAGAGGAAAGGTGGTGATTTAGTTGCCAAGAATTTCTTTATCTCAAAATGCAAATCATGTTTTAAGTAAGATTTATAAAGTGCATATTTCACACTTAAAAGATGAGCCTTCTGTTCATAACAAGATTTTTCCAATAAATTCTATTTTTCACAATTCTGACGATACTGAATTTATGTCTAGTCTTGTAGAACTAAGTTCTCAAAGAATGATAAGAGTTTTTAGTGATAGACGTATCATGCTAAACGACAGAGCAATTCCCTACATAGAAAAGCAACTTAAAAAAGGTCTTATCCATTTAGCTGATTTTGAGACATAAGAAAAGCTAAGTAAAATACTTAGCTTTTTTGGATACTTATTATTTTTTAATATAAACACCTAAGTCTTGTATAATTTATATTATTACAAAAAATAATCTTTCCTATTTCATTCATCCCAAAAAACTTCTCTATGATTTGCTATTTTTAAATTGAAACCAAAGAACTTCTATCAATAATACCGCAATCATCGTCAAAATAATCACCCAAGAAACAATTGGCTTAAAAATAATACTTAGTAAAAGCAGACCTCCAAAAATAACAAATGTATACCCCATTAATCTGCTTATTTTTCGATACGTTTTTTCATCTTTGGGCATTGGATGTATTTTGCCTTTCATTTGTTCATAGCTCATTTTAGGAAAATAATTTCCCATTACCAAATATAAAATTCCTAACACCAATAAAATGCTTCTTCGTACATCTACTGTACTTCCCAACGGAATTTGAATCATAATTATGGATATGACAACACTTAAAATCGGAATAATCCATTTGACAATTGTAATAAGTTTGGGTCTTTTGCCTTTTTTGGTTTCGTTTATATCACAAATGATACAGCAAAATAATTGCAACATTGTCATTAAAACTGGTATACCAAATAAAGCGAAATTTTTGGATGCAAATCCATCTGCCTCATTGTTTATATTAAAATGAATCGCCATTGTATCTGGTAATTTGTCATAAAAAATTAGTCCAAATAAAATCGGCAATAAACATACCATACAACTTAAAATTAAGGTCTTCCAATTAATTTTTTTCATTTTTGTTACCTCCTAATCCATAAATCCATGTTAGCACATCTTCAAATACAGATGTATTAAGTTCATAATAAATAAAGTTTTTATATTTAGTTTCACTAATCAAATCGGCTTTTTTGAGTTGTGATAAATGATATGAAACTGTTGCATTGGTCAATTTAAATTTTTCTGCAATTTCGCCAGCCGCTTTCTTTTCTTTTTTTAACATTTCCAAAATATCTCGCCTAACTGGATCAGAAATTGCTTTTAAAGTTTCTGACATTCCCATTTTATCACTCCTTTCTCAGTATTTAGAAATATTTCTAAATAGATTATAACATCATCTGTTCATGTTGTCAATAGGTATTTCGATTTTTTTCTAAATTGCTTGTAAAAAACACACGAAACCAAACTGATTTCGTGTGTTTTGATTTTTTAATTACTCTTCTAAACCAAAGCTTATGCCTATGGCATTATTGACCTTGTTCATTAGTTTGTTATCATGAATATGCCCTATTTTTTCCTTTAATCGGCTTTTATCAATGGTGCGAATTTGCTCTGCCAAAACGACTGAATCCGATTTTAATCCATTGTCTTCGGATGCAATTTTAATATGCGTAGGTAGCTTTGTTTTTCCAGTCTGTGATGTGATTGCAGCTGCAATTACAGTAGGACTGTATTTATTTCCTGTGTCATTTTGAATAATCAAAACTGGTCTAATTCCTCCTTGCTCTGATCCTACCACTGGACTTAAATCTGCATAAAACATATCTCCTCTTTTTATTACCATAATCTTCACTCCTATTAAATTTACGTATAGAATAGAATTTTAGGTTACATTTCTTCCTTTATATTTTTATTTCATTTAAATTCTATATTATTATATATTATGCAGATTGTCTCTTTTTTGGTATTGTCTTTTATTTCCATTTTAGTTGGTTTGCCTGTTTTGGTGTCTACGTATAACTTTTTATGGTTAATATATGTATTTTGATTTTTATTTAGTTTGACTTCTAAAATCATTTCTCCATTTTCTTCAGAACAATTTGAAGTATTTTCTTTGTTTTGATAATCTGTAGCAAAACTATTCAAAAATAAGCTATTATTAAGTAAATTTTGATAATTTTCATAAACTTTTTCTAAATTTAGCTTTGCATTTGAAATTTTTAAATTATTCTGGTTGAGTTCAATTTTTACACCTTCTATATTTTCCCCTACTTTGATTTCTTGCTTGCTTTGTTCTTGGTTTACTTCTTGTTCTATTACATATTGATTCTGCGTTTTATTGCTTGAAACAGTGACCGTTATTTCTGCATGATAATTTCGCATGGCATTTAAAATTTCGTCTGTTTGATTTGTACTTCTATTCTTAATTATATTATTGCCAAATAAAAAATTTTTATAATACAAAATCCCAAAAATTATCAAAAAAATCATACCAAAAATTATAATTTTATTTAGTTTGATTGCTTTAATCATATTTTCCTCCTTTTAGATACAAAAAAAAGATAGGTTTTAGCCTATCTTTTTCTTAAACTATATTCTTTTAATTTTCAAAATATTCACGCAAAATTCTATTAAATTCTTCTTTGGTTTCCACATGATTAATCGCTTCTCGCATAATGGTTGCATGCTTCATTCCTTTGATATACCAAGCAATATGTTTTCGGATTTCTCTCACTGCTGTATATTCTCCCTTTTCTTCCATTAATTTTTGAAAATGCTCTTTTATGACTTCCTTTTTTTCCTTCATTGAAATTTCTTCTAATTTTTTGCCATTTTCTAAATAATATTGGATTTTCTTGAAAATCCAAGGATTTCCCAAAGCCCCCCTGCCAATCATCAATCCGTCACAACCAGTTTGTTCTAATATCTTTTTGGCATCTTCTTCATTTTTAATATCACCATTCCCAATGACTGGAATATTTACGACATTTTTTACTTGTTTTATAATTTGCCAATCTGCACTACCTGCATAAAATTCATCTCTGGTTCTGCCATGAACAGTAATCGCACAAATTCCACACTCTTCCGCTATTTTCGCCAGTTTGGTAGCTACAATATGTTCGTTATCCCAACCTTTTCGTATTTTCAAAGTCACTGGTTTAGTGGTATTTTTGACAACTTCACAAAGGATTTCTTTTGCTAAATCCAAATTCAGCAAAAGTTTGCTTCCATCCCCATTTTTGACGACCTTAGGTGCAGGACATCCCATATTAATATCCACAATATCTGCAACTTCAGAAATTACTTTGGTAGCTTTTCCCATGATTTCTGCGTCACTACCAAAAATTTGCATAGAAATTGGTCTTTTTTCTCCTTCACAATGCAACATTTTGAGTGTTTTCTCATCTTGAAAATGAATGGCTTTGCTACTTACCATTTCATTGCATACCAATCCAGGATTTCCGTATTTTTTGCAAATCATACGAAAAGGCAGGTCTGTGACGCCTGCCATTGGTGCTAATATTAAATTATTTTCTAATTCTATATTTCCAATTTTTAAAACCATTTTCCTATTTCCTTGAAAAAATACCCTCACCTTTTATTATATCATATTTACGCTGATTTGTCAACTTGACTTTTCTTCAAGTTTCGGTATTTTTTCAAACAAGCCGAA
>CANTGH010000006.1 GCA_947653235.1 uncultured Clostridium sp.
AGGCCTTATAGGCCGATATGAAAATCCCCCAGTTATACTGGGGGATAATTATTTTCTTCTAATTCCTTTTCAGAATATAATTGATTTGCTCGTTCTAATTCCATTTGTGAAAGTGTACAAATCACATCGGTTAATGTTTCCATTGAATCAACATGGGTTGTTTCTTGTGGGTTATGACTTCCTCCACTATTATCACAAAATAGCAAGATGGTTCGAGCATCTGGATTTTTCGTAAGGGTTGCTAAATCGTGACCTGCCCAAGATTTCAGAATGGTAAAAGGAATTGCTTTATCTTGGCAAATTTGAGAAGCAAGTTCGACTAAATCAGAGTTGGTTTGATATGGTTTGCCTTTTGCAGTAATGTGCATACGAACGTTGGTTTTTGTTTGATGAACGATGTCTTTGGCTGTTTCAAAAATTAGGTCACTGGAAAGTTCAGGTGACCAGCCAATTTGTTGACGAATATCAATAAATAATCCTTTTTCTTTATCTGGTTTGGTGATATCATGAATACGCTTAAAACAAACATGAGCTGTTTTTGAAGCATCTCTTTGAGCGGCATAAACGTCTAAAATATTTTTTGGAGAAGCATGGCAATCTACAGCCAATTTTACTTCGCAACAATTTGTAATCTGGTTGGCACCCCAATCGGAAGTGCAAGTTTCTAGAAATTGTACAGCTGGATTTTCGCAAAGTGCATCAATAAACTTTGCCGTTCCCAAAACTGCATCTTTTCTGCGATCCATAGGAGTTGCACCAGAGTGATTGCTTTCACCAGTTACACGAAAAGTGACGATTTGTTTATCTATGAAATCGTTTTCATCAGCACGGTTTTGGATGGAAAATTCAGGTACAGTGGCTCTATATTTTTGCAAATTTTCTGATTTTTTAGCGGCTTCATCTAATTGACAAATGAATTTGGCGCCAGTTTTAATGTCTGAAATATCAGCTTCTAAACGATAAGGTGCCACAATTGAAGTGCAAATTCCAATCTTTTTTCCACTTTCGCGTAACATATCGGCTTGTTCGATGTGACCTTCAATGGCAGTGATGATTTCATCTTGCTCGACAACTCTGTCGACTTCTTCAATTGGAGCTAATCCGTTTTTTTCTAATTCTTGAAATAATTCTGCTTTATAATGAGCAATGCACTCTTTTAAGGAAATTCCTTCACGCGAAACGATGGATTCAAAATCCAAATTGTCACCACGCAAATATTTGCTTCCCAAGCAAGCCTTACCTTCAAAACGTGTTGATTCTTCGCAAGCGTAAATGATAACTTTATAATTAACAGCACTTTGTTTTCCACTTTTTACAATAGCTTCAGCACTTTTTAAAGCGGCATACACTCCAAGAGGTCCATCAAATTGGCCACCGTTATCAACGGAATCGGTATGAGACCCACAAAGAATACTTTTTTTACAACAGGATTTTCCAGGAATCGTTCCACAGATATTTCCGATTTTGTCAATTGTAATGTTTAATCCTAAATCTTGCATTGCCTTAATACATTTTACTTTGTATTTTACATCTTCTGAAGTAAAAGCGTTTCGGTTAATTGGTTTTTGGATAGGAATGTTATTTTCATCCACTTCAAACAAATCAGTTATTTTTATCATGATTTTTATTCTCCTTAGATTTCTTCTTATTCATATTTTTCGTCTTTTGTGGATGGTCCATATAAAACAATTTGTTGGAAATATTACGACAATTCGCAGCTGCAATGGCAGTAAAAAGTGAGACATCATCTGAGCTTTTTAAGTTAAATTCATCTGAATCTAAGTGCGTTTTACAAGTTTCGAGTAAAGTTTTGAAGGTAAAATCATATAAATTGCTATATGAATTTAATAGTTCATCAATACTATTTTGTTGCAATTTTTTATCAATCATGGTTTTGATATTCGCAATTGGCATGACTTGCTTCAAACTGCAAATAATCACTAAATAAGCCAGATGCTCACGTGAATATTTTTTCTTAACAGGTGCAGGCATGATGCCAAGTTTCACGTAGTTGTTAATCATAGAAGGCGTGATGAGTTTGGTTTCTTGAGAAGAATTGTCGATCAAATATTTTTCCATTAAAGCGATGACTTGGTCCATATATAAGTCAATTTCAGGCAAATCCGCCCATTTTGGAATGGAATGGTTTGGTAATTTTGAAAATAAATCGAATTTTTCCTGTGTTTTATCCATAATTTTACGTCTCCTCGTATATAATATCTATAGCATATCATAAATTATCTCAAATTTCAAGAAAAGAATTGACATTATTTTTTATATGACATATAATAGTTTTGAAAACCAGATAAAGAAAGGAAGAATATGAAAAGTACGCAGTATTTTTATGATTATCCAAGATACAGCAATATCAAGGAAATGATGAAAGCATCAATGGAAAAATATGCCGAGAATATTGCTTTTATCATCAAAAAAATGAAGGATAAAAAAGTAGAATATCAAAATATCACATACCAGAAATTTGGTGAACAAGTTAATCAGTTGGGAGCTGGATTGTATGAATTGGGCTTAAAAGGGAAAAGAATAGCAATTATTGGGAAAAATTGCTATGCATGGGCTTTGAGTTATGTATCGATTTTATTGGGCGATATAACAGCAGTCCCACTTGATAAAGGCTTAACCGAAATTGAAATTCGCAATTCTGTGATACAAAGTAAAGCAGATTGTATTATTTTCGAAGAAAAATATTATGATATTGTAAAAGAGTTAAAAAATGACGAGCAAACCAATTTAAAGGAATGGATTTGCATGGAAAAAATAGAAGGTGTCAAATGTCTTGAGGAAGTATCCAAAATGGGAAGTGAGGCAAGCAAAACGGAATATCGAGATTGTCAAGTCAGTTCAGATGAAATGCGCATTTTGCTGTTTACTTCAGGGACGACATCTTCTTCTAAAGGTGTGATGTTGACTCAGCGAAATATCGCAGAGAATATTTATTCCATGAAATGTGTGGAGACGTTTTTCCCAACTGACCGCAATTTAGCATTTTTACCATATCATCATACATTTGGCTCAACAGGCCAATTGATTATGCTTGCCAGTGGCGTAGCAACCGCATTTCCAGATGGATTAAGACATATTGCAGAGAATTTTCGTGAGTATAAAATATCGTTATTTGTAGGTGTTCCTTTATTGATTGAATCCATTTATGGAAAATTGGAAAAAGAGATTGTCAAACAAGGAAAAGAAAAACTAATTCGTCGTGCCAAAAAAGTGAGCAATTTCTTGAAGAATATTGGAATTGATGTTCGTAGAAAATTATTCAAACAAATTATTGATCAGCTTGGAGGTAGTCTGCGTCTGATAGTTAGCGGAGCAGCTGGACTTGACAAACAGGTTGCCCAAGGTTTTAATGAATTGGGAATTAGGGTTATTCAAGGCTATGGCTTAACGGAAACATCACCTGTTGTGGCAGCAGAAAATGATCGATACATCAAATATGGTTCGGTTGGTTTTCCTATGAAAAATGTGACCGTTGAAATTGTGAACAAAGACGAAATGGGAATTGGCGAAATTCGTGTCAAAGGACCGAATGTCATGCTTGGTTATTATGAGAATGAAGAAGCGACCAACCAAGTTTTGAAAGATGGCTGGTTTTATACAGGCGATTTGGGTTATATCGATAAAGAGGGATTTTTGTTTATCACAGGAAGAAAGAAAAATGTGATTGTTTTAAAAAATGGCAAAAAGGTTTTTCCAGAAGAGTTGGAAGAATTGGTCAATCGCATCGATGTTGTGAAAGAAAGTATGGTTTTTGGTATGCCAAAAGAAGATGATGTGGATGTTTCTGTCAAAATTCAATACGACGAAACCGTTCGAGAAGAGAAATATGCCAAATTATCAGAGGAAGAATTTGAAAAAGTTGTTTGGCAAAAAATCAAAGAAATTAATCAAGAAATGCCTAAATATAAATACATGAAACATATGATTTTGACAACAGAGGATTTTATCAAAACGACAACAGCGAAGATTAAGCGATTTGAGGAAATTCAGAAGATAATAAAAAAATAAAACTTGACAAATTAACATAAATATGGTATCATAAAAATAAGAAAAAACCGCACCTTTTATTAAGTGCGGACTTTTTTCTTTTATTTGAATTTTGAAACCAATTCATCAAGAGAAACCAAACTTTTTTCGCCAGTTCTACTATGTTCCAATTCCAATTGTTCTCCATTTGTTTTGTCGCCAACGACGATAAAATAAGGAGTTCCTAGTATTTTACAATCTTTAATTTTAGCACCCAAAGAAAGTGTTTTACGGTCATCTAAAATGACCCCAATGTTGTGTTCTTGTAGAGTTGTGTAAATTTTGCTAGCTAGTTCGAATTTTTCCAAATTGTCCATTTTTGGCACAATTTGTACTTTGAAAGGTGCGATATTTTCTGGTAATGAAAAACCGCAAGGTCCAAATTTTGGATCCTGAATCAAATATTGTTCATAAATAGCCGCAACGGTTCGACTAACCCCAATTCCATAACAACCCATGTAATACAAACTTTCTTTTCCATCTTGATTAGTGTATTTTCCATTCATCATTTCTGAGTAACGTGTGCCCAGTTGGAAAATGTGCCCAAGTTCCATAGTTCGAGTTTCTTTTAAGTGAGAAATATCGGTGATACCATATTCATTTTTCAAATATTCAGTATAATCGGATCTTTCCAAAATTTCTGTATTTAAGCCAATTCCAGTTGTTTCGTCATATAAAATTTTATCTTCCCCTTGACTTGACAACATCATAAATTCTTCGGATTTTTTGCCTCCCATATCCCCATTATCAGCAATAATTGGGATAACTTTTAGACCAAGTTTGTCAAATATCTCTAAATAGGCTTTTCGTATATTTTCGTACGAAATTGCCATGGCTTCTTCATCTCGGTCAAAACTGTAAGCGTCCATCATTGGAAAGGCTTTTCCGCGTAATAGATAACCTCTGGTGCGGATTTCGTTTCTGAATTTTTCGCCAATTTGATAAAAAGTAACAGGTAAATTTTTGTAAGAGTTCAATTTTTCTCTCGCAAATTCCAGCATGGCTTCCTCGCCAGTAGGAGCTAAGCAAAAAATACCTTTGTTCGATTCAGTGATAAGCATAGTTCCACTATCGACATAATGGTCATAACGACCAGAATTTTTCCAGATAGTATCTGGTTGTAAAGTTGGCAATAAAACTTCAGTACAACCATATTTGTTTAACACATCTGTGATGACTTTTTCAACATTTCTTCGTAATAAAAGTGGGACAGTATTGTAACCAAAAAGTCCAGCACCATATTGTACCAATTGACCAGTTTGCAATAAAATACTTTGTCCAGGGTACATTTCATCAATATTGTTTAATTTTGTACTTCCCATTCCTATTCCGTGATAATTTCATTTAATTTTCTTCCTTTCGATTTTGATTTTCATCTTCATTTTGAATTTGGGTGGTTGAAGTTTGCTCTAAAGGCAAATCATCTATCACGATTTGTTCATTTTCGTCTAATTTATAACGTGGTAAGTCTGGTAATTCCTCTAAATTGGCAATACCAAACATTTTCAAAAAATTATCGGTTACTTGATACATTGTGGGTCGACCTGGTGCATCGAGTTTTCCAGCCGATTCAATGAGTTCAAATTCCAGTAATTTGTAAATGGTTCCGTCGGAATTAACCCCACGAATATTTTCTATTTGCGAACGCGTAATGTTAGGATTATAAGCAATAATAGATAATGTTTCCAAAGCCGCACTTGAAAGCGTTGGCTTAATGCGGTTATCCAAAAGAGGATAGATGTATTCATAATATTCTTTTTTGGTGACTAATTGATAACTGTCATTTGCTTTAATAAGCTCAATTCCACTTTCTTCTGAATGATATTTTTGCATCAATAAAGTAATAAAACCTTGTAGTTCTTCTTCACCAATTTCTAAAGCAGTCATAAGCTGTTTACTAGAAACTTCTTTTCCATTTGCAAATAACATGGCTTCTATGATGGCTTGACTTTTTTTATATTCCATTTTTTCCTCCAATTGATTGGTAATATTATTACACGAAATGTCAAAAATGTCAATGTTTTTGTGGGGTTAAACGCGTAATTTTTTGATTTGTTTGACTTCATCATATAATTTTTCAATATGTGTACTTCTGACTTTATAAGCTTCGCTTAATTCTTCTAAAATAATGGGGATTTTATGTATCTCTTCATTTGCATGCAATAGGTATTGGGCACCTTGTCGAAAATATTCTTTTTTATTGGGATTTGAGGTAGTTTGCATTTTGTTATAGTATTTACAAGCTTCTTTTAAACGTTTGATTTCGTCTTTTAAAAATGCTAAATAATCAGAACGAACACAGATTTCGTATTCCGTATCATCAATCACGACTTTAAATAGGGCTTTGAGGATTTTTTTATCGATTTTACCAACTTTTTGATTTTTATTACTTGGGGTAGCATGTTCGATCAAAATATGTAAAGTTTCAATAATACCAATATGTGATTTATATTGACGTTTAGCAGTGATGGCTTCAAATTCATCAGCTACACGAATAATTTGGGCTTCATAAGGAATTTTTTCACCTAATATTGCGTTAGGATAGCCACTTCCATCCAAACTCTCATGATGATACAGTGCACCAGCTGCATAAGGACGAAGTTTTAAATCTTTCATACACATTTCATAGCCAATGGTAGTGTGTGTTTTCATAATTTTGTATTCTTCATCTGTCAAGGCACTTGTTTTTTGCAATATTTGCGGTGGAATAAAGATTTTACCGATGTCGTGGATATAAGCACAAGTTGTGCAATAGATGGTAAATCCTTTATCTAAATGCAAATGTTCACAAAGTCTGCAAGTAATGGAAGCCACATTTTCAGAATGTTTTCTTGTAAAGGTATCTAAACCATCTAACATTTTTAGTTGATAACGGATTTTTTCATCTAAATTGTAAGATTTTAAAGTAGAAGAATTATAAAAATCAAATTTTTCAGTTTGCATAGGTTAAATCTCCTTAATGTGATATTCTATATTTTATAACTTAAATTAAAACAGGTCAATAGCAAGGAGAAAAAATGAAGAAAAATTGTGTTTTCATCTTGTAATTTTCAAAATTTCATTATATAATAAATAACCAACAGAGATAGGAGGAAGAATAATGGCTAATATTACAAAAAATGAAATTATTCATATAGCGAAACTTGCCATGCTTAATTTAACCGAAAAAGAAATTGATAATTACACAAAAGACATGCAAGAAATTTTAGCTTATGCCGAAATGATTAACAAAGTGGACACGACAGACACAGACGAAACTACTGGTGTTACTGGGCAAAAAAATGTATTTCGAAAAGACCAAATTATTGAATTTAAAACAAGAGATATTTTATTACAAAACGCACCAAGTCAAGATGAAGGAATGTTCCGAATTCCGAAAGTAATTAATTAAGAAAAAAGGAGGAAAAGTTTCATGGAACTTTATGAATTAACAGCACATGAATTAATCGAAAAGCTAGAAAGAGCAGAAATTACAGCCGAAGAAATAACCAAAAGTTATTTTAATCGTATCCAAGAAAAAGATGGACAAGTCAAAGCTTATGTTTCAACTCTGCAAGAACAGGCTCTTACAAAAGCAAAGAAAATTGATAGTGACCGAAAAGCAGGCAAAAACTTAAGTAAATTTGCGGGTATTCCAATTGGTATCAAAGATAATATGTGTATAACTGGAACGAAAACAACGTGTAGTTCGAAAATGCTCGAAAACTTTGTGGCACCTTATGATGCAACTGTCATTGAAAAGTTAAACGCAGAAGATATGATTTATCTTGGAAAACTAAACATGGATGAGTTTGCAATGGGAAGTTCAACCGAAAACTCAGCATTTTTTCCAACGCATAATCCATGGGATTTATCACGTGTTCCAGGAGGTTCTTCTGGTGGAAGTGCTGCGGCAGTAAGTGCTGATATGGCTCCGTGGGCTTTAGGAAGTGATACAGGAGGTTCGATTCGTCAACCAGCGAGTTTTTGTGGTGTAGTGGGATTAAAACCAACATATGGTTTGGTTTCCAGATTTGGTTTAGTGGCATTTGCATCTTCCTTAGATCAAATTGGTCCTATCACAAAAGATGTGACAGATAGTGCTATTTTGCTAAATCTAATTGCTGGACACGACGAGAAAGATACGACTTCTACCAATATTCCCAAAAAAGATTATACAACCAGCCTAAGAAATGATGTCAAAGGCATGAAAATTGGTGTTCCTAGAGAATATTTAGGGGAAGGAACAAGTGCTGAAGTCAAAGAAGCGATGTTCCAAGTTATCAAGAAATATCAAGAGTTAGGTGCGACAGTAGAGGAATGCTCATTAGATGTTGGTCAATATGCGTCAGCTGTTTACTATATTTTAGCATGTGCAGAAGCAAGTTCAAACTTAGGAAGATTTGATGGCATTCGTTATGGCTATCGAACCCAGAATTTTGAAGATTTAAAAGAAATCTACAGAAATTCGAGAAGCGAAGGTTTCGGAGATGAAGTAAAAAGAAGAATTATTTTAGGAACATATGTGCTAAGTTCGGGTTATTATGATGCTTATTACAAAAAAGCACAAAAAATGAGAACGATGATTAAAAAAGCGTATAGTGAATTATTTGAAAAATACGATTTGTTACTAACACCTGTTTCGCCAACTACGGCTTTCAAAATTAATGAAAAAATGAACGATCCACTTCAAATGTACATGGCGGACATTTGTACAGTGCCAGTGAACATTGGCGGTTTACCTGGTATGAGTATTCCATGTGATGTGGATTCCGAAGGATTACCAATTGGTTTTCAATTGATTGCCAAACCATTTGATGAAGAAACGATTTTCCGTGCAGCCTTTACGTATGAACAAAATACCAATTTTAGAGAAGAACATCGGGCCAAGTTTTAAGTCCTAAGAAAGAGAGAAATATAGTGAATAGAAGAAAAATTGGAAATATCATATGTTTTATCATATCGCTATTTTTATTAGGAATTGGAATTTCACTGGGCAGATTTATAGTATTATCTGGAATGTTTGATTTAATAAGTAATGATGTAGTAGGTGGGATAGCACTTGTTGGGGCGATGTTTGCAGTAGCCCTTATTCCATTAGCTATTAGTTTGATTGTATTAGGAATAATTTTGGCTGTAGTTGCGATACATTTAGCAAAGAATTCCAAGAAAAAAGAAAGGCAAGAGGAAAGTGCTATTCAAGAAGGTCAAACAGAAAACAATTTGCTAGTTACAATAGAAATTGTAATTTATGTGATTTGGATTGGATTATATATTTTTTTGGGAGCTTAAAATCGATAGGATTGCTATAATAAATTGTATGATATAAAAAAGAAAATAGGAGGTTATAAAATGCCAAAACAAGATTATGAAACCATCATAGGACTAGAAGTTCACTGCGAATTGTCCACTAAAACGAAGATATTTTGCGGTTGTCCCAACGAATTTGGAGGAGAACCGAACACGCATTGTTGCCCCATTTGTATGGCAATGCCAGGAACGCTTCCTGTGCTAAACGAAAAAGTTGTGGAATATGCAGTAAAAGCAGGACTTGCTACCAATTGTAAAATCTCACAAAAGAGTAAAAATGATCGAAAAAATTATTTTTATCCAGATTTACCAAAAGCCTATCAAATTTCGCAATTTGATAGACCGCTTTGCTATGATGGCTATGTCAATATCGAAACCGAAGATGGCGAGAAAAAAATCCGTTTAGAGCGTATTCACATTGAAGAAGATGCTGGAAAATTAAATCATGATGATTATGGTAGAGGAACTTTTGTTGACTTAAACAGAGCTGGAGTTCCGCTTATTGAATGTGTTTCTAAGCCAGATTTGCGTAGTAAAGAGGAAGTTGATAGCTATCTTAGAAAACTAAAATCCATTTTTGAATACATTGGCATTTCCGATTGTAAAATGCAAGAAGGTTCTCTTCGAGCAGATGTCAACGTTTCTGTCAGAAAAAAAGGCGCGACTGAATTGGGAACAAGAACCGAAATGAAAAACATGAACTCGTTTCGCAGTATTTCTAGAGCTATCGAATATGAAGCCAATAGGCAAATCGAAGTACTTGAAAATGGCGGAGAAATCACACAAGAAACACTTCGTTGGGATGATATTTCAGGCAAAACTTTTTCAATGAGAGACAAAGAAGAAGCCCAGGATTACCGTTACTTTCCAGATCCTGATTTAGTAGCTATCCAATTATCGGATGAATATATCGAAACCATCCAAAAAGCTTTACCAGAATTGCCAGAAAGTCGCAAAAAAAGATATTTAGAAGAATACAAGTTAATTCCAAAAGCTGCCAATTTTGTGACTAGTTCGAAGTATTTTTCGGATATGTTTGAAGAAGCAATTTCCATTTGCCAAAATCCAAAAACAGCCAGCAATTTGTTAATGACAGAAATTGCCAGAATTTTAAACGAACGAGAAGAAGAACCTGAGCAAATTCCGTTCACTGGAAAAGAGCTTGGAGAACTTGTTCAGTTAATTGATAAAGGAACTATTAGTTCAAGTATTGCCAAAAAAGTATTAGAGGAATTATTTGAAAATCCAAAAGTTAGCCCAAGCAAAATCATCGAAGAAAAAGGCTGGGTGCAAATTTCTGATGAGGGAGCAATGAAAGAGGTTGTCAAAAAGATTTTAGAAGCCAACCCACAATCGATTGCCGATTTCAAAGCTGGAAAAGACAGAGCATTAGGCTTTTTAGTTGGTCAAGCCATGAAAGAAACGAAGGGAAAAGCGAATCCGCAGTTATTGAATAAATTGTTTATGGAGGAGTTGAAGAAATAGAAAAAAGCAGAAACTTCCACGAAAAAGTTCTGTGGGACCGATTGCCAAGAAATCAAACGATGGCTTTGTGGAGGAGAAGGGATTGAAAAGGAAGGGCGAGTAGCCCTTCCTTTTAGTTATTTTCTTTCTTCCACTTTCCAATCACCAAAGTAAAAGCGATTGGGAATAATCCAATCATAATGCCTGTGCGAAAGATAATAAGACTTGCTTCATAAAGAAAAATTGAAATATAATATGTATGGTAAAATGAGAATAATAGAAGTCCTAGCAAAGATGTAATAATCGATATAATCAAACATTGATAAATCATTTGAACAGCTTTTGGCTCGAAATAACCAGAATATTTTTGGATGAATTTTTGCATAAAAATGCCTCCTTTAAAAACATTTCATTTAAGTTAATGTTAGCATGTTAGAAGGTAAATTGCAAATGAAATATTTGGAAGATTAAGATATCAAAGCAAAAAAATAATCGTTTTGCAACGATTATTTTTTGACAGTATTCAATTTTTTAGCTAAAGAAGATTTTTTTCTAGATGCTGTGTTATTTTTAATAACACCTTTTGAACAAGCTTGATCGACTTTTTTTACAGCTACTTTGAAATTCTCTTCTGCTTTAGCTATATCACCAGCATCAACAGCTTCTGTAAAAGTTCGAATAGCTGTTTTATAAGCTGATTTTATTTTTTTATTTCGAAGTGTTTTTGTTTCGATTACTTTTGTTCTTTTAATTGCAGATTTAATATTTGGCATTTTTGCACCTCCCTTTAAGTTAAATAATAATTTACTCCCAATATTCTAACATGAATATTTATAAAATGCAAGCCTTTTCTTAAAAAAGTTGAAAAAATAGAAAAATTATAAAAATTACACCATTTTTTCACACAAATTTCACAAAAAGGCAATAAATCTGAAATGTATTTATGATATAGTATGATATATGATGAAAAGATAAGATGCGAAAGGAGAAAAAATGATAGCAATTGGAGCAGATCACGGCGGTTACGCCTTAAAAGAAGAATTAAAAAAATATTTAGAAGAAAAAGGAATTGAGTACAAAGATTTTGGAACCTATAGCGATGAAAGAACTGATTATCCTATTTACGGTAGGCAAGTGGTCGAAGCTGTTCAAAGCAAAGATTTTGAAAAGGGAATTTTAATTTGTGGGACAGGTTTTGGCATGACAATCATTGCTAACAAATATAAAGGAATTCGATGTGCTTCTTGTTGGAGCGAAGAAGTTGCTAAACTTTTGAAGGAGCATAATAATGCTAATATTATTGCATTGCCAGGAAGATTTATCAATATTTCACAAGCAGTTTCTATTTTAAGAGCTTGGCTTGGTGCGGAATTTTTGAAAGGTAGACATCAAGAAAGATTACAAATGATAGAAGAAATAGAAAAGGAAAATATGAAATAGAAAGGTTGTTAAAATGTGGGGAGATATAGCAATAGCATTTATGATAGCATTTATTACGTCTTTTATGATGACACCACAAACCATTAAATTAGCCAAGAAATTAGGTGCCGTTGACACACCACAAGACGAAAGACGTATCAATAAAGTAACCATGCCACGTTTAGGTGGATTAGCAGTTATTGCAGGATTTATTATATCGATTGTATATTTGTTAATTGTCATGACAATCGAAGGAAATATCAATTTATCGCAAGATAATTATCATAGGAAATTATTGGGATTTGCTATAGGAAGCTTAATCATTGGTGTGGTTTGCTTTTATGACGATGTGAAAGGGACCAAAGCCATTGTCAAATTGATAGCTCAGACAATTGCTGCAATTGTGGTTGTAAGATCGGGACTAATCATTGATTCAATTGATTTTCCATTATTTGACCGAATTGGCAGTGAAAATGAATTGTTTTATCAAATTTTAACAGTTTGCTGGATTATTGGAATTACCAATGCTTTAAATTTAATGGATGGCTTAGATGGTCTGTCTACAGGAATTTCCATCATTTCCTGTGTTTCACTTTTGATGATTTTTTCCTTAAATGGGTCGCCACTGATTTCTATTATCCTAATTACAGCTTTGTGTGGTTCGTTAGTTGGATTTTTGCCTTATAATTTTAATCCAGCGAAAACGTTTATTGGAGATACAGGTTCCAATTTTTTGGGGTATTGTTTGTCCATTATTTCGATTTTGGGAATTGCGAAAACCTATACAGCCATTGTCATTGTGGCACCACTTATTGTGCTTGCTTTACCATTGTTTGACACGATATTTGCGATTTTCAGGCGCTTAATTCATGGGAAATCATTAAAAGCAATTATTGAGCCAGATGCAGGTCATTTACATCATAAAATGTTGCAAAAAGGATTTACACAAAAACAAGCAGTTTTAATTATGTATGGATTAACAGCAACATTAGGAATGTTTGCTATTATATTAATGGAAAGTGGTATTTGGAAAGCGTTATCATTTGCGTTAATCATTATTGTAGTAATCGCGATGGGATATAAAGAATTCTTTAAACAGCGTTTATTAGAAGATAACGAAGAACAAATGGAAATAGAAGATAAAGCAGATAGGGAATAACTATCTGTTTTTTAGCACATAAAACGAAAATAAAAATTGACATAATTAAATCAAAGTGATATAATACATCTCGCGAGGGAGAGTTATGTATTATAATTGGAAAGAAAATACAAATACAGAAGAATTAAAAATAGTATGTAATTTAATAAAAAATGGTGAGATTATAGTATTCCCAACAGAAACAGTTTATGGCATAGGAGCTAATGCATTTGATGAAAAAGCAGTTGGAAAAATTTTTATGGCAAAAGAAAGACCATCTGATAATCCCTTAATTGTTCACATTGCAGATAAAAGAATGTTGGACGAAATTGCCAAAGATATAACTGAAGTAGAGCAAAAACTAATTGACCATTTTATGCCAGGTCCATTTACATTAATTCTCAAAAAAACAAGCAAAATACCAAATATTGTATCAGCTGGCTTAGAAACAGTTGGTGTTCGAATGCCAGATAATATAATTGCAAGGGGAATTATTACGTTTTCAGGTGTGCCTATTGCTGCGCCAAGTGCTAATATTTCAGGAAAGCCAAGTGGAACTACAGTCAAAGATATTCGTAGAGAATTAGAAGGAAAAGTTTCTGCCATTGTTGATGGAGGAGAAGCAAAGATCGGATTAGAATCTACTGTTGTAAAAGTAATTGACGAAGTTCCTTGTATTCTAAGACCAGGTGGGGTTACACCAGAAGAAATCGTACGAGTTATTGGAACAATTGATTTTGGAAATGGAATTTTTGCACCAGTTGAGGAAGATGAAAAAGTTGAAAGTCCAGGTGTAAAACATAGCCATTATGCACCAAATACACCAGCTCATTTGATATATTCAGAAAACGAAAAAAATTTGATTTTTGAAATCAACAGAGTAATAAAAGCTTATAAAGGTGATGTCGTTGTACTAGGTTTTGCTGAACATAAAGAAGAAATGGTTATTTCGAATTATCGATTTATCAATTTGGGAAGCAAAGATAATTTGGAAGAAATTGCTAGAAATATCTATTCTGCTTTGCGAAAATCGGATGAATTGGGAGGACAACTTATTCTCATAGAAGGTGTCAAAAAAGAAGGGTTAGGTATTGCGATTATGAACCGATTGTTAAGAAGTTGTGGATATAATTATACAGAATTTTAAAAAACGGAGGACAAAATGTATTTAATTGTAGGGTTAGGAAATCCTGAAACGGATTACGCAAATACAAGACATAATATGGGATTTCATGTAATAAATGAATTAGCCAAAGAATATGAAATTCAAATTTTACGAAAGAAATTTAAAAGTGAATATGAAATTGCCACGATAGAAGATCAAAAAGTCATTTTGGTAAAACCGCAAACCTTTATGAATATAAGTGGAGAAGCTGTTATTGAGTTTGTGAATTTTTACAAAATAGAACTTGACAAAATAATCATCATTTATGATGATGTTGACATAGAACCTGGCAAAATTAGAATTCGAAAAAATGGATCAGCAGGAAGTCATAATGGAATGAAATCTGTTGTGCATTTCTTAAATCAGGAGAATTTTGCAAGAATTCGCGTAGGAATTGGCAAACCAGATGAAGAAACCAATATGATAGAACATGTTATTGGTGCTATTCCAGAAGAGGAAAGACAAATTTTAGAAGAAGGTGTACAACGTGCAAAACAAGCTGTTATCGAACTGCTGAAAAACGGTATTGATTCAGCGATGAATAAATTAAATTAAGGAGAATAGAATGAATTTTTTAATGTATATGGGAGCAATTATCATTTTTGTTTTTGTTTTGAAAATATTAACTTTTCCGATAAGATTAATTGGCAGATTGGTGGCTAATTCTATTATTGGAGGGATTTTATTATACTTTTTAGCCAAGATAGGAATTTTTATTGTTATTACTTGGTGGAGCATTTTACTAACTGCTATTTTAGGAGTTCTTGGCGTCGTAATTGCAGTTATTTTGACCATATTATTTTAGGAGAAATAGATGAAAGTAGGATTTGTATCACTTCGGATGTAGCAAAAATTTAGTTGACACAGAAATGTTTATTGGACTTTTTAAAAAAGAAAAATTTGAAATAGTAAGTTCCCCACAAGAGGCTGAGATTATTATGATAAACACTTGTGGTTTTATTGAAAGTGCGAAAGAAGAGGCAATTCAAACGATATTGGAAATGGCAAACTTGAAGGAAACTGGAAATTGCAAGTTTTTGCTTGTCACAGGTTGCTTAGTCAAAAGGTACAAAAAAGAATTACAAAAAGCGTTGCCAGAAGTTGATTTATTTTTATCAGTCGATGAATATGATGAAATGTGGAGTAAAATTGAGGATTTGTTAGAAATAGGAAGAAAATCAAAGAATACGTTAGATTATTTAGACAGAGTAATCACAACTGGTGATAAAACAGCGTATTTAAAAATTGCAGAAGGATGTAGTAATCACTGTACATATTGTGCGATTCCTAGTATTCGCGGACCTTATGTTAGCAGACCAATAGAATCCATTTTAGAAGAAGCAAAACGTCTTGCTAAACTTGGGATTGAAGAAATTATAGTCATTGCACAAGATACTACCAAATATGGAACTGATTTATATGGAAAACCAAGACTTGCGGAACTTTTAGAAAAACTTTGCCAAATCGATGGTTTTCAATGGATTCGCTTTTTATATGCTTATCCAGAAAGTATTACAGATGAACTAATTGAAGTTGTCAAAAATAATCCTAAAATTTGCCATTATTTTGATATTCCATTGCAACATTTTTCTGACAAAATATTAAAAAAGATGAATCGAAAAAGTGATGCCAAATCAATTGAAAAACTACTTCAGAAACTACGTCAAGAAATTCCAGATGTTATCATTCGAACGACCATGATAGTTGGATTTCCAAGTGAATCAGAAGAGGATTTTAAAGATTTGTACGAATTTATCAAAAGAGCTAAATTTGAAAAACTAGGTGCTTTTATGTATTCAAAAGAAGATGGAACGCCAGCAAGTAAATTCAAAGAACAGGTGCACTATAAGACGAAACAAAAACGTTGGAATTTACTGATGCATGAACAACAGAAGATTGCACAATCTAAATTACAACAAAAAATTGGAAATACCTATTTAGCGATTGTTGATGCATTTACGGAAGACGGAAAATTTCTAATTGCCAGAAGTTATATGGATATTCCAGACGAAGATGGTGTCATTTATCTGGAAAACACAAGGAATACTAAGATTGGTGAATTTGTAGAATGTGAAATTACAAAAGTACAAGGATATGATTTGGTAGGAAAGATAAAAAGTCAAGATTTTTGCCCTAACCCTTCATTATAACATATTTTTTAGAAAAAATCAACTTGACATAAAATTAAAAATGTGATATAATAAAAGGTGAGGGTGTTTTGATAGAAATAATCGAAAAACAAAAGATTATTTCTATTTTTTTTTAAATTCGAAAAAATCATTCTACTATTGACTATTTTTCGCAACTTTTATATAATATATAAAACAAATGAACCAATAAAAGGAGCCAAAAATGTTAAAAAAACTGATTACTTTTGTCATGTTAATATTGATTTTCATTGGTCTGGGAGTAGGCGTATATTTTGCGGTTTTTTCAAAGGAAAATGCGGAGGAAGAAAAGGTCAATGAAGCAATTTTTAGTTTGCTACAAACAAAACAAATTGAAGTAAGTGAGTTTTTTACTTTTGGAAGATGTTTTAATTTTTCTGGCAAATTGTCAAGTGTTTCCAAAGATAATTTTGAAAGTGCAAAGCTATATTTGACAGATGGTTCAGGCTTTGAGAAGATATATCCTGTAGAGGGAAAATTTGAAGGAAATGATTTTGTATTATCAACTACCAATCAAATCAATTCTGGATTGTTATTAGATGATTTACCAGAAGGAAGATATGTTGCACTTGTGAGGTTAAAATTAAATAATAGTATTAATCCTAAATATTATTCGTTGGTTAATGGTTCCGAATATGGAAATTTGGAATATGATACAATAACAAAAGAAGATGCTTCGCGTCGAGTAAAAATCGAATTCAAATCGCAAATTTATGAAAATCAGGAATATCAGTATTTAGAATTCAATGTGGTCAGAGGTGAAAAACCAACTGAGGTTTATGATGTTGTGATTGATGCAGGTCACGGCGGAAAAGATATTGGTGAAAAAGCAGGGAGCGATACGGAGGCAGATATAGCTTTAGCGTATGCTAAATTATTAAAAGAAAGACTAGAAACGCAAGGCTTAAAAATAAAATTAACAAGAGATAATGTCAATACTAATACTTATACAGCAACCAATATGTATGATGAAAATGGAAGAATTACAATAGCTTGCCAATCGAAAGCCAAATATATGGTATCCTTTCATATAAATAATGGAAAAGAAGGTTTAAGAGGAGTGGAAATTTATGCACCATGTAAGTCCAATTTGAATTTAGCACAAAATATGGCTAATAAAATCATAGCTTATACCGATGTGGAATATTCCAATAATCATTCTTTCAAAAAAGGGGAAGGTGTATATGTTCGAAATTTTACGCAAAATGTCATAAATGAGTATACCAATACTGCGAATAAAAAAGGTTATGAACCATATCATATTACATTAGATACACCATATTTATATACTATTCGTGAAGTAGGTGGTATAGCGACAAATGCTTATGTAGATGGACGCAATACAAGTTATTCCGCAAATCCATATTATCATTCCAATCAAGGAATTGAGTGTTACCAGATTGAAATGGGATATATCAAAAATGACTTATTGATTTTAAAAACACAAATGGAACAATATGTAACAGCAATCTCAGAGGCAATTTTGGAGAATTTGTAAAAGGAGAAAGAATGAAAATTATAGATAGAATAACAGAGAAATTGACTAGAAAAAGACAAAATTATAAAGCTAAACGTAAAGAAAAATTATTAATTAAGACAGATGATGATGAGTTAATTGCTAAATCGCTTTTAGCTGAAGAAGATAATTCTGCGATTAATATTCATAAAGTAGTAGAAACAATGGAAAATCCAGATAGTATGGCAGAAGTTGTGAAAAATAATTTAGATGAGATTATCGAACAAGATCAAGTAAGACATACATTGAAACGTTTGGAAGATGAGGCGGTATTGAATATTTTAGAAGAAAGGGCGGAAGAATTAAAAGAACAAGGGAAGATGGCATTCGCTATTCAAGCAATTGATGATAATGACAAAAAGCTTGAAGCAATAAAGAGAAATTTAGAACATTTGACACCTTTGGAAACAGCTACGGTTTTACAGTCTGTAGAAGAAAAGAATGTTAACAGGATTGAAAATCAAAAAATAAAAACAGCCAGTGAACAAATTCTAAGAATGTTAGTGGAATATGGGCATATTAGTCAATTGGATATTCATGAAATGGCTTTTAGTTTAGAAAAGGAAGCTTCAAAGTTGCTTATTATTAAATTATGTTTAGCAAAGGTTTGTAGTTATGACCAAATAAAAAAGAAAAATATTACAACTAAAGCTAAAAATAAAATGGTTTGTGATTTACTAAGAGTAACGAATATCAAAACAAGTGAGAAATATAAATTTTTAATTGATTTACTTCAAAATGAACTTTTGACACAAGAAGATTGTGAAAATATTATGCAAGAACTAAAAGAAGAAAAACAAAGAAAAGCAGATGAAGAAAAGGAAAGAAATTCCAGAATGTAAATAAGACAATAAGATAGGAGGAGAAAAATGAAGGATAAAATAAAACCAAGAACGTTAGCAGGAACAATGGAATTACTACCCAATGATCAAATTATTTTTAATCAAATGGTCGATAAAATCAGAAAAGCTTATGAAAGTTTTGGTTTTTTACCATTGGATACGCCAATTTTAGAATTGTCAGAAATTTTACTTGCTAAAGCTGGGGGAGAGACAGAAAAACAAATTTATCGTTTTAACAAAGGTGATAACGATTTATCACTACGATTTGATTTAACAGTTCCACTTGCCAAATATGTGTCAATGAATCAAAATGAATTGACATTTCCATTTAGAAGATATCAAATTGGTAAAGTGTATCGTGGAGAAAAACCTCAAAAATGTAGATTTAGAGAATTTTATCAATGCGATGTGGATGTCATTTCCGATAAATTAGATGTGATGAATGATGCAGAAATGGTGAATGTGATTTATGAAACCTTTCAATCATTGGATTTGGCTAAATTTACAATTTGTATTAATAATCGAAAGATTTTAAATGGCTTTTTTGAAGAATTACAAATTTCAGATAAAAAAGTAGAAGTATTGAGAATTATTGATAAAATTGATAAGATTGGTGAAAAAGCTATGCGAGAAGAACTTGACAAAATCAAGATTGCTCAATCTCAAATGGATAAAATTTGCGAATTTATTTTGATTTCAGGAAATACACAGGATAAAATAAAAAGATTAAAAGAGCTGAAATTACAAAATGAGATATTTGCGGAAGGTTTGGAAGAACTAGAAAAAGTGACGAAATATGTTGAGCAATTCGGTATCCCAGAAGATTATTTCTGCATAGACTTGAAAATTGCTAGAGGTTTGGATTATTACACAGGAACCGTTTATGAAACGTTTTTTGATGAATATCGAAATTTAGGAAGTGTTTGTTCAGGAGGAAGATATGATAATTTGACAGAATATTATACAAGTAGAGAATTTCAAGGTGTTGGTGTTTCGATTGGTTTATCAAGATTGTTTTCACAGTTGAAAGAAATGGAATTACTTCCATCTTCTAGTAACTCAATTTCCCAAGTTTTAATCATTCCTATGGATGAGACAACAACGGAATTTGCTTTAAAAGTCACAAACGAATTGCGAAAAAATAAAATCAATGTAGAACTATATTCTAATTTTTACAAAGATATGAAAACCAAATTAAAATATGCTGATAAATTGAAAATTCCATATGTTTGTATTATTGGAGAAGAGGAAAGAAAAGAAAATTGTGTTATGTTAAAAAATATGAAAAACACGACACAAGAAAAAGTAAAATTAGAAGAAATTTTGGATAAAATAAAACAAGCAAATGGATAACGATTCAAATCAATAAACATAAATATCATTTGACAAAGGATGAAACAATTCATATAATAAATTTAAAATCTAGGAGAAAAATAGTAATGAATGTAGCATTAGTTTTAGCATTTCTGTTTTATATAGGAAGTTCATTTGGTTGGTTTTTGGAATTATTTTTTAGACGTATAATAGCCAAAAAATGGATTAATCCGGGATTTTTAACAGGTCCATATCTACCAATTTATGGTATTGGATTAGGCACATTATTTTTACTTTCATTGGTGGATATGACATTTGTTGAAAATATCATTTTGCGAAATGTTATGATAATTATTTTTATGGGGATTATTATGACAATTCTTGAATATATGGCAGGATTGATATTTATCAAAGGATTAAAAGTAAAATTATGGGATTATTCTAACATGTGGGGCAATATAGATGGTATTATTTGTCCCTTATATACTTTTTTGTGGACTGTATTAAGTGCTATCTATTATTTCTTTATTCAAAATTATATGGTAGATGCTGTTGTATGGTTATCGAATAATTTAGCTTTTTCGTTTGTTATAGGATTTTTCTTTGGAATATTGACAATCGATGTGGCACATTCCATGAATTTAGTTGTCAAACTGAGAAAATTTGCACAGGAAAATGACATTCTTGTCAAATTTGAAGAATTAAAAGCAAGTATCCGAGAAGATCAAGAAAAAAGGAAAGAAAAGATAAATTATTTATTTGCTTTTAAAACCAAAAGAGTATGGGAAGAAATTCTTACAGAATACAAAAGTAAATATCAAAATAGAAGAAAATAATTTTGAGCAAGGAGGATTCAAATGAAAAATCAAAAAGGTGTTACTTTAATGATATTAGTTGTGACAATTATAGCAATTGGATTAATTTTTGGAGCAATATCTTATCATTCTGTCACCAGTTATCGATTAAATGCCTATTATATGATGTGTACAGACATCGAATTATTAGATGAGAAAATTGCATTATATTATTTAAAAAATAAGACATTACCAATAATTGAAAGCGAAAGTCAATCAATAACCAGCTTGATAGAAAATTATAACGAAAATAATGTTAATTATAATCCCAATAATAGTGGTAATTTATACAAAATTGACTTAAGCCAATTAGAGAATTTATCACTCCAAAAAACGGATTATTATATTGATGAACAAAGCCACACGATTTATGCATCGAGTGGCAGAAAATTGGAGGAAGATACGTATTATACAGTTCCTATTGATTATAGAGAAGTTGATTTAAATTTATATTAATTAGGATTCTTTCAGTTCTACAATTGTTACACCATCTTCACCCTCGCCAAAAGTACCTAATCGTAGGCTTTTGACATGAGGGTGATTTTTTAAAAAAGAATGAATTCCTTTTTTTAATGCACCAGTGCCTTTTCCATGTACAATACGCACATTCATTAATCCATTTAAAATGCAGTTATCTAAATATTTGTCCACCATAAAACAAGCCTCTTCGACGTTTTGACCGATTACATTAATTTCAGGTGAAATTCTAGAAATTTTAAAATCGTGTTTCGAATGAGAAGAAATGACTTGTTTTTTTGTGATTTGTTTGGTAGGAGCAATTTCAGAAATAGGAAAATAAGTTTTCATATTTCCAATTTGTACTTGAACCATGTCATTTTTAGTTACTTCTGAAAGAATAGTTCCTGTTTGATGAAGTGCAGGAACTTCAATTACTAAACCAACTTTTATTTGTGTTTTTTCCAAAATAGGAGTTTGGTTTTCAGTAGTTTTTTTATCGGTTAAATGATCAATTTTTTGGTTCAAATGTTTTCTCAAATCATTTGATTTTTTATTATTAGGTGCTTTTTCCAATTCTCGGATGATAGAATTAGCATCTTCTTTAGCAGAAAGTAAAATTTCACGTGCTTTTATTTTGGCATTTTGCAATATTTCGGCTTCTGTTTGTGCTAATTTTTCGGATTTTACTTGATACGATTGTTTTAATGCTTCAGTTTCAAGCAAAGTGTCTTCAATCTTACGTTTTTCTTCTTCTAAGATACGTTTATCTTCATAAACATTATTTAAAAGATCTTCAAGATTTGCAGTATCTTCATTGATAAACTCTTTTGCACGTTGAATGATTTGGGAAGAAATGCCTAATTTTTCACTTATTACGAAAGCGTTACTACGACCTGGAACGCCAATGAGTAGTTTATAAGTTGGTGATAAAGTATCAAAATCAAACGCAACACTAGCATTTTCAAAACCATCAGTAACCAATGCATAATTTTTGATTTCATGATAATGTGTAGTAGCAATACTCAAAATATTAGATTGCTTCAAATACTCTAAAATACTGATGGCTAAACTGGAACCTTCAATTGGATCGGTTCCAGAACCTAATTCATCGACTAAAACGAGACTATCGGAAGTAGCGTGTTTTAAAAGGAAAGCAATATTTATCATGTGAGATGAAAATGTGCTTAAAGAATCCTGGATGGATTGTTCATCTCCAATATCTGCAAAAACTTCATCAAATAAGAAAATACTACTACCAGATTTAGCGGGAATAGGAAGTCCGCTCATTCCCATTAGGGTCAATAAACCTACTGTTTTTAATACAACGGTTTTACCACCAGTATTGGGACCAGTTATAATCAAATTAGTAAAATCTTTTCCTAATTCGATTGTATTTTTAACAGCTTTTTCAGGTGCAATAAGGGGATGATAGCAATCCATAAGACAAATAAATTTCTCCTCGTTTATGATAGGAGTACTACATTCATATTCTTTTGAGAATTTGGCTTTGGCAAAAATAAAGTCTAGTAAACCAATTAAGTTAGCTGTATTCAATAAATGATCAGTTTGCGTAAAAAAAAGGGAAGATAATTGCATTAAGATTTTTTCAATTTCTAATAGTTCTTCCTTATGCCAATGATTGATTTCATTATTCAATTCAAAAATAGCAATTGGTTCGATAAACAAACTAGAACCACTGGCAGATACATCATGTACAAAACCTTTGACTTCAGAACGATACTCACTTTTGATTGGAATGACAAAACGTTGATTTCGAATGGTTACAATAGGTTCTTGGACATATTTTGAGTGCAAAAGAGCGTTTAATTTGGTATGAATTTCTTGCTCTTTTTGGTGAATGATATGACGAATGTTTTTTAATTGTGGAGAAGCATTGTCTGCTATTGTATTTTCATCTAAAATAGCGGAATGAATTGACTGGATAATGCTTGCATTGGTATATAAATTTTCAAATAGATTATATATCGTAGGAAAATCAGAAATTTCGATTATTTTTGTATCCAGATAATGTTTTAAATTTTGTGCAATTTCTAAAATATTAGATAAATCAAGAAGTTGTTTTTGGTTAAGAGAATGATTGTTTTTTAAAAGTTTTAGGGAAATTGTGATATCAGCTATTTCACAGATGGGTGGAGTGCCAAGACGATAAAAAAGTATCAAGGCTTCATTTGCTTGCTGAAGGGCTTTTTCAATTTGTTTTTTGGTTGTCATTGGCAAAATTTTCTGTGCAAAATTTTTACCCAAATAAGTAATAGCAAAGTTTTGGAGGATTTCACGAATTTTATCAAATTCTAATTTTTCTAAAGTTTTAGTATACATTATTTTTGTCCTTTCCAATTTTGATGAAAGTAGTGTATCACAAAAGTATTAAAAAGTAAACAATAATCTGTCTTTTTAATGATTGACATAAATGTAAAAATGTGGTAAAATAGATATATAATAACTAATTAGAAAGGAGAGTACCATCAGAAAATGCAACTAGAAAGGGAGGAAAAAATGCGGGAGAAGTTGTCAAAAAGAGACAAAAAGTTAAATTTCATGATGTTAACTTGGTTAGCGATTGAAATAGCAATCATTTTAGGAATGTTAGTGAACGATTTTCAAAAAATGCAAACAAATGTCATTGCACTTACCATTGCTAGTATTTATGCACTTTATTTAAAGTATGAATTTGATTGGCAAGAAGAGTGCAAAAGTTCAATGAGAGAAGAACAACAAAAACGGCAACAAATCAAAGAGAAATTTAGACTTAATGAGAAGTATGTCCCAATTTTTCTTGCAAAAGGTTCTGAAAAAGAAGAAGAAGGATATCAGTTCTATGCTAAATGTAAGAAAGAAAAGATTCTTGTTTTTGCTTATCATAAGGAAAAAAGAACGAAATGGTTTTTCCAAATTACGGATTTAGAAGATTGGGAAGAATTTTCTGATATGTATGAACCATGCTTAAAATTACCAAATTTTTTATAATTGCATACGAGGTCACCACTTGGTGACCTTTTTGTTGAAAAAATTTCTAAAAAGTGGTATCATAAATAAAAAAGGAGAATTATGAAAGTTATAGTTATTGGTGGTGGACCAGCTGGAATGATGGCTGCTATAGCTGCTAGAAAAGCAAAAAATGAAGTTATTTTGTTAGAAAAAAATGCGTCTTTGGGTCGAAAACTTTTAATTACTGGTAAAGGAAGGTGTAACATAACGAGTTCTTTGCCGATGAATGATTTTATAGCCAATACACCAGGAAATGGAAAATTTTTATATAGTGCTTTTCAGCAATTTACCAATCAAGATATGATTGAAATGTTGGCTGAAAATGGATTAAAAGTTAAAATAGAAAGAGGAAATCGTATTTTTCCTGTAACAGATAAAGCACAAAGTGTATTAAATTGTTTTGTAAAAGAACTCAAAAAAAATCAAGTTGCGGTTAGAACCAATGCTGATGTGAACAAAATTGATGTTCAAATGACCACAGAAGGTAAAAAAGTGATAGGAGTTTCCTTAAGGAAGGGCGAAAAAATAAGTGCAGATAAAGTCATTTTAGCAACAGGAGGAAAAAGTTATCCGAAAACAGGATCAAATGGTGATGGTTATAAGATTGCTAAAGAATTGGGACACACAATTATTACACCAAGAGCATCCATTGTTCCATTAAAGGCAGATGATAAGATATGTCAAACCTTACAAGGCTTATCGTTAAAAAACGTAAAAATTCAGTTAAAAAATAGCGAATTAAACCAAACAATATACAATGATTTTGGAGAAATGCTATTTACGCACTTTCGGTGTAAGTGGACCAACCATTCTGAGTGCCTCGGCTCATTTGTCCAAAATTAAAAACATAGATGAATTATTGAAAAAAGGTAAAATAAAATTATGGATTGATTTAAAACCAGCCCTTTCAGAAGAAGAATTAGAGATAAGAATAAGACGTGATTTTGATATTTTCAAAAATAAGACTTTCAAAAATAGTTTGGATAGGTTATTGCCCAAGAAGATGATTGAAACAATTGTTACATTGTCGCAAATTAATCCCAACAAAAAGGTAAATGAAATCACCAAACAAGAACGAAAAAATCTTATCGCATTATTAAAGAAATTTGAAATTACAATCACAGGATTTCGTCCGATAGAAGAAGCAATTGTAACAGCAGGAGGTATTTCAACCAAGGAAATTCATCCAAAAACAATGGCATCCAAATTGGTAAAAGGCTTATATTTTGCAGGAGAAATCATTGATGTAGACAGTTACACAGGACGGATTTAATTTACAAATTGCCTATTCGACAGGCTATGTGGCAGGAGGAAATGATGTTTAAAACGATTGAAAAGGATACGAATGCAGAAATTGTGGAGAAAAAGTCAAAGTTTATCAGCAATTTGTATTATGTTGAAACCATAGAACAAGCAGAAATACTGATAAAACAGGCAAATAAGAAATATTTCGATAGCAGACATAATTGTTTTGCTTTTCGTATCATGACAGAAAACGGAATGATGGAACGTTTTAGTGACGATGGTGAACCAGCTGGAACAGCAGGAAGCCCAATGTTAAACGTGTTAACTTCGCAAAATTTGTGCAATGTATTAATCATTGTGACACGTTATTTTGGTGGTATTTTATTAGGAACAGGAGGGCTTGTAAAAGCCTATACAGTGGCTTTGATAGAGGCTTTAAAAAACACGAAAGTCGTATCCAAAGAGCTTGGTGAAGAAGTTCAATTTGTCATAAATTATGCAGATTTGGAAAAAATGAAATATTATTTCAAGAAAAACAATATAAAGATAACGAATTTTCAATATGGCGAAAAGGTATTGGTAACCGTAGAAATCACGCCATTGAAACGAGAACAAATCTTGCAAAATAAAGAAAATTTTAATTTAATAGAATATAAAATTTTGAAATCTAAATTTATAACCATACCAATCAATGCACAAGATTGTGAATAATGTGTGAACAAATTGTGAAAATTGTGTGAATTTTAGAAAAGAAGGTGGAAAATATGAATATAACAAACTTATCTGGACCAATTGTTGGGGCAATAATTGGTTATGGAACCAATTGGTTAGCCATAAAAATGTTGTTTAGACCGCTAAAACCGATAAAAATCGGTAACTTTACCTTGCCTTTTACACCAGGAATTATTCCAAAACGTAAAGATAAATTGGCAAAAGCAATGGGAAATTCAGTTGGAAACCATTTATTTACAACAGAGGATATGGCACAAATGCTTTTATCGGAAGAGGTAGAGAATACTATAGTAAATGGAATTTTGGTTCATTTAGATACAGAAAATACAGTAAAAGATTTGCTAGAAGAATTGTTTCATAAACAGAAATATTATGAAATGAGAGAAAATGTGAAAGAATTGATAAGTGAGAAAATACAAAATGGATTATTGCAAATGCAAATTGGTGAAATGATTGCACAAACAGGCGGACAAGTTATTCGTGAAAAAGTCAAAGGGAGTATGCTTCGTATGTTTGTAACAGATGGTTTGATTGATTCGATACTAGAACCGATGAGTATAGAAATTGAGAATTATGTAAAAGAGCATGGAAAAGAAAAAATCATGCCAATACTTGAACCTGAAATAAATTCATTTGAAAATACATCCATAAAAGATTTGCTAGAGAGTTTAGATGAGATAGTTATAAGAGATATTTATCGCAGATTCGTGAGCTTATATGTAAAAGATTTATTAGATAAATTAGATATTTCGCGTGTGGTTGAAGAAAAAATAAATAACATGGAAGTCAAAGAATTGGAAAAACTTTTGTTGTCTATTATGAAAAAGGAATTGGGAGCAATTGTTAATTTAGGAGCGTTGATAGGACTTATCTTGGGCAGTTTGAATATGTGGCTATAAAAAATAAAAAAAATAGGAAATTTTTTATAGGTCTTGACATATAATGAAATATAAGTTATAATGATTAAGCTTAAATGTGGCGTTGTAGCCAAGTGGTAAGGCATGAGTCTGCAAAACTCTGATTCGGCGGTTCGAATCCGCCCAACGCCTCCAATGATGTTTCTGTTTGAACTATATTAAACAGAATTGATACAGAAATCAATCAGAAAATAAAATCTGGTTGATTTTTTTGTATGCGAAAAAATCTTCCAACGGAAAGGAGGATTATTTTTATGGTTAAGATAATTAAGCAAGAACTAGAATTTGAGGAATGTCTAAAACAATGACTGGAGTTTATTTGAAAGATTAAAAAGTGATATTAAATCAAAAAGAATCAATACAATCGTTGCTTTAAAGTTAGATAGAATAACGAGAAGTATTTATGATTGAGAAAATCTAATGACCTTTTTAGATGAAAATAATGCTTACCTTGATTGTGTAAATGATGAAATAAATATTATAACCGCAAATGGTAAAATGATTTGTAGGTTACTAATGAGTGTGAGCCAGAACGAAATTGAAAGAACAAAAATAGGAATGGTATATTTGACGACAATGATAATGAAATTGCAAATAATACTTACAGAAAAGTAAAGCCAAAAGAAGAAAATATTGACAAGTGTAAAAAGAAAAATAATTTTGAATTAAAGTAAAGAGAAATACTATGGAAGAAAATAAAATTGAAAAAGTAATAAATATAATTAAAGATATGGATATAAAAAATAAATTAAGACTAGGAATTTGTTTGTCTACAAGTGATTGGGCACATATTATATATAATAAAGATGAAATGTATAAAAAGTTTGATACTATGTTAAAAGAAGTAAATGAAGAATATAGAACTACTCTTATAAATTTTGCTAAATATAAACTTGTAATGTTTACAATGTCTAAAATTATGGAAATGGAACAAAGTGAAAGAAATAAAGTTACTTTATATTTATTTAATACTATAGAAAATAGGATTAAAAATGGTATTTAGTTGAAAAGTCATGTAAAATATGGTAAAATATTCACATAATTGAATAATCTTGCTAATAAGCAAGTTTTGAATATAGTAACTTTTAACAATGATTATTGTAAAGGAGGAAGATTTATGCTTGTTTTGAAAGAGGTTTTTATCTTATTTTTGATTCTTTTCATGGTAGTAAGCTTCGTTTTTTTTGCTTTAAGCCATGCACCATCTAAAAAGAATAAAACCATAAAAAGAGCTAAAATGCGAAGATGGAGTACAATATTTATTATAGTAACAACAATGATTGTTATTTTATCTGTATCACAGCCAATATTAGCATGTAGTATAGTATTATCATTTGTATTACTAGATATGGCTTTTAGCAAAATAATAGAAAATCTTTAATAAGTATACATCGGCTTTAAGTAGCCTGTGTAAATACACAATTGAAAGGAGATTTTGTTTATGAAAGAAAATCGATTTGAAGGTGAAGTAACAAATGTGGAACAACAAGAAGATGGATGGTATCGGATGCATATAACCTCACCATATTCTAGTGAGGTATATGAAGTGAAGATATCATAATTAGTACTTGAACTTATCAACTATAACCTTGAAAAATGCAAGGAAACTAAACCAGATGAGAAATTACTTTCAATGCCAGCTAACATTTATCTTTCTGAAGAAGATTCAAGTAAACTTGAAATTGTCTTTACTGAACCTATGTTGTATTCTATATGTTTTGTTTGTCGTAGTGTAATAAAAATTTGATTTCATTAAACACAAATCAATCCTCTTACTTGTTGGTTATCAACTAGTAGGGGGATTTTCTTATAGATTTGCTTGCAATTTGTAAAAATTATGATATACTTTAATAAATTGACTGGTATTTGTATCAATCGTCAAGAGAGAAAAGTTGTAGATAATTACGACTTTTTTCTAATTTACTAATTTTTTTAGAATTTTTTTCTAATTGCATTAGAAAACTATATAAATATTAGCGATTATATTAATAAAAAGTTGGTATCTAATATTTAGGTATAGAGGAGTGGATTCTAAAATAAAAAATTACTGAAAATGTATTCAGTAGTTTGAATTATATTTATATAGTTTTTCTCTTGTTTTTTCAATATTTATATGGTACAATAAGAAAGTAAATTTATTACTTGTTTAACTCGTAGGAATAATTATTTTAAGGAGGAAGGTAATATGATTATAGTTATTTTGTTTCTAAGTGCTTTAGGTGTTAGTGTAGTACTCACAATATATTTTATATTAAAAGAGAGTAATGACATTAAACTAAGCCAAAGTATTCTTTATTCATTCAGGCAAAAGGAAAATGATGGAGATTTAGATGAACTGATTGAATTTTCAAAAACACATGTTCACAAGTATAAAATTTAAATGCTCAACTTTTTGAATAATAGCAAAAAACTAAAAAATGGTAGCCATAATATGGCTACCATTTTTTAGTTTTGCATCAGTCACTCAAGAGAGCCGAAAAAGTTGTAGATAACTACGTCAACGGTTCCAACGAAAAATCCCAGACGATTTCAAACCATCTAGGATTTTTTTAAAATGAATATTTATACAAGATTAATACAACCCATTAGCTTCTTCTTGCGTAATCAAATTTTGCTCTAATGAAAAATCAACTTGATTTCTTCTTTTAATAGGATCTTCAACATTTTTCAAATGTTCTATCAAATCAGCATGTCCATCAGAGATGGTTCCATCTTGATTGTATAAATAATTTTCATGATGGGATGCTTTAAAAATTCCAAAAGCAATTGCTCCAATTGCTAAAATAATAATAAATACGATAAAAACTTTTTTATTTTTCATTTTTACCACTCCTTTCTTTTATTTGATTTAATCTTTGGTTTAATTTATTGACCATACTTTTCTTATAAAGCATATAAACAAATGCGATTAGTAAAAACAAAGCAGTATAAAAAATAACAGTTTCAGCAAAACTCCAGTATAGATTTTGGACAAAATTTTCTTTTCCGCCGAGCCAATTCAAACATAAGGTTTTTGTGATTGAAAATATAAAATTAAAACCCACATTTCCCAAAACATAATAACCTAAAAAAGGCAAAAATAGTTTTCTAAATTTCATTTTAAATCCTCCTTTCTTCTAAATAATCTAAAACATCTCTAATTTTTCTTCTCGAAACAGGTTGCACAGAACCATCTAGAAATTTTACAATAATTTTTCCTGTTTCTCCTAAATCAAAACATGCCACTTGTGCAATATTAATTACACAACTTTTTGAAATTCTTAAGAAATTCGAATTCATTTTTTCTAATTCATACAATTTACTTTTAATCTTAAATTCTTCTTTAATGGTTTTGCAATAATTGTATTTTTTGTCACTATAAAAATACAAAATGTCATCAATTGCAATATTTTTAAATTCATTTTCGTGAGTTACGATTGCTTTTGTTTTGCTAAATTCTTCAATATATTGCACGAGTTCTGTTAAAATTTGACTTTCTTCAAATGCTTCAATTTTTATAGTAAATTCATTTTCAGAAAATTTGGGATGAATTACTTTTTCAATCTTAATTTTCATAACTTTCTCCTTAGCCTTATTATACAATATTACGCCTATTTTTTCAATAAAATAAGCATAAGAGGTCATATTTTGGGATAAACGGAGTAAAAATCGAATAAAATGCTTGCCAATACAGGAAAAATGTGGTATAATAACAAATATTGCCATAAGGTAAAATAAAAGTTCCTTAAAAAGTATTTTAAAACAAGGGACAGCAAGAAGTTGCACAAAAAATATGAATCAAATGAAAGGAGCAGTTTTTATGAAAATGTTAATTTTGGTAATTGTATGGGAAGTGGTAGCATTAGGTTTGTTGTTTTTGGGGTGCTTTAGTAAGTATAAGCACAAAAATTGGATAAAAGAATGGATTTCTTATCCAGTTGTAGCATTATGGATTGTTTTTGCTATTATATGTAGAACAGAGTTCATTATTTTTGAAATGATGCTGGGGCTTACTGTTTTTACAATATTTCTGTTATTGGAAAAAAGGCAAAAAGGCGAGAAAATATATGCAGCACACATCCTTATATTGGTTCTGCAAATGGTGTGTGAAATACTTACATGTAGAATTAGCCAAGAACGGTGGAACCAAAATATTCAAATTTCTGATGAAACAATGATAAGTGGAACCGTAGAAGAATTTCCAATTCCACAGGGGTTTGAACCTTCAGATACAGAATTTGTTTGTGTGCAAAACCAAAAAACGTATACTTTATTTTACATAAATAATTATAAAATTTATGAAATAGAGAGTTTTGAAAATTTACAACAAGTTTATATAATGGAAGAAGGAAAAACGCCCTATATCCAAAAGACAGAGACGGTCTACTTTGAAACAGATTACAATTTTCAGGCGTATGAAAAACCAACGACAGAACCAGCATTTACAGAAACTATCTGGGAATTATATGTTCCCAAAGGCAGTTTGAAAGAATATTGTAATATAAAAAAAGAATAATGGTCAAAAGAAGCTAGGGAAACCTAGCTTCTTTTGGTAGAATCTTACAAAATCTGTCCAATCCCACTAAAAACTTGACATAATACAAAAAATATGATATAATAAAAGGTGAGGGTCTATTTTTAGAAATAATAAAAAGTCAGTTTTTCAAAAACTGACTTTTTTGTTTTTACCAATTGAAGAAGTCGAAAATTGAACCATTATTTTTTGGTGTATTACTATTATTTCGGTTGAATAAAGAATCTTCGATTTCTTCATTTGTAGCAGAAGTTTCTTGTTTGGCTGGCGTTTCTTCTAAAGTAACATTTACCTCGATTGTTTCACCATTTCTAAAAATTGATAAGCTGATTGTTTCGCCAATGTTATGCGTATTTTTTTCTCTATTTAATTCGTTGACATTTTTGACCTCAACACCAGCAACTTTTGTAATGACATCACCTTTTTGCAAATTTGCTTTGCTGGCTGGAGAATTATTTTCTACGGTATATACATAAACACCAGTTGGCAGATTGTATCGTTTGGCTGTATCTTCATCTACTGTGACTGGAGAAATACCAAGATAAGGTCTTTTTACAGTTTGATATTTGATAAGTTGTTCAACAATATCGGTTGTTGAATTAATTGGAATAGCAAACCCAATTCCTTCTACGCCAGTTCCAGAAAGTTTTAGGGTATTAATTCCAATGACTTCTCCATTGCTATTGACCAACGCTCCACCACTGTTACCAGAATTGATAGCAGCATCGGTTTGCATACAAGTATATTCCGTGCCAGCTCCGTCATCAACTGTACGATTAACAGCACTAATAATACCTGATGTAACGGTACTTTCAAATCCAAGTGGACAACCAATTGCCATAGCAAATTCACCCACGTGAACATTATCTGAATTACCTATAGTGGCAGGAATAAGATCAGATGCTTCTATTTTGATAACGGCTAAATCGGTATAAGCATCGGTTCCAATGATTTGAGCTTCATATTCAGTAGGGTCATTGTAAAGATTAACTGTCATATTACTTGCTTCTTCAATCGAATAATAGGAAGAAGAACTTTCAGTGGACACAACATGATTATTGGTGATAATATAACCATCTTCACTAATAATAATACCAGAACCAGTTGCCTCTGCTTCACTTGCTCCGAAAACCGAATTAATTGAATATTTAATTTTAATTCCGACAATCGAAGGTAAAACTTTTTGAGCAACTGCTACAGAAGTGTCAGAATATTCTACTAAATCCACTAATTCTTTTGAAATTTCAGAAGAAGAGGTACTGGTTTTCCAGTTTGTGGCAGGTTGTGCCGAATTCAATAACTGATTTTTGATATTGGGTACTCCAAAACAAATTCCAACAACTAAGCTTGCTCCTAAAATACCTGATAAAAAAGGTGCCAAAAGATGGTTGAAATTTTTACTTTTTGGAAATTCCGATGGTTTAAAACTATTGTTAAAATCATCCATAATTAATCGCCTCCATAAAATTAAAAATATAAGTATATCATACTCTAGAAATGAATGATTGGCAAGAGAAATATTGAAAAAAATTTTTCTGTTTCTCTTGAAAAAAATTCATTATATAGATATAATACAATCAATTGATTAAAATAATCTTAAAATCTAAAATATTTTTGGAGGAATGATGATAAAAAATAACAAAGGTATAACTATTTTAGCATTAGTTATAACAGTAATAATTTTAGCTATGTTGGTAGGAGTTTCCTTGAATTCTGGATATTCTGTTATCAACAATATGAGAGCTGGACGTATGATTTCCGATATGGTTTTAGTAAAAGCAAAAGTTCAAACAATTTATGAACAATATGAATTTAATGAAGAAAAAGGATTGATTGGTACGCGAATTGATAAAACAATGCTTCCATCTTTAATACAAACAGAAAAAGAAAGTATAAAAACTGCATTAGACGACAATACGTGGTTTCAATGGGATACGAATACATTAATATCACAAGGTTTAGATTATAAATTATTAGGAGAAGGAGAATATTTTTACGTAAATTATAAATATAGTGAAATTATTTATAGTAAAGGAACTATATATGAAGGACAAACGTATTATTCTTTAACAGGCTTAAATAATGCCTATAAAAATAGTCAATAAAATGGAAAAGAGTTTATAAAAGTGAAAGAAAAAGAAATAGAAAGATTAAATTCTTTAAAAGAAGAAGAAAATAAATTATATGCGAATGAAAACATACATTATATTTGTGGAATTGACGAAGCAGGTAGAGGTCCACTAGCGGGTCCAGTTGTAGTCGGAGCAGTAATTATGCCACAGGATTCGATGATAGAAGGAGTAAATGACTCGAAAAAAATATCTGAAAAAAAACGTGAAAAACTTTATGAACAAATTACGCAAGAAGCTATTAGCTTTAGTGTGCGGAATTGTAGATCAAAATAAAATTGATGAAATAAATATTCTAAATGCTACTAAATTAGCAGTAAAATTAGCCGTTCAAGAGCTAGAGACAAAACCAGATGTCATCATGGTGGATGCTTTAACGAATATGGATACATGTGGAATTCCTTATATATCTGTAATAAAAGGGGATGCTAAAAATTACTGCATTGCAGCAGCATCAATTATTGCCAAAGTAACAAGGGATCGAATGATGAGACAGTGGGATGAAATTTATCCTATCTATGGTTTTGCTAAACATAAAGGCTACGGAACAGCAGAACATATCAGAATTATTAAAGAAAATGGACCATGTATGTTACACCGAAAAACATTTATCAAAAATTTTATCTAAAAGCACAAAAGAAAGGAAAAAAGTATGGATATTAAAACAATTATTGCCAAAAAAAGAGATAAAAAAGAATTGACTGAAGATGAAATTCGATTATTTATTGGCAAATACAACAAAGATGAAATTTCTGAGGCACAAGCGGCCAGTTTACTTAGTTATATTTACCAAGCAGGAATGACGGAAAATGAAAGTGTATTTTTTGCTACAGCTATGGCAGATATGGGAGAAAAAATTAATTGGCAAGAAATAGAAAAAGATGTAGTAGACAAACATAGTACAGGCGGTGTAGGAGACAAAGTTACAATAATGTTAATGCCCATTATAGCAGCTCTTGGAATTCCAATTGCTAAAATCTCAAGTCGTGGCATGGGAATTGCAGGTGGAACGATTGATAAATTAGAATCCATTCCAGGTTATAATACGGAAATTTCAATTGAAACATTCAAAAACAATATCAAGGAATATGGTGTTGGAATTTTAAATCAATCGAAAAATCTAAATCCAGTAGAAAATAAAATCTATAAACTCCGAAACGAAATTGCATGCACAGATTGTGTACCAATTATTGCAGCTAGTTTAATGAGCATTAAAATATCAACAGGAAGTAAAAAAATAGTTTTTGAAATCACTTACGGAAATGGAACCTATATCAAAACCAAAGAACAAGCCAAAAAATTAGCCCGAATTTTAAAAAACATGGGAACTCGATTAAACAAAACAGTCATGTGTTTAATAACGAATATGGACGAACCTTTAGGCTATTCGATTGGTCACAATTTAGAAATGATAGAAGCTATACAAGGTCTAAAAGGAAAAATGTCTTGGGATTTGGGCGATGTTGTAGTCACTATAGGAAGTATGATTTTAGCATTGGCAACAGAAAATAAAAATTTAAAAGTAAATGAAGGAATTGTCAAAGAAGTATTAAGAAACGGAAAAGCCTATGAAAAATTTATTCAAATGATAGCCGCTCAAGGAGGTAACACAAGTTATATTGAAAATATCGATTTATTTTCAAAAGCGAGGTTTGTTATGCCGGTATATAGTGCTGAAGATGGTTATATTGAGAAAATTAGTGCAGATGTTATGGGTAGCATATCCCTATACTTAGGTGCAGGAAGAATGGGAAATGAACGCGAAATTGACCGAACAGCAGGAATTGTTTTAAACAAAAAAATAGGGGATTGTGTTAATTCTGGAGAAATTATCGCTTATATTCATACAAATGACGAATCAAAAGTATTAGGAGCAACCAAAAATCTACAAGATGCCTTTCAGATTACAAAACGTAAGGTTTTACCAACCTCAAGGATTGTAGAAATTATCTAAAAATACAGAAGAGGAGAAAAATATGAATATTATTGAAATTATTGATAAAAAAAGATTAGGAAAAGAATTATCAAACGAAGAAATCCAGTATTTTATAGAAAGGTATACCAAAGACGAGATTCCAGATTATCAAGCAGCAGCTTTGATTATGGCAATTTGCCTCAATGGCATGAATGAAGAAGAAATTTTAAATTTGACGATGGCTATGGCAAACTCTGGTGAAAAACTTGATTTAAGTGATATTTCCGATAACGTAGTAGACAAACACAGTACAGGAGGAGTGGGAGATAAAGTTACTTTGATTATTTCGCCAATTGTAGCAAGTCTAGGTGTACCAATTGCTAAAATGAGTGGTAGAGGTCTTGGAATTACAGGTGGAACAGTTGATAAATTACAATCTATACCAGCTTATCGAACCGATCTTTCCATTGAAGAATTCAAAGCTAATGTCAAAGAAATCGGCATTAGTTTGATTTCACAAACATTAGATTTAGCACCAGCGGATAAAAAAATTTATGCACTCCGTGATAGCATTGCAGCAGTTGATAGTATACCACTCATTGCATCAAGTATTATGAGCAAAAAAATCGCGGCTGGAACCAATAAAATTGTGCTAGATGTGACTTATGGTGCAGGTGCTTTTATGAAAGATAAATTACAGGCAAAAAGGCTTGCCAAAGCGATGAAAGATATTTGGAGGGGAAAAGATAAGCAAATCTGTTGTGTGATTTCGAAAATGGAACAGCCTTTGGGTCATGCGGTAGGGAATAGTTTAGAAGTGGTAGAAGCGGTCAAAGCATTACATGGTGAAATGGCTGAGGATTTGCAAGAAATCGTTCTAACCATGTGTGTTCAAATGTTAAAGTTGGCAGGGCGTACAGAGAAACAAGAACAATTGGAAAACGAAATTTGGGAAGTCATTCATAATGGAAAGGCGTTTGACAAATTTGTGGAATTGGCACAAAGACAAGGTGCAGATGCTGCTTATTTATATGATTTAAACAAATTGGAAAAAGCACCTTTTATTATTCCAGTTGTTTCTGACCAAAATGGTTGGGTAAAAGAATTAAATGCAGAAAAAGTGGGAAAAATTAGTATAGAATTAGGTGCTGGAAGAAAGAATAAACAAGATGAAATTGATAGAAGAGTAGGAATGATATTGTGCAAGAAAATTGGTGATAAAGTAGAAAATGGAGAATGTTTGGCTTATCTTCATGCCAATTCTTCCGAAAATATCGAAGAGCAAGTACAAAATCTAAAAAATGCTTATACGATTTGTTCTACGCCAGTCAAAAAAGAACAGGTTATCGATGAAATCGTATAAGGCAAAAAAGAAAGGAGAAAATTGATGGAAAATACGCAAGGACAAAAATTAAAAGAGGAGTTATTTAACAATAAAAAAACAGGCTGGGAGGGCATGACACAAGATGTAAGAAATGCAGTTTTTAAGTTTGCAGATGAATATATGAATTATTTGAATGTATCCAAAACGGAAAAGGAAATTGTGCAAAATTCAAAAGATATTTTGTTGAAAAATGGTTTTACGGATTTACAAGAAAAACAAGATTTGAAGGCAGGAGACAAAGTATTTTTTGTCAATCGAAATCGAACCATTTTTGCTGCCATAATTGGCGAAGAAGCTTTGGAAAATGGGATTCGTATGATTGCTGCTCATGGTGATTCACCACGCATTGATTTAAAACCAAATCCATTATATGAAGATAGCGGTTTGGGCTTATTTAAAACCCATTATTATGGTGGTATCAAAAAATATCAATGGACGAATATTCCACTTAGCATGCATGCAACTTTTGTCAAATCAAATGGCGAAAAAATAGAAATCAACATTGGGGAAGAGGAAAATGATCCAATTTTTACGATTTCTGATTTATTGCCACATTTAGCAACTAACCAGATGGATCGCAAATTGAAGGAAGGTGTGCAAGGTGAGGAATTAAACATTGTGGCTGGCAGTATTCCATTTGAAGATGACAAAGTTTCAGAGGCGATTAAGTTAAATATATTAAAATTGTTGTATGAAAAATATGGTATCCAAGAAATTGATTTTACCAGTTCAGAAATTGAGTTTGTACCAGCTTTTAAGGCAAGAAGTTTGGGGCTAGATAGTAGTATGATAGCAGCTTATGGACAAGATGACAAAGTTTGTTGTTATACAGCCTTGAGAGGAATTTTAGATATTGGCGTACCGAAAAATACTGCTGTTTGTGTATTGATTGATAAAGAAGAGATTGGTTTTTGCGGTGTAACAGGAATGGAATCCAAAACATTTGAATATTTTATAACAGAATTGTTAAATAAAGCTGGACAAAACAGACCAAATGCATTGGAAAAAGTGCTCCACAATTCCAAAGTCATTTCCGCCGATGTGGATGGTGCATTTGACCCCAATTTCCCATCTTCGTTTGACAAAATCAACAGTTGTTTCATCGGAAAAGGTCCTACGATTGTAAAGTATACGGGTTCTAGAGGAAAATCAGGTGCCTCAGAAGCACCAGCTGAATTTGTGGCAGAAGTCAGAGGAATTTTTGAAAGAAATGGTATTTTATATCAATCTTCTGAATTGGGAAAAGTGGATTTAGGAGGAGGCGGAACGATTGCTGTTGTTCTTGCCAATCGTGGTATGAGTGTAATTGATTGCGGTGTTCCTGTTTTATCGATGCATTCACCATATGAAATTACGAGTAAATTTGATGTTTATGAGGCATACAAAGCCTATGAAGCATTTTACAAGGGTTAAAAATGAGGCAGACAATTGGTCTGCCTAAACTCACTTATATAATCATCATAAAAGGAGAAATAAATGGATAAAATACATGCTATTTTAAGACAAATTGATATAAGATATGTAATCACGGTGTTTAATATTCAAATCGCGATAGCTGTGTTCTTGATTTTTGTTATTTTTAGGGGGTTATTTTCTAAAATTATTTTGAAAATGATTTATTGGCTTACCAAAAATAAAGGAAAAGTAAAAGAGAGCAGAGTATATAAGCCACTTAGTAATTTTTTTATAGTAGTAGGCTTATATTGTGCTATTCGAATGTTTGATATCAGTTTACAGACATTGGCTAATATCAATACACTTTTTGAAATAATTTGCATTTTGTTTATAACCAATGTTATCAATTCATTTATTACAAAAGATGCAAAATGGCTAAAAAAATATAAAAATAATCAAAATCATGATGCTACGAGCAATTTTTTGTGTAAAATAGCTAGATTTATTGTTTGGGTAATTTCTGGTTATATTATCATAAAAGAATTAGGATATGATTTGACAGGTTTGGTAGCTGGTTTCGGAATTGGAGGTGTTATTTTATCGTTAGCTGCACAAGATACGGTAAAAAGTTTATTAAGTGGAGCAGTCATTTTAACGGATAAACCATTTGATATAGGAGATTATATTGAGGTTGGAAATTATAAGGGAACGGTTGTTGATATTACTTTTAGAAGTACACGTATCAAAGCAGTGGACAATTCCGTTATAACCATTCCAAATGCTACTATAACTTCAGAATATGTTGTAAATTGGAATAAATTAAAAAATAGAAGATTAGAATTTGTTCTTAATTTAAGTATGAATACGAGTTCTGAAAAGATAAAAAATACAGTAGAAAAAATAAAACTTATTTTAAGAAACAATCCGAATGTTCTGCCAGAAACAGTTCAAGTAAGTTTGGACGGAATTTCAAGCTATAGTTCCGATATAAAAGTTTTTCTTCATGTTAATGAAACAAATTACATAAGATTTTTAAGCATTAAAGAGAAAATTTATTGTGACATATTAGAATTAGTAGAAAGAGAAAATATTGATTTAGCTTATCCAACACAAACTGTTTATGTGAAAAACACAGAAGCTGAAATCAAAAAAGATACACAAAATACCTAAAGATTAGAAAGGAGTTATTCATGAAAGCACTCATAACGGGAGCTTCTTCTGGTATAGGAAGAGATATGGCAAGATATCTAGCAAAACTTCGGCTATGATTTGGTAATTGTGGCTCGTAGAAGAGAGTTATTAGAACAATTAAAAGAAGAATTGGCTACAAATGTGAAAATAGAATGTGTGGATTTGGAAAAGAAAGAAAATTGTATCGAACTTTTTGAACGTAACACAGATATTGATATTCTTATAAACAATGCAGGCTTTGGGGAATTTGGAAAATTTGACGAAACTAATTTAGAAAAAGAATTGTCCATGATTGATACCAATATAAAAGCTCTGCATATTTTAAGCAAATTATATTTGACTGAAATGAAAAAGAAAAATTATGGACATATTTTGAATGTTGCATCTATTGCAGGATTTATGGCAGGACCACTTATGGCAACTTATTATGCAACTAAAAATTATGTAGTTTCTTTTTCCAAAGCAATTGATAAAGAATTGAAAAAGGATAAATCTAATGTGACAGTTAATGTTTTATGTCCAGGTCCAGTTAATACCAACTTTGATAATGTGGCTAATGTAAAATTTCGTTTGAAAGGACTATCCAGTCAATACGTAGCTCAATATGCAATTAACCAAATGTTGAAACATAAAAAAGTGATTATTCCAGGAAAAATGATGAAATTAATCTACATTGGAAATAAGCTAGCACCATCTTTTTTATCCTTAGAAATAGCTTATTACTCACAAAAAAGAAAGGAACGAAGAAATGAAAAATCAGAATAATACGATGATGCAATATTTTGAATGGTATTTGCCGAATGACTCAAATCATTGGAATCGTTTAGCAGAAGAAAGTGACAATTTGAAAAAGATTGGAATTACTTATGTTTGGCTACCACCAGCTTATAAAGGTGCTAGCGGAAAAAATGATGTAGGTTATGGTGTATATGACTTATATGATTTAGGTGAATTTGACCAAAAGGGTTCGATTCCAACGAAATATGGAACCAAAGAGGAATATTTAACGGCGATTGATGTGCTTAGAAAAAAGAATATCAATGTAATTGTCGATGTGGTTTTAAATCATAAAATGGGAGCAGATGAAACAGAAGAAGTTTTAGCCATTCAAGAAAATGCAGAAGATAGAAATGTGAATATGTCAGAGGCTATGCCAATCAAAGCTTGGACCAAATATACATTTCCAGGTAGAGGTGATCAATATTCTGATTTCAAATGGAATTGGACACATTTTCATGGTGTGGATTGGGATGATAATACTTCCACCGCTTCCATTTACAAGTTTTATGGCAAACATTGGGATGAAAATGTTGATAAAGAAAAAGGTAATTTTGATTATCTAATGGGGGCTGATATAGATTTGAATAACCATGATGTAGTTGTAGAACTGCAAAATTGGGGGAAATGGTACTTAGAAACAACAAATGCAGATGGATTACGTTTAGATGCTGTAAAACATATTCGATCAGAGTTTTTTCCAGAATGGATCAAAGCAATTACAAATGAGGGTAATAAAGAATTATTTGTTGTAGGAGAATATTGGAGTGCGAATATTGATACAATTGATAATTACATAGAAAAATCCAATGGTTGTATGAAATTATTTGATGTACCATTGCATTATAATTTTTATAGAGCAGCCAATAGCAATGGTGAATTTGATATGAGATCAATATTTGATGGCACTTTAGTCTCAAGAAATCCAGAAAAAGCAGTAACTTTTGTGGATAATCATGACACGCAAATAGGACAAGCCTTAGAGTCTTGGATTCCAGATTGGTTTAAACCAATTGCTTATAGTTTAATTTTACTAAGAAAAGAAGGGATACCATGTATGTTTTATGGTGACTATTATGGTATTCCAGAAAAGGAAATCTTTGCTAAAAACGAAATGTTAGATAAAATTTTAGAAGTAAGAAAATTATATGCGTATGGTGAACAAATAGATTATTTTAATTCACCCAATTTAATTGGTTTTGTTCGAAAAGGAGATTTTGAACATTCTGATTCTGGTATTGCTGTTGTGATGACAGATACAGTTGGTGGTATTATAAAAATGAATATGGGAAATGATTTTGTGGGATGTGAATTTTGGGATTGTACAGGAAACATACCAGAAATTGTTACCATAGATGAAGAGGGAAATGGAGAATTTAGTTGTAAAGATGGAAGTGTGTCAATTTGGAGAAAAAGATAGACGAAAAAGAAGAAATCTATAAGCACAACAACTAGAAATTTAAGCAGAGTAAATTTCTAGTTGTTGTGAAAAATAATCATGGTTTTTGCTAGTATATAAATTCAAATTAGTATTTCTACTTAGAATTTTCTTCACTTCCCACAGACCTAAACCAGTGTTGTGTGGTTTGGTGGTATAATCTTTTTCGAAGATTTTATCGATAGAAATTTGTTTATTATTATAGGTATTTTCAATGATGAGCATTTGTTTTTGTTTGTCTTGTTTAAAGAAAATATTGATGTTTTTTTCATTACATTCTTTGGATGCTTCAATTGCATTGTCTAATAAAATGCCTAATATACGTGTAAGTTCATAGATATTCATATTGAGTTTGTTTAAATCTAACATAACATCTAAATTAACAGAGATATTATGAGTGTTTGCCATCTGATATTTGTCTGCTAAAATATTGTAAATAGCTGGATTATTAACTAATTCAGGATTTAATTTGGAAAAGTTATTAGAAGTGATACAATCTTTTGAAATTTGTGTGTAATAATTTTTTAAACCTTCTATATCATTGGTCATAATATAGCCACCAATGGCTTGAAGAATATTATGAAAATCATGCTTAAAAGCACGTGTATCGTCATACATACTTAAAATTGTTTTGTTACACAACTTGAGATTATTGATTTTTTGTTTGGTATAAATAGAGTGACATGAATGTAGGATAAAATTTAATGAAAAATAAAAATATATATTCAAAGTCAAAATATAAAAAATATGTTGACTTAACTTTTCAAAGGCAAAATAAAAGACACCAAAAATGACCAATAAATTAAACAAAGAGATGCCAACAATTAAATTCGAATTTTCAAGAATAGAGCTATGCAAAAGAGGATTTAATTTGAAGTATTGTAAAGCTAAATAAATAATTCCTCCTAAAATGGATAAACAAAGTGTTAAAATAATGCCATAAATAGGTAATTGAAGCATTTCACCATAAGAATGGCAAATTGACATTGTAGATAATGCTTTGAAAATGCAAAGTTGAAAATCTAATATAAAAATACAAAATAAACTAAAGAAGCTAAACAATTTTAAAGCAGGAATTTTTAATTGATAAAACATAAAAGCAATTGAGAAAATTAGCATAAAACTGTAACCATAAACAGAATTATCCAATAAATTACCGATTGTAAACCCTAATGTATTTAATAAAACATATGTAAAATGATTTTTTTTGCTGAAATGTGTGTTGAAAATTATCTGAAATAAAATAAAGGACATTTGAGTAAAAATAATTTCTAAAATTAAATTAATAACAAAATTTTTTGTAAATAATACATTGAAAATATTCATAACGAATCTCCCTTCAACTTTAGTTAAGTCGACTACAAACGTAACGACATAATCCACTTTAAAACAAATATCTACATTTGTCAAGATGTTTTTTCAAAAAAATAAAAAAATTTTCGAAAAATGTAGAAATATGCTGATAAATCTAGAAAAAATTTTTATTAAAAAAGGAAACAGATTCAAAAATCTGTTTCCCCCAAAGATGGAATTCTTTATTATGATTTAAAATAAGTGCCTAAGTGGAACCGATTGTAAAAAAATTACTTTTGTAAGTCTCCGAATATTTCCGGAAATTGTGTGTATGCTTCCGAAGGATACTCTGGCTTTTGTAAGTCTCCGAATATTTCCGGAAATTGTGTGTATGCTTCCGAAGGATACTCTGGCTTTTGTAAGTCTCTGAATATTTCTTGGAATTTGCTGAATACTCCCATACCATATGATTTTTTGATATTTGGATTGCCTGTAAACCAGACGTTGTACAGACCTTTTGGTAATCCTCTGGCAACTGTAGTATAGCTACCGTCAGCTGTGAAGGGGATTGCGGTATCACACAATCCCTCATGTGTGATATCTACGATGTGAAATATCATATCCTCATCAACTACGTTTTCATCTTCGCAGGTAGCATATACAGTAATTGTATCACAGTCCATTTGTAAAGCTACAGGTTGAGGGTGGCTTTCATTATAAAAGCGCCAATTTTGGTAGCCAGCAACGTCAATATAATCAGCGTCAGAGTTGTAGGATCTGGGTTGAGTGTCAAAGTAAAATACTTCCTCCGAGGTTCCTAATGATAAAGCATGTTCAATTGGATTGCTCCGATCTTCGTTAGATGTATCCACAGTTGTTGCAAAGACAGTCACGGAAGGGGAGATGATTGAAAGGGTTAACAAAATTGATAATAAGATTTTTTTTAAATTTTTCATATGTATTTCATCCTCCTTGAAGTTTTGAAATAAAGTTTTCCATCTTTGTTGTGTTACATTGAATGACAAAATTCGTCATTTAATAACCTTTATTGACACAAATCTTCAAAATTTGACATGCAAGTAATATATAATATGGAATAAAAAGAAAGTCAAGAAAAACAATTCGACATTTTTTGACAAAAAGTATTTTTTTTGATGAAAAAAGTATTGACTTTTTAAACAAATTATTGTAAAATGTTTCAACTACCAATGTAGAATAAATAGAGGGGGAAATTATGATAAAAATATCAGATGCAGAAATCGAAGTAATGAAAATAATATGGAAAAGAAAACAAGTAACTTCCTTAGAAATTATTCAAGAATTAGAAGGACACAATTGGAATGATAACACCATTAGGACATTAATTAGTCGATTAATTGCTAAAAAGGCAGTAGGAATTTCAAAAAAGAAAGGAAAAACATATACTTATGTTCCCTTAATTAAAGAAAACGAATATAAAGCCAAAAAGATGAAAAGTATAATCACACAATTATATCACGGTGCTTTAGATGAGATGTTACTGAACTTTGTAGATGCAAACGAAATGTCTAAAAGCGAACTAAAGAGTTTGCTTCAACAAATTGAAGACAAAATAAAATAGAGGGAGTGGTGGATTATAATTAGTAATTTTATTCTAACTTTCTTTTATCAAATTTTATATATGGCAATTATTGCAACAGTTATAGGTTGGGTTATTTTAAAATTGAATGAAAGCCTAAAAGAAAAACTCTCGCCGAATGCAAATTATATAATTTGGTTAGTATTTTTAATAACATTAATTTTTCCAATAGCAATTCCAAGTAAAGTGAGTATTTATAATTATATAGATATTAGTGGTGTAAAATATGTAAGAAATGAAAAAATAAATCAAATGATAGAATTATGGAAAAAGGCGGATAATGATAGTGAAATTGACTATATAAGTACTAATCATAATAAAATATGGAAAAATCAAATAAAAAGAATAATTGCCTATATTTGGTTTATTGTTTTCATTATAAAATTCATCCGAACGATGCGTTCTTATACAGATTTAGGAAGAAATATTAGAAGCGTTAATCAAATAGAAGAAAGAGTAATTTTGATATTAGAGAATTGTAAAAAGAAGCTAAAGATAAAAAGAAATATAAAATTAATTAAACAAGAAGAAATTACTATGCCTTCAACAATTGGTGTTTTCAATGTTAGAATTTTGGTTACAGATTTTCTATTAAATCTAGATGATTCCTCCTTAGAAAATATATTTATGCATGAATTATCACATTATAAAAGAAAAGATAATGTTGTAAATTTTATCATGCTGATATTAAGAGCAGTGTATTGGTTTAATCCAATCGTAAAAATAATATTTAAAAAAATAAGAACAGAAATGGAATACGCAACAGATGAAATGGTAGTTAGTACAATGAATACAACGGAACAATCCAATTATTGTCGTATTATGGTAATGGTTGCTGGTATGATTAGTTCATCAAAAGACGAAGAACCAATTCTTTTAGGATTATCTAGTAGTGCAGAAGCAATAGAAAAACGAATAACAATGATTTCCCGAAAAAAAGAATTTGAGAAAAATTTTAAGGTAATAACAATAACCACTTCACTAATTGTTTTATTGATGTGTTTTATATTTTACCCAACTTCGTATGGAATGTTGGAAACGCCTAAATTATACTTGCAACTAGAAAATGGAGAAAAAGTCGAAATAATAAAAGCAGAAGAAAATCAGAAAGATATAAACGAAATAAGATTAACTCCAAATTCAAAAGTTGATTTAATTGTTAAAGGAGGAAAGCCAAATGATTATATCTTCCTTAACAAAATAGACTTAAACACCATGAAATCTATAGAAGAAACAGCTAGTATGTTATCCAATGAAATATCATATTTTCAATATGGAGAATATAAATATGAATTCATTTTGACTTACGCAAATAAGCAAAGTATGAAATATGCCATAAAAATTATAGTAGAATAAGGTAGGATGGAACAAAAGAATGAAGAAAGTAATAATAAGAGTTATTTTAGTAATTATTGGATTGTTGATAGTAAGCAAAATCTATCATTTCATTATAATCCATAAAGTGCATCAAGCACTTGAAAATTTTATAAATGAGGAGAATAGATATTATTCTGTTTCAAGCATAAATTCAAATAAAAATAGTACAGACATAAAAATATGGAAGAAAGACAATATTGTAAAACAAAACTGGAAAAAAGATAACACAGATTTATATTGTTATTGGAAAGATTTTAAGGATAATCAAGAATATTCAATTGATTTGCAAAATAAAGTTTTTGAAGAAGGAAATTTATCGAAAATACAAAAAAATTCCTTATCAAATTTACCAGAGTTAATATTTGATCTTTATGAGAATAATCAATTTTATATAAAGCAACTTTTCAAAATAAAGTATATTAGACTAATTCAATATAATAATCAGAAATGTTATAAAATACAGACAGCTTCAGAAACCATTATAATTGATAGAGCTACATATTTACCAGTCTATTCTTCCACAAAAACTATAAATTCTAATTATAACAAAAAAGATTTAATAGAAAATACTTACCAATTCAACATAAATGAAGTAACAGATGAAGATGTATCACTACCCAATTTGGAAGAATATACAAAAAATAGTCTAGAACGATAAAAACCTTACGGAATTAGGAATTTTACCAAGAAATTCCTAATTTTTTTGTTTCATATTACATTTGTGTAACAAAACTATAACATTTGTGTAACATTATCGCAATTTATTGAAAAAAAAATAAATATGTAGTAAAATGAAATAAAATGACATTTTTATGACATGATAGAGTTGTAAAAATTTAAGGAATATAGGAGGTCTTATTATGGCGACAAATCCAATGCAAAGAAGGGCAAGAAATTCATTTTTAATCGGTTTTTTAGTAGCACTACTCATTATGGCAGTAGTAGTAGTTTTTCTAGTATATAGAATGCAAAGTTTAAATGCAGATTATGAAGATTTAAAAGCGCTACAAAAGAAAGTATATGTAGCAAGAGAAGATATACAATCAGGTACAGAAGTAACATTAGATAGTTTTACTTATGATACCATTCAAACTAGCTTAGCAGATGATGAACTAATTGAAAGTCAAGATTTTCAATTTATTGATGAACAATCAGGAGAAATTATAGAAAAATATGATTCAGATGGCAATCCTAAACAGAAAAAAATGGTAGTGAAAACCAATGTACCAGCAGGAACTATTTTAACCAAAGATATGTTAGAAGAAGAAGATAATCTATTAACAGCTGACCAAAGAATACAAGAATATAACATGATAATTCTTCCTACCTTACTTAAAAATGGAGAATACATTGATATAAGATTACAATTACCTGGTGGTGAAGATTATATCGTAGTTGCCAAAAAACAAGTTATTTATACAAACGAATCTTCAATTTGGATAAAATTAAGTGAAGAAGAAATATTGACACTAGGAAATTCAATTGTAGAAGCCTATACAATTGTTGGTTCTAAATTATATGCAACAACTTATCCAGAAGCAGGTCGTCAAAAAGCAGCTACGCCAACTTATGCAGCAAGTAATGCAGTAATGAGTTTAATTAATACAAATCCAAATGTTAGAGAAGAAGCTAAAAATGGATTGTGGCAAAGATATCAATCAGATTACAGAAATAATCATATCAATGAAGCATTGGAACCTTATTACAATGGAATGAAAGAAGCAGTTGAAGCAGGATTACAAGAAGAAATTACCAAATTAAAAGAAGGCAGACAAAATTATGTAGAAGCATTAGAAGGAACAGGCATGGTAGGAACAGAATAACATTCAATTTAGGGAGGGACACAAATGAAAAAATACGCTTTTATAGGTGCTTATGAAAAAACAGACATGTTACTATATGCTGCCAAAATATTGACTTTAATGGGAAAAAAGGTGATGTTAGTTGATACGACTATTCTAAAAAAAAGCAGATATATCGTACCAACTATGATAAATGAAAAACAATACATCACTTCTTATGAAGCAATCGATGTAGCAATAGGATTTGATAGTTTGGAAGCAATCAACCAATATCAAACAGAAAAATTTGGGAAAGTTACACAATATGATATTGTCATGTTGGATATTGATCGAGCAATTGCTTATCAAAAATTTAATATAACAAGTGACGATGTACACTTTTTTGTGACTTCATTTGATGTATACCAGTTAAAAAGAGGTATACAAGTCCTTGCTTACATAGCAAAAGAGGCAAAAGTCACAAAGATTTACTATACCAAAGAAATGTTATCAGCAGAAGATGAATATTTTCATCATTTAGCGAAAGATTATAAAATAAAATGGGATCAAAAAGATATCATATTTTTTCCATTTGAAACCACCGATTTAAATGCGATTTATACCAATCAAAGGTCAGGAAGAATACAAATGAAAGGGTTTAGCAGTAGTTATATTGATTCATTGCTATACCTTGTTGAAAAAATGAGTGGAGAAGGAAGTGGAAAGGTAAAAAAAGCATATAAAATGATAGAAAACTAGAAAGGAAGGCGAGAAAAATGGCTATTTTAAGTTTTTGGAGCAGTAGCAAAAAAGAAACAGCACAAACATTATCCATCATAGCAATTGCGACCTATATGTCTGTGAAACATAATTACAAAACATTAGTCATTGATGCCACGTTAGATGATGATACAATACAAAGATGCTTTTGGAATATGGACATCAATAAAGAACTTAAAAAAACACTAAATCAAGGAAAACTAGATATTGCTTCACGGTACAGAAGGCTTAATAAGAGCCATAGCGAGCAATAAAACGACACCAGAAATTATTTCCAATTATGCAAAAGTCGTTTTTAAGAATAGATTAGATATTTTACTGGGATTAAAAACAAAAAGTTTTTCCGATCATGAAAAAACATTAGGACTATATACAGAATTAATAACAGCTGCCAATAAATATTATGATCTTGTCATCGTAGATTTATCCAAAACAGGAGAAAGGGCTTCTACGCGAAACATATTACAAATGTCAGATGTAATCATGTACACAATGACACAAAATCTAAAACAGATTAATGAATATATCGAAAGCAAAAAAACAATGCCAGAAATAGCAAACAAAAATGTTATTCCACTCATTGGAAGTATGAATGGATATAGCAAATATAATCCCAAAAATGTGATGAACTATGTCAAAGATAAAAATCTTACTTATATCAATTATAACAATGCTTTTATGGAAGCAGCCAGCGAAGCAAAAGTATCGAATTTTTTTCTGAAAACAAGAATAGATGGAAAAGCCTGGGATAGAAATTCGCAATTTTTAGAATCCGTAGCCAATACATCACAAAAAATTGTAGACAAATTTGAAGAAATAAAGTATGGAAAAACTTTACAGTCTTAAATAAAAAGGGGGACCTTTCATGATTGCAAATGTTATATTAATATTTGTAGTAATAGTATTAGTATTTGTTACTATTATGCATGTCTTAAAAAAGAATAAAGAAGAAGTGGTCGAAGAAGGAGTTGTTGTTGATGATAAAACATATACTTTGGAATTGATGATTAAATTCGTAAAAAGAAGATTAGACGAAATCACAAAAATCAACCTTTATGATATTGGTCTGTCCGAGGAAGAGCTAAAAAGAAGAAAAAATAAAAAATACGAATTGAAAAAAGCACTAAAGGGTTGTACATATGGAGATGTAAACGATAAAAAATACATTAAAGAATTAATTTATGATTTACTTTCCAAGGAATATGGAATCAACGAAACCAACATTTCAAGAGTTTTACCATTTGACACACCATCTTTACTAACTTCACAAGATAAATTTGATATTTTAATTCACGAATACAAAAAAACATTTGCCTATGAGGCTTTAACAGAAATTATCAAAAAATACAATTTAGCAGAATTAAAATATGTAGAAGGCGAATCCAAACCTTCTTATGTCATCACAGAAGCAGAAATTGATGATATTTATGAAAAAGAAAATTTTGAGTTAGAATTTTCTGATAAACTAGAAATTATAGTACAAAGGATTTATCAACATTACAAAGGTTTTAGTACAATCGATGAAATTCGTGATATGAATATTGACGGTATTTCTGGTGGTGTATCAGGACTTCCAGAAAGTTTCTTAAGCCAAGTGGCACAAACCGATGGAGACTATTTAAAACAAACGATGGAAGCCAAAGTACCAAGAGCGTGCGACAGTATTTGGATTATGTTCCAAGGTAAATCTATTCGTTTAGCATTCTTGTCATTTGGAACCGAAGCCGAACTAAAAAGGGTTTGTCAAAATATTTATAAATACAACAATCCAGGACAATTGTCTGATACCAATGGTTTCAAAATCAATGAGATGAAAGACGGTTCTCGTGTCGTTGTTGTACGACCAAGTATGTCAGAAACCTGGGCATTTTTCGTCAGAAAGTTCGACGTAAAACGTGCGTCTTTGGAACAAATGTATCGTAGATGCAATGGTGGAGATGAATTAATAAATTTATTAAAATTTTTAGTAAAAGGTGCCAGAATTATTTCCCTTACTGGTGAGCAAGGTTGCCGGAAAAACAACATTGTTGATGGCGATGATTGATAATATCTACGAAACCATGAACCTACGTATCACAGAAACAGCATTCGAACTTCATTTAAGAAAAATTTATCCAACCAGAAATATTTTATCCATGCGTGAAACCGAAACCATTTCAGGACAAGACTGTTTGGACGTTCAGAAAAAAACTGACGGTTCTGTAAATATTATTCGGAGAGGTTGCAACAGATCCCGTAGCTTCTTGGATGATCCAATCAGCACAGGTTGCATCTAAATTTACATTGTTCACCCATCATGCCAAAACATTTCCAGATTTGGTAACAGCGCTTCGTAACTCCATGTTAAGAGCAGGTGTTTTCAAAGATGAAAGAACAGCTGAAGAGCAAGTTGTGCAAGTTTTGAATTTTGACATTCACTTAGTCAAAGACTTCCGTGGTGTCAGATACATCGAAAGAATTACAGAATGTATTCCAGTAGAAGAAAAAAATGAATACACATTTGATCACAGAAATGAAAAAACATTAGAAGGTAAAATGGACAAGTTTATGGATAATGCTGCCATTTTCTTTGGAAAAACAACCAACCGAGAATTATACAAATATCGTAATATTATGGAATATGTCAATGACAGCTATGTTCTAACCAATCCAATTAGCGAAACGAACATTAAAGAAATGAGAATGAACATGGAAACAACAGATATGGAAGCATTTGACCAATTTTTAGAGAGAAATTGGGGGATTAAACCGCCTAAGACAGGAATAGAACAGCTTCAAACGCCTAAACAAAACACGATACCAGTATCAGCAAGTTCAATCGATCAACCGATTAGAAGAACAACTAAAAAAGTAACCAAAACAGCAACACGTCAACCACAGAAAAAGACAAATCCAGTGATAAAACCGAAAAAAGTCGAAGACATTGATTTTTTAGAAAATAATCAGGATCCATTTTTTGATTTACAGAATATGGATTTTGGAGAAGATGAGAACGAATAAACCTAATAGAAAGTGGGGTGAAATGATATGTCAAACCAAATGCTTATGTATTTTATGATTGTTGTAGGTGCATTATTAGGTGCCATTCTCATAGCTTATGTGATTTTGAATAAAAAAATGAAATCCAAAGAAACAAAATATATTGCACAATTAGTAGAAGGTACAAAAACAAGTAGTTTTAGCATGGACATTTTCTATCAAAAATTGTACATCTATTGCGCCAAAATACCATTTTTAAGAAGATATGTTTTAAAGATTAGAAGAAGATTAGAAATTATCAATCTAGAAGATGAGTATTTGACAAGAAAACAAACGGCACAAATTATTTTTAAAGGACTTATCGTGGTCATTCCATTAACAGCAGTAATTATTTTTCTATCCAAAAATAACACAATTTTAATGCTTACACTATTCTTGTTTGAACTATTTTTTATTGAAACATTTATGGAAGGTATGGTTGACAAAATTGACAACCAATTGTTAAGACAACAAATTGATATGTTTGGCGAAATGAGACATAGTTATCATGAATACAACATGGTTGAGGAAGCATTATACGATGTAGCCCAAAACGATGAAGTAGAAGTTTCCAGACAAGTGGAAAAAATTCATGAAGTTTTGCTATCAGACGATCCAGAAACAGAACTAGAAAAATATTATGATATTGCACCCAATAGTTACTTAAAAGAATTTGCTGGAATATCTTATTTAACCAAAGAATTTGGCGATAGAAAAGATAAAGATGGAGCTTCTTTATACTTAAAAAATTTAAACAATATTGTACAAGAAATGCAATTAGAAATTTTAAAAAGAGACAAATTAGATTATGTATTTCAAAGTTTATCCATGATTGCAGCTGTTCCCATTCTATTTTTAGATGCAATGAAAGGGTGGGCCATTGGGCAATTTACATTTACTAGACAATTTTATAATGGGACAGGCGGATTTTTAATGCAAATGGCCATTGTCATTATCACAATTTTATGTTACATTTTTGTTCGTTCTTTAAAAGACAACGGAAGTGTCAATACAACAAGAAATGTAGAAAATCCATGGCAAAAAAAATTATATGATAAAAAAATAGTCAAAAAATTCATTAATTATATCATGCCTAAAGATGGTACAAAAGAATACCGAAAAATTGTATCTTTACTAAAAGACAATGCTTCAAAGCTAAAAATGGAATGGCTATACATCAATCGTGTAACTTGTAGCCTTATAGCCTTTTTTGTAGCTATGTTCATTGTTTTCGAAACCCATCAATACGCTATTAATTATGTATATACAGAACCAACTAGCGATTATAATTTGCTTGGAAATATGTCAGAAAGAGAAGAAAAAACAGCTATGCAAAAAACAGAATATGACAATGTATTTCTAAACAAATTTCGAAACAATCGAAACATAACCAAAAAGCAACTCCAAAAAGAAATTGCCAAATCCGAGGAGTATGGTGAAGAATCTGAATCAGAAATAGAAACCATCACAGAAAGAATTTGGAAAAAACTACAAATTGTGCAATCAGAATATTTAAAATGGTTTGAACTTCTGATTAGCTGTGTTGTTGCAGCGATTGGCTATCAAGCACCAGTTTATTTACTGCAATTCCAAAAGAAAATGAGACAAATGGAAATGGAAAACGAAGTCATGCAATTCCAAACCATTATCTTAATGTTAATGAAAATTGAAAGAGTAAATGTAGAAATGATTTTAGAATGGCTAGAACGATATGCCAATATTTTCAAAGAACCAATTTCCAGATGTGTTAATAATTTCGAAAGTGGTGCATGGGAAGCATTAGAAGACTTAAAAAATGAGTTATCGTTTGCCCAAATGATTCGTATTGTAGAAGGATTGCAATCAGCTGTTGAATCCATTCCGATCCGAGAAGCATTTGACGAACTCGATACAGAAAGAAATTATTATCAAGAAAAAAGAAAAGAATCCAATGAACGATTGATTTCTAGAAAGTCTATGATCGGAAAAGTATTTGGATTTGCTCCAATGGTTATTTTGTTTGTATTTTACTTAATCGTGCCACTATGCTTTATTGGTCTAACCAGTATGACAGAAGCATTTAAAGCGATGTCTTCTATGTAAAAAAGAAAGGGAGAGCCTATGGATACTTCAATTAGCAAAGCATTAATCATGGTTGCTAGTTTGTTACTAGCGATGATTGTTATTGCCTTTATGACATATACTTTCAACCGAACCAGCACTTGGGCAGAGGCTCAAGACCAACAAAAATTAAGCGAACAAATTCAGCAATTCAACAAAGAATACGAAGCCTACGACAAAAAATTAATGTATGGAATGGATGTTATTTCTTGTTTGAATAAAGTTTTGAGTAATAATGAAAAAGTAACCAATGAAAGTGTTGTAAATGGTGAAAAATATGATGTAACTTATAAAGTGGATGCTTCTGTAACAATAAACAAAACATTGCAAGAAAGTCTTACAGTTTACTATCGAGAAAAAGGTGGAACAAGAGAAAAAGAGGCTTATGATGAAACGTTTGGAAGACTAACTTCTGAGAATTTTGAAAAAATTACTAAAATTTCCAAAAAATTTAACTCAGATACAGAACTGAGAACACAAACAGAAGATTCAGAGATAGAAAACGATGTTTATGATCTAACTTATGATTGGAATGAAAATGAAAATAACAATGAAGGAAAGCTACGTAAACAACTAAAATCTTCGAATGAATTATCCATTACGATAAAAAATACAGGAACACTTGATAAAGACGATGACGGAAAAGTCTGGACAAAGGTAATTTATCGTACTCCACTCTACGATCTAAAAACCAGAAAATTCAAATGTAGCAACATCGAATACAACCCTAACACAGGCAGAATTTGCAAAATAGAATTCGAAGAAATCTAAATTAATACAAAAAATCTACCGAAAAAGATTGACAAAATCCAAAATTAATGTATAATATAGTTAAGTATGATATATAAAATAAAAATATATTATATAAGGATGATTATCGTTCATAAAGAACAAAAAAGTAGGTAGCCTGAACTACCTACTTTTTTACTTAAAAATCAAAGATGCTCTTAAGTTTTTCTAAAATCGTTAGAAAAAGAATAAGATATTTTATAAAAGCATGGACAAAATTTTTAAGTTTTCTGATTGACTTATCAATAAGTTTTATCCTAAGTACAGGATGATTATCATTCATATTTATCACCTCCTTTCAATGGAAGTTTGATATATAAACTAAAGTTCTTATGGAAATTTTGCTCAGAAATTGAGCGGATAAGAATAAAAGCAGTATAGCATATAAAAATAAATTTTGCAACACAAAAATCGATTTTAAGCCACTTTTTTGAAAATTTAGACAAAAATGACTAAAAATGCACTAAAAACGCCTTAGAATTGATTTTAAAGCCTTCTAGAGCTATAAAAAAGCATAAGTTCAAAAAAATGACTTTTTGAACACACCTCTAAAATGGACGCAGAGGCCTTTAAAACAAAGGACATATATAACCATACTAGGAAGAGAGTAAAACCCCTAAAAAGCCCTTTAAATCGATTTTAGAGGGTAATCATATAAAAGAAAGCTAAAAAATAAAAAAGAAAGGTTTAAATTATGGAAAATGCATCAAAAGCCTTAATTATGGTGGGCGGTGTACTAATCTCCGTCATGCTAGCAAGTTTTATGATATTTGTCCTAAGAAAAGGTGGCATGATGAACGCACAGTATGACAGTCAAAAGGCAGGAGACCAACTTGTCAAATTTAATAGCCAATTCGAAGTCTATGCCAAGGACAACAACACATTTTTTGACATCATCACAGTTGCTAATTTGGCTTATGATGTAAACCAAAAAAATAATTGGGATGCGCAAAATAGTGTTACGATATATGTTTGTAAAAGCAATCAAAACAGTATTATATACAGTATTTTACCCAATCAAGACTTAAAGAAAAATTATTTTTTCAATGGAGCTACAGCTGATGTTAATAACCAAAAATATATGTATGGCCTAATTACAGAATATGCGCCTAAAAAGGATGAGCTTGAAGAAGGCAAAGAAAATCCAGAATACCGATACAAATTCGATTGTGTTAAAACGGATTACAATGAAATTACTGGAAAAGTGAAAGAAATGAAATTTTTAAAAGTAGAAAATAACTAATATTTTTTTAAAAAAACATTGAAATCAAAAAACTTATATGGTAAAATAAAAATAAGGGATAAAATATGAAAAAGACGATTTTTGTGATAGTATTAATCTTTTGTGCGATAATTTTATGCATTTACATGAACTACAAAGAACTGCTGACCAACCAAAGACAAGCCCAAAAATTTAATGCAGAATTTGAGTTCTACAACCAAGATTCCATTTTAGGAACCAACATTACCACCATTATCAACAAAGCAATTGATCATAACGAAAAACATAGTATCCCCAAAGATGAGAAAGGGTTATACATAGCGAATGATCGAAACAGCATTAAAATCTATGTACACATGCTCATTAATGAAACTACCTATCCGATGGAAAGCTTGAAAACGTCTGGCTTAGATGAATTTACGAGATATTTTGGAGAAGTAGAATTCAAATGCACAAATGTGAAGTATCATCAAGCCACTGGAAAAATCGCAGAAATGACATTTGAAGCAAAACAACTTTAGTTTAATATATATTGCATATATTAAAGATAAATTTATTTTTGTAAAAACAAAGGAGGAAAAATTATGGAAAATGCGTCAAAAGCGTTAATTATAATAGGAGCAATATTGATATCAATTTTAATTGTTACGTTAGGTGTAGGAGTATTTGGCAAAGCTAGCTCATCTCAAGGAAAAATAGACCTAAGTTCCCAAGAAATCAGCGCTCACAACTCTCAATTCGAAGCATATGAAGGAAGAGTAAAAGGATCACAAGTAAGAACTTTATTAAATACAATTGCTAAAAACAATGAAGAATATGAAGATAGAAAAATAAAAGTAACCTTTTCAAATGCTACAAGTAGTGTTGATTATACTAGGGTTGCAGGACCTACAATGCTTCTTGCCGCAGAAGGAACATCAGAGGGATTGACTGAAGAGGAGGATCCTGCAATAATAAAAAAAGTATTAACTTCTGTAAAGAACACAACAACTTATAAAGTACAATTTACATGGGCTGGACCAGATGGATTAATTGATACATGCGATATAAGTGTTTATGGAACAACAAAAACGACGGATAATTCATAAGAAAGGAAGCAATGTAAATGGAAAATGCATCAAAAGCCCTAATTATAATAGCATCTGTCTTAGTTGCAATCATGATTGTAGCCCTAGGCGTAACCATTTTTACCAAAGCACAAAATTCAGCTGATACCAGCAGTCTGGACCAGACTGAAATCAACATGTTCAATTCAAAATTTGAACGATATGCAGGCAATCAAAACGGATCACAGGTCAAATCCTTAATTTCATATGCGATATCAAATGCCAGCACCAACAGCAAAGACCCTGCGAAATTGCCTCAAATTACATTTGAAGGAAATGAAGATAAGATTGAAGAAGCTGAAAACACTGAAAAATTTGGAGAGATAAGAAAAAACATCATTTCTACACACACTTACTGGGTAGAACTTTCTTATGCTACAGATACAGGATTAGTTAACTTGATAACAATCAAATGGGAAAAAGAATAAACCCATAAAAGAGGACAAACCATGGAAAATATTTCAAAAGCACTTTTAATGGCTTTTAGTATGTTAATATTTGTAATTGCTTTCTCGTATTCCATGTTCTTAATCAACAAAATCACAACCACATCCAACACATTACTAGAAAGCGTTACCACCACGAACTACTACGACAATCTCAAAGTTTCAGGAGATCAAACAACCACAAGGCAAGTGGGAATTGAAACCATCATTCCCACTCTATATCGATATTACAAAGAAAATTATGCAGTAAAAATATACGATACAAGCGAAAATTTAATTCAAACATTCGATATAACCACCGAACGAGACGTCCGCAGAGCTGCATCGTATACAACAACTGAAAACACTCCTAGTGCAGATAAAAAACTCATATCATTAAGAAAATCAATATACAATGCCAAAAAAGAAGATGGTACAGGAAAAAATCGAGCTTATCTATTCCAAGCTCCATGGACTGGTACTACGGATCAAGACATGCGAACCAGAATAGACTATTTTCTAAATGGAACAAAAGGCTATATTAATAATACTTTAGTAGATTATTCAGAGAGTGGACCTACTTTTACTGAGAAACGGTGGTTTTATAGAATACTGTAAAAAAACTAATGAAATAAGTAAAAAATTCGAAGAAAGCTTTGTCGAATATGCCTATGAAGGACAAACCATTTCTACTGAAAATGGAGTAGAAACCATAACAGGAAATACGAAAGAAATGTCAAAAATTATTATAATATATAAAGAAATGAATTAAAAGAAAAGAGGATTTTAAAATGGGTGATAGCTTAATGACAATCATTGCTATATTTTTAGCAGTCATATTAATGTTTTTATTTCCAATGTTATCGGTTACAGGAATAGCGGATAATGTTTCGCAACTATCTGTAGAAACAGCAGTAACAGATTTTGTAGATAATTCGAGATCGATTGGGAAAGTAACCGTTGCCAATTACGAAAAATTAGTAAATGCCTTAAATGCAACAGGAAATTCTTATGTGATTGAAATGGAAAGAAAAGTGCTAGACGAAAATATCGGCAAAAAAACAGCTTGGGCAAATGGACAAGTGTTAGGAGAAAATGAATACTATTCCATTTTTACATCTCAAATTTTAGGCGATTTATTACAGGACCAAGACCACATCATGAAAGAAGGCGATCACTTTTCCTGTACAGTCAAAAATGATAACAAAACCATTTCAGAAACATTAAGAAGTGTATTTTATTCCATTTCTTCGAACGATAGCTATCAAGTTGGTGCATCACATTCTGGAACTGTTACAGCAACAGGAGCCAAATAAAAATAAAAGCAAAGAGCAAAAACTTGCTCTTTTTTTGTCGAAAAACCACGAATAAAATAAAAAAAGAAGTCTTGAAATTGTGTATATAATATGTTAGAATAATTTCACGAAGAGGAGGTGAGAAAATGGAAGAATTACTGGTACAAATACAAAAGAGTGTAAGAGAAATCGTAAAAGATGAAAACCGAATTACCAAAGATGAATTAAAAAGAGAACTAAAAGATGAATTGAAAAAAGAACTAAAAGAAGAATTAACAGAAGAAATGCAAAAAATCGTAAAAGCAGAAATTCAAATAGCACATGAAACATTAAAAACTGAATTGCGAACAGAATTAAAAACAGAAATTAATGGTTTGCGATTAGAATTTAAAACAGAAATTAATGCTTTACGATTAGAATTTAGAACAGAATTAAAAACAGAAATTGACGACTTACGAACAGAATTAAAAACAGAGATTGACGATTTACGAGCAGAATTTAGAACAGAGATTGACGACTTGCGAACAGAATTTAGAACAGAGATTGATGACATGAGGACAGAAATAAAGTACCTAAAAGAAGATATAGAACAATTCAGAGAATCACTATTCGTAATTGAACATGAAAATGGCAAAAAGCTTGACATCATATTAGACTACATCGATATACTAAAAGAAAAAGACGAACAAAAACAAAATCGTATTGACCAATCCGAAGAAAAAATAGAAGAAAATCAATTTAGAATTTTAAATCATGAAGAACGTATTCAAAATCTAGAAAAAAGAGTTAATTCTTAAATCTTGTTATTCTTAAAAATTCAATCATAAATAGAGAGTATAAATATTATTTTTGTGCAGAAGTAATATCTATGCTCTCTATTTGATTTTTCTGAAAAATAGTAAGAAAACAATTGAATTTCTGATTAAAACTTGCTATAATAAAAAGAGAATATTCTACAAAGGAGTAAAGATATGAAAGTAGATGGATTAGGTGTAGTATTAGCAATTATTTTATTACCAATTATACTGGTGACAACCTATTATGTGCAACTTCAAGTCAAAACCATAGCAACTGAAAACTCATACAATACCAAACTATTAAACGCCACATATGATGCCATGTCGGCCTTTGAAATCAACACAGCCAATGAAGAATTATCATCGGTTGCCGATTCCATGAGAAGCATCGTGCTTGCTTCTAACAATGTATTCTTAAATTCATTAGCGACCAATTTAGGCGTATCCAATGCCAGTCGCGAAAACCTAAGACCCTACATTCCAGCTGTTTTATATACCATGTATGATGGTTACTACATCTATGCACCAACCGAAATACCAATCGTAGCAGAGCATGAAGAAACTATAAATAATGGAGAAAATGTAACTGAAACAAAAGGATATAGATATTATGGAGAGGAAGAAGATTCTATTGAAGATTCCCAAATAGAGGGAGCAGATAAAGCTATCTACGGAGATATTTTATATAAAAGTAAATCAGGAGGGGGTAAACCTTACACAATCAACAAAGATAACGCTGACACCAAAACAGACTACGTCCTAAAATCCTATGTTCAATACTCAGCCCAATATAATAATAATAATAACCCTTCCAAACCAATCGATATTACCATTAACTACACCCTAGACAACTACCTAAACATTGTCGGAACAATCGGAGACGTATATTATACCAAAACAGGCTATCTAATAAATCCTGAGTTAGTAACAACAGCAAAAGCAAAAGTAAATGACAATGAAATCGACCTAAAAAATTACAACGAAGACCAAGCCAAAAACAAAATACTAGGCGTAAAAACGAATGCGGAGGAATCAACAACAAATGCTGCTTCAGAAGCATGGGTAAAATTAGATAATGTTGAAATAAAAGCTAGCTGGTCTATTATAGAAGGAGTAATAAAGGGATTTAGCTATGACAATATCAAAACCATCAGCGAAGCAGAAACCTGTTTAAAAAGAGCATATGATGAGGAAGGAAAAAACGTGGATGATATTCGAACCCTAGAATACGAAATCCAAAAATACAAAGCAATTGCCTACTATACAAGCTCCGCCATCTTTTCCAATTGGGTATATGAGAATCTAAAAGACTTAACCTACGACAACATAAAAGACCAAACAATGATAGACAATTACACCTCTTACCAATCCACCACAGGAGAAAAAGATTTCTACTACGATTTTCATAACGATGCCGTAAAGGGAAGAAAAATTTTTGATGATACAGACCCAGAACAAACTACCTCAAACTTCAATACTCACAAAATGGAAGTTATCAAAAATTCCATCAAATACAATTTAAACTTATCCATTTCAGCTTATTGCAAAATGAACAATTCCTACGATTTCAGCATGCCAATTTTGCTAGATGAAGAGTGGGATAAAATCTTGCAAAACATCTCAATTGTTGCTTTCATGCAAGGTTTAGATTGTGGATTAAACATTTACAACAACTATGAAATGGTTTCCAGCACCAACAATGAATTAACAGTCACGCCAAGCGAAATTTATTATGTACCAAAAGGAAAATTTAACGATGAGGAAACCAATTATCACCGAATTGATTGCCCAGAATTAGTAGAAAATGATGAAAATGATGATTACATCTCATTCAAATCCAAAGAAGTAAAATACGATAAAATTTATGCTTCCAATCGCTATCAATACGACCATAAGAATTTAGCGTGCTACAAATGCATTAATACAGATAATTATTACACCGAAAGTCTATTTTTTAACAAAAATGCAACCTCCTATTATCAAAAGATTAATTCTTTAATGAAAACAAGTACAAGTACAAGAGCAGACAGCAAAGCTAAAAAACGAGCTGGTTACATTGCCATTGCGAAAGAAAGGCAAAATATTTATAAAACCAATGCTTTGCCAGTATCAGAGGGATATAAGATTTATGAAAATATTATAAACGGGAATCCTACAACAATACAATTGAAGGAATTGAAGGAATTACAAATTACACTAAAAGTAAATAATAATAATAATAATAATCTCGAAACAGCAAAAATCAAGGTATTTGATAATAATAATAATGAAATAAAAGACATTCGAGGAAAACAGACCACTGCACAAACGGTTTCAGTTGATGTATCGAATTGGAATGGAACCCAAGTAACGATTAGTGGTGAAGATAATTTTAATAGCTTTAGCATCCAAAGCATAAAAGCAATTTATAAATAAAAAAGCAACAAAAGTTGCTTTTTTTATTTTAAATGCCACTGAAAGCCATTTAGAAGCGATTTAAGAGGATTTCATAAGCAGAACAATGATTTATGTATACTTTTTTGGAAAAAGTGCCTCCTAGGGCTTCCTAGAGCAAAGTTTAAAAAAGACTTTTTTGAATTCACCTGTTTTTATACCTTTAGAACACACAAAAACACACTAAAAAACGATTTTTGGAAAAAATTAGTCATTTTTCATTAAATTTTATATTGTAAGCCGTAATTTAGATTTTATTTCAACCGAAATTGCAATAATTTTTCTAAAATCGGTTATCCTAAAAACATGAAAAATTTAAAAATCACAATTACTCTTTTTATTTTAATAATTTTATATAGTTATGTTGCCAATATCACTTTAATTCCACAACATATTATTCTACTACAAAACGAAACTTACACAATCAAAAAATTATTAGGGGTGGATACGATAGAAACAATTTCTACAGCAAACAATAGCGGAAATACAACCAATGTTGAAGTCACCTTATTTGGTGCCAAAGTAAAAGATGTCACAGTGGATACGATTGAAAATGTCGAAGTTGTTCCCATTGGGAAAATCATTGGTATGAAGTTATACACAAATGGTGTACTCATTGTGGGCATGTCTGAAGTGGAAAATATTGAAAATCAGCTCATCAATCCAGCTAAAGCCTGTGATATTCAAGAAGGAGATACCATTGTCAAAGTTAATGATACCGAAATCGATGATATTGAGAGCTTAAAAAATGTAGTCAATCAAAGTCATGGAGAAAATGTTTTACTAACACTTGTGCGAGATGGAGCTGTACTTACTTCTAATATTACCCCAGTCCAGACCGAAGCAGAAGAATATAAACTGGGTCTATGGGTCAAAGATGCTGCAACTGGTGTCGGCACCATGACTTACTACGAAAAAAACACAGGAAATTTTGCAGCACTTGGACACGGCATTGTCGACTCCGACACAGACAAATTAATCGACATTGATTCTGGGGAAATAGTAACCTCTGAAATTATTTCTATCACCAAAGCCGAAGTTAACAATCCGGGCGAAATTCGAGGAACCATTATCAACCAAAAAACCATTGGTCAAGTCGAAAAAAATACGCAGTTTGGTATTTATGGAAGGTTAGATAATTTGACAAGTCTTAATATCGATACAAGCGAAGCTTTGCCAGTTGCTTTGCGTGACGAAATCAAAGTTGGTGAGGCGACTGTTTTATGCAGTTTAGATGGCAAAAACAGCAAACCATATAACATCAAAATTGAAAAAATCAACACAAGTAACAATTACGATAACAAAAGCATGTTAATTCGTGTCACAGATGACGAACTAATCCAGCACACAGGAGGGATTATTCGAGGTTTGTCTGGCAGTCCGATTTTGCAAAATGGAAAATTTGTGGGAGCAGTCACCAATGTACTAGTTTCCAATCCAGAAGTCGGTTATGCTATTTTTGGGGATATGATGATTAAGGAAATGCGAAAATAGAGGAAAACGGAGTTTTTTGGCAAAATTTTCAATGGATTGTGCCAACAAGGTTGTCAAAATCAACATAATGTGATATAATGAAAATAATATGGGATTTCCGAAGTAACAGTTTCCTGTATGTGTATCTAATAATAAGTATTATAATACAAATCAAGGAGGAAAAAAATGGTAAATTTTAATGGTAATGTTTTCAGTGGAAATGTGGTTATTGTAAACGGTAAGGTAATCAGTGGCGAGCCCGTAAAAAATTCTTCTGCCAAGGAGTATGATGAAACCAAAAAACAGCTGGCGGAAGGGATTAAGCGGATTCGGATTGACTGTAGTACTGTCGATCTGAAGTTATCAGCTTCTTCTAAGACAAAGCTGATAAAGGAACATTTGCATGGTCAAGTTTCCGATGTTGATTTCTCTGTCAGCAGGCAGGGGGACGAACTGGTCATTCGGGTAAGACCGAATGGAACATCAATCAATAAAACAGTAGTTATGGGAGGCTGCTGTACGATTAGTAACTGTGTTATAAGTGGCGCTTTGGAACTGGAAGTTGAGGTTCCAGCTGAAACATTTGAAGAAATTTCTGTTAAAAGCAAGTCTGGAGATATCGAAATAAATTCAAATGTTAAAGCTGATTCCATTATAATTAGTAGCAATAGCGGAGATGTCGAGATAGGCTCAAAAGTTGTAGCTGAGGTTTTTTCAATTCAGACATCAAGTGGTGATGTTGATTTATCGGCGGTATTTCAAAGATTGAATATTAACTGCTCAAGTGGTGACATTGAGGTCGATTCAAACTTATGTTGCAATGCCCAATTAGCTATTAGCACGTCGAGCGGAGACATTGATGTTGTATTGGAAGAAGTCGGCAAGTCGACGGTTTTCGTCGAAACAAACTCTGGAAGGTGCAAAAATAAACCAAAATTTAACGGGAGATATACGGTATCTGGCTATATTAAGGCATCTTCGGGAGATGTCAAATTCCATTAAAACCAAAAAGGAAATGGGGTCGTTCCTGAGTAGAATGACCTTGTTTCCTTTTTTATCCAATTTATGGAAATTTTAAGATTTCTATGATATAATAATAAAAAATAATACAAGGAGGTATCAACATGAACGTTGCCAATTTTACTGAAAAATCTAAACAAACCATAACAACAGCCAGCAATCTTGCCACCAAAAACAAAAATGCAGAAATAACCGAATATCACATGCTAGCTGCTTTAATTTCCGCCAATGATGGATTAGTCACATTATTGCTTAAGAAAATGGATATAGACATCAATGCTTTGCGAAATAGTTGTCAAACGGAAATAGACAAACTATCCCAAATCACAGGAAGCATTGCTTTGCGTTTTTCTGAAACCATTGAAAAAGTATTAGAAAATGCCGAAAAACAAGCAAAATCCATGAAAGACGAATTCATTTCTGTTGAGCATATCGTGCTTGGTATGATTGACGAAGCTACCCAAGATTTTAAACAAATGTTAAAATTATATGGCATTACCAAATCCAAATTCTTGTCTGCCTTAAAAGATGTACGCGGAAATACGTCCATCACTTCAGATACACCAGAAGGAACCTATGATGCCCTATCCAAATTTGGTCGCGATTTAACCGCATTTGCCAGACAAAACAAACTAGAACCAGTTATTGGCCGTGATGACGAAATTCGAAATGTCATCCGCATTTTAACCCGTAAAACCAAAAATAATCCTGTGTTAATTGGTGAACCGGGTGTTGGTAAAACTGCCATTGTAGAAGGGTTGGCGCAAAGAATTATGCGAGGAGATGTACCAACCAGTTTAAAAAACAAAACCATTTTCTCACTCGATTTAGGAACGTTAATTGCAGGTGCCAAATATCGTGGTGAATTTGAAGAACGCTTAAAAGCCGTTCTAAACGAAATCGATAAAAGCAACGGAAACATCATTCTATTTATTGACGAAATTCATAACATCGTTGGAGCAGGTGCCTCTGATGGTGCTATGGACGCCAGCAATTTGTTAAAACCAATGCTTGCACGTGGTGAATTGCATTGTATGGGAGCCACCACATTAGACGAATATCGCGAATACATCGAAAAAGATGCTGCGCTTGCCAGACGTTTCCAACCTGTCCAAGTAGCTGAGCCAACAGTAGAAGACGCGATTACGATTTTACGTGGTATTCAGGAAAAATTTGAAATTTTTCATGGTGTCAAAATTCAAGATCAAGCTTTAATTGCAGCTGTTACCTTATCAAATCGTTACATCACAGATCGTTTTTTGCCAGACAAAGCTATTGATTTAGTCGACGAAGCCTGTGCCATGATTCGTTCGGAAATGGAATCCATGCCAATTGAACTAGACGAAATTTCTCGCAAAATCATGCAACACGAAATCGAAGAAGCCGCCTTGCAACGAGAAGAAAATGCTGAAAGTCAAGCCAATTTGCAAAAAGTAAGAAATGAGCTAAATGCCTTAAGGGAAAAATTTAAAAATAGGAAAGCAAAATGGGATACAGAAAAACAAGGTGCCGAAAAAATTACTAAATTAAAAGGCAAAATTGATGAAGTAGGCAGTCAAATCGAACAAGCAGAACGTGTTTATGACTTAAACAAAGCCGCTGAACTCAAATATTCGACTTTGCCTAATTTACAAAAACTCTTAGAAGAAGAAGAAAAAGAATTCGAGAAATCTCAAGGGAAATCCACGTTGGTGCGTAACAAAGTAACCGAAGATGAAATTTCCAAAATTGTAGCTAAATGGACTGGTATTCCAGTCACCAAATTGGTGGAAGGTGAGCGTGAAAAAATCTTGCATTTGGAGCAAATTTTGCATGAAAGTGTGATTGGACAAGACGAAGCTGTCAAAAAGGTGAGTGACGCAATTGTGCGTTCTCGTGCAGGAATTGCCAATCCAGACAGACCAATTGGTTCGTTCCTATTTTTGGGTCCAACGGGTGTTGGTAAAACGGAACTTGCTAAAACTCTTGCCAAGACTTTATTTGACGACGAAAAAAACATGATTCGATTTGATATGTCCGAATACATGGAAAAGTTTAGCGTAACACGCTTAATTGGTGCACCTCCTGGCTATGTTGGCTACGATGAAGGCGGACAATTGACAGAAGCAGTCAGAAGAAAACCCTATTCGGTTCTGCTATTTGACGAAGTCGAAAAAGCGCATCCAGATGTATTCAACATTTTCTTACAAATTTTAGATGACGGAAGAGTGACCGATTCGCAAGGGCGTTTGGTGGACTTTAAAAATACGATTATTATTTTAACATCCAATATAGGTTCTGAGGCGATTTTGGATAGCATTTCAAATCATCAAGAAATCACAGAAGAGGCCAAAGAGATGGTTGATTTAGCTTTGAAAAATCATTTCCGACCAGAATTTTTAAATCGTTTGGACGAAATTATTTACTTTAATGCATTGTCAAAAACGGAAGTGTATGGTATTGTGAAGTTGTTGCTGAGCGATTTAAGAAGAAGATTGCAACAAAAAGGTATGGATTTGAAAATTACCAAGGAAGCAATTGAATTTATTATTGATAAAGGATATGACATCAATTTTGGTGCGAGACCTTTGAAAAGAACGATTCAAACAGAAATTGAAACCATGGTTGCCAAAGAAATGGTGGCACAAAAAATAAGAGAGGGGTCTGTGCTTCAAATCGGAGTTAATAAAAATGAAGATTGTTTAGAAATTAACAGTTAAAAGTAAAAAAGGAAGAAAAAATCTTCCTTTTTTCAATAAATCCTTATTTTTTCTTATCAAACTAGAGAAATGAGCAACTTATTAAGCAACATCAAAAATTGTTGAAGAAAAATTTAGAAATTAGAACTACTTGACATAACTCCTAAAATGTGGTATAATGTAATTAGAACCATATGGATTTTTAGAAAGAGACTACTCTTTCACATAACCAATAAAAGGAGGAAATTTATGTACAAGGCATTATATTCCACTTATTGTGGAGAAATTAAGGTAAAGGGACGGGAGATTACTTTAGAAGTAATAGTAGTTCCTGAATTTGGATGTGAATTTACAAAATTTTCAACAGAGTGTTTGTACTGGTATAGCGAGCACTGTGGTAAACAGGAGGAAGAAAGTTCTGACGAAAAGGAAATTTTCATTGATCCTGACACAAAGTGGTTCCTTTTTATAAATGAGAACTGCTTTTGGCAAATGTATGTCCGAGAATATGATGTGATTATTGAAACACCATTTGGAACAGATTTGGACGGCATTCTCAATTATAAGATTGAAAGAGTCCAGAAAGAATATAGGCGGAGAAAAAAAGAAGAAAAACGCTTATATTTCTATGATGCGTTCAAAAATCGGCTGGAAGAATACCATATCGGAACTGCCGTTTATAACGATGAAAGCGAATACCAATATTGCTTAAATCGATGTACGCAGGTAGCAATTGATAATCGATTTTCTAAGCCACAGCAAAGTTGTTTTATATTGGGACGTATTCGAAAGACGGTGATCATGAAAAAAGGTCGCAGGAAAGGAAATCTATTAGATTTTATTGAGCCAATTGCAAAGTTTGCGTTCGATTTTGATACGGCTAGAGTTCCTTTATTTGAAGACGAAAAAGAAGAATTGGGCAACCCCTTATTTTATCTGTTGGAGTTTTCCAGTCGAAAATATGAAACAGAAGGGATTGAGGCAACAAGAATAAAAAACAAGTGCCAAAAATCCGTAAAAGACTTTATAAAAGAAGTCAAAGCAGCTTTGGAAGCAGGAGATGTGAAAAAACTCAGCTCTCTTTACGAGGTTGTGTTCAAACCGCAAGATTGTTCCAATGAGAAATTCCAGATTTTAAAGGATTATCTTGAACCTCACGAGGATGATCTTCAACCTTACAAAGAAGGGGAAGAAATTTGGGGTTCTGATGCAAAGCACCGTCTGTGGATTCGATTTAAAAATGGAGAAGAAGACTACAGAGAAGCTGGCTGGATTTATGAAAATATTTCCAAGTGTACCAACAAAAGTGCCACTTATTTCAAAGAATATGGCTACAATTTTTATTGAGTTATGAAGGAAAACTCTCACTACAAAAGTAGTAGTGGGAGTTTTCTTTTGTCATAAATCTTAAATTTGGGCATATATAAAAGAGTAAGAATAATTTCTAAAGGTGGTGTGCATATGCGAAGATTCAATCGAATGAATGAATTATTGGAAATTCCAAGAGAAATTGTAAGCAAAGTGCCAAAGATTACGGTGACAAGTTTTGATGAAGTGTTAATTGAGAATTTTAAGGGAATTTTGGAGTATGAGGATTTTTTTGTACGAATTAGTACCCATATTGGAAATATCAATATCAATGGCTTTAATTTGAAACTTAGCCAGATGACGGAGGATGATATTTTAGTCAGTGGTAAAATTGAAAGTTTAGATTTTGAAAGCAAAAGGGGCGAAGGATAATGTTATTCAAATTATGGTATATGTATATTTTTGGTGTGGTTGATATTGTGGTAGAAGGATTTTTTGTGGAGCGATTTATCAATATTTGTAAAGCAGAAAATATTATTTTGTGGAAATTGAAGATAGAAAAAGGAACAATTTTAAAAGCTAGAATTAGTAAATCGGATTTTAAAGCCATTCGTCATGTAGCGAAAAAAACATCTTGCCGAGTAAGTTTGGAAAGAAAAAGTGGACTTCCTTTTGTAATGAATAAATATAAAAAAAGAAAAATTTTTGCAATTGCTACTATTGTGATTGCAATTTTTTGTTTTATGGTTACTCGTTTTATTTGGAATATTGAAATTATGGGAAATAATGAAATTTCAAAGGAAGAAATTTTATCCGATTTAGTTCCATATGGAATTCAAGAGGGAAAATTAAAAAGTAAATTGGATTTGGAGCAAATTAAAAATGAAATTCGCTTAAAGCGCGATGATTTGGCTTGGATTGGGATTGATATTGAAGGAACAAATGTTAAAGTTACGGTTGTAGAAGCGATTGATGAACCAGAAATTATAGATGAAAATACACCCTGTAGTATTTTTGCAGATAAAGCAGGTGTTATTTCAAAAATGGTTGTAAGGGGGGGGACCGCAAGAGTTAATGTAGGAGACACCGTCTCTAAAGGAGATTTACTGGTTGAAGGCGTGATGGAAGGTAAATACACAGAGCCAAGACCAGTTCATAGTGATGCAGATATTTATTTGATGAGTACCTATGAAAAAGAAAGAAAAGAAGCATTTATTCAGCAAAATCAAGAAAGAACAGGAAATGTGGAAAAAAATGTAGAAATTTATATGAATAATTTTAAAATAAATTTCAAGAAAGGGGTTCCAAAATTTGAAAATTGTGATACAATAAAAACATACAAAAAAGTAAAACTATTTTCTAACTATTATATCCCTATCGAAATCGTAAATATTACGAATTATGAACTAGAAAAAAGTTTTAAAACCTATACGGAAGAAGAACTTACAGAGAAAATAACAAATGTGTTACAAAAAGAATTTGAAGAAGAAGTGAGTATTTCTGATGGTGCACAAATAGACAAAACCGTAATACCAACTGTAGAGGCAGAAGGTGTAAGTGTCAAAGTAGTTTATTCCGTAGAAGAGAAAATAGGAACGAAAGATAGATAGAAAGGAATTGAAAAGTATGGAAGAAAGAAGTTTAAAAGTACTTGCGAATGATACGACTTTTATCAACAAAATATCGAATACATTAACCAAGTTGTTAATGCCCACGAAGATTGGATTAAACGGAATGATGATTACCTTGAAAAGAAATTCTGTGTTAAAATCCTATGAAGCGTATAAAACTACGAAAGAACATGATAGCAAAAAAGAAACTATTTTAAATCGTTATGAAGAAAGTTATGCTTTGTATTTAGAATCGATTGATAAATATATTATGGATTCTGTTTACAAAAAAGTAAAAAGTGGAAATAGTACGACATTTGAACAAAATGCATTGTCTAGTTATTATAATGTGGTTCATTTAAAAGAAAGAGAGTATGCTGAATATAAATATCGAAAACAAAAGTTTTTGTTGGATTTGGATCGCGAAAGCGTTCTTGCAGGTGGAAAGGAAAAATTAATCAATCGTTACCAAAAGATGTATCTGGAAAAAAGTGATGAATTGTATAAATCCATTTTAAAAAACTATTCTGTGAAGTTAGCAGATGGTGTGAAAGAAAAAAACTCAAATCAAATGGAACTTTATAAAAATGTTTTCATGACTTTGGATGAATATGTCAAAACAATTTTGCCACTAAAATTAAAAGAAGATGGGAAAGACTTTGAGAAAATAAAAATGGATTACGATGCTCTAGATGAATTTGATGTGGGAAAACTAGATGAAAAAGACTTTTTAGAAAAAAATGCCATTTTATTAGGGATGAGCAGAACATTATTTACACATAGTTTACCTTTAGTTGCAGCGGAGCAGTGTTATCATAAATTAATAAAAGATGCACGCAATTTAATTATTACAACACAAAAAGAAAGTAAAAAAGAAGAAGTTTATAAAACATTGCTAAAAATTATTGAAAATTATAATGATAAGATATTATCAACAAAAGTATATTGGGAAAAACCAGAAGAAAGAGAGGCTTATAAAAAATTCTGGAACGAATATCAAAAAGCTAGCAATGACGAACAAAAAGAAATTGCGATCCTAAAAAAAGAATTATATGCCATCCATGAAAAAGGACCAAAAGCCAATCAAATTCGTCAATTTTATAAAAATAAGTTAGTTGAATTTGGTGTGATGAGACAATTTAAAAATACGTGTGCCACTTTAGAAGAAGGGAGATATATCAAACAAACTGAGGCAGAAGAGATGGAATAAAATGGAGAAAAGATGGAATTAATTTATATCGATGAGAAAGAATTTAAAGAGAAACTATATGAAGCATATAAGAAAATTTTTCCAAAAGAGGAAAGAAAGCCGATAGAATGCTTAGAAGCTTCATTTCAAAAAGGCTATACAAAATTTGTCAAAGTGATGGATGAAAATAATTTAGTAGGTTTTATGATTTTACAAAAAGTGCAAGAAAATGGTTATTTAGGATTAGATTATTTTGCCATATTACCGCAATACCAAAAACAAGGCTTTGGAAGCAAAGCACTTGAAATGCTAACACAGAAGGAAGCAAAATGCAAAGGAATTTTTGTTGAAATTGAAAAAGTGGGTTTAGGAAAAAATGCCGAAGAAAACGAACAAAGACAAAGAAGGCAAACGTTTTATGAAAGACTTGGTTTTCAGAAATTAAACTATGATTTACAACTTTTTAATGTGATTTATACGCTTTATCTATTTTCCCATGCCAAGGAAGATGAAAAGACTGTTATACAACAAATTTGGCAGATTTATGAAGAGGTTGTAGGAAAAAAGAGAATTCAGAAAAATTGCCGAGCTTTAGAAAATTTAAAATTTCAAGAATTAACAAAAGACAATTTGAAAATAGCAGCAAAAATAGAATATGAAATTTTTCCTACTTCGAGTGCTTATTCTGTCTATAAAGACAAAGTAATGGGGAGGAGAAAAGATTTTTATGTAAGTTATATTGCCTATTTTGAAGAAAAACCAGTTGGTGTCAGTGGATTGTATGAAATTCCAGAATATCCAGATACAGCTTGGCTAAGTTGGTTTGGCATAACGAAAGCATATCGTAAAATGGGATTTGGGAAGCAAATGCTGGATTTTATTATCGAAGTTGCGAAAAAGCATAACCGAAAATTTTTGAGATTATATACGTTTGAAATACATAATGCAGAAGCTCAGAAATTCTATCAAAAAAATATGGATGTTGGCGAATCTTATTTTCATGAAAAAGAATATAAAGAAATTTTTGAAGGAAAACCGAAAGTTTTTAGCAAAAGTTTATGTAACCAAAAAGTAGAATTATGGAATAACAAATTCATAAATATTTCAGCAGATGAAGATTCACACGAGAAAAGTGTTCTTATGATGAAACAAGATGGAATTTTATAAAATGAAAGGAAACCTATGAAACAATATACTGATATCGAATACAAAGATTTAGAACCAAATAAGAATTACGATGACCTCATTCATAAAGTTATTACGCAATGTTTTAAAACAGAAAATTTAATTGAAACCCAATTATATGTGAGCATCATTTTGACAACACCAAACTATATACAACAAATCAATCGTAAATATAGAAAGGTAGATCAAGAAACCGATGTATTATCATTTCCCATGTTTGAAAAAGAAGAAATACACCAAATAACAGAAAAAGAAGCTCTTGGCGATATTTTGATTTCTATTGAACGAGTGAAACAACAAGCACAAGAATATGGACACAGCTTCGAAAGAGAATTAGCGTACATGATTGTTCATGGTTTTTATCATCTAATGGGAGAAGACCATATACAAGAAGAGGAAAAAATCAGAATGAGGCAGAAAGAAGAAAATGTTTTAAATCAATTAAACATAACACGATAAAATAATCAAAAAAGGACAAATTATGAAACCAAAAAAGTGGAAAAATAAAAATTTTTGGGAAGCACTCAAACATAGCCTAAGTGGCATGAAATATTTATTACAAACAGAAAAAAACTTAAAAATTCAACTCATCATCGCGATGGTTGTGATGATAATCAGTTTCCTCTTAAAATTAACAGCAATTCAATGGCTAATTCTGTGTTTAACCATAGGAAATGTATTATTTGCCGAAATAATCAACACAGCAATTGAAATAGTGCTTGATCTATACAGCGAAAAATATAATGAAAAGATTAAAATTGCCAAAGATATTGCTAGTAGTGCAGTATTATTAACATCAATCATCGCAGTCATCATAGCAGGCATTTTGTATATACCAAAAATATTAAATTATATCAAATAGGAGAAAAAGATATGGATAAAAAAATGAAAATATATATTGGAATCGTTGTTGTTATTGTAATCGTGTTAATTGGAATTTTAAGTGTAAAAATTTTTCATAAAAGTGAAAAAGTAGAAAATGTTGGACTGAAAGAAAATGAAGAAATGCGAGAGGAACCACAACCAGAAGAGCCCAAAAACGATATCAAAATTTTTAAAGGAAAAGATAGACCCATTGCCTTCATGATTGACAATAATGTAAATGCTCAACCACACTCAAATTTAAACAAAGCATATTTAATATATGAAATCATCGTAGAAGGTGGAGAAACGAGATTAATGGCATTGTTCAAAGGAGTGGATACTTCCAAAGAAGATGTCACAGTAGGACCAATCCGAAGTGCGAGACATTATTTTATCGATTATGCTTTAGAAAATGATGCCATTTATGCACATTTAGGACAAAGCCCAAAAGCAGAAGAATACGTCCAAAATTTCAATGTTGCTGATATTAACGGACAAATTTATGATACAGGAAAAGCTAGAAGCTCAAATTCTCTATACTGGAGAGAAAAATCGAAAAAGGCACCTCATAATGCTTATACAAGTATCAATAGCATAATGCAAATTTGTAAGAAAAAGAATTATACAACAACTTCAACCAAAAAAAGTTTATTAAATTATGTAGCAAAAGAAGTAACATTTGAAGAAACAGCACAAGTTGCCAATCGTGTCAATATTCCATATGGAACCAGTCATCATGTGCAATATGTTTACAATTCAGAAACTGGAAGATATACTAGATATTCCAAAGGTAAAAAACAAACAGATGAAGCAACTGGAGAAGATATTACCACCAAAAATATCATTGTATCTTTCATCAAAAATGTGACATTAGAAGATAAAGAAGACAAAGGAAGACAAGAACTTGATAATTTCACTAATGCCAATGGCTATTACATAACCAATGGAAAAGCTACCAAAATCATTTGCCAAAAGCAATTTGTTGGTGGTCAAACTAAGTATGTTGACTTAGCTGGCAATGAAATCGAAGTAAATGATGGAAACACTTGGATTAATATTTGTCCAATTGATGCGAATGTAACATTTGAATAAATAAAATTGATAAAAAAGGAAAAAATATGCAAGAAAATTTTAAATCTGGTTTTGTTTCTTTTGTGGGAAGAACGAATGTTGGAAAATCCACTTTATTAAATAGTTTACTTCAAGAAAAAATTGCCATTACAGCCAATAAACCACAAACCACCAGAACCGCTATCAAAGCAATTTTAAATAGTGAACAATATCAAATCATTATAACCGATACACCAGGTATTCATAAACCAAAAACCAAACTTAGTCAAACCATGATTGAAACAGCCTTTACGAGTTTAGAAGATGTTGATGTTATTGTCTTTTTGATAGAAGCAACTTCGGATGAAATTGGTCCTCGGCGATCAAAAGATTTTGGAAAAATTGAAATCCATGCACAAAAAATGCATTTTAGCAATCAATAAAATGGATTTAGTTCCCAAAGAAAAACTGCTGTATTTGATGAAAATTTATAGTGAAGCGTATTCTTTCGAAGCCGTTGTTCCGATTTGTGCAACAACGCGAAAAGGATTGGATATTTTGCAAAATGAAATTGTCCAGTTACTACCCAATGGACCAAGATATTATGAGGAGGACGAATACACAGACCAAACCACAAGGCAAATTATCGAAGAAATCATTCGTGAAAAAGCATTACGTTTTTTAAAAGATGAAGTTCCGCATGGGATTTATGTCGAATTAGAAAAATTCAAAACAGGAAAAACCATGAAAAACGAGAGAATTTTCAATATAGAAGGTGTCATTTACACCAACAAAGAATCCCATAAAGGCATTATTATCGGTAAAAATGGTCAAATGCTCAAAAAAATAGCAATAGCAAGTAGACAAGATATCGAAAATAGGTTAGGAGAAAAAGTCAACCTAAAAATCTGGGTAAAAGTACGTGAAGGTTGGCAAGAAAAGCAAAGCATTCTCCAAAAATTCAAATCTTGATGGACGTGCTCTAATGGCTCTCATCAAAATCCAATCTATCCCCAAAAAATGGAAAATATTGTCACCCAAAACCTAACATCAAATTGAAAATTTTGGGGCAAAATAACAAAAGAAAAAGCAAAGGAGTCGATTGTTATGATGAAAAATTTAGCATGGAATACTTTCAAAAAGACAGGAGATATTAATGCATATCTTGAATTTAACAAAATCAGAAAATTGGAAAAAAGTATAAAAGGAAGTTCAAATGAAGCAAATAAAAGTGAATGGAGTCATTTTAGTTGAAAATAATATGGGCGATTTTGATAAAATGTTGACAATGCTTACGCCAAATTTAGGCAAAATTGGGTGCAGTGCAAGAGGGGCGAGAAGACCGAAAAGTCTACTGCTTGCGGGTACTCAATTTTTGTGTTTTGGTGAATATATGCTCTTTAAAAGTGGAGAAAATTATACCATCAATTCTTGTGAAACAATCGAGATGTTTTACAATATCCGAACCGATTTAGATAAACTAATGTATGCGAGCTATATCACCAAAATTGTAAGTGATGTTACAACCGAAAATCAAAATTCCTTTCACACGCTAAAACTATTTTTAAATACGTTATATGCGATTTCGGAGACTGATAAAAATCTAGATTTTATTACTATGGTGTTCAAGTTAAGATTATTGAAAATTATTGGTTTTGCTCCCAATATTCGTGAATGTGTAGAATGTAAAAACAAAGAAGACATCACTCATTTTAGTTTTAAAGACAATGGTTTCAAATGTCATGCCTGTAGCAAGCAAGATACAGGTGCAGTAGCGATTTGTGAAGCAACGAAAAATGCCATAAAATATATTATGGTAGCGGATCCCAAAAAAATATTTTCGTTTCAGTTATCGGAAAAAGGGATAAAAGAATTGGAATTGGTGGCGAATATTTATTTGAATGAAAAATTAGAAAAAGAGTATAAAATGGAGAAATTATTTTAAAAAGAATGAATTATAAAATATAGCCCCTTTAAAATACATTTTAAACCGCTTTTTTCCAAAAATAGACTTAGATGACTAAAAATGCACAAAAGTCGAAATTTGATATGTTTCTGTGTGTTTTAGAGGCATAAAAAGTAAAAATTGCAAAAAATACTTCTTGAACAAAGCGTTAGAATGACTTTTAAAGCCATAACATTCCGAAAGTAGACATAAATCATTAAAAAATACTAAAATCCGTTAAAATGGCTCTTATTTGCCTTTATGAGCGTTTTTATAAAAAGTCTTGACAATTGAATGAAATTATCGTATAATAAAAAAATAGAAAAAGCATTTGACCTTAAGCTAAGTAATAAAATCCGTTTTTTCAAGAGAGTTTGCCAGTGGTGTGAGGCAGATAAAAACAGTTTATGAAATCTACTTAGGGAAAGCTTTCTGGCAAACCAGACCGAGTTATTGCAGGTTATAGCAATTGGAAAGTAATAAATTAAGGTGGTACCGCGATATCTAATCGCCCTTATGCTTCTAGCATAGGGGTTTTTTTGTAAATAAAGAAAAAAGGAGGAAAAAAATGAACAAAATAAAAATTGGAAAAGTATATCGTCATTTTAAAGGAAATTATTATTTTGTAGAAAATATTGCTTTAGATTCAGAAACCAAAGAAAGAATGGTGGTTTACAAACCAATCTATGACAGAAAAGATTCCCAAATTTGGGTAAGACCAGAAAAGATGTTCCTAGAAGAAATTCCACCAAGGGCAGATAATATTACTGGTCAAAAACACCGATTTGAATTAGTACAAGATTTGGAAAAAGATTATACTGAATAAAATCGTAGGGGTATGAGACATCATGTCCACCCCAAAAAAGAAAGGAGAAAAGTATGATAGACATCAAATTTTTAAGAGAAAATCCAGAAATTGTCAAGAAGAATATCCAAAACAAATTCCAAACCCACAAATTAGAATTAGTCGATGAAGTCATCGAATTAGACAAAAAAAGCAGAGAATTAACTGTAAAAGGGGACGAATTGCGTAGCCAAAGAAATTTACTTAGCAAACAAATTGGAAATTTAATGGCTACAGGAAAAAAAGACGAAGCAGAGCAAATCAAACAAAAGGTAAACGAAATCAATCAAGAACTTTTAGAAAACGAAAAGAAGGAAAATGAATATCGTGAAAAAGTAAACGCCATTATGATGAAAATTCCCAACATCATGCATGAATCCGTTCCCATTGGAAAAGACGATAGCGAAAATGTAGAAGTACAAAAATATGGTGAGCCAACAGTTCCTGATTATGAAATTCCGTATCATGCGGAAATCATGGAGAATTTATGTGGTTTGGATTTAGATAGTGCACGTCGTGTGGCGGGAAATGGATTTTATTATTTGATGGGAGATGTGGCAAGGCTTCATTCTGCGATTATCACGTATGCGCGTGATTTTATGATTGACAAAGGTTTTACGTATTGTGTGCCACCTTTTATGATTCGATCAGATGTCGTAACTGGCGTTATGAGTTTTGAAGAAATGGATGCCATGATGTACAAAATCGAAGGAGAAGATTTGTATTTGATTGGAACGAGTGAACATTCGATGATTGGAAAATTCAAAGGTCAACTTTTGAAAAAAGAGGAACTTCCTTGTACAATGACTTCTTATTCACCTTGTTTTCGAAAGGAGAAGGGAGCACATGGCATTGAGGAGAGAGGTGTGTATCGTATCCACCAATTTGAAAAACAAGAAATGATTGTTGTATGTGAGCCGACTGAAAGTTATGATTGGTATGATAAAATGTGGCAGTTTACCGTAGAATTGTTCAGAAGTTTGGAAATTCCAGTTCGAACTTTGGAATGTTGTAGTGGTGATTTAGCGGATTTAAAAGCCAAAAGTGTGGATGTAGAAGCATGGAGCCCAAGACAACAAAAATATTTTGAAGTAGGAAGTTGTTCCAATTTGACAGATGCACAAAGTAGACGATTAGGTATTCGTGTGAAAGGTGAAAAAGGCAATTATTTTCCACATACACTAAATAACACAGTTGTTGCCCCACCTAGAATGTTAATTGCTTTCTTGGAAAATCATTATCATCCAGATGGTAGTGTTGATATTCCAGAAGTTTTATGGAAGTACATGGGTGGAAAAAGGAAATTGGAAAAAAGAGTTGACAAAAAGGAAAAATAGTGTATAATAAAAGTATATAATGTTAATATTGATTTAATATTATAGAAAATGTTTAGATGTTTCTCATAGAGAAATAAAAATAGGTAGTGCTGGTACACTACCTATTTTCTTTTGTTAACTTTAGAGAAAACCCCCAGTTATACTGGGGGAAACAAAAAACTTATAGTTT
>CANTGH010000007.1 GCA_947653235.1 uncultured Clostridium sp.
GCGGCTGTTAACCGCAGGGTCGTAAGTTCGAGTCTTACTGGAGGAGCCAAAAAGAGTTTTCGTCGAACTTTGTAAAATCCTTGATAGAACTAACTTTCAAGACTATGAAAAATTTGGCGAACGTAAAAATCTTAAACCGTTCTAAAAGAACGGTCTTTTTTTGACCAAAAGTCTTGAAAAAAGGAGGTTTTTGTTTAAATCAGCACTCAAGACAAGATAAAATTTACGGAAAAAATGAGTAGATAGTGAAATTTTTTACTTTCATTCTTGCAAAAGATAAAAACTTATGATAACCTATAATTGATTAATTAAAGAAAAAATTATAAAGCGATGTGTCAAAAAATTAAGAAATCGAAAGAGAGAGTATAAAGTATGGAATTTACTATATTAACAGAAAATAGGAATTGTGATAATAATTGTATTAATGAGGATGGGTTATCTATACTAATTGAAATAAATAATAATAAAGTTCTTTTAGATACTGGAATAACAGACGCATTCTTAAAAAATGCAGAAATATTAGGTATTGAGCTAGATGAAGTAAATATTATAGTTTTAAGTCATGGACATTGGGATCATGGAAATGGTCTTAAATATTTAAATACAAACAAAACATTAATCTTACATCCAGAATGTTATACAAAAAGATATAGCTTAAGAAGAAATATGGAATATGCAGGAATTAATGAAAGTAGAGAAGAATTATCTAAAAGATTTGAATTAATTGAAACAAGAGAGCCATATAAGATTTTCGAAAATGTATGGTTTTTAGGTCAGATTGATAGAAAATTTGAAGTACCAGTTAAAAATTTGCCTACTATTTTAAAAAATGAAGAAATTGATTACTTAGAAGATGATTGTGGTGGAGTTGTTGTAAGACTAGACAAAGGTATAATTATATTTAGTTCATGTTCTCATTCAGGAGTAAATAATATTGTAGAACAAGCTAAAAAAATTACGGGAGAGGATAGAATTGTTGCAGTTGTAGGAGGATTTCATTTAAAAGAAGTAAATTCATATACAGATCAAGTAATACAATATTTTAAGGATAATAATATACAAAATGCCTATATGGGACATTGTACTTCTGATGAAGTAATTGAATATTTTATAAAACAATTAGAAGGATACACAAAAGTTAATAAATTATTTGCTGGAGCAAAGGTTGAAATAGATTAGATGTCGATAGTTAAAAAAGTTGTTAAGCAGATTAATTTCTTATAATAAAATTCTTATTGCTTTTTCTAATTATTATTGTCATATTAATTTTCTCTTCAAAAAACACACTATAAGCGTTAAATAATGTGTGTAGACACTTAATAAAATACTTCAAACAAGATAAAATAGACATCAAGGGGAGGGCAAAAAGATGTATCAAATAAATTATCAAGAAATGGGAGAAAGAATTTATCAAAGAAGGAAGCAATTAGGACTTACACAGGAAAAATTGGCTGAAAAAGTAGACATTAGTCCATCGTATTTTGGACAAATTGAACGAGGAGAAAATCAGTGTAGTTTAACGGTCATTGTAAATCTTGCCACTGTTCTAGAATTGAATTTAGATACTCTTATCAGAGGTGTAGATCAGCAAAATGTAGATACAGCCTTATTAGAGATTTTAGATGAAATACCACGAGAAAGGCAAAAAGAATTTGTCGAAATGTGTGGCAATTTAGCAAAATCTTTTCAATAAATTTTGAGAAAATAAATTTCTAAGATGAATTACTTCAATTTTATTTATTCCATTCATAGATAAAAAAGGAGTAAAAAATGAATTTGTAGAAAATCCAGTAATATTCTGGATTTTTTTATTTTATAAAATATCTTTCGTTTCTTGATTTTTACAAAAAAGTAAGATATAATGAAGCAATAAAAATAAAGGATTAAAGAAATGTCAGAACTTGAATTATTAAAAAAAATAACAGAACCTGTGATAAAATGGTACCAAGAAAATAAAAGAGAGTTACCTTGGCGAAAAGAAAAAAATCCGTATTTTATCTGGATTTCAGAAATTATGTTACAACAAACCAGAATCGAAGCGGTTATGCAATATTATCAGCGTTTTTTGGAAAATTTACCGACATTATCAGATTTAGCACAAGTCGAAGAGGAAAAATTACTGAAATTATGGGAAGGTTTGGGATATTATAATCGTGCTAGAAATCTTAAAAAAGCAGCACAAATCGTACAAGAAAAATATGGTGGGCAGATGCCAAAAACGTATGAAGAGTTAGTGAAATTGCCTGGAATTGGCGAATATACAGCAGGTGCCATTGCATCGATTGCGTATAATGAACCAGTTCCTGCTGTAGACGGAAATGTGCTTCGCGTAGTCAGCCGTGTGACGCGAAGTTCAAAAGATGTGTTAGAACCCAAAACCAAAAAGGAATTTACGTTAAAATTGCAACAAATAATGCCCAAGCAAGCGGGTGATTTCAATGAAGGTTTAATGGAACTAGGAGAACGCATTTGTTTGCCAAATGGAACGCCGAATTGTTCACACTGTCCTGTGCGAGAAATTTGCTTGGCTTATCAAGAGAATTTGACAGAGGTTCTTCCTGTTCGAAACAGTAAAACAAAGCGAAAAAAGGAACAAAAAACAGTTTTTCTATTAGAATGGGAAAATAAGATTGCGATTCGAAAACGTGAAGAAAAAGGATTGCTTGCCAATTTATATGAATTTCCGAATGTAGCAGGAAATTTAACGAAAGCGGAAATTGAAACGATTTTAAAAACTTGGAATTTGGAAGCAAAGCAAATCAAAAAACAAGGGAATTGTCGCCATATTTTTTCCCATGTGGAGTGGGAAATGGTGGGCTATCGTGTGTTAGTTGGGCAAAACAATGTTGCATTTTTGTGGGTAGAAAAACAGGAGCTTTTGGAAAAATATGCCATTCCAGGAGCATTTGCGAAGTTTCGTGAAAGTTTGTTTTAGCGTTTTTTCAGTTGTCAATTTTTTCTTGACAACTGAAAAATAGGAAATGTTAACTTTGGTTGCGGAAAAAATAGAAAGGAAAATAGAAAGATGATAAGGAAAGTGGAGTTAAAGGATTTGGAGGAAGTATTTTCTTTATTAAATGAATTATATGAAAATAAAATAGAAAAGGATATTTTTGTTGAAAAGTATCAAAGATGTCTAGAAGATGAAACATTTTATGGAATTGTGGCAGTAGAAGAGAGTAAAGTGGTTGGGGTTCTTATATCACGAAAGATTAATCGATTGGTTAAGAGAAAGAATACGTTATTTATTGATGATTTGATTGTAAATGAAAAGTATAGAAATCAAAAAATAGGAAAAATGCTTATCCAGAATGCAACCAATTATGCTATCCAGCACGATTGTGAAGTGGTGGAGTTAACAACTTATATACCAAACGAAAAGGCTTGTAGATTTTATGAAAGGAATGGCTTTGAAAAGAGACATTATAAATTTAAAAAGTGTATAGATGTATTATAAGAGGTGACACCAGAGGTGATACTAGAAGCATAAAAGGGTCGTTATTAGAAGATGAAGATTTGGAAGAAATTTTGTTATATTCTGCCAAATAAAAAAGGAGTAAAGGATGAAAAAAGAAAATAGTCTCATGCAATATACAACAGAAGATAAACAAGTACAGATTGAAGTACAAATGGAAGAGGAAAATATTTGGCTGACGCAAAATGCGATGGCAGAATTGTTTGATACCAGTAAACAAAACATTAGTGCTCATATTAAAAATATTTTTCAAGAAGGGGAATTGAATGAAAATTCAGTTGTCAAGGAAAAATTGACAACTGGGAAAGACGGAAAAAGTTATGTAACAAAATGTTATAGTTTGGATTTAATCATTGCGGTGGGGTATCGTATTAACTCCAAACGTGTGGCACGTTTTCGTATGTGGTCTATGCAAGTTTTGAAAAAGTATATTATGCAAGAAATTGTGCAAAAAGAAAAAGGCGAAACACTAAAAAAGGAACTTTTGCTTTTCTTAGTGGGGATTGCTTTGGGCGTTGTGGTGAAGGTTTTTTTGTGGGGTTGAAAGGAGGCATGAAATGAATTTATATATTGTTCGGAAGTAACCGAAAACAAAATTGTTATAAAATTTTAAAAGATTTAAAACAAGAGGAAGATGTTTTATTTTGCTTGGCAGATAAAGAAATTAACTATTGTTTGGGTTGTAGTTCTTGTATGAATCATTTGGAGACTTTTTGTGTCATAGAAGATGATATGCAGGAATTGTATCAGTACATGTTAAAAGCAGAAAAAATTATCATTGCTTCGCCTATTTATATGAACCATATTTCAGGAATTTTGAAGAATGTCATTGATCGATGGAATCCTTATGGTTCGCATGAAGAACTGTTAAAAGGAAAAACAGTTTATGTGATAACCGTTGGGCAGATGAGTGAAGCGGAAAACGAGGAAGTGGCAAACGACATCCAGAAATATTTTGAAGGTATTGGCGAGTTTATGGAATTTGAGACTGTGTTTTTGAAAAATTTCTCAAGTGGTGATGTTCAAGATGTGGATGATGTCGAAAAAGAAATGCCCAATTATCAAGAAATGATAAAAGAATTAAAGGAGAAAATTGATGAAAAAAATAGGAAAAGATTGGAAACCTTTTGAAATAGGTTTATTACTTTTTAGCGTGATAGCCATTTGTTTTTCAGGTGTTTTATGCCAAAGTGAGATATTAACGATAATAACTTCTTTTGTAGGAACTTTCTGTGCTTTATTACAAGCAAAAGGAAAGATAGCCAGTCAGTTTATCGGAATAGCAGAGGTGATATTATATTCTATCCTATCCTATCCTATCAAAATCACTATTATGGGGAAGTGATCATTTATATTTTGATTGTATTTCCCATGTATGCTTATGGAGTGGTTTCTTGGGTTACCAATAAAAACAAAGAAACCAACACGGTAGAGCCAAAAGAAATACAAAAAAGAGAATGGATTTGTTTGATTTTTGCGAGTATGATTGCTTTTGTGGTTTTGTATGGAATGTTAAAATATTTTCATACAGAAGCCTTATTCGTTTCTAGCTTATCAATGGTGACCAGTTTGATAGCAACTTATTTAATTGTAAGAAGAAGTAAATATAGTTTTTTGTTTTATATAGGAAATGATATCATTTTAATTTTATTATGGGGCATTCCAGTTTGGCAAGGCAATGTTGCTTTGCTCCCAATTTTGATAGAACCAATTGTTTTATTGATTAATGATAGTTATGGGTGGAAGAATTGGAATGAAAATATTTAAAAATTGAAAAAATTATGAGAATTTTGAGTTGTCAATTTTTTCTTGACAACTCAAAAAAAGAAAAACAAGTTGTCTTTTAGACAAAATAGAGAAAGTAGGTAAATAATGGACTTAGAAAAAGCAAATAATAATTTCAAGATAATTCAATATCAAAATACAGATAATGTAGTAAAAGATATAGGTTCTATTATTGAGTCAGCACGAAATTATGCTTATCAATCAGTCAATATTGCTTTAGTGCAAAGAAATTGGTTGATTGGCCATAGAATTGCAGAAGAAGAATTAAAAGGTGAAAATAGAGCAGATTATGGAACAGAAATAATAAAGAAATTATCAAAAGAATTAAGAAAGGAATATGGAAAAGGTTTTGAATTAAGAAATTTATATTATTTTTTACAATTTTACAAAACTTTTCCAAACATTTTGCACGCAGTGAATGCAAAATCTAATCTATTGTCTTGGACCCATTATAAAATTTTGTTACAAGTAGAAGATGAAAAAGCCAGACAATGGTATGAGAAAGAAACGTTAAGTCAAACTTGGAGTGTAAGAACTTTGCAAAGGAATATTTCCTCACAATATTACCATAGATTATTAACATCACAACTAAAAGAGCCTGTAATCGAAGAAATGAAAGAAAAAAATCAAGAACATTATTTAATGGACAAACTAGAATTTATTAAAAATCCGTTGATAGCCGAATTTCTAGGATTTTCATTAGAAGCGACTTTTACCGAAACAGAACTTGAAACAAGCATCATCAATAATTTACAAAAATTTTTAATGGAACTTCGGAAAAGGTTATGCATTTGTAGAAAGGCAACAGCATATTCGCACAGAAAAAGGAGATTATTTTATCGATTTAGTTTTTTACAATTATATTTTAAAATGTTTTGTATTGATTGATTTAAAAACAACGCAAGTAACTCATCAAGATATAGGGCAAATGGATATGTATGTAAGGATGTATGATGAATTAAAGAAAGCAAAAGAGGATAATCCAACCATTGGAATTTTACTTTGTTCGGATACAGATGCCGATGTGGCAAGATATTCAGTTTTGCATGGAAATGAGCAACTTTTTGCAACAAAGTATAAAACTTATTTGCCAACGGAAGAACAGCTAAAAGCTGAAATTGAAAGTCAAAAGGCAATTTTTGAAATACAACAGCAAGAAAAAGCTGTTAAATTCGAAGAATAAAAGTTAAAATCCAGTTGTCAAGAAAAAATTGACAAGTGAAAAGATGAAAAGAGTTGTCTTTTAGACAAAAAGGAGAAGATATGAATGATGAATATTTAAAATTTGCCAAAGAAGTTGCTTATGAAGCGGGAAAAATCATGTTGCAATATTTTAAGAAAGATAATGGTGCAACCTATAAACAAGATAAAACGATAGTTACTTTAGCAGATACGAAAATCAATGATTATTTAATTCAAAAAGTAAAAGAAACCTTTCCTAATCACTGTGTCGATGGGGAAGAAGAAAGTTTTGGAAAAAGTAACTATGTTTGGGTCTGTGATCCAATTGATGGAACGGCTATGTATGCCAGACATATTCCAGTTTCTGTTTTTTCGCTTGCTTTGGTTATAGATGGCAAACCTAAAATTGGAGTTGTGTATGATCCATTTTTAGATGAATTGTACGAAGCACAGGAAGGAAAAGGAGCGTATAAAAATAACCATCGAATAACAGTCAATGAATTGGCACTAGAAGACAAAAAAGCAGTATCTCATTTTGATATGTGGCCAAGAGTAGATAGTAAAGTATATGATGTGATAAAGGAGCTTGGAGAAAAGACTTATTTTGTTAGCATAGGAAGTATTATTAGAGCTTGTATGTGTGTGGCAAGAGGGGAATTTGTGGCAGGAATTTTCCCAGGAACGAAACATAAAAATTGTGATATCGCTGCCGCTAAAATTATTGTTGAAGAGGCTGGTGGAACAGTAACTAATTTTTGGGGAGAAGAACAACGATACGACCAAGATATTGAAGGTGCTATTATCACTAATGGAAAAGTGCATGAAGAGATAGTCGAAACGATAAGAAAATGTTTAAAAAATGAAAATTTTGAGTTGTCAAGAAAAAATTGACAACTCAAAAAAAGAAAAATAAGTTGTCTTTTAGACAAAAAAAGGAGAAAAAACATGATTGATTTAAAAAAATTGCAAAAACAAATCTACCAAAACAAATTAAACAAACATTTTAATGTTACCGATGTGAGCATGGAATTTGCGTTAACTTATGGAGAGCTTGGTGAGGCTTATGATGCGTATTGGAAAAAGAAAGGCAATGTTGGTGAAGAATTAGCTGATGTCGTGATTTATTTGCTTCGGACTTTCGGAGATTTTAGGAGTTGATTTGGAAAAGGAACTTTTGGAAAAAGTGGAGATTAATAAAAAAAGGATTTATCAAAAAGTGGATGGGGTTTTGAGGAAGATAGAAGAGGAGGAATAAGGAAAAAATTTGACAATTTATGTAAAATATGGTAAAATAAGAGCATAAATATATTTGAAAGGTGGTTTTTTTATGCATCAACGGCGGGAAGAAGTAAAAGTAAGGATTGACATTGTAGGAGCAGGAAAGTGTGTAATAGACGGCGGTCCAATAGAAACAACACGCAGTCTGATTTGCAAGATACCTAAGGGAGGAACGATTACGCTGAAAGCCGTAGCAGATCCTGATTATAGGTTCGTTGCTTGGATGGTTGACGGCAAACAAACGGGAACAGGGCACATCAAGGAAATCACTTATGTGATTAAAGAGCCGACAAATTTCAAGCTGCTGTTCACCTTGAAGGAAGACGAGTAACCACAAAAAGTTGCAATTGAACATGTCAAAAGCGCGCTTTATGCAGTTTTGCAGGAGGCGCGTTTTTTTTGTGAGATGAATTTTAGTATTCTTAAAAAAATTACCAATTTTTAATTGATTTTTTTTCTCAACTAGCATATAATAAGAAAGAAAAAAGTTAATTAACCTTTTCGCAAGCCAAAAAATAAGGTGATTGTATGAAAAAAGTAATTTTTAAAGGCTGTGGAACAGCTATTATTACCCCATTTACGGAAAATGGAGTGAATTTTAAGGAATTTGAAAAATTAATCGAGGACCAAATTGCTAATAAAGTGGACGCCATCATTGTTTGTGGCACAACAGGCGAATCCTCAACGATGACGCTTCAGGAAAAAAAGGAAACGATAGAATTTGCGGTAAAAACGGTACATAACCGCATTCCAGTCATTGCAGGAACTGGTGGAAATTGTACCAAATCGGTGATTGAAATGACAAAATTTGCACAAACTATAGGAGTAGATGCGGTGCTTCTTGTTACACCTTATTACAACAAAACGACGCAAGAGGGATTGATCGCTCATTACAAAGCAGTGGCACAAGAAACCGATTTACCAATCATTTTATATAATGTACCAAGTCGAACAGGGGTCAATATTTTGCCCAAAACGTGTCAGGAATTGGCTAAAATAGAAAATATTGTGGCAATCAAAGAAGCCAGTGGGAATTTATCTCAAGTGGCGGAAATTGCTCATCTTTGTGGTGATACATTAAATATTTATTCAGGAAATGATGATCAGATTTTGCCTGTTTTGTCCCTTGGAGGAATTGGCGTAATTTCGGTTCTTTCCAATATTATGCCTGAATTTACACATACTATGGTGGAAGACTTTTTAACAGGAAATATAAAAAAGGCGCAAGAAGCGCAAATTAAAGCAATTGCGTTGATTCAGAGCTTGTTTTGCGAAGTTAATCCCATTCCTGTCAAGGCCGCACTTAACTTAATGGGATATGATGTAGGAATACCAAGACTTCCATTAGTTGAAATGAGTAAGTCAAATCAAGCTATTTTAAAACAAGAAATTGAAAAAATAAAGAAATCATAAGGAGTTTTACAAATGAGTTCAGAAGAACGAAAATCGGGTTTAGTCAAAGTTGAAGTAAGTGTAAAAGAGTTTAAAGAAATTATTAAAGATATTGTTACGAATTCAAGTGTGTTATCGTTAAAAGAGCATGTGCAACATATGAAAGGATCACGCTATGAACATTGTTATGAAGTGGCTTTTTATACGTATGTAATTTGCAAAAAGTGGGGACTAGACTATATTTCAGCAACCAGAGGTGCCATGTTACATGATTTTTACTTTTATGATTGGCGTAACAAAGGTGTCGAAGGGCAAAAACATTTTCATGCATATCGACACCCAAGAATTGCTTTGCATAATGCAACAGAAAATTTTGAGTTAAATGCTTTAGAGAAGGATATTATTTTAAAACATATGTGGCCACTGACGCTTCCTTTTCCAAGATTTTCAGAAAGTTATATTGTGACTTTTGTTGATAAATATTGTGCTATCAAAGAATTTTTTCGATTTTTAAGATATAAAAGATACATTCGAAAATTAGCCAAAATCAATAAACTAAAACAACAAGAACGTAAGTAAGAAAGGAGTTTTTATGAAAGTTTTAGTCAATCGGATGCAATGGAAAAATGGGACAAGAAGTAGCCAATCAAGTAAGGCTAGCACAAGATATGGATGTGGTCTGTGGAGTGGATCGAATCGATACAGGAGATAATCTGTTTCCAGTTTTTACGAAGGTAGCAGATATTAATATTCTGCCAGATGTGATTATTGATTTTTCTGTGCCACAAGCAACGTTTGAAATATTAGAATTTGCGAAAAAAAATCACATTCCCATTGTGATTGCGACAACTGGTTTTTCAGAACATGAAATGAAGAAAATAGAAAAATATGCTGAAAATTTACCTGTTTTTAAGTCAGCCAATATGTCATATGAAATCAATTTAATGGCAAAAATGGTAAGGGAACTTGCCTTAAAACTGGAAAATTCAGATATTGAAATTGTGGAAACACATCATAATCGAAAAATTGATAGTCCAAGTGGAACAGCACTTATTTTGGCAGATAGCATCAATGAGGCATTTCATCAAGAAATGACATATGAATATAATCGACCTGCGAAAAGACAAAAGCGTGAAAAAAAAGAAATAGGTATTCATTCCATTCGTGGTGGAACGGAAGTGGGCAAACATTCTGTGATATTTTTTGGAGAATATGAAAGTTTTGAAATAACTCACAATTGTACTTCAAGAAGCGTATTTGCAAGAGGGGCAATAAAAGCGGCAGAATATATTTTACATAAAGAAAATGGATTATATTCCATGAATGATATGATTTAAAAAGGAAGAAGGGAAGCAAATCATGAAAGAAGAAAAAAAGAAATCGAAAAAACCAGTTGACAAAATGAAAATAGCAGGTCAAATAATTGCACTGATGATGGTGATTTTAATGTTGTTTTCAGTATGTGGATCCTTAATTTTTTATTTAATGCAAGGTTAGAAAGGAAAAGAGATGTTCAATAGTTTAAAAAGTATTTATCAAGAGATTATTGTTGCGTACATAGAAGATTTGTGCAATACACCGTTGTTGTTAATTATGTCTGTTTTAGATGTGATTATTGTCATATTTTTATTTTATAAATTATTTCAAATTTTGAAAGGTACTAGAGCATGGCAATTATTAAAAGGAATTTTGCTTTTGATTTTGGCAACTTTTGTTAGCGAGGTGCTTAAATTAAATATTCTAAATTATATTTTATCCTCTGTTATGACTTATGGTGTTTTTATGTTGATTGTTATTTTTCAACCAGAATTAAGAAGGGCATTGGAGCAACTAGGAACGAATAAATTTAGTAAATTTTTAGGCATTGATAATGAAGATGTCAATAGCAAAACAAAGGAAAATATTTATAAAATTGCGATTGCTGCGATGGAGTTGTCGAAAACAGGAACAGGGGCTTTAATTGTTATTGAAAGAGAAATAAAGATAGAAGATATTACCAATACAGGAATTATCATGAATTCGGAAATTTCACCACAATTGTTGGTTAATATTTTTGAACCCAAAACGCCACTTCATGATGGAGCGGTTATTATCAGCAATCATAAAATTGCAGCAGCATCTTGTATGTTGCCTTTAGCAGATGATAAAGATATTGCAAGAGAACTAGGAACACGTCATAGGGCAGCGATTGGAATTTCAAAAGAGTCGGATAGTATTGTTGTTGTTGTATCAGAAGAAACTGGAAAAGTTTCGATTGCTAAGGATGGAACCTTGATTGCCGATGTAAGAGAAGATGTTTTGAAGAAGATTTTGATTAAAAATTTAATCATTGAACCAAAAACAAAAGTAAAGAAAAAAGTTAAAACAAAGAAAAAAGAAATGGTTGTTAATCAAGAAGAAAATCGATAAAAGAAAAAGTTTTAAAAGATTTATCCCTAAATTTTTTAAAACTTTAATTTTTTAACTTGTTGAGCGATTTTTTCATAGTCAAAAATATATTTTTCCATTAGTTCATAAAATCTTTTGGTATGATTTTTATATTTTAAATGGCAAAATTCATGAATGACAATAAATTGTATGATTTCACTTGAGTATTGCATAATGCTCGGATTAATGGTAATGATTTGATTGGAACATTTCGCTAAAGAATCCCCAATGCATTTTATTTTGAAATCCTCGGGAGCAAAGTTTAATAGATGCCTTACATCTTCCATCATATTTTCCATTTTTTCTTTGGCAAGAGAAAGATACATTTTTCGAATGGTTGCTTGTATGATAGAGGCTTTGTCTAAATGAATATATTTGGCAGGTAAAATAATTTCAACATAATGTTCGAATAAATTTAGGGTGGGGTTTTGGGTAGTTTCATATTTTACGATGATGTCATAGGATTTTCCTAAAATGAAAATGGGTTCGTTATTAATTTTTTGTTTTTGGATGGTTTCTTTTTCGATATATTCTTTTAAATGTTTTAAAATCCAGTTTTTCTTTTCTTCAATCACATTTTGAATTTGTTTTTGTGTGTAATACCAAGGGGCTTTGACAATGACTTCACCATTTTGAATGGAAATATATAAACTTGAATTTGAGGTTTTATCAACAGTATAGGTGATGATATCGGTGTTTGTTTTGAAAAAGCTCATGATTTTACTTCCTTTCATTACAGAACTTTTGTTTGTAATATTTTATCGAAAAAAGAGAAATTTGTCAAGAGATTTTGGAAAAATATTCTGAAAATCAGTTGTCAAGAAAAAATTGACAACTGAAAAATTCTGATTTTTTAGAAAATCTACCACTTGAAAAAATAAGAATTTGTGATATAATGAGCAAAAAAATAAGAAAGGTAAAATGGAGAAAAAATGAAAGAAGAAATCTTACAAAATATCAAAGTGTTATACGAAGAAGAAACGTTACAAAAAAGAATTCTTGAGATGGCACAAGAAATTGATCGAGATTATATGGGAAAATCGGTAGTTGTGATTTCTGTTTTGAAAGGAGCTGTGTTTTTTACAGTCGATTTGGTCAAAAAAATGAAAACACCAATTGAGTTGGAAGTAATGCAAGTTTCAAGTTATGAAGGAGAAGAAAGTACGCAAAAAATTAACATAAAGAAAGATTTGGATCGTACTATTACTGGCAAAGATGTTTTAATTGTGGAAGATATTATTGATACAGGTTATACGTTAAAACATTTGAAAGAATATTTACAAGCCCAAAATCCGAGCTCTTTAAAATTGGCAGTATTAGCAGATAAAAAAGAAAGACGTAAAGTCGATGTTAAAATAGATTATACGGGATTTGTTATCCCTAACAAATTTGTGATTGGCTATGGTTTTGATTATAATGAAATTGGTCGTAATTTACCGTATGTGGGCTATATTGAAACATAAAGAATATGTGATTGGATAAAAGAAAGGAAAAAACAAATGTTTAACATCGAAGAAGAATTAAAAAAGTTGCCACAAGAACCTGGTGTTTATCTGATGAAAGACAAAAATGATGAGGTTATTTATGTGGGAAAAGCAGTTGTTTTGCGTAATCGTGTGAGACAATATTTTCGCAAAAATAACAAAACAGCACGTATTGAAAAAATGGTTTCGTTGATTGACCATTTTGAATACATTGTGGTGGGAAGCGAAGATGAGGCTTTGATTTTAGAATGTAATTTAATCAAAAAATATCGTCCACGTTTTAATGTACTTTTGAAGGATGATAAAACATATCCTTATATTCGTATTGATGTGAAAGCAGATTATCCAAGTATTTTTATCACACGAAAATTGCAAAATGATGGTGCGAAATATTTTGGGCCATATGCCAGTAGTCGGAAGTGCAAAGGAAATGATACATTTTATTAAAGAGCGTTTTCAAATTAGGCAATGCAAAAAATTTAAAAATCAAGATCGTGTGTGTTTAAATTTCCATATTAAAAAATGTTTGGGACCATGTATGGGATATGTGAGCAAAGAAGATTATCATAAACAAATCGATCAGATTATGTTGTTGTTGGAAGGGAAAATTGACCGTATTATTAAGGAATTAAAGCAAGAAATGGCACAATATGCTGGGCAACAAGATTATGAAAAAGCAGCGAAGATACGCGATAGAATTCAAGCCATTGAACGTGTTTCAGAAAAGCAAAAAGTATCCAACATTTCAGAACATAATATTGATGTGATTGGTTTATACAAAAATGAAATGACGGTTTGCATTGAGATTTTTTTTATTCGTGGAAGTAAAATGATTGGCAGAGAACATTATTTTTTTGATGATTTAAAAGATATGGAAGAAGAAGAAATTGTAGCAGGTTTTCTGAAACAATACTATTTTGAAAAAATAGAGTTGCCCAATAAAATTATGATGCGTTTTGCGTTAGAAGAAAAAGAAGCAATCGAAAAATATTTGAGTAGTAAAGCAGGTAGAAAAGTCGAGTTAAAAAGTCCACAAAAAGGAGAAAAATTAAAATTTGTGGAAATGGCAGAATTAAATAGTAAGATTACGCTTGAAAATAAATTAAAAGATAAAAGTGATATATTATTAGAACTAAAAGATGTTTTAAAATTAGAGAAAATGCCACTTAAAATTGAGAGTTTTGATATTTCCAATATGGCTGGCAATTTTGTTGTGGCAGGAATGTGTGTAGTACAAAATGGCGTGATTAAGAGAAATTTATCTAGACGTTTTAAAATTAAAACGGTTGTTGGTCAAGATGATCCAAAATGCATGCAAGAAGTGGTTTCGAGACGATTAAAGCATTCTTTAGAAAATCCCAATGGCGGTTTTGGCAAATTACCAGATTTGATTTTAGCAGATGGAGGCATTACACAAATACGAGCCATTCAAAAAGTATTAGAAGAAAATCATTTAGGAAACCAAATTCCAGTTTTTGGTATGGTAAAAGATGACAAACATTCTACACGAGCTTTGATGAATGAACAAAGAGAAGAATTTGAAATTTCGGAAAAGTTATTTCATTTTATTACCAATTTGCAAGATGAAGTTCATAAAACAGCGATTGAATATCATAGAAAAGTGCGTGATAAAGAAATGACAAAATCAAAATTAGATGATATTTCAGGGATTGGAAACAAAAAAAGAGCAGAATTGTTAAAAAAATTTGGAAGTGTCAAAAAAATAAAAGAAGCGACAATTGAAGAGATTGCACAAGTTAAAGGCATTAATTTGAAATTGGCAGAGAAAATAAAACAAGAATTATTGTAATTTAGGGTTTGCTATTTTAAAATTTAGTGTTATAATAATAAAATACGAAAGACTATTTTAGGAGAAGTTATGAAAGAAAAAAACATAAAAAAAATGGAATTGAATACAAAAATGTTGGAAAATTTCGAAGAAATCATGGCAACTAAACTAGATGAAGTCGAAGAATTGAAAGTTACGGGGCTAGATCAAGGTTCAAAATTGGTCAATATTATTAGTTTATGTGCTAATGTCAAAACTTTGATTTTGGAATCAGATCCAAGGCTAGATGTGGATAAAATAATGGTTAATTTGTTTCAACCAGAAAATTTAGAAAATCTAATATTCAATAACAGTAAAATTCCAACAGCACAAACGCTAAAAAAATATACCAATTTAAAAATCATCATTTTAAACGATATTCGTTTTTGTCACTTAGATGATTTTTTAGGTGGGATTGTCCATCCAGAAAAGGTAGAAACAATTCGCATTTTAAATACAGATATTCAAAATTGTTCTTTGGAAACTTTAGAACGTTTTCCCAATTTGAATCTATTAACACTTAACAATGTCAAAAATGTAAAACAGACGAATTTGGAATTCTTAAAAAAGAAAACCAATTTGGCAAAACTTGAAATGATAAACAATCCAATTTTGCTCACAGAATTAAACGATGTAATGGATTGTCCTTGTGAAAAACAAATAAAAGCACAAATAGTAAATGCAACTGGAAAAATAATGAAAAATTGTCGTTTTAAAATTGAAAAGAATACTTTTGCCATAACAATTCCCATTAAACATTTACGTGAATTAATGCAATATGTTAGTTTGCAAAAAATGGACCAAATAAAAGTGATTGTAAATACTAAAAATAATAAAGATTTTCAAGCTCTTTTAGCTTTAAAATCATACAAAGCAAAAATCACGATACTGGTTCAAGATTTTTCATGTTTAACAGTTCGACAAACAGAACAATTGAAAGATACCTTTGCCTTAAAAAACCTGCAAATGATAGGAGAAAAAGGAAAAACCAAAATTCCTTTAGAAAAATATAGGAAAATTCGTGAACAAATAGAAGAAATACTTAAAAAAATACCAAACAAAGCAAGTGATGTCGAGAATTTTTTACAAATTTATCAGAGTTTGGGAAAAGAATTTGAGATTGTACAAGAAAATCCGAATATCCAAGAAAAAACTTGTACAGTATTTCAAATTTGTCAGCTCTTGCAAAATTGTTTAAAATGTGTTAGAATAAATTCAAATATTGTGTTTGGTGAAGAACTAGAAAACGATAAAAAACATTACTGGAATCAAGTTGAATTAGAAGAAAAATGGTATAATGTTGATTTGAGTTTAGACCAAGAAAACCTTCTGAAAAATAAAGCAGAATATTGTTTATTAGGAGATAAAGATTTTTTGGAAACCCATACACCAAAAGGTGGAAAAAACAATTATTGTGCTGAAAATTTCAATTCCAAATTAATTCACGTTTTCTTAAAAACAGGTTTATTGAAAGAAAAATTATTAACCTCTTATTTAAAAGTGATGGCGACAAAAATAAGAAAATTATTTTTATTTCCGCAAGAACAAAAAGTTTTAGCTTTGTCTGAAGCTAAAAAGGAGAAAAAGAGGTAAATGATTTTATTTGCATAAGGAGAGTTGTCTGAGTTGGTTTAAGGTGCCAGTCTCGAAAACTGGTGTAGATGAAATATCTACCGTGGGTTCAAATCCCACACTCTCCGCCATTTTATATTGCAAATGAGTTTTTTTGTAAAAAATAGGAATTATTCTTGACAAATTTACAAATTAGATGTATACTATTTAAGTGAATTTTAAAAATAACAAATTTTAAGTCATATAAATACTTAGATAAAGATAGGAGGGATAAAAATGGCACAACCAAAAAGAAGATGGTCAAAAAGAAGGACAGGATTGCGTAGATCAACATGGAATTTAGAAGAAAAAAATTTAGGGAAATGCTCCCATTGCCACGAAGCAGTATTGCCACATACAGTATGCTCTAATTGTGGGTATTACGATGGAAAAGAAGTAATTGTGAAAAAAGCTAGTAAGGAAGGATAAAAATTAAGGTAAGTGCCTTAATTTTTTATGAAACAGATAGTAGAACTATCTGTTTTTTTTTGCTCTAAAATAAAATTTTAGTTCTAAAAGTTTTTTTTTAGCATATATAGTAATAAAACGAAAGAAAGGATTAATAAATTGAACGATATATTAAAATATTTTCCTGAAAAAATAAGTAAGAAAATAGCAGAAGAAATTTTGGACAAGAAGGAAACTGTAGAAGAAATCAGACTTCGTGTACAAAGACCTATCATTTTAAAATGTAAGGATGGTGACAAAATCATCAAATATGCTCTCTCGACAGAAGAAATTTTATCTTGTCTACAAATGATATGCGAAAATTCAATATACACTTATCAAAATCAAATCTCAGAAGGATTTATTACAGTAAAGGGAGGTCATCGTGTTGGTATTACAGGTTCTTGTGTGGTTGATAAAGAAAAAGTAATTAATATTAATTATATTTATAGTTTGAATTTTAGAATAGCAAGACAGATAATAGGTAGTAGTAATAAAATATTAAAATATATCTTAAATCCAGCTGAAAATACAGTTTATAATACATTAATCATTGCTCCTCCAGGAGCTGGAAAAACGACAATATTAAGAGATTTAATTAGGCAAATAGCAAGTGGAATGAAAGAAACAAAATTCAAAGCCATCAATGTTGGTGTGGTGGATGAAAGAGGAGAAATTGCAGCACTTTATAAAGGGGTTCCACAAAATGACATTGGTATCAAAACAGACGTAATTGAAAATGTTCATAAAAGTATTGGGATGAGAATGCTGATTCGTTCCATGGCACCAAAAGTAATAGTTGCAGATGAAATTGGAAATGAAAATGATATTGAAGCCATTCAGTATGCGGTTTGTTCTGGTTGTAAAGGTATCTTCACAGCACATGGCAATACTATAGAAGATGTAATGCTAAATCCAGTCCTCAAAACGTTATCAAACAATCGTATTTTTGACAGACTAATATTTTTAAGTAATAATGCAAAAGGAAGTGCGAAAGAAGTTTATGAAATGAACCCTAAAAATACAACTTATCAAAAACTAGGAGATTAAATCATGTTATTTTTTTTCAAAATGATCCTTCTATTTGGTGTTTTAAGTCTTTGTACAAGCATTGGAATTTTAAAAGCCAAATCGTATGAGAATCGTGTGGTAGAATTAAAAAAAATAAAGAATGCATTAGCGGTGTTAAAAAGTAAAATTGAATTTACGTATGAACCAATCAAAGATATTTTTGAAGAAATTTCCCAGATGGTCTATGCCAAACAAGAAAATATTTTTCAAGAGACTTTACAAAAAATAGAACATGCAGGTGTAACCCAAAGTTGGAATAGTGCTGTAGAAAAAAACATAAACTTAAATAAAGAAGATAAAGATACCATCAAAATGTTTGGAAAGTTATTAGGAAAGACAGATAAAGAAGGACAAATCAATGAAATTATATTGACCAGTCAATTATTAGATACACAAATTGAAAAAGCCGAACAAGAAAAACAAAGAAACTACAAATTATTTAAGACATTGGGAACCGTTATTGGAATAGGTTTATGTATCATTTTGATATAAAAAATAAAATAGATGATACGAAGAAAGGAATTTATCATGGACGTCAATTTATTATTCAAAATTGCAGGAATTGGAATTATTGTGGCTGTATTACATCAGATTTTAAGCAAAGCAGGCAGAGAAGATCAAGCAATGATGACAACATTAGCAGGAATGGTGATTGTTTTAACCATTGTTATTAAAGAAATTAGTCAACTTTTTGATACAGTAAGGACGGTGTTTGATTTATAATGGAAATCCTTAAAATAATTGGTGTTCGGTTTAATTACTCTTATCATAACACTGATTTTAAAAGAATATAGAAAAGATTTTGCTATTTTTTGTGTTTTAATCGGTGGTGCCATCATTTTATATTTTTCGTTGGATACACTCACTCGGACTGATTGATTTTATCCAAGATTTGAGTAGAAGTTGTAATACACAATTTATTTCTATCTTATTGAAAATTACAGGAATTTCTATTTTGACCGAATACGCTGTGAGTATTTGTAAAGATAGTGGAGAAAGCAGTATTGCCAATAAAATCGATTTGGGTGGGAAAGTTCTTGTGATCTCTATGTCAATTCCAGTTATTTCAACTGCTTTGCAATCGCTTACGCAATTATTGCCATAAAAGAAAGGAGTAGCAATGAATGAATTGATCAATTCGCAGAAAAATGTTCTTGGAATATCGGACTTTTTGCAAAATGCACAAACATACACACAAGAAAATTTCCCAGACTTAAATATAGAAAATCTTTTCACCAGTGCAATTAGTGGCAGTATTTCGACCAATTTTTGGACAAACAGTATTCTTGATTTAGCTGGTCAAGAAGTCAAATTAGCAATCAAGCTTATGATTACAGTTTTAATTGTTATTATCATCCATAGCATTTTTAAAGCCATTATTGAAAATTTAGGCAATCATACTAGCAGTAAAATGGTTTATTTTATTCAATATTTAATCATTGTTACACTCATTACCGATAGCTTTATTTCAGTCATTGATTTAACACGTAACGCAATTGAAGAAATTGTTCAATTTATGAATTTGTTACTTCCTTTACTATCAACACTTATGTTGACAACTGGTTGTATCACAACAACTAGCATAATTCAGCCAATTCTGCTTTTTATGATTAGTTTTATTGGAAATTTTATAGCCAATTTTATCATACCAATTTTGCTCATTTCCATTACATTACGGAATTGTATCTAATCTATCGGATAAAATACAAATTAATCGATTATCCAAGTTTTTAAAATCTTCTATTGTCTGGATTTTGGGAATTATTTTAACAATTTTTGTCTGTTCCTTATCAGTAGAAGGAACATTAAGCAGTTCAGTAGATGGCATGACAGCCAAGACTGCAAAAGCAGCTGTTTCCAATTTTATTCCAGTGGTAGGAAAAATATTAGGCGATTCGGTTGATAGCATTATTGGTTGTGGTAATATTTTGAAAAATGCAGTTGGCATAATTGGAAGTATTATCATTGTTGGAATTGTCATTTTGCCAATTTTGAAGCTAGCTATTTTATGGATATCATTTTATGTGTTATCTGGTGTTTGTGAAGTCGTAGCGGATGAAAAAATTGTAAAATTAATTGGTCAAATTTCAGATAGTTATAAAATTCTGATGGCAATTTTATTTTCGGTTTCTACTATGTTTATTGTAGGTATCACATTAGTTTTAAAAATTACAAATAGTAGTTTGATGTATCGATAAAAGGAGAGAAAAACAATGATTGTATTTTTCAAAAATTGGTGTGAAGGAATTATTGTAGCTGTAATAATTTCCATCATCATTGAGGCGATTTTGCCAGAAGGAAATCATAAAAAATATGTTAAAGTAGTCATTGGAATCTATCTTGTTTTTACAATATTAAATCCATTTTTGGGAAAACTAAATCAACCGATGAATTGGAATCAAAATTTTAATTTACCAACCTTAGAAACAGCAACAGTAGATACCAAAAATATTCAAGAACTATATGCCAATGGGATTAAGGAAACCTTGAAAAATGAACTAGAAGAGCAATTCGCTTGCACAGTCCAACAAATAGAAATTGTCTATGATAAAACATACGAAAACATAGAACAAATTACACTAAACCTTAGTGAAAATGGAATTTCGCAAGTTGAAAAAATTGAAATTGGAACAACTACAGAAACATCACAAACCTCACAAAACAATTTTGCTCCCATAAAACAGTACATTTCGGAAAATTATGAAATCTCACAATCCAAAATCATCATCTATTAAAGAAAGGAAAAAGTATGGAAAAATTAAAAAAAATATGGCAAAACAAAAATCGAAAAATTGAAAATTTAATTGTATTTTTAATTATTTTAGTCATAACTTTGGTAATCATCAATACCATTATAAAAGAAGAACCTAAAAAAGAAAACAAACATTACACCAATGCTGAATTGGCAAGCACCTCTTCTACACAAACAGAAGATACCAATATAGAAAGCAGACTAGAAACTATTTTATCTCAAATGGATGGAATAGGAGAAGTAAGGGTACTCGTGACATATTCTCAGAGTAGTTCCATTATTCCACTTTACAACGAGACATCCAGCAAAAGTGTAACAGAAGAAACTGATACATCAGGTGGAACCAGAACAATAGAAGCACAAGATAATGAAAAAAGTGTTGTCACAGGCTCAGATTCCAATCCAGTTACTGAAAAAACCATTCATCCCAAAATGGAAGGAGCTATTGTAACTGCACAAGGAGCGAATAATACGACTGTAAAAGCTAATATTATAGCAGCCGTAGAAGCAGTAACTGGTCTTGCGACCCATAAAATTCAAGTATTTGAAATGAAAAATAAGTAAAAAATAATAAAAAAGAAAGGATGATTTCATGAAAAAAGAAAAACTAAAACATATGATTTTGATTACAGTTGCAGTATGTTTAATCGGAATTGGCTATTTGAATTATGATTATGATTCTACTCTTGAAGTAGCCGCTATGCATAATCAAACCGATGAAAATACCATTGGAGATGTAGCGTTTGTGAACTCCAATGCTGTCAAAAGTGACATTGTTCCAAATGATGAAACACAAGTCACAGCAACCAATTCAAACTCTAAAGACGAAGAATACTTTTCAGCCACACGTTTAGAACGTGAAACGATGTATTCGCAAATGCTTGAAACTTATCAAAAAATGGTTGACAGCAACGAAATCACAAACGACCAAAAAGCAATTGCCATTCAGGAAATAAATCGTATTACCAATTTAAAAAATTCGCTCATGATTGCTGAAAATTTAATCAAAAACAAAAATTTTCAAGATGTGGTAATTTTAGTCAGCAACAACACAGCAAGTGTCATTGTGAAAGCAAGTAATCTAAACCCAGATCAAATTGCACAAATTCAAAATATTGTATGTCGTCAGTTAGAAATTCAGTCGGAAAATATTAATATTAGTCAAAAATAGGAAGATTGCAAAAATTTTTCTAGCATATTTGCCTTTCAAATCGCCCAAAATAAAACTATAAAGTAAAGACAAAAGTCGGCTTTATAAGTTTTTTAGGAGGTTTATGAAATGGCAAAAAAAATATTCATTTCTTTTGCTATCATAATCTTTTCCCTATGTTGCTCAGTTTGTTTTGCAGCACAAGATAATTCTAATGTAAATCTAGGCGAAGAAATTACAGATTCTTTAGATAAAACAGGAAAAAGTGTACAAAATGTAGCAGATGATGTGATGAATGGTGTTGACGGAAATAGAAACAATACAAAAAATCAAAACAATCCTACAGCAAGAAACAACAATAATACAGATAATAACGTATTTACAAATGGTTACAATGCAGTCAGAACATCGGTAGATGATGTAGCAACTGGAAATATGTCTACCACAACATGGGTATGGATTATTTTAGCAGTAGCAGCCATTATTATCGTAGCAATGATATGGTATTATGCAGTACAAAATAATAATAATGACTAATCTTAACAAAAAATCACTAAGTTTTTAGTGATTTTTTGTATTTTAGCATAAAAAGAACCCACCCGAAGGTGAGTTCACCTGCATGGGTGGGGAAGTTTTTTAGAAATGAGTATTTTTCCGCAAATCCCAACAAATTGGTCTGATAATTCCAGATTTATCGAGTTTAGGATTGGAACGAAATCCATAGATGTGAATTACTTTTTCGGGTTCAAATGTCAAATCAAATTGCGGCACATCTGGCTTGATGCCTGTTGTTTCTTTATTTTTTTCGTTCTGAGTTGCTCGATAATTTACATGATAAGCAGGACTGTCTGGATCGTTTTTGAAGTCGAGCACGGGCTGCGTCTTAATCTGAAATTCACAGTACAATCCTTTTTCTGTTTTAAGAACAAACTGCAATCCCTGATAGCAGGAGGCGATTTTTGGTTGCCGATAGTAGTCTTTTACGAAACCAATGTATTTTGGAAAAAGACCGCTTTCTTTTGGAATAAAGCAATTTGGATTTAAGGATTTAAAATGAGATAAAACCTTTTCAGTTTGCATATTTTCCAAAGAATACACATTTTTGAGAGCAGATGCGTCACAGGGCATGAACTTCTCACCGCTTCTTTTTGAATCTGAGAAATAATCTAAAATGATATTTGTTGCTTCATACAACTGCTTGATGCTTTCTTTTGTATCATATTCCATTGGAGTGAGAATATTAAATGCAATTCCTGTCAAATCATGTATGGAATTGATGGATTTGCCATCTGCCATATTCCGATTCATTTTTGAGAGAGTTGAAAAAACATCTTTCCGCCTCATATTAGAGGTGTAAAAAATTTTCTTGCTAACGAATTCTTTTCGCAAATCTTTTGACCATTTTCCTCTAGCTTTTTTTAAGAAAGGATTTTCGTTCTCATTATCTGTATCCTTGATTAATGATGCAGCTTCATCGAGCTTTAAGGAAATTTGATCCGCATAGAAGAAATCTCCTGACAGTTTCTGAATTTTTGAATTTAGCCGCACTAAGAAATCATATGCATCTTTTGACACATACAAAATGTCGGCGATTTTTGGAAGCACAATTTTTTTGTTAGTCATATTTACCTCTTTCTAGCCCTAAGAGGGCATTTTTTTATTTTTTCAAAGTACTACTTACTTTCATTATACCACATTTTACATAAAAAGTCAAACTTTCCAAAAAAGTGTTCGTCAAAACTTTCCACATATTTTTCCAATTTCTGCAAATACTATCTCCAAAGGAGATGATTATTTGGAAAATAACGATTCAATCTGGCAAAAAACAAGCCAAAATGACCGTAAATTTAGAACCTTAGAACAAAATATCGAAACAGATGTGTGCGTTATTGGAGGAGGAATTACAGGGATTTCAACTGCCTATTATTTAGCAAAAGAAGGCAAAAAAGTGGTGGTTTTGGAAAAAGATAGCATTTGCTCCAAAACAAGCGGTGGTACCACAGGAAAAATTACCAGTCAGCATCATTTGTTTTATGATTATTTAATTCATTCCCAAAATAAAGAATTTGCCAAAAAATATTGGAAAGCCAATGAAGAGGCAATTGAGAATATCGAAAAAATTATAGAAGAGGAAAAAATTGATTGTGATTTTACACGAAAAAGTGCTTTTGTTTGGACCAAAGATTTGGCACATTTGCATCAAATTAAAACAGAAGTAGAAGCCGTCAAATCACTTGGAAAAAAGGTGAATTTTGCAGATGAAATTGAAGTTTTAGGAAAAATTGAAGGAGCCATTGAATTTGAAAAGCAAGCTCAATTTCAACCAGTCAAATATGTCAAAGGGCTTGCTACCTGTATTTTAGAAAAAGGTGGAGAAATCTATGAAAATACGAAAGTCGTTAGCCATGAAAAAGCAGAAAATGGATTTATCGTCACAGCACAGGCAGAGGGAAAAAATAGACAAATTAAATGTCAATACCTAGTAGTAGCTACGCGTTATCCGATTTTTAATGTACCAGGATTTTATTTTTTGAAAATGTATCAAGAATTGGAATATGGAATTGCGATGAAAGCCAATGTGGATTTAAAAGGAATGTATGTATCTTGCGAGGTGCCAACGATTTCGTTTCGTGGTTATGAAGAAAATGGCGAAAAGTATGTTTTAGTGGTTGGAAATGGACATAAAACAGGTGAAAAAACGCAAAATAATGGATTTGAAGTGTTGGAAAACTTTGCTAAAACGTATTTCCCAGATGGCGAAATTGTTTATCGTTGGAATGTAGAAGATTGTATTGGTTTAGATAAAATTCCATATATTGGTGAATATTCCGAAGTGCGTGAAAACATGTATGTGGCAACTGGTTTCAAAAAATGGGGCATGACCAGTTCAAATGTCGCCGCGAATTTAATAACCGATAAAATTATGGGTAGAAAAAGTCCTTATGAAGAAATATTTAATAGTACGCGTTTAGAAGCTATCAAAAATCGAGAAGAAATAAAAAATATGCTAAAAGAAGTAGGCGAAAATGTGATTATGCCAAGACTAAAAGGCGAAACGCACAAAAAATATTGTGCCCATTTAGGATGTGAAGTCAGTTGGAATGAAGTGACGAAAACGTGGGATTGTCCGTGTCATGGTAGCCGTTATGAAAAAGATGGGCACTTAATCGAAGGACCAAGCGTGCATGACTTAGATGGAGAGTGAAAATTCTTTACCTTTTAAATAATTTAAAATTCCACTGTCGGTTGTAAAATTGAATTTTAGTTGATAACTACAAAGCATTTGTGTGGATTTTTTCAATTTTTGGTTTATTTCATAATTTCCGTATTTGCCGTCTCCTAAAATAGGATGACCAATATGGGCGAGATGTGCACGAATTTGATGTGTTTTTCCTGTATGCAAAATAACATCAAGCTCGCTCGTTTGCTCTCCGTGGATTTTCTGAAAGGACAGTGTATTCGGTCTGAATTTTGGTGTAATTTTTTTGTGGTTCATTTGTGATATAAACCATACTTTTTTTACGGTCTTTGAAAAGATAAGCTGTTAAAAGAGCATGTTTTGGTACGAGAAATCCGCATACAGTGGCATGATAATGTTTTTCGATTTCGTGATTTTTAAATTTTTGCAATAAAATTTTCAAAGCGGTTTCATTTTTGGCATATAAAATTAAACCAGTTGTATTGCGGTCTAGGCGGTGACAAGGTTCTAATTGGGAACCAAATTGCTGTTTCACAAGGGACGTAAAGGTTGCCTCTTCGTGATGATTTTCTGTGACGCAAATACCAGCTGGTTTGTTTAAAACAAGAATATTTTCATCTTCATAGATAACGGATAAAAGAGTAGATATTCCAAACAGTTGTTCATCTGAAATGAAAATTGCCAGTTTATCCTTCGTATGAAGAACGACATTTTCATGAATTCTTTTACCATTTAGACGAATATCTTTTTTGCGAAGAGCTTTGTAGAGCGTATTTTCATTTAAAGTGGGAAAAGAATGGAGAAGAAAAGGAATTAATTTTTTATCATTGTTTTTTGGATTAACTATTATTTCTTTCATAAAATATATTATACTTGTATTCTAAAAAAAAATCAAGTTGATTTGACATAAATTTGAAAAAATGTTATAATATAAGTTATAAACGATTTGAAGGAGGCAAAAGATGAAAAAAATCGAGGAATTTCCAGAAGTAATTCGTAGACAGGAGGGAACAAAAGGGAAGTATGAGGATTTTTTGTTTTGGTTGGAAATAGCTGGAAAAGGCAGAATTCTTATGCTTGCTAATGAGAATAGTTTTTCAGAGGCAGATGCGAATACTGAAGTAACGCAGCCTCTTCCTGTGTATCGGCCACTTTATAGTGAAAAAACCTGTATACGCATAGAATTTTCTTAAATCAAAAAAGAAAAGAGGGAAAGTATGAAATGAACTTTCCCTCTTTTTACTATAAAAATTTGAAAAAAGACTTGATTTCTAGAAAAAAATATAGTAAAATAAATAAAATACCATTTACTTAGTTTTAGGGAAAAAACCTACCTTAAACTCAGTTTTTGGCAAATACAAAAATAGGAGGAGTAAAAATATGACAAAGGAAAGAAAACAAGAAATCATCAATACGTATAAAAGAGAGGAAAATGATACAGGTTCACCAGAAGTTCAAATTGCTCTTTTAACGGAAAGAATCACAGAATTAACCGAACATTTAAAAATCCACAAAAAAGATAATCACTCTAGAAGAGGATTATTGAAAATGGTTGGACAAAGAAGAAGTTTGTTAAAATATTTGGCGAAAAAAGATGTCAATCGTTATCGTGAAATATCAGAAAAATTGTCCATTCGTAAAACGATATAAGAAAAGAAAATCTACCACATAACTGGTAGATTTTTTTAAAATATATTACATGAGTACACCCCTTTAGTAGTTTCCTTAACCGAAAAGGAATGCAAATTTTCAAATAACAGAAAAAAATTAATAGATGTGTTTAAAAAACTATGTTAGATGACTAAATCTCCAAAAACTTGCTTAATTCTTTACAATAAAAGGATAAGCAAGTTTTTTGTGTTGAAATTTGACATTCTATGAAAAATAGAATATAATCCAACCATTCACCGTATAGTCGGTCAATAGAAGGAGGATAAAGAATTGTCATTAAAACGGTATGAATTAAAAAAGTGTGAAAAACTCAAATTATTGGATTTATGGCACAGAAAAAAGAAACCAAAAGAAGACAATTTGAAGAGCAAACTGGTTTATGAAAAGCTTTTAAAAGTCGTACACAAAGACGCAAAAATGGTTTCATCAGTGCAGTGGCAGGCGTATTTTCAAAGTGAGTTCTGTTATAATAAGATAGAAAATTTGTTGGAAACAGCTGACTTTCAAGGAAAAGTATACCTTATAAGAGCACTTCCCGAAAAAAAATTCAGGAACATAATTCTTTTTTGCACAAAAGAATCTTTGCTAAAGTTTTTTTCTTTCTTACAGGATTTAGTAATGTCGCAATTCTATTTGTTGGAAAAGGAAAACGACGAGTTATTTACCAAAATCCAAAATGTGTTACAAGCTGAGAAAGTCAAAAATAAGATTGCGGTTGAATTGCAAGAATACGATTGGGAAGAAATTGCCAGGTGTTTTTTACAAGATGCAACCCAATCATCAAGTAAGCTAATCGAACAGGATTTTCCAAGAAGTTGGCAGGATGTTTTTTATGAAGAAAAACTAGAAGATATTTTAGTATTTTATGAAAATTGTTCAAAAGAGGAACAAATTGAAATCCTAGAACAAATTTTTAGGCGTCAACAAGAAACACCAACTGTGTTCGATCGCACATTGCAATACGAAGCCAAAGAAGTCTTAGAAATCAGAAGTAAAACAGGAAAAATAAATATGACAGAACAATTATATTTGGATTACGCATACAAAATGTCTTAATGATGTTATTTACTTGCACCTAAAAAACCTATCGTTTAAAATAAAACGGTAGGTTTTTGTAATATTTGTCAAACATAAATGAAATATTACTTGCTTTTTTACAAATAATATAGTACAATGATAAAAATTATTTATTTGAAACAGTAGCTTGTGCAAAGTGTTTTTTAAATGTGAGCTTTTTGCAGAGGTTACCTTTCAAATAAATAGTAGAATAAAATTTTAGGAGGTAATTTTATGGAAACAAAAACGTATACGATGGATTTAGCTGGAAGAACATTAAGCATAGAAACTGGAAAATATTGTGGTTTAGCCAATCGGAAGTGTAACCGTTCGCTATGGCGATACAGTTGTATTAGTCAATGTGACGGCTTCTAAAGGACCAAAAGAAGGGATTGATTTCTTTCCATTATCAGTAGATTATGAAGAAAGGTTGTATGCTGTTGGCAAAATTCCAGGCAGTTTTCAAAAAAGGGAAGGAAGACCAACTGAAAAAGCGATTTTAACATCACGTGTGATTGATCGACCAATTCGTCCACTATTTCCAAAGGACTTCAGAAACGATGTGGTGGTGAGCTGCTTGGTATTATCTGTTGACCAAGATTGTTCCCCAGAAGTATGTGCCATGATTGGTTCTTCTGCAGCGCTTTCCATTTCCGATATCCCATTTGGTGGACCAACAGGTTCTGTGGCAGTAGGTTATGTGAATGACGAAATCATCATCAACCCAACTGAAAAACAAAGAGAAAACAGCCGTTTAACCTTAACCGTAGCTGGAACCTTGGACAAGATTGCTATGATTGAAGCAGGTGCTGACGAAATTCCAGATGAGACCATGTTAGAAGCAATCCAAAAAGCACATGTCGAAATCAAGAAAATTTGTGAATTCATCAACCAAATGAAAGCCGAAATTGGCAAACCTAAATTTGAATATACCCATTTTACAGTTGATGAAGAAATTTATCAAATCATCTATGACGAATTTGGTGCTCGCATGAAACAAGATGTTCAAACAGCCAATAAGCCAGAAAGAGATGCTAAAATTGACCAATTTACCAGCGATGTAGAAAATTGGTATGCTCAAAAATTTGGTGAAGAAAAGCTAGAAGAAGACAAAAAAGCAATTAGTGACGCGATTTACAAATTAGAGAAAAAAACAGTGCGTAAACTAATTTTAGAAGAACAAAAAAGAGTGGACGGAAGAGGAATTTACGATATTCGTGAGCTTTCTTGCGAAGTGGGTGTACTCCCAAGAACGCATGGAAGTGCTGTATTTTCACGTGGTCGCACACAAGTGATGTCCATTGTTACATTAGGAACAGCAAGTGAAGAACAAGTATTAGATGGATTAGACACCGAAGAATCAAAGCGTTATATTCATCACTACAATTTCCCGGGTTACAGCGTAGGGGAAGCCAAAGCTTCGCGTGGACCAGGACGTCGTGAAATTGGACATGGAGCCTTAGCAGAAAGAGCGCTTTTGCCAGTTATTCCAAGTAAAGAGGAATTTCCTTATACCATTCGTGTAGTATCCGAAATTTTGAGTTCCAATGGTTCCACCTCACAAGGCAGTATTTGTGGATCGACCTTAGCTTTGATGGATGCTGGTGTGCCAATCAAAAAACCAGTAGCTGGTATTTCAACAGGTTTGATTACAGACGAAGAAAATCCAGACAATTATGTTGTCATTACCGATATTCAAGGCATTGAGGACTTTTTCGGTGATATGGATTTCAAAGTGGGAGGAACCAAAGATGGCATTACTGCCATTCAAGTAGATATTAAAGTTGATGGTTTATCCTATGAAGTGATTAAAGAGGCATTTGCCAGAACGAAAAAAGCCAGAGCCTATATTTTAGATGAAATTATGTTAAAACAAATTGACAAACCACGTGCGCAAATTTCAGAATATGCACCAAGAATTATCAATATGGTAATTGACCCAGAAAAAATCCGTGATGTCATTGGTACAGGCGGAAAAGTCATCAACAAAATCATTGAAGAGACAGGGGTCAAAATTGATATTGAAGAAGATGGTCGAATTTTCATTTATTCACAATCCAACGAAGAAGCAGAAGCAGCACAAATAATGATTGAAGAAATCACCAGAGAAATTGAAAAAGACGGAATATATACAGGAAAAGTTGTTAGAATTGCTACATTTGGAGCCTTTATTGACTTGGGTGGCGGAAAAGAAGGATTATTGCACATTTCAAAGATTTCGAAAGAACGTGTCAATAAAATAGAAGATGTTTTGAAAATTGGAGAAGAAGTGACCGTGAAAGTCATTGAAATTGACGATCAAGGTAGAATTAATTTAAGTAAGAAGGATTTGTATGAATAAAAATTTTTCTTTAGGATTAAAAAGGCAGATTTCTGCCTTTTTAATTAAATGCCATAGAAGGGCTAAAAATGCCTTTTAAAACGATTTTTCACGAAGCAATACTTTATGTATGCTATTCAAATAAAAAGGTCTTTTAGGGCATTTTAGAACGTCATCAAAAAATGAACAATGTTATTTTTATGCACGTAGAACACCATAATACGCACTCTAAAGGCTTTTTTAAAAGGAAATAGTCATTTTTCTCTAAAAATTTAAAAAAATCCGTTATTTTGCCACTTTTTAAAAATTAATTTAAAAAAATTTCAAATTTTGAGGGGAATTTTCAAAAATTTCATACTATTTTTTTGATAAATTCATATAATAATTTTAACGAAGAAAATAAAAAATGTAAAAATAAGTAAAAAACTATTGAAATTTTTTTGAGATATTGCTATAATTATTTTTGAAGATATATTTTTTTGAATAGTGAGGAGAAAAAATGAAGTATTTGTATGTATTACAACAAGCTTTAATTTGGATGATAACGATATATTGGTTATACCAAATTGTAATAAGTTTTTGTTCTTTAATTAAATTAAGAGATAAAAAAATGATAGTCAACAAAAATCATAAATTTATGGCAATTATTCCAGCACATAACGAAGAAACCGTGGTTGCCAATTTAGTAGAAAGTTTGAAACAACAAGATTATCCTAACGATTTATATGATATTTTTGTCATAGCCGATAATTGCACAGATGATACAGCTAAAATTGCACAGCAAGCTGGTGCAATCGTTTTAAAACGATTTAACGAACAACAAAAAACAAAAGGGTTTGCGTTAAATTGGTTTTTAAAACAAAAAATTCAAGAAAATGCTGATTATGACGCTTTTTGTGTATTTGATGCCGATAATATCGTTGATAAAGATTTCTTAAAGAATATGAACAAAAAGTTGTGTCAAGGGGAAGAAATCGTGCAAGGTTACCGTGACATCAAAAATCCAACCGATTCGTGGATTGCCTCAGGATACGCCATTTTTTACTGGATGATGAACAAATTTTATCATTTGGCAAGATACAATTTAGGTTTATCACCTTTAATTAACGGAACAGGTTTTATGGTAAAATTTGATATTATCAAACCAAATGGATGGAACACAATTACTTTAACAGAAGATATTGAATTTTCACTTGTGAACATTTCCAAAGGGAGAAAATTAGGTTGGGCAACGGATGCCAAAGTATACGATGAGCAACCTGTTCATTTTTCACAAAGTTGGTCTCAACGTTCTCGTTGGACTGTTGGTCATTTGCAATGTATGAAATATTATACAAAAGATTTGGCGAGTGGCGTAAAGAAACATAAAACATTAATGAATTTTGATGGATTATTATATATGTTTGGTATTCCAATGATGATTTTGACATTTTTATTGTTGGGTGTAAATACTTTAATGTATATGGGAAGTGAAATGGAATTTACAGATTTAATATTAAATTATGCTCGCTATTTAATTGCTACTTTTGTTTTGCCAATTGGAATAGCAACCATTGTTATGTTGTTAGACAAAAGAGATATTAAATCCATGGCATGGGGACTTTTGTGTTATCCATTATTCTTAGGTTCTTGGATTTTAATTAACATTAAATGTTTAATTAAACCAAATACAAAATGGGAAAAAATCGAGCATGTTCGTGATGTTAAAATAAATGATGTTGCGTAAAATAATTATCCTCCAGTTATACTGGGGGATAATTATTTATTTTACGAAGAACAAATGAAATGGAGAAGAGTTTAAGAGCAAAAGGATATGAGGAATGAAAAGTTCGAAAAAGACTTGAAACGAAAAAATTTTTGTGATACAATACCACTGTCTAAGTTTTAGGCAAATCAAAAATCACAAGGAGGTAAATATGATTTATTCAGAAGAAGTAGAACATATGTGTAAGGTTGCAAAAGGTGCAAAGCACGACCCAGCACCAATCCCAGAAGAAGGAAAATGGGTAAAAGCCAAAGAAATTAAAGATATTTCTGGTTTGACGCATGGAATTGGTTGGTGTGCGCCACAACAAGGAGCTTGCAAACTTACGTTGAATATTAAAGAAGGAATTATACAAGAAGCATTAGTTGAAACAATTGGTTGCAGCGGAATGACCCATTCAGCTGCTATGGCAGGTGAAATATTAGTTGGAAAAACCATTTTGGAAGCCTTAAACACGGACTTGGTTTGTGATGCGATCAATACCGCAATGCGAGAATTATTTTTACAAATCGTTTATGGTAGAAGCCAATCTGCTTTCTCCGAAGGCGGACTTCCTGTTGGAGCTGGCTTAGAAGACTTAGGAAAAGGTCATCGCTCACAAGTTGGAACGATTTATTCAACCAATGTAAAAGGACCAAGATATTTGGAATTAGCAGAAGGTTACATAACGGAAATCGGATTAGACAAAAACGATGAAATTATCGGATATAAATACGTGAATTTAGGAAAAATGATGGAAAACATCAAAAAAGGAATCGAACCAATGGAAGCTATCGAAAAAGCTTCTGGTCAATATGGAAGATTTGATGAGGCTGTGAAGAAGATAGATCCACGTAAGGAGTAAAAAATGAAAATTTATTTTTCAGCTTCCATTTATGGTGGAAGGGAATTACTAGAGGATTATAAAAAATTAATTTGTGCTTTAAAAGATTATGGAGAAGTTTTAACAGAAGAAGTTGGTGATAGCCGTTTATTAGAAAAAGAAGAAACGATTTCTGAAGAAGAGATTTATTTGGGTGATATTGCCAAAATGAAACAAGCAGACGTAATTTTTGCAGAATTGACAATTCCGTCGCTAGGTGTTGGCTATGAATTGGCTTATAGTGAAGCACATAATAAGAAAATTATTGGAATTTATAATCAAATTATTAAACCTAAAATTACACCAATGATTATGGGAAATAAAAACATAAAAGTTATACCATATCAAAATATAGATGAAATAATAAAAAAATTAGCATCCTATTTAAAGGATTGAAAGGAGAAGAAAATGGCTTTATTTGAAAGTTATGAAAGAAGAATTGACCAAATCAATAAATGTCTAAATGACAATGGTATTTCTTCTTTAGAAGAAGCAAAGAAAATTTGCGATGACAAAGGATTAAATGTCGCTGAAATGGTAAGAAGTATCCAACCAATTTGTTTTGACAACGCTTGCTGGGCGTATACCGTGGGGGCAGCCATTGCCATAAAAAAAGGAGTAAAAACAGCAAGCGAAGCTGCTAAATGCATTGGAGAAGGTTTACAATCTTTCTGTATTCCTGGTTCTGTAGCTGATGACAGAAAAGTTGGTTTAGGACATGGAAATTTAGGGGCAATGCTATTATCGGAAGAAACCGATTGTTTTGCTTTCCTAGCAGGACACGAAAGTTTTGCAGCTGCCGAAGGTGCGATTGGTATTGCGAACAATGCCAACAAAGCCAGAAAAAAACCATTACGTGTTATTTTAAATGGTTTGGGAAAAGATGCTTCTCAAGTAATTTCAAGAATCAATGGTTTTACACACGTAGAAACCGAATATGATTTCTTTACAGGAAACTTAAAAATCGTCAAAGAAACACCTTATTCAGATGGACCACGTGCCAAAGTAAAATGTTATGGTGCAGATGAAGTAAGAGAAGGTGTAGCGATTATGCATCACGAAAAAGTAGATGTTTCCATTACAGGAAATTCAACAAATCCAACGAGATTTCAGCATCCAGTTGCTGGAACCTATAAAAAAGAATGTATCGAGCAAGGCAAAAAATATTTCTCTGTGGCAAGTGGTGGCGGAACAGGAAGAACACTTCACCCAGATAACATGGGAGCAGGACCTTCTTCTTACGGCATGACAGACACAATGGGAAGAATGCATTCAGACGCTCAATTTGCAGGAAGTTCATCCGTTCCAGCACACGTTGAAATGATGGGATTAATTGGCATGGGTAACAACCCTATGGTTGGTGCTACTGTTGCGGTTTCGGTTGCCATCTATGAAGTCATGAAATAAAAAATTTCCAATTCAAATAAAACAGACAAATTCGATAACAATTTGTCTGTTTTTGTCTTGACTTTCTTTTGAAAAAAAGATATAATATTATATGGAAAAAGTAAAGCTTAAACAGAAGGGGGAAATCCATGCTAGCTAAAATTTGGAAAAAAGTATTATTGGCAATTTGTATTATAGCGTGTATTTATAATGTTATGCATAAATTAATTAGTAGAACATCATTAGAACTACAACTAAAAAGTGTGCAAAATCAAGGTAGTATTTTTGAGATGTTAAAACACGATGATTCTACAAAACAAAAAAATGAAAACTCTTCTGAAAAAACAGAAAACGAAAATTCAATACAGCAAGAAGAAAATACAGATAAATCAGCCAAGAATGTTTCGGATAATGCAATTGTAGTAATCTATTAAAAAATACTTGCATTTTAAACCAATATATGGTATGATAAAAAATATTGTTAAAATAAAAAAAGAGAGGTGAATCGATTATGAAAACAGACATACAACCAAATTATACAACATCAAAAATTACATGTGCTTGCCGGAAATGTCATTGAAACAAATTCAACAAAAGCAGAAATGAAAGTCGATGTTTGTTCTAAATGTCATCCATTTTGGACAGGAAATTTAAAACAGAATACAACGGGTGGAAGGGCAGACAAATTCAAAAAGAAATATGGTGTATAAAAAAATTAAAAGTAATAGCAAAAAACTATTGCTTTTTTTTTTATTTTGTATATAATAATATTAAATAAAAGTACAAAGGAATGATAGGAGAAATTAAAATGGAAGAAAAAGCTACCAACACTAGTGTTTTAATGGATAAACTAAAAGAATTAAATGAGTTAGAAATCAAAAAATCAAAAGTTTTAGCAACCATTTTTCAAAAAAGCACACAAGAAATTGTGGATAAAAAAATCCAATCTTTAAAAACTTTCTTCGAAGAACAACTTAAATTTTATAATCAAAAAGCTGAAAATTATAATGAGATATATCAAGAAATCTTAACCAAGTATCAAGAACAATTGCAACAAATAATCGAGCCATATAATCAGTTATATATTAATTTGTATCTTGAATTGCAAGAAACAGAATGTAATTTTAAAATTGCGATTACAAATTTGAAAAAAAGCTATGAAATAAAAGAAGAAATATGGAATAAAGTAAGCCAAGATATTATTGAGGAATATGATAGAAAAATAAATGCCTGTAAGCAGAAAAAAAGCAATTATGATTGTCTCATAGAAGAATGTAAAAAAGCACTCAATCATTGTGCAATTGATATGGAGAAAAAAATAAATAGTCTATTTCAAGACAAATCCAGTCAAATCTTATTAAAAGAAGAGAATAGTTTTACAAAATTTTTCCAAAAAATAAAAAATGTATTTACTGGAAAAGCGAAATTTATAGCTTATGTGATTGAGCCAATCCAAGTAGAATTGGACATGCTTGAAAATAAATTACCAGATGTTAGCAATCAGATATATCAACAAACCATTACAATGGTAGCCAAAATGAAACAAGCAAAAGCAAGAACGAATGAAATATTTGATAACATGATTTAAGGAGAAAAAGATGGAAAATATAATTTTAGACGGAAAATTAATTGATTTGAATTCATTTTCAACGGAACAACTAAATGCCGTTTTCAATCAATTAGATACCAAAGAATTAAGCATTAAACAAGAAATCGATACGATTTTAGCAAGACTAGCTTAAAAAATTGAAGGAGTTATAATTATGAATGAAGAAACAAAAGGCAAAGAAATTTCAGAAAGATTATTTGAATTATCTGAAAAAATCATATTAGGGGAAGCAGATGAACGAAAATTAAAATCATTTGAAGAAGAATTAAAAAGCATGAATGAAGAGTTAACCCAAATACACAAATCTTTAATTGTCAAAACAGAAAGCGACAAATATGATCCTATGGCTCCAGAAAGCACTGCTTTAGAAAACAAAATTAAAAATATTGAGGATGACAAAGAAATTATTATTGGTTTATTAGCCAATATAGAGCAAAAACGAACAGAAAATGAACCAAATCCAGAAAATGGTTTTTTTCAAACGGTACAAGAAGAGAATCAAGCAGAAGAAAATGTTTCACAAGAAGAAATAGAATCAGAAGAACTAGAAGAAACCATTCAAGAAGACGAGTCATTGCAAGAGGATGAGCCAGATGTAATAATTGAAGAAGAGGAAGAATTAGAGCCAGATGAAATAAAAGAGGAAACAGAAATATTAGAAGAATATGAAGAAGAAATAGAAAAAGTAAGTGTAACAGGTGAAGAACAGCAAGAACCAGAAGAAGTTAAAGCAAACGATGAAAAAGTAGAAGTTGAGCAAGAAAGCTTGCAAATCGATTCAGTATCGGTACCAAATATAGAATTTGACCAAAAACCAACGGAACAATATAAACGAGAAGCCATTGCTGTAATAGCAGGAAGAGAAAGAAATATACACACACTGGCAGAGGCAATCTATAAAGGCGAAAAATTATCAAGGCAACTAATGGAAAAACTTCAACCAATAGAAGAACATCACATCAATTATTCCATTGAGAAAGATTATAAAGACTATGAAAGGACAAAATAAAAAAGAGCGTAAAATATTTGGGGTATACTTCAACTTGACATTTTATGTAAAATATGATATAATTAAGTTAATCCTAATGTGGATTTATATACCCTTATAAAAACATTTTTTAAAATTGAAAGGAGATAATTATCATATTAAGCAATTTAAAACAAAAACATCAAAATTTAGTAACACAACGGGACTATGATGAGTTAGGAAAGTACAAAATAAATGCCGATTTTGTTAAATTCTATGCGCAAGAAGAGTGCTATCGGGAACTAATGGTGTCGTATTATCCAATGCTACCACTTTTGGAACATACTGTTCCATTTGAGGAAGCAGATTACATTTTGTATATGCATATGTATGCGAGATGTAGCGACTATTCAGACTTTGTTGCTGAACAACTGAAAAACATTGCAAAAAACAGAAAAGTTGGGGCAGAAATTATTGTTTTAGGTAAAGCAGCAAATGCAGAAAAGCTTTTAAACAATACTATTTCCAATATTACTTTTTGGGGTGACCACTTTACAGAAAAACTTGGCAAGAAGTTTGATATGGACATCAGAGAACAATATTTTGTTTATGATGATATTGAAGAACATCTTGCAATTTGGCCAGTAGATGGATGCTTAAACAAATGTAAATTCTGTAGAAGATCTTATATGGAAATTAAGTTTGAAAGTCTTAGCTTAGAGACAATTCGGACAAATCTTGATCTAATCAGATTAAACACACCAGAGCTAATGAAAAAAATTAGCATTAGGGCAGAAAATCTTACAGAATATGGCATTGATATCTATGGAAAACCTATGCTTCATGAGCTTATTTATTTAATTGATAGTTATGAAGAAGTAAAAGAAATTGAATTCCCTATAGGTATGTGCATTGGTGAAATTACTCCACAAATTTTAGAAGCACTCTGTTATTCAAAGAAAATTACTGAATTATATATGAACCTTGAAACAGGTTCTGACAGACTTTTGAAATTAATAGGAAAAAAACACACATGTGAACAAGCAAGAGATGTTTTTAGCAAAATTCATATAGCTAATCCCAATGTAAAAATCTTAACCGCTATTATGTTAGGACTACCTACAGAGAATATGGGGGACATTTTGGAAACTGCGAAACTAATTATTGATACAAGACCAAATCATGTTCATTGCAATTACTTTATCAACTCGTCTAATTTACCTTTAGCAAAATATCCACAGATTAGTAAAAGCTGTAGAGAATACCATTTGAAAAAGTTAATTAATTTTTTTTATGAATTACCAGTTCAAAAACCTTATGAATTTACAATGGATAGCTACTGGATTGATAAAAGACCTCTATCGAGAGCAAGAATCAGAGAAATCGAAAAATTAAATAACTATAATAAAAGGCTTGTGAAATTGGGTCTGCTTCCTAATTATGATTCAATGGATTTTAGGGTTAAATTAGATTAATTATCTAATTGTATGGCACAAGATTAATTATTTATCTTGTGCCATATTTGTTAATAGGTTATATCCATTTTCCTTTTGGATGTCATAATAAATTTCATATAATTTTGAATTAGCTATAAAATACAACTATATTTTGATATTTCTTTATTGGGTACATATCTTACATATCGAACGTTTTTACCAAATACGTTCTTTTTTTGTACTAAAAATACCTTTTCTGAATATATTGGTATTGCCAAAATAAAAATAGGAGGTAACCATTATGTATTATCAAAATGGAAACTACATGCAAGATTTGAATTATTATAATCAAACACCCAATATGAATTGTAATCCATATATGACCAATTTTTCAAATCAAAATATACCAATGAATCAGGCACAAATGCCAATGACAACTAATTTGAATGCTATGTATCCAGCTACTTATCGCATTGTTGCACCAGTTGTTGCACAAGTGCTATCCAATCATTCAGGTTATTTAACAGAAGATAGTTTAAATAGTATGGTAGATACAGTCTACAATATTGTGGAAGGAGATATCAATTTGGGAAATCAAAATGCAAGAAGTGTAACGAATCCAACAAGTGAAAATAGCAATGCCAGCAATTGCGAAAGAAATTCTCCCACGTCCCGCTCAAGTGCTCATTCTACTACAACTAGCGGAACAAATTCGCAAAATGCATTGTTGAAAGACTTCATCAAAGTCATTATGTTAAATGAAATTTCCTCCAGAAGACAAAATGCCGCTATGATGATGCCAAATCAAAACCTAACTCAACCAATGCTTTTCTAGTATAAAATTCGAAATTTTGCACATACTTTTTTTATAAACTAAAAAGGAGAGATGAAAAATGAGAGTAAAAGATTGTATGTGCCAAAAAGTTGTGCGAGCAACGTCTGATACAACACTAGACCAAATTGCGAAATTGATGCAAGAAAACGATGTTGGCTGTGTTCCAATTTGCAATCAAGAAAACAACGTAATTGGATTTGTAACTGACCGTGATATTATCACAAGATGTGTGGCAACAAATAAAAATTGTGGGCAAACCATTGCTTCTGATATTATGACAACGAAAGTTATCAAGACAACGCCAGACACTGAAATTGAGGAAGCAACACAAACGATGTCAACCAATCAAATCAGACGTTTGCCAGTTATCGAAAATAACCAAATTGTTGGTATGCTTAGCATTGGTGACTTGGCGAAAAATCAAAATATACAGCCACGAGAAGTAGGCGATACGATGGAATGTATTTGCCATTGCAAACATCATCAAGGATAAAAGGAGAGTGTTAAATTTGGAATATAAAACAATTTTAAAAAGAGTTTTTTGGTTAATACTTATTTTAGGAATCTTAATTTTGTCAGCGAAACTTTTCATGTTTTATGTTCCTTTTTTAATTGCTTACATTATTTCTTTGCTAGTGGAACCTATGATTAAATGGATTCATAAAAAAACGAATCTTAGTCGCAAGACAAGCAGTATTTTTGTGCTTGTTACCGTTTTTGCGATTTTAATTGGATTGGTTGTATGGGGCAGTATAAAATTGGTAGCGGAAAGTACCAATTTATTGGGTGCTTTAAATACATATTTAGAAAAAGCGATTGATTGGATTAGTTCTATTTTTCAAAAAATAGACATGGACAAATTATCGCTTTCAGAAGATATTCAGCAAATGCTCCAATCGACTTCCTCGGACTTGTTAAATCAAGCCATTACGTTTTTGAAAAACACGTTGACGAATTTGTTAGAAGGACTAAAATCCATTCCTACGATTGTGATTTATGCAGTGATTACGATTTTAGCAACGTATTTTATCACATCGGACAAAATTTATATCTGGGACCGAATGGAGCATCATATTCCGAAAAAAATATTGGGAAAAATCAACACGAAAGTGCAAAAGATTACGACTTCTTTAGGGGGTTATTTGAAGGCAGAATGTAAGTTAATTGGGATTTCGTTTGTCATTGTACTGATGGGATTGAATATTTTTTATTTAATGGGAATGAATGTAGGATATCCACTTTTAATGGCATTGTTTATTGGATTTGTGGACGCTCTTCCGATTTTGGGTTCTGGAACGGTAATGGTTCCATGGAGTTTGATTTTGTTTTTGAATCAAGAATATTCGGTGGCTTTTTCGATTTTGGGATTATACGTTTTCACTTCTGCTGTGAGACAATTTTTAGAGCCCAAAATTGTTAGTAGCAAAATTGGTGTTCATCCGATTTTTACGCTAATTGCGATGTATACAGGTTTCAAACTAATGGGGGTGATGGGCATGTTAATTGGACCAATTGTGCTTATTATTTTGAAAAATATTTTCGAAAATACGATTGATCGTGGGATTGTGAAGTCGATTTTGGAGGAATGAAAAAGTGCCAATCAATCGAAATAACAGATTAACAGGCACTTTTGGGTTTGTATAACAATTTATTTTTTTTCAAACTTGCGCAGATAGATATAGTCAAACAACTCATCATCTGGAAAATCTGATTTGGTAAAAGAGACATCTGTTCCGCAATGTTGACATATAAAACCAATACATGCATAGGCTGTAGGATAGAGCTGCGTTCCTCTTACAGTCTGAAATTTTGCTCGACAGGTTGGATTTTGACAGGTTGCTTGAAGAGTTAAATTGGTATACCGAGTTTTCAATGGTAATGTTTTCATGAGCATACTCCTTTTCAATGTTGTTTGATAGTTATGTTATAGCATATTTTACATAAAATGTCAAGACTTGACTTTTGAATGAAAATGTGATATAATAAAAGGTGAGGGAACATTTGAAGTAAAATTCAAATGGTTCCTTTTTTGTATTAAGACAAAAAAGATTTTTAATCGATCCATTATCTCTTAAAAAATTTCCATTCAAAAACACTTGAAAAATTTTTCCAAAAAAGATATAATAAAAAACGAAAAAACAAATGGAAAAAATGGAGGAAAAAATGGCTACAAGAGATAAAAATATATGGATTTTATTGATATTTATTTTATCAGGATTAGTAATTGGAGGACTTTTGGGAGATTTGGCTTCTAAAGTCGATTGGCTTTGGTGGCTTGGTTTTGGGCAAGAATTTGGTTTGGAAAGCCCACTTGTTTTAAATTTGAGTATTTTAAAAATTACATTTGGTATGATGGTTAAAATCAATATTGCTAGCATTATTGGTATAGGAATTGCGCTGTTTTTATATCGAAAAATATAAATTAGAAAGGTTGAGGAGGTCTCATGTTAGATATTTTAATGGATTCCATTTTGGATACGGTCAAATTGCTTCCTTTTTTATGGATTACGTATTTCGTGATGGAATGTTTGGAACATAAAACTTCGGATAAACATAAAAAACGCATGCAAAGTTCTGGTAAAATGGGACCTGTTATTGGTGGCTTTTTGGGTGCTTTTCCGCAATGCGGATTTTCGGTATCGGCGACCAATTTATATGTAGGACGTGTGATTAGTTTAGGAACGTTAATGGCGGTGTATTTGTCTACATCAGATGAAATGATACCAGTTTTTTTGTCAGAATCGGTATCTGTTTTGGTGATTTTGAAAATTGTGGGAATAAAAATGCTTGTTAGTATTGCTATGGGTGTTCTAATCGATTGGTTATTGCCTAAAGAAAAGCAAGAAAACGAAATCCAAATAATGTGTGAACATCATCATTGTCATTGCGAAGAAGGGATTTTGAAATCTTCGCTAAAACACACAGTTAATATTGCATTTTTTATTTTTGTAATTAGTTTGGTTTTAAATAGTTTGATTACGTATATTGGTGAAGAGACTATTTCACAATTGATTTTGAACAAACCAATTTTAGGTCCAATTTTAGCAGGAATGGTTGGTTTGATACCGAATTGTGCATCTTCTGTGATTTTGGCGGAATTGTATTTGGGTAATCTAATATCAGCTGGAACCATGATTGCTGGTCTATTGGTGGGAGCAGGTGTTGGTTTATTGGTGTTGGTTAAAGAAAATCATCATACGAAAGAAAATATCAAAATTGTTTCTATGTTATATGGAATTGGGGTTTTGTTCGGAATTTTGTTTGAGACAATGGGACTTGTTTTGTAAAGGGGATGTAAAATGAAAAAAACGAAGCGAAAGATTTTTGAAACTTCTATGAAACTATTTTCGGAAAAAGGGTATGATGCAACCAGCATTGAAGAGATTACAGCAACTGTGGGTGTGGCAAAAGGCACATTGTATTATCATTTTTCAAGTAAAGAGGAAATTTTTAATTTTCTGATTGAAGAAGGCATGAAACTTTTGAAAATTAGCATTGAAATTAAAACTTCAAAATGTACGACGACGATTGATAAACTAAAAGCTATTGTACTGATTCAATTAAAAGGAATTAAAAAGTACGAAAATATTCTAACGATTGTGATGAGCCAAGTCTGGGGCAGAGAGCCAAGAAATGTGTTGTGTAAGGAAAAAGTATTGGAGTATATTGCTGTGATCCAAAAAATTATTGAGGATGGTTTGGAAAAAGGGGATATCAAAACATGCGATCCAGAGGTGCTGGCTTGTGAACTGTTTTCTTTGACATGTTCAACATTGATTTACCGAAGAAAAACAGAAGGATTTGACATTGAAAAATTGTATCAAGAATACGAGAAAATTTTGCTAGATAAGTTGAAAAAATAAATTTACCAAAAGGAAAAGAGGAGAAAAAATGGAAACCAGAATTTATCAAGGTTGTAAAAGATTGTACCAAATTGACAAAGTCAAAGATTTAAAAGAGATGTTGCAAAGAACGCAGAAGTTGTATCAAAATAACGTTGCATTTCGCTTTAAAACAGAAACGCCAGAAGTGTTTGAGACGAAAACATATGGTGAATATATTGAAGAAATTAATGCTTTGGGTACTGCGCTAATAAGTCTTGGCTTGAAAGACAAAAGGATTGCGGTTATTTCGGAAAATCGCTATGAATGGACGATGACGTATTTTGCAACAGTTAATGGAACAGGTGTGATTGTGCCATTAGACCGTTCTTTGCCAGAAGTTGAAATCATCAATTTGATTGAAGGCTCAAAGGCAGAAGCGATTTTTTATTCAGATAAATACAAAAATGTAATGGAAAAAGTCAGAAAAGAAAAAATTGGCAATATTCAATTTTTTATTTCGATGGATGCTCAAAACAGTACAGAAGAGGTTTATGCACAAAAAGAATTGGTTCGCATTGGCAAAGATTTGATGAAAAATGGCTCGAGAACGTTTTTAGATGCGCATATTGATCCTGAGAAAATGTCTATTATGCTATTTACTTCTGGGACAACGGCCAAAAGCAAAGCAGTTGCCTTGTCTCACAAAAATATTTGTACGAATTTATATGATATTGCTTCTGTTTTTGATGTGAATGAAAAGGACACTATTTTATCATTTTTGCCGTTGCATCATACGTATGAGTGTACAGTTGGTTTTTTATATCCAGTTTATGTGGGAGCGACGATTACGTATTGCGAAGGGATTCGCCATATTGCAGATAATATTCGAGAATATCAGGCGAGTGTTATGATTTCGGTACCAGTTTTGTTTGAGAGTTTGTATAAAAGAGTGATGGAAAGTATCGAGAAAAAAGGCATGACGAAAAAAGTCCAAACAGGTTTGAAAATCAGCAATTTTTTACGAAAAATAGGAATAGATTGTAGAAGAAAATTATTTGCTGAAATTCATCAATCCTTGGGCGGAAAATTGAGATTATTTGTAGCTGGCGCGGCAGCTTTTGATCCTAAAATGGAAAAAGGGTTAAATGATTTGGGAATTGATACTTATCAAGGCTATGGTTTGACGGAAACTTCACCAGTGATTAGTGCTGAACATAAAACCGTGGTGCGTTATGGTTCGATTGGAAAAGTATTTCCTAGTTTAGAGGCTAGCATTTTTGAGCCAAATGAAGAAGGAATTGGGGAAATTATCGTAAGAGGTCAAACGGTTATGGAAGGGTATGTTGGAAATCAAGAAGCAACCGATGAAGTGCTTCAAGATGGTTGGTTCCATACAGGTGATTTGGGCTATTTTGATAAAGATGAGTTTTTGTTTATTACAGGGCGTAAGAAAAATGTGATTGTTTTGAAAAATGGCAAAAATATTTATCCAGAAGAGATTGAAGCGATGATAAACGATATTCCAGGGGTTAAAGAAGCATTTGTGTTTGGTAGACCAGAAAAAGGGGATAAAGTGGATTTGAAATTAGGAACTAAGGTTGTTTATGATGCTGAAATCATGCAAGAAAGATTTGGGTTGACTGACCCACAAGAAATTCAAAGTAAAATTTGGAAAGCGATTAAGGAAATCAATAAAAAAATGCCAACGTATAAATATATTAAAGAATTGATTGTGACAGAGGAAGAATTTATTAAAACCACAACGCAGAAAATCAAGCGTTTTGAGGAATTAAAAAAATTGGGAATAGAAATGGAATAACTTTTTAAAAATAAATATTACAATAAGATTACAAAAAAATACAAAATGTTACAAAAATGTAATATAAAAAATAAAAAAATTACTTGTATTTTTTTCATAAAGACGATATAATAACTATAGTTATAAAAATGTGTGATAAAAGACACAAATTAAAACTAAGGAGGTAAGTTTACAATGTCATTTTTTCAAAAAGCCGGCATAGTAAACGTGAAAATGGTAATCACGGAAGAGAAAATTTTATGTAACATAGATAAAATTCAAAAATTAATTAATCCAAATGCGAAAAAACAAATTGTGCAATTAGAAGAAGATGCTTATTTCAGAGATTTAGTAGAATCCGTAAAAACATATTTAATGGAATATCCAAAGAAAAAGAATTTTCCAACTGAAGTTTATCAAGCAGCCTATGATTTAGTAGAATATGCAACCAATCAATTTGAAGAAAATACCAAAAAAGTCGAGGATTTAATTAGGCAAAGAGAAAAAAATATTAAACTTGCCAATGTGTTAAACGATGTTTTACAAGCGGTCAAATCAAATCCTAAAAATGCAAAAGAAATTATTAAAAAAGTGAAAAAGAAATATACAGAAGATGTTGTAGAAGCTTTAAAAATCATTAGCACAACCGAAGAAAATTCAGAAGAATTTACAAATGCAGAACAATTAATCCTTGCTAAAATTGGAAATTTAGAATCCAATATGTTTATTGAAATTGATATGGAAAGAATCGAAGATCGTTCCAAAGCATTAAGTTACATAGGAATTGAAATTGCAGAAGCCTTAAAATATATTCCAGCACCGCTTATAGCAGAAGACAATACGATAACTTCTGAAACACAAACAATTTCACAAGAAGAAGTTACTACACCAAGCACAGAATTATTACAAGATGTTATGATAGAAAAAAATTCAGAAAGCGTATTAGATATCGCTGATTCATTCTTTGAAGAAACAAGATTTGAAACCAAACCAACTTTTTGGCAAAGATTAAAGAACAGCAAATTGATTCGCACATTAAAATTTATTTTACAAATAAAAGTTGTATTGGATTATCCAGCCTTGCCAGAGGGTAGAGGAGAATAACCAATCGAATGAATAAAAATATGAAGACAAAAGTCTAAGAATATGTAAGAAAAAATGAACTATTAAGAAATCCTTAATAGTTCATTTTTGAAAGTAAATTCGATAGAAATTGCAAATTTCCTTGAAAAAAAAGTCGCAATATGATATAAAATAGATAATGAAAAAAGAAATGGGGGATAAAATATGAAAATTATAAAACCATGGGTAGAATTAGCAGAAATTGACGGTATAAAAATTATGAAGAGTTTAGAAAGAGCAGCCAAACATTGTTATCGTACAGAAGGAAATATTAAAGAAAATAGTTACGATCACTTTTTACGAAACTGTATCAATCGAGGACATGAATCTGTTTTAGAGCATGAAAAAGTAACCGTTCGAATTTGTTGTGATGTAGGAGCGTATAAAGATATTACACGTCATCGTTTGGCTTCTTTTTCAATTGAAAGTACAAGGTATTGTAATTATAGTAAAGATAAATTTGACAACCAGATTTCTTTTATTGAACCATGCAATATTGATGATAAAGCACTCTATGAGGCTTGGAAAACTTGTATGGAAACGATTGAAACAACCTATCATACAATGTCCAAACAAGGTGCAACACCAGATCAATTAAGAATTTTATTACCACATAGTACAGCTGCTGAATTAACTATGACAGCCAATATTCGAGAGTGGAGGCACATTTTTTCGCTAAGAGCGGATAAACATGCCCATCCCTCCATTCAACAATTTATGATTCCATTATTGTTATATTTCAAACAACAAATGCCAGCATTATTTGACGAAATAGATTATAATGAAGCATTTGAACGTCAAAAATATGCCGAAATAAAAATCATAAAAAATTAGTCTGGTATCAAATAATATAAAATACGATAATAATCGTAGTAGGGAAAATAAGTCCGGAGAACAGCTAACAAACAAGTTATAATTCCTCCTGGCTTATTTTGTTTTTCTTTGATTTCATAGAAACCATAATAAAACGTTTTTAAGAAACAGAGTAATAATAAAATTAAAGCTAAATAAGGCATAATCTCCTCCTAATTATTCTTTATTATAAAGATGACTTGAGATAATTTTTGTATCGACTCTTACTTTAAAATAGGAATCTTTAAAAATTTCATTCCAATGAACTTTATTATATTGATCTAAAGTCAAATATTTGGAAGCTAACATTCCACTAAAACCAGTAATATCGGAATTATATTCTTTTGAAATGGTATATAGATATTCTTTTATCAAACTTTCTAAATAGTGATTAGCAGCCTCTTCAACTTTTTTTATATTTTCAGGAATGGTATAATCAAATTCTTCTCCAGAACTATTAATGCTACCATCAATCGAAAGGTCGATTGTGATGTAAGGCGTGCCATTTACTAATTCTACATTAATGATTGGTTTGCCACATCTTTTTAGATTTAAGTCGATTAGGTCATTGCCATGAAAAGGACTTTCTACACTAATCATACTAGAGTCGATTTCATTGGTTATCATTAGGTGAGCCATTGTTTGGAGCGGACAAAGTGTTCCAACCATAATATCATCCTTAAAAACCGCAGCTCCAGCGTTTTGAATAGCATCTTCATTGACAACCGTATAAATGGCAACAGCTTGTGTTTGTTCTGTGTTGATTGCTGAGAAGAATTTACTAAAAACAGAATCTACCGTATAGCCTGTATAATCAACAGATTGTAAAATATATTCATATAAACGAGAGGAAAAACTTTCCCCAGAGTTAGAAACTTTATCTAAAACATCATAAGCTTTTTCAGAGCTAACAAGCAAATTACAATTTGGTCTAATTTCTGTATCATTTCCAAAAATATTAATATATTTTTTTACACCTTCGCGTGCAACTTCTTCAGAAAAGACGATAGCAGAACAGTGCGATAAATTTATTTTTTTATTCAAATAATTATTTAAAATATTAATACCAGCTTCAATGGATTCGCATTTTACAGTGTAAATTTTATATTCGTCTGATTGAGAAGTCGCAGCATCCGAACCAGATGACGACTTACCAATTTGTATACTAAGCGAAATTAAATTATTTTCAGCCTTATCGATAGCAATGGCAACAATATAATAAAAATCTTCTAAGCCAGTTGAATCGTAGCAACCAGTTAAAGTAAATAATAGAAGAAGAAAAAGGAGAGTAAAAGAAATATATTTTTTAATCATTTATTTTTTGATAGTCCTTTCTTAAATTTAAATTTCAAATTTGCTAAAATCATAAGGATAAAACACCAAATAAAAATAAAGCCTATAATCAAATAACGATAGATGACATTTTCCATAAAGCGACTAACTGCAATGTTGAAAGGAAGCAAACAAAGTCCAAAAAAGATGCTTGTTGTTGACAGTGTTAAAATCCTTTCATCACTGATATTTGTCAATTTTTTTATGGTTCGATTAATCATAAAAATGATAATACTTAAATAACACAAAATCGAAATCAGCCATAGTAAGATAAATAGTGCATCTAATCGCTGTAAAAAGTCACCTAAAGTAATTTTTCTAGATAGTAAATACAAGGAATTAAGTGGTTCTGTGTCATTCGTAATCGGAAAAATAGTTAATATAGACACTACAGTCAAAAATAATAATAACCAAGAAACAAGATAGGATATGGTTGTTATTTTTTTAAAATTGAAGCTATCTTTTAAAAGAGGCATCAAAAAATAGTAATAAGTGACAATATATAAAGCAAATGTATTTAATAAACCATTAATAAAAGTGGTCTGAAAAGAATAACCAAAAAAAGGTGAAAATTTATCAAAGGAAAATTCGTCATAAACTGCAAACAAAGCAACTAAAATACTAATTAAAGTAAAAGGAACGACCAAGCAAATTGTACGTATAATTGCTTTGAAACCAACAAAATTAGCCACAACAATTCCAATCATAAAAAATAGCAATATAAAAATGAGAGGACTATTTCTAAAATAAATCGTTTTTATCATATTCGCAAAATCTGTTAAAGTAATATAGGATACCAAAAAGAAAAAAGCAATAAAAGCAACTCCCATAATGACTTTAAAAACTTTTCCTCCTAAAAATTCAGAAATATCAATAATATCGGAATTCGGAAATTTCTGAAAAAGGTAATTCAAACAAAGCACAAAAATTAATCCAATTACGCCAATATAAATTAAATTAATAACGCCTCCCGTTCCGACTAAATCGATTACATAATAAGGAACATTTAATATTAATTTATTTACCATAACAATCAAAATCAGACAAATGGCTTCGTATTTTTGCATTTTATAATTATTTAACATTTTTTCTCCACTCCATACTAATTTTTTTAGCCGCTTCTGGGCGTTTTGTGTTCAAAAATTGATTGCGTCGTTCACGTTTCCAAACAGGTTTGATAAGGTATCCATTATTATTGTTTAAGTCTTCAAAAGGAATGTAAGGTGCAAAATAAGGAACACCAAAAGAACTTAAACTAGTAAGAAGAATAAAATGAATGAAAAATCCCAATGCAATTCCTATAAAACCTGCCAAAAATCCTAAAATAATATAAGCAAATCGATAAATTCGGATGGATGTTGTAAGCGAAAAATCAGGAATTGTAAATCCGCAAATTCCTGTGAAAGCAACCACAATAATTAAAATGGGACTAACAATACTTGCTGAAACAGCTGCATCTCCTAAAATCAAAGCACCAATAATTCCAATCGTAGTACTAAACGAAGAAGAAACACGAAGTCCTGCTTCACGGATTAATTCAAATGAAATTTCCATAACCAAAATTTCAAAAATAACAGGAAAAGGAATGGCTTCACGTGCATTTGCTATTGCAAACAAGAGCTCTGAAGGAATTAATTCCTGATGATAATTCGTGATTGCTACATATAATCCAGGCAAAAAAACAGAGAAAAATAAAGCAATTCCACGAATAAATCGTAAAAAATTAGCAAAATGGTAGTTCAAATTTCGATCTTCTGCAGTTGATAAAAAGTCAATAAAAATAGCAGGAACCACTAACACAAAAGGCGTACCATTTACAATAATGGCAACACGTCCATTCAACAAATAGGTACTAACACGGTCTGGTCTTTCTGTTGCAATTGTTTGAGGAAAACAACTTCTAGGATTATCTTTGATAAATTGCTCCAACTGACCAGAAGATAATAAATAATCAATGTTTAGATTATTAATTCGATATTTAGTTTCTGCTACTAAATCATCATTGGCAATATTTTCAACATAACAAACAGCAACTTTTGTTTTACTAATTTTTCCAACTTCAACCTCTTCAATAACCAAATGTTCATTATTAACAATTTTTCGTAACATAGAAGTATTAATTCTTAAATTTTCAACAAAACCTTCTTGCGGACCACGTACAATGCTTTCTGTTAGTGGTTCCGAAACACTTCTTCCTTGAAAACCTTTTGTTTCCACACAAAAAGCAGTGCCAATTGTATCGACAAAAAGGGCACAAAAACCAGCATTTACTTTACTAATAATGTTTTCAAATTCGGTTTCCTTAGAAATACTATTATGTGGAATGAGTCCATTAAAAATAAAGTTTTCCAAATTGATTTTTGGTGCTCTCGCATTTTGAGCAGCTAATCGATTAAATTTATTTTGTTGCTCTTGCATTGTAATTGAGTTTTTTAGAAGAAGGGGTTGAAGCACCGAATCGGTAATCGTTTTTTCATCCACCATGCCATCAATGTATAAAAGAGCAGCTAATATTTTTTTATTTTGAATGGGTAAGGCAAATTTACGAATTTTAATATCACTATTGATGAGTAGATTATATTTTGTTTTCAAATACTCAATATTAACCGAAAGTGTAGGAAAAAGTTTTTGTTTTTTAGATTCTTCTGTTATTTGCGGTAAATTATTAGCAGCATTTGGTAGAATAAATTCGTATTCTTCTTGCTCTTTATAGCCAAATAAATTTTTAAAAAGATTTTTAATATTCATAATTTCTCCATTAATTAATTTTTTTGATAGTATTTGTAAAAATAACAAAAATATACAAAAGAATAAATTGACTTTTTATGTAAAATCTGGTATAATTTTCTATATAAATTTACTTAGCAAAGATTTTCTCAAAAAGTTTAAGTATATCAAGATGAAAAAGGAGTGTTGCAAATGGAAAGAAAAAAAGCACAAGAGTTTTTATTTCAACAACTTGAACAACAATTCCCAAGTGAAGAATGTTGTCGGTTTGCTACTACAAAAGGAATTGAAAGAAGTTTATTAACTTCAGTTGACTTTAAACCAATACGAGATTTTTTAGAGATGGAAACGTTAGGACTTACCACTGAAAATATCCCATCTCATCTATGGCCAGAGTTGATTTTATGGGCAATTTTATTGACCGAGCGCTCAGATGGCTGTGAAATCGCATATTGGGATACGCAAATCTGGAATTTAGATCATCCAGAAACAGATAACATTTTGAAAAAGATAAAAAAATGCTTAAAACATCCCAAGGAAGAAATTGGTCACATGGAAATTCAAGACTTTTTGACATATGTAAAAAAGTCAGAAAATACGGTCCGATAAGGGAAGAGAACGAAAAAATGCCAAACATCGAAATTTTAATGTTTGGCATTTTATTAACTTTAGAGAAAACCCCCAGTTATACTGGGGGAAACAAAAAACTTA
>CANTGH010000008.1 GCA_947653235.1 uncultured Clostridium sp.
AACTATAAGTTTTTTGTTTCCCCCAGTATAACTGGGGGTTTTCTCTAAAGTTAAAAAAAACACCGCATTAAATTTCAATGCGATGTCTTTTAATATTTTTAAACTGGTGATGTATCTTCCGTCCAAGGGAGAGGAGTTTCACCCTTCTCCCATTCCTCATACGTACAGCCAAACTGACTGTAATGCACTGTTTTTCCATTTTCAAAGGTATGATCTTCTGGATAAAAATCAGCATATTTTTTCGGTAGGAAAACTCTCGTAATACCATCGATTCTTTTTCGTCCAGTAAATGGCTTGTAGGAATTTTCTATACAACCACTACCTTCACACCGTTGGCAAATCGTTGCAGTACCATTGTAACATGTAGGAGTAATATATAATCCCGTTCCTCCACAATCAGAACATTCCTTTTCATTTGTCATTTCTCCCTGCTCATTGATATCAATCGTGTCTTTCAGCGATCTCTTCAACTCATCCTCTCGAACAAAAAAAGTTCGTGCTCGTCCATCAAAATAGTTGAATTTTATTGCTTTTGGTGATTCGCCAGTCTCAGGATCGTTAGAAGCCCGAACCCACTCCATAGCTTCCTTAATCCTCTTAGCATTCAGTTGAACTGTTTTAACTTTTTCTTCCCCTTGATTGTCAAACAGGGTAATTTCCACCTTTGCCTGTTTCTTAGATTGTAGTTCAGCCAGAACGTAGTCAGCCATAGAATACAGACCTACATCCATTATCCGCATTCCTACTAGCCAATCTTCCTTATCAATTAATGTTTTCCATGTTTTCATGAAAATTCCTCCTTCCCAACAGGGGTTGCTATAATTTAACTTTAACTGTTTCATTTATATGATACTTTATTTTACATAAAAAGTCAAGTTTTTTCCAAAATTTTCTCTTTTACTTTACAAATTTTCTCACTTATTATATAATTAGATCAGCTATTCAAACAAATCCAGTTACGGATGATGTATACAGTTACAAAATAACTATATACATCGAAAATTTTATATTAAAAAGGGGATTTTCTCATGAAATTAAGTAAACTCATCTCTTCAGTAGATGTTAGAAATAAAGTTGGTGATCTAGATTTAGATATCACAAATATACATTCTGATTCTAGAAAAATAAAAGAAGGCGGACTTTTTGTCGCCATCAATGGTTTTGCCAAAAATGGAATTGAATTTATTCCAGCTGCTATTGAGAACGGCGCAAAAGCCATTATTGTCGAACCAGATGTGGATGTTCATTCTTTAAATATCAGTGGCGAAATTCCTGTTATCGCAGTTGAAAACACAAGAAAAGCATTGGCTCAAATATCTTGTGAATTCTATGATCATCCTTCCAAAAAATTAAAACTAGTGGGTGTAACTGGTACAAAAGGTAAAACTACCACCACTTTCATGATAAAATCTATTTTAGAGACACATGGTTTTAAAGTGGGATTAATTGGGAGCATTGCTGTTTATATTAACGGAGAAAAAATAGAAGACACGGATCGAACTACTCCTGAAAGTATTGAAATTCAAAAACATCTGGCAACCATGTGTGAACGTCATACCGATATTGCCATTATCGAAGTTTCTTCTCAAGCGACAAAACTTGACAGAGTAACTGGCTGTGATTTTGACGTTGGCATTTTCACAAATTTAAGTGAAGATCACATCAGTCCAAAAGAACATCCTAATATGGAAGACTATTTCCATTGCAAATTGCAACTTTTAAAAATGGCCAAATACTGTGTTATCAATAACGATGACGCAAAAGTCAAAACCATTGCTGAATTATTACCAGACAAAACCATCAAAACCTTTGGTATTGACAATCCATCGGATATTCGAGCTAATCGCAATGATGTCAAAATAACCGATTCTTTGATTGATTTTTCAATTAATTATCAAGGCAAACAAGAACAAATCAAAGCCGCTATTCCTGGAAAATTCAGTGTATATAATGCTTTGGGAGCAATTACCGCTTGTTCTTATTTTGATGTCTCTGCCGAAACTATCCGCAAAGCCTTGAAAGACTTAAAAGTGCTTGGTAGAAGTGAACTTGTGCCAAATCCATTAGGCATTACCATTATGATTGATTATGCCCATACACCTTCTAGCTTAGAAAGCATTTTAACAGCCGTTAAATCTTACGCCAAAGGACGTGTTATTTGTGCTTGGGGGGTAGGTCGGTGACCGTGATAGTGCCAAACGACCTATCATGGGCGAAATTTCTGGACGATTAGCTGATTTTACGGTTTTAATGTCTGATCAAGTTCGCACCGAAGACCCTTTGAAAATCTTAAAAGAAATTGAGGTTCGGTATTATTCCGACTGGAAAACCTTATAAAATCATTGTTGATCGAACCGAAGGTATTCGTTATGCAATTTCCCTAGCAAAATCTGGCGATATGATTGTTATTCCTGGATTAGGTCACGATTTGTATTTGGAAAAAAATGGTGTAAAGTACCCTTATGATGAACGTAAAATCATTGCTCAATTAATCAATGAAATGATTGAAAGTGGAGAGAAAACTCCTATTTCATAAAAAAATCTCATCTCAGAGTAGAGATGAGATTTTTTATTCTATTTCTCAAATTCATTCAATGACTTAAATTCATACCCCATTTGTTTTGCTTCTTTTATCATGCTATCGAGCATCGTTAAATTGTCTTCAGATGTGCTGTGTAGCAAAATAATGGCTCCGTTGTGAAGATTATCCAATACTTTCTTTTTACCATAATCGCTTCTGCCTTGTTTGGATTGATCCCAATCGTCATAAGCATTGGACCACAATACACTGGTATAACCTAAATTTTCTACAATACTAGCAGTTCTTTGGCTAAATTCGCCTCTTGGTGGTCTAAAATATGTCATTTCGTAACCTGTGACTTCGTAGACACTATTGTGCAATTTCATGATTTCTTCCTTGATTTCATCATCTGAAAGTCCTGGTAAACATGCGTGATTGACTGTATGATTTCCCACAATGTTGCCATTTTGAATCATTTGTTTGACTAAATCTGTTGCAGTATTGACATAATGTGCAGTTATGAAAAAAGCAGCTGTCACATCATTGTCTTTTAGAACTTTTAAAAGTTCTTCTGTATAACCTGCTTCATAGCCTGCATCAAACGTTAAATAAATATATTTTTTCTCTGGATTTCCTATCGCCATTCCGATTGAATTCTTCTACTACTTTCAGACTTTCTGCATCTAAGACAGCCTGTTCATGATTTTCTCCTCTTCGAAATCCCCATGCCAATGTTTCATTACTCAATTCTTGGTCTGCTTGAGAGGCTAAAGAAAATTGCATGATACTAACTACTAATATCAAACAAATAAAACTATATCTTATGATTCTATCTTTCATATTCTCCTCCTTTTGTTACAACATATTCAAAGTTGCTAAAAATATGAAAAATATTATATAAAAAAAAGCAAGTCATAAAAGACTTGCTAACTTACTTTTTTAATTTCTCATTATAAAATTTCGCAATTAGCTTGTCTAATTGCACGCTTAAATCATAGATTACACTATAATCTTCTCCATTTTCTATACTTTTATTTAATTTATCTCTTAATTCACAAATTTCATCATTTAACATAATGCATCGCTCCTTTTCTTTTTCACTTACCAGGTATGCCATTTTTTTTCGTTTCTATACCTTCAAAATACCACATTAATTCGTCAATGTCAATAACAAATCAACATTTAAAGTGGTTTTTTGTAGACTTTTTTCTGCAATTTGGAACTTTTTAATCTATTAAATGTGTATATCATCCTTTTTTTCAACAGCATTATACCTGAAAATACAAAAATCGCACCTGACAAAATCTGTGAAATTCTGAACTGATACAACATCAAACTATCCATTCGGATACCCTCTATTAACATACGTATACACGAATAAAATAATAAATACAAAGCTACTATTTCTCCTCTAAATCCTCTATGTTTTTGCAGAACTCTTAACACACAAAAAATGAGAAAAGTCGCTACCGATTCATATAAAAACGCTGGATGTACTTCTTGGTAACCTTCTATCGTATGAATTCCCATTCGAAAAATATTTGTGGTTTGTGTCCCATAAGCTTCTTGGTTAAAAAAATTTCCCCATCTTCCAATTGCTTGACCAAGTGCTATAAAAGGTGTTACATAATCCAAAAAGTCAAGAACATCGACTTTGTACTTTTGACATCGTTTCAAGATAACAAAACAACCTGCCAATAAACCTCCATAAATCGCCAAACCACCATCTCTTATAAAAAATATTCTCCACATCGATTTTTCATAATTTTCAAAATTAAATGCAACATAATAAATTCTAGCACCAATAAAACCAACGATAATTGCTAGCATCAGCGTTTCTGATAAAAAATCTATCTTTATTCCAAATTTCTCTTTTGAACGATACATACATACCATTGCCATCAAAATCGCTACCACAATGCAAATTGCATAAAAATAAATGTCTACACCAAACCATCTAAAGGCAATCGGTTGTATTGGAAAGGTTAAACCAAATCCTGGAAAATGAACCATATATTCTCCTTATTTTGATTTTACAATAGAAATCACTTGTTTTTCCTTTTTAAAGACTTCTTGTAAAACTTGCATGATATATTCTTTGTCTAAACTTTTAAATTCTTCAAAATAATCGAGTGGATTAATCCCTCTAAAATAATTTTGGATAAAGGTCGTGGCAATGCTTCCAACATCGTTGTAACTTTTGACATATTCACCATAGAGTTTCTTTTTCATTCTGTCAAAAACTTCATCTGTAATACCATTTTGTTTTAAATTTTCAATTTCCTTTTCTATTTTATCCATTACTTCATCATATTTCTCACTTTGACCTTGTATCAAAACATGGGAATACGTTTTACTGTTTTCGTATATAAGACCTGGCTCTGATTGCAAAATGCCCGCATCATACAATTCCTGATACAATTCTGAACTATCACCAATCAAAATATTAAATAATACGTCTAACGCTAAATCTTTTTTCATTTGATTTTCACAAACTACTTCATCTTTATAACCAATGATGAAAATTGGCATACTAATATTCATTTGTGCTTCTACTCTTTTTTGCACAATTTCTTCTGGTTCTTGTTCATAAATTCTTTTTACAGTTTGCATAGAATTTTGCAAAGTCATTCTTTTTTCAATTTCTGAAATTACTCTTTCTGGTTCAAAATCTCCACAAAGTACAATTACCATTTTATCTGGTCGATAAAAAGCATCATACGTTTCATATAATTTCTCCTTTGTAATTTCTGCGATAGTTTCTTTTGTACCTGCTACATCAATATTGATTGGATTTTTATGATACATGGCTTTAATCACATTCATATAAACTTTCCAATCTGGATAATCATCATACATCATAATTTCTTGTTCAATGATACCACGTTCTTTATTTACATTTTCATCTGTAAAATAGGGATTTTGAATATAATTCATAAATTCATCCAAACTTTCCCAAAACTTGTTGTTATTATCTTCAAACAAATACGCTGTATGATTGTTTGTTGTATAAGCATTGGCATTTACTCCCATGCTAGAGAGCACATCTAAACTATTGGTTCCATTTTCTTGTTCAAAAAGTTTATGTTCCATATAATGTGCAATTCCATCTGGTACTACAATTTCTTTATCGTCTACCATAAATTTACGATCAATTGAGCCGTAATTTACTCCCCAAATAATATACTTTTTCTGTGTTTTCTTAGGTATAAGAATCACTTTCAATCCATTGGATAATTTTTGTGTATATATTTTTTCTTGAATTTGATTGTTTTCGATAACTTGCATGTTTTCCTCCTCATTTTTCTTTATTGATTTTTTAAGAAATAAATGGTATTTATTTGTATGCTATTGGCAATTTCTATCACATCTTCTTTTGTGACTTGTTGAATATTTTCTAGATATTCTTGAATTGTGGTATTTGTTTTTGAAATTTCTTGACCAATATAATAAATCATTCCAGTATCTTGTTCTGTCTCAATGGCAACAATTCCCGCCTTGACAAATTCTTTTGCTGATTCTAAATCTTCTGCTGTAAAATCGCCTCTTTTCATCATTTCAAGTTGTTCTTTAATCAGATTAACTGCTTTTTCAAAATTGGGGATTTCAATTCCAGCACGAATAAAAATATTAGATTTCTGTTTCACATACAAACTTTTTATCGAATAAGCCAAGCTTTCCTTTTCCCTCACATTTTGGAAAAGTAAGGAATTGGCACTACTTCCCAAAATCACATTGTATAATAAGGTTTTAAACTGAAATTTATCGCATCTTGCATGTACATCCATACCAATGACTAATTTCCCTTGTGTCACTTCCATAGTTTCCACAATTTGATTAACACTCTCTATCTTTGGCTTGTCTTGTGTCAACTCATTATTTAAAATATAATTTTCAATTCTTGGTCGCAATTTCTGAATATTTTCATCATTTAGGATGATTTGTTTTACCTTTTCTTCTTCCAAATTACCTGATAGAAAAATATCAATTTTGGAATTTTGAATTAAATTCTGATAATGCTCTGTCAACTCTTCTGCATTTATTTTTTCTAAGTCTTCTAAATAACCATATTTATATAATCCAAATCCACTTTCACCATACATTTTCGCAATACAAGTTTCGTAGGCATACAAATCTTTGTCATCAATCTTACTTTTGATGATTTTAGCCAAATTTTCCTTTTCCACTTTCAAATAATCTTCTTTGAATTTTCCATTTTCCAATAACGGATTAAACACAATATCCAATAAAATATGCATTGCATTTTTTAAGATTTCTTCTTGATGAAAACTAAATCGATCTTCAATGGCATCCATATAAAGACGCAAAATTTGATTATCGCCATATTTATCAATACCACATTCGAAAGCCGTACCATACAATTCTTCTAATGCTTTGCTTAATTCTAGTTGTGTTTTATAATTGGCTGTACCGCGCCTTAACATACTAACGATTAGAGCATTTTTGGTTACATTTTCTTTGGTAAGTGGTACTGTTATCATACAAGATAACATATTCGTTTTAAACAAATCTGTTTGAATGATATGTGCTTTAATTCCCTGTTTTATTTCAAAATCTTTTTTTTCCATCTATTTTAAACTCTCCTTGTTTTTACTTATTATTTTAATTTTTGAAAAATTTATACATTTAGTATATCACGAAATTAATTTTTTGAAAATAACCAATTGCATTAAATTTTCCTAAAAACAACAAAAAAAGACCGCATTTAATAAACATTCGGTCTTTTCTTTATTTTACCATATTTTTATTCATTTGTCAATGGTTTGATGATAAGTTACTTTATTTGCAAAAAATGTGTTTTCCAATTGTTAATACCTGTGGTCTACTCCAAATCCATGCAGATGTTGCTGTATCTGGATTAAAATAATAAACACAACCGTGATGTCGGATCCCAACCATTAATGGCATCTTGTGCTGCTTTTTTAGCGTTGTCATCATATCCTAAATTGATTTGTCCATCCGCCACACATGTATAAGCTCCTGATTGATAAATAACACCAGAAACCGAATTGGGAAATCTGGAATCAGCTACTCGATTCATAACTGTTGCTGCAACTGCTACCATTCCATTATATGGTTCTCCTCTTGCTTCCCCATAAACCAAATGACTGAGCAAATTCAAATCACTATTATTACTACTTGTCCCTCCACCAGAAGATGTATTGGATTGAATTCCTAATGCTGCTAACGTTTGGGAGCCTGCTACGCCATCTGCAGTTAGACCATTGCTACTTTGAAATTTTTTGACTGCTTCATAAGTTTGAGAACCATAGACCCCATCAATGCTTCCATTATAAAATCCCCAATCTCGTAATTTGGTTTGAATTTGTTTTACTTCATCTCCATTTGATCCGTACTGTGACAAGGCATACGCGACTGGCAAGCGAAATAAAATCCACCCTAAAAATATACTTATTACAATAATTCCAATTGCATATTTCAAATTTTTCATAATTCCCTCCATCTTTTAGCCTATTTTTTACCATTTTTGAAATTTTATACATTTTCTTGAATTTTGTAACATTTTCGTAATAAAAATGTAATGAAAATAATATATTTTTTTGTCAAATGAGGGTTGCTATTTTTTGCCATTATTTGTATAATAAAAGTAAATTATAGAAGGAGTAAACTTATGGAATTTACGAAAGATATCGAATTTAATCATTCTCCCACCGCGAATCAAGAATTAACCATTACTTATCGTGGTTTTTTAGCTAGTTCTGAAACGCTTAGTATTGTTTATGGTTTTGGCGAAGCTTGGAAGCATACAACTGAAACTTCTATGATGAAAACAGAAAATGGCTTCATGGTAAAAATTAATTTATTAGATTTTGATACTTTCAATTTCTGTTTTAAAAATGCAAACAATGAATGGGATAATAATTACCATTTCAACTTTGTTTGTTCTATTTCACCATCAACTTCTAGTCAAACCACTACCGACCAATTTGATATTAATGCTTTAATTGAAGAAATTTTAGAACCAATTAACTTCAAAACAACGGAATCATCTACTATTGAAATTTCAAGCAAACCTATTGATTTGGGAGAAGAAGTTGGTCATATTCTATCGGAAATTTCTACAGAAACAATTCCTCAAGAAACAAAAATATATTCTACTCTTGATGAAATTCTTTCTGGTACTGTTATTGAAGAAAAAACAATTGATTTATTTGAAACACAAACATCTTCTAAAACCAATATAGAAACCGCCCTAATCAAAAAAGAAGATCCTTTTATGATTAGTGCTAGAAAATTGAGTAAATTTTATTTGCTTCGAAAACGTATTCGTTTATCTCTTTATAAATTATTTATTAAGCTACCAACCTTAATTTTTGGTCCAGAAGAACAATAAAAACAAAAAATCTTCCAATAACTGGAAGATTTTTTGTTTTACATTCCCATTTTTTTCATGAATTGTTTTCCTTTTTTGACCATTTTCTTTTTACTGTTATCTACACCTTCCGAATACATCATCATGGCACCTGCCGTAATTAAAGTTCCTAACATCAAACCTTTTGTAAATTTCATACTTTCTTACCACCTTTCTACTGACTTTATATTATTTATTATTTTCCTTTTTGTTTAATCCTATACTCTCTAAAAAATGAGTAAATTTGAAAAATTGCTATGATTATCAAAAAAATCCCAAAATACTTTTTTAAATTGTGATGATCGATTTTAAATGATAACAAACTTCCACAAATTGCCCCCATAATTCCAAACACAATGATTGTTTTGGCAGTTCTATAGTCAATTGTTTTATGTTTAATATTCATATAAATTGCAACAATAGAAGTGGGAATAAAAAATATCAAATTAATTCCCTGAACGCTATGTTGTTCTATATAAGTAAACAAATTAAATAATAAAATCAAAATGGTTCCGACCACCCATTCCAAGTGCCGCAACACATCCTGAAATAACACCAAAAATAATTTCTTTCATTTTTATCATCCCATTATCATTTTAATTCCAGCATATAGCAAAAACATAATAAATGAGATCTTCAAAAAACTTTTTCCAGAATTCCACAACACTTTTGAACCAACATAACCTCCTATAATTCCACCAACAGAACATTTTACAGCCATATTCCAATCAATGTAATTTTGTCCAAAATAAAAACAACCACTTACAAATACCATAAAAAATATACAAAAAATTGTAGTTGCACGTGCTTTTACTTCCTCCATTTTCAAAATGGAACTCATATATGGCACAAGCAGTAATCCACCACCGCTACTGAATAATCCACTCACCATTCCAGCACAAAATCCTATTAGCATGTTTTTCCAAAAATCTCTATTTTTCATATTAATAGGATTGACAAAATTTAAAAATTTATACAAAATGATTAAAAACGCCTTATTCTTAAACATGTCAAAAAAGATAGTTTACTTCAAAATAATGTAAACTATCTTTTTTTCTAATTTTCTTTTATTTGAATCGAAAAATCATACGCATCAACAAAATCAATCGATCCTGCAGCATTTAATTTTACGGTTTGATTTGGTTCTATTGGGTCAATGATTCCTTCTATGGTAAGAATTTCTTTTTCTTCTTTATCTAAAATGGTAATATCTACATGGACTTTTTCTAATTTTGTATTACCAATATTTTTCACATCGGCTGTCATAAAGGTTTGTCCCTCTTCTCCTACCAATTGAATATTCGAAAACTGATAATTTTGAAATGTTTTGGTTTGAGTTAATTTCTGACTTATATTTTTCTTTTTTCCATCTCCTAATACTTCTACAAATTCTTCTGGAATTTGCTCTTGTGGTGGTACATTTGAATTGGGTTGATTTTCTAACTGATTGGTTTTAATCCTATTTTTTAGAAAAAACAATATAGCTATGATAACAATGGCAACTACTACTAAAATCATAATTCTTTTCTTTTCATTCTTTTTCATTGGTTTACCTCCTTTTTTCTATTAGTAAGTATATTTTAAAATGACTTTATTGTCAATACTTTAAAAAAATTTGTAACCAAAATTGAGTTTTAGAATACTATATAACATACAAATGATTTTTAAGAAAAATCCTATTTTAAAGGGGGGAAATATCATGCCAGAAAACAGAGGATGCGGATGTGGATGCGGATTCGGTTTCGACGGTGACTGCATTTGGATAATTGTTCTTATCTTAATATTATGCTGTTGCTGTGGTGGAAACAACAGAGGATGTTGCTAATCCATACATTTGGACTACAAAAAAGGAAGCTTTTAAGCTTCCTTTTTTCATAATTCTTTGTAGAGTGAAAAAAGACCGCACTTAATAAAAGTCGATCCTTTCTTAATTTAATGATAGCATATTTTTCTTTATTTGTCAAGTTTATCCAAAAAGCAAATCATGATTCATCACAATTTGCCTTTTTATTTTTATATTCCTTTTCTACCTTCCCTTCTTCCATTTGTTAGATAATGCAAATAATATTGTTTAAAATTGTTTCCAAAGGCATTCTTCAAATCTGCATAATTGGCTGCATAACGTTTTACATCAAAATTTGTACTTGTTTTTCTACCTTCTTTTAGACCGTTGTTTAAAAAGTGAATTCCAGCCGCTGTATAATTATTTCCAAAAGCATTTTTCAAATCTGTATACGTATTCAAATAAGTTCGCATATGAAATACATGGCTTGCTTGTCTTCCTTCTCGTAATCCGCAATCTAAGAAATGGATATAAACTTCTTTAAAATTTGATTTATAAACATTTTTTATATCCGCATTGGCTTCTAAATATCTTACTAAATCAAAAATAAGACTGCTCGTACGAGGCTCTTTTATTCCGCTAGTAATAAAATGATCAAATAATGCTTTATTGTTATTTCCAAATGCTTTTTCTAAATCATTGTTTACTGCTCTGTATACTTCTGGACTATAAGTTAAAGATGCTATTCTTCCTTCTCGAATTCCATTGGCTAACCAATGTTCTTTTAATTTTTGCTCATTGTTGCCAAAAGCTGCTTTCAAATCTGCATTACACTCTGCATATACAGTTGCGTTAAATACAATTTTTTCTACACTATCGTCTAATTTGGCTACTCTTCCTTCTTTGATGCCATTCCTGATATAATGTAAAAGCAAGTCTCTATTACTCATATTTCTTAAGTCTTCATAATAATTTCTGTAAAAGTTTACCTCATATCCTGGTGAACTTTTTCTTCCTTCTTTGATGCCACAACTAATAAAATGATTGCATGCTGCTGTATAATCTGTTTTAAAGGCTACTTTTAAATCTGCATTATTGTCCATATAATATTTTGCATTAAACACTGGTGAACCACTTCTGCCTTCTTGTAATCCATTGTTGATAAAATGCTCATATGCTGCTTGATAATTTGTTTTAAAAACATTTTTCAAATCACTATACTGATCTAGATAATACTTCACATTAAACACTGGCGATGCACTTCTACCTTCTTGAATTCCATTATTGATGAAATGTTCATACAAACTATTTTCATTGTAACCAAACGCTGCTTTTAAATCATCGTTTGTATCAGCATAAAATTTGTAATCAAACATATAAGATGGAAATTTACTTTTTATTTGAATCCCAGAGCGAGGTACATATCCATACGTTCCATCTGTATTAGAAACAATGATATCCCAATAGTTACCATCCGAAGATTTTTGTGTGGCCTTGGTTAGCACTCTTATTTTCTCATTTTTGTTTAAATAACTAATCACTCGACTACTGTTAGGAGCCGCTTTTACAGCTAATTTATTGGTAGTAACTGTTGCTTCTTCATATTCCAATTTACTATTTTCGGATGTGCTTGGCCTAGCACATTTGGTTTTGGGCATGTTTTCGTAAAGTGGTATAATAAACGTATGATTTGTGCTAGAAATAGTTCCTGATGTTGTATAATAATTTTTTAATAAAGTAGCACTTGTTTGGGCACCCATAATATCTTGTTGATATTGATGAGAAAACAAAGAAGCTTGATAAACAACATTAAACCTTTGATAATATAATGTATTTTGCCCTTTTCCGATATATTGCGATTTATAATATTCGGAACCTCCGACAATAGAGCTTTCAACAGAATTCCAACCTTTTTTTTGAGCATATCGTAAACCATTTAGAATGACATTATCTCTTCCGCTTCCATAAGCACCAACATTAAAAAAATTGTAAACCCCTACATATTGACCTTGATGTCCCATTCCTGCAATTAATGGCGAACTACCTGAACCTTGCTCATTAATAATTTTAGCCACAATCGAATAACCATTTAAGTGACATTGCGAACTTGCTTTTACAATGGCATTGATAGCTGTTGGATTGTTGATATAGCCATAAGAAGCATATTTACTATTGATAACTTGCTGAATATTTTCTGCTGATACATCCGAGATTTCTAAATTTTTAAATTGATAAACACTTGTCTCATCTAATGAATTTCTAGGATCCATCATATATTTGATGGCATCAATAGAAGCACAATACCAACCTGTATCATATTTGGTAGAACCACAAATGGGACAATACCATTTTCCTTTGTATTTATCCGATAAACTAAATAGATTTTTAGGTGATTTTCCATGACCTTGGTATTCCATTGTTATTGCTTCTGTCCAATCAATTCCTGTATAATAAACTTGAAAATTATAATTTCCATGTGTATTTTTAAGATTTTGTATTAAGCTTTTTACCCCCGGATATTTATTTTCATTAATCCCATTAATATCTGAACTTAATGTTCCTGCAAACGTACAATAACGCATTGCTAAACAAATATATATTACAATAGTAAAAATAAGTAATATTTTTACAAATTGGTTCTTTTTCATCACATTTCCTCCTATTATCTTATTATGATAAAATTATATGTTTTTTAATCAAAAAAGTCAATATAAAAAAGGAATTTCTTGTCATTTCTTGTAAAAAAAGAGCGATTTTAAAAATCGCTCTTTTTATTGAAATTTCGTAATATCTTTTATTTTCATGGCAAAATATGGTTTGTCTTTTTCCTTTTCAATTAAAAATATAACATATTCCTCATCAAAATTAAAATATCTCGGTTTGGTTTCTTCTTCCATCATCGCGGACAAACATTCTATTTCCATAACTGCTTCACTTTTGATGGAGCCACCTGTTTTATCCAGTTTTAACTGAATTGTTTGAATAGCTTTGTCGATGATTAATTCTTGATTATCATACGTATAAAATCCTTTATTTTGCAATTCTTGGTATTCTTTTTTTACCTGAAAAGAAATCTCTGGAATTCTTAAGTAATCTGCTTTTAAAAATTCCTTTTCACCTGAATAAATTTCTGATTTTTTTTGCATATTGTCAAATATTTCTTGGAATGTTGTTCCTTCTATTCCTTTGCCTAAAATAATTACATCGCCTTCTTGTGTATTTAATTGAACCGCACACGTTTTTTGTGAATCATAATACAAAACTTCCACTTGCTTACGCACATCTTCTTTTGTGGAATTATCAATACCAAAATATTTTATATTCTCATATTGATTGCCAAATTTTCCATTATCTAATTCTGAAAACTCCTTTTCATAAGAAAAACTACGTTTTAACATAACATAAAATAGATAACGCTCCAGAGTTTCTCTATCTAAAGCCTCTTCGCTCCAATCAATATTCTCTAACACATCACTTTTTTCGTGGAATTTTTGTTCAATTCCTGTTTCGATTTCTTTTTTTAAATCAAGCGTCTTTTTTCCCCATTTTTTATAATAATATTCATCCGAAATAGAGTTTTCATCAAATTCTTGTTTATTCAAATGTTCTACTATATCAAATGGTTCTTCGAAATGAATTTCTTGTTTTACAAGTTCTTTTATCAAATCATTCCAAATTAATTGAAACGTTCCACACCACACTGTATCTACTGAAATGGCATCTTGCATGGTTGCAACAACATTAATATCACTGGAAAAATTAATATTGGCTTGTTTTTCTGGTATTTGTTGTACGTTCAATTGTCTATTTTGTCGAATTTGCCAAATTACAAAACAAAGAAAAGCTGTCAAAATAATAACAAATACATTCAAAAACCTAATTTTTCTTTTGTTATTTTCTTTCAACCATCAAACCTCCTTGCTACTGGTAAGCCTATTTTCTGCTCGATTGATAAACCAAACCAATTGTGCTATCGCCATTATCATCAATCCATTTATCAACAAATCATTCACAGGAATACGAATAATCGCAATTATGCTCACAACTACAATTTGTGTTAAAATGATTTTCCATAAATATTCAAACACAATCTTAAAAGCCTCTATTTTTCGAAAACGAATTAACACATAAATTGTTACAATACTAAATACAAGCAACATTGGAAGTATATATGGTTTAATAATATCTCTTAATCTTTTATTGGCTATGGAATTGATATGCAAATCTTCTATTGTCTTATTCGTTTCAAATTTTTCATTGACTTGTTGAATTAAATTTGCTTTTTCGTCATCTGTTATTGCCTCTACATTAATTTGAAATGAATCACCAAATACTTCTAATTCTTTTACAATATATCTTTTCCCCTGAAATATTTCTTGACAGATTTCTTCTACCACCTGCTTATCGATTGCTTTACCAACTTTTAACTCTACAATTTCATGCTTTCCAAATAATAATGAAACACGAAATCCTTTTAAAGCAACTACAATCAACCCAGCAACTATTAGAAGAATTAAGCCTAATATTACTATTTTTTTACTATTATTATTTGTCTCCATTTTTACTAATCCTCTCTACTTTTTAAAACTGTTCTTGTCACAATTAAATGATATAACCCCTGTAAAACTATACCCCAAAATACTACCATTCCTACACTATTAATAGCATAATAAGCAGTCAGTGTAAATACAACTGCAGCCACTATTACTGGAATAAAAGCAAGATAGAATTTTTTACTTACTTTTTTATAAGCTTCTACCATTTTTTGTGTTTGCCATTCCTTCAAAATTCTTTCAACAAAAACATAATTTATGATTATCATCATGGCAATTGCAATCATTGCATTAATCGTAATTTGAACATTCGTATAACGAAGAACAATAGATAATAACGCTATATATCCTATATTTAAAATAGCCACAATCACTCCATTTATTTTATATTTTGCCACATATACAAAAGAAATCAACAAAACAACTACACATGCTATAATTTTAACTACATTTTGTGTATTCAAAATAACATTAGATTGCACAAAATTATCCGTTTTTAATGTATAATTTACTGGCAAAACACCTGAATTTAGAATGTCTGCAATAATTTTAGCCGAATGGTAATCTTCTAAGAAATCACTATATTCGGTTCTTGGTTGTCCTACTGTAATTTGTAAAATACCTGTTGTCATTTCTTCTCCAAAATAAGTGGTCATCATGGTTGTACCATCCAATACAAGGGATACATATTTTTTCTCTGTTTCCTCTGTTGTATCTTCTGCATTTTCTTCTGTATTTTCCTGTGTTGCTTCTTTTTTGACTTCAACATATTCTTTACTAATTTCTTTTAATTTCTCAGTTCCTTTTTCGTTAAACTGAATTTGTAAATAAGTCGTATAGGACTGGTTATTCGAAGACATAGCCGAAACCTTTTTAATATCAGAATTATCCATCAAAACAAGACCATTTTGATAATCAATTAGCTGGAATTTTCCTAAACTAGAGACAAACTGTTCCACCAACTTAATTTGCTCTTCATCGTTTGCGTTTTCAATTACTAATTTTCCTGTCACATCATCAAGTCGAATATGATATTCACTTAATTTTTGCCCTTTCAATCGATTTTGAATGATTTTTTTCGCCTCTTCAAAATTTTCCTTGGTCAGTTTTTCATCTGGATTCTTTTTTATAGTCCTTGTTTCTTTGGTATACGATATTTGATTTTCAAGCTCTTGCGTTTGTGAGGATTCTTCTGTATCATCTTCTTGCGTTATCGCCTTTCCCTCTTTCCAGACTTCTCCTTTAATCTCTCCTTGCTCATCTACATAAACATATTGGTTTTCTTCTGTGTTATCCAAAGTATATATTAATTCTCTTGCCCCTTCTACATCCATACCATATTCATAATCTGGTATTTCATTTTTCCAAACACCATTTTCTTTTTTAAAAAACCCCAAAAAAGCAATACAAGATAGTAAAACAACAAATAATATAGCAATCCATACTTTAATTTTTTTCAAAATAATCTCCTCCTATTATACCAAATTTGTATCATTAATAATCAGTTCAAACCACAATCCCAAATATTTTGCAGCACGTTTGCTCATTTGTGTACGTTCCATAAATATTTCAAAATAATCAATTACTGGGCAAATTTTCGTATCAATTTTTAAATCCAAAATAATTTTTTTATTAGCTACATCTACTCTAAGTTCCGAATGTGTTACTGCATAATTTACTTCATCATGCTTATCAAATATATTTTTATCTTTTTTAGAAACTCGTGTTCTATGTGCATCTGATTTATCTGCCAAAATTAATGCTGCTGATATATCACTAACAGCTGTTCCTGTGCTTTCATCATGGTTACCAATAGCCATCATAATTTCTGTTCGATCCGCTATATTCATTCCCATATCTTTTAAAATTTCATAAGCCAATATCGCACCTGAATGAGCATGGTCAATTCGATTTACTGAATTTCCTATATCATGAATATAACCCGCTATTTTAGCAAGTTCAATTCGGTGTTCATCATACTCCAATGTTTGCAAAATATAAGCTGTTCTTTCTGCTACCAACATACAATGTCTTGCAGAATGTTCTGTATATCCTAATACATCTAGCTGTTTTTGTGCATTTTTCATGAGTTCCTTTACCGCTTCATTATTCACAACGTCATCAAAATCTATCATAGGTCCTCCCTCTTTTTTAGTCTTGATTATTTTATCTTACTTTTTTAAAAATATCAACTCTTTTTAAAAAAATATATCATTTTTCCTATACTCAAAATCCATTTTGTAAATAGGTAGTAAGTTCGTTTATTCGTTCCATTTCAAGTTCATTTATATAGGATTGAATGAAATCAAAATCAATATTATTTTCTTTTGTTGTAGGAAGTTTTATAGTCATATCCTTTATTTTGGCAAAACTTGCCATATTACTATAAGAAAATAATTTTTTTAAATATGAAAATTGTGATACAAAATACAAGCCTTCTTGCCTAGTTAATTGTTTAAATTTATAGTTTAAAGAAAACACTCTTGCATGGGTTACCATTTTATAATTAAAATCCCTAAAATATGAATTTCCAAACATATCAATCGTAATAGTATTTTTTTGAAAAACTTTGGCATTAACATCAGACTTTCCAATAATTCCCATGCTTTGTTCTCCCGAACTTACCACATAACAACCCTGATTATTGATATGTTTTTGTTGGATATCAAAATTTCCATTTTGTGCTTCAAAAAGATCACCAATTTTGTATTCTTCAAATCTTCCTTCCTTTTCATCAAACTGTTTTTGTAGTTCTATAAGGGCTGTGCTTGCATTGTTTCCAAAACAATTATTCTCTTCTTTTACTACTTCAGATAGCTTCCAAACTAAAAAATCTTTTATTGTATTTTTAAAATTTTCTCCTGTAGGTTCTGTATTAATTTTTTTATGATCCGAAAAAGTCCAATCATTTCCTTCAAGCGTTATGGTATCTTCAATATATTCTTCCTCAGTAAAGTAATGTAAATATTGTTTTCCATACAAAACCAACTCTACTATTTCATCATATCTTTCAATGGCATTGTCTGTATTTTTTAAATTCACGTCTTGTCCAGATTTTCTTCTATTTTGTCTTGTATAACCATCTTTTGAAAAGTCTATAAACTTTACAATCTGTTTTTCCTTATGCGATTTACCGATTTCAAATACATAGATTGCTGTTTGAACACCAGCTTTTCCTCTAAAAATATCTGCCATATGGATACTAGCAAGTAAAGTATTATTTTTTAATAAATTTTTGGTATAAGGAAGACCACTTCCACTTCCAGCATTTTCCTGTATTAATATAACAGCTTTTCCTCCTGTCATTTTAGAAAGAGCTTTTTCAACAAAAACAAATCCTTTTCCGTCTGCTGAATACGGTGGATTTAGTAAAAATACGTTAGCTGGAAATTTTTTTCCCTTCAAATCGCCTTGTTCATATGTACCTTTATATTCTTTTAAACTATCTTTATGGACAATATTAGAAGAACCGTCACCCATTAAAATCATATTTAAAACTGCTAATAAATAGATGTCTGAACGTTTTTCAATGCCTAATAATTGTTGACATTTTATTTTATTTATCTTTTCTTTTAATTTTTTAGGACTTTTGATTTTTTCTTCTGCATCTTTAATCATTAATTTCATAGAAGATATTAAAAATCCAGCTGAACCTACTGCATAATCCCATACATAGCTATCCTTATCCACTCCAGCCAATCTTGCCATTAATTCCGTAACATAACGAGGTGTTAAAACAACATCATTTTTATCACTATCTGGAATATCTACCCAAGCATTTAATACATTAAAAAGTTTTCCTGTAAAATCTAAATGTTGGGCTGATGTAAATATTGGCATGATATTATTTTTAACATTTGTATAAACACTCTTTAATTTACTCTCTCCACGAACTGTTTTCCATAGCTCTGAATAGATAAATACTCTTGATAAATCATTTATTATCATGTCTTTCTTTTCAATTGGTAAATTTTTTTCACTTAGAAAAGATTCAATTTTATGAATAATCACATAACCATCATTGGTTCTTTCTCCCATTTCCCCTTTTAATTCAGAAATTTCTAATGGTGCAATTTTATTTTTAACACCAAGTCCCGCCATTATCATGCCTGTTACAAGCTCAACTCTCGAACCTACCGATATTTTTAAATCATCTTGCATTTTTTGATTTAAACTTTTTAATTTTATTTCTATATCATTTTCAAATTCTTTGGCTTTTTTCTCAATTTCTTCATCTGTTAAATTCAAGTCATCTATTTTTTTAATTAAGCTATCTATATTACAACTTGCCAAAAATGACAAATCACTATAATCTTCAATTTTTTTAGGAATTAAAAAGTTATCTGCTGATACATAATACACACCTAATTCTGTTTTAATCTCATTTGCTTCTTTATAACCATTTATACCTATTGCAATTACTTCTTTATAACTTTCGGTATATTCAACAATTGCTCCTGCATAATGAATCGCTCCATTGACAGCATATTTTTCTATATTTTTATAATTCGTTTTTCCTTCTTTGGTCTTATTTTCAATCTCTCCATCTGAATTCGCTTTTATCAAGTCTCCTTTTCTTCCTTTTACTTCTATCATAACTGGAATCTTGCGCATATTTTTAGTTTGAATAAAAGTCTTAATATCAGGATAATTCATACCTTTTCCACCATTCTTTGATGGTGCTTTTTTCAATGCTTCCCCGATTTCTTTGTTTATAAAGTCCGTTTTAGAAAAATATTCAACTTCCATTCTATCTAGTTGACGTTTTGCCAAATCTTCTATTTCTTCTTCTATACTTTTTGCCATGTTAATGCCTCCATATTCTTTTAATAAATCATACTTTTTAAGCTATCTTTGCACCTTCAAAAGTGATTGCAGAATCGATTTCACTTATAATCTCAATCCTTTTCTAATTCTTCTTCCGCCTCTTTATAATTTGGCATATATTCTTCCACCATATGCCAAAAACTTTTGGAATGATTCATATTCTGCAAGTGGCAAATTTCATGCAAACAAACATATTCAATTGCACGTCTACTATACCTAACAACATTTCTATTAATACTAATATTCCTCGTAATCGAACAATTTCCCCATGTGCTTTTCAAATTTTTCACTTTTACCTGATTGGGTGCAATTCCAACCTTCATTGACATTTTTCGAATTGCCTTTTCCACTTCTTTTTCTGCCAATTCTTGATAAAATTGATTCACCATTTTTTTCACGATTTGCTCTTCTTTTTCCTGATTTTCCATTGGCAAAATCACTATTAATTTATGAAAGCGCCATTTTATTTTTGGTTTTTTGGCTTTTTCATAAACAACTTTTAAAATCGCATCTTTTCCTAAAATCCTCAAAATTTCTCCATCTACGTAATTTTCCGGAAGTCGTACTTTTTGACCTTGTTTTTCTATATTTTCCAGAATCCAATCTGCTCTTTTTCTAAGCATTTCCTCTATTTTTTCTTGAGAAGTACGAAGTGGAACACGCACTCTGACTTGTCCATCTTTGATAGAAATATAACAATTTTTGATTTTTTTCCTCTCAAGCGTATACTCAATTACTTTTTGATTAACTTTTAAACTCTCCATGTTTTTTCCTTTAAAATCTATTCTTTCATAATGTTTTGAATCGCCTTTAACACACCTAATTTTCCATATTCAAAAGTCAATCCCCCTTGCTGAAATGCGACATATGGCTCACGAATTGGTGCATCGCATGACAATTCAATCGATGACCCCATCGTAAAAGCACCTGCTGCCATAATAACTTTATCTGTATAACCTGGCATATCCCAAGGTATAGGAACCGAAGCCGAATCAATTGCAGAACCACTTTGGATTCCTTGACAATACCTAATTAATTTTTCTTCATCTCCAAATTCAATAGTTTGCACAATATCTGAACGAACCTCATCAAATCTTGGCTGAACTAAATACCCTAACTTTTCCAATAAATAACTTGTAAAAACTGCAGTTTTCAAACTACTTGCAACAACTTGTGGTGCCATGTATAAACCCTGTAAAATTAATTTGTTAATCCCCAATGTAGGTCCTACTTCTTTACCTTGTCCTGGCGAAGTCAATCGCTCTGCAGCTAATCCAACCAAATCTTTTCTCCCTGCAATATAAGCTCCATTTGGTGCTAAACCACCACCTAAGTTTTTGATTAATGAACCAACCATCAAATCTGCACCTAATTCAATTGGTTCCCTTTCTGCTACAAATTCTCCATAACAATTATCTACCATAATGATTACTTCTTGGTTCACACTGCGAATTGCTTGAATAACATTTTCAATTTTGTCAATCGTCAAACTGTGGCGTAAACTATAGCCACGCGAACGCTGAATTTCAATCAATCGAATATCTTTTTTAGCAACTCTTTCCACAATAGAAGGAATATCAAAATCATTACCTTCTAACTCAATTTGCTCATAATGAATTTGATAGGCTTTTAGAGAACTTGGATTTTCCTCAATACCAATAATCGCATCTAATGTATCATATGGTTTGCCACAAATACTAAGCATTGTGTCACCAGGACGTAAACACGCAAAAAGTGCAACAGTTATCGCATGCGTTCCAGAAATAAACTGGGTTCGAACAAGCGCATCTTCTGCTTTTAAAACTTCTGCAAATACTTTCTCAATCGTATCTCTCCCAATGTCATCATAGCCATAACCTGTGGTTTGGCCGAAATGCACTTCTGCAATTTTATACTTTTGAAAAGCTTTTAAAACCTTCAAACTGTTTTGTGTACATGATAAATCAATTTTCGCAAATTCTTCTTTTAAATCTCTTTCAGCCTCATCGGCTAACTTTTCTAAATTTTCATTTATTCCAAAATCTTGATACATTTTCTACACCTCTTTTTTATCTTTCACAAGAATCTGGCATATTGTGCCACCAAAAATTACTACATGAAAAAAAATAAAAAACCACATCATTCCAACATATCCAAAATCTGCTTGCCCTTCATTTTCAATATAAAAATACCAATAACAGATAAAAACAAAAATAGGAAGCATAATATGAATTATCGTAATAGGAATAGGGGCTACTAAATTATATTTTTGTAAGTAAGACACAATGCTAATAAAACACCACGCTATTCCTAAAAATGCAACATAACACCAAATATATGGCACTGTGTAAGGTATTGATGAATCTGTATTTTCATCATAATAAATCGCTATCTTTGAATTTTCCTTCCAAAACCATTTGTGATAATGTATAGTTTCTGCTTTTTTCTTTCCTTTATATTCGTATTCATAATATACATCATAAACTTTATAATATTTTGTCACTTCATGATGGACATTTTCATCATATGATTTATACTCTTTTCTTTTTGTGTCAATCTGATAAATCGTTGCTATTATCTTTTCTTTGTTGTGATAATTTTGATTATATTGCATAATTTGGCTTATGCCAATTATTAGTAATATCATCCCAATTCCAAATACAATTATATTTTTCTTCATCAATATACCTCTTCACAATACGTTACTTCCGATTGAACCAAACGATATTTTCCAATAAACTGTGGAAAATAATAAGTGTCTAGTTCATACGTTGGCTCAGCTATTACTTCTCCGTTTTCTTTGACAACACCCCATTTACCATTTTTCCTAATACCTGCAAATCCATATGGATTAAATTCTGTAACCATATCATATTCACATTTTACAATAAGATTTCCTTTGTCATCTGCAAATCCCCATTTACCATTTTGTTGAATGGAATAAGTTTTTTTATCTGGATAAACTTGTGTATTTTCCACAACTTGTCCATCCTGATTGATATATTTCATTTCACTTTCACCATAACAAATCGAATAACCTTTTCCAATATTTTCCACAATTCCACCTTGCACTGTTACAGTTTTTCGTAAATCTTTATCATAAATATCTACAAAATCATTCATTCCATCAACAGCTTGCAGTGACTTGGTTCCTTCAATTAAAAGGATAAAATCATAGTTAAAATCAATTTCCATTTCCTTCGTCAAAGCATTGATAACCCCTGCTTTTCCTGTCTTATCTGTCACGATAAAATAATGATTAAAGGCATAAGCTACTTGCACATATTTCTCGTCAATTTTTACTTCTTTACTAATAATGCTATAATAACCTTCTTCATCCTCTGCAATAAAGTAAGCAGGATTATTGGTTTCAATCATTTTGGTATAGGAATTGGTACCAACTAAATTGCCATTACTATCAAATAATTGTGTTTTGTCATCTTTTGTCACGCAAATATAATTTCCTGCCATTGCATATTGGGTATATTCTGGCTTTAAAATGACTTTTCCTAGCAAATTAAAAAAACCATATTTTCCATTTTTATTAACCACAAAAACTTTGGAAAGATTAGAATATGTTATATTTTGAAAATTCAAATCAATCATTTTCTTTTTATTTTTAAAAACCCCTTTTTTGCCTTTTTGCATCGCAATCAGATAAATATTTTCATCATCGTATTCTAAGGCTCTTTCTAGGGCTTCGTATTTGGTATCGAGTAGTAAATTTCCTGTATAATCTATGTACCCAAAATCAATTCCATCTGCCTTTTTTTGTGCAACAATATAGCCCGTTTTTCCATAAGCTTCCTTATTTGACAAAAATCCGTCTGCCAAAATTTGGTCATATTTTGGCTCAATTACAATATTTCCATATGCATCTAAAATACCATACTTACCTTCTTTTTCCACTAAAATTCTGCCTGGTCTGTAATCCAGACTCGAAATCTGTGTATAAATTGGTTCTGTTATGATATTCCCTTCCAAATCAAGCAATCCATACAAATTCTCTTTCTTATATTTTAAAACTTGACTTTCCATTTCATTGGTATCTTCAGATGACTTAATTGCTTCAACTTGCTCATAATTGGTAAAGATTTTCTCGCCTTTGCTATTGAAAATCTCTTTTTTTTCATCTTTCTGTACAATAAATACATCTTTGGACGGATTGGGCAGATCGATACCTGTATATTGAGGTTCCAAAATTTGATTTCCCTTTTTGTCAATGATACCAATTTGATCTTGACTACTCAAAATAAAATATTCCTGTGAAATATTGCCTTCTTCTGCTAGACAAATTATTTTTTTCTCATTTTTTTGTCTCCAAAATCTCCAAAAGCCAAGCAGGACTAAAATTATAAACAGAATTCCTACTCCTATTTTTAAAAGTCCCATATTCCATGAAAATTGAATATTCTTTTCTCTATTTCTTACGATACGATTATTTCTACCACTCACATTCTTCATCTCCTATTGCTAGCATTTATGGCAGGAATAAAGCCTGCCATGACAAAATTTTATGCATTTTCGGTTAAAATTGGCACTACTTGTTTTTTACGTGATACAACACCTTTTAAAAGGGCTGTGTTGCTTTCTAATGTTACACCATAAGATTTTTCTACTAAATCTGCTCTTTTCCCTAATACAATTACTTGGGAATTGCTGTTTATAATATCGGTTATCAATAGCATAAATAGCTCCAAACCTTTTTCCTCTATTACTTTTTGCATACCAGCTTCTAGACCTGTTTTCTGAAGCATCACTTCGTCAATAGAAGCTGTATTAACTTGGGCTATTACGGATTTAACTTCCTTTAAAACAATTTCTTTAGCATCTAATTTTAAGATTTCTTCGATTGAAAATTCGCTCAAATCGGTTCCTGCTTTTAGCATTTCTAAACCATATGTAGAACAATCAATTCCAGCAATTTTAGCTAATTGATTGGCAGTTTCTATGTCTTGCGGAGTGCAAGTTGGTGATTTGAATAATAAAGTGTCTGAAATAATGGCAGATACCATTAAAGTTGCTATTTTTTTGTCAATTTCTATGCCATTTTCTTGGTATAATTGATACAAAATCGTTTGGGTACACCCAACTGGTTCTGCTCGATAAGAAAGTGGATAACTTGTGTTTAGTGCCACATAATGGTGATCGACAATTTTTAAAATCGTGCAATTATCTAAATTTTCTATGGATTCTTTATTACTTGCATGATCAACTAGCATAACTTCTGTGCCATCTTCTACATTTTCTAATAGACGTGGCGGCTCAATTCCTATATAATCTAGAACATATTGTGTTTCTTTGTTAATATTGCCTAAACGGCAAGCCTCTACGTTTTTGCCTAAGGCTTTTTCTAAATTGGCTAGAACGATACTAGATGTAATTGAGTCTGTATCTGGGTTTTTGTGTCCAAATATCAATATTTTTTGCATTTTTTATTCCTCCTCTTGATTCGGATTTGCATCTTTTGATACATCTTTAATTTCAGTTACTTCTGCTTCTTGTATATCTTTTTGTGTTTCCTGTGTTTCTACTTTCACTTCTACTTTTTTGGGTTGTTCTTTACCACATTTTGGGCAAAAATCGTCTTTTTGATTAATTTCAGCACCACATTGAGAACATTTTTTGACTTCTTTTAGAGATAATATCGCTGTTTCCAATTTTGAGATTTCGTCAAATTGCTTAGAAATTTCCTCACATTTTGCAGTAATTTCTTCCTTTCCTTCTTCTGTATTAGTTTTGTATTGATGATAAACGTGTTCTCCAATTTCTTCATATAAATTCGTTATTTTGTTTTTGGCCTCATTCATTTTACCTTTCAGTTTCATTTCTTCTGAAAATTTGACAGTTTTTTCTTTTGTAACTTGGTAAGTTTCACTTGCCTTTTTTCCTAATTTGTTAAAAAAATCCATTTTTTTCCTCCTTCAATTTTTTATTCAGCTTTTAATTCTCGTGTCATTAAAATATCGACTGCTTGTTTGGGATTTAGACCATGATATAAAACGTTATAAACCGTTTCAACAATTGGCATTTCAATGTTGTATTTTTTGGCTAAAGCATAAGCTGAATCGATATTATCAATACTCTCAATGGTCATACCAATTTCTTTTTTGGCATCTTCCACCGAATATCCTTGGGCAATTAAGGCTCCTGCTTTTCGATTTCTGCTGTGCTGACTTCCACATGTGACAATTAAATCTCCCAATCCAGTTAAGCCATAAAAAGTTTTCATTTCGCCTCCCATAGCAATGCCTAATCTTGTAATTTCAACTAATCCTCTGGTGGCAAGCATAGCAAATGTATTGTCTCCAAAATTCAAAGCGGTCACAGCACCTGCACAAAAGGCAATAATGTTTTTGAGTGCTCCTCCGCAGTTCTACACCTTTTACGTCTTTTGTATGATACATTCTTAAAAGCTTACTTTTAAACACATTTGACGTTTTCTTAATCACTTCATCACTCTTCGAAGCCACAACCAAAGCAGTTGGAATTCCTATGGCAACTTCTTCTGCATGACTTGGTCCAGATAGGATACCATACTTTATTTGAGGTAATTCCTCTTCAATGACTTCATTTAATGTCAAATTAGTTTCTGGTTCAAATCCTTTGGAACACATTAATAAAATTTGATCTGGTTTTACAAATTCTTGATAACCTTTTATCGTGTTTCGAACAAATTTAGAAGGTGTTACATGAAGAATGATTTCAGTATCTTGCAAAGCTTCTTCATAAGAATTCGTACAAAATATCCCTTCTGGCAATTCTATCTTTGGCAAAAAGATGCATTTTTTTTCTTCATTAATTTTATTTTTTTCCTGCTCATCAAAGGACCATACTTTTATAGTATTTCCTTGTTTAGCTAAATATATACTAAGCGCAATTCCCCAGCTACCACTTCCAATTACTGCAATTTTCATTCGCTTCCTCCTTCTTATTTTTTATTAAAATTTAATTTATTTTCTGTCCCATTTAAAATCCTTTTTATATTGGTTCGATGCGTAAACATAATAAATATCGCCATAATAAGACCAAAAATAAGATAGTTTCCTTGTACTAAATACTGTTTTTGGATAAAAATGGTTAAAATCGGAAATAACACAGCTGCTGCAATGGAGCCGAAGAGAAACCATACGAGTAATTGCCATTAAACTTAAGGCAAAAATTAAGCAAATTAAGCCAATTTCCCAATTGAGTAATAACAAAATTCCTAAACTTGTTGCAATTCCTTTTCCTCCTCGAAAACTAAAAAATAATGGAAATGTGTGTCCGTACAACGACACCTACTGCTGCGATTTGCACTAAAATGGCTGGGTCACATGGAACCGTTTTTCCAACCAACCATGCAATTAAAATCGTAATAATACCTTTTAAAATATCAGCTAGTAACGTTAAAATAGCAGCTTTTTTACCAACCGTCCTTAAAACATTGGTCGTTCCACCGTTTCCACTTCCTTTTTCACGAACGTCAAAACCAGCCATTTTTTTGCTAATTAAAACTGAAAAATTGACACTTCCTATCAAATAGGCAACTATTGCCATAATGATGTACGACATATGATTCCTCCTTCATTTTATATTTTTACTATATCATATAGCGTAAAAAGGTTCAAGCGTTTTATTTTATATTTGTTTACTATTTTTTTCTCTAATCATTAATCTGACTGGTGTTCCCTGCAAACCAAAGTTGTTACGAAAACAGTTGATTAAATATCTTTGATATGAAAAATGAAATAATTCTTTATTGTTTACAAATATAACAAATGTTGGAGGACGTGTACTGGCTTGTGTCCCATAAAAAATTTTCAACCTTTTTCCTTTATCACTTGGTGGTTGTACAACTGCAATCGCTTCATTGATAACTTCATTAACAACAGAAGTTGAAATGCGTAGTGAATTTTGCTTATTTACTTCATTAATAACTTCAAATAATTTTTGTACTCGCTGTCCAGTTTTTGCTGATATAAAAAGGATTGGAGCATATGTTGCATAAGAAATCTTATTGTAAATATTTTTCTTGAATTCGTTCATTGTTTTATCATCTTTTTCAATTTCGTCCCATTTATTGACAACAATAAGAATTCCTTTTCCTCGTTCATGAGCTTCTCCTAGTATTTTGGCATCTTGTTCTGTTACGCCTTCTGTTGCATCAATTAAACACAAACAAACATCCGCTCTATCAATCGCAATAAGTGTTCGCATAATACTAAATTTTTCAATGGATTCGTTTACTTTACTTTTCCTTCGAATTCCTGCTGTATCAATTAATCTATATTCTCCAAATTGATTTGTATACTCGGAATCAATCGCATCTCTTGTCGTTCCTGCAATATCACTTACAATGGAACGTTCTTGTCCTAAAATTTTATTTAACAACGAAGACTTTCCAACATTTGGTTTTCCAATAATCGCTACTTTGATTTTTTCATTTTCTTCTTCTAAATCTGATTTCGGTGGTAACTTCTCATAAATCTCATCTAGTAAATCCCCCATTCCTATCGCATTGGTTGCTGATATCGCATGTGGCTGCCCCATTCCTAAATGATAAAATTCATACATTTCAGCTGGTGGTTCTCCAAATTTATCTGCTTTATTACAAACTAAAATAACTGGTTTTTTCGCACGTCTTAGCATAGTAGCAATTTCCATATCACTGGCTGTTACTCCTTGCTTTACATCTGTCATAAACAAAATAACATCTGCAAGTTCTATGGCAATACTGGCTTGTTCTCTCATTTGTGATAAAATAATATCATCTTTTTCTGGCTCGATACCTCCTGTATCAATTAGTGTAAAAGTTCGATTACGCCAAGTTGTTTCACCATAAATTCTATCACGTGTTACACCTGGTGTGTCTTCTACAATTGAAATTCTTTGTCCAATGATATAATTAAAAAAACTTGATTTTCCAACATTCGGCTTACCGATTATGGCAACAATTGGTTTGCTCATTTTCTATTTTCCTTTCTTTAATGTTTTCTCCAGATATGCACTAAGCATACAATTAATGCTAAAATTGACACTATTTTTGTCACATTCATTAATTTTGTGCCTGTGTATTTTACTTCAATCATTCCTTGGTCATTTTTTTCGATATTGCATCCTAAAAAACCGTTTTGGGTTTCAAATGTGTCTATAATCATCCCATCTAGTCTAACTGTATAACCTGGATAATAGATGTAGGGTAATTCTAATGTTACTTTTTCATCATAAGTAACAATTTTTACTTTTGTATAATCTTCTATTTTTAATATTTCTTGAAGAGTACATTCACCTTCTAAAGCCATCATTTTATTCTGTCTTGTAGCTATATAAAATGTATGATGATAGGCTTTACTCGGCAAATATTCCAATCTTCCCATGCCAGGTAACCATTGGTTATTCTCTCCTGTGATTGAACTAATTGGATAATCTTCTACTTTAATAACTTCATCCGAATACTGTATTACATGATATCTTGTAAACAAGTACATCATGCATAATAGTGAAAGAATAAGCACATCTTTTCCATTGAATTTTCGAATTAATGTACTCATATTGACACTAGCTATTATAGAAAAAAAGAATGTTGAAAATACTAACATTCTCCATGGTAATTGGAGAATATAAAAATGATTGGGTAGCCATTTCCATGGAAAATATTTTGTCGCCATCCAAACACTGATTAAACCCGAAATAACGAAAAACACATACTCTTTTTTATTTTCCACCAATTTACGCATTGCCATAAATGAGAAAGCCAGCATAAGAATAACTGGTAAACCAACCTCAAAAACAAAAATAGTATTTTGATTGATGAATAAATCCTTTAAACCTAATCCATGTGCCAAGAAACTCTCTTGACTTGACATCGCCTCTGGCTCATACACTCGATATTCTGTATAAAATTTCGTTTCTAAAAACGGCACCCAAAAGAAGCTTGTGATTAATAAGATGCATACAATATCCATGAGTAAACCTTTTTTCACACGTGTTCTCGTTAAATTTTTTAGGTTGAGTACGCAATAAATCAGAGCAAAAATAGCTGTTAAAACAGTCGCAATGTTATGTGATAAAATTAAACCACAAGTTCCTAAAATGAGAACATGATGATTTTTTTCTGTATTAAACAAACGATACAATCCTAAAAATACCATCGGTAGAAAAATAAAAGCCATACTTTCTCCGCATCGCATGCCTTATATAAAGGTCTGTAAAAAAATAAGGTGATGTCATATAAATAACGCTAGCTAAACAAGCTGTATTTTTATTTTCTGTCATTTCTTGAATGAATTGATACATGGTAATGCCTGCCAAATATAAAATCAGAAATATGGCTACTTTAAAGCCAACATTAAAACTACCTAAAAAAACGGCTGGCAAAATGATTAGCCAAGTCGATAACGGTCCATAAAATAAATCCCAAGAATAGCCAAAACCAGCCACAAAATCTAAAAGGACTTTTCCATTTCCCTTTTGAAGAATCGATTGATACGTATAATAAGCTCTCATTAAATGTTGACCACCATCATCTAAATACAGATCTATTTTTTCATTGAATAGTGGTAAACTTAAGATAAGAGCCAATATTAAAAGTGCTAGTTTGTCTATTACGTTTCTATTTTCTTTTAATTTTTCTAGCATATTGCCCAAAGCTAGTCCCCCTTAATAGGATAATTGTCCTTCTAAATATTCGTCATTTTCAATCCAATCTTTCACATTGTATATGGTGTATTCTTCTTTATATTTTCGAACAACTACCCTTTCAATGCCACTATTGATGATTAATTTTCTGCACATTAAACAAGGTGCAGCCCCTTTTTCGTAATCGTGATTTTCAGTTCTGTAGCCAACTAAATATAAAGTGCTACCAATCATTTCTTGTCTGGACGCACTGATAATGGCATTTTGTTCGCTATGGACAGAACGACAAGCATCGTAACCACTATGACGTACATCAGGAAATATTTTTTTCTTCATGCAATATCCCATATCGCAACAATTTTCCCTTCCACGTGGTGCTCCGCTGTAACCTGTAGCAATAATCTGGTCATGGTTAACAATCACACTTCCATATTTTTTGCGAAGACAAGTGGACCTACTTGCTACAGTTTCTGCAATATCCAAATAATAATTCTCTTTATCGATTCGATTTGACATTTTTTTCTCCTTGTCAAGTATTATAACATTGTTTGGTAGGTTTATCAATACCAATTGGAAAAAATTACAAATTATCTTTTCCCCTTTTATGCGAAAAGAGTACGCTTTTTCGCGTACTCTTTTGGTCCCATTTCGTATTATTTTGCCCTTTTATTATGGACTAACTAATTGGTCTCCACCATAATCTCTTAAATCATATTGTCTATAATATTCTTTTCCTTCAATTTTTATACTCTTTTGAGCAATTACATTTCTTGTTTGAAAATTAATGACAACACTCATTGTTTGATTTTTCAAACCTAGAACTTTTAAATTTTCTTCATTTAAATAATAATAATTTTGCATTGTTCCATCCAAAGCTTCATTCCACGATTCCATATTAATATTATACTGCGTTGGATTTGTAATAATTTTTTGAAATATTTGGTAAGCTTCACTTTCTACTGGAAGCTCCCTCAATGGCACTCCATAAGAACTCACATCTTCTCCACTTTCTGCAAGATTGTCTACTTTGCTTTGAATGACTTTCAATTGACTCATAAAATTCTGAAGTTTCGCTTGGTTATAAACTTCCAAACTAACATTAATTGCCACAGAAGAAATCAGTAACATAATCATAACCGTTACCACTAAAGCTATCATTGTAATACCATCTTTTTTTTTCATTGGAATAGGCTCCTTTCTTTGCTCGTTCTGCTTTATTCATAAGAAAGATATTGGCTATATAATTCATTGATATAACTTTGTATATCAAAAGCTTCGTGTACTTCTGGCTTATCATAATTTACGCCATAGGTTTCAACTGTCGCATTGGCAATAATAGGCTTATTTTCAAAAGTTTGAATCGTACTTTCTTCTTCACTTGCTGTAACAGGTATATTTTGATTGATATTTTCTAACACATCCAATCCTTCTATCACTTTTCCAAAAGCACAATAAAGTCCATTTAATTCCGAACTATCTGTCATCATAATTGAAAATCTATAATTGCCTGAATTGTATCCTTCTTCTGTTAAGCCATAAGCAGAATAGTCAGATCGATTAAGGGATAGGACTCCTTTTTCATGTCTTAAAGTATTTGCCTCAAATTGATTGGCAACAAATTCCCCTTTTATTTCATATACATAATCGTTTTCCGAATCTGGTTCAATGGTATTATCAATTGTGCTAATTTTCGGTCCTTTTGCCTCTTCATCTGTATCTCTTGCCATGTATAAACAGACATCATCTTTTCCGTAAATGATTTTATGATTGTAAAATCCGCTATTGATTAAAGCAATAAAATTGGAAACTGTATTGGGTGCATATTCTGGATATAGTTCCATCTTAATCGTTCCATAATCTTGTAATTCAAAAGTAGCAACTGGATGAATCACTTTTTCTGTTCTTGCTTTTATGGCACGATAAGTCACAAGACCTATTACTCCTATCAAAACAATAAGCACAATGATACCGATAATTTGTTTTACTTTTTCTTTCATTTTTTCTAAAATCCTTTCGTTTCTTTCAATTTTAAATGATTTAAAGCTTCTATCACATTCTTAACTCCTATTATATCCAATTTATAACTTTCTTTCAAGACTTTTTTATTACTTTCTGGAATTAAAACTTTTTGATACCCCAATTTTTCAGCTTCTTTTATTCTTTTTTCAATCATATTCACATAGCGAACTTCACCTGTTAAGCCAACTTCACCAATAACTGCAACATTTTCTGGTATGCTTTTATTTTTATAACTAGAAGCTACCGATAAAATAATCCCTAAATCCAAAGCTGGTTCATTTACCTTCATGCCTCCTACAATATTTAAGTAAACATCTTGTGAACCCAAATTCATTCCAGCCCTTTTTTCTAAAACCGCCATCAATAGAACCAATCGATTATAATCAATGCCATTCGCCGTTCTTCTTGGCAAACCAAAAACCGTTGGCGTAGCTAAGGATTGTAATTCTAATAAAATCGGACGTGTTCCTTCCAAGCTTGCTACAATCACAGAACCTGTCGCTGCTTCTTCTCTTTCAGAAATTAAAACAGAAGAAGGGTCTGTAATTTCCTGCAAACCTTCATTTCTCATTTCAAACATTCCAATTTCGTTGGTTGAGCCAAATCTGTTTTTAACCCCTCGCAAAATACGATAGGAAAAATAACGCTCTCCTTCTAAATATAAAACCGTGTCTACCATATGTTCTAAAACGCGTGGTCCCGCAATATTGCCATCTTTGGTAACATGCCCAATGATAATGGTTGTGATTTGTTTTTGTTTACACATTTTCATAATTCTCGCTGTAATCTCTCTTACTTGACTGACACTTCCCGGACTTGATGTAATTTCTTCTGAATACATGGTTTGTACAGAATCGATAATGACAAAATCTGGTTCTTCTTTTTCCAGTGCATTTTCCACTTGATCAATATCCGTTTCTGCTAAAAAAAGTAATTTTTCATTATTGATATTTAATCGATCAGCACGAAGTTTAATTTGCTCGGCTGATTCTTCCCCTGAAACATACAAAATTTTACCTTCTACTTTAACACAATCACAAATTTGTAAAATCAGTGTGGATTTTCCAATGCCTGGCTCACCACCGTAAAAGCGTTAGAGAACCTTTGACAAATCCACCACCTAACACACGATCTAATTCTTTCACACCTGTTTGAATACGAATGGTGGTCTTTTTTTCCACTTCGTTTAATTTTATGACTTCGCTTTTGGGCTTATTTTTCTCTTTTGTACCACTGTTTCCTACAATTTTTTCTTCTACAAATGTATTCCATTGATTACAGGCAGGACATTTTCCTAGCCATTTTGACGATTCGTAGCCACATTCGTTACAGAAAAAAACCGTTGTCTGTTTTTTGGCCATTGCTTTTTCGCACTCCTTTTATTTTAAAATTTTCCAATATCCTTTTTTATCAGAACCAACTCTGGTTATCCATTCTTTTTCTTTGAGTTTTAGGATTGTTCTTTTGACACTAGATTTACTCAAATGAAGGATTCTGGCAATTTCATCTTGGGTAATATAACCATTCTTTGTCATTAATCGTATGATATTTAATTCATTTTGACTTAGATTGACGATCTGACTTACAAGTTCATTTACAGGCTCACTTTTGCCTTCATCGATATCGTTTGATTGGTCATCCAGCTTCTCAAACAATTGTTTTTCTTCCTTTTTTACAGGCTCATTTGCAGGTTCATTTTGACCTTTGTTTGAAGTAAAACCTATTTTTAAAAATAGGATACCAAAAATAATAATCACAATAGAAGGAAGCCATGATTTAATTTCTGCAATTTTCCATAGGTCAATATTCAATATCTTCCATATTCCTAACATAATAAAGCCAATTCCTAGTAGGACAGTCAATATTTTTATTTTATTATTTTTCTCTTTTATCATAAAACACCTATCTTTATTTACGAAGCTAAATCAATCCCTTCTTCTTCAATTTCTCCAAAACAATAATATACATCGCATGGCTCCAAGTAAGACCAATGACCCAGGCTGGTTTCATGGCTTCGTTGTTGACTTGTTCGCCTAAAAATCCATAATCGGAGCAAGAATTGGTGACAAATTCAAAATTCTCTAACGCTTTTTTGTTTTCTCCTATTTCTAAGTGATAACAAGCCATCCACAAATTGGCAATCGGCCAAGGATTGTAACCTCCCATGTAACGATCTTCTTCATAACGAACATAACCACCTGTATACGTACGTAATGTCATATTAATGCGTTCAATTGTATTTAAGATATTTTTTTCTTTGGGTGAAAACATTTCAAATGGCGTAATCGCCCCTAAGATACTAATATCCATTTTTCTGTCTTGTGTATTTCTAACATAGGCTTTTTTATCTTCATCATAAAAATTCTTTAACACATATTCTTTAATTTCTAACATCCCTTGTTCTAAAAGTTTCGTTTTTTTGTTAATGGCTTCGATTTTTAATCGATTATTTTCAAACATTGTTTTCACATTTTTATAAATTTTAACCATCGATTGGTAACTTGAATAAATGCTTGCCATTGAATACAAACTTACGCCTTCGTATTCTTCCCACAAATCATAACTTGGTAGAAAATTTCCTTTTTCATGAATGACATCATCTACATATTTTTGCAAATAGGTAATGGCATTTTCACACATTTTTAAATTACTTTTCAAAAATGCTTTATCCTTGTATTTTTTAAAATGCTCATAAATCCCAAAAACCACACTAGCTGTTTCATCAATTTGATACCCCCAACATGGTGCTAATCTTCCATCTGTATAAAAACGTTGTTGCCATCTTCCTGTTTTGCTTTGCGTGCTTTTGCAAAATATTTGATAAAACTTTTCAACTTGCTGTTTCATTCCTAAAATGTCCATGGCACGTGTGACAAAAACCGCATCTCTTGTCCAACAATAGGAATATCTACCACATTTGGTTTTGTCTTCATCAACTTCCATACCTGCTGAAATTCCTCCTGTTTGCTGATTGGTGAGAAGTGAAAATAATAAAATGCTTCTTTTATATATTTTTTTTATTCGCTCATCGATATCACTTTTTTCAATTTGAAGCTTGTCATTGTCTTTTACATATTTTTTCCAGTATTTATCCAAATTTTCATATTCTGAACGAATATCAATTTTTCGAATACGGTTGATTTCGCTGTCTAAATCATTTAATAAACATTTTTCTTGATTGTCATTGACATAAACAAATAGATTAATATTGACTTCTTCGCCCGGCTTAATGGTTTGCAAATCGTAACTAATGGCTGAATCTGGTGACATTCCGATATAATCTTTTCCTCCAATGCTACCTTCCATGATATTGGCTTGTACATTATTAATTTGGTAAGATAAGGGTTTTTCTTTGGAAAAAATACATAAAGAATAATCATGATTATATTGAATTAAGCAATCGTTTTTGAAAAATCCACATGTATCATTATTAATATTGGTTAACAGTTTGGAGTGAACCAGTAAATGAATGGCTAAATCTCGATTACTTTGATTAATAAAACGATAATTTTTGACTAAAATATTTTCGGTCATTGGTACAAAATCGGTTTGAATGACTTGAAGATTGAAGTATGTATTTAAAATTTCTGTTTGTAAAATATTGGTATCTTTGATGTACTTTTGATGGTACAAATTGTTGATGTCGTTATGTAGATAAATCATAGCTGAATCGTTAATTTTTACTCCAACTTCAAATTGTTCCACAAATTGTTTGTAATCAATACTGCCATAAAATAATCGCAGTAATTCTCCTGTTTTGCTAAAACTGGCTGTCACTTTTCCATTTCCAATGATTCCATCATTAAAATATTTTTGTTTCATTTGTATTTCTCCTTTATTTTCATTTGGTATTTTTCTGCTGGGCGGAATGAACCAACCCAGCAGAGAGTTTTATTTTTTGTCTTTATCAAAAAAACATTTTTTATATTCTTCAATTTTTTCATTGTCAACATTGCCTATTTTGAATAAAATTTGTTCATTTTTAATAGAATATATCATATCTGTTTTAACAATACTATCTACTTTTAAACCATTTTTTTCATTAGCTTCTAATAATTTATTGGCATCATACTTCAGTTTCTGTATTTTAGATGATATAAGCATGCCAAAATTTTCTATTGGAACTGCTAAATTGTTTTGTTCTATTATGACAAATAAATGATTTTTTCCTAGTTTCCCATCTTCATAATAATATTTATCTACAAAAACAATATCACCTATTGAATAAATATTGTAACTTTGCTTATCTTCCTTTAACCAAAAATCAGTTTTTCCTTTGTGAATTTCTTCTTCTGGATTATATTCTTTAAATGCTTCTTCTACATCTTTTACTCTACCTGTTTGATAAGCACGTTTAAGGAAATCACTCATCAAATCTTTTGACATTTTTACCTCCTTTATTTTTTGTCTTTTACAATTTGACGCTCACGTGCAATTGCTAATTTGCCATCTGGAACATCTTCTGTAATTGTGGAACCTGCTGCAATTAGTGTATTATCTCCAATTTTGACAGGTGCTACAAAATTCACATTGGAACCAACAAAAGCGTTATCTCCAATTTTAGTTTTGTGCTTGTTTTGTCCATCATAATTACAAGTAATTGTTCCACATCCAATGTTCACATGTGTCCCTACTTCACAATCTCCCAAATACGTCAAATGTGGTACTTTTGAATAATCTGCAATTTTGACTTTTTTGAGTTCCACACAATTTCCCACTTTCACATGATTTCCAATTTTGCAACCTTCTCGAATATACGCATTTGGTCCAATCTCGCAATTTTCTCCAATGGTAACGCCACTTTTGATAATGGTATTGGGATGAATCACGGTATCCATTCCAATTTTAACATCATCATAAATATATGTGGTTTGTGCATCTTCAATGGTAACCCCTTTTTTCATATGCATCGAGTTAATTCTCATACGAAGAACACGTGTTAACAATTCTAATTGAGCTCTATCATTCACACCCAAAATTTCTGTATTATCTTCTACAATCACAGCACCTGTTTTCAAGCCTTCTTCGTTCATGATTTTGATGACATCTGTCAAATAATATTCGCCTTGTGCATTATTCGGCTTGATTTTGTCAATGGCTCTTAATAATTCTTCAATATCAAAACAATAAATACCTGAGTTAATTTCTTTGATATGTTTCTTTTGCAAAGGATCAGCATCTTTTTCTTCAACAATCCCTTTGATGTTTCCACCTTCATCACGAATAATTCTGCCATAGCCAGTTGGATTTTCGTATATCGCTGTTAGCAAAGTAGCATATTCTTTATTTTTAATACTTTTGGAAATCAAATTTTTCAAAGTTTCTGGTCGAATAATTGGAACATCGCCATACAAAATCACAACTTTTCCTTTTTTTCCTTTTAAAAACGGTTTTGCTTGCATAACAGCATGACCTGTTCCAAGCAATTCCTCTTGAAAAGCGTAATTGACTTCATCTTCTAATACTTCTTGCACTTGTTCTTTCAAATGCCCTACAACAGCAACAATTTCATCTGACCCAATTTTTTTGGCTAAATCAACTACTCTTCTGACCAATTCTCGGTCATAAATTTTATGTACTAATTTGGATTTGTTACTATTCATTCGAGTGCCTTTTCCTGCCGCCATAATTAGAGTCATAACATATTCATTATTCTCTTCTATTTTCATATTTTTCCCATTCCTTTACCTTAATCTTGGTTGGCAAGTTCAAAATCTTCCTGCCTTATTGTATTATATTTTTACAATTTCGATAGTGTGATGACATTTTATTACAAATTTTTCGTTTCGTCAACCTTTTTTACACGACTGATGGCTAGTCCATCTCCGACTTCTAAAATCTGTGTTTCTAACCTTTCATTTTCTGTTGCCTGATGAATGTATTCCCTTAAATTTTTAACAGCTGTTCTTTGTTTATGTTTGTTATAATTGCCCATAACATAGCCTTTGTATAAAATATTGTCGGCTAAAATCAATCCATTGTGTTTGACCAATCGTATTCCTTCTTTTAAAAAAATGGGATATTTTCCTTTATTCGCATCAATAAAAATCATATCATACTCACCTTGTAAAGTTGGTAAAATTTCTACGGCATTGCCTACTAAAATAGTAACTTGACTTTGAATCCCTATTTTTTTGACATTTTCCCTTGCTTCTTTGGCTCTTATTTCATCCAACTCAATGGTATCTACCATTGCGTCAGGTGCAAAACGAACAAATTGGCTTGCTGAATAGCCAACAGCTGTACCTATTTCGAGAATTTTACGTGGTTTTTCTTGTTGTAAAATCTTTTTTATGGTTTCTAATGTTTCATCCATTAGGATTGGTATATTCTCATCTAAAGCTTTTTTCTTTACTTTTTCCAATTCTTGTAAATTAAACATATTTGCCTCCCATTTTCTTAGTATAGCATGTGAATTTAGAAAATTCAATCCATTTTGGGAAAATTAAAAAAGAAACAACAAAAAATTGTCATTTCTTTTCTAAAAAACCCTCACCTTTAATTATATCATATTTTTAGAGTTATGTCAAGTTGACGAAACATTAAAAATGTGCTCTCACTTGATTTTACTCGATGTTCCACGCTCCATTTTTATATTCTCCCACTACTGAATCCGTTAATATAATAATAGGACGTAAAACATAGCAAGAATAGACATATTCATCATGTCCTTCGCCATAATCGAAAGCACTTCCCGCTAATTCTCCACTTTCTTCGCTTGTAACGGCTATTGTTCCATATTCAGAAGAACTACTTAGCAGATAAGCATAAAATGGCCAACCTGTTCCAGAACGAGGTATATAAAGTTCATACCCAGTATTATTAGTATTCAAAGAACTATAGGTTTGATAACCACTATCATTAGAATATTTCTCTGGCATTTCTAAATTAGGAACAAATCCTTTTTCATTCCAACTATTTATCCAATCTTGAACACTTGCTGCTCCTTTAGCTATTACATTTTTTCTTCCTAATTCTTCGGTTACTAACTCTTGCCAATTGACTGAATTATCTAATATTTGCATGAAGCCATCTTTACTCGTTGTACAACGCACTCCATAATCTTTAAAAAAGTCTCGTGTTCCTTGTATTAAACCAGCTTTTTGTGCTAAATTTGTGGTATTGGGCAAATAATCACTCATTATCATCATAACTTGATTGTTCGTTTTATAAAAAATCTTCCAATCCTTTAATTCTACATTATTTACCGTTACACTATAATTGACTTTATCTCCATAATTATTTGCTGTAACCTGTTCTAGTAATGTTTTCTTGGTTGGTGATGTGTCTTCTCCTGGTTGTGTGTCTCCTATGCTTACATTTCCTTTGTCATCTATGTTAATTGGGGTTTTATTTCCATTTTTATCATAACTTAAATTTCCATTTTCATTCTTTATGCTTCCTCCACTAGGAGTTGTATAACCTCCCAATTTTTCTACTAAATAATCTTTTACTGTAGGATACTCACCCTTCAAACTTTTTCGATTTTTATAATATTCCATTGATTTATCTGCTACCGCCAATTTTACTTCTTCATCTATAACTGCTTTTTCATTTTCATCTACTGCCTCCATTGCTCTTCCTAAAATTCCGTCTTCTCCTGTAATTAAATTTAGCGATATACCTGCCAATATCAATAATACAATAATTGTGATGACAAGGGCTATTAATGTAATTCCTCTCGTTTTTGTCAATCTATAATTTTTCATATGCTTCATTCTCCTTATTGAAACTATTGTTCAACCCATTTTACTAAATTCAAATTTTCTTGATCTAACAACATTTCATGCTTTGGAACTACTCTAAAAGTATATCCAAAATTTCCACCTGTTGTTAATTTTATAGTCGCTTCATATTGATATAAATGTTGTTCTTTTTCTTCGCCAATTTTTTTCATGGCTTGTGTATACATATTTTTCACAGTTCCATTTTCTTGAATTTGACCAAAATATACTTGTGTTTCGATATGTTCTTCATCAATATTCGGTAATTTTACTTCACATCTGACGGTAATTTCGCTACCTGCTACAAATCTTTCGTTATCGACATTTTTATCTTGTGAAATTACGATTTGATGCCAATTCATTTTTAAATTTCTTTTCCATTCTTCAAAATTAGCTACATTTTGTAAATCATGAAAATATTGTTTATTTAATTGGCATAATGGCATATACAATTGATTGGTGTAATCAACTACCATTCTTGAAGTGCTGTATTTCCCACCTGTTGTTTTAATCGAATTTTTCATGAGCTTGACCCATTCGTCTGAGACACCTTTTTCATTTCTTTTGTAATAAATCGGAATAATTTTATCTTCCAAAATGTGATATAAGCTGCTACTATCTGCTTTATCTTGTTCTTCATAAGAATGATACGAACTATTGGTTCCAATTGCCCAACCATTGCTTCCCGTGTATCCTTCTGCCCACCAACCATCTAGAATACTACAATTTAATACACCATTGACCGACGCTTTTTCTCCACTGGTTCCAGAGGCTTCCATAGGTCTTCTTGGATTATTTAGCCATACATCAACGCCACTGACTAAGTATCGCGCAATTCCAATGTTGTAATTTTCTAAAATGAATATTTTTCCTTTAAATTGTGGCATTAAAGACATTTCATGTATATATTTGATTAAATCTTGTCCTTCTTTATCCGCTGGATGTGCTTTTCCTGCAAATATAATTTGCACTGGTCTTTTTTCATCACTTAAAATTTGAGTAAGACGTGTGATGTCTTTAAACATTAAAGTAGCCCTTTTGTAGGTTGCAAATCTTCTAGCAAAACCAATGGTCAATGCTTCTGGATTTAAGGCATTTACCATTTCCATGATTTTATCATAACCGATTTCACTGTTTTCAAATCGTTTCACAAGATTTTCTTTGATAATTCCAATTAATTTTCTTTTACGTTCTACGTGCACTTCCCATAATTTGTCATTTGGAATATTATCTACTTTTTCCCAAGTGGATTCTAAATGAATATTATCTTGCCAATATGGTGGTAAATATTCATTGTATAATTCTTTTAATTTTGGTGCTAACCAAAAACAGGTGTGAATTCCATTTGTAACATGTGTAATCGGTGATTCATCCTCTGCAATATCTGGCCAAACTTCGCTAAATAACTCACGTGATACCTCACCATGTAATTTACTTACTCCATTTTTCTTTCCTGCTATTTTTAAAGCCAAAATTCCCATATTAAATCCAGGTTCTAAGCGATCACATTCTTTCATTCCCAATTTCAAAAATTCGTCCCTCGAAATACCTATTTTTTCACATAATCCTTTAAAATAGCGATCTACTAAATTAATATCAAAAATATCATTTCCAGCAGGAACTGGCGTATGTGTAGTAAAAACAGTTTGTACACTTGCTATTTCTTTTGCCAATTCAAAAGAAATTTGTTTTTCTTTCATAATATTTTTGATCAATTCTAAAATTAAGAAAGAAGAGTGACCTTCATTCATATGATACAAAGTTGGATTCAAACCTAACACTTTCAAAACTTTCACGCCAGCCATTCCTAATACGATCTCTTGGCGAATTCTCATCTCTTTGTCACCACCATAAAGTGTTGCTGTTACATTTCTTAAATCTTCATCGTTTTGTTCAATATCCGAATCCATCAAATATAATTTAATGCGTCCAACATTAATTTGCCATAATTTTAAGAAAATTTTTCTTTCTCCTAAATCTACATCAATAATTATATCCTCTTCTGCATGATCTTTGACTGGATTAATCGGTAAATTATAAAGGTCAATGTTTTTATATTCTGAACACTGTTCTCCATAAACATTAATTTTTTGGTGAAAATAACCATTTTTATATAACAAACCAACGGCTACAAAAGGCAACCCTAAATCACTAGCTGATTTTAAATGGTCCCCTGACAAAATTCCTAATCCGCCAGAATAAATTGGAATAATTTCATCCAATCCATATTCTGCTGAAAAATAGGCAATTAAATCTTCTTTATTGTTTGGGTAATTTTTCTCAAACCAAGTCTCATGGCTATTCATATAATTATCGAAATTTTTTACCATTTGATTATATTCTTGCAAAAAAGAATCATTTTTTGAGATTTCTTCAATTTTTTCTTGGCTGATCATTTTTAGAAATTTAATTGGATTTTTGGTTTGTTCCCATAAATCACAATCAATCATTTTGAATAATCTTAAAAATTCTGTATTCCAAGACCACCATAAATTATTAGCAATTTCATTTAATCGGCCAATGCTTTTTGGAAGTTGTGGAACGACTGTAATTTTATTGAATATATACATGATATATTCCTCCTTTGTATTTTTTATTTCGACTCTTTTGTCTTAAATTTTGGTAAATCTATTATATTATTAAATCATTTTATTTGTCAAGAAACTTTTTCATTTTTTTGTTTTTTATATTACATTTTCGTAACATTTCACACAAACCATAAATTATATGCTATAATTTGTTATGTGAGGAATCTTGTCTAATTTTATTCCTCAAAATTAATTTGTGCCTTTGAAAGGAACGTGAATTTTATGGATTTACACTCACCAAAAGATAAAATTTTGCTTAAGAATTGTATTGCTGTCAAATTACATATGCTAAAACTAGCCGAAGAAAGTCCAACCATCGAAGATGAAATCAGTTATTATGAAAATCTAAGGCAAATTTTAAAAGCAGATGACACTGATTTATTATTTTGCACCCTGAAGGATACTCATTTTGATGAAACTTATCGAGTCTTTAACCAGCATATTCTTTCTACACCAGCAAAAGAAATCGCACAAGAATACATCCATTTAACCAAATCACTCATGCTAGAAAATGGTGTGTATTCTGACCAAAAATTTGAAGAATTAAAATCCGCCTTTTTCAGAGGAAACGAAGATTTAATCGACACTGCGAAAACCAAAAATGCAAACCAATTAGAAGAAGAACCAGATAACGAAGATACACCAAATTATTTAACCAAAGACGAAGAAAATTATCTAAAACTTCTTTCTAATCTTTTAGATACAACCAATGCAAAAACCATTTCTGCCACAGATTTCAAAGCTTTTTCAGAGCAATTTAGTGCAATTACTCTTGCTTTAGGAAAAAGTAAATTTGAACAAACTTTTCAAAAAAAGGGAAAACATATTTTAGATATGCAAATCGCTTACAATGCCTCCGACTTCTCAAAGCCTGTCTACAAAACTGATTTTACCCTGTTAGATAAAGAAAATACCAAAACCACTCATTCCATCCGCGAGATTGCTTCCACTTTGGATTTTAGCTCTAAAACATCTTACCAAACATTATGTTATTCGTATCTCGAAGCAAGTCAAGCAGCTAAAATTGATGAAACTTTGCTAGATCGCAACACGATTTTATCAAAAATGGCTACTTTTTCAAAATGTTATCAAAACTTAGCAACCAAAATGCCAACCTGCTTATTTGAAGTTTCTGAACACTCCATCATTTATTTAGGTGTTTCCAATTGTATGCCTAATCATGAACTTGACATTCCTTGTCAAAAGCCACAGCTAGATGAACCTTCTCTTTAACAAAAAGTGAGGATTGTATCCTCACTTTCTTATATTTCTTCAATTTTACTTACAAAATATTTTGAATATTCATATTCAGGATTATTTAAAATAATCGCTTGAATCGTATGTGTTTCAAAATCTGATTTTTGTCCTGTTTTGAATTCTGCCATTTGTTCTTTCGTCAAAATCATCCATTCATAAGTTACTTCTATTTCGTCACCTTTTTTTTGAATTTCTTTTATTTGAGTACAATTTGTCATTCGATCCATTGCCTGATTTTGAACATAAGTATTATTTTCTGGCAAATATGTATAACCCTCCTCTACCTTAAGGCTTGTCTTAAGATACGTTCCTTCTATTTCTTTTATTATTTGATGAATCGTATCTGCATCATATATTAACATTCCTTGTTCATTGGTTTGTGGTTCGTAAGAAGAACACATATTTTCCATAAAATTTGTAGCCATATTAAGTACCCTTTGATTTTCATCCTTACATTGACTATCCACCAAATATCCAAATAAAGACAGATATTCTTTAAATTCTTTTTCATCCATCCCTAAAACTTGTAAATTATCTCTATATTCTGCATTAGCATAAATGGATAAATCTGCTTTTCGATTTCCCAGTGTATAAATTAACAAAAGAATTACCAATGCAACGATTAAACATAAAATAATCCCCAATTTTTTTAAAGATTTTTTCAATTCTCTATCTGTCATAGTTATCACTCTCCTCTTTTTATTGTACAATAAAAAAAGGGCTAAGTCAAGACTTAGCCTAACATAACATCTAATACCATCATCACAATAAATCCCAAAGTCACACCAATAACGCCCAACATAGATTTTTGACCTTCATGCATTTCTGGCACCAATTCTTCCACCACTACAAAAATCATAGCACCTGCTGCAAATGCTAGCAAATACGGTAAAATTGGAACCACGATGGGAAGCATCAAAATCGTAATAAATGCTGCAATTGGTTCCACAATTCCAGATAACACACCATAAACAAAGGCTTTCTTTCGACTTACCCCTTCCATTTTTAGGGGCATCGAAATAATGGCACCTTCTGGAATATTTTGAATAGCAATGCCAAGAGCAAGAATCATCGCTTCTAACAATGAAATTCCAGCATTTCCTGCTAAAAATCCCGCAAAGCAAACACCTACTGCCATTCCTTCTGGAATATTATGTAGTGTCACCGAAAATAACAACATATTGAGTTTTTTGCCATTTTCTTGCTTTTCTAGACGTTCTGCCCATTTTCCAATCAAAATGAGAAACATAACGCCCAATCCAAATCCTACCGCTGCTGGCAACCAAGAAACCATTCCTTGGTTTTCTGCCATTTCAATCGCTGGTAACAACAGTGACCATACACTGGCCGCAATCATCACACCACAAGCAAATCCAACCAACATTTTTTGGAATTTTTCACTCATGTTTTTTTTCATAAAAAAGACAAAACTGCCTCCAAAACTGGTTCCCATAAATGGTATTAGAATGCCTAACATACTATAGATTATATTTTCCACTTTTCTTTTGGCCTCCTACTTTTATAGTATGTCAAAATCCGATAGTATGTTAAACTTTACGACAAAAATTCACATTTTTTAAGATTGGCAACTTATGGTTGCGTGTTTTTGTCTTTTTGACAAGTGTTTTTGAGTTGTCAAGAAAAAATTGACAACTGATTTTGAACCATTAAGGAATTCTGAATTGTTGAATTTTAGGCAGATTTTTCTTTTTACACATTGTAAGTTATCGCTTAAATATATTTAATTTTTTTTAATTTTTTATCATATTCTAATAATTGTTTTCTAGTAATTATCTTATCATTAACCCTCTCTAAGTATATTATTTGTTTTATTCCCTTATTAAGCATTTCTATAGCTTTCTTACTTCTAAAACAATATTGATTTCCATAATGTTTTATTGTGTTTTCTAAATCTTCAAAAGTTGTAATATCCCCCTTAATATTATAGTTAATAGATTTTATTTTATTTTTTATTGATGAAAATTGAATATCTTCACCATGAAAACAATCTATAGCAGATTTATATTCATAAGCATTTCCTATCATAGGACCACATATAATGTCGATATTTTCAAATTTAGGTATAATTTCATTTACAACTGATTCTGCCTCATATCTACAAAGATAACATAAATAATTATATTCTTCTCCACCTCCAGTATAATCTAATATATTCAATGATATATTATTAAAATCAATTTCACTTTCATAAACTGCACCTTTACCTGTATATCTACTTTTTCTCTTAGCCCATTTTTTTGCTTGATATATATTAGATGTTAAATATAATCCAATTCCAAAATCATTATCTTCCTTACTTTTTGTATTATCTAAATATACTAAATCAATTTTATCTGTTCCATGATATAACTTCATATTATTTTCTCGTCTTTCTTCAACTTACTATCTCTCCATTTTTCTTTATTTTTCAAATAATAAATTACTCCAATCATTTACTTGATTATATTCCTACACCGTCAATATTTTTTAACATTTCTATTGCATCCTCTTCATTTTCTACAAAAAATATATCATTTCCTTTATTGCTTTCATAGATGAAATCCTTTAACGGTTTACTGGTATATAAAGAATAGTCTCCAAAAATAGCAAATTTCATCTGATAATTGATAAATTTTTGCAAAATTTCTCCTGCTAATCCTGTACTTAATATAAAGAAATCTTCCACGACAGCCTCTTTATTTAATGCTATTTTATGGCAGTTTGTTTCATATTTTACACTCATCATAAAATCGATCGCTGACTCCACATCTTTTATAACAATTTCGTTACTTTTTACAATTGCTATATCCTTTATCTTTTTTGTTTCCATTTGACTCTCTCCTTAAAATTGATTATCTAATTCCTTTTAGAATAGCATATGTTTCCGAAAAAGTCAAATTTTGTATGTTAATCCATAATTTGTCTTTTTGACAACCATCTTCAGTTGTCAAGAAAAAATTGACTACTGAAGAAAACGTTTGAAAATACACAGTTTCAGACGTACTTCAACTTATCTTCAATACATAATATCAATATCCACATTATTTTTTATTCCATCGACTTTTCCTGATTCGCTCATCTGCCAAATTGCATAGTCTCCTTCATACGTCACTTTTGTGTTATATTGTGCCAGCCAAATTTCATATTCGCACGGATACCAAATTTGTTCTAAATACACTTTGCTACTATATAGCATTCCTTTATAGCCTGCTTTTTCGACTGTATCTAAAAAAGAATTGGCTACTTTGTTAATCGTATAAAAACTCATGCCAGCTTGGTTAAAAGAATTCCAATTTTCCCAATCAAAAGCAATTGGCAAATCAATCTCATAATTGCCTAGCTGTTCCTTGACCCATTCGGCTTGCTTTTGGGCTTGCTCCACATTTTTCGCATAGGAATAAAAATAAATCCCAACGGGAATTCCAACTGCTTTGGCACCTTCTATGTTGGCTATAAAACATGGATCTAATAGACATTCTCCATCATACTCGGTCTGATAGCCAATTCTTAGCATCGCAAATTCAATACCAGCATTTTTGACAGCCTGCCAATCGATTTCTTCTTGCCATTTGGAAACATCGATTCCGATTTTATTTTCTGGGGTTTTGTATTTCTCGAAAATCTCCTGTATTGCCATGGTTTTCACTTTTTCATTTTTCTTTTGACTTTTTTCTTTCACATGAAGCACAAAATCTTTCTTGGCTTGATTGCCACTTGAATCTGTTACCCTATACGTCAAAGGATAGTCTCCAATGGTTTGAACATCGTACTGACCAAGGATTTCTCTGGTTGGATTGTCATCTTCATCATCACCACTTAGGAGAACATCTTCTAATTTTTTGTCAAAACCAACATTTACGGTATATGAATCACCACTAAAAATTTGTGGCGGATTATGGTCTACTACTTGGATGGTAAATTCGGTTGTTCGTGTTTTGTTTTTCCAATTTTTATATTCCAATAAAATGGTTTTTTCTCCTAATGTTTCGGTATCGATTTGAGTATCGTTGACTAAGGTTCCATTCAAATGTTCGATAAAATCCGATACCTTTGCTTTTTGGCCAAATTCAATCTTCAAATCTTCTTTTAAAGTAAGTGCTTCTGCTTCCATTTTTTGATTTTGTTGGTACTTCCAAAAAACAATTCCAGCTAGAAGGATGACTGCTGATAGAATAAATATTCTTCTTCTTTTTTTCTCTTTCATAATTGTTTCTCCTTTGCCAATTATTAAATGATAAAAGCTGGTAGATAACCCCCTTTGTTCCAAATGAGTTGTCAATTTTTTCTTGACAACTCATTTTAGGTTTAATTTGTAATCTAAATAATTTTAAAAAAATATTTCTAATCTTTTTTTCTGGTTAAGAAAATTCCAATGATTAATCCAATGAGGCTAATCGGTGCTATTTTGATAAATAACCATTCAAAACAACAAAAAATAACTCCTAAAACAGCTTTTTCTGGGTCACTATAATCCCAATTTAAGTATGGACTGTTTAATAAAATGAAAGATATGAAAATAATTATTATAATGATACATAATGAGATTAGCAACCAATGAATTATTTTTCTTCTCTCATTCTTCCTTTGTGATAGTTGTAAGTTTATTATCTCTAATTTTTCAGAAATTGCTTTTATATCATCAACTTTAGATTCAGTAATATTTTCTCCAAGCAAATTACTTACAGGTGTTTCAAGAACTTCTGATATTGTGATTAACATTTCCGCGTCAGGAACTGATAACCCTTGTTCCCATTTAGAAATTGTTTGTCTAACTACATTTAGCTTTATAGCAAGTTCTTCTTGCGAAAGTCCTTTCGATTTTCTTATAAATTTGATGTTTTCTTTTAACACTTTACAACAACTCCTTTCTTTCCTAAAACTATTATATAAAGAAGCGTCCGTTGCTACAAGCAATGCTTATTAACATTTTAAATTTATCTACATAAATGAGTATTTTGTTTTTGATTTTATTGCCCTATCGTTTTCATATGGTACTTTAAATAATGCTCTTATTCCATATTCTATTGTTTTAAAGCTGTTTTCCTTTTTTATAAATGCTTTCACAAGATTTACAAGTAATTTTCATTTCGTAACTAGCCACTTTTTTATCTAATATTGTAATTAAAGGTTCCTTATCTTTTGGGCAGCAAAATCTATTCTTTATCATAACTAATTCATCATTGCAATCTCTACCTATGTTACTATCTTCAAAATCCAATAATGCACTACCTTGACTTCCACAATTGCATTTATATTTTAATTCTAACCTATCATAAGTCGAATAACATAAATATCCTATATTTTCATTACATTTATCACAATACATCCATCCACCATAATTAGTTGCTAATCTTGTATTTTCTAATTCTTTACTTTTTAATATTCTTGCCATAATTTTATCTCCTCTCAAATAAAAAATTGTAAAGTTGTAAATCTAATACTTTTTTAGTAGTTTAGAAATTAATGCTCTGCAAGTGTTCATTTGAATGCAAGCATAAAAATTATTCGTTACTTCTTTACCTTTCCCAATTGTTGTTGCATGATTTGCATCTTCTTCCGTTTCCCAAAGAACAAAATCAGTCCATATATCTCCTTGT
>CANTGH010000009.1 GCA_947653235.1 uncultured Clostridium sp.
GTCCCCTATTTTTTATTGATTTTCGGCTTGTTTGAAAAAATACCGAAACTTGAAACTTATGTCAAGTTGACGAAATAACAAAAGTATGCTCTCACTTGATTTTACTTAGGTTCCAGACTTTCCTAATTCTTTGATAACATTGAAACTTCAAAAAAGCTTTCACTTGCTGTGAAAGCTTTTTTCTATTTTTTACTCGTATCATTGATATAATAACCAACTCCTCTTTTGGTAATTAATATTTTAGGATCTGATTTATCTTTTTCAATTTTATCACGAATTCGATTCATAGTAACATCAATCGTTCGGATGGCTCCAATGTATTCATCATATTCCCAAATTTCATGAAGTAACCTTTCTCTTGTGACAACTTCTCCTGGCTGACTAGCTAAAAATCTCAAAACATCAAATTCTTTTTTGGTTAAATTAACAACTTCGCCTTTGACTTTTGCTTCAATTTTCTTTAAATCTAATCTTAATTCACCTACTTCTATGATTTCTTCATCTTTTTCTTCTTGGCTTTCTATCTCATTTTGGATAGTATTTACTTTGGCATCCGCCTTTCTTAAATTAGCTTTAATTCTCGCCATTAACTCTCGAATTTGAAATGGCTTGGTGATATAATCATCAGCCCCCATTTCTAATCCTACGATTTTATCCGATTCAGTATCTTTTGCAGAAACCATCAGAATTGGCATGGTAGAAATATTAAGATAATATCTTATTTTTTTACAAACGGAGATTCCATCTAGTTTAGGTATCATCACATCTAGTAAAATCAAATCTGGCCTTTCTTTTAAAGCCATCTCAACTGCTGTTAAACCATCGTATGCTTTTAATGTATTATACCCTTCTTTCTCAAGGTTGTACACCAACAAATCCATGATACTTTCTTCATCATCCACTACCAAAATCGTCTTTTTTTCTTGTTCTACTAGGTCTTCTAATCCTTCCACAAAAAATCCCACCTTTCCTTTTATTTTTTTATATCACATTTCTTTTATTTCGGCAAGTTTTTTATACAAATATTTACAAGCAATTTATATATCTATGTTTTTTAGTATTTTTTCCAATCTAACTAATCCTATTCAAAGCACATCAATTTACAAATGATACATTTTTCATCTGCTTTTTTCGACGTTTTTTGTCAACTTTTTCTTTTTTTAAATTCTTTTTTTTGCCATTTCTCGCGTTTATGAATACAACTATGAAAAGATTGTCAATTTATGTCGACATTTTATTACTATTTTTTGTCTTTCCTGTGGTATAATTGATGCGTTATTCAAAAGATGAAAGGTGGTGATTGATTTGTTTAAAATTTCATTATCTCAAAATGCTGATAAAGTCCTAAATATAATTTATAAAGAATACCAAAATCGTAATTATAATAATCCTTTTCGCTATAAGGCATTCTTTATAAATTCCATATTTCACAACTCAGACGAGCCTGATTTAATGCCTAGTCTTATCGAATTAAGCAAACATAGAATGATTAGACTTTTTAGTAATAATCGCATTATGTTAAATGATTGTGCCATTTCCTATCTAGAAAAAAAGCAAAAAGTCACTTTATAAGAAGAAACAATTGATGCACATAAAAAATACTAAGCATTTTGCTTAGTATTTTCTTTTTTTACATAAATATTTGAATTTGATAAATTCTTCCATCATCCGAAAGCGGAATTCTTTTATCTTCAACTTCATTACCATTGACAATAAATTTGTCCACCCCCGTATTTTTGCCTTCTGGATTTTTGACTACAATATGATAAATACTTGTCTTATATTTATATTTAATTTCATATTCTTTCCACGACTTAGCAATACATGGATCAACACTTAAAAATCCATTTTTAATTTTCAAGCCTAATACATATTCCAAAATAGCCTTAAAATACCAACTACTAGAGCCTGTATACCAATTCCAACCACCACGACCTAACAAATCTTTGTTAGCGTAAATATCAGCTTCCATTGCATATGGCTCCAACTTAAATTTCTTGGCTTCTTCTTTGGTTCTTGTGTGTTCAATTGGATTGATAAGTTCCGCAAACTCCACTGCTTTATCTCCAAATCCAAGCAAGGCTTCTGCAATAATTAACCATACACTTCCATGCGTATATTGCCCACCATTTTCTCTTACACCTGCTGGATAAGCTTTAATATAACCTGGATTAAAACTAGAATTTTCAAAAGCTGGTTCAAATAACTTAATCAGTTTATTTTCGCGATCTACCAAATAATTTTCTGCTTCTTCCAGTGAGATAAATTTTTTATCATTGTCTGCTGCATTAGAAATAACGCTCCAACTTTGTGCAATACAATCAATTCTACATTCTTCACTACCCATGCTTCCAATTTCATAGCCATCATCGTTGATAGCCCTTTTGTACCAACGTCCATCCCAACCTTTGGTGTTAAGATTTTTCTTTAATTCTTCTTTTAGTTTGTTATATTTTTCAACTAAATCGGTTCGATTTTTTTCTTCGCAAACAGGGATCCATCGGTTTAAAATATCATATAAGAAAAATCCCATCCAAATACTTTGCCCTTTGCCTTTGCTTCCTAAATTGCTAAATCCATCATTCCAGTCACCAACACCAATTTTGGGAAATGGGTCAATTCCTTTCGAAATAACATGTTCAATCGAACGAATACAATGCTCAAAAATGCTTTCTTTGACGTCGCCTTCATAGAAAATATCATATTTTTCTAGTTCATCTTCTTTTAGTAAATTTCCTTTAATATAAGGAACTTTCTCATCTAAAATATCTTTTTCATTCGTAAAATCAAGATATTCTAAAACACCATACACAAGCCATAACATATCATCCGAAAAACGGGTTCGAATGCCTCGTTTGGTTTCCAAATGCCACCAATGAAGAACATCGCCTTCCATAAATTGATGTCTGGCACAATTTAAAATTTGTTCTTTTAAAAACGAACAATCTACATATTTGATTCCAAAGCAATCCTGCAACTGATCACGAAATCCAAAAGCTCCACCAGATTGATGATATCCACTTCTAGCAAATAATCGACTACTAATAGTCTGATACACAAGCCATCCATTCATCAAAAGATTAATGGATTCCGAAGGTGTTTTTACATGAATTACACTTAAAAGATTATTCCATTTCGACTTGACATTTTCTAATTTAACTTCTACATCGTATTCTTTTTGATATTGTTTTGTGACTTGGTTTATTTTTTCAATGTCATTTTCTTGACCAATTAAAAGTGAGAATTTCTTGTCTTCAAATTTGTCAAAAGACAAATTAATTTCCAATCCAATACAAGAATTTTTTCCTAATCCAGAATGACCATCCAATTCTTTGTATAATGCATCTGGTTCTTCAATGCTACCATTTCCGAAAAAATCGGTTTTGTCACCTGTAAAACTGCTGATTGGTTCATTGCTTGTTACATACATAACTTTGCCTTTAAAATCTTCACTAGCAAATACATTTTTAATCAACAATAGATTATCTTTTTTCTCAAGCTTCAAATTTCCATTGCTAAAATATTCGTCTTCTCCCAAGACTGGTTTGATATAAACTACTAATTTTAGTTTTCGACTTTCTCCAATAATATTTTTCATGCGAAAATCTAAAACTTTTACGTTTTCTTCATTTGGTACAAAAACATCAACTGTTTGAATAAAGTTATCATAGCTCGTTTGGAAATTGGTGTACCCAAAACCGTGTCTTATATAATAATAATTAGGATTTGGATTAACACTGGTATTAAGTGTCCAAACTTGGGAATTGTCCTCATCTTTGATATAATAAATCTCAGATGGAAAATCAAAAATCGTATTGTTGTTCCAAGCTGTCAGACGATTTAAGCGGCTATTTTTATACCAAATATACCCCCCCAAGCTATCTGTTACAACACTTCCAAAAAATTTATTAGCTAAAATATTGCTCCAAACAGAGGGCAATTTGTTTTCTGTATTTTTGTAAATAACATATTCTTTTCCATTTGGTGTAAATCCACCAAATTCGTTGTCATACAGCAAATCTTCTTTTTTGAGCGGTAATAATTCTTCGGTATATTGGGGACTTTTATTTTTTTCAATTTCGCCTTTTTCGCCATTTTGCTTGTCCTGCATTTCTTTTAAGAAAGTTGATAAGTCCCATTTTTTGGCGTCTATGACAACACGTGCTTTAAATTCAATTGCTTTTACATCTTCATTTGGCATGTCTTTTTGGTTCAAGACAAAAATTCCGCTAGAAGTATTTTTCAGAAATTGCAGTTGTCTTTCTGAAATAACCGAGTAAATAGCATCTTCGACAAATCGTTCATACACATTTTTTTCATGGTTTAAAATAACCAAATCCATAAAAATATTTTTAATTCGATAATATTCAAAAGCTCTTATCATATCTTCTAACACATAAATTTCTTCAAATTTCGCTATTTTTAAAACGAGAATTGGCAAATCACCTGATATTCCATATTTCCACAAACTATTCATCGAATATTCTGAATTCTGGCTCTTTTTCTCTACAAAACCCTGCTGTAAAATATAATTTAGCAACTGTTGATACATGGCAAGTTTGCTTGCTTTCATTTGCAAATATTTATTTTGCTCTTCGCTTCTGACCATGGCAACATTAAATATTCGATCAATTTCTTCTTCACTTTTTACTTTTTCAATTAAATTCTTTACCTCTTCTTTGGTGTCACCAGCTGCCATAATCAAATCGACAGTTGCTTTTGCCAAAGACTTAACTTTTACTGTCCTTTTCATAACCACAATTGGTGACGTCACCTGTGGTGTTTCTTTTGAAAAAATCTTCTGATTTTTTATCATTTGTGGTAATCCATAATTTTCTCTAGCTTGATATTTTTCTTGATCAATTTCGTATTCAAAATTCACAATTTGGTCACTTTCTGTGTATAACGTAGTCGCTAAAAATACACTATTTTCCAAATCTCTTGATTTTCTTTGCACCGTAATATTTTCATTTTCTTCTTCTAATTTCAAAAATAACTTATTAAAAATTGGATGCGCATATTCCGAAATTTTTTCCGAAAGACTTGGTTCAAATTCACAAATTACTTCTAAAACCTCATCACTTTTTCCCAAATTTTCAACTTCTACACGCCTGATTTCTACACATTTATCTGGATCCAAGGTAACGGTTACTTCAAATTTTAAATTGGCATCTTTTCCGATAAATTTGACTTTGTCTGGCGCGAAAATCACTTTTTCACATTTTTCTAAATGCGTAATTTTTTTCGTTTTTGTGTTTCGAAGATAAAAGAAAATTCCGTTTTTTAGTTCTGATGTTTCCTTGTAATTATTTAGCATTTTTCCTTTATATTCACTGACACCTTCGCCAAAATCATTGATCAGAATTTTATAATTTCCATTGGAAATTACGTTTATATTTTTAAACCTCAGATTTGGCTTCTCAATGACTCTTTCTACATAACTGCTCTCACCTGGTGTTTTGTTTTTCGAAATTTTCTCCTTTTTCTCTTTGGTGATAATCATTTTAACTGGCATTTTTTCTTGTAATAGTACACCTACTGATTCAATTTCTGGATTTTGATTAAATCTTTTTTGCAAAATATCTTCATTGATACAATTATTAATCGAAAGCAAAATCAGTCCTTGATGATGAGCCATATAGGTTTTTACCACTTCATGAGTTTGTCCTTTTTTTAATCTCGTGTTGGTATAATCCACTGCTTCATAAAAACCATATTTTCCTCTGGCACCTTCTTTTTCCAATTGCTTTAAGTTATACATTCCTTCTTTTTGCACATACTGCAAAGACAAAAATGTGCTGTATGGTGCAATTACAATATCTTCCTCTAAGCCTCGTTTCAAACCAAGCCAGGGCACACCAAATGCTTTGTATTGATAATGTCCATTCAAATCGCGTAAATTAAAGGCTGATTCAGAAATTCCCCATGGCACTTTCAATTTTTTAGCATATTCAATCTGACTTAAAATAGCAAATTTACTTGCTTCATCTAACAAACTTCCTTCGTATCGTTTTAAATTAATATTAGGCATCAAATATTCAAATGTTGTTCCTGTCCAAGAGATTAGCCCTTTGTAGCCTTTTAAAGATGTCAACGTTCTGCTTAAATTGTTCCAAACTTTGCTTGGAACATCACCTTTGGCAATAGCAACTAAAGTTGCTTGTCTGGCTTCTGAAGCTAAAAAATCATAATACGAATCGGTTAGCTCGTTATCTTCTAAGTTAAAACCAATTGACAATAATTTATTTTCTGGACTATACAGTTTGGAAAAATCTGTATGATTTATCAAATCAGAAACATTTTGAATAAGCAAATCAAGTTTGCCTTGTTCATTATTTTCCTTCAAAAATTGTTTGACAATATACAAATAGCCCACAAAATTTCCACTATCTACAGAAGATATATATCTTGGTATTAAAGGCTCTAATGTTTCGATATTGTACCAATTGTACAAATGCCCGTTCCATTTGGCTAAAACATTAATCGTCTGCATAACTTTTGTGATGGATTCAATTGCCTCTTCTTTCGTAATATACCCTAAATCATAAGCCGAAATAAACGCCAACAATTCCAATCCAATATTAGTAGAAGATGTTCTTGGCACAATTTTTTTCTTGCGGTCTTCTTGATAATTATCTGGCATCAAATAATTAGTTTCTTCTTTAACATAATCTTTGAAAAATTGCCAAGTTGCCTTTCCTACTTCTTTTAAATAATCCGCATCCTCTGGATTAATTTGTGTTTGCGTTTGTGTATCCAAACTAATATACCAAGCCACAATTGGTGCTATAATCCATAAAACTCCAAACACCACCGCAATTGGATTTTGGAAAAACAAAAATAAAATACCCAGAATTACATTTGATTTCATTTGGGAAAAATGCGACTGTAAATCCGTTTTTGAATTTTTGTCAGCCTCTTCAGCTGTGACCCATTCCAATAATTTAGTTCTGTGTTTCATACGGTAGATACTTTTACCAATCGCATCTAAATTTTTGTACATTTCATAGGGCAAAAATAGAAATGACAAAAGAATTCGAAAAACACTAATGGTACTGTTTTTCATATCTTTCGAGAATTTTTTATCACTATAAATGGCACCTTCTACATTGCTTTCTTTAAATACAATATAATTCATTCCATCTAACACATACGAAATAATCACTGCCAAAAATGACCATAAAATCACTTCCACAGCCAAACCTTTTTGACTAAAATAAATAAAATTAGCAACTACAATTCCAATGAATGCTGTAATATTTAACAAACTTCTTCGTAAATTATCCCAAATCTTAAATTTAGAAATTTCATTTAATCGGTTGCTACGAAGCCATTTTATAATTTGCCAATCCCCTCTAGTCCATCTGTGATTTCGTAAAACATACGGAATATAGCGAAGTGGATATCCATCCAGTAACATAACATCTGTTAAAAGCCCACATCTTAAAAAATTGCCTTCCAGCAAATCATGGCTAAGAACTGTATTTTCTTCGATTTCTCCTTCTAAAATTTGATTATAAACAGCAACATCATAAATTCCTTTTCCTGTAAAAATTCCTTCGCCAAAATAATCTTGGTAAATATCAGAAATCGCATTGGTATAAAAGTCAATTCCACCTTGCATGCTAAATAATTCAATAAATTTACTTTTTTTCGCCAAATCCAATTCCAACCCAATTCTTGGTTGCATAATTCCATAGCCAGAAACAACTTTGTTATTTTCAATAACTGGAATATTAAGCACATGACTCATTGCGCCAATTAATTTTTGTGCCGTTTCTAAACTCAAATTGGTATCACTATCCAAAGTAATAATATATTTAACATCAGGCAAATTTTCTTTTTGCTCTTCTAAGGTATTAACCAAAAAATTATTTTTCAGTTTTCCTTTTAAATATTGATTAAAAGTAACTAAAAGTCCTCTTTTTCGTTCCCAACCAATATACGATTTTTCGCAATCATTCCACTCTCTTTTTCGATAGAAAAAATGAAATTTCGGAAAACCAAACTCACTATATTTTTGGTTTAATTCTTGAGCATATTTTTTCCCATATTGCATGACTTCTTGGTCAAATTTCATTTGCTGCGTTTTTTCTTCGCTACAGTCTCCAAGCAAAGCAAAATATAAATTTTCAGATTTATTTGCTAAATAATAAATTTCTAGTTTTTCAAACATTTCCTTGATTTTCTCTTTGGATTTCAAAATCGTTGGCATCACAACAAAAGTAGCTTGCTCTTCTGGAATTCCATCTTCATAACTAATTTTGGGAATTCTAGTTGGCTTTTTCATTTTTCCTAAAATATAGTTAAATACCCTTAAAAATATTTCCGAAATTGGAATATATAAAACAAGCCAAAGTAGAATACTCAAAAACGCAGTATGATACGCTAAATAAATTCTTGCCACAATTAGAAAATCCAAATACATAGGAATTAAAATATTGCAAGACGCATAAAAACGGGATTTTACTCGTTTGCTTACTTTTTTGTGATGTTTCATCTCTAAAGCTTCTTTTAATTCATCAATTCCATCATCAATCAAATAATAACCAACATGCGCTTTTTTCTTTTCTACAATACTTCCATAATTTTCATATCTTTTGCATAGCTCAATGACTTTCTCACAAATATAGATCTCTGAAATTTTACTTTTTTTCGAAATTTCCTCAATTTTACTTCGATAATACGATTTACTATCTTGATCCATAAAAGGATAAACATTTGCTGGATCCATTCTCAAAATTTCTTCGGAAACATTGATATAACCAAACAACTCCGAAAAACTAATACGGTTAATTGCTTTAATACTGGTAATACAATTCCCAATTTTAATTTTCAAATTAGCAATATACAAATGTTCTTTTTGGATGACATCCGAAAGTGTCACACCTAATTTTAGCACTTCTTTTTCTAGTACATTTTGATACTCAATTGCTTTTTTACCATATACTTTCAATTTATACGACATATACTCAATAAAAGGATATTTGAGTTCACTCTCACTAAACACTTTTACATTGGAAGTATTTTTAAACTTTCTTTCATTCCCACTTTTTTCATCAATGACGCGTTCAATAATACTCTCAACCTTATATTTTTGCATTTGTGAAGAATAAATTTTTTCACAAACTTCACGAATATGCGAAATCATGGAGATTTTGAAAAAAGTACCAATATTATAAATTTCATCCATTGTCAAAAATTTCTTTTTTTGATAAGCACGCAAAGACAAATCAATCACTTCTCGATCAATCTTGCAATCTGTATAAGCTACAATTTCCTCAGCAAGCACATAACTTCTTGCAAAGCCCGCAAAACGTCCTCCTGAAATACCAATCATAGATTGATATTTTTTAATTGGCATTTCTTTTTCAATGGCTTTAACTGTTTCTTCAATAATATAAAAATTATCCAAAAGCCATTCACCAGCCGAATGTATTTTGATTCCAAGTTTAATATGTCGAGCCAATAATTGATACGTTTCTAAAATAAATTGATAATCTTTTTTTACATTTGGCACTGGATACGTATCTTTACTTGATGAACTTTTTACAGTATGTTCTGCCGCAATTTTCTCAGTATAGTGGCTCAGCTGATTTCGATCTAGCAAAGTTCCTCGAATATTTAGGCTTCTACTTTTTTTCATAAAATTCTCCTTTAATCTTTTTTGGTTATTTTTTGTAGATTAAGAAAATTTTATACATAAAAAAAGCCCACAAAAGTAAGACTTGCTTTTTCGGTTATTTTTTTATTCAAGTACATTATCTAGTAAAGCTTTGGATAAATCTATCTGCATAATTTCATTCTTACTTCATACATTGATAAGGGTGATTTTATGATTTTATTAAATAAGAAAAAAATACTTTATCTTTTATCTTGTATAACCATTTCAGTTATTTTCTTTACGTACCAATCCACTCCAAATGTTATTGAAACTTCTTCTACACCAGTTTCAAATCATGTTGTCATATTAGACGCAGGTCATGGTTTGCCAGATGGTGGCGCCGAATCTGCTGATGGAATTTATGAATCTACCATTAATTTGTCAATCGTAGAAAAATTACAAAAATTATTGGAAAGTTCATCTTGTACTGTCATTTTAACACGTTCTGATGAAAACGGAATTTATGAAATGGATGCTGACACTATTCGCCAGAAAAAAATTTCTGATATGAAAAATCGAGTTGAAATTGGAAATCATTCTGAGGCAGAAATTTTTGTGTCAATTCATTTGAACAAAATTGCACAATCACAATATAGTGGTTGGCAAACTTTTTATCAAGCAGACAATGAAAATAGTTTAAATCTAGCAACTCATATACAAAACAACTTAAATTATACACTTCAAAGAGAAAATAATCGCACACCAGCTAAAGTTCCAGATATTTATTTATCTAAACATTTAGAAATTCCCTTTACAATCGTTGAATGTGGTTTTCTATCTAACCAAACAGAATGTTCCATGTTACAAACTGAAAATTATCAAGAAATCTTAGCTTGGGGAATTTATACTGGAATTATGGATTATTTCAAATAATCTATAACATGTTACAACCTAAAAACTATCGAGAAACTCTCGATAGTTTTTTCTATTGATATATATGACATTCCAAATTTCTTCTTCCAAAACTTAAACATTCTGACATCGAATCCATCCAAATATCCAAATGATGATTGGTAATTGCACCTCCTGTATCTTGAACCACAAACCAACCACCATTTGGTTTATTGGCAAAATAGGGAATATAAATTACCGTTCCTGCAGGATAACCTTTTCCTGCTGCTACAGTATGCCAAGAAGATGCTGTAGCTCCACTTGCTGTTCGTGTGTTCCCACCACAAGATGCTGCACAATATGCCGATGTATTTAAAGTAACCACACTTGGTGTTTTTCCTTGTATACTTGCTTGTACAGTAGAAGCTGACGCTCTACTCGCTGAAGATCTAGCAACCACCTTGGTTGATATCTGAATAATTTTTTCAACTGGTTGTTTCAAAATCGTTTCAGAAATCACACTTCTTTCTAGTTCTTCTTCTCCTTGCATTTTTATTTTATATTTTACTTCTTTTAAACCATTTTCTCCTTCTTGTAGAACTTTATTGGTTGTCTCTGTACCAGAAGACGAAACATCCTTCGTAACAGTTTCATATGGTATTTCAATTTGTTCTGTCACTATTTTTTCGGTTATTGTAACATAATTTCCTAAAATTTGTTCTGTCGAAATACTTTCTATTTCTTCCGCCACAATTTTTCGTTCTTCCGTTTCTTTTGTAATAGTTATGGTTTTGGTTAAATCAATATTAGCATTAAAATCTGGGTAAACTCGTTCATCTGACTCAAGTATGATATGGTTTTCCTCCAATATATCTGAAACTGTTGTTTTTGAAGTCATAACCGTTATTTCACAGTCATCAGCAAAAACAATTGTCACAGAGTTTACATCTGACTTTGCTGCCATAACACCAATCGCTAACATGCAAACAAGTATGATACTCACGAAAGCAATTTTACGAATTATCCTAATCGATAATTTGTCATATGTTTTCATAAATTTGCCCCTCCTTCTCAAGTGACATCTTGATTATATGATTAATTTTTGATTTTGTCAATCCAATTTTAGCAACATAATTTTACATAAAACTAATATTCCCATTCCTCCTATTAAAAAAACTTTAGATTTATTAGTTAATAAATCTTTTTCTTATTACATAATATGTCCAAAAATTTTTTATATTACTTTTTTATTTTACAAAAATAAAAAATGCTAGCATTTTTCATGCTAACATTCTTATTTTCTCCCATGGATTTTTCTTCGATTAATAACATATGCACTTCCCATAATCGATTTAGCTCTATGTTTTACCTGAGCCCCAACTTCTCCAATTTCCAATGTTGAATTAAAAACCAATGAATCCACTTCAACAACAGCAATTGAAATTGTTGTCACAGGAAATTGCTCCATTATACCTCTTCGATTTTCAATTTCAACATAACCTCTTTGAACATCTTTTGTATTATAAAATTGTTCCACACCAGTATCAAACTCAATTATAATTTGTTGACAAATTTGATCATAATCCGCTTTATTAATAATTGCCACAAAATCATCGCCACCAATATGCCCAACAAAATTATTACTTTTTTCCACATTATGCACACAACGTGATATAATTTGGGCAGTAAATTTTATAATCTCATCTCCATTTGAAAATCCATAAAGATCATTATACGCCTTAAAATTGTCTAAATCAAAATATAAAATGGCAAACGTTTCCTTATTCAATAATCTTTTTTTCATTTCTGCTTGAATTTGCACATTTCCTGGAAGTCCAGTAAGCGGACTTACCTTTCGGTTCATGTATAATAATTCCACAATGTTTTTTACTGTATAAAATAAATATTCTTCATCAATTGGTTTTTTGATAAAATATTGCACAGAAGCACCTAATACCTGAATTCTATGCTTTCTATCAATATTCGAACTGACAACTGCAACAGGTGTTATGTTGTTGTCATCATCATTTCGAATGGTATTGCAAATATCAATTATATCAACATTTGTGTTATCTTCATCAACAATAATCAAAGCTGGTATATTTTTCAAAGCAACACCCAACTCTTCTGCCTTCACATTGACAAATCGATACTTACTCATTCCCAAAAACAATTTCTCTAATATAACAATTAACTCATTTTTATCGTCAATTACATATATATCTTGTATCATTTGTTCTCTCCTAGTATTTTTCTATTGTAATTTATTCTCCTTCACCAGAAGACTCTGGTGTTTGATTGGCTGTCTCATTAGTTGGAGTAGAAGAATTATTTGTATTGCTATTAGCATCTCCTAATGTACATTCTCCATCAAATGTCGTTTCTGTACCATCCACACTCTTAACCGTAACAATAATTCGATTATAACCAACTTCTAATTCTTGTGAAAATTGAATAGCCGTTGGTGTATCACTTCCAATATCTGCATTATAATCTACATTATTAAAATTAAATGCAACTGATTCAATTCCATTCTCATGAGTTGCTTTTATATCAATACTTTTTCCGTCTTCAGATAAAGTAACTGTAATTTCTGGCTTCGTAAGTCCAATAAAGCTCTTCGTTTCTTTCGTTGTGTTATTGCTTCCATCTACAGCAACAATCGTCAAATCATTCTCGCCTTTTCGCACTTCAATTTCTGTTGCAATTTCCTTACTTCCTTCTTCTGCATAAATAGTTTCTTCTTGTTCTTCATTCCAACGATATGTGATAAAATCCAAAGCCGTCTCATCTGTTGCTTTTATTGTTACTTTATTGCCAACTACCTTTGGTGGCTCTATAATTGGATTAATGATATCAACACCTTGTTCTGAAGAAATTTCTTCATCATGCGTGGTTTCTACACCATTTTCATCAATTACTTTAATATGCAATGTATTATTTCCAGCTGGCACATCAATCGTTTCTTCCCAATATTTTTCAGAAGCTTTTATCGTTCTTTCTGAACTCGTATTCCAACTATAAATCAATTTCTGGATTTTTTTATCATGTGTTACTTTTATCGTTACTTGTGCTTCTTGAACATCTACTTCTATTTTAGCATTTGTCATTTGCTGGATTTCACTATTTATCTGATTTTTATTAGCAATTCTACCATATCCAACAACAGCCATCAAAGCAATCGCAAATAAAATCAGTAAGATTGCAAATATCCTAACAATCTTATCTGAGCCATCTGATTTACTTGATTTATGATTGGGCATATAGTCTAAAATTTGGTTCATTTCTCCACCTCATTTTCAATTTTACTATTTTATTATAACATATAGATTTTTTAATGTAAATTAGTTTTTAAAAATTCTTCGTATTTATTTCATAAAATAAAAGCACAGTCTCCTGTGCTTCTATTTTTATTTTTTTATAGTACATATTTCTTAATTGCTACTATACCTGTTCCAATAATTGTTAAAATGGTTGTTGTCAAAATAATATAAACTGGTGCTTTACCTGTTGAAATACTCAAAATAACTGGTGCATCATCAATATCATCTTCTCCATCTACTTTGTTATTTGGTGTTGAATCAATATCATCTACATCTCCTGCATCGTTGTAATCTTTGCTTATTTCAGCAATGTTATTTTTCAACCCTAAATTATTTTCGCCATTTATCCATCTTAACGTTACTTGAACACTAGCTGATTCACCAGGTTGTAATAATTTATTAGCTAACGCCTCTGTTGTAATAGTTCGATCAGAACCTGCTTTCCAGTTTGGATCATCTGCTTCTACAAACTGTAATCCTTCTGGAATATAATCTTTTATTTCTTTTGCATAACCTGCTATAGTTCCTTCGTTTGTGATTGTAATATCATAAACAAATTTTACAATGGTTGAATTAATTTTCTTTCGGTTAATTTCAACTTTGGTTAATTGACCATTCACTGCTACTATTTCTTTTGTTTTATCACCTTCTGTAATAACTGCTTTTGTCAAGTCTTTTTGAAGTGCTAAATCGAAGTATCCTACATGGATTCTTTCTTTATCTAAATCATCTTCACCTTCTTTTTTATTGTCTGGTGTTGAGTCAATATCATCAATTTCATTGCCATCTTTGTCTGTATCCTTTGTAATTTCAGCAGTGTTAATAATGGTATCATTCTGAGATGTTGCCTTGACTTTAAATACTGCTTTTACATCCAAATAATATAAATTTCCACTTTGACTATCAAAAGCTTTTAATAAAGCACTTTCTCCTCTTTGTTCTGACTTTTCCTTAGATAAGTAATCAGTTCTAATTTCAATTGCTTTACTACTATCTGTTGTTACATTTCCATTTGCATCATACATAACCCAGCCATATTTTTTGTTAATCTCATTTTCGCTATCAAAAACTAAACCATTTGGAATGTCATCTCCAATTTCAGCTGCATATCCATCTACTTCACCTTCGTTATACACTCGAATGGTATACGTTACATCGTCTCCATTGTTAACCTCCAACGGTGTTTGTGGATGCTCATAAGTGATTTTTCCATCTGTATAATTTATTTTTGGTATTCTGTCTGTAATCTCTTTGTTATTTAAACCTGTAATAAACTTTTGTAAGCTCAAGTCAAATTTCTGAACAGTTAAATTCTCATAATCATTATCATCTTGCTTTTCATCATCACCTGGATAATTATCTGGATTTACAGTATCTGGTGTTGAATCCCTATCGGTTATTGGATTTCCATCTTTATCGGAATGTTGCGTAATTTCTGCAATATTTCTCAAATTATTATCGGATAACACAACACAAGTAACTTCAATATCTTTATAATCCAATTTGTCAGAACCATCAAATGCATTGATTAATTTTGATTTCAATGCTTCAGATGTCAATTTTACTTTTCCTTTAACAACATCAACATTAGCCAAATCAGTCGTGTTTTCAAAATCATCAACCGACAGATTTTTCATTGCATTTGTAAGCGTATTTAATTTTACTGTTTCGAATTTAGTATCTGTTGGAAGTGCCCAGCTATTATCGATATTCCCTTTATAATTAACTAAAAATCCTAATCCTTCTGGCAAATAATCTGCTACAGCTTTCGCATAACCTGCTACTTCACCTTCATTATAAACACGAATGGTATATGTTACAATATCACCTTTCTGAACAAGAACTGGTGTTTTAATAATCGGTGCATATTCTGCATCATTGGCACCATTTTTTAATGGTGTTGTATTTGGTTTTGGTTCTCTACTTTCATTTAACGCTTTACCATTTACTTTTGTGATAAATTTTTGCAAGCTTAAATCAAATGGTCTTCCTGCTACTATTATTTTTTCGAAATCATCATCATCTTCTTGACCTTTGTAATAATAATTTGGATTTGTCAAATCATTTGGATTGCTATTATTTCCCTTGTAATCTGAATTTACACTTCCCTTTATTGTTCCTGGTGTCGAATCATCATCCTTAATATTATCTTCTTTTATTTCTGCAATATTCGTTAGCACAGAACCTGAAATAGAATTGGTTACTTCGCATACAATTTGCAATGTTCTTGCATCTAAATTTTTATTTTGTGCATCATATGGTGCGATTTTTTCGCCTGCTAACTTTTCGGTTATAATTGCATTTCCCTCTTGTCTCCAACCATTGTTGCTATTGATTTGATTATCTTTGGCTAGCTCTAATCCTGCTGGCAAGTAGTCAACAATCTTAGTTGCTGTTCCTTCTTCTTCCCCTTCATTATATATAGTAATTTCATAAGTTACTGTATCGCCAACTTTTACTTCTAATGGAGATTTTTTGTGTTTGTATTCAATTTTTCCATCATCTGTTACTTGTATAGTTGGTTTTCTATCTGTGATGGATTCATTATTTTTAGCTACAATATATTTTCTTAAAGCTAAATCCGCTTTCGTTTTCACTCTGATTGCTTCAACTGGTATACTTTCATTTTCTCTTGTAACTAATACCATTGGTTGATTATCATTATTTCCATCTGCAGGTGTCCATACAGAAGCTTTAGTTTCATAGTAATTCAAAGTTAGTGTCATTTTATGAATATCGGAAATGGAATTTTTTGGTATGTAAAGGTAAAATTCTGTATTGTCCGTTGGAATTTGGCTATTTTGTGCCTTGTCCGTTGTATAATTTGAAATCGTTCTACCATTTTCATCTGTTACACTTATTTGATAATTAATTCCTACTGGAATATTCACTTGAAAAGGTCCTGCTTTATAGTTATTTTCTTCTTCAACAATGGTGGCATTTCGATTGGTTACACTTGGTTTATTGGTTGAAAATTCAGTATTTTTGTTTTTTAATGCTTCTTTTACATAGTATTGATACAAAATCGTAATCCATTCATATTTTGTTGGATCTGATGTTTGCATAGAGTCACCATCATTTTCTATTAATTGAGGTAAACGTGCATAATCAATAACTGGCAATACTGGTTGACCATCTTTTTCATTTACAATTGGTATTTCTTGATGCGTCTTATCTCCATGATTCGTAAAATACCAAATAGCCCATTGTTGAATTATTTCAATATCATCTTCATTGATTTTAGCCTCAATATCTTCCAATGTCGTTCTATCAGCAAATTCCGTATTTTCAATAATAGACTGAAAAGCAGCATTTAATATCATTTTTCTTTGATTTTCTCTTTGTGTTTCTGGTAATTGTTTGTTTAAATATAGATTATTTAATAACCAACACAAAGAGTTGTAATTTTCATCGCTTAAATTGGATAAAGTTGTCTCATCCAAATCTATATGAAAGAAATCTGGTATTGCTCTTTTATAATCAATTCCATCTTTATAAGTTTCATCCCATCCAGATGGGAAAGATTTTGTTGCATCTAAACAATAAAATTCATCTGAGTATTGAGCATTTCCATCTTCATCTTTATCGTCTACATTATAAATTTTTAAAATCTTAGTTCCTTGATCACCACCCATTTTATAGGCCCAACCTCTTTCATGATAAGGTGTATCGTTTAATTTTACAGTATTAATATCATTCGGAACATCGTTTGTGAGCGTAGCTAATACGACACTTGTATGTGGCAATATTAAGCTTGCTATACATGTGGAAGCTAGTGCTATTTTTAAAATTTTCTCTTTTATCATATTTTTACCATCCTTTTTATAAAAATATTTATCATTATGTAAATATAAACATTTTTAAACTTATACATATTAATTATACACTAATTCATCTTAAAAATCAAGGGTTATTACAATTTTTTTGTAGGTTTTGTCATTTTTTTGAATTTACCCTAAACTTTCATAATAAGCATTGTATAATTTTGAATAATAACCACCTGTTTTTAATAATGTTTCATGATTTCCTTCTTCAATAATTTGCCCTTCACTTAGTACAATAATCTTATCTACATTAACAATGGTTGATAATCGATGAGCTATAAAAATCGAAGTTTTATTAGCAGACAAGCGATCAATTGACTTTTGAATTAGACTTTCTGTATAAGTATCGATATTAGCAGTTGCTTCGTCTAATACAAAAATATTGGGATTATTGGCAAATACACGTGCAAACGCAATCAATTGTTTTTGCCCTTCCGAATAAGAATTCCCTCTTTCATTCGCAATTTGTTCCATTCCATCTGGTAAAGAATTAATAAATTCATCCGCCGAAGCAAGTTCAATAGCTTCTTCAATTTCATATTCATCTAAATTCTTGTATAATTTGATATTATCTTTTATACTTTTTGCAAATATAAATGGATCTTGTAAAATAATACCAATATTATTTCTTAAACTACGTAAATTAATTTCTTTAATATTAATTCCGTCTAGTAAAATTTCTCCTTTTTGAATATCATAAAATCGATTAATTAAATTCGTAATCGTTGTTTTTCCTGAACCTGTTTTTCCTACTAACGCAATGCTCTCTCCTGGATTGATCGTAAAGCTTACATCTTTTAAAATCCAGTTTTCTCCCTGATCATACGAAAACCATACATGTTTAAATTCAATTTTTCCTTTTACTTCTTGTAGAGTAATCCCTTTTTCAAAATCCTCTAAATATTCTTTTTGATCCAAAATATCATATATTTTATCAATTGAAACAAAAGCTTCTTGGACTGTTTCAATATTTTCGATAATTCTTGTAATTGGTTCAAATAATTGTTTTATATAAGTTATAAAAGCATAAATAAATCCAACCTCCAAACCAATTCCCCAAATATGATTCGTACAAGATACAACAATAATTGCAATTCCTACATTTTCTAAAACTGTCATTAAAGCTGGTAATAAACCTTCAATCAATCCTGGTTTTTCTCTTGCTTTACAAAAATCATTGGTATAGGCTTCACATTCTTTTTGCTTCTCTTTTTGAATATTAAACACTTTTATAATTTTAGCACCATAAATGGATTCAGCCAAAAATGTATTCAAATTGGTTCGAATAATTTTTGAAATATCGTATTGTTTATGTAGTATGCTAGTTAAAGTAAACGAAAATACAATAACAAAAGGAATTACCACAAAAGATAATACACTCAATTTCCAATTAAAATACACCATAATTCCTGCAATGGCAAAAATCAAAATAATATCTTTTACAATTGTGGCTACAATATCTTTAAATAAATTAGAAATATCCTCCACATCATTTGTAATTCTTACAAACAATTTTCCTGCTGAAGTTTTATCGTGAAATGTGATATTAGTATATTGGGTAAATTTAAATAGTCGATTTCGTAAGGTATAAATAATTTCTTCTCCCATCATATTCACTGTCGTGGTGGTTACAAAATCAATTATATTTTGTAACAGAACCATTCCAATATAAATCCCTCCAATTAATGCTACCGTTATAGCACCTTTTTGGAAAATTCCTTTGCTAATATATTCATCAATTGCAATTCTTAATAAATACGGCTTTACAATTTCGACAATTCCTATCATAAGAGACAAAAATGAGGTAATCATAATTGTTTTTTTATGTGGTTTAGCTAATTCCAGAACTCTGGACAAGGTTTTATTTTTCATTCGTATTCTCCTAATCAAAAATGGTTTCTTCTTTCGAAGATTGTTGAACATAAAGTTTGCTATACAAACCTTTTCTATGAATTAATATTTCATGATTTCCTGCTTCTATAATATTGCCTTCATCTAATACAATAATTTTATCAGCATCTTTAATATCTGAAATTCGATTTGAAATAATAATACAAGTCTTTCCTTTCATCAATTCTTTAATATTTTTTAGTAATGCTTCTTCCGTTCGATTATCTAAAGCACAAAATGTATCATCAAAAATAACAATATTACTTTTCTGTAAAAATGCTCTAGAAATTACCAGTCTTTGTTTTTGTCCACCTGATAAATCCACTCCACGTTCACCAATGGTAGTATAAATTCCCTCATTCATTTTGCAAATATCATCATGAATCATAGCTCTTTGTGTACTTTCTTCAATTTCTTTATCTTCGTACCCCTCTCTAAAAAGACTAATATTATCTTTTAACGTGCTAGAAAATAAAAAAGGATCTTGCGTTATATAACAAATACTTTTTCTTAAAACATTCAATGGAATATCATTAATATCCACTCCACCAATACTAATTTTTCCATTTGGCACTGGATACAATTTCAACAATAAATTCATCAAAGTTGTTTTTCCACTACCAATCGTACCAATAATTCCTAATGTTTCTCCTTCTTTTATTTCAAGATTGATATGATTCAATGCAACTTCAATATTTTGTGCATAGTTATAAGTTAAATCATGAATGACAATATCTCCAGCTATCGTATTTGAAGATTTTACATCTTTACTTCCAATTTTTTCTCTTTCTAAAGAAAATACTTTATCTAATCTATGATACGAAATTTGTGCTCTTTTAAATCTTGCTATAATTCCTGGCAGCCAAGATACTGGTCCAACAAACAAGCCAATATAACCATTAAAAGCAATAAATTCACCTGTTGTAATCGTTCCCTCTAACACTAATTTTGAACCATAGATTAACGAAATTCCATAACACAATCCAAAACATATATTAATACAAGTTGACAACAAAGCAGAATGTACATCCACACTATTATTGGCATGCTTTAAGTTTTTATTTCTTTTTATAAATTCTTTTAATTGACTAACTTCTCCTGCATATGCCTTGGTCGTTTTGATACTATCTGTACTTTCTTGGACAAACTCAGACATTTGTGTATAATATCTTTGTGACCTTTTAAAACTAATTTCAACATATTTTTTTATCCAAACAACTAAAAAGCTCGTTACAACAATTGGGCACATGGTAACCAAAGTCAACTTTAAATTAACACCAGATGTCATTCTATATGTCACAATCAGAAAAATTATTAATATTCGTGAACCGAAGTGAAATAATTCGATAAAGAAAAACTCTCATTTCTCCTATGTCTTTCGTAAAATAAGACATTAATTCACCATTTTTAGTATTTTGTAAATTTGTCATTTTTATTTTCATAAATTGATCAAATAGTTTGTTTTTAATATCTTTCTCAAAACCACGTGAAATAAGTCCTACTGTATATCGCCATGGCAATCTTGCCAACAACAATCCAATTGCTGTTAGTAATAAATACATAACCTGTCTTATAATTAGCAATTTATTTTGTTCTGTATAATATAACAAATCTACAATCCTACCAATAATATAGGGTGGAATAGTCAATAAATATATATTAATTGCTATAAATACAAATACGATTACAAATTGTATTTTATATTTTTTTAGTATTTTTATAATGATTTTTTTCATTTGTTTCTCCTCAAGATATTCTTACTTTTCTATTATAACTGTATCCTTTCTATATTGCAACAATGTTACATAAATGTTATATTTCATTTCTGTAACATTTATCTACCATAATGCATTTTTTACATGTTTAATATAAAATTCACCTCTTCTAACATACACTTCAATAATATCAAATCGAACAAATTCATTTTCTAATCTATGTTTACTAATATAATATGTCGTTGCTTTTTTTATATGTTTCTTTTTATATAAATCAACTGCCTCTCGTGCTTCACCATACTTTTTCGAACCTCTCGTCTTCACTTCTATGAAAACCAACTCTTTTTTATCCATAGCAATAATGTCAATTTCTCCATAGCTACATTTAAAATTTCGTAAGATAATACAATATCCCAACTTTTCTAAGAAATTACTAGCAACTTTTTCTCCTTTTTTTCCTAATTCTATATTCGTCATTATAATTCCTTTCTCATTTTTAGGTCTTATACACATTTATATCCAACACCAATCTCCTGTGTAATAATTCCTTCTAGTTCCATATCAGCTAACAAATGCAAAGTCTGTCTTAAATTCTTTTCTCTTGTATTTTGTACAATTTCCTCAACTGATAATGTTTGATTGTGTAAAATTTTCACAATTTCTTGATATTCTTCTTTCACATCCCATAAAATAATTTGTTCTTCCTTTCTTGTTTTCCCCAATTGATACATAAATTGTGGAAAATATGAAAGAACATCCTCTATATTGGTAACCAACTTAGCACCTTCCTGAATTAATTTATTCACTCCCACACCATAAGAATTATCTAACCTTCCTGGCAATGCCATAACTACTTTTCCTTGTTGATAGGCTAGTTTAGCTGTAACACTCGTTCCACTTCTGTAAGCTGCTTCTATAATTAACACACCTTCCGATAATCCACTCACAATTCTATTCCTTTCTAAAAATCGTTCACTTTTGGTACCTACACTTGGTGGATATTCTGTTATCACCAAACTATTACTTTGAATTATATTTTCAAACAATCCTAAGTTCTCTTTTGGAAAAATATGCTCAAATCCACCTCCCAACACCGCAATTGTTTCTCCGCCATATTTTAATACAGTCCTATGTGCTACACTATCCGTTCCAATAGCCATACCACTTACAACTGGAATATCTTTTTCTACCATTTTTTGTGCAAAATACTCACAATTCTTTGTCCCATATTTTGTTATATGACGTGTGCCTACAATGGCTAAACTAGGTTTAGCCAATAAATCAATATTTCCAATAGCATATAATTTAGCTGGCGGATTTTTTATTTTTCTTAATTTTTCTGGAAATTTTTCATCGTTTATACTCAATTCTTGAATTTCTCTCATATTCTATCCAAACTCCTATATTGAATTGCCTCCATTAAATGGATTTTTTGTATGCTATCACAACCATCCAAATCAGCTATTGTCCTAGCTACTTTTAATATTTTTGAATACGCACGTGCACTAAGGTTTAATCTCTCAAAAAATTGACTTAACATTTCACTCGATTCCTTATCTAATCTACAATACTTTTCCATTAATTGAGGTGTTAATTCTGCATTTGAAAACATTTCTAAATCTTGATAACGATGCATTTGAACATTTCTTGCTTCATTCACTCTTTTTCGAATATCAGCAGAGCATTCTGTGCTTCGCATTTCTAGTTTTTTATAATCAACACTCGGTACTTGAATATGAATATCAAATCGATCCAACAAAGGACCACTTAGTTTAGCTCTATAATTTTCTTTCTGTTTTTGTGTGCAGCTACATTTCTTTTCCTTACTTCCCAAATAACCACACGGACAAGGATTCATACTAGCAACCAACATAAAATTACAAGGATATGTTAAACTTGCTCCCACTCGGCTAATCGTAACTTTTCTATCTTCCAATGGTCCTCTCAAAACCTCCAAAGTATTTCGATTAAATTCCAATAATTCATCCAAAAATAACACACCATAATGCGATAAACTAATCTCTCCAGGCTTCGGAATCTTTCCTCCACCAATTAATCCATTAGCAGATATTGTATGATGTGGATTTCGAAATGGTCTTTGTGTTACAAGTGTATCTTCTCCTAATTTTCCAGCAATACTATGTATTTTAGTTATTTCTAAAGCTTCTTCAAATGTTAAATCTGGTAAAATGGTGGGTAATCTCATTGCCATCATTGTTTTTCCTGAGCCAGGGCTTCCAATCATTAAACAATTGTGCCCACCAGCAGCTGCTATTTCTAATGCCCTTTTCATAGTTTCTTGTCCTTTCACTTCAGAAAAATCCAATTTGATATTTTGATTACTTTTTAAAACTTCTTCTAACTCTACTTTTTCCTCTTTTATCACAATTTCACCATTTAAAAATTGTATTACTTGCTTTAAATTAGACACACCAATCACTTGTAATTCCTTCACAATAGCAGCTTCTTTCGCATTTTCTTTTGGAACAATGACTCGTTTTATTCCATACTTTAAGGCTTCCACACAAATGGGTAAAATTCCATTTATCTTATTAATTTTTCCATTTAAAGACAATTCTCCAACAATAATCGTATTTTCCAAGCCAGTTTCCTCAATCGCATCCATAGAACGCAAAATCCCAACTGCAATTGCTAAATCCAGCATGGAACCTTCCTTTTTCAGATTGGCTGGTGATAAATTAATAATATACTTTCGACTTAATACCTCATATCCACAATTTTTTATTGCTGTTCGAACTCTTTCTTTTGATTCACGAATAGAAGCATCTGGTAACCCCACTACTTCCCAAGTTGGCATACCTGCCGAAATGTCAACTTCTACATTAATTAGAACACCATCCAACCCTTGAAGTGACAAGCTTTTTATGATTGATAACGACAAATTATCTCTCCTCTCTTTTTTTTATTTTTAAATTGATTTTTTCATTTCGAATTGAAATAAGAATAAACTTTTTTAGAATAGTAGCTTTATATTATCATCATGTTTTACATTTGTCAATAATGTTTTTAAAATTTTTCCTTGAAATTTCAAAATAAATATAATATAGTATAAGAATAAAATAAAAATGAGGTACTAATTTATGAAAGATTTTTACGAAGAGCCACGTCGTTTAAATATAAAAAAAGTTGTTATCATTGGCAGTATTTTCGTAATTCTATTAATTGGCTTAATTTTATTAATTGCTCATAAAATTTCTACAAAAAAAGAACCCAAAAATACCGAAATACTAGCCAATACAACCATATTCAAAAGTTCTGACAATACCATTAGCATTGAACTTTCTAATACTTTTAATTTGAAGCCATATCAGTCTAATTTAGACTATTTAATGGAATTACGTTCAAAAGATAATCTGAACATTTTCATTTCCAAAGAAGATGCTCTTCAAAATCGTGATTTTTCTGCTGTTGTTGAAGCAGATAAACTAGCATTTTTAAGTAATTTTGAAAGCTATTCTAATTTATCAGAAACCAAACAACTTTCTATTAACAATAATCTAGCTTACACTTACAGTTTTCATTATCTCGACAAAACCTTAAATCAAGCCTTTTATTTGCAAGTCGCTTGGCTTCAAATAGAAAATACTTATTATATATTTGATATTGAATTTCCTCTAGATGATTTACCTTTTAATACAAATATCGCCTCTTCTGTTCTTTCTTCTTTTAAAATCAACTCCTAAAAAAGCGACTTCAAAACAAAGTCGCTTTTATTTTAATTATTTTTTTCCTTTCGTACTATAATTTCATCAATTTTTTGTATAAGACTTTTCATTTCACTTACAGTTAAACCTAATTGGCAATATTGTAACACCAATTCATCGATACAATCATTATACCATTTTTGTAACAATTTTTTAGTCATAGTCATTTTATATTTTTCTTCCTCTATAATTGGTCTATAAGTATAAGTCTTTCCTTGTTTTTTTACAATCTCTATCGCTCCTTTTACAAGTAATCGCTTAATCAAAGTTCTGATTGTGTTAAAATTCCAATTTATATTCTTTTGTTCTTTCAGTTCCTCTATAATTTCTACAGAAGTTGTTTCCTTTCGTTTCCAGATAACTTTCATTACTTCTAATTCTGCCTCCGATATTTTCACCATACAAATCCCCCCTTTTTTTCTATTAAATTTTCAAAAAGTGAACAGTCTTCCTGTTTATTATAGCATAAATAGTATTATAAAATCAATAAAAAGATTAAATAGTTTTTTATACTATTTTAACCATATAACACTTTTTTTAGTTTTTCAATACTTTTGACATTCTTATATATAATTTGACAAAATTCGACAAATTGTATTTAAAATAGATAACCACTACCTAAAGGAGGAGACAACTTTGAAAAAATTTAATAACAAACCCAATATCATAGGTAATCTTATCAAAACCGCTCGTGAAAAGAAAAAATATACGAAAGTAGACTTGTGTAGAGAACTTGAATTACTTGGTATAGAAATGTCTCGTAATGAAATTTATCGTATTGAACATAATCAAATGATTGTTAAAGATTTTGAGTTGGTTGCTTTTTGTATTGTTTTAGACATTGATTTTAACGATTTAAAAAGCTTCTTTGATTTATAACCCACAAATGGCTCTTAAGATAAGTGCCAAAAAATAACCAATCATAGCTGAAATTGGAAAATTCCAAAACCATGCTTTACAAATTCCAAATACTTTTGAGCGATCGATTTTACTTTTCTGACTATTTCCAATTGCAATAATAGACATTGTTTTTGCATGCGTTGTACTAACTGGCATCCCTGCCATACTTGCAATAAACAATGTAAATACAGTAGTAATATCACTCATCAAAGCCTGCTTATTATCCAATAGAACCATTTGACTTCCTATATTCTCTACAATTTTCTTTCCCCCAATAGACACTCCCATTGCCATTATAAAAGCTGTATATATAATAATACCAACATAATCTAATGGATTAATAAGATTTGGAATTGGCACATTTTTTACTAAACTAAAAAATAAAATTAAAATTCCAATAAATTTTTGTCCATCTTGCGCTCCATGCATAAAAGACATGCCACAACATCCTATTACTTGCCACTTTTCAATTTTATCATGTTTTAAATTAACAACTCGTTCAAATATTTTCGTTATTATATATCCTACCACTATTGTTCCCAAAATAGACCATATTAATCCAACCAAAACATTCTTCCATTCATATAAATTAACAGATTTCCAACCATACATAGCAATTGCCGCTCCTGTTAATCCAGCAATTAATCCATGTGTCTCACTTGTTGGAATACCAAATTTCATAGCAATTAAAGCAAACAAAATAACAGCAATCATCCCAGACATTAAAACAATCATTCCTTTTTTAGTATCTGTTAAATCCACCATTGAACTAATACAATTGGCTACAGAAATGTTCACAAAGCTCATGACAATAATGCCAATAAAATTGAAAATCGCACTTAAATTTGCCGCTTTTCGAAAAGGCATAACTTTTGTTCCTACTAAAGTTGCAATCGCATTGGGTGCATCCGTTATAGCATTGGTAAATATTAAAATAATAACAATCATAAACGTTAAAATATAAATTATCAAAATAAATCATTTCCCCTTTATTTTTGTTCTATTTAAGTGTATAATAGATACAATATATTATTACCGAAAGAGGAGATTTTAATGATTTTTCGAAAAAAATTTTTCATTTTATTCACTATTTTTTTATTCACTTATTTTTTAATACAAAACTATGTTTTAGCACAAGAGCTAACGATTTATTCCCCATCCGCTATTTTAATAAATACTCATACTGGTGAAACTTTATATGAAAAAAATTCTAATACACTTATGTATCCAGCCAGTACCACAAAAATCCTAACAGCCATTATTGCTATAGAAAACTGTGACTTATCCGAAAAACTCACCGCAAGTCAATCTGCTGTTACCTCTATCAAACAGGGCTATACAAATGCTAAAATTCAAGTAGGAGAGCAATTATCCATGGAAGATTTACTTTATGCACTTTTACTAAAATCAGCTAACGAAGCTGCCAACATAATTGCTGAACGCATTGGTGGCACAATTGAAAATTTTGCTCATATCATGAATTCCAAAGCAATTGAACTTGGCTGTAGTAGCACTCACTTTGTCAATGCTAACGGTATTCATGATGAACAACATTACACAACCGCACATGATTTAGCAATTATAGCAAAATATTGTATGCAAAATGAAACATTTCGAAAAATTATTTGTACGAAAGAATATACTTTACCTGCAACTGAACAATATCCTTCTAATGATAGAATCTTAATCAACACCAACAGTTTAATGGCAGAAAATAGTCCTTTCTATTATCCCTATGCCATTGCTGGAAAAACAGGATTTACAACACAAGCCAAAAATTGTCTAATTTGCATGAGCAAAAAAGACGATCTTGAACTCATTTCAGTTGTTTTACATGCCGAAACAACACCAGACGGTAGAAGTGCAAGGTATTTAGATACCATTACTTTATTAGAATATGGTAACCAACACTACCAATCCACAGTAATACCAGCAAAAAACGAACTTCCTTCAGAGCCTAACATACAAGAAACTATTTCTGAACCAATTCCCCTAGAAAATAATACAGAAACCTCTACCATTCATTTTATGCCTATTATATCAATATTCCTTGCATTATTTTTTCTTCGATTGTGCATTTACTTTATCCGAAAGCACATTATCTTCTATCGTTCTGAAAAATTAAAAAAACGTGCTAGAAAATATCTAAACCCATAAAAAACTACTTCAAGTTGAAGTAGTTTTCTTTTTATTTTACAGCTATAAAGTCTTTCATACTTTCATATTTGCTATCTCCTATGCCAGACACCTTTTTTATATCTTCAATTGCTTGAAATTTCCCATTTTCCTCACGATATGTTATAATTTTCTGTGCCGTTGAAGCACCAATTCCTGGAATACTTGTCAGCTCTGTAGCGTTTGCTTTATTAATATTTATTTTTCCATTAGAATTGCTATTGGAAGTAGAAGTTTCGGTAAAAGTACTTACTTCCTCTCCTGCTTCTGCCACATTGGGAATATAGATTTTTTCGCCATCTGATACTTCATATGCCAGATTTATATTGTTCAAATCCGCTTGTGCTTTTACACCTCCAGCTCCTTTTACAGCATCTTCTATTCTAGCACCTTCTTCTAATTCAATAACACCTGGAATATTTACTTCACCTGTCACATATACTTTCATTTTGCTTTTTTCTTCTGTCTGTGCTTTTTCTTGTGTCTTATTTTCTACGACGATATTGTTTGTCAAGATATCCTCATAATCATTTGTTCTTTTATGAGTTGAAAAATAGTATACCATAGCCAAAATTACTACAATAACTGCTATTACTACTTTCATTATTTTTGGTTTGTCCATTTTTTATCCATCCTTTCTTAATTTATTTTAAAAATTTGTTGTATTTTGTTACTATTTAATATATGATGTAAAAAAAGTTTTTAAGGAGTTTATATGAAATTCAAAAGAAAAATTGTAATTATTCTATTATTCATACTAAGTTTACCGAGTATTTGTCTTGCCGATGAGCCAGCTATTTCTTCCCCTTCTGCAATACTCGTAGAGGCAAGTTCTGGAAAAATTTTATACGACAAAAATGCATACGACAAAATGTATCCAGCCAGCACTACAAAAGTTATGACAGCCATTTTAACACTTGAAAATTGTAACCTTGAAGAAAAAGCTACCGTTAGTCATCATGCCATTTTTTCTATTCCAAATGGCTACGTCAATGCCAATTTGAAAGAAGGCGAGGAGATTTCAGTCAAAGATTTAATGTATGCTTTAATGGTGAAATCAGCCAATGATGCTGCAATTGTTTTAGCAGAACACATTGGAGGTTCTGTTGAGGGTTTTGCTAATATGATGAATGAAAAAGCCAAAGAAATTGGTTGTCAAAATACACATTTTGTCAATCCTAATGGTATTCACAATGAAAATCATTATTCAACAGCTTATGACTTATATTTGATGGCAAACTATGGCATGAAAAATGAAACTTTCCGAAATTATGTATCAACAACTTCCTACACATTACCTGCCACCAATCAATATCCTATGCCAGACAGAATTTGTATCACAACAAATGACATGATACGTCCTGCCAGCAAATATTACAACGAAAATGTTATCGGTATTAAAACTGGCTACACTTCAGAAGCCAAAAACTGTTTAATTTCTGCCGCCCAAAAAAATAATATTGAACTGATTTGCGTTGTTTTACAAGCAGGAACAAATGGGCAAGGCTTAAGTGAGAGATATCTTGATACTAACGCATTATTCGATTATGGTTTTGAGGATTTTTCATTTTCCAATATCGTAGAACAGAATTCTATTATACAAACAATCGACATCGAAAATGGAAACAAAGATACAAAAAATGTAGATTTAATTGCAAAAGAAACTTTATCTGCTTATTTGAATATTCATACAAATCTAGAAAACTTATCTCCAAAAATAACCTTACAAGAAAACTTAGAAGCTCCCATCCCAGCTGGTACAAGTTTAGGAACAGTCACTTATACCATTGATGACATCTCTTATTCAACAGAACTTCTAGCAAGTCATACCGTTGAAAAAAAATTCAATACCGATATTTTAATATTAATTGGTGCCATTTTTCTTTTAATTCTGGGAATTATGATGCTGAAATCGCAGAGTAGAAAAAAGAAAAGAAATAAGAAAAAATCTAGGAAATAAAAATTTCCTATCATTATTATAAAAGCTTGCTTTCAAAAAAGCAAGCTTTTTGTGAAATTTTTTTATTAATCTATCAAAATTTAACTTTGGCTTAATTTGGGCTCATTTGATGCCTCTACGTTGATTTTTTCATTTTTTTGCCACTATTATTCGATTTTTTTGAACTTTAGTCTTTTTATATCTTTAAAACGCATCAGAATGCATTCTAAGATATATTTTGCGTTTTTTAGTCATTTAATATTAAAAAATGCAAAAAAGATAACTTTCTTTATAAAAAGTAAGCTATCTTTGATTTCCTCCTATTTTTTTACAGTATTGCCTGATTTAGTATTTTTCGTTGTATTATTTGCTTTTGTTGATTTCGTGGTCTTAGATGTGTTGGTCTGATTTGTAGTTTTGGTACTATTGGTGCTGTTTGTCGTATTAGAAATATCCTCTTGACTCTCTTCTATACCTTCCAAAAATCGTTGCATTTTTGTAACAGTTTGCAACGTTTCTTCTTCATCATGAACAAAAAACCATAATTCATTATATTTTTGAGATGCACCAACTACTTGATTGCTACTTATATTTTGCGTATCAAAACTAACAGCCCAAGGTACATAAGGGAAAATATCATCCAACGTTAAGTTGGTTTCTACATTTTGAAAAATTGTTGTCATAATTGATTTAATATGCGTAATATTTTTTAATTTCAAAGCTTGCTTTGCAACTTCAATAGAAAAATCTCTTTGCGTCTTCATTCTCCCATAATCGTTATCGCCATATTCAGACGGATATGAAGTTCCATTGTTATTGTGTCTAAATCGCAACAATTGCTCCGCATGATCACCATCTATTTTTTGATAACCTGCTTTTAGATGAATATGCAAATCCTGTGTTTTATCATCATAATTCATATCAATTGGAACATCAAAATAAACACCACCAATATCATTGACCAATTCAATGACTACATCATTATTAACCACTACATAATACCCAATATCCATTCCTGTTATCTGTTCTACTGCTTTTACAGAGCCCTCTGGACCTTTGGCTGCATAAACTGCATTTATTTTATCATAGCCTGAAGCTTTCAATTTGTTTTTTCCAATAAACGTATCTCTTGGTATTGATAACATCGATGCTTTTTGTGTCTTCGGATTATAAGAACACACCATAATTGTATCTGTCAGACGCGAATCAAGGTCTTCACTTACACCGTAACACCAATACATTTATCGTATCTAGATTTTCCAATTTTTCAGCATCCTGTCCCAAAACAGTTGCAAGCAATCCCTGTAGTCCACCACCGTTTTTAGAGATAGAATAACCTAAATAACCACCAAGTATTGTTAACGAAATAATGACAATAAAAACTACTACTTTTTTCATCCAATTCTTTTTCTTTTTCCTCTTTTTTCTTTCTTGCTTTCCCAATTTATCATCTCCATCTTTTTCAATATTTATTTTACAAAAATCTAAAAATTACATTTAAAATTATATTATTCTGGAACATTTTACTTCCGATTGGTGCACTTTGTATCATCGCGATAAGACTAGTAGAATTTACAACTGGTAAAATCACAGATAAAATAGCCAATAGGATATAAACAACCAAAAAACCTTTTATCACACCATAAATCATCCCACCAGAATGATTTATGGTACCAATAATTGGTAAATTGGCAATCCATTCTACAGAATTCCTCAAGACATACAATCCCAATCGTATCGCTGTAAATAACACGAAAAATACCATCACACTAATAATTTTATGCGAAATTTGAACAGCTACATCATTTATTATGTTATCTGTTGCGTCTTCTATTCGATTTTCGGTATTCTCTCCTATAAAAATTTCTATCATAGAATTTATATTGCTATTTTCTGGTAATTGCTCTGTTGTTTCTCTATTCTTATTTTCGAATACCCCTTGTAATTTCTCCTCAAAAATAGCTTCTAATTTTTCCGCAGTTTTAGTATGATTTATGACATAATTGGTTGCTGGTTTATATAAAATAAACACTAAAATAATCGCAACAATCGTTGAACATATATTAAAAATCACACCAGCAAGCCCTTTTTTATACCCAAACACAGCATTCCCTGCTACGATTAAAAAAAGTATAATATCTACTATAATTCCTGACATATTTCCTCCCAATTTATAGACCAACGACTTCTATTTTATTATGATATACAATTCCCATAACGCGATCTGCTAATACAATATCTTGAATTTCATTTTTGGTGGTATAGCGTTTTTGTAACCAACCACTTGCATTTACTACTCTGACTTCACCAACCAATTTTGTACAAATTAAATTTTTAGCTACTTTTAAACTTTTCGGCATACCACTTTCTAAAATGTATAATTTATCACTTTTCCCCATTGTGCTTTTAATATTCATTTGATATTGATACGAAAACAATCCAGAACTTTCTTTTTGTACAACAACAATCTGATTGCCCAAATTAATATCAACAAATATGTCTTTTTTATTTATATCATATAATCTTTCATCTGACAAGCTTGAAACTTTTTGAATATAAGAATCAAACATGCAAATTGCTTCATTTTTACTGTTAAATTTTAGATTATTTAAAATTTTGCTTCCTTCGGATTCATAAGTATATAAAATTGCATTTTGTGAGTTACTCATAGCCGAATCAATTGAAATTAATTTCACAATGGATTTTACAATCGTACCAGAATAATCAATTTGACCAATTGCCAAATATTTATTATTTTCTGAAATCTCGGAACAAACTGCATGACTGGTTGCTAAATAATTTCTAAATAATTCATCTCCATTTGTATTATAAACAATTGTCACCGATTGATAAGTTGTATTTTTTAAAAGAACTGAAACATAACCATTTTTATTAACACTTACGCGATAAATTTCGCCATCCAATTCTTTTTCCCATTTCACATCGAGGTCTGAAATAAAATATAGTTTCTGACCTTTATTTTCGGCTAAAGCAAGATATTTATGATTTGAAGCTACATATGGCACTGTAATATTAACATCAATTTTAGCAACATTTTCCGCATCTTGATTATAAAAAGCCAAGGTCTTTTTGCTAAATACAGTTATATATTTATCATATGTATAAATATAAGGATTGCTATCTGAATTAATCTCAATCATGTTAGAAGGATTTTCTGTGATTTCTTTTTTGAAAATTTTCGTATCAATCCCATTTCTGAAATCATCATTAATCAAATAACTCGCCAAAACAACTATCGCACAAAGGATAATAAAAAAAGATATTCCTGTTTTTACAGCATTTTTCTTCGAATGCACAACTGTTTTTTCTTCCATTTTTTTTCCGCCTATGATAAATTTTTATTATCATATCAATTATAGATTTTTTTTTCAAGAGTTATCCAAAAAAATTCAAAAAAGATGAATTAGAAAAATTACAATTCATCTTTTCATATCTCTAATACTTTATATTATTAATTACCATAACCATAAAACTCATATTGTTGTGAAGCAATTATTTTATTTACCTTACAGTAGGCTTCACTAACTTTATCCATGCAGATGCAGATACAGTTACAGCAGCACTGCCTAGACTAGCATATAGTTCATCTTCCCCTCTCAGCATTACCCCACTCATCAGAAATACAAAAGTTTGATTCAAATAGTTAATTTAATTATAATGGATAATTTCAATTTTGACAAGTTTCTTTGAAAATGTAATAAAATTGCAATAAAAAACAAAAAAATCACCCTTTTTAGATGATTTTAAAAAAATACCCTCACCTTTTATTATATCATATTTATAGCATTATGTCAAGTATTCAACTTAATAAAATGTATTCTTACACTATTCATGATTTCAAAATTATTTTTACAAAACACTTGCTTTCATTTTTAACTCTATGATATAATGATTTATATTGTACAAAGGAGAATTTTATGGAAGCAAAAGAAACAAATTATAAAAGTCTTGTCAAATCTAACATTGTGTTATTTTTATCCTATGGCATTTTAACTGGATTCATTTTTCTATTAGTTGTATACACAATAAAATGTGCCTTACATGATATCTCAAATAACTTTTTATCCATCACACTTTCCCTCATGAGTAGCATATTCCTATTTTACTTAATACATTTTATCTGCAAAAGTAGCACATTAGAAACTTTAAAAAAATTTAACCTTTCTAAACAAGCCACCACTCAATTTTTACAAAAAATGAATTTATTTTTTATGATATGCATAATTATCTCCATCTTAATCTGCATCGGATATTTATTGCTAGATAATTTAATGTTCATGAAAGCCATTTCACAAGCTTACGAAAAATACGAATTCATTTCTTCCCATTTCGCTGACCAAGTTGCCAATAAAATCCGTGAAGAATATCAAATGACCTTATTTAAAAAAGTATCTTGTACCATCATTACAGAACTTTCACTTGTTATCTCGTTTTTTTCTTTAATCCCTTATCAAAGAAAAATTTTTCATAAATATAATAAAAATGCAGATTAAATTCTGCATTTTTTAAGTTAATACTTTTGCTAAAATCCCCAATGTAATGCCCAAAATATTACCAAACGATGAGAATCTTCCTTTATACATTCGATTTGATTCTGGAATCAATTCACAAGAAACAATATAAAGCATTGCACCTGCCGCAAAAGCAAGAGAAAGCCCAATTAATTCTTTCGAAATATTTCCAATGATTGCTCCACAAAAAGCCCCCATTCCAGTTGTCACACCAGATAACGCTGTTAGTAAAATCGCTTTAAATTTGCCGTAACCACTATTATTAATTGGCAACGCAATGGAAATTCCTTCTGGTACATCATGAATAGCAATTGCAATCGCAAGAGACAATCCTAAACTAGCCGATGCATCAAATCCCGATCCAATCGCCAATCCTTCTGGAAAATTATGAACCGCTAGCCCAATACAAATAATCATTCCTGTTTTAAATAATGTATTATTATTAACATTTTTTTTAGCAAAATTAATCTTACTAATGATTTCATCACACAAAATCATCACAACAATTCCCAATAAGATTCCAATCATACAGCCTGTAATATTAGAGAATTCTAAAGCTTCTGGAATTAAATCAAAACAAATAATAGCTGTCATCAATCCTGCCGCAAATTCTAAAACAAAACTTAATATTTTATTGGAATGAATATTTAAAAACGCTCCAATAAAACCTCCTAACGTAGTCCCTAACATACCAAAAATAAGTCCATATATCGTTATCGTTCCAATACTTTCCATCCATCATCACCTTTTATTTATATTTATATATCCTATTCATACAACTAAAAAATATGCAAAAAAACACAAGTTCCTTTTTCAACCTGTGTTTTCTTAACTAATTATATAAATAATTTTGTGGATTTACCGCCTTTCCATTAATTCTAATTTCTAAATGTAAATGTGGTCCAGTAGAATTTCCTGTAGATCCAACAAATGCAATGGTTGTATTTTCATTCACAACATCACCAACACTAACATTTAATCGACTACAATGTGCATAATATGTTTCTATTGTTTGTCCATTTGCATTTTTACCATGGTCAATTATTACCAAATTCCCATACGAACCTTTACGCCCAGCATATGTAACTTTTCCACCTGTAATTGGTATAATCGGCGTTCCCGATGAATTTGCTATATCTAATCCAGTATGAGCTGAAGAACGAATTCTACTTTGTACACCAAATCTGGAAGTAATTCTACCTGTAACTGGTTGTTGAATAGCCGCCAACCCTAATGAAGAATTAGTATATTTTACTGTATTTTTTCCAGTTTTTGTAGTAGTAGGAACCTTTGTATTAACTGGTTCTACATATAAAGATGCAATTGCTGTATCTAAATTCGTGAATTCTGATAATTGCGTATCGTATTTTACAACATAAGATACGGCATCTTTATTACTACTATTTTTGGCTTTTAATTGATTGATAATATTTTCTGATTCCTCATAAGTCGATACATAACACTTTTCAATCCCATTTTCGAGTATAGCATAATATTTATAATAGGGAGTTCCTGTGCTTACAACCGTTGATAAAATCTCTTCATCACTTGCTGTAAGTCCTTTTTTTAACAAACACATTTTATAATCTGGTAAAGTATCAATCTCAACAAAAGCAACCGTTTGACTATCTCCACTTTGAATATATTCATTTATTTTACCTTGTAATTCGCTTTTATCTGATGTATATCCAAGAAATTCTCCATTTAGTGTTACACTATACATTGGTCGATAAACAACAAATATCAAAAAAGATATAATCGCAACACCAATCAATAACAGCAACGCAAATTTAAAGCTTGTCCTTAAGTGAATTACAGTATTTTTCAATATACGTTTGATTTTCAACACTCCTTTTACTCTTATGTGATAATTGTATTGTATAAAATATTTTCTTTTTTGGCAAGAGGAAAATATCATTTTTTTGATTTATTTTTTTCCTTTTCTCCCAAAATCCCCCTGTACACTTCGAATTCTCACTTTTCCATTTTGCCAAATTTTTCCAAAATAAAATATTTTTCAACAAAGTTCTACATTTTTCTTGATTTTTATGTTATGTTTGTATATAATAAATGACGGTTGTTTGATATTCTAAAAATCAAACAACATATATATAATAAATTAAAAGGAGGATTTCATTATGACATCATCACAAATAAGAGCACAAGCTCGTCAAAAACTAACTTCAAAATGGGGAAAAGCTGCATTAGTAACATTCATCTTTTCAATTATTTCTTACATCATTGCATTTGTTTTAAACTTAGTACCAGTTTTGGGTTATATTGTATCTTTACTTATCACGGTTCCATTGTCTTATGGTTTCATCATTTCTATGATAAAATTAAACGATGACAATGAAGTAACTTCTCTAGAATTCTTAAACAATGGTTTCTCAAATTTCGGAAAGGCTTGGAGTGTTACTTTAAATACAGCTTTAAAGTTAATTTTACCAATTTTATTCATCATTGTTTGCGTCATTATTCTTACTGTAGGTTCCGTTAGTGAAAATACCCTTTTCATTGTACTTGGATTTATTCTTTACATGATAGCCATTATTTATGCTATTATCAAAACTTTATCATACAAACTTGCATTATTTATTTTGTATGACAATCCAGAAATGAATGGAAAAGAAGCTGTTGAAAAAAGTGCTGAATTGATGGAAGGTCATGTTTGGTCATTTTTCTGTTTAAACTTAAGCTTCATTGGTTGGATCATTTTATCTTGCTTCACATTTGGAATTGGATTACTTTGGCTAACTCCTTACATGAGAGTATCTGAAATCAATTTTTACCGAAACTTAATCGAAGATAACAATTCTGCTCAATAAAAAAAACATTAAAAAATAGAGATTTCATATCTCTATTTTTTAATTGGATAATTCACTTTTCACTTTTTGTATTTGTTCTTGATTAGCATTTTCTGCTGGAACATAATAACCTTTGGACTCTGCTAATTTAAACAATTCATATTGAAAACTTTCTTCCGAATTTCTCAAATTTTGAAAAGTCTGTCTTAGTTCCATATTGGCTGTTTCAACAATAGCACTTTGATAATCTTTTAAACTTGATTTGGTAGATTCTAAAACATCATTTACCATATACTTTTCTTCCATATTTCCTCCTAATTAAAAAATGACATCAATTTTTGTTTCGTATTTAACGAATCTTGGGCAGCTTTATTTAAAATCTGCTTAATTTGTGGATCAACCGCGTTATCGGCATAATTGGTTAATTTCTCATAACTCGTCTCTTGTGCACCAATCAAATGTCTCAAATTCTGTAATTCTGCTTGATTTAAGGTTCCCATTTTTATCATCCTTTCCTAAAATTCTAATGGTAGTATGAGCAATTTTATTCTCATTTATGCAAAAAACGGAAATAATCTACATTATTTCCGCAAAAACATGATTTCAATGATGTCCTAAATCAAGTTCCGTTTTAAATGCCCCTAACATTCGTTTTAAGCGACTTTCGTTTTTAGACATCATTTATGTCTACTTCAAAGACAAATATGCCTTTTAGGGCATTTTTAGACCCATGTAAAAATTCAATTTTTCTGAGAACATATTTTTTTATGCCCTTTAAAGGGTCAAAACATCTCTTTCTTGACGTTTTCTTGAATTTTTAGTCATTTTTCTCTAAATTTTCAAAAAAATGTCTTAAATCAAGTTTTTTGTTAAAAATTGCTTTATCTTACTTCCAAATATCCCCATTCACAAACTTAATCAATGCCATCACAAACGCTTGCTTTGTCAAATCCACTCGTGTGATTTCGTCATGCGTCAAAATCCCAATTCCGCCATTGGATTTATTCAAATTCTTACCATGCAAAACGCAATCCATGACTTTTCCAAGTTCTGTTTTCTTGATTTGTTCCATATATTTTTCTGGAATTTGAAAACCAGCACTTGAGCCAATACTTTGCTCTCCTGTAGAATTCTCAATTACAGCTATATTAAAATCCAACCATTCGCCCAATGAATTTGTAATTCCAGCCTCACTCGCAATATAAAAATCGGCTTCCAAACCATTTTCCTTCACATATTTCTTCAAATTTTTCACACGATTTTTAGCACCAATCAAAATTTCATCATTAAAAGGCTGATTACCTACCTCCGAATCCACTGAAATCCCTTCGATTTCAACCGTTTCAAAATACTTTGCAAAAGCAAGCCTTGCACCTTCTATTTTACCAGAATTTTTAGTTCCCATCCATATTTTCATTTTTTACCTCCCTATTTTCAATCACCAATTTGGGATTTATTTGAGTCAATTTTTCAAAATACTCCTCATCAACCATTTTTTGCAATTTTTTATTAATCTCATCAAAAACATCATAAAAACAGCGTTTGAATTGATGGACATCTGAGGAAAAATAATGAATTATTTTATTCTTGAGCAATTTTTTTATTGTTTTTTGTGCCTCTTTTCCATATCCGCCAATGATACTCCCATAATTTCCTTGAAAAATAACATCTTCCCCAAAATATTCTAGTATCTGCTTCGGTTTTTTCTGAAGATAAACATATCTTTCTGGATGAGCAATCACCACTTGAAATCCTTTTTCCTTTACTTTATATAACATCTTTTTCACCACTTCCTGTGGCAATTCCTGATACATCGGCAATTCAATTAACACATAGGAACTATCCGCCAAAGTGGAAACTTTTCCATTTTCAAGAAACAGTTCCATATCCTCATGAATAAAAATTTCATTTCCTAAAAACACTTCTATTGAAATATTTTCATCTCTCATTCTTCGTTTGACTTGTTCTAAAATTTGTAAATTTTCCTGTTTTGTATTAATATACGTTGGTTCCGCATAATGAGGCGTAAAACAAATCTTCTGAAAACCAGCCTTTTCAGCCTTTTTTAAAATTGCAATTGTTTCCTCCATATTTTTGGAACCATCATCTACTGCTGGTAAAATATGACAATGTAAATCAATCATCTCTTCTCCTTTAAAAATCACATAAATTTATATTGACAAATTAATGGCAATGTTTTATAATAAAAGTTGTATGGGATTTGTCCCCTTATTTTTTAAATAAGCGCCATTAGCTCAGTTGGTAGAGCAGCAGACTCTTAATCTGATGGTCGGAGGTTCGACCCCTCTATGGCGCACCAGTTATACCAAGTCTTTCGAGGATTTGGTATATTTTTATTTTAACGTCAAAAGCAGACTTTAAACGGATTTTTCAAAAAACGTTTTCAATGTAACATGACGAAACAGATGCGTTCGTCATGTTTATCAAATTTATTGTCCCACATTCACAATCGCCTTCATCGCTTTATACGTGTCATTGGACAAAACTGTTTTAGACACAACCGCTCCACCAATTCTTTTTTCAATATAAGTTGTCACTTTATAACCACTATGACCTGCTTGTTTCACAACTTGTTGTCCCGGTGCTAAAGTGGGATCTGGAACATATTGTGTTTCATATGGTATGGTCTGTGTCGTCACTGGAATAATTTTTATATTATATTCTAACTCTTCTTTTATTCCATAAATCTTGAATTCGGCAATTCCATTCTCAACTTTGGCTTCAATTTTTATCGGATACGTTCTTGAATTCTTAAATTTAAAATCCTGTGTTCCATAAACAACAGTTGCATCCCTTCCTGCTGGTACATAAGTGGAAGTAAAAGAATGATTTCTTCTTTCCGTTACCTCTAAATTAGCTAACAAAACAGCATTATATAAAGTCGAAGAAATTTGGCAAATTCCTCCTGCTAATCCATCTACCACTTGCCCATTTTCATAAATTTTCGCATTTTTATAGCCATCTTCTATCGTTCTTTTACCAACAACTTCATTAAATGAAAATTCTTCTCCTGGCATCAAAACCGTACCATTGATTTTATCTGCTGAAATTTTTAAATTGCCACTTCTATTTATATTACTCGCATCATATTTGGTAGTAAATGAAGATACTTCATAAGGAAAAGCTTCTGTACCAATATCATCAATTGTCTTATTCGCTGGCGTAATCTTCAATGGTATTATATATTCCTCTAACTGTGCTTGTTTAATGGTTGCCTTTGCTTCTTCCATCGAAATAGCAAAATCTATCCCATTTTCTTCTGGAAACAATTGAAATGGCTCAGCAATATAATAAGCGTCTTTCGGTTCTGTATGAATTTCTTCGTATATTTTATCTAAATTAATTGGCTCTGGTTCTTGCATTTCTACTGGTATTTGTATCACAGCTTCTTTACTATTTTCCATAATTTCCAAAGCATTTCTTGTTTTGATATTTTCCAAAATCGCTTTTTTCAACTCTTCCTTTTGAACAGCAATTCCTTGTTTTCCATTATTGATAATCAATTGATCACCTTCTATGTTATAACTTGCCTGAATTGCCAATCCTGGTACTTTCGAAGCAATATCATCCACAATTCCATTCAACGATTCTTCTTGATAACTACTTTCTAAAGTAATGTCTTTTCCGAAAAATCCAGCTAAAAGTAAAATATAGTTATTTACCACAATATTGTCACTTTTTCCAATTTCATAAGCTTCTTTGACTGCTTTATTTATATCATATGCATATTGAATTTGATTAACATCAAAATCAACTCCATAATCGTCTCCATACACCAAATCAATTCCTAACAGCAATTCCACATTAATAGCCTCATTTAGTTTATTAGTCGCTTCTTCTACTGTTAAATTTGAAACATCAATTCCTTTTATCGATACACCCTTTGCAATTGTTCTCTTTCCTAAATTTAATAAAGCAAATATCGTAGAGCCCATCATCAAGCCAATCAAAATGGATACAATAATAATCAATCTCCACAAGCTTTTATTTCTTATATGTTTTTCTTTTTTGACTTCTGTTACACTTTGTGTTTCTTTCTTTTCTGGTTTTACTTTCTCTGTTTTGTCCTTCTTTGGAGAATTTTGTTTTTCTTTTCCGCTATTGTGTTCTTTCCAGTTATCTGTATCGTTAGAAGACATGCTATCGTTTCCCCTTTCATTTTATAACATACTATATTATATTATCATAACTCATTTTTTTTAGCAATATGATTATAAATTTTCTAAAACTTATTTTCATTTTCTCTAGACAACTTGAAAATTTATCGATATAATAAATTCGACAAAAAAATACAAGTGAGGTAAAAATATGTTAGGAAATTTAATTGCTAGAATTCGAAAAGAAAAAGGAATTTTAAAAGTACGGATTATCTAAAGTTACACGGTATCAACACAGGTCATTTAACCCATATTGAAAAAGGTTCTCGAAAACCAAGTCATAAATCTTTACGTGATATTGCCACTTCTCTAGGTGTCCCTTATCAACCACTTTTTTCTGCTTATGATAAAGAATTAAACCAAAATCAATTAGATTACAATTACATCCATTACATCTCTTACAACCAAGTTCCAGCCATTTCCAAAATTGATGGTTACTTAAATTGTCCTCCCAACTTTTCCAATGCCTCTTTCGCCTATAAAGTACCTGACAATGCCATGGCACCCCTCATTTTACAAAATTCTTATGCATTCATAGAAGTAAATGGTCTAATTAATCACAAAGAAATAGGATTATTTCGCCTAAACAATAATTTCCTAATTCGAAAATTAATTTATAAACGTGGTCACTTTGTTCTAAAAGCAAACGACAAAATGTACAAAGATATCGTAATTTCCGACACTGACAACTTCCAAATTATCGGAAAAGTTTACATTTAATATTACAATTTGATTACATTTCACTTTTTTCGCAACAAGCTCTTGAAAAAAAAATTTTTTAAAGCTATAATTAAGATAATGACCAACACATAAGAGGAGAATTTTATGGAACTTGTAAAAAACATCTTTTTTAACACAGATAAATTAACATCCAATACAAAAGTAAAGATTTCCTATACAGGTAAATTTTTTCAAGACGATTCCGAGGAAGTTACCATTCATTATGGTTTTGGAAATACTTGGGAAAATTTAGCTGAATTATCCATGAGAAAAACAGATTTAGGTTTCCAAATCGAAATTGAATTACTCGATTCCGACACTTTTAATTTTTGTTTAAAAAACGAAAAAGAGCAATGGGATAATAACTCTGGTGAAAATTATATCTTTGCCATAGAACACCCAGAAACCTCTCTAGCAGTTGTAGAAGAAGCACCGCTTTTACGACCTCATCGATTACGTAAATCTTACCTAATTTCAAAAAAAATTCGATTAGCTATCTACAAAATTATCATTTCCATTCCAAAATTAATTTCTGGAAATTATAAAAGAAAAGAAAAGAAAGCCAATATATAAAAATAGAGACCACAAAAAGTCTCTATTTTTTACATATGCCAACCGTCCATTCACTTCAATAACTTGTCCTGTAGTATATTCATCTTCCACAAGCCATTTTACACATCTAGCAATATCCATTGTTTTTCCAATTCTTCCAAGTGGAATTTCCTTTTTTACTTCAGTCCAGTCTTCTTCTAAAATATTTGCCGTCATATCTGTCAATATAGCACCGGGTGCTATGCTATTGACACGTATATGAGACAAACCAAATTCTTTCGCAAGTGCCTTTGTCATACCAATTATTCCTGCCTTTGCAGTCGAATAATGCACATCACAAGAACCACCACTCGTTCCATAAATAGAAGAAATATTAATCACACAACCACACATCTGATGCAACATATATTTTATTGCTTCTTGTGTACAACAAAATACGCTGTACAAATTATTTTGCATCATTGTATTCCAATCTTCATCGGTTATATCTATAAACATTTTTTCATCATCAATACCCGCATTATTAACTAAAACATCAATCTTACCATATTTTTTGACTACAAAACCCATCATTTTCTTTACAGCTTCTCTTTGGGAAACATCACACTGAAAAATATCGATTTCATGCCCTTCTTCTTTTAATTCCTTTTGTAGCTCCAATGCTTTACTTTCAGACTTATGATAATTAGCAATCACACAATTTCCTTCTTTTGCCAATACGTTCACAATTTCTCGCCCAATTCCTCGCGAACCACCTGTTACCAAAATCACTTTTTTTAGCATCTTGATTCCTCCATTTTCAAGACAATACTAACACAAAACCAATTTTCTGTCAATTTCTGCTGATTTATTGTTTTGCTATGAAAAACTGAGTAAATCAAAGAGAAGCTAAGAAAAACAGAGAAGGACATTTAAAAATCGCCATTCTTCTGTTCTAATTCTCTATTTTCAGACTTGACTTTTTAGTTAAATTATGCTAAATAACTACATACTTATTTTTACAAGAAAGGAGTATATTTCTGATCTGTTAATGAAAATCTTGCAAATTTCCTGAATTGGGCAATTCATTTGCAGACACTAAAATCAAAAAATTCCATAGACTTGGAATTTTGAAATAGCACTGTTCTGCTTGTTCCAGTGCTATACCGAGTTTATTCTGTCGTAAAACTCAACCGTCTCGAAATAAATTCGAGGTGGTTTTTGCCGAAAAAACCTTGTATTTTCTCCCAAAACAGTATATAATAACAAAAAACAATCAATCGGAGGATTTTTTATGGACAAATTAACCATTCGAGATTTATACAAATCTCCCAAAAACTTTGAAAATCAAACCATATTTGTGGAAGGTTGGGTCAAAACTGTTCGAGACTCGAAAACCTTTGGTTTTATTGAGTTAAACGACGGTTCTTTTTTCAAAAATCTACAAATTGTTTTCGATAATACGTTAAGCAATTTCGAAGAAATCTGCAAATTAACCATCATTTCTTCCCTTTCTGTAACAGGAAAATTGGTCATCACAGATGGAGCAAAACAGCCATTTGAGCTACGTGCCGAGAAAATTGAAATTCAAAATTTGGCAGACAACACCTATCCGCTCCAAAAAAAGAGACACACTTTCGAATATTTGCGAACTGTTGCTCATTTGCGCCCTCGTACCAATACATTTAATGCTGTTTTTCGTGTCCGTAGCGTGCTTTCTTATGCCATTCACAAATTCTTTCAAGAACGCGATTTCGTCTATGTTCACACACCAATTTTGACTTCTAGCGATGCCGAAGGTGCTGGTGAAATGTTCAATGTCAACGCATTTGACTTAAAAAAAGTTCCTTTAAACGACGAAAAAAATGTTGATTTTTCAAAGGATTTTTTCGGAAAATCAGCCCATCTTACCGTCAGTGGCCAACTAAACGGTGAAACTTATGCAACCGCTTTTCGCAATATTTACACATTTGGTCCGACTTTCCGTGCCGAAAATTCAAACACCGTCAAACACGCCGCCGAATTTTGGATGATTGAACCAGAAATTTGTTTTGCCGACTTAAATGACGACATGAATTTAGCCGAAGATATGCTAAAATACATTTTTTCTTATGTCATCGAACAATGTCCTGAAGAAATGGAATTCTTCAATAATTTTATCGATAAAGGCTTATTAGAACGTTTGCAAAACGTGATAAATTCTGACTTTGCAAGAATTTCGTATACAGACGCTGTAAAAGAATTAGAAAAAGTCAATGACAAATTTGAATACAAAGTGAGTTGGGGAACCGACTTGCAAACCGAACATGAACGTTATTTGTGTGAGGAAATTTTCAAAAAACCAGTTTTCGTCACTGATTATCCAGCCGAAATCAAAGCATTTTACATGAAACAAAATCCAGATGGAAAAACAGTTGCCGCAAGTGATTTATTAGTTCCTGGTATCGGAGAAATCATTGGTGGAAGCCAAAGGGAAGATAATTTGGAAAAATTAACCGCCAAAATGAAAGAATTAAACATGAAAAGTGAAGATTATTGGTGGTATTTAGACCTTAGAAAATACGGAAGTGTCACCCATTCTGGCTTTGGACTTGGATTTGAAAGAGCTATGATGTATTTAACTGGCATGCAAAATATTCGCGACGTCATTCCGTTTCCACGAACGCCAAATAATTGCGAATTTTAATAAAAAATAAGTTATTAAAGTTGCTTTCTTAGAGTGAAAAACAAGACCAAAACTCCACTAATCATCACAAACAAATAAAAACTAATTCCTCTACTCAAAAGCATGGCACTTGTTAAAAATTCGGTTGGAAATAGTAGTCTAAAAACACCCAAAAATCCTCCTTCACTCACTCCAACTGCACCTGGAAGTGGCAGGCTTGATACCGAAATATAAAGAACCGATTGCAATGCCAAAAATTGCCAAAAACTTGCGTCTCCCAATCCAAAGGCTAAATAAATACCATATGGAATACTGTGATACAACATAATCTGTAAAATCGTAGTACCAACAATTCGAAAAAGAATTTTGGGATGTTTGGCAAGCAATTCTCCTCCTTTTTTATATTCCTCTATTTGCGTGAAGCATCTTTCTTTGAAAAATTCCACTTTTTTATAGTGGAGTTTTTTCAAAATTTGGCAAATAAAATCTAAGCATTTAAAAATAAATTGTTTTGAAAAAATGGTTAGCAAAAGCAAGATTAAAATTCCTACATTAATACATACACCAAACAACAGCAAATATTTTATATTTCCTACCGAATTCTCAATCCATTGATAATAGCTAGCAAATCCAATCACTGCCATAATAACCGTAACAAACTGAAAACTAGAAAATTCCGTCAAGAGTGCTAAGGCAGAATGTCCTATTGGCAAACCATCTTTTTTCATATAATACAATTGCATAGGATCCCCACCAGAAGCACTTGGCGTAACAGAACTGAAAAAAAATCCTACAAAAGCATATTTAAAACCGCTTTTTAAACTGACTTTACAATCTAGCAATTTCAAAGTTCGTGCAATATTAATCCCTTCTGAAAAGATAAACCAAAACATACATGCGATAGCCATCCAAATGAACCTTTTATCCACTTGTCTGATAATTTGTAAAATTTGTGCTATATTATTATCTTTAAATACAATATAAAATGTAAGACTAACAAAAAATAGAAAAATTAGTGTATTAACTAACGTCTTTTTTAATCTGGTATTCATCAATCGTTTTAAATTCAAATCCTTTCTGTAAAAATAGCGGAATAACCTTTTCCAAAGCAGAAATCGTCTTCTGAGGTGCATTATTTTTTCCCCTTCCATCATGCAAGCATATAATATCTCCACCTGTCGTTCTAGTTAAAAGTTTGTCTGCGATTATCGTTGAAGTGGTTTGTGCTTCCCAATCTTGTACCATAACATTCCATAAAATACAAGCTAAATTTCGTTTTTTTAATTGGTGAAGCAAATACCAATTAGCATCCCCCCAAGGTGGTCTGTAAAACTTGATTTCGACACCAAGTTTATCCATAATATTTATACTCTTTTCCAAATCTAATCTAGTTGCAAAAATCCCTTGTAACATCGAATTTTTATGTTTTAAAGAATGCAAAGCAATCGTATGACCTTCTTGTTTCATTTTTTGAATGATATCTGGTCGTTCTTTGGCAAAATTAGCAACGCAAAAAAACGTAGCCTTTATGTTATATTTCTTTAATAATTTTAGCAGTTCTTCAGTATGTTCACTTGGTCCATCATCAAAAGTTAAATAAATAACATTTCTTTTTGTTTTTTCTTTACGAAAAAACCTTTGTTTATTGTTATACGAAGGAAAAAAAGCATATAATAAAAAAAGTAAAACCAAGATGACTAAAATAATCATTTCTAGGCTCCTTTCTGGTAAACATCTAAAACATTTAAACTTTCTAAAGCATTTTTTATATTTTGCATATTTTTTCTCATAGTTTCTAGTTTGGTTGGGTTTTCTAATAAAGTAAAAATATCTTGCATTACATTTTTCGTTTTCTTCCAAACCACTTCACCAATAGTATTATCTTCAATAAATTTTGCATTTCCAATTTCTTGGCTTAAGAATGGATATAAAATATACAATGGTGTTTCGGAATGAATTGCCTCAAAAAGTGTGATTCCGCCTGCTTTTGTAATAATCAATTCAGCTTTTTCCATGTACGCATAAACTTTATCAGTATAATCAATGACAGACAAGTTACCATATCGATTTCGATATTTTTGCAACAATTTTTGATTTTTTCCTGTCAATAACGTAATATGTACCTTTTGACTTTGTGCTAACTTTCGTAGAACTTTCTCCATATGAGGAATCAAACCTAATCCACCGCCCATAACCACAATTTCTTTTTGATCTTTGTTCAAATTAGTTTGCTTGAATTCTTTTCTGACAGGAATTCCAACTACTTTGATTTGATTATCTGGAATCGCATAATTTAGCATTTGCCTTCTTGTCTCTTGCGAAGCAACAAAATAGCAATCTGTCTGTTTGGTTAACCACTCTTGATTAACTTCTATATCCGTAATATAAGTATATAATTTTATGGGGCTATTTTTCACTTTTTTATAGGCAGAAACATATTTAGAACACACAGGAAAAGTAGAAATCACAATATCTACTTTTCTATCTTCTAATATTTTCTCAATTCTTTTTTTCATAATCCTTTTAAATGGTGCAAAATTAGTATGCGCCGAAAATTTATAAAAAAAATTATAAACTCTGCTACATTTGCTAACCAGAAAATGAAAAACACCATAAATAACCGTTTTCATTCTAGGAAAAATAATATCAAAAAAGTCAATTACCTCTACTTTTGTATTTTCATTTTCCAATTCTTGTTTAAGCGACATAGAAACTGTATAATGTCCCATACCACATTTGGCAGTTAAAATCAAAATATTCATCTTCTTGTTTTCTCCTTTAATCTTATTATACTAAAATTTTGTATTTTTTTATATGGATTTACCTTACATAAAACTTACAATTTTGTAAGCTTACTGTTTACATTTTTGTTATATCACAAAAATCTCGTTTCACAAGATAATTGGCTTTAAATTAAGAAAACATTAAGATTTCACTAAGTTTTTTAATCATATTTTTCACAAATCATCATACATTTTCAAAGCCCTTCCATGTTGAATACATATATCTTTATAATTATAACGCATATGATTAGCAACCATAACTAACGTTGTACCTTTAACATACACATCTGTCAATATATTTCTATAAGGCTGTTTTATTTTTAGCAGGGCTTTGTCTATTTTGTTTAAATCCTCTTCTAATTTAATAGAAAAACTCAAAACCTCTAATTTCATGTCCAGTAAAATTGCCAAATTCTCTGCCATACTATCCTGTTTTTCAGAAGCCATTTTAGTATTTTCTTTATAATTTGTAATCATTTTTTGAATACTCTCATACTCTTTTTCTATTTTTTCTTTTCGACTTTCGATCCATTTTTTATTTTTTTTATATTCAAACAAATCTTGCCTATTCATTCGTGCCTCCTTACATACTCAAGAATGACTTTTTCAACATATCTCAAAGCTTCCCTCTTCGTCATAAATCTTTCATGTCTATGCTTGATATCTCTTCTTATTATTTTTATTTTTCCATTATAATTTCTTTCATATACTTTTGCCACTTGATATTTATTTAATCCACTTTTCCATAACTTTATAATTTCACTATTTCTCACGTTATTATTATTTACACAAAAAAGTCTTTGTATTTATTTTCTGAAATATTTTGTTACATATTTTAATTTTTTATATTAGGCAAAAATTATCCCCCAGCATAACTGAGGGATTTTCGTTTAGATTAATAAGGCACAAGTATTCGCAATGATTATCATCTGGGATGGTTCATTCAAACATTGCCTGAAACTTAAGCAACATACATATTTATTTTTCACTAAACCTAACTTAAAGGTTCTTTATCTCATAATATGAATTATTGAAATTTCAAATTGACAACAAAAGACCTATAAAACATATAAAATATGCAAAATATTAAAAGTATTTTTTCACAAAAGAAAAACAGCTAAACCTATTGGAATGGCTGTTTTCCTTTACATTTTCTTTGGAGCCACTTGTCCGACTTGAACGGACGACCTACTGATTACAAGTCAGTTGCTCTACCAACTGAGCTAAAATGGCATTTATTTTTTGTTTTTCTCTTGCCAATTACAGCAACTCCAGTATTTCATGTGTTGAATTAAAGATAATTGCAAAAATTGGTGACCCCTACGGGAATCGAACCCATGTCTCCGCCGTGAAAGGGCGATGTCTT
>CANTGH010000010.1 GCA_947653235.1 uncultured Clostridium sp.
TCCCCTATTTTTTATTGATTTTCGGCTTGTTTGAAAAAATACCGAAACTTGAATATTTTGTCAACTTGACTTTTGTTTCAAAATATGATATAATAGAAGTTTAGGCACTTTTATAAAAAATCCCTACATTTTTTACTCAATTACTTTATTTCTACGAAATACTCAAGCCTCTAATTTTCCAAGGCTTTTATACAATCATGGCATAATACTGGATTTTCTTTATTTTCTCCAACTGTTGTTGAATATTGCCAACATCTTTCGCATTTTTCACCATCTGCTTTTTGGACTTCAACTCCGATGCCTACTTCTTCGTCTTGATTTCTTCGATTTTCGCTAATTTCCATTCCAGAAACCATACAAATCTCTTTTAGCAAATCTACATTACTTTTGATAAAATCATATTCCTCTGCCTCTGCATACAAAATCACTTTGGCTTCCAAAGATAAACCAATCACTTTTTCTGCTCTTGCTTTTTCCAATTTTTTCGCCACAGCTTCTTTGATTTTAATCAATCTTTCCCATTTTAATTCCAAAGCTCCATTTTCAAATTTAGCATTGACTTTTGGATAATCATTTAACATCACACTTTCCGTGTTTTCCCCATTTCTATGAGGCATAAACTCCCAAATTTCTTCTGCTGTAAAACATGTCATTGGCGCCAAAATTCTAACTAATGCTGACAAAATTTCATACATCGCCGTTTGCGCTGCTCTTCTTTCCACAGAATCGGCACGATAAGTGTATAAACGATTTTTGATAATATCTAAATAAAATGCACTCATATCTACCACGCAGAACTGATTTAGTGCACGGTATGCTATGTGGAAATCATACATATCATAGGCTTTGGTACAATCTTTAATTAAACGATTTAATTTTGTCAAAGCCCATTTGTCAATTTCCAATAAATTTTCGTAAGGTACTGGTTGGTTCACATCAAAATCGTCAATATTTCCTAAAATATAACGCACTGTATTTCTAATTTTACGATAAACCTCTGCCACTTGTTTAAAAATATCTTTTGAAACACTAATATCTGATTTATAATCTGATGCCAAAACCCATAATCTCAAAACATCAGCACCAGAAGTATGGATTACATCTTGTGGATCAATTCCATTTCCCAATGATTTGGACATTTTATGCCCTTTTTCATCCACGGTGTAACCATGTGTCAATACTTCTTTGTAAGGTGCTTTTCCTTTTGTCGCAACTGATGTCAGAATCGAAGATTGGAACCAACCACGATATTGATCACTTCCCTCCAAATATAAATCTGCCTCTGGAAGCCCACGTTCTGCTAAAACCGATTCATGAGTCGAACCAGAATCAAACCACACGTCCATAATGTCCGTTTCTTTCACAAATTCTGTACAACCACATTCACATTTAGCACCTGTTGGAAGCAATTCTTCGGCTGACCTATCAAACCAAGCATTAGAACCTTCTTCTGCAAAAATTTTCTGTACTTTAGCAAGCGATTCAGGCGTTACATACTCTTTCTCACAGTTCTCACAATAAAATACTGGTATTGGCACACCCCAAGTACGTTGACGTGAAATACACCAATCGTTTCTCTCTTCCACCATTTTGGTAATTCTTTCTTGCCCCCAAGCTGGATACCATTTTACGTTTTTTATTGCCTCCAATGTCTCTTTTCGGAAGCCATTCACAGATGCAAACCATTGCTTTGTTGCTCTAAAAATAATCGGCTCTTTACATCGCCAACAATGTGGATACGAATGGTTCACCTTTTGACTGGCTAGTAGCAATCCATGTTCTTCTAACCAGCTTATAATCGTTTTATTGGATTTGGCATAATATTGCCCAGCAAAAGGACCTGCTTCTTCTGTCTGATGACCTTTTCCATCCACACAAACCACAATTTCTAAATCATTTTTCAAACCACACAAATAATCCTCTTTACCATAACCCGGAGCCGTATGAACTGCACCTGTACCAGTTTCTAACTCAACCACAATCGTATCATCGGAACCTAATACAACGCGCGAATATCGCTCTGAAAACGGATGCTTGCAAATCACACCTTGTAATTGACTTCCTTCAAATTCTTGAAGGGTTTCATAATCCTGAATACCAGCAATTGTCATCACTTTTTCCACTAATTCACTGGCCACAATTACTTTTTCTTTTCCAATATCCACCAAACTGTATTTGAAATTACCACCAATCGTAATTCCAACATTACCTGGAAGCGTCCAAGGTGTTGTAGTCCAAATCACGATAAAAGTATCTTTTTCATCAAATTTGCCTTTAGCATCTTTGACTGGAAATTTCACATAAGCAGTCACCGAATCCACGTCTTTATACTCAATTTCCGCCTCAGCTAGTGCTGTTTGACAATCCGTACACCAATATACTGGTTTCAACCCTTTATAGATATAACCTTTTTGGAACATTTCTCCAAAAACGCCAACTTGTTTTGCCTCCATTTCTGGTTGATAGGTAATATAAGGATTTCCCCAATCACCCAAAACGCCAAGTCTTTTAAAACCTTCGATTTGTTTATCCTTATACTCACTTGTAAACTGCTTGCAAGTATCCCTAAACTGAGAAACTGGAATTTCATCACGATTTAAGCCAAGCTTCTCAATCGCCTTTTTTTCCGTTGGCATACCATGCGTATCAAACCCTGGAATATACGGCGTATCAAAACCTTGCAAATTCTTATAACGCACAATCGTATCCTTCAAAATCTTATTCAAAGCATGCCCCAAATGAATTTCCCCATTCGCATATGGCGGACCATCATGCAAAACAAACGGTTTCTTCCCCTCATTCTTCTTCAGCATTTTCTCATACAAACCATTCTCAAAAATTCTCTTAGCAATCTCTGGCTCTCTTTGCGGCAAATTCCCCCTCATCGGAAAATCCGTCCTCGGCAAATTCAACGTTTTCCCATAATCCACTTTTTCCTCACTCATACAAAATCCTCCTTTATTTTATCAAAATATTATCTCAATTTTATCCTAATCTTATCATCCAAATATCACAATTTTATCATAATTTTAATATCGTGTTTTGCCATATATTTTTACCCCAGGGCAGGTGCCCCTTAAAGCCCCAGTGGCAACGCCCCCAAACAAAAAAGCACTTCATCCCAAACTAGGACGAAATGCTTTCACTCCGCGGTACCACCTAACTAAGAAACTCCAACAAGTTTCCCACTCAAAAATCCTTTAACGCAGGAAGCCACGAATCAGCCTACTAAAAATTCAGCCAATCAACTCCAAGGTGATAACACACAACTTATTCCCTTACCAAAATCTCACCAACCTTTGGCTCTCTCAAAGCTTTACCATTGTGCATCGTGTCCTTTTCTTCATTTTTTCTTTATTTTATCACAAATTTAAGATCATGTCAATAATTAAAAACAAACATTTCGCCTACCAAATTTATTTAAAACAAACACGTCAAATATAAACAAAATAACAATACAAAAACCACACCATGATTTTTACTAATAATTCTCCTATTTCTGAACAAATCAAATATCAGCAAATACATTGTTATCAACAACAAAAATAGAAGAGAACGATTAAATACCAAATCATAATGAATTGGCGTAATCATCGCACCTATTGAAGGTAACAAACAAATATTAAATATATTTGAACCAATGACATTTCCAATCGCTAAATCACTTTCCTTTTTAATGGTTGCAATAATACATGTTACAATTTCTGGCAAAGAGGTTCCAATTGAAACAATTGTCATACTAATAATACTTTCACTTACTCCAAAATGTTCCGCTATAACAACTGCTCCATTTACTACAAAATCAGCCCCATATTTTAAACCCAAAACTCCCAAAATAAGATAAATCACTATCCAAATGAATGAAATTTTAGTAGTTTGTATGGTTTCCTGCATTTCTTCTTTCCCTTCTTGTATGGTATAGATTATATAAAGAATTGCAAAAATGAGCAATATCCAACCTTCATTTTTACTAATAACATAGTTTTCTGTACCAAAATTACAAAATGCCGAAAGCATTAAAATCGAACAAACAGAAACTGGTAAATGAATTTGTAAAATTTTATCATCTATTTTGAGTGGATTGCAGATGCTCGCAATTCCTATAACAAGTAATAAATTGCAAATACAACTTCCAATTGAATTTCCAATGATAATGCTCGGATTTCCTGTTATGGTTGATTGTATGGTGACAATGATTTCTGGAAGTGATGTTCCAATTCCTACAATTACAATTCCGATTAATATCTCAGATAAATGAAATCTTTGGGCAATATCTCTTGCACTTTTAACAATGAAATCAGCACCTTTTATTAATAAAAAAAATCCAATCATCATTAAAATTATTTTATACAACATTTTTATTCCTCTTTTTATTTTTTATTATTTTGCATGATCTATTGGATTTTTATTCTTTCATCTTGTCAAGATTTATGATTTTGGTGGCTACATTTTTGATAAAAGTTTCGTCATGTTCTACAAAAATTATGGTTGGTTGATGTTTTAAAATGGATTCTTCTAGTTGTATTCTTGTTAAAATGTCAATATAATTCAGGGGTTCGTCCCAAACATAAAGATGCGCCATCTCTGCGATACTTTTGGCAATTAGAACCTTCTTTTTTTGCCCTTCGCTCATTTGGGAAATATCTTTGTCAAATTCGGTATTTGAAACTCCCATTTTGGAAAGCATGGCTTTAAAAATACTTTCGTCGGCTTGATTTTGTTTGGCAAAATTTTTTAAGTCTCCTTTTAACCTTTCCGTGCTTTGTGATACATACGATATTTTTAAATCATTTACCATTTGAAGGTGTCCGTTATATGTCACTTTTTCTCCTATCATTACTTTTAATAAACTCGACTTTCCAACTCCATTTTTTCCAGTAATTGCAATACGATCCCCATTTTTTATTTCAAAGAAAATGGGAGCAAATATGTTTTTTTCATTGTATTTTATTTGAAAATTGTGAGCCATTATGAGTGGATTTTGTCTGGCTTGCAAAGGAACGATTTTTAAGTTGTCTTTTCGGTCAATATCGTTTAATAATCCAGCTTTTTCTTGGATTGCTTTTTCCATTCTTTTTTCGAAAACTTTTGATTTTTTCATCATTTTAGCGGACTGATGACCAACATAGCCACGATCCACGCTAGATCCAGAATTGGTGGTATTAAATTTAGATTTTTCGATTTTATCTGACCAATTGGCTGTATTCTTTGAAGCAATTTCTAGACGATGGATATCTTTTTTTAGCTTCTCATTTTGCGTTAATTCAAAATGGTCTTGAGCATTTCTGTTTTCTTGCCAAGAAGAAAAATTTCCTTTTTGAATTTCAATATTCGTATTATTAATTGAAATGATGTGGTCTACGACCCTGTCTAGAAAATTTCTGTCATGAGAAACTAAAATAAATCCCTTTTTCTTTTTTAAATATTCTACTAAATGATTTCTTGTGTCAATATCTAAATGATTGGTGGGCTCGTCAATTAACAAAAAACGATTGGTTTTAAGAAATAAACTGACTAAAAGAATTTTAATTTGCTCGCCACCACTTAGCAAATGAAAACTGCGATAAAGAATTTCGGGGTCGGCATGCAGTAAATTCAGTTCTTTTATGATTTCCCAATCTGACGCATTTGGTGCTTTTTGATTTATAATCTCAATTGCCATTTCTTCTTTGTTTTTTACTTCAAAGGGAAAATAGTCAAATTCCACATTATGTGATATCGTTCCTTGATGGTTATAACGTCCCAGCAATAACTTCAAAAAGGTGGTCTTTCCTTTTCCATTTCTGCCAATTAAACCAAGTTTCCAATCTGTGTCCATATGAAATGAAACATTTTCAAATACATTTTCTAAAGCACCGTCATAGCCAAAACTTAAATTTTTTACGTTAATGATAGACATGTTTCCTCCTTAATATTTTTAAACAACTATATCATTTCTCTATCCCCAAGTCAATTCTAAAAAAAGAAAGTGACTACTCACTTTCTTCCTTAACCTCTTCTGTCGGCTCAATTCCTAAATATCCAATGACTTCATTTAATATTTTTCCTGCAACTGGTGCTGCAACACCACCTCCTTGATGTCCTCCTTCTCCTGTTGGATTATAAAGTGTCACCAATATTGCCATTTGCGGATCATCTGTCGGCGCTACCCCAATAAAGGATGTCACATATTTTCCTGTATTGACGCCATCTTCCGAAGTTCCTGTTTTCCCACCAACGTTGTAACCTAGTACTTTCGCATTTTTTCCCGTTCCTTCGCTGACAACGGATGTCATCATACTTAAAACATTGTTTGCTGTTTCCTCTGAAATTGCCCTTTCTCCATAGGCTGGTACAACATCTTGCACTTCTCCATTTTCCGAATTTCGGATTTGTTTGACAAGTCTTGGCTGTACATACACGCCTTTATTAGCAATTGTTGATACCATTGTAATCATCTGAATGGGTGTTACTTCAAATCTTTGCCCAAAACTGATGGTAGCTAGCTCAACTGGTCCTACTTTTTCTTCTGTCAAGAAAATACTTTTGGCCTCACCATACAAATCAATTCCCGTTTTTTTCAAAAAACCAAACTTTTCTAAATAATCATAATATTTTTCCACCCCAATTTTTTGTCCCAATCCGATAAACACTGGATTACACGAATTCATCAAAGCTTCTCTTAAACTTTCCGAACCATGTGGTCGATAGTATCGCCAACATTTGATACGCACACCTGCAATTTCAATTCCACCTGTACAGCAATAGGCACCTGCTCGATCGGTTTCCGCAATTCCTTCTTCCAAAGAAGCAGACGCCGTTACCAATTTAAACGTAGAACCTGGCTCATAAGTATCTGCAATTGCTTTATTTCTCCACATTCCCTGTAACCCTTCCGATTTTTGCGTTTGATCTAACAAATCCCAAACCTGCTTCAATTCTGGATTACTAATTTCATATGGATGATTCAAATCATAAAATGGATAGGTCGCCATTGCCAAAATATCTCCATTTCGTGGATCCATCATAATGACATTTCCGCCATCTGTACATACATTGTCAATACAAGCATCTTCTAAGTATTTTTCAACAATTGCTTGAATGTTCATATCAATGCTTAAAATCAAATCATTTCCAGTTGATGGTTCTACATAACTTTCGCCTTTTGTTCCAAAATTGTTTCCTTTGGCATCAATCATTTTGGAAATCGATCCATTTTGCCCTGTTAAAATGTCATTATATTTTGCTTCAATTCCGTCTAAACCTTGATTATCACTTCCACAAAATCCAATTATGTGAGATGCTAAGCTAGATTGTGGGTAAAATCGCTTGGTGTCTTCATCAATGTTAATTCCGCTATAAATCTTGTTTTCCTGCATCCAAACTCTTAATTCATCGGTTTTCGATTTTTCTACTCTTTTGACAATAGTTTCAATGGAACTATGTTTACTCACTCTTTTGAGGATTTTGTCGTAATCCAATTCAAAAATATCGGATAAAGCTTTGGCAACTTTTTCTTTATTTTCCGCTGAAATATTAACTGGATTTACCGTTACTGTCTCTACTGTGCTACTTTTGGCTAAAATATTTTGACCACTTCGATCATAAATAGTTCCTCGACTAGCTGTTACCGTTCTTTCGGAACTTTGCTGTCCATAGGCTTTTTCTTGCAATTCTGCACCTTGCACAAATTGAATGTAGGCTGTATGTAAAATTAAAATAATACTTGCTACAATGACTCCAATTAAAATCACTAACATTCGTCTTTTTAGTTTTAAAATATTGTTTTGCATAAAAAATACCTCCCATTCCCCCATTTTAATTTATGCGAGAAAGGAAAGGTGTATAACTGGAATGCTTGACTTTTTAATAAAAATATGATATAATTAAAGGTTATAGTATTTTTATAAAAAAGCCTAATTTTTTAGTTTTATAAAATCCCCAAATGCTCCAGTAAAATTTTAATTCCCATTACAATTAAGATACATCCACCCGCAAGTTCAGCTTTTTTTTCGTATTTATCACCAAAAATATTTCCTATTTTTACACCTAAAATAGCCAAGAAAAAAGTGATTATTCCAATAAAACTTACTGCTAAAATGAGGTTTACTCTCAAAAATGCAAACATAATGCCTACCGCTAAAGCATCAATGCTTGTGGCAATAGCAAGTATTAGCATGGTTTTTGGGGTAGTATCGTCATTGCAATTTTCACAGGTATTTTCATATGCGTCTTTTATCATTTTACCCCCTATCACAGCTAGTAAAATAAAAGCTATCCAATGATCGATACTGGTTACAATTGTTTCAAATCTACTTCCTAGAAAGTATCCTATTATTGGCATAAGTGCTTGAAACACACCAAAATATATCCCAACAATAAACCCTTTTTTCCAGTTCATTTTTGACATTGCCAAACCTTTGCAGATGGAAACCGCAAAGGCGTCCATGGCAAGTGCTATACTAATTAAAATGATTTCTATCCATCCCATTTTTTCCTCCTATTCTATGTTTATATTATATATATTCTGATAAAATTAAAAAATACTATTTCTATATTATTATAAATTTTACTTTTTATGAATTTTCTCCTGCAAATTGGTTATTTCTATAAATATTCCTTATTTTTATTATAGCCTATTTTGGTCACTATGTCGAGTTAATGGAATTATAAAAACTTCAAATATGGGGGAAAATTTAACAAAAAAAGTGGGAAATCCCACTTTTAATTGATAACTGTACGGGTTCTTCCAATTCCATTTACTTGTGCCATCAATTTACTCCAAGTAAGTGGTCCTAAAATTCCATCTGCTGATAATCCATTTCTACTTTGAAATGTTAAAACTGCATTTCTGGTTTGTGTACCAAATACGCCATCTAGTCCTCCTGTTGTAAGACCAATTGCATTTAGTGAATCTTGTGCAACACAAACATAATTGCCTTTGCTTCCATAACGAACTGTTGGATAGCCTGCTACTGTTGTCCTGTCATCAAAATGAACCCATCGAGGGGTTAGATTGATTGGTTCTCGTGTTACACAGGTTTTTAGCAAATTTGCTATTCTTCTCAGAACCCAGTTTTTGTGCTGTTCGCAAGAATTCGTTAAAACTAATTCTTAAATGAATATCGATTTTATTGTCATAGACGACAATTTCTTTTATCATTGCTGATAATATCATTTTTTTCCTTTCTATACTGCAATTTTTTAAAACTTCTTTCCAATCTGGAATCATACTTTTCATTTTTAGCATTTGCTCAAAATCTACTTCTTTTTGTTTTTTTAATTGTTCTAATCTTATCTTTTGTTTTTGAAAATTTTCTATCTTCTGTTTATTTTCTTCCATTAATTCAGAAATTAATTCTCTCGTAAAAGTACTTTTTCCTGTTATTACATTCATAATTTCTTCTTTTAGCAAATCATTGTTGTTCGAACATTCTTTGATATTTTTCTCCAATTGTCTGATTTGCTTTCCTTCGTTATCATTTGTATTTTTATGGATTTTTCTTATGTATTCTGACAAATCTCGTTTTTCTAGTAAATCAAAATATTTGTAAATTTCATTCAAAACAGGCTCTTCAATCGTGTTATTTTTATGACTTTTCTTCTGACAACTACACTCCCTGCCACAAGCCTTATGACTGCACATATAATATTTATATCTTGTATATCCTTTGCTTCCATCTTCCAATTTTATTGTTCTTTTCGAGGTTCTAGTCGTTAGTTTTGAGCCACAGCCTCCACACACAATAAAACCAGTAAACAGCATATCTCCTTTGGTTTGATAACTGAAATATTCTTTATTTTCTGTTTCGCATTGTTTATTTTTATCACACCTTGCCTTTTTGATTTTTTGTACTTTTTCAAATTGTTCTTCTGAGATAATTTGAATTTCTGGAATTTTATCCTTTGAATAAATCCAATCTTCTGTATTTGACACTCTTTTTCGCTTTCCACCACCAATTGGCACACTTGTTTTATGAAAGCATAAATAGCCAGTGTAAATTGGATTTCGAAGCATATTATTGATCGTGCTGTAATTCCACTGGCAACCTTTGTGCGTTTTGTAACCTTTCTCATTCAGATATTTGGCAATTCTCATTCCGCCATAGCCCTCTTCGGTGAATAAATCAAATATTTTTCTTACAATTTCTGCCTCAGCCTCCACGATTTCATACGTTTTTCTTTCTACGCCTCGCTTCGTAAAGATTCCTGTTTTGGCCATCCTATAACCATAAGGAGGAACGGAACTGATATTAATGCCTTTCTCAATCATTTGCCTTTGCTTTGTTCGAACCCTTATCGAAGTTTTTTCGCTTTCTCCACCAGATTGCCAATATCTTATATAGTTAATTAGTTTATCTGCTCGTGATTCAAACTTTTGCTGACCTTCTTGGGTCGACCATACTTCGATGCCGTGTTCATCAAACCATTCTACAATGAAAGGAGTTTCGTCGTCTCTTCTTCCGAAGTCTATCAAACATAAATACCAGTAAAATATCAAATTCTTTGTTGATAACATCCGTTCTGATTTCTTGTAGAACATCTCTGTCTTCTAGTTTTTTGTTGTAACCTGATACACCTTTTTCAATGTATTCTTTGTCAAATTTCCAGTTTGGCATCATTTCTATATATTTCATACATTCAATTCTTTGCATTGGAATATCGTTTTTGTCTAACTGTTTGACAGTTGATACTCTGTATAAACATCGCACTCTTTTCATTATTTTCCCCCCTTTCTTTTAGAATAGTATTTATTTTTTACTTTTAGAAATGTGTAAATTTTCTAATTTATTGTTGTTTTCACATTTCCGTTTTGAAAATTTCTTCGATATAATATTTCGATAATTGTTTTAATACTTCTGTCATCACATCTGTTTCGTTTCCTTCAAAAATAATATTGATTTCTTCAGTATTTTCTTGATTAAACTTTTTTATGACTTTTTGCCCATTTTCATTTGTTTCTAATTTGTATTCTTCTTTCAAATGAAACACCTCTATTTCAAATATATTTAAAATAAAAATAATAATTACTGTAATCACTAAACGGTTTGGGCAAGCCATCAGGTTCTAACGCATACTGAGCTTGTTAAGGCTTCGCCTATTACAAGTATTTCAGGAATAGAATAAGATATAATATCAATACTTAAAGTGCAATTTTTACACTTTAAGTAGGAAAATAATTGCGCTTTTGATAATTTTAATACAATAAAAAAGACGAGATTTTATAACCTCGCCTATTTTTTATTTACAAAATATTATCTTTCTTTTTTTACATTTCCCTCAAATATAAAATTCACAATTCTTTTACTAGAGTTTTCTGTAGCTGTCTCTATATCAAACTTTGTCCAATATGGTTTTAGTTCTTCTTTATATCTTTCTACCAGATATTGTGCTAATGGATAGTTACTATCAATATATCCAGATTTTTCACTAATTTGCGTTGATACTTTAGTTCTAAACCACTCATTTCCAATTGTTCGATTTATATTATATTCTAATAATATTTTATTGCCAATTTTGTTAATATAATTAGCAAACATATCATCATCTTCTATATCAGCATCCTTTTGTATCAATTTTTTATTTTTTCCACTTTGTGGCATAATATGTTCAATATCGATATTTGAACCAATTTTTAATTCTTTTTTGTTTTCTTTAGCAAATAAATATTCATTTAAATAAACTATATCATTTTTTTCATAATCGTTTATTCTAGATATCATATTATCTTTTTGCCAACATTTATTAATGTGTTCGTCAAAATCTTTTTTAATCTCTTCAAAAGAGATTGAATCGTCTGCAAGCTTTATTTCTTCTTTAAAAAGGAATGACTTAAAATTTGAACTTGAGTAACCAGCATCTACTAATGATAAAATAGAAAATAATCTAAGCATTAGCTCAGCCATCTCTTCAATTTTATTAATAAGATCATTTTTATCACTTTCACTAATAATAAATTTTTCATGATCCCCATTAACAAAATAAGAATCATATCTATAGAAATAACTTGCTAGAAATAATTTTGAGTTATCATTAAACTTAAATAAAACTTTCATAGTATTACTTTCTTTTGCAATATTCCATATTTCAGCAAGTTTAATCAATTCATTGCAAAATTCTATGGGTTTTTTAATCAAATCTGTGTTTTGGTCAGTATAATATTTTCTTAATCCTGGAGTAGTAACATCAATATTACCACTAGCATTCATTGTATCCCCATTAATACTACGATATAAGTACATTTTTTGACTTAAAAGTCCATTTATACTTACAATTTTTTCATTTTCTAATTCATTCGTTAAGTCAATCAAATATTTCCATTTTTCCCCCAGTATTTTTTTCTCTTTATCATCTTGAGTAGCAGCAAACATTTTTGAATAAATAATATCTGAATCAGTTAATGGCATACCATCAGAGTTTAATGAATTAAACATCGTTATTGCTTGCTCAACTTTCCAACTCTTGATTTGGATTACTTGACATTCTTCTAAAATTGTTCTTGTAAATTTATTTAAAAAATCTATTTTATTCAAATCATCTTTAAAATAAAAATGTTTATAATTTTTAAAAAAATTAGTATATCGATTGTCTCTTTGTTTGTATGGAATCTTGATTGCACTTTCTTCAGCATCTTTATATTTTGAAGATTTCATAATATTTATAAGTTCTTCTTTATATTCATCTTTTTCTTGATTAGAATTATTTATTAAACTACTGAAACTATTATATATTTCTTTATCTTTTCTCTCATCTGGCTCATCCGTTATATCATCTAGATCAATTTTATACAATATTCTAATTAAGGTTCTCCTTCTTTCTCTAAGAGCTCTTTTTAGTTGTTCTGATTCAGAGTCATCAACCATATTTTCTAATGTTTCGTTTATTTTAGTAAGTAACGCTTTTAATAAAAGCATAAATGTTGTCGTTCTTTGTTGTCCATCTATCAATCCTAATTCTGTATCATCATTTAAACAATTCATTATAATAGTTCCAAAAAAGTATAGATCCTTACTTTTACTTTCTATAAAGTCTGTAATATCTGACCATAATTTATCGCAATTTGATATTTCCCATGCATACTTTCTTTGGTATTCAGGTATTATAAATTTAGCATCATCTTCCAATGTTAAATAATTTCCTATAGTTACTAATTTGGGTTCAATATTTTTAGACATATTTTAAATCTCCTCTATATCAATATATTAGTTCTTATCTATCTTTAGTTTATATTCTTCTCCTTCTTCCGCTACCATTGCTAAACTTTCCGTATCATCTTCTGTAATATCGTATACTATACTATCTTCGTTATTATTATCTGAATTCCAAATTCCAAAGTATTTTTCAAAAAATTTCTTTATTTTTCCAATTATATTTTCCTTTCTTTCAGCTCTATTCCCCCCTCCAAATCTTCTCATTGGTGGTAATATTTTTTCAATATCTGTCCCTGTTGTTTTAACTTGTCCATCTCTAAATGAATTGTCTATAAATTTTCTTGTTTCTCCTTCATTCAGATTTTCATCTTCTATTAATTTTTTTAAGTCTATTTCTTCTTGTTCTTTAACAAATTTACTCCAATCATTCATTACATCCGTATTGGTATTTATTTTTGATATAAATGTTTCAATAAGCTCTTTTTTTGAACGAAGTGCTAAACTTGATTTTATTGCCTTGTCAATTGAACCTAATATCTCTTTATCTGTACAATTTGATTTATGATATTTTGCAACTAGCATTAAAATATAATCAATATTTACTTCTACTTGTTTTACAAGTTCCATCTCAAATACTATATCATCTTTTATACTTTCTGTTTCTCCATTATCTCTTTCCGATTTAAATTCTTCATATAAATCAGTATAAGTTCCAATATAATCTTGAAAATCTCTTTCAGAAAGTATTTCATTTCCTTCAAATTTATCAAATGAAGATAATATATTTTTCAATCTTAACATATTTCCCATAGAAACAATAAAGTCTTTTTTAGCTTGTCCTCCTATAATTTGTTCTCCCAAGGGATATTTTTGAAGTAACATTGCAATTCTTTCTTCATAGCCTAACTGTTTCTTGCCTTTTTCATCTTCATATCCATAATAATAATCTTCATAAGATTTTAACAAAACTGTTCCTGATGCATCCTTATCTCCAAATAAGCTAATTGCATCATTGGTTTGTTCCTGTAAATCTCTAAAGCAAACTATATTGCCATAAGATTTTACAGAATTTAAAATACGATTAGTTCTTGAATAGCTCTGAATTAGTCCATGTTGTTTTAGATTTTTATCTACCCATAACGTATTTAGTGTTGTAGCATCAAAACCTGTTAAAAACATATTGACAACTATAAGTAAATCAACTTCCCTTTTCTTAACTCTATCCGATAAATCTTTATAATAATCTTGAAAACCATTTCCTTCTGATGAAAAGTTTGTTTTAAAATTCTTATTATATTCATCTATTGCAAAATCTAAAAATTCTCTTGAACTTTGGTCTAATAAATCAGTTTCAAATCCTTCATCATCTAATATTCCATCTGATGTATCTTCTTCGTTTACTGAAAAAGAATATATTGTTGCAATAGATAAATCCTTATGTTTCTCTTCTAACTGCTTTTTAAATTCTAAATAATATCTCTTTGCCATGGGTATTGAACTAACTGCAAATATTGAATTGAAACCATTTAATCTTTGTCCTTTTAAATCATAACATGAATTTCTTTTTGTTTTTTGGTCAAAGTGTTCAATTATATAACTTACTACATTGCTAACTCTTTCATGAGAAGACAAAGCTTCTTCAGTATTTATAGCTTGTACTTCTTTATCTGTCATTCCCTCTTTTTTCTTAATGGTATTTATGTAATCAATTCTAAATGGAAGTACATTTCCATCATTGATAGCATCAACTATTGTATAGGTATGTAACTTGTCTCCAAAAGCTTGCTCAGTTGTACAAAAATTAGGATTAGATTTATTAGTAGCATTTTTGGCAAATATAGGTGTACCTGTAAAACCAAATAAATGGTATTTTTTAAAATTTTTAACTATCATTTTGTGCATATCGCCAAATTGAGAACGATGGCATTCATCAAATATTAAAACAATATGTTTTTGAAATATTGGATGACTTGGATTTCTTTTTACAAATTCACTTAATTTTTGGATAGTCGTAACAATTATTCTTGAAGTTGTATCTTCTAATTGTTTTTGAAGTATTTTTGTACTTCTATTTCCATTTGCAGCACCTTTTTCAAACCTATCATATTCTTTCATTGTTTGATAGTCTAAATCTTTTCTATCAACAACAAATAAAACTTTATCTATGTATTCTAAATTACTTGCAAGTTGAGCAGTTTTAAATGACGTAAGCGTTTTTCCAGAGCCAGTTGTGTGCCAAATATAACCTCCTGCTTCAAGTGTTCCCATTTTTTTATAATTAGTGGATATTTCTATTTTGTTTAAAATTCTTTCTGTAGCAACTATTTGATAAGGTCGCATAACTAATAATAATTGTTCTGATGTAAATACACAATATTTTGTTAATATATTTAGTATTGTATGTTTTGATAAAAATGTTCTTGTAAAATCTACTAAATCATTTATTACTTTATTACTAGCGTCCGCCCAATAACTTGTAAATTCAAAACTATTACTTGTTTTTTTACTTTTATTTCTAGTTCGACTTTGTTCTTTTATATGACTTTCTCTTGTTGTGTTTGAATAGTATTTTGTATTCGTTCCATTTGAAATTACAAATATTTGTATATATTCATAAAGTCCACTACCTGCCCAAAAACTGTCTCTTTGATATCTATTTATTTGATTAAAAGCCTCTTTTAAAGCAACACCTCTTCTTTTTAATTCAACATGAACTATAGGAAGTCCGTTTATAAGAATAGTAACATCATATCTGTTATTATAATTTCCCTCATTTTGAACATATTGATTGATAACTTGTAATTTATTGTTATGAATATTCTTTTTGTCTAATAAATAAACATTTTTACTTGTTCCATCATCTTTTTTTAATACTTGAACGTGATCCTCTTGAATTTTTCTTGTTTTCTCAACAATACCATCATTGTTATTTACTATATTGTTATTAAAAAATCTATCCCATTCACTTTCAGAAAATTTGTAATTATTTAATAATTCCAATTGTGTACGAAGATTATTTTTTAGAGTCTCTTCATTATGAATTTCTAAATAATCATAACCTTGTTCAATTAACATTCTAATAAACTCTTTTTCAAGTTCTGCTTCACTTTGGTAAGCTTCTGGTTTTCTTTTTAATGGATCATATTCAGTAACAACAGTAGAATTATTTGTTTCCATTATTATATTATATTTGCTCATAATTTACTCCCTAATTTACTTGTTTCAACTCTTTAAAATTGAGTAATTTATCTCTATAATACTCATATTGTTTTTGTCTTGCTTCTATTTCAGCTGGTAGTCCTTCTGAAATATCATTACATAATTTATCAAATCTATCTAATATATTTACTATTCTTTCTTGTATATTTATTGGAGGTAATGGTATCTTTAAACCTAATATCTTTGACGAATTTAAGTCGCCTCTTGCTCCTTGTTTCATTGCTACTAATTCGTCATACTTACTACACACACAATAAAATACATATTTATATACAGCTTTAGATCTATCAATTTCCATATTTAAACAATGTTGATTTGTTGTTGTGGTGAATTTATTTATTGCACAACGACCTGCTGAAGCACCCGAAATTGCAACAATAACACAATTCTCAGGAATCCACTTTGCAGATGTTTGTTCTACTGCTTTTTCTGTAATAAAACTATCAACTGCATAAATTTCATTAAATTTGACATCTTGTGTTCTTAACCATGGAACATTTCCGTTCATATAATATTCATTATTGCTTTTTAATGGAGTTCCTCCAGAACAACTTTTTCTAATAATATCTTTTAGTGCAATTACTTCATGTTGTTCATTATTTAATAGTTCATTTCTATAATATTCATATTGTCTTTGCCTAACTTTCAGTTCTGCTGAAAGTTCTGCTGAAAGTTCTGCTGAAAGTTCTGTGAAATTGTCCAAAATACGGACAATTTCATTTTGGACTTCTAACGGAGGTACAGGTACATTAAATTGTGAATATACACTTATCCAATGTCTTGAATGATTTTCTGGAATAAAAAATATAGAACTCATTGCATAATATATATACCTAAAATTTATATCTTTATTTTTAGGTCTTAACATTTTCATTGCAGAAGATTTTACTTTGAATTTAAAATCTACCCAATGAAATCCTGTTGTAAAATCATCAAATATTATTACTGGTTTATCTTTTGAAGCTTCATAAATTTCTTCTTCTTCATTTGTATATCCCAATATAAAGCTTTTGCCTGCCGTTAATACAGGAGTTTTATAAATATCATTGTATTTTTCTGATTTTACTATATATCTTGAAGGTTGTTCGTACTCTAATAAATCTTCTAATCTTTTATATTCTACTCCATTAGGACATAATTTTTCTATTAACTCATCTAATTTACTCATCCTACCCCTCAATTTCTGAAATAATTTTCTTTATTTCCTCACGAAGTACATTTTCCTTTGCTACTATTTCCTCTATTTCTTTATTAAGTTCAACAATATCTATTTTCTCTCTTGTATCTTCTTTCTCTACATAAGTAGATACTGACAAATTATAATCATTTTCTTCCATTTCTTTATTAGAAACAAGTTTAGCAACATATTCCTTATCTTCTCTTTTAGTAAATATCTCAACTATATTATTTATATTCTCATCTGTTAATTTATTATTATTTGTTACTTTCACACATTCTTTTGTTGCATCTATAAATAATGTACTGTTATCATTTTTGCTTTTCTTTAAAACCATAATACAAGTAGCAATACTTGTACCAAAAAATAAATTATCTGGTAACTGAATAATACAATCTACAAAGTTATTATCTATTAAATATTTTCTTATTTTTTGTTCTGCTCCTCCCCTATATAAAATACCAGGAAAACAAACTATTGATGCCGTTCCTTTAGCTGCAAGCCACGCTAAAGAATGCATTATAAAAGCAAAATCTGCTTTTGATTTTGGAGCTAATACTCCTGCTGGAGAATATCTAGGATCATTGATTAAAATCCCATTCTCATCTCCTGCCCATTTTATAGAATATGGTGGATTTGAAACAATTACTTCAAAAGGCTCATCATCCCAATGCTGGGGAGAAACTAAAGTATCCTCACAAGCTATATCAAATTTATCATACCCTATATCATGCAAAAACATATTAATTCTACAAAGGTTATATGTAGTTAAATTTATTTCTTGCCCATAAAAACCATTTCTAACATTTTCTTTTCCAAGTATTTTTGCAGATTTTAATAGTAAAGAACCCGAGCCACAAGCAGGATCATATACTTTATTAACAGACTTCTTACCAACAATAGCAAGCTTCGTTAAAAGTTCACTTACTTCTTGTGGTGTATAAAACTCTCCACCTGATTTACCTGCATTTGATGCATACATACTCATTAAGAATTCATAAGCGTCTCCAAAAGCATCTATTTTGTTATCTTGATAATTCCCTAAATTTATACTTGCTATTCCCTCTAAGATTTTAACAAGTTTCTCATTTCTTTTTGCAACTGTTGCACCTAATTTATTACTATTTACATCTATATCATCAAACAGTCCCGAAAAATCATCTTCACTCTCGTGACCTTTCGCTGAATTTTCTATATTATTAAATATTTTTTCTAAAGTTTCATTTAAGTTTTCATCATTTCTCGCTCTTTTGCAAACATTAACGAATAGTTCTGAAGGAAGAATAAAAAATCCTTTAACTTTTACCATATCATCTCTTACCGTTTCTGCTTCGCTATCTTCTAGTTTGGTATAGTCAAAATTATCATTTCCTGCTTTTCTTTCTCCTTCATTAATATAATTTGTTATATTTTCCGAAATATATCTATAAAACATGATACCTAAAATATATTGTTTGAAATCCCATCCATCTACTGAACCTCTTAAATCGTCCGCTATTGACCATATTGCTTTATGCAATTCTTCCCTTTCTCGATTATTTTTATTATCCATTTCCCCTCCATCAGTTTATAATTATTCTATTATATTTTATATCACAAATACATTATTTTAACAACACATTTGAACATATTTATCAAATTTTGTCGAAAACCTATGGACAAAATTCGACAAGCAATAACAGACCTCTAGAACCTATCTTTATCCCTCCTCCCCTTTTTCTTATCCTTAACCTTTTTGAATTCTTCTGCCAATCAAATACCAATCTCATGTGCCATCTCAGCTGTAACCTCTCCCACATAATCGACTCTCTGTTTTACACCCCATAACCCTGTCATCTCTATTTTTACCTTCTCACAATTTAAAAAAAGGAATTGGGGAATTTCCCTATTTAGAATTTCGAGCTGACAAAATTCATTGCTTGTTAATTCCAAATTTATTTCCCCAATTATCATTTCCTGAGCAAAACCTGTGTTGCACCTTCTACATACGTCCAAATTCCTGAACTTGCTGCCAAATTTCTCATAGATAATCTTTCCGAAGCAGATAAATTCTGTCCGACATCAAAAGCCGTTCCAGCATAATGTTGTGACTGATTTGCATGCCCACCTTCCCATGAACGTTTAAATGCAAAACCAACATAAATGGAACGACCATAAAGAGCACGGAATCGATTCCAAGAATTCATCGTATTTCGACTAGTCCAAACTATGTCTGTATTGCTATTGGAACGAAACTCTCGCACCGTCAAAGTTCTATTTGTAACATAAGGCATCGCTTCTGACAAACCTCTATAATAAGTTTCCATTCGATTTGAGATATTATTATACACTAAAATTTTTGCCATAAAAAAACTCCTTTCTATTATACTTATATAATATGAAAAAAGCTTACGATTTGACATTTTATGTAAAATATGGTATAATAAAAGAGTAACATATAACTCTCAGGCTAAATCTTAATGAAGTAATATCATTAAGTAGAAAGGACAAATTATGTCACTATCTCATGAAGAAGTTTTAAAACTTTCTACCCGGTTGGATATGAATGAAAAAAAGCTAAAAAAACTATCTACTCGGATAGATAATGTGGAAAAGAGATTAAAAAAACAGTCTGATAATGATTTAACAATCACTATAACAGATTATCTTCTTAAACTCGGCATTTTTAGTAACCATTTGAATTTTTACTGTTTACGCTCAGCAATTTCTGAGTTGGTAAAGGATTATTCGCAAGTTTTTCATTTGATGAAATTGTATGAAAAAATTGCAAAGGAGCATAATTTGAGCATTTCCTCTGTAGAACGCAACATACGATATGCTATTGAAGTTTCCATACTTCAAGGTGACCCTGAACTTTGGAATAAACTGTTTGCATGCACAATTCGCTCTCCCAAAGGGAAGCCAACTGTTGGTGAATTCATTGCCACTATTGCCGATCAAATCCGTTTAAATCAGTAAAGCTAAAAGAAATGCTCTTAAAAAAGAGCATTTCTTTTTATATTATATTTCTTTTGCTTTTACAATCACCCTTTGACTACTATCATTTGTACATGTTATCAAGGTAATTTCCTTGCCTCCATTGGTTCTTTGTGATGTACATGAAACATCAGAGGGATCCACTAAATATTTATCATAAACAGAATATTTTATCGTTCTTCCTGTTAAATCTGTTAATTCAATAATAGCTCCATTTTCTAATTTGGGCACTTTACTGAAAAATTTGCTATTTCGATAATTATGACCAACAATACAATAGTTTCCTACTTCATTTGGCTTTGGTCCCCAAAAATAACATGGTGAAATTTTTAATAATTCATCGGTTGTTGTATTTAAAATCGGATAATTCACACCTATTGAAGGAATATTGACAACTGCACATTCATAGTATTCTTGCCCACTATCGGTTACATATTTATTTCGTGGTGATACATCATTTTGATTTTCTTCTTCAACTTGATGAGAATACACCACCTCATAAGGATTTTCGGTGTTTAAGATAACCACAATCGCATTATCTGAAAATTTAATGGTGGTATCATCTGCAAGACTATCTTCAAACTCCATATTAGATAAAATCTCTTGCGAAATAGCTTCATTTTTATTTTTATCATATTCAGCATAAATATAGTAGGAAAATAAAATGCATACTAAAAAAACGGAAATAAAGAAATCAATTTTGTAAATTTTTTTCTTTTTTCTTAGCTCTGGTGTAATATACAATTTCTCTGAAATAAGAATTTGATTCATATCTTTTACTCCTATTATATAATTATATTGTATCATATATTTATCATTTTATCAAGTTTTTTTGCTGTAAAAATTTATAATTTTTTTAGTTTGTTTTCTATTTTTTTCTCTAATTTTTTATTTTCTAAATTAATTTCTATAATCTCTCGATTAATGGTATCTTTTTTTCTTCTATATAAATTTTCTTCTTCCAAAATGATTTTTTGATTATAGGGAAATGTATTTTTGATTTTGATAATTTCTTTTTGAATATCTTTTAAAATATCTATATATTTCTTTTTAAGTTTTTTTAAGTTGGAAACTTCATCTTGAAATAGATAATCTTCATCATAAGATTGTGCTAATTTATATATTTTTCGATAGTTTCCTTTGGCATAATATTTTTCAATTTTACGATATAGTTTCTCTTTTTCTTCTGACAACTCTAAATCAAAAATCGGATTATAAAGTTTTTGCAATTTGAAATAATCGACACTCATTTCTTCAATAATATCTTGATCGGATGCTTCTAATGAAGTAATTTCGATTGCTAAATCAATATTATGTGACATATCTTTTTCAATTCTAGTTTTATCTTTAAATTCTGTATTTATTTTTCTCTGGATTGCTACTAAATTAACTGGTAATTTTTTCTTTATTTTTTCGTCTATTATTTCTAATTTTCTTAAATTTTTGCGATATTTATTTCCAGCAATCATTAATTTATATTCAAGAGCACCAATTTTAAGCATATAATCAAGTTCTATATCTCGACAAGTATAATAATTTAATTTGTCTCGTTCAACAATTAGAGTCGCTATTCGTTCTTTTAAATCATTAATTTCTAAAATTAGCATTGCATATTCTGGATGGACTACTACCATTTTTATTCTCCTTTTCTGTTTTATTATCATAGCACATTTTTCTACATTTGTGAATACTAAATTTCAAAAAAATCACAATTTTATATGTTTTTGTGTATTTTTTGTTAACGCATATACGCATTAAATTTCATTTTTAGGAAATACTAAATTTTATAAAAAAGGAGATTTTAAACATGTTCAAACCTGATGCTATTTATTTCGAACCAGAAATCCAAAATTACTTACTGGGCAAAGAATTGCTAAAAAAATATGCTGATATTTCTCAAATCCCAATTGAAAATCACAACAATATTCCCCAAATGCGAAGCCAAAGCAATTCTGAATTCCCAAAGATGAAAAAGCATTTGATTATTGCTACGCGAAAAACACATAAATACGTTCCAAATTATAAAGTATCTGACTTTTTGGTGCCATATACTTCTTCTGGTTGTACAGCCATGTGTTTGTATTGCTATTTAGTCTGTAACTATAATAAATGTGCCTATTTAAGGCTATTTGTCAACCGTGAACAAATGCTTGACAAAATAATTAAAACAGCTGAAAAAAGTGAAAAAGAGCTGACCTTTGAAATTGGAAGCAACAGTGATTTAATATTAGAAAATTCTATTACAAATAATTTAGTTTGGACCATTGAAAATTTTGCAAAATCCTCAAAAGGTAAACTTACCTTTCCTACTAAATTTGATATGGTAGACCCTATTTTAAATTTATCTGGAAAAGAAAAAGTGATTGTTCGCATGAGTGTTAATCCTGCAGAATTAATTGATAAAATTGAATTTGGGACATCTCGCTTAAAAAATAGAATAGAAGCCATTAATAAATTATGTGCTTCTGGATATGAAGTTGGTATCTTAATTGCACCAATTATTTTAGTGCAAAATTGGCAAAAATTGTATGAAGAATTAATTGTTGATTTATCCAAAAATTTGAATGAAAAAGCCAAATCTAGTGTATTTTTTGAACTGATTTTTATGACGTACAGCTACGTCCATAAAATGATTAACCACGAGGCTTTTCCCAATGCCATTGATTTATATCAACCAGAAGTGATGACTGGTCGTGGATATGGAAAATATTGCTATAAAAAAGAAGTAAGAGCCCAAGCAGAGAGTTTCTTGCTTGAGCTCTTGAGAAAGTATTTTGGAGGAAATAGGGTTTGGTATGTGAGTTAGATTTGTTTTTTATTTATTAATATTTAAGTGAAATTTAAAGAATTTATTATTTCTAAAATATACATTAAATGTAAGACGATAAGATTTATTTTCTATATTTATTTCTGATTCATCTTCTAAATATTCACAATAATCGTATGAGTCTATCTCTGTTTGCAGACTTTTTAAATCATTAATCAATTCTAAAAATTCATCTTCTGAGCCAATTGATAACTTTTTATTAATCGTCTTTTCGTTCTTCTTGTAATAGTTTCTTAATTCATCTTCTTTAAAATCTTCAGTTATATTATATAATTCAGGAATATATTTTGTAACAATTTCTTCAATTCGAGCAATTACTTCTGTTGATGTTAGACCTTCAATAAAAGATATCTTAGTAAGATTTTTGTATGTCAAAATTTTATTTTCTTTGAAAAATTGATCTAATTTCTCTGCAGACATAGCAGGAGTATTCATTTCCTCTGTCTTCTTACTTAAATTCATAACAATACCAATTAATAATATAAGTATTAATAACAATATTAGTAAAACTAATATTAATTTCTTTTTAATAATTCTTAACATTCAATCCTCCTATTTATAACGAATATTGGTTGGATTTTCACGTGTTTCAAAATGCTCCCAAAGAGCACTTCCATTTGTTTCACTAGCTCCTTGATACACTACATCTGTAGTCATCTGTATTCCTTGTGAATTTGTTATTGATGAACAATCATTCTCATAACACCATTGTGCAGCTATTATACATTTTTCGCAAGGATTAGTTGTATCTACTGTCTCATGATCTGCATACTGACCATCAACATGATATTGCTCTGAAATAGTAGTTCCATGCCCACCAAAATTTGTTAATGCTCTATTTATTAAACAATAGCCTGTTGCTTTTGCAGCCAATGCTGCTCTTTCTTCTGAACCTAGATGTGGTATTTGACCATTTGCACAACACTCTTTTTGAATAACTTTAGCCAATAAGTCCAAATCCTCTGGTGTAAACGGATATTGTTGATTTCCAACTGGTGTTGATGTTCCACCTGGTTTAGGAATTTCTATATAATCCTCAATATTCTCTACCAATTCATCTTTTTCATCACGTAAAATAAGCTTTAAATAATTTCCAACTTTATAAGTTTCGGATGATTGCTCTTCCCCTTCTATTTCAAGCTCTTTGACGATTGGACTGTCTGCGGAAAATGTTTTTCCAATAACAGCTCCTTCTTTAATATAAATTTTCCCGTCTTTTTTCATTGTATAAACAGCTCTTTCTTTAGCTTCTTTGGCTACTTTTAGTTCAAATTCTCGGGTATCATCTAATAAATTTGGTATAACGTATTGACTTGTATATGAATTTTTTATTTCGCCATCTGGTGATTCTTCTAGTGATTTGATGTATTTTTTTAACGTTTCTATATTAGCTTTTCCTTCGCCTGATACAGTTTCTCCTGTTAATGTCTCTATATCAGAGACGTCAAAGCCTTCGATGTATACTACATGTTCTCCTAATCCTGCATCTCGATATTCTTCCCAGAAATAATCATAGCCTAACTTTTCTAATTGTTGTTCACTATATTTACTTTCTAGCCAATCTGTTGGTGTGTCATCTTCGCTAATATTATTAACTTTATGATGATCATTTACAAAATATTCACATTCTGGTTTTGTTGTTTTACATTCTGTTGTTCCTAAAACTCTTATTTTGATGAAACCAACTTCTGTATCTTCTTCCCCTGTTTCGATATTTTTTCTTTTTACAGTTCCATAAGCTTTTACTTCTCCTGTGACTGGTGCTACTACAGCGGTGCCTTCTTCAAAACCTTCGAATTTTGCGGAAGCAGTTGAGCTAGAGTTTGTGCCAGTAATGCCATTATAAGTCATCTTATTACTTGGTATAGAAATGTATCCTTTTATAGTTTTATTATAAGTTTTATATTTTATACCTCCGTCTTCACCACCATCATAATACATACCATTTCCTACATAAATATTAACATGTCCTTGATATATTATTATCATTCCTGTTTCTAAAGTAGCAGGTGCTCCTGAATGGTAATAATCAGCTAATTTGGATATTGTATTTATATCTCTTGAATTAGTTAACTCTCCTTCACTAAATATTCCAACTAATTGTAAACACCAACTTACATAACTTGAACAATCATAATATTTATTTGTCTTTGAAGCTTCAAAAGTACTAGCTCTTTGAGGCTGGCTATAATGATATCCTCCGTCCTGTGCAACATAATCATATATATCTTTTGCTGCTAGGACTAATGGATTATCAGAAGTCACTGGTTGCGTTTGATTGTCTGCTGTATTATCAGGTGTCTGCTCTTCAGGTGATAAATCGTCTGGTATTTCTTCTTCTCCCAATAATTCCATTAACTCATTTATTGTCTTTGCTTTTAATGCTTTTAAGTCTTCTGCTGAGTGGATGAGTGTTCCGTAAAATTCGCTTTTGTCGTATCTGGTTACTGGCCAGCCTGCCGCTGAAAGTCCAGCAATTGGGAACATCATGACTTCGTCTTCTGGATCAACTAAATCTTCTTTATCAAAATAATTTAATTCCACAATTAGTTCTTTAAAATCACGATAAATAAATTCTGAATCTAATGTATGCATATTTTCCAACATACTAAAAGCAGTTAGTGAACTATGAGCTAAACTAATTGGACCAGAAATTTGATCAATCGTAGCTGTATATTTTTCTCGTATCATGTTACCTGTTAGATTTCCATCTTTGTCTTTTTCAGGCTCTTCATACGTAGCTTTTATCTCTCCAAAATTACCTCTTCGGTAATCATCTGGGTCACTACTACTTGCCGTTTCCTTCGCTTTTTGAATTAGAGCAGCTGTTCCTTTCGTGCCATCATATAAATAATAATCATCTAAAAACAATTGCTTAATTTTCGCTTTTGTCTCTCCACGTACTCCATCTTCTACTTGTTGAACACTTCCAAATCCAGTTTTGTAATATAAGGTTAATCCAGCTTTGACCACATCCTGCATAGCTTGTGGCGAATTTTCATCTGGTGTTAGTTGTTGCCAATTTGGATTTCCTACATCATTGAATTTATATGCCATATACTCGTTTGTTATTTCTGTGTCATTGACTGCTTTTTTGCCAACTCTGAATTCATCTACATTACGATTAGGCTCTAATTTATATTCTCCTTCTCCATTTTCTGCTTTGACATAAGTCGTTCCGTCACTACTTAATTTGTATTTTCCTTCTCCTTTTTCCACTTTTTTGCAAACTACATCAGTTAACGTTGGGTCATAATTATTACCGTTTTTAAAGTAGGCATATAATTTGTATTCTCCATCATCGTCGGTTTCATATAATGTCCATCTTTCGCCTGTCTTTTTTTCATAGTCGTCATCGTTTGCTATAATGGTAATATCACCACCTGCTTCTCGCTTAGCATCCTCTATCGCATAATGTGTAAAATATACTTCTCTAAACCAGTGGTCTTTTACACGGTAAACATAAGGAAGATACGTGTTGAAATCTCCATCTTTTGTTTCTTTTAAGGATTTATAAATATCGGATAAATACTTCACACAATTCGCACATGCTTTCTCTGTCTCATTTATGTGATATTCTCCTCCATCTTGTGGACAAGGATCCGAACAATGTATAGCTCCTCCATTGTCTTCTGGAATATCATAAAGAAGCTCAATTTCCCATTGTTTGGTTCCGTCTTGGTTCGCTATAAGCGTAACACTAAATTGGAAAGTTGCTCCTTTTCCATCATAAGTACCATTTGTATAAAATGATTTTGTTGTATTACTTATTTGAACAGAATCAGGATTTGAAGTTCCATCATTATTGTTATTATCATTGTCAGCATTGTTATTATCGTTGCTATTGTTATCACCGTTGTTATTATCATTATCAGGATTAATTGTACCTTCAAGAGTAACACTTGTGCTGTTTGCGCTAGCACTATCGGCTAAAACTAAAGCTACTATACTATTTACTTGATTTATATTATTGGCACTATTTTTATCCAATCCTTTCTTTTCAATTTGTTTTAAAATTTCATCTACTATTCTTTCTTTAGCCTCATCACTTCCAGGTATCACATCTTTGTCTGATATGTACTTTTCTACTTTAAAAGTTTCATTACCTATTTTGAAAATAATATTGTTACCCTCTTCACCATTATATTGAAGCGTTACATTACTACTTGGTGCTGCAAATCGTTTTGTTTGAGCTGTTCTTCCTTTTAGTAAATTGACAACTGCCATACTAGAATCTTCATTAGTAATACATTTTTCTATTGCTTCAATGATTTTGTTTAATTCTTCTTGAGAAATGTTTATTTTTTCATCAGAAACAAGGCCATTTACCTGATTTTGGACTTCTTCTTTTAGGTCACCACCTGTTTGTACAATACCTGCAGCATCCAAACTATTCGTTTGGCTTCCAATAGAGCTAAAACTTGGTGGTCCCATACATTTATACTGTGGTACATCATCTCCTGTATAACTTTCTATTACTCCATCATGATTAGAAAATAATTCATATGCCTCTTCTGGACTCATTCTCCAATCATCACCAAAAAAAGTATTGTTTACACTTGATACATCATTCCATGTAACTGTAGGTGCTGAAGGTCCAATCGCACTATCTATATCGCCTGAAACTGTATGTAATCCGATTTGAACTTCTGTATCAAACTCGGTGGCTAGTTTATAGCTTAAGTCTGGTGCCATTGTAGCAAGATGTACAGATAAAAGAAATTCTAGTGGCATGCTGTATCTGCCTGTCCAACCATCTAAATCGTATTCAAAAACTTTTCTGGCAAAAACTTGGGTCTCAGAAACCACTAATTTTTCGTCTTTTATTTTTATAGAGCCAGCTTCTAATCTACCATATGCATCATTTGTATTAACATGTCCTAATTCACCGCTATATTCATGATATATACCAATTAATCCATTTCCATTTTCGCCAAATAATGTCGATATTGTGACTTCCTGATGTCGTGCAACATTAGCATAGTTATCAGAAATTAAATATGCAATTATGTATTTATAAGCTTTCCTTCTATTAGGATTAATTCGACCTGGATAAGCTAATGCCTTTTGTTTTCCTCCATTTCCATCGTCTACTTCCGTAATCGGATTTGGCAAAGCTGAAAAACCATAACCATATAAATCATAATCCATTTCTTCCAGATAACTTAATGTATCTAGAATTTCTTCATCATTCACATTTTCAGCTGAACTATTGAGAAAATTAAAAGCTGCATCAAAAAATGCTGCTGATATTTTTTCAAGTCCAGACATAATTAGTCCTAATCCCGTAATAATAAACACCAGAAGTCCAATGATTACAATGATAATTAAAATAATGAAACCAATTGTTGAAATATATTTTCCTAATTTGGCAGCAATTTTTCCTACTTTAGATGCCTGCGAAGCTACTTTTCCTAATTTTTCTGCTCTTTTTGAATATTTAGTTGCTTTTGCTAAAGTCGAAGCTGCCTTTTTATTAGTTTGTTCCATTGCTTTTTGTATTTTCTTTTGTGCTTGATCGTTTAGAATTTTTTGTCCTGTTTCTGATGCATTTTGTACCTGTTTGGCTTTGTTTTGTATGTTTCTGAGCGGATTATAGCCTCTTCTTTTCTCTCTTTTTGGTTTCTTTTGTGTTGCATCTAAAGAATTATTTTCTTCGTTGTCCATTTATCTCACCACCTTTTTTACTGACTTTTCTTTTATGAAATTGGAATATTTACACTAAATTTTGCTATTGCATTTTGTATTTCTGCTTGTATTGTTTCTTCTGATACATCTTGCGTTCCTGAATATTGTTCCATAACTCTTATGGCCCCAAATGTTATACTTTTAGCATCATCTTTGTTATCGTAGAACTTTTGAAAAGATAAATTTAAGGTTCTGCTTTCGTTTGGTTCTAGTATGATATTATTTTCTTCTTCCAATCTCTTTCTCATTTCTGAAGATTTTAAATTTAACACAATTTCATTTTCTTCCATTCCATCTGAAAGAACGATTGTATTTTCTGTTCGGTTTGTCAGTTTTACAGTATAGCTTTCTACACTATAATATTTGATAACAGATTTAACATCAATTTTTAAATAATCATTTTCTGAAATATTTTTAATATCCTCAAAATCTACAAAATTCCCTACCGCCATTTCGATAGTGCCATCCTTTTGTTTTTTGAATATCATTTTTTCTTCTGTATACTGATAGGTTGAATTTGTTAGTCCTGTTGCTAATAAGTCATCTGTGTATTTGATTTGATAAATATATAAATTTCCATTGTTGGAGTAATCTTGAATCGCATATTTTTTTTCCGTTGGCATTTTGGTATAAACATATTTCATAAATTCCTGAACATTATTTTGAAAACTATATTCTCGACAAGAATCGGAAAGCATGTTAAAGGCCTTTTGCCAGTTGGCTTCATTGCAATATCTGACATATTCTTCAATCATTTCTTCGATTGGATTGCTTACTGTTTGTGGCACTGATTTTTTTGTGTCCATTATTGATGTATGTGGTTCATACGTCGTTTGCAAATCCATCTCTGGTTCATAGTTTTTTAACAGTAAATTAACCAAAAAAACAATGACCCAAACACAAATTATGATAAAAATTATTTTTTTATTTTTTCGAAAAAAATGCAATATTTTTATTCTTATATCTGTAAACATCATTTTCACCTCTAACTATTTTGGATTACGCTAAATGACATGACAAAATCATTATAATCATTTTCTTTTATAACAACATTCATTTTTTGTTTTTCGTCATTTCGTGAACTATTTAAAACATCTGCCATATTAACCCATAACACATATACCTCACCATTTCGCTCTATGTTTTCATACTCAATTACCATTTCAGGAAAGTTTTTTTGTGCATATTCAATAAAAGTTTCTAGTGTTGGAAAATACGTCTTTTTAAATTCTTCATACAATAAGTTATAAGCTGTTTCATATTCTTTGTTTTCAACATATTGCAAAAACATTCCAAAGTAAGTTTCCATTCTATCACGTTCTTCCAAACCTTGTAATTGGGCAATTCTGTTTTCATTTTCTAAGTCTCTTATTTCTTCTTCTGTTCTGTTTTGCTCTTCTAGGTTCTTGTCTTCTTGCTTCGGATGAGAAAATCGATTTATGGCAAATATTACAACGATTAATAAAATACCTATAATATATATTTTTTTATTGTGTCTTTTTTTGTTTGCCATAAAATTTCCTCCTTAAAATCTTCTTATTGGATTATACTGAAAAAGTTGTTTTTTCTGCTCTATTTACTACTTTGGTATCGTGTTCATCAACATCTAGACCTGCCTTTTCTAGAGTGGTTTGGTTGGTTGCAACACCCGCCATTAAAACTGTATTGATATAGTTTGTTGCACTTGCTTTAATATTTTCTTTATCGTTATTATCAAAGTTTGCAAATTGTTGCTCAATTAATCGTTCCATTTGAGTTGCATTTAGTTTTCCACTAATAGCAGCTGCCTGTAATTCTGCTCTGAATTGCGTAAAGTCTAAATGTCCTTTTGTTCTATCACTATATAAAGAAGTAATTGTATTTTCTAATTGGTCTAATTTGGCTGTGATTGCTTTTGGATCTAATGCTCCTGCTTGTTTTTCTGCCTTGATTTGAGCTAATATGTTTTGTACAACCGTTAAATCAGAAGGATCTTGCCCCATTAAAGTTGCAATTTGTTGTGTTTTTTCCGTAGAATCTTTGACAAGTGTTCTTGTTGAATTCTTTAAAAATCCTGTTGCAAGACCATATCCTACTTGACCAATTGACATCGCATCACTAAAATCATCCATACCATAACCAAAAGCTCCCATTCCAATTGCTGCTGCCACTCTTGTGCTGTCTTTTATTGCTGCTCCTAACACTTTTCCATAATCTGAATTAGCAAATTTTCTCATATTTTTGTACACACGACCGCCTGTATTGGCCCAACCATTCTTCAAGCTTCTTTTAATGCCTGCTCCTCCTTCGTTAATAAATGCATTGTGTGCTTTTGCATTTTCTGCATCTAATATAGATTGTGCTTTTTGAGCAGTTTTGGTTGGTCTGCCATATTTATCTACTTTGGATGCCATATTTTTCATATGATCATAGGCACCTGCACCATTTGCCTTATCGTATGCTTTTCTTGCTTTGTCTTCTATCATGGTATCATAATCATCGCCATCATGTTTTTTATTGTAAATTCGTCTAATTTTATCAATTTTTCTGTTTCTTTCTTGATCCGCTTTTGCTTTCATTTCAGCTGCATTGATCTGTTGTATTTTGGCTAATTCAGCCTTTCCTTCATCACTTTGTTTGTAATCTTCAAAGGTTGTATCAGAACTTAATGTCCCTTCTTGTTTTTGTTGATTAAACGATTTTTTCAATTCCCTGTTGTCTCTTCTATCGGCTTCATATTTTTTCCAACTTTGTTTTACTGCTTTCATACCACCTGCAGCCTGGAAGGTTGCAATGGCACCGCCGACTTTCATACTAGTCTTAACAAAAGTTCCTGTTGCATTTCCAATACTTTGTCCAGATTCTTTTAGGGAACTCATTGAATTTGCTTGGAAATGGAATATCTTTCTTAAGGTGTCTTCTGCTTTTTTTACAAATTGCATAACCACAATGGCAAATACATAAGCTCCAATTGTATATGTTTGATTGCTAATTATTTTAGCCATTGCATCGAAAAATGATAGAAAAATAACACAATGAAATGGTTGAATTAATATATTATATGTTAATTCCTTTAGCCATGCATTTAGTGCTTGTGCCTTTCCATCACCCATTTTATCAATGGAATAAGTAATTGTAATTAATGGTGCAATCATAATTAAAAATCCTACTGTTATCATACGTTTGATGTATAATAAGAAAAATGAAAATATTTGCCCAACAAAAACAGCATAAATAATAGCAGAAAATATTCCTACTATTCCTGGTAAAAGCATATTCCCAGCCACTTCTGCCATCATACTGCCTGTGCAATCTTTATTGCCTAATATACTTCCTAATGCTTTAACCAAAGAGCTATTTACTTGAATAATAAAAATAATAATATAATGTAACAAAAACAATAAAGCTAAACTGACTAACCAGTCTGTTAACATTTGTTTGTATTTTGCCTGCTCGGAAGCAATTGTTGAAATTGCCATTCTAATTCCTACATAAATCAAAATCACTAATAAAATTGCTGCCGAAATTAATCTTAATATGTAATACCATTTTGCAATCGCTGTTCTGAATGTTATTAATGCATTTGTTCCAGAAGATAAGTCAAAAAAGTTGACATCCAAAAATCGACTAGCATTATCACTTCCAGCAAATATAATATCACTTAAACCTGCCCATTCTAGACTTCCTTCTAAACTAGAATATGCTCCACTTATAATGGATTGTAAAACAAATCCAATTATAATAATAACTAATTTTATTACATTTATAATAATAAGTGGAATTCCCGCCATACTTATTGATAATAGTGCTAGAACTCCATCAGCTGCTGCCAACGGAAAACTAATAGCAGCATAAGACTTTTGCCCAAATAAAATCCCTATTAAATTTAATATTGCAAATGCAATCATGATTGAATTAAATCGTTTTACTAGATTTTTTTTGATTTTTACTTTCATTCATTCTCCATCCTTTTTCTATAGACTATTTTTTATTTATTAAATCAATAATATCAACTGCTGGCCCATGCATCTTTGTCTCTAATCGTCTACTTCCATCTTTTGATGGATCAAATCTTTTGCTTCCATCGCTTTGCTGACTATATATTACTTTTGGTGTTGTTGTTTTGTTTTGCGTTTTGATTCCCATTTCATCCAATTTGGCATTTTGATTTTTCAAATTGGACAGTAAGAATAACAAGTCTAGTTCTTTTTGTTCTAGATTACTATCATCTTCTGTGTATAGAGCATTTTCTAGTTTATCTTTGGTTTGATTTAATCTTGTACTCAGTTCCCTTCTGACAATATTTTGTTTTTTTTCTTTTGAAATATTTTTCATTAAATCTTGCTTTTTGACTTTTTTGACTTTGCTGATTTCTTCTTCTATATTTTGTTTTGTCTCTTCTGATAATTCGAAATCTTCTTTTACCTTATTTTTTCCTGTTAATTTTTCAATAACCGAATTGGATTCTTTTGAAGATTTTGGCATTAATTTTTCTTTGATAATATCATAAATAGCTTCTTGAGCACCTTTCGTTTTTAATTTTTTTATGTCTTTTTCGCCTTTTGTTACCAAATACTCTAATATCGCTGATGTAATTATTTCTTCTTCTAATACTTGGTTGGTTTCTTGAGAATTCGAAGTTAATCCTAAATATACATGTGAAATTGTTTCTTCATTAATTTCTACTTCTTCTAAGTCAATTTGTCCCTTTCTTACAATTCCTTGTTTTTCTATCATGTCTAAAATTGTGTAATTTATTTGAGCCATTTGTGCGTCTGTCAATTCTAAATTCATGATATCTGTTATTCCTTGCTGTCCACATAATGTTGTTATAGCCTCTGTTATAATTAAATTTTTGTTTTTTTGCATAATATCTTGTATCATACGTGTTTTTTGCTGAGAAGTTAAATCTTTTCTTGCTTCTATGTCTTTTATTTCGTCTAAAAGTTTATTCATAGCAACATTATTTTGAAGTTGCATACAGATACCATCGCCGACATTGACAACATTTTTTTCTCTTAACTTTTGTTCAAAAGCTAAGTCTTCTATACTTTTGTCATGTATTTCTTTTTTTACTTCATTTCGATAATCATACATACCTTCTATATATTGTTTTTCTAAATCTTTTGCCTTATTGCGGATATTTTTCTCCCTTATGTCTTGGCTTTTAGCCCATTTTAAAACACTACTTACTTCTTTTCGAACTTTTTTGTGTTTCAATATTTCTAATTGATCCATTTCTAATATATGATAAGTTTCTGGTCTACTTAGTTTTTCTATAGCACCTGGTCCAAATGATTGGAACGTGTACGATTTATCTTTTAATTTGGCTACTCTATTTTTATATCTTCTTCTTCTTGTTTTTACATTCAAATGCGTTATTTCTGAATTGATTAGTAGAGCCATTCCTACTAATGGACTTTCAGCTAACATTGGAAAACCTGCTACCATTGAACCTAATGCAACAATTCTACTTTTCCAAAAATTCATTTCTGATTTTAATACAGCTTGTTCTTGAGAATCTAAACCAAGTAATTTACCAAGTTTCATATTTTGTCTAAATCGTAATGTTTTGCTATCTATCTTTTTACGCCAAAATGTATATTTCACATTCCCTTCTCGAAGTGTGTTTACTTTCATGCTTCTGTATTTTTTCTTTTTGGCATCGTAAATAACAAGTCCTCTCAAAGCAACACCTATATTACCTTTTAAGGCTCCCGTAATAGAATCTCCATTGCTAACTTGTTGTGTAATAAATCCTTTTTGAATTTCATCTTCTATCTTTTGGATTTGTTTGTTAATTTCCGCTTCTTCTTTTTGTTGTTCTTTTTTGTCAATTCCATAATGTCTAAGTGCTTGCTGATATTGTGCATCACCTGGTGCAATTCCTTTTGCTTTTAGTTCGTCAAGTTGTTCTTCGGTTAAACCAGAATGATATTTTTTTCTTAATTGTTCAATCTTCTGTAGATTTGCAATTGCTTCTGGGTCTGTTTCAAGATAGCTTTGAGCATCCTTTGTCTCATTATTTGAACTTTTTTCTTTTGAATTTCTAAGTTTGCGATTTTCATTAGCTGCAACAGCATGGCTTAGTGCTGCCATTCCTAATGTTGCAGCTGGCTTTGTAACAGCACCATACGTTGCTTTTATGGCTGCTTTTGTTAATATTCCACCAACCATAGCATTTTTAATTGACCTTGCCTCTTCTCTCATTTGTTTGTAACTTGTTTTATCTGCCATTTCACCAGAAAGACTTCCATTTCCTCCAGATAATTTGAATATTTGTCTAATTAATTTGTCTGCTTTTGACGTAAAATTTAATAAAGCAAGTGCTAATATTAGACCTGATATCGATACCAATGACAGAGTAAGTGCCACAGATATAAATGAAACATAGATAACTGCATGAACAATTTGAATGATAATATTCATAATATATTCAAAAAGCCATGTTGAAAACACTTTTGATTTTCCTGTTAACACTTTATTAAAAGCATAAGAAGCAGCAATCGCTGGTGCCAATAAAGTTAGTATTATGATATTAATTAATCTCCTAAAATAGATTAAAGCAAATTTCCAAGCGTAATACACTAATACAGAATAAATGATTAAACCCGTAAAACCATCGGTTAATTTTAAGCTATACGCCCTTGTTCTAGCAGATTCATATAAGGTAGTTTCTATTTCAGAAGAAGTTTTCTTTTTTTCAATATCTCCATATTGATATTGCTCTTCTATGGTTGTTTTTTCTTCTGCTAATGGTTGTAGTGCTTTGATTATTTGATCGTTGGTATTTAAAATAAAAATCATAATATAATGAATGGAAAAAATAATAATCATACCAGCAATCCAATCTGTTAACATTTGTTTATACACTGCTTTTTCAGATGCAATACTTGATAAAGCCATTTTTATTCCAATAAAAATCAACAATAACAACATAAAAGCAATCACAATTAAACGCATAACATAGTACCATTTTGCTACTGCTTCTTTGATAAGAATAACTACTTGATTTCCATTTTTTTTCATGTTCTTTACTTCTTTATTGTCTCCGCTTTCTACGGTTGTTTCTTCACCTTCTACAAATATATTGGCATGTAAAATTGGAACTTGATTAAATATTATTTTCTCAACATTTACAATATATTGCGAATAACTGTCCATGCCTGATAACGCGTCATTAAAGAAAGCACCTATGTCTGTTTTTACACCTAGTAGGGCTGTCAGCAAAATTTCCATGATTTCTACCCAACCAACGACAACTCCTCTAAGACCTAATGTCATAATTCCTAATAAATAGTTGGCAATTTCTGCTAATATGTTTAAAATATTTTCCCAAAAACCTTTTTTTACTTTATAAGATCCTTCTTGTGTTCCAGAATAATAAAATTCGCCTTCTGCTAATTTGAGTTTTGCTTCTGAAACAGATGAGGCACAAAAGAATGATAAATTGACAGTTATCATTAAGATGACTAAAATTTTATATGCAATTCTTTTTACGAATAACTTCATTTTCATCATTCCTTTCTCCCTTTTTAATAGGCAATTTGTATTTCTTTTTCATCGTATTTTAGTAAATTGTTTTCATAGGATTTAATTTCAAATGTATCGTCTCCTGTTATAATAACACCTTTGGTTTGGTTTTTTAAATCATAATAATACATTCCTTTTCCACTTATACTATAAATGAAACAAACCTCATTAAGCCATATGTAAGAAGTAATTCCTTCACGTAATTCACAGTTGGTTAGTTCATCATTTTGTGCTATAAAATACATTGTCACAATGTTGTTATTTTCATCTGTGTCTGCATAGTAATCATACAATTGACCTGCGTTTTTATTATTTTCTTTTTCGAATTGTTCTTTGTATTGCATGCACTTTTTATTTAGATTTTGCTCTTTTTGATATCTTCTTAGTTCTGCATTATAAATGTTATCAATTTGAAGTTGAGCAACAAATTCTGTATGTGCTAAATATTGATTGACGATTTCTTGCATTACACCAATATTGTTATATAAAATAATGCCATCCATGTTATCATAATTAATTTTTATATCAATTCCTTTATTGGGATAGGATAAAAATACAGTTTCTGAATCATAGGTATACTCTTCATAATCTGGCCATAAATAGGTTAATTCGTTCATAAATTCTAGTAAAGTATATTGTTTTTCTAAAAATTGATCGACCAATTTAAAAAATTCATTAAATCCACTTTCTTGTATATTTCTATAAATTGAAATCTGATTTTTTTCAAAAAAAACATAAATATCTTTGCTTTTATAACCAATTATCGTTTTGTCTTCATTTTGAAATGTTGGTGTCCCTAACTTACTTATTATTATATCATAATTTTCGCCAACAGTAAAGCTATTTACTACTGGTTTTACATAATTTTTCGTAAAAATGATGTTGTAAATTTTTCCATTGATTTTTCTTAAGTTTATACCTTCATCAAAGTAAATCTCATAATTTTGGAAAATGGTTTCTCTGGTTCCTATATTGATATTGGAATTCCAATTGTTTTGTAAACAATCTATCAATTCTGATGCTTGGATGGATAAATCTGTTGTTTTGAGTTCTTTATATCGACTTAAACTAATTTGAGAATCTTTATAAATAAAATAATCTTCTATGCCATTGATACGAATGATTTGTATTTTATTTCCATCACCAATAACTTGTATTTCGATTTCTTCTTGCTTTTGGTTATCGATTAATCGAAAATTTCTGTATTGTAAAAATTTCGCAATTTCATTGATAATGTTATTATAAAATTCTTCGTTGCTTTTTTCTCCGTCATATAAATCGTATTTGAATACTGCATAAATATCCAAATCAAATTCTTCTAGTTGACTCTTTTTCTCTCTTTTGTACTGACAATCATAGTATTCTAGAATATCTTTTATTGAATTAAATTTTCCAGCTGCAATTGCAACTTCTTTTTCTTGTTTTTTCTGGCTAATCGAACCTAATAGGATACTAACTATACCCAAAATTAAAGTCAAAACTATCATAGCTGTTATGAAACGTCTTTTGATATGAATTTGATTTTCATTTTTATATTTTGGGCTCATTTATTTTCCTTTCCTTTTTCTTTCTTCTTCAACAGGTCGTAAGCTAATTACATTTTTCAAGTTGAACAATTGTAATATTACTTTTTCTACTTTTGTTAAAGATAATAAAAACAGTAATGCAACCAATGTGGAATATTTCGCAATTTCTCCAGCTGTATACATGAATACTAAGTAAATTAATCCATGAATTGGTTGAATAAAAACATTCACCGCTAACTCTGAAAACCATACTGAAAAAGCTTGTGCTTTTCCATCTCCAATTTTATCAATTGGATAAGTTATTGTTACAATTGGTGCTATTAATATTAAAAATCCTACTGTGATAATTCTTTTAAAATAAGATAAGAAAAATTTAGTTTGTATGAATATTAAAAACCAATAAAGAATTGAATTGGTCGCATAATGCCATCCACCTGTTGCTGTAATATTTCCAATTAAATCATTTATAATTTTAGTTTCAAAATTCACCTCTCCACTATTTAAAATACATTTCATATTATAAATTATATTGCTAAATATTTCACCAATCATGAAAATCAAACTGACGATATATTGCATCATAAATAAAATGAAAATACTTTCAACCCATGCAATTAGCATACTTTTATATTTCGCTTTTTCAGAAGCAACAGTTGATATTGCCATTCTAATCCCAACATAAATTAAAATCAATAGACTTAATATCATAGCTATCATACGCAAAATAATGTAAAATTTTCCAATGCTTAGTTTTACATTTTTGATTAAGTCTGACTGAATTTGGATTTCTTTTTGATGACTTCCATAACCAATTTTATAATTATTTTTGAAGTTAAAATAATTGATGTTGAATAATCCAATTTCGTTAAATACTGCTTTTTCTATTGTAAAAAATCCTTCTACACCAGTAATAGCTGTCATACCAGTTTGCAATAGTATTGGAAATAGATTAACTGCAGCTGTTAATATTCCTGCAATCGTCCCAAAAATTCCTCCTAATAAAGTCCAGACAAAATTTTGGTCTCCTATTGTACCTGATTTATCTTCTGTTCTACCTTCATTTATCAGTAATTCTTGATCTTTGGGAGAAATTGAATCTTCCTTTATTGAATCACTACCTTGAAATTTATCAGTAGCTTCTACTTTACCACAAAATATGAAATTAAATAAAACCACCACCAGCAGTAGTGTACTGATTATTTTTTTCATGAATGATTTTAACCTCGTTTTTTTACTATTTATATTGTGCTTGTTTTGCTTTTTCCATCTCAAATTGTTTATTTAAGTTGGTTTCAACAAATTCAAATTCTTTATTGGTTGGTTGAATTGATAAAATAGCTGAATCTCCACCTACTTTTAACAAACCTTCTCCTCTACCACATGTAATTAAAAAACCTGCTTCTCCTTCACTTAGTTTAAACACTTCTCTTAAGTATTCAATTTCTGATTTATCTTGTGCTAAAAACAGTTTGGTCTCGGAAGAAGTTAAAATTGCTTGTGCTTCTGGTTTTTCATAAAAGTCTTGGAATTTTTGAGAAATAACCGCAAGTGAAACATTTCTTTTTCTCGCACGCCTTGCCATGGTATTTAGGAAATCTACTGCTTCTGGAAGTGGCAACATCATCCAAGCTTCATCGACAAGAACTCTTTTTTTCGCAGCTTTGGTTTTATCTTCACTATTTTTCTTAACATATTTTTCCCAAACCCAAGAAAGCAAAATTTGTTGGGCAAGTGGTCTTGCAAATCTCTCTTCCAATTGAGAAATATCCAAATTAATAAATGGCACACCATCTAACAATTCAAATGTTGACTGCCCATCAAAATATGCCATTTGCCCATGCAATTCTCTGACATATTGTTTCATAACTTTGACTAAGTAACTATAATGAAAACGATAATCTGGATTTTCATTTTCCTGTGCTTTTCGGCAAACCCTTCGATACCACGAACCAATGGTTGGCATTTCTTTTTTTATTTTTCCTAGATAATTTTGTGAAATGTTAATTCGGCTTCCATTTGGCCTTTCGTACAAACTTTCCACAGTATTATTAATACCACGACTTACGTATTCTTCCAAAACAGCTTCTGAAATAATTTGTTTTGTCAACTCGTTTACTTCTTTACTTCCTGTGCTTCCGTCTTGCCATGGTTAGTAAACCTTGTGTTACATCTTCTACTTTATTTTCAACATTTACAACAGTTCTTTCTTTTCCTGTTATTTCATCTTTTACAATTTCTGGTTCAATATCAAAAAGATTGATAATGGTTTTAGAAGTTGGGCTAATAACAACATTGACACCACCTAATGACTCTGCAACAGAACCATATTCACCTTCTGCATCTAAAGCCAGACTTTCAATTCCCATAAGAATTGATGAACGAGCAGAAAGTGTCTTTATGGTAACAGATTTACCAGCACCAGATTTACCAAAAATAATCATATTGTAGTTAGCAAGTTTGGAGCTAAAGTTGTTATATAAAATAGGAAGTCCTGTTTGTTTGTTAAAGCCAAGTGGAATCCCATCTTCGTGTCCTACTTCTGAATTAAAGAATGGGAATACAGTAGACATTGCTCTTCTATCAAAAGTGTGTGATTTATTTAGTTTATTTTCGCAAAATGGCATGTTCGAACGAAATGCTTCGTCTTGCATTGCCCAAGCTGGTTTTAAATCAATTAGGTTTTTGGCCATTTCGTTGGTTAATAATTCTGTGTATTTATCTAATTCATCCATGCTGTAAGCAAATATTGTGGATATAACAGTGGCATCAAACAATTTATTGAAACCTGCTGCAATAGCATCCCTTAATTCTTCTGCTTCCGCTCTTTTTTGGGCAATAATTCTTTCTCTGTTTATGTCTCCTCTATCTTGTGCAACAACTCTTTCAGATTCTAATTCATTAATTGTTCTATTTAAATCTGTTTGAGAAGCTGCTTCACTGACTGGGTTAATAAAAACAGATACATTAATATCTCCAAATGTATACATTCCCCTTAAAAATTCTGGAAATGTACACATTCTAGGTAAAGCAGCCACAATCATGCTTCTTGCATATCTTGTTCGATTTGAAGCAATTTCTATATGATTTGTGTAACTTGCATCAATTCCTCCTGGTGCAATTAAATGCTTAAGATCTTTTTCTTCTTTTTTAAAAATACTTTTGGATTCTTTTTCTTTTTTTGTATCGATTTCGAACTCATTTGTAAGTTCTTGTTTTTTCATTCCAAACATATTACTTCCTCCCTTTTTCTTTAGTCTTCTAGTGTTGTATCATTCCTTTTTATAGGTCTTTTGGGTACTTGATTAATTGTTCTCGCCTGTGGTTCTGATTGCACTTTGGAAACTCTTCTTACCGTTGATCTTATAGGTTGATTTTGAGAAGCAGCTGGAGTTATCTTTTTTTGATTTTTAATTACTTTAGCTTCATCGGATGCTTCTTTAACATTTTCTTTTGCCAATTGAAATACTCTAGGATTTAATTGGTCTTCATATTGATCTAATAATTCAGATGCTTTATCCTTGATGGCTTGTGTTTTCGCTCTTTCTATTTCTAAATCTTCCAATTGTTTTTGTTTGTCTGCTTTTAGAATACTATCTGTCGCCATGTCAATTGCAGCTAAGTTAATCTCTTTGTCCAATTTTTCTTGTTTCTTTTGCAAAATATCTTTTCCTGTACTGTATAGAGCATCGTATTGAGCATCTAATGCTTTTTGTAGTTGCAAGATTTCTGATTCATCTCGGTTGTATGCAATGTATAACAATTCCATTAATTCTTCAGAAGTTAAGATTTTGCTTGTTACTTCTGATGTCATCAGTGCACTTGATACATTTTGACATCTTGTATATAATTCTGAGAAACACATATTATCAATTTCTTCTTTTGAATAATTCTCCATATTTTCGCCAAGTTCATTTATGAAAAATGAAACAATAACATACGTTCTTTGTTGTAAAATATTTTGATTTGAATTTAATCTTTCGACATAATTTGTAATATCGATTCCGTAATCTAGAACATTTTGTTTTCTTCTTTTCTCAAATTCAAGTTTTTCTTGTAAAGCTTTGTTATTGGCTCTTTGTGCTTGGTCAATTTTCATGTCAATTTTACTAATATCACTGTTTAAGACATTTACTCTTTCTTTATAACCTGCCACAATATCTTTTAAATTTAATGTTCTACTTTGTATATATAATTGAATAGGAAATCGCAAAGTATTTAAGAACTGCACAAATCCTTCTTCGACTGATATTTTTTCTTGTTCTGACATTAAATCGTAATTTACACCATTGCATTGCAAAACCATGATATATTGTGTTTTATTTTTACGAACAATCATGTTATCAATAACTTCATCAAATTCCATAAAATCAAAAATTGATTCTTGGGATAGCTCTCCTTGAAATCTGCCATAATTCTCAATTTTCTTTTCTTGTTTTTCCGTATTAGAATATTCTATTGGAGTGGAACTTTCTTCTTTTTTTTGTTTTTTTGGTCGAACCAAATATAGGTAAAACAACACCAATAAAAACATAATAAAAATGATAACACCAATCATAATTTGTAATAGTGTAATAATATCCATTTATTTTTCCTCCTTTGTGTTTTTTTTGCTTTCACAATATGTATATATTTTTCGTTTTTTCTTAAATTTGATATATCGAATGATGATTTCGCTAATTGGTTCTCCGCCTATTTTTTTAGTCAGTGGAATTGTCGCAATTGTTGGTATTTTGACTGCACCAATAATATAGCCTATAACCGCAAAAATAGCCATAATTGCAATACCTACTGTTTTTAATGCTAATAATGAAAATAGCCAGAAAAAGATTGCACCAATTCCAGCTCCAATGGCTGTTGTGATTAATGATTTAATGGAGAAAATATATAAAATTCTCGACTCTCCTTTATAATTACGTGGTATGTAATAGGTTCCCATAATTTTTCCTCCTTTGTATTTTTAAAGATTTGAAACAATTGTTAAAACAGTTTTCCAGATTCCATAAGCACCAAAAATAACAATTCCTGCAACAACAACACCAATTAATTGTTGTTTTAACGCACCTTGTTTGTCGGGTGGTGAAACAATGTATTTAATTCCCATATAAGATACAACTGCAACCATAACACCTGCACCAATCATAGTTAAAAATTGCCCCAATCCTGTGAAATTTTTCGTAATTGAACCTACTACATCATTTAAACCTGTCGCTTCACTTGAACCTTTTGAAATAAAACTTGAAGCTTGTGTTTCCATTTCTGTAATTGTTGTTGCTTCTACCTCAAAGTTGCTTAAATATAGGATTGTTGTTGCTATGTTGATTACCATTAATAGGATTAAAAATTTTTTATTTATTTTCATTTTCCTTGTTATTAGCTCTTTTGCTAATTTCTCCCTTCTTTTAATCTGACAAATATTTAAAAATTCATCTATTTTCCCTTTTTATAATATACCAATATTATTATACCTGAAAATAAATCGTTTTTCAACATTTTTCTTTGATTTTTTTTATTTGTAATACAAATGTAATAAATGCAAAAAATGGAAAAACACAAAGATTTTTCCATTTTATCTTTTATATGTTTCATTTTTTAAAAAGCACTACCAATTCCTGCCAAAATTCTGACTAAATTGACTGCTGCAAATAACAGTACACATCCAATTATGATTGGTTGTGCTGATTTTTTTAATTCTGCCTTTTCAGAAGCACTGGCTAGCATATATTTTACCCCCAGAATAGTTACTACTAATACTGATATTCCTGTTCCTGCTATTTGAATTATTCGAATAACTGCATTTAATATTTGTGAAATTCGTCCTGTTGTTCCCGATACTTCTGGCTTGTGTACATCACTCATACCCGTTATAATGCTATTTACTGTACTTGAAGCTGCTATTGCTTGGGTAGATAGTAAGCATGAAATAGTTAATACTATAATTATTAAAATGATGATTCTTTTTATTTTCATTTTTTATTTCTCCCTTTTATTGTTTTATCCAGTTATTGCTGTTGTGGTTTTTTGTATGATTTGCAATATAGTCGTTGCTCCAACAACTACGATTACACCGACTGTAAATGTTATCAATTGATTTTTTATACTTGCTTTCTCACTTGGTGCTGCTGACATATATTTCATTCCTAAATAAGTTATCATTATGATTCCTATCCCAATTGCAACAATTCTTACAACAGATAAAATTGGATCAATAATCTTTTTTATTAAAGTTTCTGCCTCCGCTGTTTGTATGCTAGAATTTCCATTTCCTATATTGCTTCCATTAAATTGATCTACTAAACCTGCTCCTTCTTTACGTACTACAACAGCAAACGTTTCATAACTGATACAAAATATCGAGTAGCTTATTAAAACGATTACAAAAATTATTTTCAATCTTCTAGTCATTTCTGCCTCCTCTATAATTATTTCTTCTTACTTATCATTATACCTAATTTTTTTACTTTTTTCAACAATTTTTCAAATTATTTTTTAAATAAAATATTTATAATTTCTTGTATTTTTTTATTGGTTTAGTGATATAATGTAAATTAAGCAGTTTTTCGTGAGGTGATTTTTATGGAAAAAAAAATAAAAGAAGAAATAAATGTGGTAAAAATGTATCAAAAAGATTGTGTTTCTCCATTAGAAACCTTTCTAATAGAAAATAATATTAAAGATAGCGGAATCTCAACCAATGAAGGTATTGAAAAATTACACTTAAATGGTCCTAATGAAATTTCTCAAAACAAACCCAAAAAATGGTATCATTATTTTTTGGAAAGTTTACTTAGTCCTTTTAATTGTATTTTATTGGCAATTTGTGCCATATTATTTTTTACGGATGTTTATTTGCCAGAAGTTCCAAGTTACGCTAATATTGGAATTATTTTGGTGTTGGTTTTTATTAGTTCTTTTCTAGATTTTTTTGAGGAATATCGTTCTAATAAAGCTGCTGAAAAATTAAAAGAAATGGTTTCTACCACTTCTACTGTTATACGAGATGGAAAAAAAACTAATCTTCCTATGACACACATTGTGGTAGGAGATACAATTTGCTTGTCTGCTGGTGATATTATTCCAGCTGATTTAAGAGTGATTGCATCAACCGATTTATATATTAGCCAATCCACTTTAACTGGTGAATCAGATGCTATAAAAAAGACAGTAGAAAATGAAATTCCTGAAGAAGAAATTTTAAGTATTACTGATTTTAAAAATATTTGTTTTATGGGAACTAATGTGATTAGTGGTAGTGGAAAAGCAGTTGTTATCAAAACAGCTGACGATACGTATTTAAGTAAAATTGCTCATACATTAACTGAAAAACCAAAATCTGCTTTTCAAATTAATATTGAAAAAATTAGCCGACTATTAATTCGCTTTATGTTGTTTCTAATTCCGATTGTCTTTATGTTAAATCTTGATAAACATGGATTATTAACTGCTTTTACTTTTTCTGTTGCGGTTGCAATTGGCATTACACCTTTGTTGTTGCCTGTTATTTTATCTTCTAGTTTATCAAAAGGTGCTATCAAAATGTCGAAAAAAAAGACAATTGTTAAAAAATTAGATTCTGTTCAGAGTTTTGGTTCCATGAATATTTTATGTACTGATAAAACTGGTACTTTAACGGAAGATAAAATTGTATTAGAAAAATATTTAGATATTAAAGGAGAAGAAGATTTAAGAATTTTGAAACATGCCTTTTTAAATTCTTATTTTCAATCTGGTTTAAAAAGCAATATTGATGAAGCTGTTATTGCAAGAGGTCTGAATAACAATATGGAAGAATATACCACAAAGTACCAAAAACTCGACGAAATTCCCTTTGATTTTTCAAGAAGACGCCTTTCTGTTATTGTATCAGATGGCAATAAGCAACAATTAATTACGAAAGGTGCAGTTGAAGAAATTTTAAATATCTCAAGTTTAGTGGATTATAAAGGAAATGTATCTCCTTTGACAAATGAAATAAAAGAAAACATCAAAAAAATATCAAAAAAACTAAATCAAGAAGGTTTGAGAGTTGTGGCTGTTTGCCAAAAAAACGATATTTCGAATATTGAAAAGTTTGGCGTACAAGATGAAAAAAACATGGTATTGTTAGGTTTTATTGGCTTTTTAGATCCGCCAAAAGAAAGTGCAAAAATTGCTATTGAAAAGTTAAATCAGTCTGGAATTCGCGTCATTGTTCTTACAGGAGATAACGCAGAAGTTACAAAATGTATTTGTGATAAAGTTGGCATTAACTCAAAACGAATTGTGCTTGGAAGCCAATTGGAAAAATTAAATGATATGGCTGTTCTTCGTTTACTACGAAATACGAATGTATTTGCCAAACTTTCTCCTATTCAAAAAGCCAGAATTGTTCGCCTTTTAAAAGATGCTGGAAATGTTGTTGGCTATATGGGAGACGGTATTAACGATAGTCCCTCTCTTACAAATGCTGATGTTAGTATTTCCGTTGATACAGCTGTCGATATTGCTAAAGAATCAGCCGATATTATCCTCTTAGAAAAGGACTTAAATGTTTTAATTGATGGTGTTATTGAAGGAAGAAAAACGTTTTCTAACTTGATGAAATATATCAAACTTGCTACGAGTTTCAATTTTGGCGAAGTGTTATCTGTTATTATTGCTAGCATATTTTTACCTTTTTTACCAGAGACGCCAATCCAATTGTTATTTGAAAGTTTGCTTTACGATTTTGGACAATTAACTCTTCCTTTGGATAATGTGGACAAAGAATATGTTAAACATCCCAAAAAACTTGATATTCGTAGCTTAAAAAAATTCATGCTTTTTATGGGACCAATTAGTTCCATTTTTGATATTGTTATTTTTGCTAGCTTATGGTTTGTTTTTGGTGTTAGAGAAGCAGCACTTTTCCAAACCATCTGGTTTACTTATACCATTATATCGAATTTGGTTGGTATGCATATTATTCGAACACCAAAAATCCCTTTTGTTCAAAGTAACGCTAGTTGGATGGTCTATTTTTCTTCCATTGCACTTTGCTTAATTGCTTTAATCTTCCCTTCTACGACATTGGGAAGAAGTTTGGGACTTATTACTATTTCTATACAATATATTGGATTGATTTTCTTGATTACTTTCTTATATTGTATTTTAGCTATGATTGCAAAATATATCTTTATTAAGAAAAATAAAGAATGGATATAACAGAAAAACTCCAAAAATGGAGTTTTTTTATTGATTTTTGGTTGGAATAAAATGTGTGGCAAATTGGTATTTTTCACGATTTAATATATATAAATAGCCTAAAAGACTAAATACCACTGCTCCAATAAAATTCACAAATAAATCTTTCATTGTATCATGAATTCCTATATCTAAATAGCCACCTTCTATTACAATCGTTCCATCTTCGGTTAGAATATGCGTCTCTTTAATATCATTCACCAAAACAACATTGTTTTTTTGCTCTGGATCTAAACTTACTGAACTGATAAAATTAACCAGTTTATCTTTTTGCATGTCTAGTTTTAAATATGTATCTGCACCATATTCAAAAAATTCCCAAAGTACACCAATTGTCATAGAAAAACAAAAAGCAACAATGGCTACAAATACAGGTGATAAACTTATTTTTTTACTATTTTCATTTAATAAATCAATTAAAGAAAAGCCAACTCCTGCTGCTAAAAATCCGTTTATCGTATGTAAAATAGTATCCCAATGCGGAATATTGCCATAGAAATTGTTAATTTCACCTAATATTTCAGCGGAAAATATAAACAAATAAATAATCGTTTCTAAGGCTGTTGGAATGGTTATTTTTAATGCATCTTGTAAAATGGTAGGTAGCATAAACAAGATTAATGATAAAAAACATAAAAATGCATTATTCCAATCACCTCTTAGGATTTGTAATACCATACAGATAATAACTAAAACACGTAATATCAAATAAATTAATAATGAACTTTTTTTGGTTTCTTTATATTGTCTTTTTATTTTATCAATATGAGTTTCTTTTTTCATTCTCTTCTCCTTATCCGTATAATTGTATCATAGATTTGATAAAATGACAATACTACACAAAATAAAAAAAGCAGATTATCTCTGCTTTATGCTCAAAAATAGTTTTTCATTTTAGCCTTCCAAAACCAATGCCTTTTTGGGGCAAAAATTGGAGCATTTTCCACATTTTATACATTTATCGTGGTTTATTTGTGGTGCTTCAAAATCTTTTTGTGTTAAGGCTCCTACTGGGCAAACCTTTACCGCTGGACATTTATGATTTTGGGGACAATTTTCGATTATCATTTTTAATTTTTTATCCATTTTCTCCTCCTAATTATTACTATTCTTATCAAAATATTTTATGACTTATCTTTAATTTTTTTGTTAAATTTCTTAAAAAATAGGGCTTTTCAATATTTTTTCCCTATAAAGCCCTCACCTTTTATTATATCATATTTCCTCACTTATGTCATCAAGTTTCGGTATTTCTCAACTCAAAAAAATATAGAAAAAAACCTC
>CANTGH010000011.1 GCA_947653235.1 uncultured Clostridium sp.
ATGTCTCCGCCGTGAAAGGGCGATGTCTTAACCGCTTGACCAAGGGGCCATAAAACGAATCTATTTTCAACAGATTCGTTTGGTGAGCTATCCGCGACTCGAACGCGGGACAACTTGATTAAAAGTCAAGTGCTCTACCACCTGAGCTAATAGCCCAAAATTTTGCATTGTCTTACAATTTTAATTTGTCAAGACATATAATAGTATAAACGTTTTCTTTCGATTTGTCAATACTTTTTTACAATTTTTCTATTATTTTTTCAAAAAAAAGTTCCTTTATACCAATTCTTTAACTTTTTTCTCCCAATTTAGCAATTTTTCCTTCTTGTCAATCCCATAAGCGTAACCAGTCATCGAGCCATTTGCGCCAATCACACGGTGACACGGCACAACAATAGCAAGTGGATTTTTACCAATTGCACTTCCTACTGCACGAACTGCTTTGCTGTTTCCGATTTTTTGCGCAATTTCGCTATAGGAAACTGTTTTGCCATATGGAATTTTATAAAGTTCTCTCCAAACCTTCTGTTGAAAAGCCGTTCCAACGAATGTAATTGGTAAATCAAAATCCGTTCGCCCCCCCAAACAATATTCTTTTAATTGTGTTTTACAATTTTCGATAATTAGATTTGCATTATCCACATTTTGTTCCAAATCTGTGAATTTTATACTCACAATAATTTCATCATCTGCTCGAATTTCTAATGTTCCAAATGGTGTTTTACAATATCCTACTTTCATTTTTACCTCTCAAAAGTTATTCTATCTAGAACTAACCATCTAATTTCATTTTCAATTTGGTAGTAATTAGATGGTAGTTAGAATAGATTTTTATTGATAATCATTGCTATCTTCTGTGTTGTTCTTGTTAGCCGTGTTTAAACTATTGTAGATTTCCTCTGAAAAAATCCCTAGTACTTTTCGTTTCATTTCTTCATTAGCTAATAATAAGCTAAAGAAATCGTTATTTTGCTCCAACCCTTCAATTAAAGCCTCATCGATATTGTCAAAATAGGAAAACTCAAAGTCTTTTAAAGTGTTATTTTGAGCCGATGTTCTCAATTTGCTTGATTTCATCATAATATCTTTGATTTGTAACATTGCTTTTACAGCCACATCATTATCATAAGATTTGCCTGCTGTGCTATTTATTTCGGCAATAATCTTTGACAGTTTTTCTTCCTTATCGGGCGTTAAAACAAAATTATCTGCTGTTGGTAGTTTTGTAATTGGATTTGATTTTAATTTGGTTTTAATATGTTCTGTTTTCTTTTTTTGAACAAAATTGGTAGCAGTAATCTTACCATCTAAATTGTAGCCTCCTCCTGGATGTTTAATATTGATATAAGCAAGTAACAAAGATATAAATTTATATTTTTTATGTAATTCAACATCTTCAAAACAAGTTGCCTGAAGTAAAAATTCATAGAAACGTATAAATTTTCTCATCGTCATGACAAATTCTCTTTGTTCCTCAACTTCTAATCCCTCCAGATTCTTTTTTGTTTTTTGGAATAAAAAGGTAAGTCTTTTCTTTTCTTTTGCTGTAATAGGATTATGATATAACAAGTCATTTGCATCATCAATATCCATTGGATCTATGACATAATAACCATCAACTTTGGATTCTATATCATAAATAGAGCGTGGTGTTACGGAATTTGATAATAAAGTTGTTGTGTAATATGTCGAGAATGCAGAGGTTATCTCTTCATACTGATTAACAAAATCTAAGACAAATGTTTTTTTATCATAAGGTGGACAAATCCTATTTAATCTTGATAAGGTTTGAACTGCATTAACACCTTTTAATTTCTTTAAAATATACATAGCACATAGCTTTGGTTGGTCAAATCCAGTTTGATATTTATTGGCAACCAATAGCACTCTGTAGTCATCTTTATCAAATTCTGTTGGTAATTTATCTTCACTAAATCCATTCATAGTTGCTTCTGTATATTCAGTTGTATCCCCCTCTAGAGGCACTTTTCCTGAAAAGGCAACTAAAGCACGAATATTGGTATATCCTCTTTTATGGATATAATCTTCAAAGGCTTTTCGATATTTAACAGAACTTTCACGAGAAGCTGTTATAACCATAGCTTTTGCTTGACCACCTAATTCATTCATTACAGTTGCTCGAAAGTGTTCAATGATAACCTCAATTCTTTGTGCGATATTGGTCTCATGAAGTTCAATAAATCTTGCGATTTGTCTTTTAGCCTCATTGGTTTTACATTTCGGATCCTCTTCGATTTCTTTATTGATCTGATAGTAAGTTTGATACGTAATATAATTTTGAAGGACATCTAAAATAAATCCTTCTTCAATTGCTTGTTTCATAGAATAGATATGAAATGCTTCTCTTTGCCCTTTCTCATTTACTTTGCCAAATAAATGTAATGTCGTTGGTTTTGGTGTAGCTGTAAAGGCAAACATCGATACATTACTTTGTTTTCCATATTTAACAATTTCTTCTACAATTTTATCTTCCGTTGAACTTTCAGCCAATTCTGCATTATCTGATCCCAAAACTTTTGTAACAGCACCCATATCTTTACCAGAAGTAGAAGAATGAGCCTCATCTATGATAACGGCAAATTTCTTATTTTTTAAATTTTTCACTTCTTTTACAATGTAAGGGAATTTCTGGATGGTTGTACAAACTATTTTAGTGTTACCATTTAAAGCCATAGCGAGGTCATTTGAATTGCATTTGTTATCCATGACTTTAATTAAGCCAGATTTATGTTCCATACTTGTAACAGCAGCCTGAAGTTGTCTGTCAACAACAACTCGATCGGTCACAATGATGATATTATCAAATATAATCTTATTATCTTTATCGTGTAAAGAAGATAATCGATAAGCTAACCATGCAATTGAATTTGTTTTTCCTGACCCTGCACTGTGTTGTATCAAATAATTCTGACTAGAGCCGTTTTGATAAACATCTGCTAACACTTTATGTAAAACCTCTCGTTGATGAAATCGAGGAAAGATAAGAGTTTCCTTGATTTTGTTTTTACCAGTATTTTCATCCTTGTCTTCTTTTATTTCCACAAATATAAATTTGCTAATAAGCTCTAGTATTGAATCTTTGGTTAAAATGTCTTCCCACATATAAGAAACACTATATTTATCTTTATAAATAGGATTACCAGCACCTGAATTTATTCCTGTACCATTTCCCTTATTGAATGGCAAGAAGAAAGTATCTTCACCAGTAAGTTTGGTTGTCATATAGACTTGTTCTAAATCCATAGCAAAATTAACGAAACTACCTGCTTTGAACAAAAATAATCTGTTTTTTGGATTTCTTTCGGTTCGATATTGAAAAATAGCATCTTCGTAGTTTTGACCTACTGTATTGCATTTTAATTCAAATGTCATAATGGCTAAACCATTTAAGAAAATAACTAAATCAATTCTTTCCTTATCAGAAGCCCATACCTCTTCAGCAACTGAAAATATATTTTTTTCATGTTTAATCACTAATTCTTGATTAAAGTCAGTGGCAGGTTTCGTGTACATTAAATCCAATTTGATATTAGAAATTTCTATTCCATGTTTGAATACTTCTAGCAAGCCACCTCTTTTTTTCGTCATTTCCATGTTGAGATAGTTAACCAAAGTAGTTTCTAAATCGGATTTGTACACTTTTCTTAAAATTTCCATTTTGTCGGCTTGTGTATCATTCAAAAACTGAAATAATAATTCTTTATCCATAGCATATAAACGGTCAAAATTTTTGTTAGTACGAACAATATAGCCATTCTTTTTTTCCAGATAATCCATCATAAAATGTTGGTATTGTTTCTCCGTTAAAATCTCATTCATTACACTTGAACCTCCTTTTTACCTGTTACATATTCATATATGAGCGATTTTTTGTATTCTTCTAGTATTTCAAGTTGTTTTCGTTTGTCTCTTATTGTACCATCTAAAATACTACATTTATCATCCAAATAATCTGAAATTTCTTGTTGTTCCTTTAATGGTGGTAAAGGTAATCGCATATTTTTCAAGTCAGCAACATTCAAATTTCCTTGGGTTCCTGCAAAATCAATAAATAATTCAGCATTTTTTCTAAAAGTATCAGTACTTAAGTAATATTTCATATAAGTATTTAAAATCTTATTATTTACTTTAATTAATGACAAAGATACATATATACTAAATTCATCATCTATATCTACAATTGCTACCTTTCCAATGGACGCTCCAACTCTTACTTGTAAAATATCACCTTTTTGTGGTTTGACATTCTTTGTAATCTTTTTGTGTAATTCATAAGGAATATATTTTTTTATAGATAAATCAACATTATCATTTTGTATATTTTGGGCTGATAAGAATAAAATTCCTTCTGACTCATCAACATATTCTGGAGTTGCTGCAATTCCACAAACTAAATTATTTACAACATATTTTATAGCAGGAAGTGACCAATTTTTAGGTATTTTACCAATCCACTCAATCCCACTTTCCTTCATTTCTACATTAGGATTTAATCCCTTTGTAACAGCTTCCGTAATAACAGATTTCTTATATTCTTCAAGAATTTCAAGTTGCTTTTCAATATCTGCATGTAAACTGTCTATTTCAGAGCATTTATTGTCTAAAAAATTGGCTATTTTAATTTGTTGAAGTTTATTGGGAAATGGAATTTCTCTTTTAAATATGTCTGAAGAGGATACTCTTAATCGAATTTCTAATATTCCCTTTGCATATTTTCTTAACTCTTTTTGAAATTCTCTCGTATTAAATATATAATTTATATATTTTATATCACTTTCTTTTGTTTCTTCAAAAACATAATAAACTGGGCTAACACAACCAAAATAATCTGAGATACCCACAGACCCAATCAAAATATTCATACTATTCACAATCAATGTATGGGGATAAGCTAATTTATATTGACTTACATCATCTTTTGCTTTGTTTCCCTGATTTCCTTTATCTTCGTATAACATGACTCCTTTATCTTTTACTAAAGATAAAACTTGATCAGTTTTAACTGGAGAATTTTTAATATTTTGTTCATTTAAACAAAATTGTAAACGTTTTACATTCCAATCCTGTGGCACCTTACCAATCCACTCAATCCCACTATCTCTCATCTTCCTCATCCAACACCTCCAAATAATTTCTTTATTCTTGAGTCTATGGATAGTTCTAATTCATGAAACCTCTTTTCTAATTCTTCAGAAGGAGTCGGTTTTTGATAGTGATAAAAATATCTTGTAAAAGGAATTTCAGCACCTGTTTTTATCACTGGATTTTTCTTTCCTAAATCCTCTTCAAAAAAAGCCTTAGCATCTGGTATATGAGGTAAAACCTCTTTTTCCATATAATCCTCTATAGCAACTTTAAATGGTACAATCTCAATATCCTTTGTTTCCGTATCATAAATTACATTTCCGTTTTTATCTTTTTGAATATCGGCGGTTTTATCCATAACAGATAATCCTTTGGCTACTTTATCCATTATTTTAGTTAATAATTTAGAATTATTGATGGTATATTTTAAAATATCTTTTAGAACAGGCATAAAGGTCTCTGGATTTTTGTAAACTTCTGTACTAATAGAATGTTTCAAAGCTTTGAGAATATTATCATACATTGGCTTATTGGCTTGAAATGCATCCAACTTACTTTTCTCTTTACCAGTTAACTCTTCTGCATTTTCAAGTTCTTGCACTTTCGCTTCGTCATAAATAGAGGATAAAGCACCACTTGAAAGCATAGCCTGAATAGATTCTTCTGTGATACGATAACTTCTTTGAAGAGGTTGCATCACAGCATATTCTCTATAAATAAACTCTGTATTATCATAGATTTGGCAATATTCGTTTTCTTTAAAATCTGCATATAATTTTGTAATAGCTACTCGATCTTTTGGTGTAATCTCATTCTTCTTATTTCCTAAATTCTTTCTTAACTTATGACATAAGTGAGAAGCATCAATCAGTTGAATTTTGCCTCTTCTCTCAGCTCTCTTATTTTTCGATAAAACCCAGATATAGGTCGCAATACCTGTATTATAAAACATATCCGTATTCAGTTGAATAATAGCTTCTAATAAATCATTTTCAAGTAGCCATCTTCTAATTTGAGATTCGCCCGAAGAAGTTCCACCACTAAATAATGGCGAACCATTTTCAATAATAGCTGCTCTACCATATGTTTCATCCAATTTGTTAATAGCTGATTGAACAAACAATAATTGCATATCTCCTGAACCAGGGGGACCTGCAGGAAAACGTCCTCTCCCTCCTTTTTGAGCTTCTTTTTTTACAGCTTCTTCAGCTCCTTCAGGTGCATCTTTTCCACCCCAAGGACAACCGAATGGTGGATTTTCAAGGACAAATCTCATTTTTGTATTGCTAAAACAATCTGCTTTCATAGTATCCTGCAATCGAATATTATCGGCATTTTGATTTCGAATTAACATTTCAGCTAAACACATAGCATAGGATTCTGGATTTACTTCTTGCGAAAATAACCTTACATCAGCAGATGGATTAAAGCGATGGATATAATTAGATGCTGTGCTAAGCATACCACCTGTTCCCGCTGCTTGGTCTAAAATTGTTATAACTTTACCATCACAGAAAATATCTTCACAACCTTCTGCTAAGATAATCGAAACCATTGTTTTAATGATATCTCTACCAGTGTAATGGTCACCAGCTTCTGCATTTTCAGAAAATTTTCGAATTAGCTCTTCAAAGATATAGCCCATTTTCACATTATCAATTGTTTTAGGGTCTAAATCCAATTCGCTAAAGGCTTTAACAACAGATAAAAGTCTGTTATGTTTATCCATTTTATCGATTTGTTTATCAAACTCTAAATTTTTAATAATATCTTGTACATTCGTAGAAAAGTCATTGATATAACTTTTAAAATTATCAGCTAAATTTTCCGGATCATTGATTAACTCAGCAAGAGAATAGTCACTAGTATTATAAAATTGGCACCCTGATATTTTATACATCGCTTTGGCTGGATAATTTGGATTACTCTTAAACTTTCTCTTCACGGCATCTTTTGTTTGAACAAGAGCACATTCAAATCTGCGAATAATCGTCATAGGAATAATAACATCTTTATATTTATCACTTTGATAAGGTCCTCTTAGCTTATTGGCTATAGACCAGATAAAGTTTACTTCTGTGGATACATCGATCGGCGAATCATCAAACAGGATGTCTATTTTATTTGTATTATTCATTATTTATCGTCCTCCATTGATATAATTATATTAGTTATATCATAAAATGGGTTGAAATTCTACAAATTTCTACAAAAAATGATAGTTAATTTTAAGGCAACATAGAGTTTTATGCCTCCCCTTTACTTCTCCTCCAATTTTTGCTATAATTCTTTCATGAAAGAAAATGAAAGATACAAACATCTAAACACTCATCTCAAAAACAAATTCGGCGAACGAACCCTCAAAATCTGCCTTGATGGCCATTTTTCCTGTCCCAATCGTGATGGAACCTTGGGTAAAAATGGTTGCATTTTTTGCAGTGGAAGAGGCTCTGGGGAACATATCCGTCCAGCTACAACAATTACAGAACAAGTCCAAAACTATTTTACAAGCTACAAAGCCCAAAGAGCCAACAAATTTATTGCCTATTTTCAAAACTTCACCAACACTTATGATACCATAGAAAATTTAAAAGCCAAATACGACGCAGCCTTAATTGACAACAGAATTGTAGCTTTAGCCATTGCCACGCGACCAGATTGTATCGATGAAAAAATTGTGCAACTTTTGAAAAGTTATACCAACCATTATTCCGTTTGGGTGGAACTTGGTTTGCAAACTGCTAATGATGAGACAGGAAAATTCCTAAATCGCGGATACAACTCGCAGCAATTTACCAAAGCAGTGAAATTACTGCGTAAATACCAAATTGATATCGTTACTCATATCATGATTGGGTTGCCCAATGAAAAGTTTGAAGATTTGAAAAGCACAGTAGACTTCATCAATCAACATGAAATACAAGGATTAAAAATTCATGGTACCTATGTTGTGAAAAATACGGTTTTGGCGCAAATGTATGAAAGTGGAAAATACGAGCCCATTTCTTTAGAAACTTACTTAAAGAGCTTGGCGTATGTTTTAACACATATTTCGCCGGATATTGTTATTCATCGCATATCTGGTGATGCACCAAAAGATTTGCTCATCGCACCAGAATGGAATGTTCATAAAAAATGGATTTTGAACGGATTAGATAAGTTGATGCGTGAGGAAAATTTGTGGCAAGGAAAATATTATTCCACATAAAAACAGTGATGGTTATTACACCATCACTGTTCTCATCTTTCCACAAAATATTGCTTTGTTATTCAGTTATAACATTTCATATTTACACCTTACTCTTATCTTATCATTTTAAGCAATTCCAATATAATAAGATTTCCTTTTTTGACTAATTGCCCATATGCCCAAGTATTTTCCTGTGCTTCTATTTCACCAATACAAGCGATTTCTGATTCTATCAGGCAATCCTTGCTTGTTACTGCGGAATACATATTATGAAAATCGCGTTTTTTGATATTCCACATAAACACTTCTGAAAAACCTCTTTTTTCTTCGCTTAATTTTGCATCATAAACAAGAATACTCTCAACATCTTTTTTGCAGAATATTCCTCCCATCCATTTTGTGTTCGCTTTCCCAAAAAATTCAATATACTCTCCTTCTTCAAAATAAAAAAACTCCTTTGCTCCTTTAAATCGCGGATATGTCTGGCATTTTATTACTATTCCATCGTTTAGTTTTATAGTGAAGTTCCAAATTTCTTCATAGTCATCACTTGCCCGATAACATTCTTTGTGATAAACTACGTTTTCAATTCTTCCCACACCATGGACAAGAATTGCTAGAGATTTTTCGGACCACTTATTTAATTGTGCCACGATCTCCCGAGCAGGTTTTAAATAATTCATTCTATTACTCCTTTCATTTTCAACTAAAAATGACTTGATACAACATTTTCCTAATTTTATTATATCATATTTACATAAAATTGTCAAATTTCAGATTTAATATTAATTTTTTATAGTTTCACAACTTGCAATTTCAAAACCCTTATGTTACACTAAACATAAAGGAGAAAAATCATGCAAAAGATGAACAAAGAGGCGTTAATTGAATATTTCATCAAACTTTTGGGTGACAATCGTGTTCTTGAAAAGTTCATTTCATTGGAGCAGATTAGAGAACGTCTAAATGAAAATTTGGAAACAGTAACATTTAGCCCAGAAAAAGGAACAACGGAAGCGCATTATTGTCCCAAAGAAAAGAAAATCAATTTTGATTTTGAAAAAATAACTTCTAAATCCGATTTTCATAAATTACTAGTTCATGAATTTTTGCATGTTCTATCCACTAGCCAAGCCCAACTAGCAGATACGCAAACACAAAAAGTTGGGTTTGAAATCGAACAAACCAACGAAAAGGAACCTTTTTACCATCAACTACCATGGCGCCTATCTCAAGATGGAACTTACCGCGTTTGGGGAAAATCCCTCAATGAGGGAATAACCGAACTTTTAACCGAAGAAATTTTAGGACTAGATACCAATCTAGATAAAGGCTATGAAACAGAAAAAGATGTTTCCCGTGTTTTATTGGGGATAATAGGAAAAGAAAATATATTAGAACGTTATTTTGCCAAAATAAAAAATAACGATGAAATAGATAACCCTATCTCCTTCTTTTTTGCAGATTTTTTAGAAACGAATTATCAATTCACCGAAGCATCAGAAATTCATACTTTTCTAGAGAAAACTTTTGAATTTTCTGAGCACTTAGTCTTCATGAAATATAATACACATGGAGAATTGGACGAAACTGAATCCCAGAGATATGATATTTATTACAAACAATTAGGTTACATCATCCAAGCTTTTACAGAAATCGCACTAAGAACCCTACCACCACCAGATGATTTTGATCGAAAAAACAAAATCATTCAAGCTTTTCTTGAATTTCACAATCCTAAATTTTCTCTTACACCAGATTTACAACTCGTAGATGACATCTCAAAAGTAGTTTTTTCCAAGAACGAAACCTCTCAATGGGACGAAAAAATTTCGAAATTTACCCATTTTCTTCTTGGACTAGAACAAGAAGATGCCCAAATGATACTAAAACAAACTCTTCAGAATTCGCAAGATAATTTGAATTTAAACGACATTCTAAACCTAACCACACATACGCGCCAAAATAATGGTTACTTTTTAGACGACATTTTCCTAACTCACATCGAACAAAATCACATCACCAAAGCAAATTTTTCCAAACACGACATGTTATCTATCATACTCGAAAACGACCCTGAAAATCTGGCGGATTTTTACTACCAAAAAAGAGGCTCTTTTTATCAACTCATTTACAAACCGCTTTTGGGTGATGCGGACCCTTCTCTTCATTTATGGACCGAAGAATGTATCTACGATGAAAATGGCGTCGAACTGGACCCTTCTGAAATGGAAGAAAATCAAGAATTTTTATCTACCACGCCCGAAATGCCAAGGCGCGTTATCGACGACATGAGTCCACTTGATCTTCAGTTAATGTGCGAAACGCAAAACGCTGGCATAACAATTTCAGATATGAAATATGTAGCTAATCTCATGTTACCTGATAAATTGCCAGAAAACGAAACTTTTAAGGAGAAAAATTAAATGGAAAATAAGTTAGAATTATCACTTGAACTCGAAGATTCCGAATTCGGAACTATCAAACGTTATTTGCTAGAAGGCAAAATCATTTATGAAATTAACGGCAAACAAACGCAAAATCAAGAAATCATCGACAAACTTGAAATCAAATATGGTTTTATGATACCAAACGAATTAAAAAATATCATTTATTAAAAGGAAAAAGCTATGACTTATGAAATGAAAAAAGCTTATGCAGAAGTCTCTCAAATTTTAGAGAATTTGCCACAAGAATACAAAAATAAAATCCCAAATAAAATCTTACAAATATTGGAAACAGAGAAATTGAACGATTATAAAATTGCTATTTCTCCCCAAAATCCAGTAGATCGAACGAAACTCACCAAACAAACTCTTGTCATTCTAGCACTTCTAAATTATCAATATTGGTGTCCCAATCGAAACGTAAGAAATACTTTATATAAAATTTACTCAGAAAACGAAAAAATCTACCAAACGCACAATTCTATTCATGATTTATTTGAAAATAAGCCATCCCTTGAAAAAAATCTTTCTATGGTAGAATATAAACCTTCTGTTTTTGCCAAAATTATAAATTGGTTTAGAAAATTTATAACTTAAAAAGGAAGGGCACTTTCCATCAATGATGGAAAGTGCCCTGTTGGGAGATATTTAGATTGAAAATATTTCTTATCGAAGCACTACATAGCCTTCTTCATCGTCGCATTCAAGGTCAGCCTTTTTCAAAATCTCAAGAATTTCTGGATATAATTCCCCATCATACATCCCTCCTAAAAGATCTACCGCCTTGCTGTCTTCTTCCTTGATAGCGATCAATATCTCACTCACATCTGCAACCACCTGCATGCATAATCGAATATCAGCTTTGACCTTCTTTCGGCTGACATACTTTTTTACTTCTTTCGTCAAGTAACCAGTGTAATTTCTCTCCTTCAAATCACGCAGAATTCTCCGCAGCTCCTCAAGTCTTTCTTTGTATCTGTTTCCTTCCTCTCTTAGAATTTTTTCAATGTTTTCCCGTCTTTCTTTGTTCATTCCTATCTCTCCTTTTTCTAAATCCTACAATTGTTTACAACACATATATTATATCATATTTACGTAATTTTGTCAAATGCCTTTTTACTACTAAAAACATTCTTGATTTTTCTACTTCTTTTCAAATATAAACCTTTCTCTTAAATATGACATTTTCATGTCATATTTAAAAACTATAATCCATTCAAATTTGGCTAAATCTATTGATTTTACTAACTTATTCACTAATTCCAATTTCATTATTCCCCAAATTAAATATGACATTTCCATGTCATATTCTAATTTTTCTATTTTACATATTCATTCAAATTCCTCATTTTAAACTGCAAATCCCCTATTTTTTCAGTTGGAACATAACCCGCCTGTGCATTCACCACATCTGGCAGACGATTCACAATTGTTGCACACGTTAATTCCACTGTTGCTGGTTTTTCCACTACAATTGTTGTATTCGGTTCACCTTCCACCGTCCAAATATTTTTGTCGAATTCTTCTGGACTATACACTTTTCCAATACATTCCGATTCAATCGTAATTCCTTCTTTTGTCTGCGTTGTTACAACTGCGCTCATTCCAGTGGCATCACCTGCTTTTACAGTCATATTTAACGTAGTCGAAAAAATATCTTTGTCATGCGTTTGTGGCACACATTTTTGCGTTTGAGAAACCACTGTTAATCCCAACTTTTCTGCAAGCCAACCATTGACATTCCACATATACGATGGCAAATATTCGCCTTTTTCAATAATTTGCTGTCTTGCTTCTGGACTAATTTCATCAGCTGAAGCAATTTCCTTTTCAAAATCCGAAAGGCTCAAACCAGCACCATGCGCCTGCGCCAAAGCAATTCCGTAATCTTCCACATTATAGCTAGAACTTCCCTTAATTTTTGTAATTTTCTGAGTCGATCCAGCAATTGATGAAATCAACTGTCCCCAATAAATATCTTGATAACCACTTCCTGTAATGGTGCAATTATTTTTCTTAGCCAACTCGTCTATTTTTTTCGTCAAATTCGGATTAGAATTCATGGGAAAAAACGCCTCTTCACATGTTGTAATACAATTGATTCCAAGTTCAGCACACAACAGCAATGGCTCTTCCACATCGTTTAATAAACTCATCGTTGTGACAATCACAACATCTGGTTTCGTTTCTTGCAAAACATTTCTGGCATTTTTAGCATCATTTACCGACACGCCTTTGGGTTCACTTCCCATAATTTCGCCAATATCTTTGCCCACAACAGCAGGATTTACATCAACAGCCCCCACAATTTCAGCTCCTTTTTCATAAACATAGCGCATCGTGTAAACCGACATTTTCCCTGTTCCATATTGAAACACTTTCAATTTTCTATTCATAAAAACCTCCTAACTTTTTTGTTATTATATCAAATAGTCTTTCCATAAGAAATATTTTTCACAAAAATTCAAAAAATTATCATTAAATTTTATTGACAAATGTAAATAGTTGTGGTATAAGTAATTCATCTTTAGAATACATTCTTATTCTAATAAAACTTCAAGGCATTTCCGCCAAGAAAATCACAAATTACTTAGAAAATTTAAGAAAAGGAGTTGAGCATTATCGAGGAAATAAATGTATTTCTTCCCACGAATGATTATATTTTTAAGCGTATTTTCGGTCGCGTGGGAAACGAAATCATCACCAAAGGACTACTAAATGCTATTTTAGATACAAAAGTTGAAAAAGTCGAATTAGACCAAAATACAATTCTAGAAAAAGACATTTATGATGATAAAATCGGTATTCTAGACATTAAAGCAACATTAAATAATAACGTCATTTGCGACATTGAAATGCAAATGGTTAATCAACCAAGTCTCGACCATAGATTGCTATTTTATTGGAGCAAACTTTATGCATCCAATATGAAACAAGGAGATAAATATAGTGCATTAAAGAAGACAATTATCATATTATTTGCCAACTTTAAACTTAAAAACTTAAATCAAGTTCCCAAAGGTCATACAACTTGGCAACTACGCGAGAAAGAATTTTCGAAAATTCTCTTGACAGATGTCTGCGAAATCCATATAATTGAGTTACCAAAATTAAAGAGGTTAACAAATCAAAAAAATCAGTCTATACAAGAAAAAATGTTACTCCAATGGATGAATTTCCTGTTAACCCCAAAAGAATTGGAGGGAAGCGATATGGAGAAAAATGAAGCACTAAAAAAAGCAATGGAAGAGTATGAAGATATTCAAAAAGACGAACATGAAAGATATTTAGCATTTTTAAGAATGAAACATATTTTAGACACAGAAGCCATTCGCGAAGGTGGATTTGAAGAAGGTATAGAAAAAGGTAAAAAAGAAAAACAGATTGAAATTGCCAAAAAGATGCTTCAAAATAATATCGACCTAGAGCTCATCATTCATTGTACTGGTCTTATTAGAGAAGAAATACAAGAACTAAAACCCTAAAAAGAAAGAAGGAAAAATGAATACACCACAAACTTTACTCAAAAAATATTTTGGTTATGAAAAATTCCGAACTGGTCAAACCGAAATCATCGAGCAAATTCTTGCTAGCAAAGATTGTTTAGCCATTATGCCAACTGGAGCTGGAAAATCGATTTGTTATCAAATCCCAGCCATGATTTTACCAGGCATAACACTTGTCATCTCACCTCTTATTTCCTTAATGAAAGACCAAGTCAGCAATCTGAACGAACTCGGCATTCCTGCCACTTTTCTTAACAGCACACTTTCCGATCAAGAATATTCACAAACCATGCAAAACATCTCCTGTAATATCTACAAAATCATTTATGTTGCCCCAGAAAGATTGAATTCCTCTTCTTTTATCCATTTTTTAAACCAACTTGATATTTCCATGGTCACAATTGATGAAGCACACTGTGTTTCTCGGGTGGGGACACGATTTTAGACCTAGTTATTGTGAAATCTCTAATGTGATTTCTAATTTAAAAAAACGCCCGATTTTATCCGCATTTACTGCAACTGCCACCGAAATTGTCAAAAATGACATCATTCATTTGCTCAATTTATCTGATCCTTTTGTTTTAACAACTGGTTTTAATCGCACCAACTTAAGTTTTTCCGTTGAAACACCTAAAAACAAAAAAGAATACCTCCTTAATTTTCTCAATAAAAACGCTAACCATTCTGGTATTATTTATTGTTCAACCCGAAAACAAGTCGACCTTTTATTTCATATTTTATCTGAAGAAGACTTTCCCGTTTCCAAATATCATGGTGGCATGACAGAAAAAGCAAGAACCTCTGCACAAGAAGACTTCACCTACGATAAAACTTCCATTATGATTGCTACAAACGCATTCGGCATGGGAATTGATAAATCCAACATTCGCTATGTTGTACATTATAACATGCCAAAAGACCTCGAAAGCTACTATCAAGAAGCTGGACGTGCAGGACGTGATGGCGACATTGCACAATGTATTTTGCTTTTTAGTAGAAGTGATATCATTACTCACAAATTCCTCATTGAACAAACAACTTCTGATACCAATCATAAAAATGAATACGACAAATTAAATGATATCATCGATTACTGCCACACTGACAAATGCCTTCGCAAATATATTCTAGAATATTTCGGCGAAATACCAACTTTTGACAATTGCAAAGATTGCAGTAATTGCTTATCTGAAATAGAAACTACCAATATTACATTAGATGCCAAAAAAATATTATCCTGTATTAAAAGAATGCGTGAAAGATTTGGTAGTGGTATTGTGGCTGACGTTTTAAAGGGGTCAAAATCTGCGAAAGTCAAAAATCTTAAATTTGATGAGCTATCCACTTATGGCATTATGCATGAATATTCCAAAAATACCATTACCGATTTAATCTATTTCTTAATTACAGAAGGCTATATCAAAACTGTTGGCGATAAATATCCGATTTTAGTTTTGGAAAAATCGGCAAACGACGTTTTGTTTCACGACAAAGAAGTTTTTATCAAACGAAAAATCGAAAAAGACATAATTCCTCAAAATAGCGACCTTGCTTTTGATGAAAACTTATTCGAACTTCTAAAATCACTTAGACGAGAAATTGCTGAAATCAACAAAATTCCACCCTTTATTGTATTTGCTGATGTTTCTTTAAAAGAGATGTCCACATATTATCCAGTTTCTGTGGATAATATGCTGAAAATTAGTGGGGTTGGTATGAATAAATTAGAAAAATATGGAAATCTATTCATGGAAACCATCCAAAAATATGTCACAGAAAACCATATTTTAATTCCATCAAAAATTGAAAAAACAACTTCCAGAAACAACTCAAAAACTGCAAAATCCGCTAAAGAAAACACAAACCTTGTTTCCTATGAATTATACAAACAAGGAAAAAGTATCGATACAATCAGTAAAATCCGTGGACTTACAAGACAAACCATCGAAACTCATTTAATCAACTGCTATGAACTCGACTTAGACATTGATTTGGCAAAAGATATTCAAACAAAATTTGAACAAGAAATTTTTCATGCCATTGACGAATTTGGATTTCAAAAATTAAAAATCCTAAAAGAAAATTTGCCTTCTTCTGTCACCTATTTTGATATTCGTTATTTTGTGGCAAAATACAAAAAAGAAAAATCGTAAAAAACAAGAAGAATTTCACAGCCATTTGGCTATCAAATTCTTCCTGTTTAGATGACAAAATAAATCAGGATTTGATCTTAAACGTATATTCTTCTGTAAAACAACAGTCTATACAGAAAAATTTTATGCTGGAAATTCCATTTATCAATAAACTATCTTTACTAATAGAAATTCCATACAATTTCAATACCTCACAAGAAATTTCCATTTTTTCCAAGTAGTTCTCACCAGGAATTTCAGAAGAAATATCTTCTACAATTTTTATTTCTATCTTAATTCCTTGTTTCGTAATCTCAGCATAAAAATCTGGTTTTCTAGATTTCTTTCTATAATCTTCCATTAAAACAGGCTGATTCAACAATTCATCAAGAACAATCCGTATCAATTGTTTTTTTGCATTCTCAATCACCAAATTGGCCTTTTCTACTTCAGCTACATCAATTAACTTCTTCATCTTGTTATCCTTTCCGCGCATCCGCAATTTTTAGTCCAACGAGTAACGGTATTAGTTTATCACATTTTGGTTAATTTTCAAGAGGTTTTGGGGAATTTTAATGAAATTCCTTCCCAAAAACTTCCACTTCTCCACCCACAAAAGATATTTTTCCATTTTCATAAATCACTGCTTGCTCATCTGTCACCGCATAAACATTAAATGAATTATCTGATAAAGTCCTTTTTAAGAAATCTCTATCCCACTGTTTATGATCTTCTCTTTTATAATGTGGTACAATATTAAAATCGACCAATCCCAATGTCTTCGTTTTAATCTCTTGATTGGTTACATTGTATCGTGCCTGCCAATAGGCATCACTTTGAATTTGTTTCCCTAAAACAATAGCACCTGCCGATGTGCCCATAATCACTTTTTCTTTGGCAAATTCTTTTAAAACATCATCAAATTTAGTTTCCTGAAATAAATTTGGCAAAATAAAATTTTTGCCACCAACAATGTACATCATATCCGCATTTTGCAATCTTCTTTTAATTTCTGTTTTGTCATATGCCCTCAGATTAACAAAATCAATCACACCACCTATGTATTTTTCAATACGTGCAAGCTCCTTTATCATCCACCTTTTACAACTCGTCTCTGGTTTTGCAACATACGCTTCATTTATGATAGCTATATTGATATTTTGTAGCAGTTTCCCAACTAATTTTTGTACTACTTGTGCAATTTCGTCAGTTGTAAAGCCTTGTGAGCTTAGAATCAATTTCATTTTTGGTTTCCTCCTAAAATTTATTTCACAAAAAGCACTTCCACAATCTTTTCATATCGCTCTTTCAATAATTCTCTCGAATTTTCACTCAATTTCGAAAAATCTCGTTCCAATTTTTTCCTCACAAATTCTTTTCCCTCGCCAGTGGATAACCTTAACTCCTTATATGCTAGTTCAAATAAACTCGGAATACAATCAAAATGCGCCATAACATCAGCATCTGCCACACATTGTTCTTCAATCGTATTGCGTGGTCTATCTTTGCTTCCTCTGTGATTTAACACACAATTTTTTACCCTTTGTATTCGCTCTTTTGGGTAATTCCATTTTGTCAGTAATTCTTCCGCTATTTCAGCACCATACACATGATGTTGCTCACGTTCTCCATAATTGGAAGGCATTGCAATATCATGTAAAAGCGCTCCCAATTCCACAATTTCCACATCTGCTTGGTATTTTTGAGCCAATTTTACTGCATTTTCCACCACATATTGAATATGCTCATTCCAAAAATCATAACCATCTTTCTGTTTAGAAGCTTCACATCTTTTAAGCAATTCCTCCTTTACTTTCTCCACTATTTCAGACATTTTAATCCTCTCCTATTTCAACACCTTCTCCATCGTCTAGAAATTCTATCCCTTCAACTCCTGTCAAATCATAATCCTTACTATGATGAATTCCGAAAAATTTAGTATAGGGATATTTTTTAAGCATATTCTTAAAATCACTCCAGCCATTTTGCCCATTTTTCTCCAACGTGTAGCCATTTATTGGCTTACAACTTCCATGATTTAATTCATAAACTGTTACTTTGAAATTGTCTGTTTGATAATCTTCCTCACAACAAATTCGGAATATCCAAAAAATGATCAACATGAAAATGGGATTTTCCTACCTTTACTTCAACATCTCCAAAATCTCTTCTTTCCCAATCACTCCAACACTTCTTTTAGCTTCTTTTCCATTTTTCATAACGACAAGCGTTGGAATAGACATAATTCCATATTCTACTGCCAAATCTTGTGCTTCATCAATGTTCATTCGGCAAACTTTGACATCTTCTGTTTCCTTTGCCACTTGCTCAACAATCGGAGCAATCATTTTACATGGACCACACCAATCTGCATAAAAATCCACTAAAACAGTTTGATCGCTTTTTAAAACCTCCTCTTCAAAATTCTCACTTGAAATTTCTAAAACACTCATAATTTCCTCCTCATTTCTTTGATTTTGCGTTTGAAAATTTTCTTGTCTTTTCATCACGCCACTAATTACAAACAATCCAATGATAAAAATAATCCCTAAAATAACAATGATAACTTTATTTTTCACGTTTCCTCCTTTAAAAGAAAATCACATAAATTCCCATAAAAATCAAAATAGCACCTGAAATTTTCTTAATTTTTCCATAATTTTTCTTAATGACATCAAAAATTCCCTTGATTTTCTCCATCAATAAAACTGACAAAATAAACGGAATTCCTAGTCCAATCGAATAAATTATCATCAGCAAAATTCCTTTTGCAAGTTCCTGTCCGCTTGGCGATTAACAATAAAGCTGATCCCAGAAAAGTACCAATACAGGGTGTCCAGCTCACAGAAAACAACATTCCAAATAAAAAAGATTTTATGAAATTCAAATTTTCTGTATTAACTTTTCGGGTTTGCATTTTGTTCATAAATTTCAAATTCAACAACTCCATGTAATTTAAACCAAACAAAACAATCACCATTCCCAAAATCAACTTGAGATATTTCATATGACTACTGACCAATTTTCCAAGCTGGCTTGCAAACACCGCCAAAAGCACAAATACGACCGTAAATCCCAAAACAAATCCAATCGCATTGACAACCGCTCGATAGGATTTTTCCTCATTTTTTCCTGCAAAATAAGCCATGTAAATCGGTATCATCGGCAACAAACAAGGTGATATAAAACTAGCAATTCCTTCTAAAAACGTAAATAAATATTCCATTTTAACCTCTTTTTTATAATTAGCAAATCTTTTAATTGTATTCCTATTTTATCATAAAAATAAAATATTAACAACTATTTTTTATGAGATAAATTTAAGAAAAAATCAGTTGTCAATTTTTTCTTGACAACTGATTTTGAACAATTAAGGAATCCTTAATCGTTCAATTTTCCTTCTAACCAAAATATTTCTCCTTTTTTCATAAAAACACTTGCAAAATTATGTAAAATATGATAAATTTTCTTTGTTGTAAAATTGAACGAAAGTGTGGTTCAATAGAATATTTTCTATTTTTGAAAGGAGAACACTATGAAAAATTTCAACGAAAGATTTACACCAGAAACTCTTCGGAATCTGCAGGGCGCTTACATTTTTAATTCACCCAATCAGACTTGCGACGCCATTATCCCTTATAATGGTATGCCATTAACCATCGAAAATTTTGCACTTCTCATACCAGCAGAGAACAAACTTTTTACCGCCGATGATTTTCGATGGTACGATGACACATCTGAAAACATCGATTTGGATTTTGCTTTTGAGGTTGAAAATAGCTACTTCGACTATCTTTCTCGTTACGAGATACCAGAAGAAGTAAACTTTCTGCTTGATAGTGTAATCTGTACAAAATTCGCTCTGAAGCATTTGAATGAAGAAAAACTCACCGATGCAATCTCTGCATTTCAAAAGGCTTCTAATACGTTCGAAAAACTTCGTATTGCCAGAGAGGCTTTGGCACCGAGTAAGGCAGCTTCCATTATTTCTACTATTCTGGAAGAAATGAAAAAATCAGTTTAAACTGCACTAAAAAAAGGCTCGTCTTCGAGCCTTTTTTCTATTTCACAATTTGTTCCATTCTTCCATAAACTAAGTTTGTCCAATTTGGATTAACTGGGCAAAATCTCGTTCTGACAGCAGACAACGTTTTTCCATAATAAAATCTACCACCTTCGGATAAATAATTTCGATGAAGCGTATTAGCAGCTTTTTCCAAACCTTCCTGTACAGTTGCAAACTGCAACAAAGATCCTCCAGACCCCATCAAACTAATATAATTATGCGTTCTACGATGATTTCCAGCAATATTCCAACCCGATTCAGCTGAAATCAAGCCACAGAAAAAGATTTCATTTAATTGATATTTTTCACAAATATCATAAATTAGTCCCGCATTTTCCTCAAAAAAACCAGAAGTATCTGCCCTAACTCCTGCCATCAAGGTAATGAAATCTTCTCTTGAAACATTACATCTGACCGTTAAATCCATATCTTTTGCAATCTTAATTTCTTCAATGGTACCATACATTTCACGTTGACGTGCTTTGGCATATCTGGAAACCACTTCTTCGCTAGCCACTTCTCTTCTCGGCGTATACGCTGCTATAATAGTTCCTGAATCCAAAACCTTTTTCTCTGGAAGTTCTGTTTTTTCTTCTGGCATTAGCTTTGCTATTTGTTCATCCACTTGTCCAATATTCAAAGTGCCTATCACACTTCCCATTATGAGCAATAGCAAAGGTACGATTATCAATAGTTTTAGACTTTTGATACTTCTTTTGTTTTCCATATTTTCTCCTTTTTTCTTAGTAGGATTTTAGTATATCATGAAAATTTGAAGAAGTCAAATTTTTGCCTTTATGTAAAACCATTAAAATCCTTGATACATCTACAATTGCTCACTATAACATTTACCTTTTATTTTTAGAAAAATAGGATAGAATAAATTCAAAAAATCAGTTGTCAAGAAAAAATTGACAACTGATTTTTTAATAAATTTTACACAAAAAATTGACATTTTATGTAAATTGTGCTATAATATAGGTATTAAAATTTTAGGAGGCATTCATGGAAAAAACACTTGGACAAATTGTCAGAGAAAATCGGCTTGCTTTAGAGCTTCATCGTAAAGATTTTGCTTATGAATTGGGAATCTCCCGCAATCAATTATACCTCATTGAAAATGATAAGTTGAAAAACATTAGTTTCAGGATTCTGAAAATTCTGTCAGAACATCTGCCAGATTTTGATTTTGAGGAATACAAAAGTTCCCATGGCTATTATGCTTCATGTAATAGTGATACCCCCGGCAACCTTATAAAAACAGCTCGTATCAAAGCTAATCTTTCACAATCAGAAGTAATAAGGGAATGTGAGCTTGGTCAAAATGAGCTGTACTTACTTGAGAATGATAAGATCGAACAGCCTCATCTTTCTACTTTAGAAAAATTAAATACTGTACTCGATATCAATCTTAAGGAGCTAAAGACATTATATGGATATTAAGTTTTTCCAGAAATCAAAAAGCATGATTGAATTCTTCATTCAACCATGCTTTTTCCTATTTATCTATTAGCAATTTTCAAAAACTTTTTCAAATCTCCTACTTACTTCCTCCCAATTCACAATATTCCAAAATGAACCTACATATTCCGCACGATTTGCCTTATATTGCAAAAAATAAGAATGTTCCCACATATCAAGCACTAGCAAAGGTTTACACCCCCAAAGTGTCAAATTTTGATGTTTTTCACATTGCAGAATTTGCAATTTTTTCCACTTCGGAACCCACACAAGTAAATTCCACCCAGAAGCCTCAACTACTTTGCTACTTGCTATAAACTGACTTTTAAACGTTGAAAAAGATTGAAAATCCTGATTGATTTGATGCATTAATCTTTCACTTGGTCTACTTTGCCTAGCTGGTGCCATATTTTGAAAAAATAATTCATGCAATATCACTCCTGAGCCTTGAAATGCCAGCTCCTTTTCTAAACATTTTATATTTTCAAAATCATTACTTTTTCTTGCTAGTTTTAATTTTTCTTCTGTTTTATTGGTATTTTCAACATAATTCGTATATAAAATATTGTAATGAATTTCCAAAGTTTCTTGACTATAAAACGGCTCTAAACTATTTAAACTATATGGTAAATCGATTTTTTGTAACATAAAAATCCCCCTTTTTCATTATATTTGAAAAAAATCGCTTTATGTTTTATTTTTTATGAAAAAAGCATGACTCAAGTATTTTGACTTAAATCATGCTTTTCTTTTTCTATTTTTCCGCCAATTCCATCATATCTTTCTTAAGCATAGCAAGCTGTTTATCTGATTCTTCCATCGTCTTTCCTTTGGTCCCCATATAGAATTTAATTTTTGGCTCAGTTCCAGAAGGTCTTACACAACACCAAACATCATTTTCCATTGCATAATATAATACATTTGAAATTGGAAGTGTTGTTTTGGTTTCTTTTCCAGTTTCCGTCTCTTTAATCACTCCAGTTTTATAGTCTCTAATCTCAAGGACTTTGTAACCACCCAGATTTTTCGGTGGATTGCTTCGGATTTCTTCCATAATTTCTTTGATTTTAGCAGCTCCATCAGCTCCTTTTAACGTAATCGGAACTGTCTCTTCGCGATAATAACCATATTTTTCATAAATCTTCATCATTTGATCCCACAAGGTTAAACCTTGTTTTTTATAAAAAGCGGCAGCTTCGCAAAGCATCATAACAGCTGTAATTCCGTCTTTATCTCTAGCATGCGTTCCCACTAAACAACCATAACTTTCTTCAAAGCCAAATACATAATTATATTTACCACTTGCCTCAAAATTTCGAATTTGTTCCCCAATAAATTTGAAACCTGTAAAAGTTTCTACAAAATGCATGTCATATTCTTTGGCAATGGCACCTGCCAAATTCGAAGACACAATCGTTGATACAAACGCTGGATTTTTCGGCATCAAACCTTTTTCTTTTCTTTGTGATAACACATATTCTGCAATTAACAAGGCTGACATATTTCCTGAAAATGTCACATACTCGCCAGTTTTGGAATCTTTGGAGAAAACCCCCAAACGATCTGCATCTGGGTCAGTTGCAAGAACTACATCTGCGTCCACTTTTTTGGCTAATTTTAAAGCCAAATCAAACGCTTTTGGATCTTCTGGGTTCGGATATTCTACTGTTGGGAAATTTCCATTTGGCAATTCTTGTTCTGGCACCACATAAACATTCGTAAAACCTAAATCCTCTAAAACCTTTTGTACAGGCTTATTTCCCGTTCCGTGTAGTGGCGTATATACAATATTCAAATCCTTTTCCACTTCTTTAATGATTTCTGGATTTAACACTTGTTTTTTAATCGCATTTAGATACAATTTATCCATCGCACTTCCGATGATATTGTATAATCCTGTATTTTGTGCCTCTTCATAACTAATTTTCTTAACTAAGGAATAATCGGTCACATTGTTAACTTCTTCGATGATTTCCTTATCTTTTGGTGCCACAATTTGAGCACCATCTTCCCAATAAACTTTGTAACCATTGTATTCTGGTGGATTATGACTAGCTGTAATCATAATTCCTGCCATGCAACCGAAGTTCTCTTACCGCAAACGACAACTCTGGAACTGGTTTAATTTCATCAAAAATGTAAGTTTTAATGCCATTAGCATTCATACACAAAGCCGTCTCAATTGCAAATTCTCTTGACATTCTTCTGGAATCATAAGAAATCGCAACACCTCTATTTTCGCCACCTTCTCGAATGATGAAATTTGCCAAACCTTGTGTTGCCTTTGTGACAGTATAAACATTCATACGATTGGTTCCGTTTCCAATGACACCTCGTAATCCTGCTGTTCCGAATTCTAAATCTTTGTAAAAACGATCTTTGATTTCTTCTTCATCACCTGCAATCAATAATAATTCATGACGCGTTTCTTCGTCAAAAACTGGATTGGTACACCATTCACTGTATTTTTTCATGTAATTTAATTTGGAGAAAAAATCGGTATACAATTTTCTGGCTGTTTCTGGACTGTCAGCGCCTTCTGCATTTTTGATGGGTGCAAATTCTTCTTCTCTTTTGACACGTAACGTTAAAACATTGCTCAACATTTCAAAAGCGTCAAATATAAACATTTCAAATTTATAGGCATTGGGTTGGTCTGCAACAATAAGTTTTCCTTCTGTATCAATATAATTCGCCTTTTTAAGTGCTGTGTGATATGGCAAACTTAAATCCATAACTTTTTCCAAAGCTTTAATGTTAAATAATTGCATAATAGCATTAGCATCGCCATACACCAACGAACCGTAATCATCTCTCATGTTGGCCATTTCGCTGGATATTTCAGTATATTCAATGACACCAACTTTTCCGTTTTTCTTACAAATGACACCAACTTTTTCTTTTGGATCAATTTTTTCAACGGATTTTACAGCACTAAAAACTTTGTTGGAAATCGACATTCCAATCAACAATGGGTCAACTAAATTAGCTAAAATATTGTCTACACCACTAATGAAAATCCATTCAATGCCATTTTCTTTCATCTCATGAATGACATTGCTTCTTTCCATCGATTGAAGTGTTCCACCATGCCCATTTGCCGCCTCTTTGATTCCACCGTTTTCGTTTAATAAAATTTTCCCATTCAAATCAAGCATTGGCAATTGACCTTGTTTGAAAAAATGAACTGCTTCTTTCGGATAACCAAAATAGTTGTGCTCTTCAAAAAATTGAATGGTCTGATCGTTGTTTTCCTCACTTGTCATCAGGTACCATGGAATAATGGTTTCATATTTGAACATAGCTTTTTTGATGCCTTCGCATAATAACTCAAAAATGGATTTTTGCGAATCGAGCCCCAAATCGAACGTTCCTTTTGGCCCTTTATGACCAAGCCTTGTTCCTTGCCCACCAGCCATAGTAACAACTGCATATTTCCCTTTTCGAATCGCTTCGATTCCTTTTTGCTCATACATATTTTTTTCAGCTGATGTGAGTTTTGCCTTTTCCACATATTCTACTGGCTCAATGATTTCTTTTTTCAAGTCTGCGACTTTGTTGGCATTTTGGTATAAATGGTTCATTAGGTCAAAATCGATGTTTTCAATTTTATTTAATAGTTGATTTTGTTGTTCTTCATTCATTTTATCATAAAACATAAGCAAATGTTGTTGCCCATATTTTTCTAATTTTTCTTTAATTTGTGCAAGTCTATCCCCCATTTCACAGTCTCCTTTCTCAAGATACTTTCATCCGTTTTTTATATTTTATACGATAGTATATATTTCATTCTATACTATTTTATTTTAGAAGTCAACTGTTGTTTTTTTGACAAATCATAAAAATGTAGTATACTGTAATTAACTTATAAGTTAAAAAACTTTAAGCATCAAAAAATCGCCTCCTTTCCTCCTTGAGCAAAGGATAGCGCTATTATATCTTAACATTCTTACTTTTCAACATAATTTTTAAGAAAATACAACTGTTTGAATATATTTTTACTAGGGGCTGTAAAAAAGTCTATTAGAAAAATAAGATTTGATTACTTACTTTAACTTAAATCTTATTTTGCTTTATTTTCATCGAACTTGTGCATTTTTTGCACAAGTTCAGAGAATACCGTACGAGAAGGGTTACAAGGATTTTTGGTAATAGAAAAAACGAAAAATGAAGACACAAAAAACTTAAATAAATTACGATCGCTTTTTCTGTCCCATTTTTCTCGACCTCCATCCCTCAAACTGCTTCTATTTCTGTGTATATTTTGGTATAAAATGTCTCAGGCAAAAAATTACCAATTTATACTGAAAGTATTATAACTCATTTTTTTCTATTTTTTCAAGATTACAACATAACTTCTCTACCAATTTTTCTCACATACCCCGTAAAAACTTCCTCTGGAAGTTTTTCTCCTGATGTATTAACAACTTTATCATGATAATCCAAAATCTCTTGCAAATTTTCACTTCCTTGCATCATTTCATAGCAATTTAATATAGCACAATCTTCATTTCGACTTTCAATTATTTGATTGGCTTCTTTCATAAATTCTTCCGAACCGCTTACTAAAATCAGTTTATCTTTGATATCACATTCATATAAATATTTCAAATTTTTGCTTTCCCAATTTACGTTTAACAAATCTTTTCCCTTTTTTCCTTGAATTTTCTCAATTACTTTTTTCGCGCCTCTACTCATATCTGTTTCCAAAATTGTTATTACTTTTGTAGCTTCATTAATTCTTTTGTTTATATATGGTAAAAGCATTGTAATCAAATGAATATCATTTACGTAAAAACAACATAATCTTTCTTTATTCATAACATTACCTCCATATATTTCATAATGAGATTGTAACACTCAAAACCCTACAGGTCAAACACTTTCGTGTTTTCTTTTTCGACAGAAAGCCCCATTTTTAGCACTTTTTTAACAATTCGACAACCTAAAGTCTTCCTAAATCAACAAAATCTTTATTTTTTCCCAATTTTCCGACCACATTTTTTGTAATATTTTCGCAATATTTTTGTAACATTTTTGTAATATTTTATTTGAATAATTTATCCATTTTGGTTAATACTTAAATTATTAGAAAATTTTATAAAATACGGAAAGGAAATGTAAAATGAGAAAATTTTTAAAAAACTTTAAAAAGTTTACAATAATATTGATATTATTTACCATCTTTTTTCTTATCACTGTCTATTCTTATGCAACTAATATATCTAATGGACTTTCTGAAAATATTTTCAGACTTCATATTTTAGCCAATAGTGATTCAGAAGAAGATCAAGCTTTAAAATTAAAAGTTCGCGATGGTATTTTAGATTATATGAAAACTTTAACAAATTCTGAGCAAGATAAACAAGCTGTTATAGAATTATCCAATTACCATAAAGAAGACTTTAAAAAAATCGCAGAACAAATCATTCAAGCAAACGGTTATGATTATTCTGTAAACGTGGAAATTGGTGATTTCTACTTTCCAACAAAATATTATGGAAATATTTCACTACCTGCTGGAAATTATGATGCTTTAAAGATCGAAATTGGTAAAGCAGAAGGACAAAATTGGTGGTGTTCTTTGTTTCCACCCCTATGTTTTGTCAGTATCTCCTCTGGCGTGATTGACGAAGAAGGTGAAGAATATTTAAGAGAAAATTTGTCAGAAGAAGAATTTTCCATTGTTTCTAACTCTTCTTCAGAAGTTGAATTTAAGTTTAAACTAATTGAATTAATAAATGAAAGAAGTTAAAAAATTTTCCAAATTTATATTGTAAATATTTGACTTTTATGATATAGTCCCATATGAGTAAATTTTTATACTCTAAATAATACCATTATGGGGGGAAATTGTTTTGGAAAAGCTTGTCATTACAGGAAATACTCCTTTAAAGGGTGAAGTCGTAATCAGTGGTGCTAAAAATGCCGCTGTGGCTATTATCCCTGCAACTCTACTTATCAATGGAGTTTGTACCATTGATAATTTACCAAACATTAGTGATGTAAAATTATATTGTGATATATTAAAAAGTCTAGGTTCTATCGTAACTTGGAATTCGGAACATGAAGTTACCATTGATAATCGAAATATCAATTCCTATAAAGCACCATCCGACATTACTAGCAAATTCCGAGCTTCTTATTATTTAATTGGTAGCTTGCTTGGAAGATGTAAAAAAGCGCAAGTTGGTCTTCCTGGCGGTTGTAACTTAGGTGCAAGACCCATTGATCAACATATCAAAGGTTTTGAAGCTTTGGGTGCAGACGTTGAAGTTGCCAGTGGAAATATTACAGCAAAAGCTAGGAAATTAACAGCAAATTCGATTTACATGGATGTCGTTTCAGTTGGTGCTACTATTAATATTATGCTTGCTAGTGTTTTAGCAGAAGGTACAACCATTATTGATAACGCAGCTAAAGAGCCACATATTGTTGATGTTGCCAATTTTTTAAATACAATGGGAGCTGATATTCGTGGTGCTGGAACTGATATTATAAAAGTAAATGGTGTCAAGGAATTAAAAGGAAATGCAACATATTCTGTCGTACCAGATCAAATCGAAGCTGGAACTTTTATGCTTGCTGCTGTTGCTTCCAAAGGTGATGTGAAAATAAAAAATTGTATCACCAAACATTTAGAATCTATTATTGCAAAAATCGTAGAAATTGGCGGAAATGTTGATGCCAATGGTGATCATTTGCGTGTCTGGTGTAATACAAGAACAAATAAAGCAACAATAAAAACATTACCTTATCCTGGATTTCCAACAGATTTACAGCCTCAAATGGGTGTTGTTTTGTCACTTTCAAAAGGGACAAGTATCATTAATGAAAGTATTTGGGAATCACGTTTTCAATATACCGCAGAATTAAATAAAATGGGAGCAAAGATAACAGCACAGGGAAAAAGTGCCGTATTTGAAGGTGTGGATAAGTTAAATGCCGCTCCTGTTTACGCCTGTGATTTGCGTGCTGGTGCAGCTTTAATTATTGCAGGTATTGCAGCAAAAGGAAAAACCGAAATTTATAACCTGAATTATATCGATCGTGGATACGAAAATATTGAAGAAAAATTCAGAAAATTAGGTGCAAAAATCGAAAGAATAGAAGAATAACAAAATGATAAAATTATGATAGAATTGAGATAAAATTATGATAAAATTTTGTAGTATTTTTAGTGGCAGTTCTGGTAACTGCCTATTTATAAACTCAAATCATACAAAAATATTAATTGATGCAGGGGTAAGTTGTAAAAAAATAAGTGAAGGTTTAGAAAATGTAGGAACATCTATTACTGATATTGATGCTATTTTGGTCACACATGAACATTCAGATCATGTACAAAGTATTGGAACCATTTCACAAAAATTTAATATCCCTGTTTATGCTAATCTTGAAACTTGGAATGTAATGGAAAAACAGCGTGCAAAAATCTCGCCAGACAATATTCGCACTTTTAAAAATGATAAGGATTTTCAATTAAACGATTTGACAATTCATCCTTTTAGCACACCTCATGATGCTGCCAATCCTTGTGGTTTTAATATTCATAATGGTTCTAAAAAATTGAGTATTGCTACTGATTTGGGGCATATGGATAATCGCTTGATTTCAGAATTATATGGTAGTTCCTTTGTCTTTTTGGAGGCAAATTATGACCCTGAAATTTTGAAAGTATCGAAATATCCATTTCCTTTAAAACAACGTATTAGTGGACCACATGGTCATTTATCAAATTTGTCTGCTGGGAAAACAATTTTTAATTTGTTATTGAAAAAAGATTTAGAAGAAGTCATGCTCGGACATTTAAGCAAAGAAAACAATTTTCCAGAACTTGCTTATCAAACCGTTGCGAACGAATTGATGGAAAATCGTGCAGATTTAAATAGTATTCGACTTTCAGTGGCAAATCGATATTTACCAAGTAAAATTATTAATATTTAATAAGATTATAAATCCTAAACGCTTTTATTTTTATTATGAAAAGCTTTATTAAATAACCTAATAAAATAATATCTACGATTATCATGTGACCACACCTTTCTTTTTATTGCCTATGCAAACCATTTTTGTTTTTGTGAGAATTAGGACGAAATGCCAATTAGATTTTAAAGTAGTCCTATTTTAACATCATAAATGTTAAATGTCAAACGCTTTTTATCTTCAAAATTCGACAAAAAGATCATTATGAAAACTAGCTATTTTCAGATTTTGAAATCTATGTGTAAAAAATTATTTATTCTTTCACATTATTCCTATTTTTAAAGCCAATATTGAAAATATAACACACAAAAAATCAGCAATTAATCCAATGATAAGAATTGGTTTCATATTTTTATCCTTTAACTTTGAGGCATATAACGCTACCACATAAATTGTCGTTTCGGTTGAACCCATAATACAAGAAGTCAGCAGACCAATATTTGTATCAGTTCCAAAGTTTTTCATAATCTCAATTCCCATTGCTGTTGCTGTACTCCCTGAAATTGGACGCAAAAAAATGAGTGGTAAAATTTCCTTATAAATAAAAATATTTTTTAAGAGAATATATGCCTTTTCCACCACAAAATCAATTACACCAGACGCCTTCAACATACCAATCGCAACAAACAATCCAAGCCAAGTGGGAAATAAACTAATCACTAATTTTTCTCCTTCCACAACTCCTTTCATAAAAATTTCAAACACATTTTTCTTTTCCAATAAACCATATAAAATAACAAACGCAACAATAATAATTACAGCAGAACTGCTAAAATATTGTATTAATTTCATTTAATTTCTCCTCAATTTTAAATATATTTTTGTTAAAATAATAATAGAAAAAAACGTCATAATACTTACAAACCAAACCGATACCATTATTCCGCTCGGATTTTGCGAATTCAAACTATTTCGAATAGAAATTACATTCGTTGGAATGACTTGAAGAGAGGCTGTGTTGATTGCAATAAATAAAATAATTTCATCCGATAATTTATTTTTACTTGGATTTATTTTTTCTAATTCTTCTACTGCTTTTAAACCAGCTGGTGTTGCCGCATTTCCAATTCCTAACATATTAGTTACCATATTTAATGTAATATGTTCATAAGCTTCACTTTTTGAATCTAGATTTTTAAAAATTCTTTTATTGACAGGAGCAATTATTTTTTTCAATTTTTCCTGCAAACTTGTTTCAGAAATTATCTTAATTATTCCACACCAAAAACACATCCCCCCAAACAAATTTATTACCATTTGAGTTGTTTCATTTATGGAAGAAAAAATGCTTTCATTTAGATTTTCCAAATTCCCATTAAAAAACGAAAAAATAACAGAAATTATAATAAAAAAACACCAAATTTTATCAATCATATTTTTACCTCTAACTCATTATATAAAATTCAATGAAAATTTATGATTTTTTTACAATTTTTTCAAAAAAACATTTACATTTATAAAATTTTGTTTTATAATATTTTTATCATATAAATTTCTATTTTTTCTAAGGAGGTATTAAAATGAATTTAAAAGAAAAATTAGATACGCGTGTATTAAAATTACAAGAAAAAAGAATGATAGACGGAGCAAAAAGTTTTTGGGCTGAACTAAAAAATATTTTCTTAAATACACCAACCGAACTTTTAGCCGAAGAAGATGGTTATCTTGTTGAAGTTATTATAAAAAAAGATAGCAATGGTTCTGTCTTATATCAACTACCTTTGGACAAAAACTATTATGAATTTGCAACAAAATGTTCTGCTCAATCTGTTAAATTTGCTGCTGATAATTTTGCAAAAAACGAAGGAATTAGTGTTCGCTTTGAAAAGAAAAATTATTATTCATTTAAATTTAGTTATAAATTGTAAAAAGTGAGAAATATTTCTCACTTTTTTTCTAAAAAATATTGATAAATTTCATTCTTACTAACCTTTCTATCTTTTGCAATTTGTTTGATAATTTCTTTTTTACTCAAACCTTGTTTTTCATAAAATTGATACTGTTCCTCTAATGTTAACTCATTCAATTTTTCTATTTGCACATCTTTTTTCGACTGCAAATTTCCTTCTACAATGACCACAAATTCGCCTTTTACATCTTCCAAATTTGCTAAAATTTCAGACAACTTTCCACGCAAAAATTCTTCATGAATCTTTGTTAATTCACGTGCCAAAACAACCTTTCTATCACCTAAAATTTCCAACATATCCGAAATCGTTGTCTTTAATTTATGTGGTGCCTCATAAAAAAGCAATGTTTTCGTTTCATATTTGACCTCTTCGAGCTTTATTTTTCTTTCCTTTTTAATAGCTGACAAAAAACCCAAAAAACAAAATTCTCTTGTGGACATTCCTGAGGCAATTAAACCATTAACAAACGCCACACATCCTGGAATTGGCACAATTTCAATCTCACTTTCAATCGCACATTTTACAATTTCCTCACCTGGATCCGAAATTCCTGGTGTTCCTGCATCTGAAACAAGTGCAATATTTTTTCCAGCCTTTAATTTTTCCACAAGTTCTGTACTTCTTGTGGATTCGTTTTGTTTATAATAACTAATCAAAGGCTTCGAAATTTCAAAATGATTGAGCAATTTCAAAGTATGCCTAGTATCTTCCGCTGCAATCACATCCACTTCCTTTAAAATACGCAAACTACGCAATGTCATATCTTCCAAATTCCCAATCGGCGTTGCTACCAAATATAATTTCCCTGCCATTTTGATTTCCTTCCTATCTTTCTATTTCCTTAAGCAATTATACTATATTTTCATTTTATTTTCAAATTCCATCAAAAAAAGCCCACGTTTAATAAAAGTCGGACCTTTTCTTAATTTTATGATAACATATTTACATAACTTTGTCAAGTATTTGATAGTATTAAAATCTACATAAATATCTTGAGTTCTCTCACCATTTATGATACAATCTTACAAATTACATAAATAGGAGGATTTCATGAAACTATTTTTAACCCGTCACGGACAAACTGACTGGAACATAGCCAAAAAAATACAAGGCAAAACAGACATTAAGCTCAATGCAACTGGTATCAGACAAGCAGAAAATACACGAGAAAAACTTCTTGATGAAACCATTGATTTAATCATTTCTTCCCCACTCAAACGTACCAAAAAAACAGCTGAAATCATCGCAACACGGAAGAAATATCCCCATTATCTTCGATGAAAATATCGTTGAAAGAAATTTTGGAGAATTAGAAGGAAAAACTATGCAAGAATTCGATTTTAATAAATTATGGATTTTCCAAGAAAATCAGACATACGAAACCGTTGAAAGCCTTGATGCTCTATTTGAGAGAACACAAACCTTCCTAACTAAAATCCAAAAAAAATATGCTGACAAAACCGTTCTACTTGTTACGCACGGTGGTGTATGTATTCCTATACGTGCTATACTGGAAGGCCCTTTCCAAAAATCTGAAAATTTATACAATTTTATGATTGATAACTGTGAAATTAAAAAATATGATTTATAACTAAACTTCACATTCTTCAGTTTAGCTTTGGAGAAGATATCCTTTCACTTTTACAGCTTTAATACCCAAAAATGGGGGACACACTTATCAAAAGTGTCCCCCATTTTAATTTTTTTCTAAACTTATCTTTCATATATCCTTTTTATTTCCTCTGTTTCCTCTCCCGTTTCCTCATAAATTACAAGTGGTCTGTCTATTTTCAAAAATGGATTAGCAAACTTAATGGCTTTTACCAAAATCAAATTCGGCTTTTCGCCCATTTTCGAATGTACAAACCTTACCTTTTTAGGCTCCAATCGGTATTTTCGCAAAATACACATAATATCCACCAACCTTTCCGCTCGATGGACCAAATAAAATTCTCCCTTTTCTTTCAATAACTTACTACCTTTTTCAGCAATATCCTCTAGCGTACACTTCACTTCATGTCTTGCAATCATCTGACATTCTGCTTCATTTCGCAAACCTGTATTGGCTTTTTTGTAAGGTGGATTTGTCACGATACAATCAATTGAACCCGCTTCCAAAACTTCAAAAATATCGTTAATATCACAATTGACAACTTCAAATTTGTCTTCCAAATGATTTAATGCCACACTCCTTTTCGCCATTTCAGCAACACTTTCCTGAATTTCTACGCCATACAGTTTTCTCAAATTCGTTTTTTTACACAACAACAAACCAATAATCCCTGTCCCAGTGCCAATATCCACAACCGTGCTCCCTGGCTTCATTTCTTTGGCAAAATCCGAAAGTAGTACACTATCCACACCAAAACAAAATCCCTTTTTATCTTGAATAATCTTTAAGCCTTTATATTGTAAATCGTCAATTCTTTCATTTTCTTTTAATATCATTTTCTATTTTTCCCATAAAATTTTGATAAAAAAAGACCGCACAAAATAAGAGGTGGTCTTTTCTTAATTTTATAATACCATATTTTTTGTATTTTGTCAAGATTTTTCTTAATTTGTGTTGACTAAGTATCAAATATATGTTATACTATTTTTATCATATTTTAGAAAATAGCAAATAAGAAAGGAGCAACTTATGCACGTTTCCAAAAATTTATGCCTTTCACATTATTGGAAAGTTATATCCAACAATGGAACCAGAATATTTCGGATACTTGATGAAAAATACATTGATATCTTAGATTTTCCTGTTCCTATTACATTAACGCCTCCACATTTGGATTGTGAACATTATCTTTTAATTTTCAAAAAACATCCAAACTCTTCGACAGCTGAATTCGCATGGTTATACAACATAGACAAGTCTGTATTGTATAACAACGCTGGCGAACTCACAAAAATGACGGAAGTACGGCGTTTTATGAAGTTATTGTACAACACTTTGCGAAACTCTTAAAATCCTCAAAATCGTGCACAATTGAAATTGAATTGTGCACGATTTTTTATTTCAACTTACTAAATTCCCCTGAAAAGTCTAACCCAATATCAGCAAAACCTTGCCCCTCTTCGCCTTCAATTAAAATTTTAACGGAATTTACTTCATTTAGCTCAGTCACCGTATTGACAATTGAATAAATTGCATTTTCTTTGTCCCTTTGCTCAGCTGAACAGTTTTCAACAAATTCCTTCGAAAAATTAATATTTAAACACTGCCCTATTAATTCTACGCTCAACATTTTAGTTCCTTCCGGAATCGCTTTTTCAAGAAAATCGCTTTCTGGTCCTTCCATTAACATATTTAATAATTCTTCATATGGATTTAACAACAAATCTTTCGAATCAATTAATCGGCTTTCCTTTTGTAATTCTTTATTATCAGCATTTGGAAAATATAATGTAATCATAGTTTTTCTTAAATCCACTTCCCCAATTTCCGTTTCTGGCACATATTCCACTTCAACATTTGTATTAAATAATAAAATCCCACATATTAGCACCGTTAAGATGACCAATATTACGATAATCCACTTTTTCATCAGCTACGTTCCTCCCTTTCTTGTAAATCATATTCTTAGTCTGTACCTTTTATGCTAGTCTATTTATAGCAGATTTTGTCGAAATCTAGTTTTAAAAACTATTTTATATGTTTTTTTAAATGATTTGTATTGACAACTTTAGAAAAGTATATTATGATATGAAAAGAAACAAAAAAGAAAGGAAATTTTATGGCAAAACTGAGAGATTTTACAAGTGGATTAACTCATTGTATTGGTACCGTGTTAGCCTTAGCTGGAATGATTGTTTTGATTGTATTTGCAGCCATTTGGGGCGATGGGTATGATGTGGTATCATTTACTATTTTTGGAATTGGCTTATTTTTATTATATTTATTTAGTACTCTTTATCATTGGCTAAACATTAGCCAAAGAGGTATTAATGTATTTCGCAAATTTGATCATATTATGATTTACATTTTAATTGCATCCAGCTACACACCAATTTGTTTAGGACCCTTGCGTGGACCTTGGGGATGGAGCATTTTTGGAATTTTATGGGGATTTGCAATTTTAGGAACTATTTTCTCCGCAATTTGGATTAAAGCGCCAAGAGCTCTAACCACAACCATTTATTTAATTATGGGCTGGATGGGAATTGTTGCAATTTACCCCATTGTCACAACTTTAAAAGATGCTAATCTTTTAAATGGCATTTGGTGGCTTGTTGCCTGTGGCATATTTTATACAATTGGTGGAATTATTTATTGGCTAAAAATCCCAAAAACAAAATGGAAAGATTTTGGTTTTCACGAGATTTTTCATATATTTGTGATGCTAGGAAGTGCAAGTCATTATTGGTTTGTGTTGAGGTATGTATTAAAAACGTAGAAAAGTGCTAACAAAATGTTAGTGCTTTTTTGATATTTTATAAATTTGTTGACAAAATTATGTAAATATGTTATCATAAAATTAAGAAAAAGGTCACCTCTTATTTAGTGCGGTCTTTTTTTGTTGTTTTTAAAAACATTTTTCCTATCATTGACTTTTATGTCTATTTGTAATATACTATTAACATTCTATAAAGTGGGAGGAATCAATATGGCAAATAGACTTCTGGGTCGAAAAATAAAACGGTACTTTGATGAAATGTTGATTTTAGAGCTTAAATGCTATCACAATCGTTTCAAAATAACATTACAATTAGCAAAAAGTGTTCCCAACGGAACCATGCTCAAACAGCAGGATGAAAATTTGAAAATATCTCTTACCAAACAGCAAGATGCCAATCAAAATATTTTTATTGAGAGAACTGTCTTTTATAAAATGAATTCTAATGGCGAAATTCTACTGCAAGATATTAAAATTCCATATACCAAAAATTATTTTGTTCGTGGATTTTTAACTCTTTCCCCCAAATTTTATCTTCCCTTGGGAATGTTAAAATATTTACAAAATTTGGAAATGTTGAAAAAAGATTTTCCAATTGGAATTCATCCTAAAAAATATCAACCTTCATCTTCAAAATTCATACCTTATAAAATTGCCAAACCACATAAAGCATATCGTGGTTAATCTAAAAAAACACATACATTGTACAATAAATGTATGTGTTTTTTTTCCAATTTTCTTCACATTTCTTAAAATTACCAATTGACAAATTGCGACAAAAATTATAAGATATAATTATGTAAAAATATACATTTCACATAGATTTAAAAGAAGGTGTACAAAATGAAAAATAAATTACACGTTGGGCTTGATATTGGCTCTACAACCATAAAAATTGTGGTATTTGATGATACCTTAAATATTATATATTCTAGTTATACGAGACATTTTTCTGATACTCGCAAAACATTATCTAACGTTTTGTTAAAGTTCATAAAAGACTATCCCAATTCCGAATTTACAATATCTCTTACTGGTTCTGGTGCATTGGAAATTTCTCGTTTATTAAATATTTCTTTTATACAAGAAGTCATCGCATGCAAAAAAGCTGTGGAAACCTTAATTCCTCAAACTGATGTTGTCATTGAACTTGGTGGCGAAGATGCCAAAATTATTTATTTTGATCAATTCATTGAGCAACGCATGAACGGAACTTGTGCTGGTGGAACTGGTGCTTTTCTCGATCAAATGGCATCTTTGTTAAATACCGATACGGCTGGCTTGAACGAACTTGCTAAAAATTTTAAAACAATTTATCCAATTGCATCACGTTGCGGCGTTTTTGCTAAAACCGACATTCAACCTTTGATTAACGAAGGTGCTGCCAAAGAAGATATCGCCGTTTCGATTTTTCAGGCAGTTGTTAATCAAACAATTTCTGGCTTAGCTTGTGGAAGACCTATTCGTGGAAAAATCGCTTTCTTAGGTGGTCCTTTAAATTATTTATCTGAACTACGCAGACGTTTTGTAGAAACTTTAGAATTAGCAGAAGATGAAATCATTGCTCCTGAAAATGCACATTTATTAGTAGCAACTGGAGCTGCCCTTTCTTCTGTGGGAACTGAATGGATTTCGACCAAAACATTGCAAGAAAATTTGAAAAAGTTCCAAAAATCTAATTATACAGAAAGCAAACCTTTACCAGCTTTGTTTGAGACTGAACAAGACTACAAAACCTTTCAAGAAAGGCATGCTAAACACACTGTAAACGAGGCACCATTAGATGGTTACATTGGAAATTGCTATCTAGGAATTGACGCTGGCTCTACAACTACAAAATTAGTGCTAATCAATGAAAATAGTGAAATTTTATATTCTTTATACCGAAATAACGATGGAAATCCACTTACTTCAGTTGTTTCCATGTTAAAACAACTGTATCTTGTGCTACCCGCAGGTGCAAAATTGCGTTTTAGTGGTGTTACTGGTTATGGCGAAAAATTAATTCAAACTGGATTAAATGTAGATTTGAATGAAATCGAAACCATCGCGCATTATACTGCTGCTAAAGCTTTTGAACCAAAAGTTTCTTCGATTATCGATATTGGTGGACAAGATATGAAATACATAAAAATTAAAGATGATACGATTGACAATATTATGTTAAATGAAGCTTGTTCTTCTGGATGTGGCTCATTTTTGGAGACATTTGCTAAAAGTCTGGGAATTTCGATTCAAAAATTTGTGGATGAGGCAATAAATGCAAAAACACCTGTAGATTTGGGATCACGTTGTACTGTGTTTATGAATTCCAAAATTAAGCAAGCCCAAAAAGAAGGTGCAACAGTTGGTGACATATCAAGTGGACTTTCCTATTCGATTATTAAGAATGCACTTCAAAAAGTCATGAAAGTCAGAGATATGAAGACTTTAGGTGAACATATCGTGGTACAGGGAGGAACTTTTTATAACGATGCTGTTTTACGTTCTTTTGAACGTATTGTTGGACGCGAAGTGGTAAGACCAAATATTGCTGGGTTGATGGGTGCTTATGGTGTTGCACTTCTTGCCAAAGAGCAATTTATCGCCAATATGGATATGGAATATACTTCGACTATTTTGAAAGAAGAAGCATTAGAAAACTTAAATATAGAAATCACACATACTCGTTGTAATGGCTGTGAAAATCATTGTTTGTTGACTATTAATGCGTTTGATAATGGCAAAAAATTCATTTCCGGAAATCGTTGTGAAAAAGGAAGTGGCGAAATTTCAAAAAATAAAGATTTGCCAAATCTTTATCAATATAAATACGAGAGATTATTTGCTTACAAACCATTGGAGGAAACAGAAGCAAAGCGCGGAACAATTGGTATTCCAAGAGTTTTAAATATGTATGAAGATTATCCATTTTGGTATACTTTTTTTACCAATTTGGGATTTCGCGTTATAATATCAGAAAAAAGTAATCGCAAAACTTATGAAAAAGGCATGGAATCAATGCCTTCTGAGTCGGTTTGTTATCCAGCAAAATTGGCACATGGACATATTATGAGTTTGCTGGATCAGGGTATTAAAACAATTTTTTACCCTTGTATTCCATATTCACGAAAAGAACATGAAGCTTCTGATAATCACTATAATTGTCCAATTGTGATTTCATATTCAGAAGTCATCAAAAATAACGTAGAAGAATTAAAAAATATTAAATATATTAATTCGTTTTTGCCAATTGATAATACAAAAAATTTAGTGAAAATTATTTCTTCTTTGGAAGAATTTAAAGAATATAAATTTAGCAAAGCTGAATTAAAAATAGCAGCAGAAAAAGCAGAAACAGAATATCAAAAATATAAAAAAGATGTGCGTGATAAAGGAAAAGAAGTTTTAGAATATATGGAAAAAAATGATTTGCGTGGTATTGTCTTAGCAGGAAGACCTTATCATGTGGATCCAGAAATAAATCATGGAATTGATACGTTGATTACTTCGCTTGGACTTTGTGTGTTGTCAGAAGATAGCATCGAAAATTTAGGAGAAATTAAAAAGCCAATTCGTGTTGTTAATCAATGGGTTTATCATTCGCGTTTATATGCTGCCGCTGATTTTGTGGGAAAACATGATAATTTAGAAATGATTCAACTAAACTCGTTTGGTTGCGGTGTTGATGCTGTTACAACTGATCAAGTCGAAGAAATTTTGAAAAGTTACGATAATTTATATACTTTGATTAAAATAGATGAAATTAACAATTTAGGCGCTATTCGCATTCGTGTTCGTTCACTTTTAGCTAGTATGAATAAACGAATAGCAAACAAAAAATTGCCTGAGAAATTGGGAAATTATAAAATTGATAAAAAATTCTTCACCAAAGATATGAAGGAACAAGGTTACACCATCTTGTGCCCACAAATGGCTCCGATTCATTTTGAATTGATGGAAACTGCTCTACAGTCTTTGGGCTATAACCTAAAATTGCTGAGAGATTGCACAGAACATACAGTAGAAACTGGTTTAAAATACGTTAATAATGACGCTTGTTATCCATCCATTTTAACAACTGGACAAATGATTGAAGCTTTGGAAAGCGGAAAATATGATGTCAATAAAACAGCATTGATTATGTCTCAAACTGGTGGTGGCTGTAGAGCTACAAATTATATTGGTTTTATTCGAAAAGCATTAAAAGATGCTGGTTTTCCGAATGTACCAGTAGTTTCATTTAATATTGTTGGAATGGAAAAGGCAAATGGATTTAAAATTAATACGAAAATGATTGAAAAAATGTTAAAAGGTGTTTTATATGGCGATTTGTTACAAAAATTATTGTATAAAAATAGAGCCTATGAAATTCAGAAAGGCGAGACGCAAAAAAAATTCGATGATTGGATGAAAAAATGCAAAAAATTAGTAGCAAATTCGACGCTGTCAGGATTTAAAAAAAGTATTTATGAAATCGTAAATGATTTTGAAAAAATTGAATTGGATTTGAGTAAGAAAAAACCAAAAGTTGGAATTGTTGGCGAAGTTTTAATTAAATATCATCCGTTTGGAAATAATTATATCGTTGATGTTTTAGAACAAGAAGGTGCCGAAGTTGTATCACCAGATTTTATGGGATTTCTAAAATTTATTTGTACGCATAAAATTACTAATAATATTTTATTAAATACAGACAAAACAAAATCCGCTATTTTTAAAATTGTTTTAAAATTAATTTCTCTTTTAGAAAAAGATAATGTAAAAGCATTAAAGAATTCAAAAAAAGATTATTTACTACCTTGTGATATTTGGGAATTAGAAAATAAAATAAAAAATATTTTATCAATTGGAAATCAAACTGGCGAAGGTTGGTTTTTAACAGCAGAGATGATAGAATATATTGAACACGGAATTCCAAATATTGTGTGTATTCAACCATTTGCTTGTTTACCAAATCATGTTGTTGGAAAAGGTGTAATAAAAACAATTCGAGAAAAATATCCTTATGCTAATATTGCTCCAGTAGATTATGATCCTGGTGCAAGCAAAACAAACCAAATAAATAGAATTAAATTATTATTAACTGTTGCAAAGGATAATTTAAAAGAAAAAAATAAAAGAAAAAAATCAATTGAGATTGAAAATATGGTTGAAGAAATTAAAAATAAGGAAATAATTAATTAATTTAATTTGTTTTAAAAAAAGACTAAAATATTTTAGTCTTTTTCTTTATTTTTTTAGTACAAAACAATACCTATATGCTTTATTTCTTCCGTATTCTCATGTATGTTTTTTTAGTCTTAAGTCAAAAACTATTCTAATATATTTTTTATACTTAATTTTTTGGCTATTTGACAACCTTTTTTGATGGCTTATGTTTATCTTTTTTGTTCAATAAGTAAATTGCTATATTTCTTAATTCCCTTACAATACATTTATATTTATCTTTCTTATTTCTTTTCTAATAATCTCATGTTCTATTTTTATGTTAATTCTTGTTTTGTTGTCAATTTATTTTTTAAGCTAGTTTTTTTGTTGTATGATAGTCATTTTTTAATTTTGAATATCATGATTTTTTTGATTTCATATTCATAACAAAAATCTTTCTATTTTTTTACAAAACCAACCAACAATTTCATTTATAAATTCTTTATTCTATGCTTATAATTTAAAATATTTTCTTATTAAGCTTATTATTTTTTAAAATATATATTTTTTAGTCTGATATTGTATAGTTTAATTTTTATTAAACTATACAATATATTTATTATTCAATAAAATTAATAATATATAATTATTTTTTTATAAACAATCATGTATCTAACTTATTTTTGTTTTAATTTTATAATAACTATTTTTTTATTAATTGATTGTCAAAAAACAATTGTTTTATTTTTTGTTTTCTTGGATATTATGTTTCAAATATTTATTTTATTATTACATTTTTTTAAATTTTTTAATTTTTAAAAATTTAAATATATTTTGTTATAAAAATCATTTTATAGTTTCATTATATTTTTGGTTTGTTTTTTAAAAAAATATATTTTTTTATTTTTTATAATTATATTGTTTATTTATATTATTATTCTTCAATTTTATAGCCTTATTTTATGTTTTTTAAATATTATATTAAATATTTTTATATAAAATATTTTTGATTAAATATTTATTTATTATTATAAAAATATTTCCCATACAAAAAAATATTTTTTCAATATTATTTCTTTTCTAATGGTAATTTTCTTACTAATACATAGTAATTATTATAAAATAATATTTTACTTACCATTTTTTATTGTCTTTTTGTCAAGCTTTTCTTTTTTGTTATGTTTACAATATTCTTTCTGTATAAAATCTTTGTATTTTTGTAATTCCCATAATAAACTTATTCTATTTTATAGTAAAATATTCTATCATAAATAATGTGTATTGTTTTTATGTAACTTTCTGTTTAAAAAATTTTTTTTGTAAAACTAACTAACTATAATAACACTTTTATTGTTTAAATCAACTAACATTTTCTATCCTTTTTAATTAATATATTTTTTTATATTTAGTAGTATTAATTTATCTTTTTATTACTATTTCAAAAGCAATTTTGAAAAATTATATATTATTTATCATTATTTATAATTTTTCATTATTTTTCTAAATATGTTTATCTAATTTTCAAAAATTATTTGATGAGTAAAATTATTTTTTTATTGATTTTTATTAATTACTATATTTTTATTTTAAATAATAAATTTTGTATTTTTATTATCTTGCAATCAAAAACAAAAACATATTTTTTAGAAATAGAATTATTTTTATATTAGTAATTTTATATTATATAAAATTTATATTTAATATATATTATATTAATTTTATATTTTTTTAATTGTTTATAGTATAAATTTAATATATAATAAAATACAAATAATGTTTTTAATATAATATAAAATTTATTTTTTACAATATATTTTTTGTATTAAATTTAACATTTTTAACTTTTTATATTATATAAGTATCTTAAATATATTTTAATTCTATATTTTTTACTTTTTAGCTATATCTCAACTTAAACTCATTTTTTCTAATACAATTTTGTTTTATTTTTCTAGTAAAAAATTTTTATACACCACTTTAAGCTGAGAAAATAATATTAAAACAAATAACCCTATTGCCAAATACGCAAAACCAATTTTTGTTTTATGTAGATTGCAAATCTTTTTGTGTCTTTTCTCATTTTTTAAGTCTTCGCTAAACAATTTAACTAAGATATTTATTTTTTTATTATTAATTCAAATCCCAAAACAATATTATGTAACTTTTATTTTTTATTATAAAAATTTTATATAAAAAGAATTACAGTTTATTTTTCTAAAGCTTATACTTAAATTTTGTATATTAATTACAAATAATTTTATTTAAAAATCAAAACCCAAACTTGTATTTTAGATAAATTTTTTATACAAATCAAATATTTTATTATTATTTAAGTGTAAATTGTTTTTAACTATATTAATAATTAATACTTACTAAATATGAAATATAAATCGTAATTCATATTTTATACTTTATATTATTTCATCTTTCATATTTTTTCTATATTTATTTTTTATTGCGTTTTTCTCTCCTTTATTTTTTAACAAAATATTTAATAATGTTTTTTACTTAATCTATTAATTTTTTAATTTTGTTACAATTAACATTTATTATAATTAATATTTTTTACATTTTTCGCTTTTATAATTTTTATTCTTTAAAATTATAAATACTAACTGAAAGCAAAATTTATAATTATTTGATATTGTTTTATATTTTTAAATCAAAATATAATATTTTTCAATTCATTATACAATACTATATTTTTTATAATAAAAATTAATTTTCAATATTTATATTTTTTCTATTTATTACTTTTCATTTTTTATTAAGTTATTTACTATATTTCCATTAATTTATCATGATTATTTAAACCTCTCTTTTATCAAAAAATTTCTTTACTTTAATTTTTATAAATATTATTGTCTATTTGACAATAATATTTATATATTTATGTATACAATTTAGTTTTTTATAAAAAATCATCATTTTACTTATTTCCCATGTTTTTTTACATTATCAAGTTTATTAATATATATTTTAACTGTAATATTATTTTATATTATGTATTTTTAATTTTTACATACATCGCACATTCTTTCCAAAATTAAAATCTAAGTTTTTAAAATTTACCTCCCTACTAAAACAAACTTTTTTATCTTCTACGTAATATTACTTTTTTACTAAAACTTTTACATATTATGTTTTGTAATTTATAATTTTTAATAAATATTTGATTGCTATATATAAATTAAATAAGATATATTCTATAAAAAGATTATTACATTTTATTATATATAATTTATTTAAAAATTGAATTAAATACCTTTTCTTAATTTATCAAAAAATATATATTTATTTAACTGTTTATAGATTTAAAATAATATTCTATTGATAAAACAAAATCAAAGTGATAAATTTATTTTCAATATTTCTTATTTTATTTTTTATTTATACTATTTTTACGTATTTCTATATTTTTTTATAATTTCAATACTTAGTTTATTGACTTATATTTATTAAAATTACTTGTTAAATTTATTTTTTAAATATCTATAGTTATTTATTTTTTTATATTTTCTATATAAAAATACTATTTTTTCTTTTTGCTTTTATTTTATTATTTCTTTTAATTATATTAAATGAAATATATAAATTATAATAAAATAAAACAAAATATAATATAATTTAATTTAATTTTATATATTTATTTATGTCATAAAACTTATTATTATAATATTTATACTTTTAGGACAATCTTTATAAACTTATTAATAATATTATTAATAAGTTTACTTAGTAATAAATACGTATTTCTTTTCTTAAAGTTCAAAATATTATTTTACTAGCTTTAAAATTTCATAAACTAGAAAATATAATTGACTAAAAGACAATCTTATTTTCTGAATTATGTACTTTATATTATTTATTAAGTAAAATTTCTATTTTTCTTATTTCCCATATATATTTCATAAGTTTATATATAATATTTTATATCCAAAAACGCTTATTTTTTGTTTTATGTAAATTCTTATTAATGAAACATTAATTATATACTTTCTTATTATACAGTTTATATTTACATTTTATATCTTATTTCTATACTATATCTACATTATATTTATTATATATTTTTTATATTAAAAAAAATCACATGATTTTATTAAAAATATACAAATTAAACTATAAGTCAATTATTTTTTATTATTTTTACTATCATTCCTTTTTATTTATTATTTTATTTATCTTATATTCTTCATTTTATTTATTTTTAAACTATTTATTATTAAATTATAAAATAAAAACAAATAATTAATTGATAACTATTTGTTTTTATTTTTTTACTATGACAAAATTTTGTTTTTAATTTTCTATATTAAAAATAAATTTATTTTCAATTCTATTTTTAATTTTATTTTTATTTCTTTTAAAAAAAACGATTTCGTTTTTATTCTTCATCATTTATTAATGTGCTTTTATATTTATAATCAAAAAAATAATTTTAATTTTTTTTATAAATAAATTTATTTATAGATTTGTTCGTAGATTTATTTATAAATTAATAACTTTATTTTCATTTTTTATAAATAAATAATATCCCATATTTTCTAAAATTATCTTTTATATAATTTTAAAAAAACATTATATTTCGTTTAACTTTTTTTTGTTTTATGTTTTTTAAATTTATCTCATAAAATTTGATTTTATTATATCTAAAATTGTTTTAATAATGATCTGCTTTTTTATAAAATTACTATAAAATTTTTTAAGAAAAAAATACAATTAAAACTCATAATTTATTTAATACTTATCTTATAATTTTTTTATTTTGTCATTTAGACACTTTGTTTTTTGTTGTTATGTTTATTCTTTTGTTATTTTTAAATATTGTCTATTTTTCTTGTTTCCTATACATTTTACTTAATTAAATAATTTTTTCCAATCATCTATAATCTTACTGTATTCTTATTATGTATTTTTATCTTTTGTTTCTTTGTCTTCTTTCCTTTTTATTTTTTTATAGAAACTTTTTTTGATTTTTTTCACTATTATTTGTTCATAAATATATCTATAATTATTATATTCTTTCTAATATTTTTTTATCATTTTATCCTATTTTTCAACAAATTTTTTATAATATAATAAAATATAAATAAAAAAATAAAGTTAATTATAATATTATTAAAAATTAATAATATTTAATCTTATAATTATAAAAAAAATATTATTTTTTAATACAGTAGTAAAAAAATAAATAATTAATTATTTATTTTTTTAACTTTCTATTATTTACTTATTAAAAATAATATTAATAAAATCTAAAAAAATTAATTTCAGCTTTTAAGCTTTTATTAATATTATTTTATTAAAAAAAAACAGTATTAAAAAATCATTAATACTGTTTGGCGGAACAGAGAGGATTTGAACCTCCGCGGCCCTTACGAACCCTAGCAGTTTAGCAAACTGCCCCCTTCAACCACTTGGGTACTGCTCCATATTAATATTTTATAAAAAATGGCGGAGAGGGTGGGATTCGAACCCACGGTACGCTATAAACGTACGCCAATTTTCAAGACTGGTGCCATAAACCAACTCGACCACCTCTCCATGCGTTCATTTTTACTAGAACAATATATATATTACCACATTTCATATCCATTTGTCAATATGTTTTTTATTCAAGTTTCGGTATTTTTTCAAACAAGCCGAAAATCAATAAAAAATAGGGGA
>CANTGH010000012.1 GCA_947653235.1 uncultured Clostridium sp.
AAGGCCTTATAGGCCGATATGAAAATCCCCCAGTTATACTGGGGGATAATTATTTATATTCCTAAAATATTTTTTGCTGTTTGGATTTGTTCTGCTGTAGGAGAGGGAACATTTTTGAGTTCGTATGTTAACCCAAGTTGTTCCCATTTGAATTTCCCTAAATTATGATAAGGTAAAATTTCTACTTTTTCAACGGTTTTTAATTGTGAAATGAAATTTTTTAAAAGTTTTAAATCATTTTCATCATCTGTAAAACCTGGAATTAGAACTTGCCTAATCCACATAGGAATATGCTGATTACTCAAATAGGTTGCAAAGTTTAATGTATTGGTGTTAGGGGCACCTGTTAAATCAATGCATTTTTCATTGCGAATGTGTTTGATATCTAATAAAACAAGGTCGGTGTATTGCAATAACTCTTTGATAGAATCGTTTAGTGGAAGACTACCAGAAGTATCTAAAGTTGTATGAAAGTTTAATGTTTTTAACTTTTTAAAAAGTTCTATTAGAAATTCGCTTTGTAATAATGGTTCCCCACCAGAAACAGTAATTCCACCACCAGAAGTTTTCATATAAGGTTTCAAACGCATTGCTTTTTGTATAATAGAGTCAATGGAATATTCCGCTCCACCAGAAAAATCCCAAGTATCACGATTGTGACAATATTTGCATTTTAAGGGACAACCTTGCATAAATATGACAAAACGAATGCCAGGTCCATCTACAGTTCCAAAAGATTCGAATGAATGAATTCTACCCATATTTTCCATTTTTAATTTCTTCTCCTTAAATTGATTCATGAATGGTTCGATTAATAACATCTAATTGTTGTTCACGTGTTAATTTTGTGAAGTTAACAGCATAACCAGAAACACGAATGGTAAGTTGAGGATATTTTTCAGGATGTTCCATAGCATCTTCTAGTAAGCTTCGATCAAATACATTAATATTAATGTGATGGCTATGTTGTACAAAGTATCCATCTAATAAAGCAACAAGATTGTTTACACGTATTGTTTCATCTTTTCCTAGTGCGTTTGGGGTAATTGCAAATGTATAGGAAATACCATCTTCTGCATGTTTATAAGGTAATTTTGCAATTGTATTTAAAACAGCGACTGCACCATTGATATCACGACCGTGAATTGGGTTTGCACCTGGGCCAAATGGACTTCCAGCTGTTCTTCCATCTGGTGTGCTTCCAGTTGCTTTTCCATAAACTACATTAGATGTGATAGTTAAAATAGACATGGTTGGTTTGGAATTTCGATATGTTTTTTGGGTACGCAATTTTGCCATGAATTTTTTAACAATTTCAACCGCAATGCTATCGACTCTGTCGTCATCGTTTCCGTATTTTGGAAAGTCACCTTCGGTTTGATAATCAATCGCTAGACCAGTTTCATCACGAATGACTTTTACTTTGGCGTATTTCATGGCTGAAAAAGAATCGGCAACAATGGAAAGACCAGCAATTCCACATGCCATGGTACGAAGAATTTCTCGGTCATGAAGTGACATGGCTAAACTTTCGTAAGCATATTTATCATGCATATAATGGATGATGTTTAAGGCTTCGATGTAAGTTTTTGCGACCCAATCCATCATGCAATCAAATTTTTGCCAAACTTCGTCATAATCTAAATATTCAGAAGTAACGGGTTCGAATTTAGATGTAATTTGTTTTCCAGAAATTTCATCACGCCCACCATTGATGGCATATAATAAAGTTTTGGCAAGATTGGCACGTGCACCAAAGAATTGCATTTGTTTTCCAATACGCATCGCTGATACACAACAAGCAATTCCATAGTCATCGCCCCAATATTCGCGCATTAAATCGTCGTTTTCATATTGAATGGAACTGGTGTTGATGGATAATTTAGCAGTATAATCTTTGAAACCTTTTGGTAAAGAACAAGACCAAAGTACTGTTAAATTTGGTTCTGGTGCAGGACCTAAAGTTTCTAATGTGTGTAACATACGGAAAGAATTTTTGGTGACTAATGTACGACCGTCAATTCCTTGCCCACCAATACTTTCGGTTACCCAAACAGGATCGCCACTAAATAATTCATCGTATTCAGGAGTACGTAAGAATCGTATCATACGTAATTTCATGACAAAGTGATCCATGATTTCTTGGGCTTCTTCTTCTGTAATTTTGTTATTTTTTAAATCTCTTTCAAAATAAATATCTAAAAAGGTAGAAGTACGTCCCAAACTCATGGCAGCTCCATTTTGTTCTTTGGTTGTTCCGAGATAAGCAAAATATAACCATTGTACAGCTTCTTTTGCGTTAGAAGCAGGTAAAGAAATGTCAAAACCATAAGTTTGTGCCATGATTTTTAAATCTTCTAAAGCTTTGATTTGATCATGAATTTCTTCACGTTCACGAATGATGTCTGATGTGAAGTCACTTGAGACTGTATTTTCAAATTCTTGTTTTTTCTCAGCAATTAAAGCATCTACACCATACAGGGCAACACGACGATAATCACCAATAATACGTCCACGACCATAACCATCTGGAAGACCTGTAATTAAGTGAGAACTACGAGCAGCACGAATGGCTGGGGTATAAGCAGTAAAGACACCATCGTTGTGGGTACGACGATAATGATGATAGATATCTTCTAATTTATCAGATACTTTTTGGTCATAAGCAGCACAAGATTTTTCGACAATTCGTATACCACCATTTGGCATAATAGCACGTCTTAATGGTTTTTCGGTTTGAAGTCCCACGATTTGTTCTAAATCTTGATTGATATAGCCAGCTTCGTGACTTGTAATCGTTGATGCAATATCGTTCGAAATTTCTAAAACACCACCATTTTCTTTTTCTTTTTTATATAAATCTAACACTTGATTCCATAATTTTTGAGTTCTTTCGGTAGCATTTGCTAAGAAAGAAGCATCGCCTTCATAGGGAGTATAATTCATTTGAATGAAGTTTCTGACATTGATTTCTTGTGTCCAATCTCCCTCGTTAAAATTGTTCCATTGTTCATATTTCATAAATTTTTTCCTCCTAAAAATATTTTTCCTTATAATAATATAATTATGTTGGAAAAATATTATCATAAAAAATAGAATATGACAATACAATAAATCAAATTTTGGAAAAATTAATGTTAAAAAAGGGGAGATAAAAAAATTGTAATGAATAAAAAATTGATTTTAAGCCATTTTTTTGAAAAAAGAATGAAAAATGACTAAAATTTACATAAAATCAATTCTGGGGCGTGTTAGGACCTTTTAAGGGCATAAAAAATAGCAACTTGGGAAAAATGATATTTTTGTAATAGCCTCTAATAAGCCATAAAACGGGTTTTGTTAGAAAAATAGACATAAATGTATTGATAAAGAGGGAAAAGTCGTTAAAACGAATTCTAAGGCGTTTTAGGGGCATATGGAGAAAATTTTGTAAAAAAAGACAAAATCATCTTGTAAAAATGTAAAAATAAAGATATAATGCAAAGATACAAGAAACGAAGAGGAGTAAACTATGAAAATACTTAAGAAGATATTCTTTACGATTGGATTAATTGTTATGCTTATGGTAGGTTTGGTAGTAAAACAATGTTATGATGCCTATCAAAAAGCAATCACAGAAGTTAGTATAGAAGAAAAGGTCACACAAATAAAGGAAAATACAAATTATACAACGTATGAAGAATTACCACAAGATTACATTAATGCGGTTATTGCTGTGGAAGATAAACGATTTTTGAAACATGCGGGAGTAGATTTTATCAGTATTTCACGTGCGATTTTGATTGATTTAAAGGAAATGGCGTTTAAAGAAGGCGGAAGTACCATTACGCAACAATTAGCAAAAAATATTTATTTTACACAGGAAAAAACAATGACGAGGAAAATATCTGAAGTTTTTATGGCTGTGGAAATGGAAAAACAACTATCCAAAGAAAAAATTTTTGAATTATATGTCAATACTTCTTATTTTGGAGATGGGTATTATTGTGTAAAAGACGCAGCACAAGGTTATTTTGATAAACTACCTTCTGAAATGAATTTATATGAATGTACGTTATTGGCTGGTATTCCGAATGCACCTTCTGTTTATGCACCAACGAAAAATCCAGAATTGGCTAGACAAAGGCAAGGGCAAGTAGTTCGAAAAATGATTAGACAGGGTTATTTGTCAGAGGAAGAAGCAGGAAAAATTATCTTGGTGAATGAATAAAATGGAAAAAGCAAAATATAGTAGATAAGAGGTAAAAAAATGTTAGATATTCTATTAATTACAATTGGTTTTTTGTTACTGGTAAAGGGAGCAGACTATTTGGTAGAAGGGGCCAGTCATATTGCGAAACGATTTCATATTCCTGAAATTGTAATAGGACTTACTATTGTTGCGATTGGAACATCTATGCCAGAACTTGTTGTGAGTTTAACATCTGCGTTAGAAGGACACTCAGATATTGCTGTGGGCAATATTATTGGTAGTAACATTGCGAATATGTTTTTGATATTAGGAATGTGTTCTATTATAAAACCACTTGAATTTAAAAAGCAAAGTCGTTTGATTGAAAATCCGTTGACGTTATTTTTTACGATACTTTTGTTTGTTTTATGTAATAATGGAAATTCGGAAAGTGCTCATTTGATAACGAAAAATGAAGGGATTTTGTTATTGGTATTATGTGTATTGTATATTGTTTATAATATCATTATGGCCAAAAAGGGGGAGAAATTCGATTTAGAGGAAGGGCAAGAATTACAAGAAGAAACGATTCCAACGAAAATTTTGAAAGCGATTTTTAATGTTATCATAGGAATTATTGGATTAAAATTAGGAGGAGATTTAGTTGTTCGTAGCTGTGTTGCGATTGCCTCATCGTTTGGTGTGAGTGAAGAATTAATTAGTTTGACAATTGTAGCTGTTAGCACAAGTCTACCAGAATTAATTACATCCATAACGGCCACACGTAAAGGTGAGACCGATATGGCAATTGGCAATATTTTAGGTTCTCAAATTTTTAATATTGTATTAATTATTGGGGCATCTGCTTTTTTGTGTCCAATTAATTATGCAACGAGTTACAATAAATATATGATTGTTTTGATTATGGGAACGATTATGCTAAGTTTGTTTCCTTTTGTAGGAACAAAAAATAAAATGACACGTAGTAATGGCATACCTTTTGTGTTTATTTATATTTTATATATGATTAGTTTAGTGATGTTTCAAGGGTAAATTATGCCCAAAAATCATGAGAATTTCCAAGATCATTATTTTCGTAAAGGCTGACACGATTTTGGTTATCTAAGGTTGCTAAAAAGATTTGTTCGGGTTTGTCAAAACCTTGCGAAACCAATTCTTTTTGGAGCCACATTTCATCATGATTGGAATTTTTAAGATTTTCAAATAGAATTTTACCGTCCATAATCAGATTGACATCAATGGTAGAAGGTTCTGGAGTTAGGTTTAAATCGCTAGGAACAACAGGACGACTGCTACTTTTTGGCAAAAAGCTGATTTTTCCATTTGCTTCTAAAATGGCTGTTTTGATATCGGATAAATGAAAATAACCATTGATACGGCATTGTACAAGAAATTCATTTAAATCTAATTTGGCTGTCTTGAAATTTTTTCGGTAAAATTTTCCATTATCCATTAAAATTAAAGAATTTCCATAAATAAAACGACGTGCTTTAATGGATTTTGTACATGCTAATGAAATGATAATTGCAACGATGGCATAAACAATCATTGCGACTAAAGGTTGCCTATAATCAGATTCTAAAGCAGTTGCCATTTCGGCAGCAATCGAACCAATGGTAATGCCGATAATATAATCAAACATACTTAGTTGTGACATTTCTTTATTTCCCATTAATTTTGTTAAAATAAATAAAACAATTTCAGATACGATTGACAAAATGATGACTTTTATAATATCTTGCATAGATTTTCTCCTTGTTTTATTGTTTTTTTATCTTAGGTTTAGACACCAAAGAAGCAATATAACCAAAGAATACAGCAGCAGCAATTCCACCAGAGGCTGCTTTGATTCCGCCTGTAAAGGCACCAATTAGTCCAGTATTTTTTAATTCTTCAATGGCTCCTTTGGAAAGTGTGTTACCAAAGCCAGTTAGAGGAACGGTTGCACCACAGCCTCCCCATTGAATAAGATATTTATACCAACCCAAACCTCCTAAAATAGCACCGACGGTTACGTAAGTAACTAAAATACGAGCTGGTGTGAGTTTGGTTTTATCGATTAGAATTTGACCAATGATACAAATAGCACCACCTAAAATAAAAGCTTTTAAAACCATCATCCAATCCATTTGTTTTTCTCCTTTCTTATGATTGTATTTTTAAATCTGTTGGAAATTGTGCTTCAATGGCTACTGCATGAGCAATTCCAGGAATACTTTCTCCTTGCTGAGAGGTAGTAGAATTCATAAGAGCACCAGTTGGCATTAAAAGAATTCTTTTGAATTTTCCTTCCTTAAACATGTGTGAAATATAACCACAAAATACGCTTGCACTGCAACCACAGCCAGAACCACCAGCATGTGTATCTTGGGTATCTTTATCAAAGATGAGAACACCGCAGTCATTATAATTTGCTTTGATGTTGTAACCTTTGGATTCCATTAAATCAATTAAAATGTCTTTTCCGATATGACCTAAATCGCCTGTGAAAATGGCATCATAGTAACTTGGTTTTCTGCCAGTATCTTTGAAATGGCATAATAAGGTATCTTGAGCGGCACCTGCCATAGCAGCTCCCATGTTGTTGGCATCTTTAATTCCCATATCTACAATTTTTCCAGGTGTAATAGTGGTTATATAAGGTCCTTCGCCTTCTTTGGAGAGTATAGCACTTCCACTTCCTGTAACAGTCCATTGACTAGAAGGAGTACGTTGGTTTCCTAATTCTAAAGGAAAACGAAATTGTTTTTCGGCACTACAAAAATGGCTAGAAGCTGCACAAATAACATTTGTTGCAAAGTCTCCATCAATGGTCATAGAACCAAGTGTTAGTGCTTCACCAAAGGTAGAACAAGCACCAAAAATACCAAAAAAGGGAAGATTAGAATCGCGTAAACCAAATGAAGATGAAATACATTGGTTGAGCAAATCACCAGCAAAGCAAAAGTCAATATCTTGAGAAGCAATTTTGGCTTTGGAAACAGACATATTGACAGTTTCTTTGATGATTTTACTTTCTGCTTTTTCCCAACTATTTTCACCCCAAAATTCATCTTCTAAGCATTGGTCGAAATAGGGATTGAGTGGACCATCTTTTTCTTTGGGTCCTACAATACAGGCAGTGGATAAAATATTGACTGGTTTGGATAAAACATAAGATTGATTTCCTATTTTTTTCATGATAAAATTCCTTTCTTTTAAAAGTTAGATAAGCGTAATTGCTTGTGTATTAAAAATTAAATAGATAATTCCTACCAGAATACTACTTGAAATACCATAAACTAAAACGGGTCCTGCTATGGTAAACATTTTAGCACCAACGCCCATAACGTATCCTTCGGATTTGTATTCCATGGCAGGTGAGACAATAGAATTAGCAAATCCTGTGATAGGAATTAAAGAGCCAGCACCAGCAAATTTTCCAATTTTATTAAATAAATTAAGTGCTGTTAAAAAAGCACTGATGAAAATTAAAATGATGGAAACAATGGTGTAAGAAGTGGTCTCATCAATTCCGCGTGTTTGACAAATTTCAAAGATAATTTGACCAATAGCACAGATAAGTCCGCCCACCCAAAAGGCATTAAAACAATTCTTTAGGATAGGGGAATTAGGTGTTTTTTGGTCAACGTATTGTTGATATTCTTCTTTACTATTAATTGGTTTCATACAAACTCCTTTCTTAAGTTTACATGTTGTCAATGTCTTCTAACATTGGTTCTTCTTGGAAAGGTTCTATTTTAAATGAAATGGCTAAATCCACAATGTATTCTGCAATTTTATTACCAGAGATATTAGCACGTTGTTCTAAAATGCGAATGGAAGTTAAATTATTTAATGTTTTGGAGGCTTCGTCTACTGTTTTGACAATCGCATCTTTCCAAGAAACTTTGGAATAACCTGTTACTTTAATATGTTTTTCAGAATTCATAAATTTCCTCCTTGTTTATCAATTTATAGTGTTATCATTTCCAAATCAAGAAAAAATATGCATAAACTTCCAAAAATATCGTTATGAAAGGAATGTATTAATTTGAATAAAGTGGATAAAATATAAATATTTAAAAAACCAAGAAAAGACAGTTATAAAAGAAATGTTACAAAAATATTACAATTGCGTTATATTTTTATTACATTATTTTATTCTATTGACTTTTTTTGATATTATAGATATAAAATATATAGTGAAAATTAATCTAAGGAGAAAATAATGCAAAGTTGTCTAGGAATTTATATAGAAGAAAATATAATTAAATATGCCAAATTGCACAAAGAGAAAGAGAATATAAAAATCGAATCTTATAACATTGCATTTTATGAAAATAATTTAGAAGAAACCATTAAAAAGATTATTAGCGAAACGTATAGTTATAAAGTGCCAATCAGTATCAATGTTTCAGATGAACTTTATAATACATTTTCTATTTCTGCTTTACTCAATAAACAAGACACCAAAAAAGCAGTGAAAATTGAATATGAAATGTTATGCGAAGAAAAAGGCTATAATAAGGCTTCCCTAGAACATAAATATATTATTAGTTCTTTAAAAGAGAATCCAGAAGTGCAAAAAGTATTAAGTGTAATTGCCAATAAAAATGAAATTTCAAAACGTACTATGGTATTTGAAGGTAATAAAATTAATACAATAACACCAGTTACAACCAGTATTACAAATTTACTGGATAATAAAGAAAGAGAAAATATAGCAATTGTCAATATAGAGGAAAAAACAAAAATCACAGTTATAGTAGATGGTCAAATTTACCAGATTGATGTTTTGGATGAAGGAATGGGAAAAATATTAGAAACGATTAATAGATCGGAAAATTCGTATGCTAAATCTTATGAAGTATGCAAAAACATGACAATTTATACAGATAATTCATCCGAATTATATACACAAATCAACAATGAATACATGGATATTGCAACATCAGTCTTATTAAAAATTGTAACACAAACCAAACAAATCATTAGTGAGATGTTTTCGAGTATTGATAAAGTTTATATTACTGGTTCAGGAACAGCCATTAACAATGTGGATTTGTTTTTTCAAGAATATATACCAGCTGCCAAATGCGAAATTCTAAAACCATTTTTCTTGAATGCTGCCTCTTTGCAATTGCCAATCAAAGAATATATTGAAGTAAATTCTGCCATTGCTTTGGCTTTGGATGGTTTAGGAATGGTTGAAAAAGATTTGAATTTTTCAAAATCAGCCAAAACTGGAAGCGGAAAAACAAGTTTGAAATCAGCTCTAAATCAAGAAATTAGTTTGGCAACAATTGGAGATTTGTTTAGCAATTTAGGGAGCAATATCAAACAAGATTTTAGCACACCATTTACAAGCACAGAAAAGTTATTAGCAAGAGGTGTGGTGGCTTGTTTGATGATAAGTGTTGTATTTTCTATCTTTAGTATAGTAATTGACAAACAAATTAATAAAAAGTCAGAAGAAGTACAAATTGCATTATCTGGTACGACAGGTGAACTTGGAAAGTTAACTTCGGATATCAATACGATTTCCTCGAGAACTACCACTTACCAAGAATTAATCACAGAAATTACAGCACCACCAGAAGAAACTGAACAGACACCAACTAATCAACGAATTATTCAAAAAGATTCCATACCAAACTTACTAAACAGAATTATGTTTGTGATACCAAAGAAAGTAAAATTAATTTCAATCCAAAACACAACTTCTAATCACATTGTGATTCAAGCAGAAGCTGAAAAATATGAACAATTAGGATATTTTAAAGCGGTGCTTACGACCAATGGTATTTTACAAAATGTAAAATCAAACAGCGGACAAAAAACAGGTACTGCAATTCAAGTAACGATAGAAGGAGATTTGCCATAAATGAGAAAATTAACGTTAAGTATTATTTTAATATTGTTATTAGTAGGTTGCTATCAAGTTGTTTTTGGAAATTCACAATTTGTTCGTGAAAAAATTGCTAGTGTGAGCCAATTGCAAGCTTCTAGTAAAAAATTAAATACAGAGCTTGCCAACCTAGAAAAAAGCACAACAGATGAATTTGAAGCAAAAAAGAAACAATTAGCACAAGTGATTGAAAGTTATCGCACAACCAAACAAGAATATGATCAACTCGTTTCTCAATTTTCAGCAGAAACAGCAGATGCTTTATTACAAGCACAAGAAAATGATTTAAGAGACATTTATGATGTAGACTTTTTATGGACTATTGTTGGTAACTATGCAACCGAGGAAGGAATTGATTTGCAATTTGATGTGTTCAGAAATACAACTTCAGCCAGCTCGTTGAATAATACTTCTACAAATTATGTTGTTTGTGATTTGAAATTTGTGATAACAGGAAACTATGTTAATTTAACAAGTTTTATCTACGACATAGAGGATGACGACAGACTAAATTTTGAAATTAATAATTTTGATATGAAGAAAATAGAAAATAATTTACAAGTTACATTAACAGTAAAAGAAGTAAAAATTAATGCAGATACTTTAACAGAAACAGCAACGAATGTTGTTAACCAAGCAACAGACGCGGTAACACAAACCATTAATTCAAATACGACCAATACAACCAATACGACGAACACAACAAACACAAGCAATACAACTAAAACAACGAATACGACAACCAATTAATTTACGAAAGGAACTTAAAAAATGAAAAAGAGTTATTTTAAAGAAATTGTGATTCTAATTTTGTTACTCATTTTAATCATGTTAATTTTAGCAGTTGCGTTGTATGATTTTGTTCCAACAAATGTTAACATTCCAGAAACAATTTCGTATACGCCAGATAGCAAAACAACTTCTATCAAGCAAGAAATTGCTTATACCAATGGAGGAGACGTAACACCTGATCAAACTGAAACAGAATTAGTCACTTCACTAAAATCTTATAGCATCAATGCTTCTGATTTAACGGTTTATGGTCAAAAGAATTTGTACAATAGTGGAAATTCAAATCCATTTGATTATGCAGAAGAAGCACCAGCCAATCCGCCAGCAGAAGGAAATCCAACGCAAACGCCATCAGGAAGTAATACAACAAATACAAACACCAATTCAGCAGGTCAAACAGGAACGGCTACGAACACCAACACAAACAATTCTGCAACAGGTACTTTTTTTGAAAAACCAAATTCTAAGTAATGCTATGTATTAATTTAATATATAAACAAAAATTAAAATAGATTTGGAAGGGGTGATGAGGAAAAAACATAACATTCTTGATGAGTTTTAGCTGGAAGATATGTTTTTAAAGAACATATGAAGAAAATTTTAAAAAATTTAATTAACAAAGGAGATTTTAAAAATGAAAAATTTTAAAAAACAAAAAGGTATTACTTTGGTAGCTTTAGTAGTTACGATTATTGTATTATTGATTTTAGCAGGTGTGTCATTGAGTTTAGTAGCAGGAGAAAATGGAATTTTAGGAAGAGCTACAAATGCAGTTGATAAAAATAAAATAGAGACAGCAAAAGAACAAGTTGGATTGCTAATAACAGATAAAATTACGCAATTTTATGAAGAAAAGTATGTAAATAAAACAGAAGGAACCACTACCGCAGGAAATTACATCATGAACGCATTGGGAACTCCTATTGCAACAGATAATGGAGAATTTTATGCTAAATATAATGATAGTGCAACTGAATTGGAGGTATATGTAAAAGCGGATGTAACAGTTTCTGAGGGAAATGTAACTGTTAATGCAGGTGCAAATCCAATATGTGAAGGAACTATAGATGAAAATGGAAAAATTACATGGAAATAGTTCCAAAACAATAGAAATTTCAAGAGGTATATACTTCTTCAAGAAGAGACGGTGTATACCTCTTTTTTATAAAAAAGATAAGATAGTTAGAAAGAGAAAGAAAAGATGAATATTTTTTTATATGGTATGTTGTTCATCATGGGGACTTTTTTTGGTAGCTTTTTTACATTGGCGGTTTATCGCATTCCCTTAAAAAAAGACATCACACATGAACATTCCTTCTGTCCTAATTGTAACCACAAATTAGGGATGCTGGATTTAATTCCAGTTTGGAGCTATTTGGCTTTAAAAGGAAAATGTCGATATTGTAAAGAAAAAGTAAGAATTCGTTATTTCATTTTAGAAATACTTTCTGGGTTTGTATTTGTGATTAGTTTTCTATCACTTCATGTGCTTGATATTTTCACTGAGATAAACAAAATAGCTTACTTTATCAGTTTTGTTTTTCAGTATATCACACTGGTTCTCATTGCTGGAATTGATAAAGAACATCACAACATTCATTCATCTATCTTACTATTTGGAAGCCTTTGTCAACTTGTCTATATGTTATATTTATATGTAATAGGGGCAACTAGTATGTATAGATATATCATATATTTTATCCTAATAGCAGGAATTTTCATTTTACTGAAAATTGTACCAAACAAATTCAGGAATTACTGGATGGAAACAGCTTTATTACTAATTTACATAGAACTCATTATAAACCTAAGAGGCATGTTACTGATAGTATTTTTGAGTATTATGGTAAGTTTTGTTTTACGCATTGTTGAAAAACAAAAATATCCTACCATCAAACAAACGCCAATGGGATTTATTTTGAGTTTTTCCACGATTGTGTATATGATTGTGGAAAACTTTATCAAATTTTGGAACAGGTAAGGAATGAAAAAATGGAAAAAAAACGACTTGTCACGAAATGGAATAATCAAAAAGGTATTACAGGTGCTGATGTTGTACTGGCTGTACTTATTATCTTGACAACTGTGAGTGTGATTGCAATGGTTTACGTCAATCTTATCACAAGTTCAAGTGAAGCAAAAAGAAAAACAGGTGCTACTAAAATTGCAACAAATATCATCGAAAATATGTCACAAATCTATTACGGAGAAATGGAAGAAACTCTGTCACAAAACGCTCAGCAAGAAAATCAAACTTATACAGTAAGTACGAATAAAATTTTTAATACTAAAATACCAAAAGGTTATCAAGTAAAAATTACTTTAGAAAACGATAACACTCTTAAACTTGTAACAAAAGCTATCGTAATGGTTACTTATACAGTTGATGGTCGAGAAAAACATGTAGACTTGACAAAAGTTTTTGAAAAAGAAGTGATACGTGAAGTAAATTCACCTAATTTTTCAAGTGCTTATCTCAATCAATTTAATGCGGAAAAGGCTATTCTTTATTCAGATTATCTTCGAGGTGCTACAGTAGAAAGTTCATCTGGAAGCTCAGCTGATTCAGATTCAAAAATTATTTGCCCAATTCGTTATAATAAGCAGACCAAAAATTATGAGATTATGAGTGATACAGAATCACTATGGTATAGTTATAGAAATAAAGAATGGGCACGTGTAGTATTATTAGCACCAAGCGAAATTGGTCAACCAATTACAGATATACAATTAAAAGGCGACAATTCCTATTTATGGATTCCGAAGTTTCAAGTTTCAAATGGTGGAAATCTATTTGGCGATACCTATTTTATTTATAAAGCAACTGATTTTGCAATCCAAAGTGGTCCTTCCAATTCGCTTCGTAGTGATATTACTTGGTCTAACAATAGAGGAATTTATTTCGGTGAACAAGTGGGAAAATGGTGTCAATATTCAGATTTGTCAAATGCTTCATCAGTAGCTTATTTGTTAAACCAATCACAATACGGACCGATGAGAGAATATTAGAAATGATTGGTAATTCGACAAAACCTATTTATTTTTTAGAAAATTCATAGTATAATAAAATAGATTGAACAAAAGAGAAAGGAGATTGGAAAGATGAATGGAAAAACGCCGATTGGTGTAGAATTAGTAAAAAGAGGTGTTGTCAAAGAAATTGATATTGAAACAGCTATTGAATATCAAAAACAACATCCTGAAAAAAAACTAGGCGATATTTTAAATATATTAAACTTATGTCCACAAAAACAACTCATTGAAGCGATGGGACAAATATTAGGAGAAAACGTTATTGTACTGACTACAGACGATGTCAAAATTCAAGAAAATGACTATCTTCCTTTAAATGTATGCAAAGCTTGCAAAGCAGTGCTGTTTGAACTAATTGGAAGAAGAGCCAAAGTATGTTTTGCAGATACTTCCAACAGTAAAGCCATTGAGCAAGTCAGAAATACCTTGTTAAAACATGGTTTTATTATGGAAAAATTCTTAACTTTTGAAACCAATATAGAAACCGTTATTCGTTCGCTAGAAACGAAGGAGGATTCAGCTATTTCAAGTTCAGGTGATATAACAAAATTAGTAGATACCATCATTCGTGCTGCTATGGAAAAAAGAGCTAGTGATATTCATATTGAACCACTTGAAAGGTCGGTTCGTGTTCGATACAGAGTTGATGGCGAATTAATTACAGTTGCCAATATTGAAAAAGCAAAACAAATGCAATTAATTGGTAGATTAAAAGCAATTTCCAATATGCATCAAGAAAAGCAAGAAGCACAAGACGGAATGATTAACTCTTATCCAGATTATAACATTCGTGTTGCTTCTCAAAGAACGGTAGAAGGAGAAAAATTCTGTTTAAGATTATTAAAGAAAAATGAAGGTATTAGAAGTATATTTGATTTAGGTTTTCCAGCTGATGAAGCAGTGCTAAAAAAATGTTTTGATAAAAGAAATAGTATTACAATCATTGCAGCACCAACAGGACAAGGAAAAACAACCACACTTTACAGTATTTTAGATTATCTGAACCGACCTGAAATCAACATTACAACAGTTGAAGATCCAGTTGAAATTAGAGTTCCAGGCATTAATCAAATTGAAATTGATGAAAAATCAACGTTTGCTTCTTCTTTAAGGTCAATTTTAAGAAATGACCCAGATATTATTCTTCTTGGAGAAATTCGTGATACTGAATCAGCTGAAATTGCTATCCAAGCAGGACAAACAGGGCACTATGTATTATCCACAATACATACCATTAATGCCATTGAAGTTATTACAAGATTACGAAAAATAGGAATATCGGATTATGATATTTCCAGCACACTTGCAACTTCTGTATCTCAACGATTGTTAAGACGTGTATGCCCACATTGTGCTGCTAAAAGAGCTTTTACTAAAGAAGAAAAAGATATTATCAACAAATATGGTGAACGTTATCATATACCATTTGATTTTACAAACAAACATACTTATGATACAAAAGGATGCAAAGAATGTAATCACACGGGTTATTTAGAGCGAATTGCTGTTTTCGAAGTATTGGAGTTAACAGATGAAATCAAAGATTTGGTTGTATCAGGTGCTTCTAGTTTAAAAATTCGAGAATTAGCGTTAGAGCAAGGTTATAAACCATTAGTTATCGATGCTTTCCAAAAAGTAGTCGATGGAGTTACAACCATAGAAGAAGTTAATAATAGATTAGCTTTATACTAGAGATAGGGGGAAAAAGAATGATATTAATAGAAAAAATAATGAAAGAAGCAATCGAAAAAGATGCATCAGATATTCATTTAATCAATGGTTTAAAACCAATTTTAAGAGTTTCGAGAAGCTTAATTGAAATTAAAGATTGTGATATTTTAGAAGAATCGGCTTTATATGACATTTATGATTATATCGTCAAAGGCAATATGGGAAAAAATGACGAATATACCACTAAAAGAAGATTAGATACGTCACTTGTTTTTGAGAATATTCGTCTAAGGGTAAATTGTTCTTTTGCAGATGATGTTCCTGTGTTTACTATGCGTTTAATCAAAGACACTTTGCCAGCTTTTGAAACATTAGGTGTACCAGAAATTGTAAGAACTATGACACGTCAACCGCAAGGTTTAATGCTAGTTACTGGAAAAACTAACTCAGGAAAAACGACTACCTTAAACTCTTTAATTGATGATATTAATCAAACTCAAAACAAAAAAATATTAACTTTAGAAAATCCAGTGGAGTATCGTCACAAAAGTAAAAAATCTATGATTGTGCAAAAAGAAGTGGGACAAGGAAAAGACGTTGAGACATTTATTGATGGTGTAAAAAATTCCCTAAGAGAAGATTGTGACATTTTAGTTATTGGAGAAATTCGTGATAAAGAGACCATGGAAGCTGCTATTGACATGGTTGAATCAGGTCACTTAGTGATTGGAACCTTACATACCAGATCCTGTGCAGAAACGATTGATAGAATGATTAATTTCTACGAAGTGCGTGACCAAGCTTCTGTCAAAAACTTAATTTCAACTTTACTAAAATTAGTTGTTTCACAGCGATTATTAAAATCACAAACAACAGGTGAATTGGTATTAGTTCCAGAAGTCATGTTAGTGGATAATATTATTTCTGCTTGTATTCGAAAAGAAAAATTCAATGTTTCAGAAATTGAAGATGCAATTCAGGGAAATGCAGATAAAGGTAGCATTGGATTAATTAATTCATTAGCAAGTTTGTATGTTGATGGAAAATTATCACTAGAGCAGATTAAATCACAAATCGAAGAAAGAAACTATGAGACTTTAAATAGAACTATTGTGCAATTAAACTTAAAAAGAAAGCGTTAATACAACACAAAAAAGATAATTTTTAGATGGAGGAAGTACAAATGCCAACTTATATGTATCGAGCAATGACCAAACATGGGCAAATCGTAAGAAACAAAATAACCGATTCAAATAAATTAAATTGTGTCAAACGATTAAAGCGAAACGATTTAATACCCATTAGTGTTGTTCCGGCCTTAGCCACAAGTACAAAAGAAAAAAAAGGTCCTAGAAATCTTAGAAAAGGCAATCAAGAGATGGAATTGAAAAGAATAGGACAAAAAAGATTAAAAGAAAATACTACGAAAAGAAAATCCATTCGAGAAAAAATCTATTCCAAAATATTAGCAGACCGAAAAATAAGCTCCAGAGATATTAGGATATTTACACAAAACTTTTATCTTTTGAAAAAAGCCAATTTCAATAATGTACATGCACTTAGTACAGTGGTAGAAAATACAGAAAATCCAAAATTGAGATTGGTTTTAGAAGATGTTTTGTATGGTGTTGAATCAGGAGAATTCATGTATACTACATTAGAATATTATTCAGATATTTTCCCTTTTATCTATGTGAATATGATAAAAGTTGGGGAACTTTCAGGATCACTAGATACTTCTTTAAAACAAGCCATCAAATACTTAGATGAAAGCGATGCTTTAAAATCTAAATTAAGAAAAATTTTAATTCCTAATATAGGAATGTTTATTGGTATTTTAGTTATGCTATTGGTATGTGTTATTGTAGGAGTTCCTGTTATTCAAAACATATTTGAAACATTGGGAAGTACTGATAAATTACCATGGATTACGTTATGGTTTGCTGGTGTGGTTAATGTTCTGGTGAAATATTGGTATATACCAGTGTTGGTAATTGCTGGTACCACAGCAGCGATTATTTTCTACATCAACACACCAGAAGGAAGATACCGATTTGATAACTTTAAATACATCATGCCGATTTTTGGGAAATTAATTTATTTAATTGATTTTTCAAGATTACTGAAGAATATATTATTAAATCTACAAAATGGTATTCGATTGCAAGATGCTTTGGATGTTAGTAAAAATGTTATCAAAAACAATGTTATGCTATCGATGATTGATATGTCAATTAACAATATTTATATTGGTCAATCTTGGATTGAACCTTTTGAACAAGCTAAATTTTCAAATCCAATGACAGTTGAGATGTTGAAAATTGGTATGCAAACAGACCTTTCTGAAATGATGGAAAAGTTAGTTGAATATATGGATATTGATATTGACAATACGCTAGAGAAAATCATGAAAGTATTACCAGAAATTGCGTATGGAATTGTTGGTATTGTGTTAATTTTCTTCGTAGTGGTTGTTCTAGTACCATGTATTCAAATTTATATGGGTGGTTTCTTGTTCTCAGCATACTCAGCTTATATTTAAACAAGAATAATGCCACAAAGCCACTAGAATCAAGTGAGAGCATAGTTTTAGCTTAAAGTCAACTTGACATAACTTAAAAAATATGATATACTAAAAGGTGAGGGTATTTTTTTGAGAAATCATCAAAAAAGGGTGATTTCTCGATTTTTTCTCTAATTTTGTGAAAATTAGAGAAAACTTCTTGCCAAAATGAAAATGATTGGTTATAATCAAATTGACACAACCAAAAAAAGGAGAAACTAAAGATGAAAAGAATTTCAAGATTCAAAAAAATGGCTGAAAGCCTTGCAGGAGTATATATATATATACGAATAGTTTTACAAGAAAAAATAACAGGGATATATTAAAAAAAGATAGTTTACAAACATAGTTTGAGCTATCTTTTTTCTATATATAAAATTTTAAAGGAGGAAAAATTTATGAACAAAAAAAGAAATAGCGGAATTACACTAATTGCATTAGTCATTACGATTATTGTACTTTTAATTTTAGCAGGTGTTAGCTTGAGCCTAGTTGCAGGCGAAAATGGAATTTTAAAACGTGCGACAAATGCGGTTGACAAAAACAATCAAGCACAAATTAACGAAGAAGTAGAACTTGCTATGGCAGATTTGAAAACGGCGTATTATGAGGATTTTTACGACAAAGGAACAACAACTGATTCTTGGGTAGATTATGCTAAAAAGCACTTAGGAACAGGAGTTGCTACCAATAATGGAAATTTGACGTTAGAAGGAACGCAAGTAACATACACAGATAGCAAAGGAAAACCAGCGACTGGAACATTTGATAGTCAAACTGGTAAAGTTACGATAACTAATATGAATCCAGAACCAAAGAAAACCATTGATTTTACACTTAAAGTAATGGCTAATATTGACGGAAGTAGTAGCGAGAAATCTTTTTCTTTTACTGCCTACGAAAATGAAACATGGGGGCATTGGCTAACGAGAATGTCAAAGTCAGAATTAGACTCGATAAAGGAGATAAGGAATATGGCAGGTGATAGGTTTTCAGAGGCATTTAGAGAGTATAATGATGATGCGACAAACGAGCTTTTTGAAACTCAGTCATATGTTTATAGTTGGAGTATTAGACAAGCTGATAGTGTTTGTAGAGCAAATGATCGAATTGAGTCAGAGGAATATGTATTTTTTGTAGAGACTATAAGTTAGTTTATCTATTCACGGAAATAATTGAAATTATTTCCGTTTTTTAATTTCTATGCCTACAACTGGAAAATTTTCTTATTGACAAGCCTCCAATTAACTTATATAATAAAAATAGGGATATAAAATGAGAAAACAAGAATATATTTTAGAAAAACAAACTTCTTTTCAAGTAAAACATATTTTTGAATGTGGTCAATGTTTTCGTTGGCATAAGAACGAGGATGGAAGCTATACAGGAGTTGTCAAAGGTACCGTTATTCAGGTGATTCAGCAAGGGGAAAGGATTATTTTTAAAGGAATTGGCGAAAATGACCTTAAAACACTTGTAGACGATTATTTTGATTTAGACAACAATTATTATCAGATTAAGAAAAGCTTGTCTAAAATCGACGATTTTATGCGAATGAGTACTGAGTTTGGAGAGGGTATTCGAATTTTGCATCAAGATTTGTGGGAATGTATGATTTCTTTTATTATTTCAGCGAATAACAATATTCCAAGAATTAAAAAAATTATTGAAAAGATGGCAAAAGAATATGGGCAAAAGATTGAATGGGAGGGAAAAGTTTATTATACTTTTCCAACTCCGCAAGAGCTTTGCAAAGCTAGTATAGAAGATTTACGTACTTGTGGATTGGGTTTTCGTGATAAAAGAGTTTTTGCTACAACTCAAAAAATTGTGCAAAATGAAATCGACTTGGAAAAAATGAAACAAATTGATGATACACGGTTTACTACGAAAAGAGCTTTTAACATTAGAGGGGATTGGTCCCAAAGTGGCAGATTGCATTTTACTTTTTGCTTTGAAGAGATGGGATGTTTTTCCAGTGGATGTTTGGGTGCGTAGAGTGATGAATGAATTATACATACACCAAGAAAATGAAACGAAAGTAAGCAATCAAATGTTACAACAGTTGGCACAAGAAAAATTTTTAGATTTAGCAGGAATAGCACAACAATATTTGTTTTATTGGAAGCGTGAAATGGCTTAAAAATGACGAAAGGAACAGGAAACTATGAAATCAAAAAATCAAAATGGATTTTTACATAGAATTGCGTATGGCTTGATTTTTATTATTTTTGTAATGACAGTTTATGCTTGTTTGGATATTTTAAATTTAATTAATGTGCCAGAAAAATATCGTATTTCGAGCTGGTTATCGAATATCTCAATTGACAATACGCAAAAACTAGAAGATACTTCCATGGAAGATTTGACAAAAAAAGTAAGAATTGAAATTGAAAATGCAACCAATACAACTTCTCATACTAATTTTGATCTTTCACAAATCAATGCATATCCTTCAGAGCCTTTACATTCTGCTACCATTGAACAATCTTCTGATTTTTTGTATTATGATCAATTAGATGATTATGCCAAAATTATTTATAAAGAATTAGAGAAAAATTTAGATAACATGAAAACAGGTACATATAATGTGCAATTTGGAAGCACATTTGATGATTTGCTTCATCAAGAAGAAGGAGAAGAAATTTTAAACCAATCATTTCAACTTGCAATTAATGCATTAAATTTTGATAAACCAGATTTGTTTTATCTAGATGTTTCGAAAATTTATCTATTAACCAAAATAACTACTAAACTTTGGACAACAACTTATGAGGTAGAAATTGGATCGAGTCAAGGAGTGAGCTATTTAAACCAACAGTTTGCTAATCAAGAAGAGGTAGAAAGAGCAATTAAGAATGTTCAAGATGAAAGACAACGAATAAAAAATACTTTAAATGGAACCATGGAAAATCAAATTAGGGGAGTTCATGATTATCTAATTGACAAATTAGACTATGATAGCACACTTTCCAAAGATAATATTTATAATATCTATGGTGCTTTAATCAATCGTGTTACAGTTTGTGAAGGCTATGCACGTAGTTTCAAATATATGATGGATGACTTAGGAATTCCTTGTTTAATTGCTTGTGGAACAGCTATTAATAGTAGTGGAAAAATGGAAAATCATGCTTGGAATTATGTGCGACTAAACGGAAATTGGTATGCTATGGATGTGACTTGGGATGATCCAATTATTGTCGGAAATGGCTATATTAGTAAAAGTGTGAATTATAAATATTACTTAAAAGGATCCAATGAGTTCTTTACCAATCATACGGAAGATGGAAAGATTGTAGGAGATGCCAATTTTAAATATCCAACGTTATGCCCTGCCAATTATTAAAATAAATGGAGAAAATATGAGTGAAAAACAAACGAAACTGAATTTGATTTATGGAAAAAGTGGAACGGGAAAAAGTGAATTTATTTATCGTGATATAGACAAAAAAATCGAGCAATTTAAGCACATTTTTATCATTGTTCCAGAACAAAGCAATTTAACAAGTGAGAAAAAATTTTTTGAAATTACAGGTAGAAAATCGTTATTTCAGGTGGAAGTTTTGACGCTAAGCAGAATGGCTTATCGACTAGCAAATGAGCTGGGTCAAGAGGCGAAGCATTTGTCCAAAGTTGGCAAATCCATGATGATTTATGATTTGTTAGATAAACATAAAAAACAACTTCATTTTCTAGGTAAATCCGACAAAAATATAGAAATAGTTGACCAAATGTTGACCGAATTTAAAAAACACCGTATTACGGTAGAAGACTTGAAAAATCTGGAATTACAAGACAAATACACAACTTTAAAATTAAAAGATATTTTAATGTTATATGAAACATACGAAGAACGCTTAGCTCAGCGTTTTATTGATGAAAGTGATGAATTAACTGAGTTAGGCAAACAAATACAAAATTCACATATGTTTGAAAATACAAGCATTTATATGGATGAATTTTTTGGATTTACGCCACAAGAATTTATGATTTTTGAAGAATTGCTAAAAAAATGCGATGAGATGACTGTTACAGTTGCATTAGACGAAATTGAAAGTAGACGAAAAAAGGAAAATGACATTTTTTATTTCAATCGAAAATATGCTAAAAAGATTTTGGAAGTTGCGGATTGTCAAAATTGTAAGATTCATTTGGTTAATTTAAGGGAAAGGTATCGTTTTAAAAATTCAGAATTGCTGACTTTGGAGAAAAATTTTGTTGCACAAGGCGATCAATATGAAATGCAAACAGAAAATATTGAATTATTTTTAGCGAGTAATCCATATTCTGAAGTAGAAAATGTGGCACAAAATATCCACAATTTGGTGAAAAATGGTGGATACCAATACCACGAAATAGGTATGATTGTCAATGATATGGATAATTATGCACAAGATGCTAAAGCAATTTTTAACCAATACGAAATTCCGATTTTTATTGATGAAAAAAAGGATTTAAACCAAAATATTTTGATACGCTTTGTGTTAAGTTTATTGGAGATTTTCGAGCAAAATTGGTCGTATGATGCAGTTTTTAATTATCTAAAAATTGGACTTTTGCGATTGGATGATTACGATATTTGTGTTTTAGAAAATTACTGCAGAAAATGGGGGATTCGTGGTGTTAAATGGAAACAGCCATTTTGTTATGAACCATTAAATGATTGCCAAGAAAAGTTGGAAAGCATAAGAAAACAAGTCGTAGAACCACTTGTGGTATTCCAGCAAAGTTTTATGCAAAATAAAACGGTTTTGGAACTGACACAAACGATTGAGAACTTTTTAATTGAGCATGAAATTGTAGAAAATTTGGATGCTAAAATCAAAAAATGTGGCAAAATAGAAGTGTCGAACGAGTATAACACAAGTTACAAAATTTTGGTGATGATTTTAGAAGAAATGGTGGAACTTTTTGGTGAGGAAAAAATCACATTTGAAAAATACGAAGGATTATTGAAAGTTGGAATACAAGCTTCTGAATTAGGGAAAATTCCTGCTACACAAGATCAAGTCATTTTAGGTGATACCGAACGAACGAGAAGTAACAAAATAAAAGCTTTATTTGTACTTGGTATGAATGATGGATTATTTCCTAAAACCACCAAACAGGAAGGTTATCTAAACGACAGTGACCGTATTTTGCTAGCTCAAAATGGCGTGGAGCTTGCTAAAACAACATTGGACAACGTGTATGAAAGTCAATTTAATCTTTATCGAACCTTGACTATTCCAGAGGAAAAGTTGTTTTTAAGCTATTGCTCTTCAGATAAAGATGGTAATTCCATTCGTCCTTCGATTATTTTAAAAAAGGTAAAACGTATTTTTCCACATCTAACACAAAAAAGTGATGTGATTGAAAAAAGACCAGTTATTACTAATGAAAAGGCAACATTTGAGACAGCTTTGCAGATGTATCAGGCTTATTTAGAAGGGAAAGAAATTGATGAAAAATGGAAACAACTTTTAGTTTATTTTTATCACAAAAACAAAAAAGAGTTTACGAGAGCAGTCTCTGGCATGAATTATACAAATAAAGCAGAAAGAATAAGTTGGCAAAACATTCAGAAAATGTATGGTACCAATTTAAGAACTACGATTTCTAGACTAGAAAATTATCGTCGATGTCCTTTTTCTTTTCATATGACATATGGTCTAAAATTAAAAGAAAACGATGCATTTCGAATGAGAACGATTGATACAGGTTCTTTCATGCATGAAGTCATAGATGCTTTTTTTCAATTTGTTGATGAAAATGAGTTAGATATTAAAACAATTTCAGAAGTGCAAGTCGAGAAAATAGTTTATCAAATTTTAGATGAAATCTTACAAACATCACGTTATTATTTATTTACAAGTTCTGCAAAATTTCGTTTGTTGACAAGAAGATTGAAAAAAGTTGTATTACAATCTATACATTATATCGTGTATTCTTTAAAATATAGTGATTTTAAGCCGATTGGTCATGAAGTAGAATTTGGCGAGAAAAGTGAGTATAAGCCAATCAAATGGCAATTAGATTCGGGTGAAACTATCGAGATTGTCGGAAAAATTGACCGAGTAGATGTTGGAAAAATAAATGACCAAGAATATGTTCGCATTATAGATTATAAATCTCAAATCAAAAAAATGGATTTAAATCAAGTGGTAGCAGGCTTGCAAATTCAATTAATGACCTATTTAGATGCCATTGCAGAGCAAAAACAAATTCAGCCAGCGGGAGTATTATATTTAGGTTTAGTGGAAAATATCATCAAAGCCAAAAAAAATTTGGAGCCAGAAGAAATTGAAAAGGAAATTCGAAAAAGTTTTAAAATGCAAGGTTTGCTTTTAGCAGATGTCAAAGTTGTTAAAATGATGGACAATCAGTTAGAACAAGGTTATTCAGATATTGTTCCAGTTTATCTAGGGAAAGATGGTATTTCTAGCAAATTGTCTAGTGTGGCAACATTAGAGGAGTTTGAAGCATTACAAAAAAAAGTCAAGAAAATTATTCGACAAATCTGTGTTGAAATTTTAAGTGGAAAAATTGATATTAAACCATACCATTACCAAGATAAAACTGGCTGTGATTATTGCCAGTATAAATCTATTTGTATGTTTAATCCCAATATGAAAGGAAATGAATATAGTTATATCAAACATAAAAATCAGCATGAAATTCTAAACGAAATAACAATGTAGGGACAGAAGTTTGATTAAAATTGATTAATAAAACAACGGATATTCCAAATTTTGGAATATCCGTTGTTTTTGCGGTTTTAGAAAAATAAGCATGCAAGAGCTGGATAAGAGTAATCTTGAGAAAAGCGAATCGCTTCCCATGAATCAGTTTTAGAATGATATAAAACAACGGAATCATAATATCTTGTTATACATGTGGCTAAAGGAAATGGCAAAGCGTCTAATACTTTTTTGGCTTTGGTGCAGTCCCTAAGATAAAAAGTTTTAGGGGGATCATAGGAGGATTTGTCAATGTTGCTGGGTAAATTATGCTGAGAATAGTTTAAACTTTTCCAGTCTATTTTCTTATAGGTCTGATAGGGAATAAGGGCAACAAAATGTTCGATTACTGTATTAATAGTACAAACAGAATAAGTTTCCTCTACTTTATAAACATCATAAACTTGTAAATTTTTATTTATTACCACATGAAGTTTTCCATTTTTAGAAGAAGGGTCTGAAAATCTAATAATAGAATTATCTAAATTATAAAGAAGTTTATTGTGAAGGATTGTAATTAAGTTTTCAAACTCCTGAGATACTATATTGTAAGTTGCTTTTCTAATAATATTTTCTATTGTTTCTCCCGAAATTACTCTTTCACTTAGCATTAAACCTTGTTCGGTTGTATACAAAACATAAGTAAGATGATATTTTCGGATAACAGCTACAGTATTATCTGGAAAATCAATTAGTTCTTTTAGTTCATAGAAAACATCTGATGATTCAAAATATTTTGACAACAAGTTTCTAACAAATGTTATTTCTTCATTTTCTTTATTTGGCTTTATAAAAGCTCGATCGTAATGAGTGTAGTGGAAGCCTTCACAAAAACGAAGTTCTAAATAAGAACAATTTTTAGCCTCGATTGATCCTGTCATATGTCTTTTCCAGTCTATTTTGTTAAAAGTATCTTGTAGAAATGGATTGTGACTGTGAAATTCTGGAAGGCAGTCAGACATTTGAATTAGCTTTGGCGCAAAAGTCTTGGCGTCCAAAATGTAATATTGCCCATTTAAGTAAAATACAGTAGTTGTGACAAACTTTGGATAACGAACATTTGGTCGAATTTCTTCCTCATAAAGAGTGGAACAGATAGAAGAAGGAAAAGTATTTTCCAAAGACTTTTTCATAAAGTATTTTACAGTGTCACACCAATCAACACTGCTCACCGTTTTTTCTGTAATATTAAATAACCGCATAAATTAATCTCTCCTTTCTAAGTAGAAAAAATAAAAATATAATAATTTACATAACTATAATAGCACGATATTAGCTAAATGTCAAGAAGTAAGTATAAATACTAGACAAAAAGGAATAAAAGCATTATAATAAAAATACAATCCAATAGGAGCTAGGGGAGAATTTTTGTAAAGAACGCAGAGAAAAACTAAGTAAATACAAGGGATTGACTTAGAAGAAGAGAGACTTTTCATAATAAACTATAAAATGAAAGGATAAATTTATGTTCCAATTTTCAAATAACAACATCATTTTCCAAGACAAGGGAAATATACAATATCTTCAATTTCAGAAATTACTAAAATATGGTATCAAGCATGGTTATACTTTAAAAGGCGAAAATCTAGATTTTAGTCAAAATTCTGAATATGAAAAATCGAGTTATGCAGGAATTTCAAAGGCATTGGAAATTGACGAGAAGACATTAGTCAAGCCAATACAAACTCATACAAGTACAATAAAAGTCATTGACCAAGTTATGCCAAGCGAGCAATTGCAAGAAGTTGATGGCTTAATTACAAACCAAAGTAACTTGGCATTAACCACAAAAAACGCAGATTGTATCTTATTTTTATTTTATGATCCTGTCCAAAAAGTGATTGCTAATGTACATTCTGGTTGGAAAGGAACGTTTCAAAAAATTGCAGAAAAGACAGTTGTAAAAATGATAAATTACTATCAATGTAAACCGAGTAATATCATTTGCTGTATTTGTCCGAGTATTCGCAAATGTCATTTTGAGGTAGATGAAGATGTGAAGGATTTATGTAGCGAAATTTTTAGATTTACCAATCGTTTGGAGGAATTTATTGAAGTTGGTGAAATCAAAGAGGGAAAGACAAAATATATGATTGACACGGTTTTAATAAACCAAATCTTACTAAAAAATTTAGGATTAAAAGAAGAAAATATCATAGATTGTGGGATTTGTAGTGTTTGTAACCAAGATAAAATTCATTCAGCACGCGTGGAAGGCACAAATTTTAAAAGAGCAACAGCCATTATTACTTTGTGATAGGGGAGTTTTTTAAGATGGAAGATATAGAATTGGTCCAGATTTTATGGGATTATATGAAATTAAATCAGAAAATAGAAAAATGTGATGCGATTAGGTACTTTAAAGAAATGCAAAATATTATCACAATTTTATTGACATTATGATAAAATTCTGATAAAATCATGATAATAAATGGCTAAGGGGGAAAAAGAATGAATATAAGACCAGTATCGGATCTAAGAAATAAATATCCAGAAATAGAAGAATTAGTATTAAACGAGAATGAAGAAGTGTTTTTAACGAAAAATGGTTATGGCACAATGGTAGTAATGAGCTTAGAGAAATATTCAAATTTAATCAAAGAAATTGAAATGCAAAATAAATTAGAAGAAAGGTTTGGTGAAAAGGATATGGAAAAAATAATTGATGAATTAGAAAAACAAATTGAAAATCCAGATACAAAGTTTTTGACGCATGAAGAGGTATTTGGAAAAATAAGGAGAAGATTGAATGACGAATAATTTTAAAATAAAGTATTCCTCAGAATTTTTTGAAGAGTTAGATTCTATTACATTTTATATAAAAAATGAATTAAAAAATAATATTGCTGCAAATAAATTAGTAAAAAATGTAGAAATTCAAATAGAAAAAAGACAAAAAAATCCGAAAAGTTATGAGCAATATAAGACAATTGGAGGATATTTTTATTATAAAATTTATGTGGACAACTATGTAATATTTTATACAGTGATAGATGATATTATGGAAATTAGAAATATTAAGTATCATAAAAGAGATTTCGAGACATTAATTTAGTGGTAAATCTAGAAAGGGAAAACAAAATGTACCAAACTTTGGAAGAAATAAACGAAGAAGTCAAAAAATGTACCAAATGTGGATTATGTGAAAATAGGACCAATACTGTATTTGCTGATGGAAACCCAAATGCCAAAATTATGTTTATTGGAGAAGGACCAGGAGCAGACGAGGACAAGCAAGGCGTTCCATTTGTTGGAAAAGCAGGAAAGCTAATGAATCAAGCTTTTAAAGGATTGGGAATTGATCGAAGTAAAATTTACATCGCTAATATTGTCAAATGTAGACCACCAGGAAATCGAACACCCCTTAAAAATGAAGCAAATGCGTGTTTAGATTATTTAAGAAATCAGGTTTTATTAGTCAAACCTGAAATTGTAGTGTTAATGGGCAATACCGCACTAAAAAATATTTTAGGTGATCAATATGGGATTACATCCAGTCGAGGTAAATGGATTGAAAAAAAAGGCATCAAATATATGCCAACCTTTCATCCAGCTGCATTACTCAGAGATGATACCAAAAAAATTGATTTCTGGAACGACTTAAAGTTAGTAATAAAAGAATGTAGTGGTAATCTTGAAAAAGACTATTGACAAATGTAAATTAATATATTATAATCAAATTATCGTTAAACAGTAAGTCCTTAGGAACATGCCATTGTCTCGGTAAGTGATATGTGTTATCATCATGCTAAGGCAGTTAACGAATATTATTTTTACATTTTAGGTACCAAAAAAACTGACTTAGAATACAATAGGCTAGGTGAGTTTTTTTATGAAGTTAGGTTTGTGTTTATCAGGTGGTGGTATCAAGGGAGTGGCTCATATTGGAGCCATTAAGGCTTTGAAAGAAGCGAATATCCATTTTGATTATATTTCTGGAACGTCGTCAGGCAGTATTATCGCGACTTTATATGCTTGTGGATATACTACAGATGAAATGTATGTGGCTTTTAAAAAATATGCTAAAAAAATTGGTTATTGGGATTTTCAGAATATTTGGAATGTTGGTAAAAATTTTGTGAAAACGGGAAGAATAAAGCTAACTGGTTTCAACAGTGGAAAATCGATTTATGATTTCGCACATAAATTGTGTGGTCAAAAAGGGATTTCGAATATTCATCAAATTGAAAGAACGTTACTGATTCCAACTGTGAATGTTTATACGGAAGAATTGTATGTGTTTCATTCTGGTCCACCACTGAAAAATGAGCCCAATATTAAGTATATCAACAATGTCGATATTGGAACAGCGGTTCAGGCAAGTTGCAGTTACCCAGGTATTTTTTGTCCGTGTGAATACAAAAATACGCTTTTGATTGATGGTGGTGTGGCTGAAAATTTGCCTTGGCGTGAGACGAAGCGAATTGGGGCGGATAAGGTTTTGAGTATTGTTTTTGTGAACCAATCGCCGAAAAGATGTTGTGAGCATGTGGTTCAAGTTTTGGATCAATCGTTTAGCATTTTATGTCATGAGTTGGCACGTTATGAATGGGATGGGACGGATTGTTTGCTGAAGATTGAACACGATAATGTTGGTTTGTTGGATTGGCGAAAAGTGGATGAATTGTATGAACAGGGATATTTGCAAACAAAACAAAAATTGAAAAAGTTTATGCCGCAATTATTGGGAATAGGAAAATAGAAAAGTAAATAGGACATTTTTGTGTCATATTTAGAGGAAAATGCTTGTAAATAATGGATTTTAAATATGACATTTGAATGTCATATTTAAGGTTTTTGATGAAATTTCTTGTAAAAATTGGTTAGTAAAAAAGTGAAAAATGGTGGATACTATTCTAAAAAAGAAAGGAATAGTTAATATGGAATATCGAAATTTGCAAGATAATATTTATCAAGAAGAGTTTCATGATAGGGCTAAAGGAATTTTGAATTGGATTAAAGAAAATCGAGACAAAGAAGAATGGGCCAAAGACCCAAATGCTTTTGAAATGGTGAATGTATTTTTGTTAGGTGCGAAATATGCTTCAGAGGGAGTAGATATAGATAAACAAACTTTGCAGGAAATGTGGGATATTCGTTCTCAAGATTTTGCGAGATGTGGCGTTTCGGAAAATAATATCGTGTATAAAATTTGTGAAGACAGTTATCGTGCTTCGCAAGAAGGAAGAGCGCTTGTTAATGATGAAGCTTCTCATCATGCTTTGCGAAAATTGGCTGGAGTTGGTTTGTATTTAAGTCAACAAAAAACAAGAGAGGGAAGTGTAAAGTATGATAATGCACGTGAATTTTTGGAATTGGCTGAAGCTTCGAGAACGTTAAAAGGAGTGCATCCTGATTTGTTTGAAAAATATGGATTTGAGACAAATTTGCAATTATTACAGGGGCTTTTGCCAGAAAATGCTTTGTCGGATCGAATTGATAAGGCAATGCAGGAAATGTTTCCGAAGGAGACACAGGAAAAGGTTGTTTTGGAAAAAGAATCGATAAAAGAAAGAGAATAATGTAAAAAATGACATAAAATATTAAAATTTTATGTCATTTTTTGTTGCTTTTTTGGAATGTTATGGATATAATTATTAGGAAGAGAAAGGTGGAAATACACCAGCAGCAGGCATTGGAAAAAAGCAGAAAGATGAGGCTCTTGTCTATTTAGGAAGTTTAATAAAAATATAGGTGCTAAGGAAAAATGAAGAAAAGATACAGTTTTTTAAAAGAAACATTAAAAGGAACCAAAGAACAGATTGTGTGGATTTTAATTGTAACCATCCTAAATTCTAAACTAAATGTTTATGTACCCATGTTTATTCAATATGCTTTAGATGGTGTTGTGTTGGGAAATGAAATGGTGATACCAGTTTGGATTAGGCGTTTGTTTGTGGAGAATAACCCAATTTTGAAATTATTGATTTTGGGTTTTGTTTTGGTGGGCATCAATTCAGTGATGTTTGTATTTCAATATGCAAGAGGCAAGATGAGTACAAAGTTTAATTTGAAAATCAATCGCAATGTGAAAACTATGATTTTAAGTCATGTGGCGAAATTGGAATATCAGGAATTTAGCCAGATTAGTCATTCGGATGTCATTCAGAGAGTTAATGGTGATGCTACGCTTTATGCAGAATTTTTTAATTCGCAGATGAATTTATTTTTGGATACGATATTTATTGTTGTTTTTGCAATTGTGCAAATTTTTGCGTTGAATTGGATTTGCGGTTGGTTTGTATTGGTGCTGTGTGTGGTAATTGTTGGGTTGTCGGTATGGTTTTATAAAGCATCTAAACCGTTGGTGGAAGATACGGTGGAGGCGAACAGGCAAGTGATTGAAAAAACAAGGGAGGCAGTGGTCTGTTCTAAAATGCAAAAGGCATTTAATCGAAAAACAAAGGAAATCAGGGATTTTTGTAAATTGAACGAGGATTATCGAAAAAAAGAGATTAAATTGGGCATTTATCGACAGATTTATGTGATTGGAACACATAGTATTCGAAATTTTAAAGAACCAGTGATACTACTATTAGGTGGAGTTTTAGTGGTTCAGGGAAAAATCAGTTTGGCAACGGTATCGATTTTGTTGAGTTTGGCAACGAAAATTTCGGATTATATTTATGAAACGGTTGATAAATTAAAAGAAATGAATGAATTTTTGGTGTCTTATCAAAAGTTGTCGCATTTGATGCAAGTAAAAGAAGAAGATAATCAAAAAGAATATCGAGAATTAACGGGAAATATTTGGCTAAAAAATGTGACAATTAAGGCAGGACAAGTTAATGTGATTGAAAACATCCATTTAGAAATCAAAAGAGGTGAAAAGATAGCCATAATTGGTGATAATGGAGTTGGCAAAACAGTCCTAGCTAAAACGTTGTTAGGTTTTTATGAATACGATGGTACTATTTTGATAGGCGATACGAATGTGAAAGATGTGCATCCACAAAGTGTAAGAGATTACATTGGAATTGTTTTGCAAGATACGTACTTATTCCATGACACTATTTTACATAATGTGATTGTGATCAATCCAGAAATATTAGAATGTGAAGCAGAAGAATGTTTGAAAGTAGCGGATATGTATCGAGATGTTCAAAGAATGGAAAATAAAATGGACACGATGCTTGAAAATGGTGGGGACAATGTATCTGGTGGACAAAAACAAAGATTAGCCATTGCGAGAAATATGACGGCTAATAATCAATTTATGATACTAGATGATTCCTTTTCCAAGCTAGATACACGTACCAAACAAACGATTTTACAAAATATGATGATGTTGCATAAAGGTGTTATGATCATATCACATGATCGAAGTGTAGTAGAAACTTGTGACAGAGTTCTGTTTATTTATGATAAAAAAGTGTTGGTCAATACGCATTCGTATTTTATGGAAAATCACCCAGTGTATCGTCAAATGTTTGAAGTCAAGCAAAATTGTATTTTGGAAGAGGAAGAATAATGTTTCGAGAAATTTTTAAGAATTATAAAAAATATGCCATTTGGTGCACTTTGGGAAGAGCGGCTACGAGTATTATGGTGGTTGTGTTTATTGTTTTTATGATTATTATGGTGGAATATGCCATTCCAAGTGGAGATATGAAGTTAATTGCAAAATTGGGAATTACGTATTTATTTGTTAATTTGTTAAGGGCGATAGTTACGTTTTGGGAAGATTTTGCAGATGTTAATATGGAAAAAAATATAGCAGCAGATGAGCGTGAGAAAATTTTTGTGAAGTTGCAAAATATGAAACAAGCTGAAATAGACCAATTGAAAACAGGTGATGTATTAGAAAATATGCTCAATGATACGAAAGAAGTTTCTAAGTATTATGTTCGAGGAATTGATCATTCTTATACAGGTGGCGTTTTGCGATTGGTTGGTTGTTTGCTGGTTTTCATGTATTTGGATTATGCTGTGATTTTAGTGACTATGGTCATTTATGCAATAGGATTTTGGATTGCTTTTGTATGGAATAAAAAATCGCTTTCTTTTACGGAACAAAAACGAAAAATAAATGCTCAAATTTTGAATTTTTCCAATGAGCAAATTGATGGATTTCAAACCATTCAATCTTTGGGAATACAGGCACAGAGAATGACAACTCTGAAACAGTTGCTTAAAAAGTATGACGAAAGTGTTAAACAATTGGATAAAAATGTTCGCCTGTATACTTGTTTGTATGATTATATAATTTCATTTGTTTTGGTGGTAACGATTGTATTAAGTAGTATGCAGGTTTTGGAAGGTCTAGTTTCGTATGGTGTTTTGGTTATTTTAGCAAGGTATATTTCATCTCCGAAAACATATGCTAAATGGGTGATAGAGGGATTTCAAATTCGAAATGTTTGTCGCATTTCCTACCAAAATATTTTAGCTATTTTGGAAAAGCAAGAAGAGGAATTAGAACAGGGAGATGCCTTAAATAATGTTGAAAATATTGAATTTCAAGATATTCATTTTGCATATGTGGAAAATCAAAAAGTGCTAAAGGGCATTTCTTTGGAAGTGAACAAGAATGAAAAGGTTGCTTTGATTGGAAGAACAGGAAGTGGAAAAACAAGTTTAATCCATTTGCTGTGTCGATTTTACGATTTGGAAGAAGGGCGCATTTTAATCAATGGACAAGATTATAAACAATATAGTTTGCGAAGTTTACGTGATAAAATCGGCTATATTATGCAAAAGGTTGTGATTTTTGAAGGTACGATTTTGGAAAATATCAATTATGCGAACCAAAATATTTCCAAAGAAGAGATAATGAAGATTTGTCAAAAGCTAAAATTGCATGATAAAATCATGCAATTGGAAAAGGGCTATGAGACGATGATTGATAACGAAACTGACTTATTATCCAATGGCGAAAAACAGATGATAAATTTTGCCAGAGTGATGATAGAAAACCCAGAAATTATTATTTTAGACGAAGCGACAGCGTCTCTTAGTTATCAATCTGAAATGTTGGTGAGAAATGCCACACAAGAAATTACAAAAGGTAAAATTAGTTTTATTATTGCCCATCGTTTATCGACCATTCAAACTTGTGATAAAATTCTATTAATGTCAGATGGAAAAGTGTTGGAAGAAGGAAATCATGAAAGGTTGCTGGAAAAACAAGGCGAATATTATAAGTTGATTCATTCATAAAAATTAAAACTGAAAACAAGAAAGGAGCGAAAATGAAACCTAAACAAGATGTCCAAGCCAGAAGAAGAAATGCTAAGTTATATCCCATTTACAAAATGTTTTCATGGGATTTGCTATTTTTCTACCCAATTCAATTTTTGTTTTATACGATAACAAAAGAGTTAAGCGTAACAGAAGTATTAGTTATCAATGGGTTGTATATTATTTTTAAAGTGCTGATGAATATTCCAGCTATTGCTATTTGTGATGCTATTGGGAAGCGAAAAGGAATGATTCAGGGAAATTTATTGATTGTGATAAGTTTGCTGATTTTAATAATCATGCCAGGTGCTATCAGTGTGGTGCTTTGCAATTTTATTTCTGCACTTGGTTGGTCGATGAAAGCCATTTCGGAATCCAATCTAGCTTATGATTCAGTTGCCACACGAGGCGGAGATGGATTGTATACAAAATTAGATGCGAAAGGCGGAAGTTGGTATTATTTATTAGATGGAGTGGCTTCTTTGATGGCAGGCTATTTGTTTGTTATCAATAATTATTTGCCCATGTATGTTTGCTTAGGATTTGTGGTGATTTCATGGGTATTATCCTTATTTTTCAAAGAGATATATCCGCCCCAAAAGGAAAAAAGAAAACATTTGTCAAAATTTATAAAAGAATACAAAGAAGATTTAAAACAATCTATGAAATTTATGGCAAGGTCTCGAAGAATGAAATCTTACATTTTATTTGGTGCCATTTTTTATGGAATTATCGCAATATTTGACACCTATCAAGGAAATTTGTTAACCGATATAGGTATACCAGAAGAGCAATATTCAATGATATTTGCTATTTTAAGTTTGCTAGGTGGATTTTCTGTTAATCTAATTGGAGTATTGGAAAAGAAATTAAAAAATAGAATGTTAACTTGGTTAGCACTTGTATATGTAGGAAGTTTTCTTACAATAGGAACTTTGGTCATGAATTTTTCGAGTGATACATTATTGCCGATGATTTTGTTGCTCTATTGTTTTATGAAAATGGCAATATCGATTTGGTACATATTAGAATATAAATATTTGAAGAATTTTAGTGAGCCTGAAATGAGAGGAAAAATCACATTTGCTTATGAATTTGTTAATGGCATTGTGGCGAGTATGTTTTCCATTTTAGGTGGCTTGGTGTTGAAAGTATTGGATATAAAAGAAGCAATTTTAGTGGTAAGTTTAGCCTCACTTGCCATCCTCATTTTGATTTTAGATTATATGCGAACTCGATTTGGCTTGAAGCCAGAGGAATATACCAAAGCAGATATTGAATTTTTGGAAGAGAAGGAGAAAATCACGAATGAATAATTATAAAATTTTATTTAGTTTTCGTATTTTAAAAAGCATCTTGACTACATTTGTAGACAGTTTTTTGGTGTTATATTTTCTAGAATTGTCCACTGGTAATATTTTACCACTTGGGATTTATAAATTGGTTGCTATGACGTTTGTGTTTGGGACGATATTTTGTGTTAGAAATCTGGCAAAATCGAAATATCGTGTGAATTTGTTACGTATTGGAATTTGTTTTGACTTTATTTATTTTTTGACGATTTTATTATTACGAGAAAAAGTAGTGGATTATATTTATTTGGTAGGGGCTTTGTATGGATTAGAAGAAGGATTTTATTATTCGGTTTATAATATGTTTGAATCAGATGGCATTACCAATGAAGAAAGAGCAAAATTTACAGGAATTTACACTTCTGTAAAATCCATATTAGCCATGATATTTCCGATTTTAATGGGAAGCTATATTTTTACATCTGGTTTTTTAAATGCGGTTGTTGTAGTTCTTGTTATTGTGACAATTCGAATTGTGTTGTCTTTTCACTTTAAAGATAACAATCTGCCAACAGGAAACAAAACGAATTTTAAAGAGTTTGGCAAAATTGTCCAGAAAAAGAGCAAAATTAGAGAATTATACAAATTGTCTATTTTGAATGGATTAACCTATTCAGAAGGGGCTTTTTCGAGTATTGTTACGATCTATATTATCAAAATCTTTTCGAATAGTTTTCGTTTAGGAATATTTACTTCGATTTTTAGCATAGTTACTTGTTTATTAGGCATTTTATTTGCCAAATTTATAAAACCAAAATTGTATAGCCATGCCATAAAAATTACTTCAACTTTTACAGTTATTTCGTTAATTTTGATGCTTACCAATTGCAATATGGTAACAGTTGTCTTATTTAACTTTTTACAAACCATATCTAAGAATTTAACGGAAATCATCAATGAAACGACACAATTTAATTTAGCGAATTTGGAAGAAATCAAAAAAGAATACAAAGTAGAATATTTTGTATGTTGGGAACTAAGTTTGTTTATAGGAAGAGCCATTAGCCAGATGTTATTTATTTTAATGGCTTTTATGGAAAATTCTAATATTATGCTAGCTGTATTTACCATGTTTTTAGTTTTGTATGAATGGAATGCTGCGAAATTTAATGAAATAGAAACAGTGAAAAAACAACATGTTTTTAAAAAGGAAAAAATGTTATATCGAAAGGTAAAAGAAAAAGTATATGAATAAGTTAGTAATTATTACAGGAATAAGTGGTTCAGGAAAAACAACTTTAGCGAAATATTTAAATCAAAACATAGAAGCATCAGTTTGGTTATCAGTCGATAAATTGCAAGAAGATATTTATGATACCATTGGTTTTAAGAATGAAAAACAAAAGAAAGACTTGCGAAAAATAGCCCACAATACTTTTAAAAATATTTTAAAAGAAAGCATGAAAAGAGGCGATAAATGGATTATTATAGAATTTCCTTTTCGCATCAAATGGAAGAAATTTTTTGAGGAATGTGTTCAAAAATATGACTACGACGTGATAACAATCAATGCAATCTTAAGAGATTTTGATGAAAATTGGAAACGAATTTTAAAAAGAGATCTTAGTGATGAACGACATCCGAGTCATGAACACACGCAATACAATCCGCTATATAAAGAAAAATATAAAAAAAGAGAATTGATGCATGATGAGGTTTTGAAAAAAGAATATGATACCTTAGAAATGTGTCATATCAATTTAGGAAAAATAATTGAATTTCATAACGAAAATCAACAAAGTCTAGAACAAATTTTGAAACAAATAAAGGAGTAAATTATGAAAGACTATTTCGCCAAACCCGAATACAAATGGCTCTATCTATCCCAATTTTTCTTTGCTTTTGCCAATTCCTTCATGGAACTATTTGGAGTTGTCATGTTATACAAAAATGGAATGCCACTCTATACCATTCTTTTCATTTATGGATTGCGTTTTGGTATCATGGGAATTGGTTCGCCCTTATTTTTAAAAGTTTCCGCTAAATCTGGCATAGCAACATGTGCCATATTAGCCGATTTATTACGAATTGCTACCATATACATGGTGCAAAACGGAGCCCAAAACAATTTACTTTTATTTTTACTAGCCACCAGTTTGGCTGGTGCTTTGCAAAATCCCATTCAAGCTGCTATTTCTAGTCGCTATGTCGACACACATCATCGTGGCAGATACAACAGTATGCGAAGCATTGCACTCATTCTAGGACAAGCTCTAGCCAGCATTTTTGTCGCTTGGGGCGTTGTCACGCAAAATAATACATTGCTACTTCTGGTCATTTCAATGTTTTTCTTATTAGAATATCTATGCATTGCTGTTGTAGATTACCGACCAGAAATCACAAATACCGATGTTTTCAAAGAAACGCTAACCCATATTTTTAAAAATTTAAATCGCTATGAACTCATTTACGCTTTTCGAACCAGTCATGTTATCGAGAGATTATTTGTACCCTTGTATTTGTACCTTGTTTTGCAAGACTTTGTAGCTTTTTCCACAGTTCTTGTAGTCTCTTTGTGTATTCAAATTGTGACCGTCATTTTAATTGGAAAATTAACTGACAAAAATCCATGCAAAACCATTCATTTTGTGACGGCCATTCGAGCCATTATAACGCTTATTTACTTATTCATCCGTAACAAATTGGCCATTGCTTTTAACAAAACCTTGAGTGATAACTTTCAAAAAGTTTATGAAACAACCTTGCGAACTTCCACTCAAAATATGATAAAAAAGGCTAAGCAAGATAACAGTGTCTTGTCTACTGTAGGTCAAATGTGTTTATGCTTTACAGAACTGGTTGTTTTTTTGGTTTTGGCTTTCATCTGCTATTTTATTGAAGAACAGGTATTTTATGTGATTTTTCTATTGTCCATCGTTTCAAGCCTTAGCATCGATTGGTTGATTACGAAAGAGGACCAAAGATGAATTTACATAAAATCAAAAATAAGCCCTTAAAAACACCTAAGACAACTAAAATGACTAAAAATCATTGAAAATTCGTCTATGGGCTCATTTTAAGCCTCTATGAACGTAAAAATAACAAACATCAGAAAAATCACTTTTTAAAAGAGCCTCTAAAATGCCCAGAGAGGCGTTTTTAAAACAAAAGTAGACATAAATCATTAAAAGACAACTAAAAACGCTTAAAAAGCCTATTAAAGGCCTCTACGACGATTTATGAAAAAGGAAAACAAAAAAGGAGAAAAATATGAACCAACCCATCCATCCAGAATTACAAAATTTAATCGACGAAGGATATGCTAAATTCAACCAAAAACTCTGTCCAGATACCAAACGAAAAATACTAGGTATACGCGTGCCAGCTCTTCGTAAACTTGCACAAAAAACAGTGAAAGAAGATGACTGGCAAGCATTTCTAAAACAAGCCCAAGATGACTATTTTGAAGAAGTATTGCTACAAGGTCTTGTGATTGCTTATGCTAAAATCGAAATGGATGAAAAACTAGCTTATCTAAAATGGTTTATTCCCAAAATCGATAGTTGGGCCATTTGTGATACTTTTTGTCCCACGTTAAAAATCAAACCGCAAGATCTATCCAAAATGTGGGAGTTTATCCAACCATATTTACAATCTTCACAAGAATTCGATGTCCGTTTTGCGGTTATTATGATGCTGAATTATTATTTAATAGATCAATACATCGACCAAGTTTTGCAAAACCTAGATCAAGTCACACACGAAGGCTATTATGCAAAAATGGCAGTTGCATGGACCATAGCCGAAATAGGCGTAAAATTCAATAAAAAAGCCATGCAATATTTAAAAGGGGACAATCACTTGGACAAATTTACGTATAACAAAGCACTCCAAAAAATGCGAGAATCGTATCGAATCAATCCAAAGCAAAAGGAAATTCTAAGACAAATGAAACGATGAATAATTCCCAAAAAAGGTTGTAAAATAACATTCACAAGAAATGAAGTCAAGTGCTTTTTCAAGTAAACAAAAAGTTCTTGCTATTTTTCTGAAACTGTAATATAATCATGATATTGAATAAAGGAGGAACTTTTATGGAAAAAAGTTTTAGCGAAACTTATAGAAAAGCAGGAGTAGACGTAACAGCAGGTTATCAATCTGTAGAACTTATGAAAAAATCCATTCAAAGTACATATAATGATGGTGTTATTGGCGATATTGGCGGTTTTGGTGGACTTTTTGCACCCAATATTGAAGGAATGAAACAACCGATATTAGTATCACGGAACTGACGGTGTTGGAACCAAACTAAAATTAGCTTTTTTAATGAATCAACATCACACGATTGGACAAGATTGTGTTGCCATGTGTGTCAATGATATCATATGTTGTGGGGCAAAACCACTATTTTTCTTAGATTACATATCACTTTGGAAAAATATTCCACAAATGGTTGCGAATATCGTATCTGGTGTAGCAGAAGGTTGCAAACAAGCTGGTTGTAGCCTAATTGGTGGAGAAACAGCCGAAATGCCTGGCATGTATGCAGAGAACGAATACGATTTAGCTGGTTTCTCAGTTGGCATAGTGGACAAAGAAAAAATGATTAATAGTCAAACCATTTGTGCTGGTGACAAAGTGATTGGTTTAGCATCAAGCGGTGTTCATTCCAATGGATTTTCATTGATACGCAAAATATTTCACATTGGAACCGATAAACAATCCTTGAATCAATACCAAGAAGAATTAGGCATGTCATTAGGTGAGTGTCTGTTAACGCCAACGAAAATATATGTCAAATCTATTTTGGAATTAATTTCAAAAGTCCATGTAAAAGGCATTTCCCACATCACAGGTGGTGGATTTTATGAAAATATGCCTCGTATGTTAAACGAAAAGGTAGCCTTAAACATAAACACAAATTCTTACGAAATACCAAGCATTTTTAAACTCATCCAAAAAGTAGGAGACATTCCAACACATGATATGTACAATACTTTTAATATGGGAATTGGCATGGCAATCATTGTGCCAGAAGAACAGGTTGAAAAGTCATTACAAATATTAAAAGATTGTGGAGAAAATGCCTATTTAATAGGTGAGGTAATCACTGGAAACAAAGAAATCAATTTAAGGTAAAAGGAGGATAGACCTAATCTTATATGTGTCATTAATAAAAGATTTTGAACTAATTGACAAATTTATGTAAATGTGATATAATAAAATTAACCAAATATTGTGAAAAAACAAGCAAGGCACTAAGCCAGAAGGGGGACGAAAAAATGGTTGTTTTTGAAATGACATCAAGAATTAAGGGAATGGAGGTAAAAAAGGTCTTAATTGCCAACTATGTTGCAAATGACGAGCGGTTATTTCAGGTAAACTTGGCAGAAGCCGAGATAATTTCTGAAGACACGCTTGTCAACATTGGAGCGTTTACTACGATAAAACGACACACCGATGCGGGTTTTATCTTGAAACAGTTCCAAGCAGGCGATCAGGTGCTTTTAAGCACATCAGGTGAATGGAAAGTCAAGCACTCCTTAAAAAGCTATATGATAGCAGTATGGAGACGGTGGAAACTTTTTCGAACAGATCTTATTTACAGATTCAAGAATGCTCTGCAAAAAGAAGAACTAGGAACAATCAAACGTGAGATACAACAGAATTTTTGCTGTTACATCGAAAGTCATTGAAAAGTAAAAGGCAGATAAATGAAATTGTAATGATTGAATTTATCTGCCTTTTTGTCTTGAAAAAGTAGTTTTTATAAGGTATAATAAAACAAATTAGATAAAAGGAGAAGAAAATGAAATCCAAAGAAGCTTTTAAACCAATCGAAGAAAAACATGAAAAGTTGATACAAAAAGCCATAGAAATCATGAAAAACGTCGAAGACCCAAAACATTCGCTATCTCATGTTGAAGCAGTGGTGAATTATACGAAAGAAATTTTAGAAACAGGAATAAAAGCGAACCAAGAAGTATGTTTGATTGTTGCCTACTGGCATGATGTGGGAAGGGTTGTACAGGAAAAAGGTCATGCTGGCATAAGTGCAGAAATGTTACAAGAAGAAATGCGAAATCTTCGGCTATGAAGAAGAACTCATTCAAAAATGTTATTTAGCCATTTACAAACACAGCTGGAAAGAAAGTCCAGAGACCTTAGAAGGAATTGTTATTCGTGATGCGGATAAAATTGATTTTGTTGGAATTGACAGATGGAAAGAATGCATCCAAAAAAATTGCCGATTTCGTAAAATCATAGAAAGGTTACCGATTACAAGAAATGAAATTCTAAAATTGGATTGCTCTAGAGAAATTTTTGACCGAGAAATCGGAAAATTAGTCGGATTTTTGCATGATGAAATCTTTGAAGTTGACAAAATTATGCAAATGTAGTATAATGATAATAAGAACTTATGATTATTTTTCATGCGCCACACTGGTGGCAAGGAGAGGAGCAAGAATATGAAAAAACAAAAATATCGGGACATAATGGTATATGATGAAAAAGGCAAAGTTGCTGTAACGGTTTCCAAAATTACAGAAGAGCCTTATTGTTGTGATAGCAAGCAGCATATTGTGAGATGCTTGCCATTTGTCTATAAAGCTCGTTATTGTGGTGAGTTGAGTATTGGAGAAACAGCACAATATATTCACAAGGGAGACTGGATAATGGTGACGCGGTCAGGGAGATGTTTCGTTAGAACGAAATTGACCCGAGTTTTTGAAATGTAAAAAAGATGACCTAAAAGAAGCGAAAATTCTTCTTTTGGGTTATCTTTTGCTTTTTTAGATTAGCAGATTTAAATATTTGACAAAATTATGTAAATGTGATATAATGATAATAGAAACTCACAATTATTTCACAAGCGCCACATTTATGGCAAGAAAGGAGCAAAATTATGACACGGTATGTAGAAATCAGAGACGAGGAAAATCCGAAGGAGCCAAACGGCGAAAATATTGCTAAGGCTTTGGATGAGGAAATTGTCGAGATTGAGGAGGAGAGTGGGCTTCACTTTGTAACTTTTACCTTCTTAGGCGAAAAAGAAGTTCCGAACGAAGACAGTCTTTTTTGTCATGCAGTAAGACATGATAAAATGCATGCTTACATGCTGTATTTTGCGTAAAACAAACAAAGCAGATAGATTTGGGGCAATATTTGCCCTAAAGTCTATCTGTTTTTTTGTCTAGATTTATCCCCAATTTTATTGCTAAAAGTGGTATAATGAAAAGATAGAAAGAAAAGAGAAAAACGATTTATCGCCGACAGAATTCCATATTTTGAATATTTGAGAAATACAGATAATATCGCTTTTGCCAACTGGTTAAGAGAAATATCTTTAGCAGAAGAAAAACGAATGAAAAAGTTTGAACAGAAAAGGTAAAAATTCGCTAAATTTCTTGAAAAATTCACAACTTTATTATATAATAAATCTAACATAAAGGCACAAAGGCTTGTGCCCAAATCGAAACAAAACCAAAAATAAAAATTTTAGGAGGAAAAGCCATGCCAGTCAAAAGAATATATGTCCAAAAAAAGCCAGGATTTGACGTAGAAGCTACTCATCTATTAAACGATATCCAAGAAAATTTACAAATCCACAATTTACAAAAAATCACTATTTTAAACCGATACGACGTTGAAGGGATCACAGAAGAAGTCTTTCAAACAGCCAAAGCTACCGTTTTTTCAGAACCACAAGTCGATGATTATGTTGTCGAAGAATATCCATTAGAACCAAATACCAATGCATTTGGTGTCGAATTTTTGCCAGGTCAATTTGACCAAAGAGCTAGTTCTTTAGCAGAATGTTTGCAAATTTTATCGGGTGGTACCAAACCCATTGCCAAATCTGCTCAAATCTACCTTTTAACAGGTGATTTAAGTACAGAAGATATTGAAAAAATCAAACACTATATCATCAATCCAGTTGATTCAAGAGAATGTTCCCTTGAAAAAATAGACAGTCTAACCGAAAATATGGAAGAACCAGCCGATGTTGCTATCATCGAAGGATTTACCAACATGACAGACGAAGACAGCCAAAAATTCTACCAAAAATATGGTTTTGCGATGGATTTAGCCGACCTAAAATTTTGTCAAACCTACTTCAAAGAAACCGAACACCGTGACCCTACCATGACCGAAATGAAAATGATTGACACCTACTGGTCAGACCATTGCAGACACACAACTTTTTTAACCAAACTAGAAAAAATCGATATTAACTGGGATTTGCTTTCCCAAATTTATGAAGATTACACCAAATCCAGAGAATACGTATACGAAGGCAAAAAAGCCAAAGATGTTTGCCTAATGGATTTAGGAACCATTGTTGCCAAAGAATTAAAGAAAAGAGGCATTTTAAAAAACTTAGACGAATCCGAAGAAATCAATGCTTGTAGTTTTCGTGCAGAAATTATAATTGATGGTGAGCCAGAAGAATATTTAATCATGTTCAAAAACGAAACCCATAATCATCCAACGGAAATTGAGCCATTTGGTGGAGCGGCCACTTGTTTAGGTGGTTGTATTCGTGACCCATTATCAGGAAGAGTTTACGTTTATCAAGCGATGCGTATCACGGGTTGTGGAGACCCAACTAAGCCGATAACAGACACCTTGCCAAACAAATTGCCACAACGCAAATTAACGAATGAAGCAGCGCGTGGTTACAGTTCTTATGGAAATCAAATTGGCCTTGCTACAGGACAAGTTGCTGAAATTTACGATGATGGTTATTTAGCCAAAAGAATGGAATTAGGTGCCTTAATTGGTGCAGCACCAAAGGAAAATGTTGTAAGACAAAGACCTGAGCCAGGGGACCTTGTGGTTTTACTTGGCGGACGTACAGGGCGTGATGGTTGTGGAGGAGCAACAGGAAGCTCCAAAGCTCACACAAGCCAATCATTGACAACGTGTGGTGCCGAAGTGCAAAAAGGAAATGCACCAGAAGAGAGAAAAATCCAGCGATTATTCCGAAATCCAGAAGCAACCAAGTTAATTAAAAGATGCAACGATTTCGGTGCAGGTGGTGTGTCAGTTGCCATTGGAGAATTGGCAGATGGACTTGTCATTCAATTGGATAAAGTACCGAAAAAATACGAAGGATTAGATGGAACCGAACTTGCCATTTCCGAATCACAAGAAAGAATGGCAGTGGTTATCGCGAAGGAAAATGCAGAGAAATTTATTGGTTTGGCGGAAAAGGAAAACATTGAATCCACGATTGTTGCAGAAGTGGTAGAAGAACCACGCGTGAAAATGTTCTGGCGTGGAAAATGCATTGTAGACATCAGCCGTGCATTTTTAGACACGAATGGTGATGTCAAAAAAACGCAAGTAGCTGTTCAGAAGCCAGATTATGAAAAATCGCCACTAAAAGTCCAAGAAAATCCAAAAGATATTTTCACAAAATGGAAACAAACCATTTCTGATTTGAATTGTTGTTCCCAAAAAGGATTAGTCGACCGATTTGACAGTACAATTGGTGCAAACACGGTCCTTATGCCATTTGGCGGAAAATACCAATTAACCCCAGCTGAAGGAATGGTAGCCAGAATTCCAACCCTAAAAGGTTATACCAATACAGGAACCATTATGACATATGGCTATAATCCAGTCATTTCAAAGTGGAGTCCATTTCATGGAGCGGTTTATAGTATATTAGAATCGGTTACCAAATTAGTTGCTATTGGTGGTGACTATAGGGATTCTTGGCTAACACTTCAAGAATATTTTGAAAAATTAGGAACAAGCGATATCCGTTGGGGCAAACCATTTGCAGCGTTATTAGGTGCCTATTGGATACAGGAAAAATTGCAAATTGCCTCGATTGGTGGAAAAGACAGTATGTCTGGTTCTTACAATGAATTGGATGTGCCACCAACAGTTGTTTCCTTTAGTGTTTCAACTGTGGATATTAAAAAAGTAGTTTCCAATGAATTCAAAAAAGCTGGTTCCAAAGTCGTTTTATTGAAAAGCAAAATGGATCAGGATTATTTGCCAGATGTAGAAGATTTGAAAGAGAATTTTGAAATAGTGCATCAGTTAATTGAAGAGGGAAAAGTGCTTTCTATTTCAACCGTTCGAAATGGTGGGTTAGCAGACGTTTTAACAAAAGCTTGCCTAGGAAATCAACTCGGTTTTAAAATGACAGCCAATGTTCCTTTATTTAGCATGATGTATGGTTCGTTTGTCCTAGAATTAAAAGAAGAGGTAGCCAATGAGAAATTCATTGAATTAGGAACCACTTGTGATTGTGGAGAAATTGTGATTGGTGATCTGAAAATGCCGATTGGAGAATTAACCAAAGTTTGGCAAAAACCGCTTGAGAAAGTATTCCCAACGAAAGTGAAGGCTGAAAATCCAAAAGTGGAAAATATCGTATCAGACAAAAAATGTACCATAAAATGTACGAAACCAATTGCTAAACCACGTGTTTTTATTCCAGTATTTCCAGGCACAAATTGCGAATATGATTTGACGAAAGCTTTTGAAGATGCAGGTGCTATTGTCAATACGAGTGTGTTTAAAAACATCAAACCAAATGATGTAGCCGATTCCATCGAAGAATTTGCAAGACAAATCAAAGAGGTGCAAATTATCATGTTACCAGGCGGATTTAGCGCAGGTGACGAACCAGATGGTTCTGGAAAATTCATCGCGTCTGTATTTCGAAATCCAAAATTGAAGGATCTCATTCACGCCCATTTGTATGAAAAGGATGGCTTGATGCTTGGTATTTGCAATGGATTTCAAGCGTTAGTAAAAACAGGTTTATTGCCATATGGCAAAATCATCGAAATGGATGATACGATGCCAACTCTTACGTTTAACCAGATTGCTAGACATCAATCTTGCATGGTGCAAACGAAGGTGACGTCGAAAATGTCACCGTGGTTTAGTAAAGTGGAGCTTGGAGAGGTGTTTACCATTCCAGTTTCCCATGGAGAAGGAAGATTTGTGGTATCGAGCCAAATGTATCAGGAATTGGTGCAAAATGGTCAAATTGCGACACAATATGTGGATTTTGGAGGAAATGCTTCGATGGATATTGCGTTTAATCCAAATGGTTCGAGTTATGCAATTGAATGTATCACCAGTCCAGATGGTAGGATTATGGGAAAAATGGGGCATTCGGAGAGATGTTATACCGATATTTATAAAAATATGCCAGGAAATAAAGATCAGAAGTTGTTTGAATCAGGTGTTGCATATTTTTCATCTTAATTGATTGAGGAGGCGGACAGATGGTCCGCCTTTGTAATGCAGGAATAGCAAGTGAGAGCAGGTTTTTGCAAAAAGTCATCAAGTTTCGGTATTTCTCAACTCAAAAAAATATAGAAAAAAACCTC
>CANTGH010000013.1 GCA_947653235.1 uncultured Clostridium sp.
AACTATAAGTTTTTTGTTTCCCCCAGTATAACTGGGGGTTTTCTCTAAAGTTAAACATAAAAAATCAACCTTTACAGTTGATTTTTCAATACTTCGCCAAAGTGCGACGATTTTACTTAATGGAGCCAATAGGCGGAATCGAACCGCCGACCTACAGGTTACGAATCTGTTGCTCTACCAACTGAGCTATATTGGCATATCCTTATTATAGTTTACTTCTTCAAATTTGTCAATTCTTTTCAGAAAAAAAGTAGTATTTACTCCATTTTTATAGCAAATACTACTTTTTCATTTTTAAATAACACCACTTGTCTTTATATATTCCACAATTCTTTTGATTTCATTGGCTAAGGTATCTTGATATTCTGGCTCTTTTCGGTCATTGGATCGATCATAACCATATCGGTTTAAAAATCGATAGGTATCAATTTCAATCAATTCTTTTTTGCTTATTTTTTGTGCCACAACAGGAAGATTTTTTCCCATTTTTTGCTCAATAATACGATTCACTTTGCTATCTGCAATCACAAAATTTTTCTTCAAAATGTCTTTTATTTTTCGCAAATGACTAACATCTTCCAAGACCAATTCATCGTCTTCGTTTTCCTTGATAAACATTTCGATTTCTGCCAATAATTCATGAATACTATAATTATAAGAAAGTAACATTTTAGCTTTAAATGTCTTTTTAATCGCTGTTTGCCTAATTTTAATTTGATCTAGCATCGTAGCATCCAACTTATTTTTTCCTGTAAATCTTCCAATAAATCGTTGAAACTTATTTTTATCTTCAATGATTTCTACATCATCTTCCAATTTTTTAAGTTCCGCTTCACAACGAATATTTTTGATGGTTTCCGCAATTTCTTTTTTTAATTCATTTTCTTCAATAATCGCCATTTCATCAAATCGGTTTATTTTTTTACCTACCGCTGCTTTGGCATTGTTTAAATAATTAAGCAAAATATTTACTTGTAAATTTACTTCTGAAATTTTGTCTAATTCTTCTTTATTTTCTGGTAACATCGTATCTATTTTACTGGAAATAGCTTGAACTAGTGCCTCTAATTCTTCTGCTACATTTTTCATTTCAAAAGCATTATTGAGTGCCTTGTAATTAGAATCCATCGCTTCTGCGATACGAGCATGATTTTGCTGTTTGGCAATTAAATCTTGAATATTTTTTAATAATGTATCAACAACTGCAAGATTTTCTAAGGCTTCCTTTTTGACATCTTCTACTTCTGGTGGTAATTCTTTTTTTTCTGTTTCAGCAGTTTGTTCTGTTTTTTCTTGAAGTGGTTTGGTAACATTGGCTGGTGCACTATATTTTTCATAAATTAATCGAATTTCATTCTTTATATAAGCTGCAAGGTCTCTTTTCCAATCTAAAATCGTATCAATATTTTGTTGTCTGCTATTGAACAATTGTGCTACTTTATCTTTTAAGGAAGTCAGCTCTGTTGTAATTCTTTCTATGTCTTCTAAATCACTTTGCCTTTCTTCTGGCGTAGTGTCTTGTTGATAAGTTTCTTGTTCTATAGCAAAATTATGTTTGGCAAGTAACTGTTCTAATTTTCGAATATTTTCATATTGAAAAACCGTTTCTTGATCTAATTCGATACAATCTTTGATTTTTTGCCCAATTTCATCAGCCTGTTTTCGAATATTTTCAGATAAGTTTGTTCTTTCCTCGTCTGATAAAATTTCCCATTCTTGTAATGCTAAATCAATTTGATAAAAATTATCTTTTTTTTCCTTTAAGTTTGTTATATGTGTAAAAGGAAAAATTAATATTTCATTTTTCTCTAATTCCATATAAGGAATCGCTGAATCAAGTTTTAATTCCAAATTCACTACCTTGGCACTTGCTTTAGTAGATGTATTCTCCACAATTTCTTTTTCTGTTTTGGCAAGACAAAACGAATTCATTGAAAAATCTAATTTTAATTGCTCTGCTTCAGCAAGAGATGCTTGTTTATATACCGTAAGATTCTTTGCTTTGTCTTTTTGTTGGAAGGTTTTAATCATTGCAGAAACCATTAATCCGATGGTTTCAATGGTTTCCTCTAAAATCGTTTTCGAATATTGGAGTTGAGAATTTTGCATCATAAAGGATAAATCATTTTCTACTTGCTCTGCCAAAATATGGTTGATTAGTTCGTATGTTTCATTTTTGTATGTTTGGATTGCTTTTAATTCTTCTTTCGTTATTTTCAATTTCATGGATTTAAGAATCCTCCTTTATTTATTTTTCGAAGCTATTGGCTGCTTTTGAAAATTTCTTTAACTTTTCCATGGCTAAATAGTTAATCGAACCATTTGGGAAATTACCATTTCGATCTTTTTTTCCAGCTGGTACACCAGTTAAAATCTCGATTCCTTCTTCAATATTTTTCACTGCATAAATATGAAATTTCCCATGTTTTACCGAATCGATAATATCATCTGACAAATGCAAATTTCTTACATTTTGTTTTGGAATAATGACACCTTGCTCGCCATTAAAACCACGCATTTTACAAATTTGATAAAATCCTTCAATTTTTTCATTTACGCCACCAATTGGCTGAATTTCACCTTTTTGGTTAACAGAACCTGTTACAGCAATCGATTGGTTAATCGGAATATCGGATAAACTTGATAAAATCGCATATGCTTCTGTACTCGAAGCACTATCGCCATCCACTCCACCATATAATTGCTCAAAACAAATACTTCCTGTCAGTGATAATGGTGCTTTTTGTGCAAATTGTTCACCCAAATAACCAGACAAAATCAAAACACCCTTTGAATGAGAAGAACCAGACATTTCTACTTCTCGTTCAATATTAACAATGCCACTTTTTCCAACATACGTATTGGCTGTGATTTTAGCTGGTTTTCCAAAGGAATAATCACCAATAGTCATAACCGTTAAACCATTGATTTGACCTATTTTGTAACCTTCTGTTTCAATCAATAAAGTTTCTTCTTGAATCATTTGCAAATATTTAGCATCGTATTTTTTTATACGATTGATACGTTCATCTAGAGCCTTTTGAATGTGTTCTTTGGTCACTACTTTGGATTTTCCAATTTTGGCCCAGGTGGAAGCTTCACCAATAATTTCACCAATCTCACTAAATTGAGTGGAAATTTTATCTTTGTCACCTGCTATTTTGGAAGCGAATTCTACTACTTTGGCAACTGCTTCTTTATCTAAATCAAGTAAATTGGCCTGCTCGCAAAAGCTTTTTACAAATTTTGATAATTTAATAACATTTTCATTTGTTCTTGGTGCACTTTCCTCAAATTCTACTTTAATTTTAAATAATTTCTTAAAGTCTTCGTCCACATTCAATAGTGTATGATACATATTTGAACTTCCTACCAATAGCACTTTCAAATCTAATGGAATTGGTTTTGGTTTTAGCGAAATTAAAACCATCGAATTTCGTTGTTCTGCCACATTTTCAATGGCTACTTCTTTCACTCTTAACGCTTTTTTCAAAGCTTCATAACAAGCTGGATTATTAATCAAATCTCGAATTTGGAAAATAATATATCCCCCATTTGCTTCATGTAACAAGCCTGGTTTTAACATCATGTAATCGGTTTTTAACATGCCATAATGATTTTCATATTCCAACCTTCCAAAAAGATTGTTATAAGAATAATTGGTATCCATAACAACTGGTGCACCTTCACGTTTGCTATTATCCACAAATAAATTAACACGGTAATTCAGCCATGGTTCCCTTAATTCTCTTCTTTGCATATTGTTTGGTTGCTCAGCCATTTGTTTTTCGTCTTCTTCAGACGCTAGAAAGCAATCAATATTTTTCAAAATATCTTTTTTAACACCATCTAAGTAGGTGCTAATCTTTTTATTTCGTTTATAATTCGATTTTAACGCATTAATTTGCATATTAACCGTCATTAAAGCTACATTGGATTGCCAACTCTCAATTTTTTTATCGGATTCTCTTTCAATGGTTTTGATGTCAGATAACGCAGTAAAAATCATTTCTTGCACTTCTGAGGATTTTTCTTCATATTGAATTTTAATTTCTTGTGGAAGTTTTTCAAATTCTTCTTCTGCAATCGTTTTTCCTTCGTAAATCGGCATCATGTAAATACCATTATCGGTTGACTTAATCTGAAAACCTTGTTTCATGGTTTTATCATTTAATTTTTTGAGTAAATTTTCTCGTTTAATATCATACTCTTGTTTAATAATTTGTTTTTCTTTCTCAAATTCATCGTTATTAAATGTTTTTTTGATGTCTTTTCGAATATCTTTAACAAAACTTTCCATATTTTCTTTAAAAACTTTTCCTTGCCCTGCTGGAAAAGAAATGGCAATTGGTTCATTTGGATCTTCAAAATTATAAATATAGCACCAATCTGAAGGTGTTTTATCTTTTTGAGCCTTTTTTTCTAAATATTTTTTAGTATACATGGTTTTTCCAACACCCGATGGTCCTTCTAGATACAAATTATAGCCCTTTACATCAATATCAACTCCAAATTGTAAGGCTTTTATTCCTCGATCTTGCCCATAAATTAAATCTGAAACATCTTCAATTTCCTTTGTTGTTTCAAATCCAAATACATTTGGGTTGCAGATATTTTTTAAATCTTTTGGTAATAATTCATTTTCATTGCTTCTTCTCATTTGTATTCCTCCCATTTTTTATTTTATCTTTCTATATTCTATCGGAAAAAAAATTTTTTTTCAATCATTTTTTCAAATTATTTACTTTTTTTGACATAATCATTGCATTCTTTTTTCCATGATAATACTTTTTTCGTACACCAATTTCCAAAAAACCAGCTTTTCGATACATTCTTTGAGCAATAAAATTCGTTTCATTAACTTCTAAAAAAATGGTTTCAATGCCATTATTTTTTGCAATTTCAATAATTTTATTTAATAAATGCGTGCCAATTCCTGTTCCTCTAACTTGTTTTTTGGTTACAATATTCATGATTTCCATTTCTGGCGGATTTAGCATCATGCCAGCAAAACCAACAATTTCTTGATTTTGTTTGGCAACGATATAATTTCTATTATCTCCCATCCATTCTGTTTTTAATTGTGATACCGTCCAAAAATCATCAAAATCTATCCTTAAATTCTTTTTAAGATTTTCAAAATCATTTAATGTCATATTTTGTATTTTTAAATGTTTCATATTATCCTCTATTTTTCATTCTTTCAGCTTGTGATTTTCGAAGATAGATTGGTAAAAGCGTATCAGGTTGTTGAATATCCTTTTTCAAGATCTTTTGATAAGCAATTTTTCCAGCTAATCCAGCACTTTGCTCATTGTTTTTCGAAAATTTAGCTTGTGGCAAATTTTTCAAAATCAACTCTTGATGAAGCACTGCCCCATCTCCTATACAAATAAAATTTTCATAGGATTTTAACTTTTCTATCACTTGTAAAATATCGTCTGCCATAAGCTCTTCTTTAGGTTGATAAGTTTCATCAAAAACACCTGCATATACTTGATTATTTCTTGCATCAATCAAAGCCACTTTTGTCTGAAAAGTTTCGTCTCTTCTTGCCAGAATTTCTAACGATGTAACACTCACAACTGGAATTTGACACACCTGTGCCATCGCTTTCACACTCGAGACACCAATACGAATTCCTGTAAACGATCCTGGTCCTGTACAACAAGAAATCAAATCCATATCATCCAAAGTCAACTGATGATTGGACAAAATTTTAGCCACCATCGGCATCAAATTTTCAGAATGAGTCAAACCATTATTTAAATTGATTTCATCTATTATCTTCTCTTCCTCCAAAATGGCTACACTGCAAATTTTAGAGGCAGTATCAATTGACAAAATTTTCATAATCCTCTCTCCTTTTTTATAACTATATCATATTGAAATAAAAAAGTATATAAAATAGCTCAAACTTTTTATGAACCAATCAACTAAATTTTCTTTCATAAGCAAACTTAAAGGTGATTATGGCAATTATGCACATGAAAACATTCTCTGCCAAAAAAAAATTAATTTGTTCAAACTAAAGTCTTCCAAAAATGAGAGACTTCCGTTTTTTCTTATCAAGCTAAAGTTAACATCGTAAGATTCCCCAAAATTTCAGTTGTCAATTTTTACTTGACAACTGAAATTTTGACTTTTCGCTTGTTTTCTTCTTCCAAATCACGTGAAAAAACAATATGAATATAATTTGGGGGTAGAACATCTTCAATGATTTCGCCCCATTCAATAATGCTAACTCCTTTTTCAAAATATTCTTCTCCACCAATGGCTAGAAATTCATCACTATTTTCCAAACGATACACATCCAAATGATAAATTGGAAACTTTTCTGCTTGATATTCATTTACGATAGTAAAAGTTGGGCTAGAAATTTCGTTTTGTAAACCAAAATAGGTTAAAATTCCTTCTGTTAACTTGGTTTTTCCTGAACCTAATTCACCTGTTAAAACAAGAATATCGCCTATTTTTAAATGTTGAGCTATTTTTCTTCCCAGAGCAATTGTTTCTGCTTCTGAATTTAATATGATTTCTTGCATGTTTTTTCATCCTTTTTATATGTATTCTATTGAGTTTTTCTATGTCTTATTTCCTTCACAGTACGTTTTATATTATTATACACACCATCTTTTATTTTGTAAAGAAAAATATGAGAATTTATCAAATAACCTACTTTGGTAAAAAATCGGCTTTTATTGGAACATCTAGCATAGTTATCTATAATATTTTCTATCTATAAAATAAAAAAATTGGTTAATTATAATTTAACATAATTTTATAAATAGCTCAAATATATTTGACTTTTTTGGAAAAATATGATAAAATAAAAGTAATTTTATTGCATTACACGACTAATGCCTCAGAAAATTTTCAATGAAACTTCTGGAGGGGTCGTGTAACCTCCAGTTACAAAATGGAGGTGAAATTCATGATAGGAGCACTTATTGCAGCTGCCTTTACACTTAGTCTTATGTATGATGCGACAGAAAAAGCGTATTATAAAGACTACATGGCAAAACTCGACAGGGAAAAAGTTGGCAAAACCATAGTTAGAACACCAAAAGAAAGTTTCACTATTTTCACGTTCTCAAGCGTGCAAGATGCAGTCGAGCCTCCTCAGGAAATCACTTTTGATCCCAATGGAAACTCTTCTCTCAACCCCGAAACCGTTTACATATTACGTGGTTGCGAAAAATGCCCTATAGAGGTTTTTGATGGTAAAAACTTCAAAACGGTATCCGAAACTTCTGATCTCTTGACCATAACTGATGGTGAAGATAAGAGTTATGTATATCTGAAAATCGTGGAAAAGCAAAGCCGTTAAACAGAAAAAGCAATTCATATTCTTCAATTTTGGGATATGAATTGTTTTTTTATAAAAAAATTTTCAGTCACAAATAAGTATTAGCACTTATTTTAGTATCTTCATATTTCATATAGCTCTATTCCCATAAAGAATGATTATACCATAAAAGGATAGATACAAACTATCTATCCTTTTATGGTTATTTTATTCTTATCATATTTACATTTGGTTGTAATAATTCAACTACTGTTCCAGAATTATTTTTTATTCTTATAATATCACCACTATTTGCCTTAATCATCACTCCAAAGCTCAAATTCACTGTTTGATAAGCATTTGCTACTGTTTCTCCAACAGTTGTGCCATATACCGTAGCATTATTATGCTCTAAATAAACGGATAACGTTGTTTCTTTCCCTGTTGATGGTGGTTCATAAATCGTCGTATTAAATTGAATATAATAGTTTCCATCTTTATTAATTATAAAATCTGAACTTCCTTCTTGATGTGTTATATCATTTTTTTCTATAACTCTATTAGTATCAAAAGTAATATAGCCTCCAGCTTGTAAATTTTCAGGTGCATAATTAAAGCTATTTATATGTGCAGGATTACTATCTGATACAATAACTGTCAAGCTAACATTCCATACTAATAATATTATAATTAGACTAATACTAACAATAAAATAGCATACATTACATTTTTTCTCACAACAATACAATTTTTTCCCCCCCTATTATACTATATGAGAAAATAATATATTTTGATAAATTGTAAGTTGCTTCTACATTTATTAAAATTTTTTCTATTTAGCTAATATATCTATAACTTCTTTCAAATCATTAATCTCATAATCAATATTTAACTTTTTATTATTTTCCTTTTTATTAGGATTAAACCAACATGTTGTAATTCCAACATTTATACCACCTTGCATATCACTTGTTAAAGAATCTCCAATCATTATGTATTCTTCTAAGTTGTAACTACCTACTTTTTCAAACACTGTTTTATAATAATTAATAGAAGGTTTATCAAAACCAATTTTTTCTGATATGAACACATCATCAAGCAATTTATCTAGCCCAGATTTTGCTAATTTCTTTTCTTGAGCTACAATAGTTCCGTTTGTTGCTCCATATTGCTTATATTTTGTTTTAAGTGCTAGAACTGTTTCTTTTGCATTTTTCATATAATAAGCTATATTTCCAATACGTATCTGATATGCTTCATTAAACTCTGAAACTATATCTGTATCAATTCCATTTTTCAAAAAAAATTCAACAAATCGACCTTCTAAAACTTCTTTTTTTGAAATTTCACCATTTTCTAATTGTTTCCAATACTTATTATTAATTTTTTTATACTCTTCAAGTTGTTTATCACTACAATTTCCAAAATTAAAATCTTTATTAGAAAAAAATGGTAAAATTTCTTATTTTTTGGAGCGTTTTAGGAGGTTATTTGCGAAAAATTTGCCTATTTTTAATAGTGTTCCTCCCACATTTTGCTCAAAAAAATAATTGATTCATCAACTGTTGTAATAAATATATCACATAGTAAATAAATAGGCATATAGTCATTTTTACTAACTTTTTATTTTTGTAATATATATTTTTTCCTTATTATCTATCTATTTCTTCTGAAATTTCTTTTTCCTCTTTTTGAATAAATCTTTTAATATCTCTATAAATTGCCTTTTTCTCTCCAATCACTTCTGCACCTGTCTTCAAATAAGTTTTCATTGCAATATCATCTGTTATTCCGTCTACTTCTAAGTCTTTTATACCTTTTTCATCTAGATATTGAAACATTAATTTCATTAACTGAGATGCTTTCCCTTGCCTTCTGTATTTTTCATTTACTAATAAAGCTGTATCATGTGTCTCAATAATATCAGTATATTGAGTTAATTCGATAGGCAAATCTATACTTCTAATTCCAGACATCATTAAACTTGCAGTAGAATTATTATATAAATTAGCACTTATATGCCCCACATAATCACCTTGTCTTGTCAAAAATATCGTGGCAGTACTTGTTGGTGTTCTTATTCTTCCAATTTTTATTGTAAAACTAGGACTATTATTAATTTTAATACTTGTATTTCTAGCCCCATCTTCCTCCAAAAAAATCTTTTCAACTAATATATATTCATCTCCACTATCTAATTTTATTTTACTCGAAACATTAATTTTCTCCATATTTATTTCTTCCTTTCACAATAAAATATCTATTTTGATTATAACATTTACAATATTTTCTTTTCAATAAATTATATAAAAAAATAGAATTAGCTCCCTCGAATAAAAAATATCAAGAGAGCTATTTAGAAATAGAATAAAAAAGTTAATTTGTTACATTGTTCAACATCTTTTGCAATTCTGCCTTTCTTTTTTCATATACTTCCTGTGAAGTTTCTCCTCTTCTGTATGAATCTTCCAAGTTTTCTAACTCGTTAGCCATTACAAGAACCACTCCAGCATTTGCAAAACTGTGTGTCCATTCACTTTTCATCTTATTTCCTCCTTAAGCTTTTTATAATATATATATTACCATAAAAACACCTAAAAAGCAAACCTTCCTTTTTCAAGATAAAGGCATTAAAAAAATCAACCTTTACAGTTGATTTTTCAATACTTTCGTCTGGTGCGACGATTTTACTTAATGGAGCGGCTAGCGGGAATCGAACCCGCGCTATCAGGTCGGAAGCATGACATTCTACCACTAAATTATAGCCGCTTATTTCATCCTTTAACATTATACAACATTTTATAACATCTGACAAGACTTTTATCAAAATACTCAGATTTTTTCCAATCCGCCTAAATTTTTAAGAAAAAAGACCGTGCTTAATAAAACTCGGTCTTTTTCTTTTATTATACCATATAAACACCATTTTGTCAAGACATTTGCTTTCTATTTTACAATAATATTCCCATCTTCCTCCTCCAAAATCATTTTCCCCTCTTGCTTACTTTCTCCTTCTAAAATCTTTTCTGCTATCTTATCTTCCACCAAGTTTTGAATCGTTCTTCGAAGAGGTCTTGCTCCATATCTATCATCTGTTCCTTTTTGGGTAATCATTTGACGTGCTTTTGGGGTAATTTCTAATTCAATATTTTGTTTTTTCATTCTCTGAATAACCTTTTCGAGCATAAAATCTGTAATTTTCTCCAAATCCATTTGACGTAATTTATGAAACACAATTAATTCATCAATTCGATTCAAAAACTCTGGTTTGAAAATTCTTCTTGTCTCACCAATCACCTCTTTTTTGATATTTTCATAATCGTGATCAAATTTTTCTCCTTTTGCTTCAAAACCAATGGTTTTCTTTTCTGTTATCCATCTCGCACCAATATTCGAAGTCATAATAATAACTGTATTTTTAAAATCAACTGTCCTACCTTGCCCATCGGTTAGACGACCATCTTCTAAAATTTGCAATAATATATTCATAATATCTAAATGAGCTTTTTCAATTTCATCAAATAAAACAACAGAATAGGGATTTTTTCGTACTTTTTCCGTTAAAAAACCAGCCTCATTATATCCCACATAACCTGGTGGTGCACCAATCATTTTCGAAACAGAATGAGTTTCCATATATTCCGACATATCCAAACGAATCATCGCATTCTCATTACCAAATAAAACTTCTGCTAGTGTTTTCGTAAGTTCTGTTTTTCCAACGCCTGTCGGACCTAAAAATAAAAACGAACCAATCGGACGATTCGGATCTTTTAATCCCACTCTGCTTCTTCGAATAGCTTTTGAAATTGCTTCAATCGCTTCATTTTGTCCAACAACTCTTTTGTGTAAAATCGTTTCTAGATTCTTTAATTTGGTAGTTTCATCTTGTTTGATTTTCGTAACAGGAATTCCTGTCCAACGACTAACTACTTCCGAAATTTCTTCCATCCCAATAGTAATGATTTTCTGACTTGTTTCATTTCTCCAACTGTTTTTTTCATGTTCCAAATTGTTTTTCAATTGGAGCATTTGATCTCTTAATTGAGCTGCTTTTTCAAATTCTTGCATCGTAATAGCTGTTTCTTTCTCTGCCTCCAATTTCTCGACTTGATTTTCCAACTTCTTAATACGTTCTGGTTCAACAAAAGATTTTAATCTTGCTTTGCTAGAAGCTTCATCCATTAAATCAATTGCTTTATCTGGTAAAAATCGCTCTGTAATATAACGATTGGACAATTCAATTGCTGCCTCAATTGCCTCATCTGTAATTTTGACATTATGATGTGCTTCATACTTGTCCCTTAAACCTTTTAATATCCTTCTACATTCCTCTAAAGTAGGCTCTAAAATATCAACTGGTTGAAACCTTCTTTCCAAAGCTGCATCTTTTTCAATATACTTACGATACTCTTTCAAAGTTGTTGTTCCAACAACTTGTATTTCTCCTCTAGCTAACAACGGTTTCAAAATATTTGCCGCATCAATTGCCCCTTCCGCCGCTCCTGCTCCAACAATCGAATGAATTTCATCAATAAATAAAATAATATCGCCTGCTTTTTTAACTTCTTTTAATGCTTTTTTGACACGTTCCTCAAAATCCCCTCGATATTTAGCACCTGCCACCATAGAAGTAATATCTAACGATACAACTCTTTTATTTTTCAAAATTTCCGGAATATTACCAGTCACAATTTTTTGTGCCAAGCCTTCAATTACAGCTGTTTTTCCAACTCCTGGTTCTCCAATTAAACATGGATTGTTTTTGGTTCTTCTCGACAAAATTTCAATTACTCTTTCTGTTTCACGAATTCTACCGAATGACTGGATCCAAAGTACCTTCTATGGCTTCTTTTGTCAAATCACTACTAAATTGATTTAACGTTTTGGTTAAAGAATAACTTCCCAAATCCTTTCCTGCGTTAAATGATAAAGAATCGTTAAAACAATCATCCAGCTCATTTAGCACCTTGTTAATATCGTGATAAATCATTTCTGGTTTAACATTTAAACTACTAAGAATACGCATAGCAATGCTATCCATTTCTTTCATCATACCAATCATAAAATGCTCTGTTCCAATGTAATTCGAACCGCTTTTTTTGGCTTCGGTATAAGAATTTTCAATCATACGTTTCGTTCTAGGGGTAAAACCCAAAACCGTTATATGGTTAGCCGAATTATTTCCTATCAATTCTTCGATTTTTTCGAAAATCATATCAGCTGTGACATTTTGTTTTTTTAAAACTCTGCTAGCTACACCATTTTCTTCTTTGGCTAAACCATACAAAATATGCTCTGTTCCCATATAATTATGTCCCAAATTCCTAGCAACTTCTTCTGCAATTTGTAGAACTTTTTCACTGCTAAGCGTAAATTTATAAATCATTTCTGACACCTCTATTAGTAATTTTTTCCAGTTTAGAAATAATCTATTCACAATTTTAAGAAAAATACATTTTACCTCATCAAATTGCTTGCATTTTTGAATAACATAGAATAAAATATTAGATACTAAGTTTTTTTAAGGAGGAAGCAACATGCGGAAAAACAAACTCAGATTTGGTGACATCCTTTTAGTGGAAAATGGTCTGTTCTTTTACTCAAAACGTCACAAAGGGTATGGTGCACTTGTAACAGAAACACAAAATGAAATTACCACGCAATGGATAGCCAAAACTCAGATGAAAACAAAACAAAATCGCCTAAAATTTCTATTCTATGCATTTTATTTTTGTATTTTTGTTTGTGCTATTTTAACACAAATTAGTGGATTAAATGCAAAAATTCATTATTTAAGAGGCTTTTTATTAGTAGCCTTATTCGTATCCATTGGTAGATTTAAGTTTGTTTCTAGGACACAAACTGACTCGCAACAAAGACTAGAGGCTGCTATGTACATGGCAATTAACGCTTTTAATGATTTGAAGCGCCCACCCAATATACCTGAAATACATTTCTACTCTTGGTTTTGTAATATTTCTACAACCAGCATTGGCTGTCAATTGAATATGTCGATATTCTTATTATTCCTTTGTAGTTTTATTAGCAAACCATTCTATGCCATCATTGTTTTTGAAATAATGATTCCTATTCTCTATTTTTTAAGAATTTTGGGTATTTTTAATTACTTTCAAAAATCTTCTCCAGTTTTACCAACTGAAAAAGAACTAAACATGGTCATTCAAGGATTAACAATGTGGTACGAACATGAGAAAAAAGAACAAAAAAATTGAGTTTTTAAATTTTTTTCGTTGGCTTTTCTACAAAAGTTTTCATGAAAACTTTTTCCCGCATAATATGAAATATTGGCGGGAAATTTTTTTACAAAAAATTAAAAAATGAACTATTAAGGAATCCTTAATAGTTCATTTTTGGCTATTGTTCTACACTACGATTTGCAATTTCAATTGCTTTTGTAACAATATTACCACATGTTTTGGCTGATACATTTCCCCAGCCTCCATCTTTTTTTACTTGGTCATAAACACCTAATTCTTTGGCGATTTCATATTTTAATTTTTCAGATATTAACTTGCTATTACTAGACATTTTCAATACCTCCATTTTGAGAAGTTCTTTTAAAAAATAAATTCTTATCTTTTAAAAATTTTCTCAAAAATAGTATTTGTCAAAATGCAAAAAATATCATTTCAATTTTTTCCAAAGCTATTGAAACATTTTATTTACGAATTTCCAAAATTTTGAATTTTAAAACTCCAACTGGTGCTTGCACATCCACAACATCTTTTACTTTTTTGCCCAACAAAGCCACTCCAATTGGTGATTCATTGGATATTTTATTTTGTGACAAATCCACTTCTGTTGAACCAACAATCGTATATTCGACTTCTTCATCAAATTCCATATCTAATACTTTGACAACATTTCCTACTTGAACTGTTTTTGTGTCAATTTCTGATTCATCAATAATTTTGGCATATTTTAATTTATTTTCCAATTCTGCAATTTTGATTTCATTGGCAGCTTGTGCATTTTTAGCTTCATCATATTCTGAGTTTTCCGATAAATCGCCAAATCCTAGTGCTACTTTAATACGATCTGCAATTTCATATCTAACTTCTGTTTTCAATTTCTCCAATTCTTTTTCTAATTTATCATAACCTTCTTGTGTTAATAAAAATTCCTTTTCTCCCATGTTTTTTCCTCCTATTTTGTTTTATTGTTAGATACTATCATAAGGTTAAATCGTCATTTTGTCAAGCGTTTTTGGTAAAATTAAATTTTGATTTTTGATAACTTTTCCTTCTAAATCCACTAAATACAATATTTTAGCCTCATCTTCTTCCAATTCTTTTTTGATATTTCGATAACTTGTCCTTTTATAAATCAAACTTTCATACAAAATACTACTATTGAAGCCACTCATTTTTTCTTGATATTCGATATATTTTTCTGGCATATCAATCCCATAAAACACAATATTTTTTCCACCAAATTCTTTCATATCAAATTTAACCGCTCGATTCACTTGTATCATATCAGTGCCTTTAGCAAATACACATTTTCTTAAATCTCTTCGTGAAAAATCAAAATTAATCACAATCTTAGATTTAGCAATTGCTTTTTTATAATTATTGGTAATGTTTAAAATCATACCAGTTTCCTGATAAACTTCTTCTTCCAATCGTTGATAGCATTTAACGTGATCGGTTAAAAGATTACAAACTTTAACCTTTTGACAAATTTCTTTGATTTTCTCTGCCATTACTTCATCTAATTGATGGCACAAAATTGAAATTTCTTGATTACCAAGCACGTCTCCTTTTATATCTACCATATATTCTATTATATCATCCAATACATTCTTAAAAAGCCATTTTCCATTCATAATTTTCAATGAACTTCCTTTAGCAAAATCCATAAATTGCTCATTTCTTCTTAAATTATCCGACACACAAAGATTTTTCCAACAACGAATAGCCGCTAAATTTTTGAGTTTTTTAATGATTTTATCATTGACTTCTGGTAATACCATACATTCTAAATTTTCTATTTTCTGAATTTCAAATTTTCCCTTTCGACACTTTGCCTTAAACAACATATTCCTCATTGTTCTTGGCAAATTCTGATATTTACTCATAAACTTGTCCACATTTTCTTCTAATTTTATATAAATCAAAAAAATCACCTCTTACTTATTTATGCGGTGATTTTTTATTTATGACTATTTTTCCATCATTTTCAAATGTAATTCTTCTAACTGCATTTGTGTTACCTTGCCTGGTGCTTTCATCAACAAATCTTGTGCCTTGCTATTCATTGGAAAAGCAATCACTTCACGAATAGATTCTTCTCTTGTGAGTAACATTAATATACGGTCAATACCAGGTGCCATTCCAGCATGTGGTGGTGCCCCAAACGCAAATGCTTTATAAAGTGCACCAAACTTTGTCTCAAGAACACTTTCTTCATAACCTGCTAGTGCAAACGCCTTTTTCATAATTTCTGTATCATGGTTTCTCACTGCTCCAGATGACAACTCTACACCATTACAAACCATATCATATTGATACGCCAAAATCTCCAGTGGATTTTGATTATTTAATGCCTCCAAACCACCTTGTGGCATTGAAAACGGATTATGTGAAAAATCTAAAGTTCCATTCTCTGCCTTTTCATACATCGGAAAATCAACAATCCAGCAAAAACGAAATACATTTTCTTCTAACAATTTAGCACGAACTCCCATTTCTTGTCGAATTTCACCAGCCAATTTTTCTACTCTTCCTTGCTGTTCTGCAATAAAAAAGATACTATCACCAGGCTTTGTATTGGTTTGTGTCAAGAGTTGTTTACGAGCTTCTTCTGGAATTAATTTAGCAATCGGGCCTTGCAAATTTCCATCCTCTAAAACTTTAATCCACGCCAACCCTTTGGCTTTACACGTATGAATTGCAAAATCCGTCATACCATCATAAAAATTCCTTGTTTGACTAGCCCCTTCAGGCAAAGTAATTGTTCTAACAATTTTTCCATTAAAAACTTGAATATCTAAACCCTCAAAAATATTGGTAACATCTTTAATTTCTAACGGATTTCTTAAGTCTGGTTTATCTGTTCCATATTTTAACATTGCCTCTTGATACGGTATCCTTGGAAAATTTGGTTTTGTAATTTCATCATTCGAAAACCTTGAAAAGGTATCATACATCACTTTTTCCATAACATCAAATACATCTTCTTGTGAACTAAACGCCATTTCCATATCCAATTGATAAAATTCTCCTGGTGAACGGTCACTACGTGCATCTTCATCACGAAAACATGGTGCAATTTGGAAATATCTATCAACACCACCTACCATTAATAATTGCTTAAACTGTTGTGGTGCCTGTGGAAGTGCATAAAATTTACCAGGACACATACGACTTGGCACCAAATAATCACGTGCCCCTTCAGGCGACGACGCTGTCAAAATTGGTGTCTGCACTTCCAAAAAACCTTGTTCTATCATTTGTAATCTTAAAAACTGCAATAACTCTGCACGAAGCTTTAAATTGTGCACCATTTTGGGCGAACGCAAATCCAAAAATCGATATTCCAATCGTAAATCCTCTCTGACATCTTGGTGATTTGCAATTTCAAAAGGTAATGGTTTTGTACGTTTTCCCAATATTTCAATATGCTCAGCAACCAGTTCCACCTTTCCTGTTTCAATTTTTTCATTGATGGTTTCCACCTCTCTTAATCGTACTTTTCCAGTCACCAAAATGGTTGATTCTATAGGAATACGTGCTGCAAAATCTACTACACTTTCCTTGCTTGAAACAACAACCTGTGTAATTCCATATTGGTCTCTCAAATCCAAAAACAAAACACCACCCAAATCGCGAATCGTATCTACCCAGCCAGCTAATCGAATGATTTCTCCTACATTTTTTTCTCGAATTTCCGAACAATGATAATTTTTCAATCGTTCCATAAGTACCTCCTAAATTTTATTTGCTGGAAGAACTACAAAAGCCTTCGTCCCTGTAATTCTAACCATTACAGGGACGAAGGCTTATTCTCCGCGGTACCACCCTATTTGAAAATGTTTCCATTTCCCTCTTTCTTAAAATCTTTGCTCCCATGTGTTTCACAAACTGAACTTAAATCTTAAAATGCTTCCAGCTATTGCATTTTTTCTCTGGTAAGATAGTTTCAATCGCTTTCATTTTCATCGCAATATTTTAAATAATAATTATTTATATCATATTTTTACCAGAAAGTCAATAGTTTATAAGAATTTTTTTACATTTCCAGCCTATATTAATAAAAAATCTGACCAATCTAGTCAGATTTCCTTGTAATGAAGCCTTCTGAAATAAGTAAATGTTGAATTAATTCACTATCTAAAATTTGTCGTATCAATGGATAATTTACTTTTGCTAACCTTTCTTCATCCGATTTAGAAAGTGGCATTGTGGAATACACAATCGTGGGAATTAAAACGTTTCTTTGGGCTAATGCTAGCATCATTTCAATTCCTGTCTTTCCTTTTGCTACACCGTTAGGATAGGATGGCAACTTTAAATCGGTAATCAAAAGATCAAAAACTTCTTGGGAAGTCATTTCAATGGCTTCTTCTGTTGACCTTTTAACACAATAATGAGTTATCTCATTTTTCTGTAAAATCCGAATAACACTTTCTTCTTTTTGTAATTCATCTTCTACAATCAACACTTTTAATTTCATATTTCTCCTCCTATCATAAGCATGTTAGTTTTTTCAGTTGCAAAAAATCAATACTATAATATATGTATCATATTACAAAATAATAATCAAGTTTTTAATGTTCATACATATTTCCAATATCTTTTCGATAATCCAAAACGTTGTCTATCTCTTCTTCTATTACTTCATAAACTTGTTTTCTTATTGTATCAAAATCCTCTCCCGTCTTTTCTATTGCAAACAATCTCGAATTGCTAACCGATGTATAGCGATTTTCCCCAATTTTTTTGCTATTGGCAAAATACAATTTCACGCCTTTGCTTCTCACACGTTCTGCATTAAGTGAAAATTCCACTGGTGGCACTTTGGATTTTAGTGCGTATTCTTTGCTCACCACATACACCAAAAAACTATTTTTGCCATTAAACTGGCACATTTGCTTTGTTAAATTTCCCTCAAATACACTTGTTGCAACTTCTGCAAATGGTGTTTCAAAGCTATTGATGACATTCATTGCTTCTGGGTCACCAAAACGTGCATTAAATTCGATAAATTTGATGCCTTGCTCTGTTTTGAAAAATCCACCATACAAAATTCCTGTAAATTCCAATGCATCTTTATTCAAATACTGAACCGTTTTTTCAATCAATTGGCTACATTGTTCGACATCTTCCTTGGTCAAAAATGGCAACAAACCGTTTTCAAAACCAATACACCCCATTCCGCCAGTTCCAGGACCTTTGTCTTCATCAAAACGATAGGGATAATCAAACGTAATAGGCAAAGGAACCACTGTTTTTCCATCTGTTAAACACATTACCGTAAATTCTTTGCCTTTGACTTTATCTTGCAAAATCACTTTTCCACTTGCTTCCAAACATTCCTTAGCATAAGCAATTCCTTCTTCTTTACTAGCAAAATGCACACCACCTACTTTGACACCTTTTCCTCCAGTTAATCCTTCTGGTTTAACAACAAAGTTCTCATCCAAATAATTTACCGTAGCTTTTTCCAATTCTTCCTCTGTGGTTATCTCAAAATTCTTGATAATCATTTCTGGTGCTAATTCTTGTACAACTTCTAAGGCATATGTTTTACTCCACTCAATTTTAGCTCCTTCACTCGTTGGACCGAATGTTTTCAATCCCAAACTTTTGGCCAAATCGATTAAACCATCTTGCAATAAATTATCACTGCTAATCATACAATATTGGATTTCATTTTCTTGAATGAATTTTTTTACCAATGCTTGATCAAAAGGAGAACCAATCAAAAATTTCCCCTTTGATTTTTCAACAAACTCCGCAATGGATGGATTTTCATAGGGCATTACGCAATATAACTCATATTTTTCACTCATGGCTTCTGCCATAACCGCCTCTCTTGCTCCATTTCCCAATAATAGACATTTTTCCATAATTTTCCTCCCTTTTCTTCAGTATATATGAATTTTAAGAAAGTTGCAAGCTCAAATCGGAAATTTTCGTATAAATTAAGAAAAACACATACCTGCAGTATATGTGTTCTCCTTATCGAAATTCTCTTTAACATACTATTGCGTTAAAGAATTTCTAAAAAAATCAATTGATTTGCTCTCCTAATGCTTCTAAGAGCTTCTTTTCGTGTTCTCTGGTGATTTTTTTCGCGTCCTCTAAATATTTTTTCACCCGCGCATTATAATTCAGTTCATCACAATAAACCAAGTCTATCTTTAATTGCTCTTGCAAAAAGCACATTTGTTGTTGCTCTTCCTGCCGATACTTCTTTAGGACATTCATCACATCCTTATGAATTTTTTTTATTGTGATTTCGTCTTTTTGCATAATCCCAGCTCCTTTTCTATTAATTTTGTATCTTATTTTACCATAATTTTTAGGATTTGTCAATAAAAAAAGACCGCACTTAATAAAAGACGACCTTTTCTTAATTTAATTGTAGCACATTTACATAATTTTGTCAAGTTTTCTATCCTGTTTTACTCAAAATCTCCTTTTTCATCTTTTTCATAATTTTTTTCTCTAACCTTGAAATATAACTTTGCGAAATTCCCATCATGTCTGCTACTTCTTTTTGTGTTTTTTCTTTGCCTTCTCCTTCAATTCCGAAACGCAGTTTCATGATGTCTTTTTCTCGATTGTTTAAATGCTCAATCGCAATACGAAGCAATTTTTTATCCACCTCTTCCTCAATTCGCTTAGATGTAACATTGTCTTCTGTGCCTAAAATATCAGAAAGAAGTAGTTCGTTTCCATCACTATCTTTATTAAGTGGTTCATCAATGGAAATTTCAGATTTAATCTTGGAAGTACGTCTTAATTGCATCAAAATTTCATTTTCAATACAGCGTGATGCATATGTTGCAAGTTTAATATTTTTTCCTGTATTAAAGGTATTAATGGCTTTCATTAAGCCGATGGTTCCAATTGAAATTAAATCTTCTAAATCCATGCCTGTATTTTCAAATTTTTTGGCAATATAGACAACTAATCTTAGATTTCTTTCCACTAATATTTTTTTGGATTCACTGTCATTTTCGTCTAATTTTTGTAATAACTTTTCCTCCTCCAAAATATCTAACGGTGGTGGCAATGTTTGACTCCCATTGATATAAAACACAGGAAATTTGTCTAATTTGTCACGGTCAAAATATTTTTTTAAAATCCTCCAGATTTTTGATTTGATTTTTTGAAAAAAATTCATTTTCTTTCCTCCCTTCATTATTTTCATCGAACAGAATTTTCTTCTCTTAGTGTTTTTCGATTATTTAGAATATCTAATCCAATCAAACTTGTATATAAATTGGATTTGCAGAGTTTTCCATTATAAATCCCAATCATTACGTCATCACGAATACATTCCTCCTCATCTAAAATTTTAATATAATCTGGTTTAAAACCAATTAGTAAACCATTTTCATTTCCAAGTGACGAAAATGGAATAACTTTAAATTTATACGAATAAATATCTTCTCTCGCATAAAGCCATTTGCCTTGTATAATATTTTCCAGATTATCCAATATGTCATCTGAAACAATGCCTCTAAGACTATTTTTTTCAACAATGATAACATCGGTTTGGCTAATGGGTTCTTTGAGCAGATTTCCTGTATCAATCATAGTTTTGAGTTTCTGATAATGACCTTTGTAGAAAATTTCCAAGTCACACAACATGGATTTGGTTTTTAGTCTATCTTTTATGATATGTGAAACAGCAATAATTACAATTAATCCTAAAATTCCACCAACAATTGTTATTTTAACTGGATAAGTTCCTACTAACAATCCATTTTTAAAAACAATATTAGCTGGGTTGACTAAAAATAACAACATAAATGAAATACCACCAAATGTAAAAGATACCAAATAAAATAAAATAAGTTGTTTAAAAATTGTTTTTAGTTTTCGGCTTTCAAACCCAATGAGGACAATCATAATCGAAATTAAAAATTTGATGATAAAACTTTCCCAATTTCCTAAATTCCAAATATAATTTAGGATACTATAAAAAGCACTAATCAAACTTGCTAAGCCAATTCTTAAGTAATTGATTTTGGATTTACTGATGATGGCTGTTGAAAATAAAATGATATAATTCATTATGAAATTTTCCAACAACACAATATCTAAGTATATTTTCATAGTGAAAATCCTTTCCTTTGTCTATTTCCTAATTATTGTAACACATTCATTTTGAAAAACTTGTCACTTTATAGGTGCGAAAAAAAGAAATAGTCAACAAAAATTGACTATTTCTTTTTTTATTTGCTAAAAAACAATAAAACTCATTATGTATTGGCAAAATTTATTTATTTCCTAAACCTTTATTTTTTCTAAGAAATGTTGGAATATCTAATTCATTTGGATTGTTGTCATTGCTTGTGTTGGTTGTTGAGGTTGATCCTCTTTTTTTCCAAGCTTCCGATACAATATTATCATAACTTTGTGTGGTTGATGTGGCATTTTTTCTTTCTTCTTCTTTTTCAAAACCAGTTGCAATGACAGTAATTTGAATTTCATCCCCTAAACTATCATCCGTTACTGTACCAAAAATAATATTAGCTTCTGGATCCGCATTGCGTTGTACTAATTCAGCAGCCGTATTGGCTTCATGTAATCCTACATCAGAACCACCTGTAATATTAATGATAACACCTTTTGCACCTTCAATAGAAGTTTCCAATAAAGGACTTTGGATAGCTTCTTTAGCAGCATCTTCTGCCCTATTTTCACCACTTGCACGACCAACTCCCATATGTGCCATACCTTGATTTAACATAATCGTTTTAACATCGGCAAAATCTAAGTTGATTAATCCTGGAATAGAAATCAAATCTGATATACCTTGTACACCTTGTCTTAATACATCATCTGCCATTCGAAATGCTTCTACAATTGAAGTTTTACGGTCTATGACTTGTAACAATTTGTCATTTGGAATAACAACTAAAGTATCTACTTTTCCTTTTAAGGATGCAACACCTCTTTCTGCTTGTGCTAATCTTTTCTTTCCTTCAAAAGTAAACGGTTTAGTCACAACACCAATGGTTAAAATCCCTAATTCTTTGGCTGTTGCAGCAACAATGGGAGCAGCACCTGTTCCTGTTCCACCACCCATTCCTGCTGTTACAAAGACCATATCTGCACCTTTTAATACTTCTGCAATTTCAGCACGACTTTCCTCTGCTGCTTGAGTTCCAATATCAGGATTGGCACCAGCACCTAAACCTCTGGTCAATTTCTCTCCAATTTGAATTTTAGAACTTGCTTTTGATAAATTAAGTGCTTGTCTGTCGGTATTAACGGAAATAAATTCAACATTTTTTATGCCAGCTTCAATCATTCGATTAACTGCATTATTTCCTGCTCCTCCAACACCAATTACTTTGATGGTTGCTGTTCCATCCATCATGTAATTTAATTCTTCATTATTATCCATTATCATAAGGTATATCCTCCTTTTTTATTTTAAAAACCTTAACATTTTTTATCTTAGGAATAGAAAAAATCTTTTATTTTTTCTAGAATTATTTTTCCTAAACTATTTTCCTTTTTTGTCCCTATGCTACTTGAAACTGTTTTAGCATAAGGTCTTGCTGCAATATATCGAACCAGTGCATAACTTACGCGGTGGCTTGATTTGACAGTACTAATCAATCTTCCAGTTGAAACTTTAACTGGTATATTCAAAATAATTTTTCCAGCCATATCACTTTTATTGATATTAACAATTCCTTCTCCAGTTAAAATAACATTATTAATATTCATTTTGGCTCCATGTGATGTAATATCTTTATTCACCAAAGTAAAAATTTCTTCAATTCTTGCTTCTATGATTTCAACCAATTCTGAACTCTTAATGGTTTTATTTTTATTTTCAGCTTCTTTACAAGTATTTAAAATAATATTGTTATCATTATCGATAAAAGATTTTAATGCTAGTCCATATTGCCTTTTTAATTTATCTGCCTCTTCGGTTGATATTCCTAGTACATAAGAAATGTCACTTGTGATGTTGTCTCCCCCTAGTGAAATCGTATTCGTGTAAATAAAAGATGATCCATTAAATATGCCGATTTCTGTATTTCCTGCTCCAATATCTAAGATCATAACATTGTCATTTAATTCATTCGTATCTAATACAAGATTTCGTTCTGCAAGAGCTGTGGGTACAATGCCATCAATTTCAACACCTGCTTTTTTGAAGATATTAGACAGCCTTTTGAAATAATCCTTGTCAGCTAATATAATCTGAGCTGTTAAAGTAAAATTTGAACTAAACTTACCAACAGGATCAGCTGTTGTTTTGCCATCTTCTAGTATGAATTTATCTGGTACAATATCAATTAAAACCTTATCTTCTGGGATTTCGATATCTCTTACCTGTATGATTGCTGATGCAACATCTTTAACGGATATGCCAGCAAATTTATCTTTTGCTTCCTTTACGATACTGTTTTGTACAATTGTAATATACTTACCTGGAATGGTCGTATAAGCAGAATTAACCGTTAAATTAGAAATTTCTTCCACTTCTTTGATTGTTTTGGCGATTGCAATACTTAATTCTTCTTCATCTACAATGTTTCCTTTTTGTATTGCAGAGCACTTACTCATCGTACTACAAATAATCTCAATCTGGTTGAAATTATTAACTTCGCCCACAAATGTACTTACCTTAGAGGTTCCAATATCGATACCAACAATTATATCCCCTATTGCCAAGTCACAATTCCTCCATTTTTATACTCTTTTAAAATCGATAATCTTAGAATATTACATTTTTTAAAAAAAGTCAAGATTTATTGAAATATTTTTGTAACAAAATTGTAATATTTTTGTAAAAAAACTTTTTGCCTTGTATTTATGGTTTTTTCAATTCTAGTTTTGTTGCTTGTTCGGATTATCTTTTGCTTTTAATTGTTCTTGAAATCGAGTCGTCCACTTCTCAATATAGTATCTTCGAATAATCCCTAAATTATTAAACATTCTCCAAACAAATACAAAAATTGCTGCTAAGTAAATATCAACATTTAACTTTTCCCCTAAATAAGTCAATGCCATTGATAATAATGCATTTCCAAAAAAACCAGATAAAAATATTTTTAAATCAAAATTTTTGTTCAATACAGATGCAATACCACCAAATACAGTATCTAAAGCTGCAATAATAGCAATGGATAAATAGCTTGAATATGTGTATGAAATAACGGGTGCATTCATTCCAATCAACGCTCCTATGACACATCCTATAATAATTGAAATATAAATCATATTTTACCTCCTTTTATTTTTTCATATAATCTGATTTGATTTCACCTGAGTACTTATGAATCATTAATTCTTCTTTTACTTCATAGTGAATCGTTTTTCCGTTCTGCTTTCCTCTCATCTAGATAACCGTTTTTTATGGTGATAGCACTTTCTAAATATTTTCTATCCCCAATTGCCTTTATGCTATACGGACTCGATATTCTTTTACTATTCACCAAAAAAATCCCATTTCCTGGTAACGTAATATCCGTTTTTGAAACAATTCTTTCATCATTGATAGAAATAGCTTCTGCACCTGCTAATTTTAATTCATTGATTAAACTAATCAAATCAAAACGTTCAATTAATTCATTGTCATTATCTTCTAATGTAATGATAATACCTTGCCCTTTTAAATCTGTATAGCCTAACATTTTTCGAGAATCGTTTAATTCGGTTTGTAACAATTCTGTTGCATTTTTCTCAGAAGACATTTGTGTTTGGTATTCTTTTATTTTTGTATTAGTCTCTTCTAGCTTAGTTTCTACTTCTTCTTGCTTTGCTTTCCAAGAAGCTAATTCTGACCTTAATTCGGTTTCTCTCATCGTTTCAATTGCAACAATATCTGTATATTCAATTGTTTTAAATTGCGTGAACATAACCATCGTCAAAATCAAAGCTGCACATCCAATGGATATGCTCAAAATTATTTTTTCCTTCAAATTTCTCACCTCTATTCAACATTTTCTGCATATTGAAACGGATATATTCCATCATACTTTGGAATGACAATTCGATCCGATTTTTCAACTTTTACTTGTATGCCAGCTCCTTCCATTAAATCCAAATAACCATACGGCATGGTTAACCCTCCATACAGTCGTTCCATCAATCCAATAGCCTTGATTTCAAAAGGAACTCCAATTTTTTCTCCATTGATTTGAATGACATTTCCCACACAAGTAATCGCTGTATTTCCAGTAATTCTTTGACCATTAATGGAAATCGCTTCTGCACCTGCTTCTTTTAATGCATTGACCACTTCCAACAAATCTCCATCATGAACAACAGAAGCATTGGGGTCAATTGAAACAACTGTTTTGTTAGCATCCTTTAGTGTAATCACAATCCCTTCTCCAGAAACTTCATAATACCCTAATAACAAGTTATTTTTTTGCAATTCGTTGCTAAAATCTGTTGCTGTTCCATCTTGATTAGAAACTTCATTTCTCAATTTTTCCAGTTCCGCTTCTTTTTTGATTTGTTCTTCATATAATGCTTCATAACGTTCTTTTCCTCTTAACACACTATCTCTTAATTCATTCTCTTTTTGTGTTTTTCCAACACCTGTTGAAGAATCGTTGACCGTTTTTATTTGGACTACAATTCCAATAGAAAGTAACATACACATTATACCTAACAAAACACTAATTTTAGCTTTATTCATCTACCTTCTCCTTCCTTTATATAGATTCTTCTCGAAAATAAACATATTCTGAATTCAAATCCACATCTGCCATAATCTTTCCAGTTTTCCCTTGTTTGTCTTTCAGAATGGCTTTTATATATAAAAAGCGAGTATTTAGCTCTGTTCCTTTTCCTAAATAAGCAATTTTTCCTTCTGCTTGCAAATAAATCGAATAATTTTCTGGATTTGAAATATCAATTTGAGTAATTAAATTATCCATCTTTTGTTGATAAGCTGTTTCCATTATTTGGATTACTGTTTTCATTTTGTTTAAGTCATTTTCTTCCAAACGATTATTTTCTTTTATATTACTTAAATCTGTTGTAAATCCTACTATTATTGGAACTTTAGGTGATTGGTTTGAAATTTCCAGTACATATCCTTGTTGATTAATATATACATAACTATTGGCAAGAGGCAAAGCATATTTTACTTTCCTTTCTTTCACAATCAATTTGACTTGATTTGGAAAACACCTTTGTATTTGAACTTCATCTACATAGGAGTTTTCTTTTATCTTATGCATTATTTCTTTTTTGGAAATAGCAAAAAGATTTGTTCCTTTCTCAATTTCAGAAAAACTAATAATCTGTTCTTCCGAAATCATCTCATTTCCTTCAACAACAATTTCCGAAATATCAAATGCACCAGAAATACAGACAAATACAATCGCCAAAGTTATTAAAATAAAGAGCAATCTCAGTTTGATTTTTCGATTACCACAAGTCTCTTCTGTTTTATTTTTCAACGGCTTGTACCCTTTTTTAGAGGCTGTAGAATTTACAGCCACTCTTGTTTTTTTAGATTGATTGGACGTTTTTTTCTCAATTGCATTTTTCAAATCAATTTTCCTTCCCTTCTTCTCTCGTAATATTAGCTCCTAAAAAGTTTAACTTCTGATCCAAATTTTCATATCCTCTTAGAATATATTCTACTTTTTTAATTCTCGTAGTTCCTTTTGCTACAATTCCCGCTATCATAAGTGCAGCACCTCCTCGCAAATCAGTGCTTTCCACATTTGCCCCATGCAATTTTTTAACCCCTTTAATGATCGCTGTTTTTCCTTCCACATTAATTTTAGCCCCCATGCGCTTTAACTCTTGAAGAAATTTATATCGATTTTCAAAAATATTTTCTGTCACAATCGATGTTCCTTTACACATGGTTAAAAATGTTGTAAACAATGGCTGTAAATCTGTTGGAAATCCTGGATAGGGCATGGTTTTAATTTCCGTGCTAATTAATTTTCCATTTGATTTTAAATAAATTGTATTTTTCACACAATCCACTTGACACCCACATTCTTGCAATTTATGTAAAATTGGACTTATATGCTCTGGACATACTTTATTCAATTTAATATCTCCACCTGTGATTGCAGTTGCAAGTAGCAACGTTCCAGCTTCAATTCGATCTGGCATAATCGTATAAGAAACTTCACGCAGTTCTCTTGTTCCTCGAATTTTAATAATATTGGTCCCTGCCCCTGTAATTTTGGCTCCCATACGATTTAAAAAGTTAGCCAAATCAACAATTTCTGGTTCCATCGCTGCATTTTTTATGATAACTTCATGAGTTCCTATCACAGATGCCAAAATTAAATTCTCAGTTGCACCAACACTTGGAAAATCCAATTGAATTTCTGTGTTTTTTATTTTATCACATTTGCATACAATATTGCTAGTGTTTTCGTCAATTTTTATGCCTAATTTTTTAAATCCTTTCAAATGTAAATCAATTGGTCTACTCCCAATATCGCAACCACCTGGATACGAAAAACACGCCTCACCAAATCGTGAAAGAATTGCTCCTGCAATAATAACAGAAGAACGCAATTTACGCATTAATTCTTCAGGGATAGTAGTTCCTGTCATATGTCTACTATCAATGATTAATTTTCTTTTGTCTTTCTTAATTTTGCAACCGAAGACTTTCCAAAATCTGTATCGTAGTTTTGACATCCGAAATATCTGGAACATTATACAATTTTGAAACTTTGCCATTTAAGATTGTTGCCGCCAAAATTGGCAAAGTCGCATTTTTTGAGCCAGCTACATCCATTTCACCAGAAAGTTTTGTACCGCCCTTTAATTATGTAGTTATACATTTTTACTCACCTTCTTCATAATATTTTATGTTATATACTATGAAAGGTTTACGTAAGATGTTACTTGGCTTTATTTTTACTTTTGCTAGCTTTCTTACAAAATCTATTTTATTTTATATCATAAAATAAAATTCATTTCAATACTCTTATTCATCTTTTTCAAACTTTATCAAAATGCCTATTTTAAAAGGATTTTATGACTTAAAACGCAAAAAAACGAAAATAATTTAGCATTATTTCCGTAAAAACCCCTCACCTTTTATTATATCATATTTATGTAAATTTGTCAATTGACAAATCTCAAAAAGCCTGCTCTCTCTTTATTTTCAGGTATTTAATGGCTTTTCTCATCTTTAATTGGTCTTGTTTCCTCTTTTTCTTGTTTTAACGATTCTCGCAACACATTTTTCTCACCTTCACGAAAAGCTTGTTCTTCTTCTTTGGTCAAATGCCATGCTTTTTCTTCTTGCATAGTTGATTTTTCTTGGTGATATGCTTCAACTGCTTTTCGGTATTTGTTTAATCGTTTCTCTCTTAAATCTTGCAACTGCTTTGTAGATAAACCAGGAATATTTTTCAATCCAAAAACATCTTCCTGAAAATTCTTTTTAATTTCATTAATTTTACGCATAATCCACTGCCAAGGCGATTTTCTTGAAATAACAACTAATCGCTTTTCTTCGGTTGGTTCTAATTTTTCATCTGATGTCTGCGTTTTTTGCATTTGTTCAGCGATTTTTCCTTTTAATTCATTAATTTCTTCTTCTCTTTGTAAGATTTCCTCTGCCCAGGCAACTAAAATACTTTGATTAATCTTCCCCAAATTTTCAGAATATGCACTTTCTGTTTCCCTTTGTTCTTTCTTCAAAATCCTTAATTGTTCCTCTAAAGACAATTTTTCATCCATCGTTTTTCTCCTTATGTTTATTATATGTATTTTTGAAAAAAATTGCAATAGCATTTTTTGACAAATTTTTGAAAGGTCTTACGAAATTTTTGTTCAAATAGTAAAAGAAAAAGAACGGAATCATGCACAAAAGATTGTCAAAGGCTTGAAATCTTTACCAACTCCTGTTGAACTGACCATTAATTCTTTTTTTGAACTTCATTTAACCTATAAGGAGTGCGGAATTCCGGATTATGGAGTACATGAACTTTTCCTCTATGTGGATAATTTATGTAAGAAGATAAACTCTTTACCTTCTCCCATAAAATTCTTTCCCACTGGAAAAATTTTAACAGATAGCGTTCAGGCCACGGTCTCCATGAGCTGGTACTTTTAAAAAAATGCTCATCGTGCTTAAATTGAAGCGCGCTGGGCATTTTTTAATACTTCACCACCATCTTCTCAAACTTCCCACGAATATACTTCTCCAATTTCCCCATAAAAACCGCTGGCTCAATTTCTTTTTTTGCCACCATATCTAAACCCTTTTCCCAGCTTGCTGTCAATTCTGGATTGAGCATATCTGGCATAGCATTCCTTACTACATCGTAAATTGCCTCACCTTTGACAGTTGGCGTGATAATTTGTGTTTTGGCATTAATCCCCAAATAGCCAATTCGCTCCAATTTTTCAATAATGGACGCCCTTGTTGCACTCGTTCCAATCCCTGCACCTTTAATTTGTTCACGCAAAGCCTCGTCTTCAATGAGTTTTCCTGCATTTTCCATCGCCAAAATCATAGAACCAGAATTATAACGACTAGGTGGCGAAGTTTCAGCCTCTTTGGTTGCCAATTCTAAGACATCCACTTCTGCATTTTTCTTCAAATTTGCCAAAATTTCCAAATTGGAACTATCTTCCTGTTTTGTCTTATTTTTCAACACTTCTAAAAATCCTTGCTTCAAGCAAACTTTTCCGCTCGCAGTAAAAATCTCGTTTTCAATTGTAAGTGTTAAAGCAACTTTGGAATACTCAGCTGGCGGATAAAAAATCGCGATAAATCGTTTTACAATCAGCTTATAAATATTTTTCTTCAATTCTGACAATTTATCGTAATTTTCCAAGCCTTGTCCTGTCGGAATAATCGCATAATGGTCCGTAATTTTGCTGTCATTGACATATTTTGTTTTCACCAAATTCGTGCTATATTTTTCTTCCACCATTTTTTGGATAAAACCGCTGATTTCTTCGTCTTTGAAATGTTTATACAAACCATTCAAATTTTTGCCAATTTCCTTTGCAACCGCTGTTGAAAGCACTCTGGCGTCAGTTCTCGGATAGGTCACAAGCTTTTTTTCGTACAATTCTTGAATGATTTCTAAGGTTTCATCTGGCTTGATTTTGAAATTTTTGGTGCATTCGTTTTGGATTTCTGCCAAATTGAAGAGCAGTGGCGCATTTTCTTTTTGTTTGGATTTTTTAAGTTCTGTCACAACCGCCTTTTTTCCTTGCAAAGTGGCAATTAGTTTCTTCGCTTCTTCTTCCTTCTTGAAACCAGTATCGTTGTAAAGCAGTCGACTTTCAAAATACGCCGATTTTTCGCTTACTTTCCATTCGGCTTTAAAAGAGGCTTCTGGCTCACCAAATTCGCCAATGATTTTGTAATATTTGGTTTTCACAAAATTGCGAATTTCTCGCTCACGTGAAACCACCATGCCAAGCACACAAGTCATCACGCGTCCAACAGATACCAAAACACGTTCTTCACCGATTTGTTTGGCAATGCGTCTGCCAAATATAATGGATAACAGTCTGGAAAAGTTAATTCCGATTAAGTAATCTTCTTTGGCACGTAAATACGCAGAATGGGACAAACTGTCATATTCCTCCATCTTTTTAGCTTCTGCAATCCCACGTAAAATTTCTTCTTCGGTTTGGGAATCGATCCAAACACGCTTCATTTCGGCTTTTGGATTCGGAGTTGCCATTTGGAAAACAAGCCTTTGAATGTATTCTCCTTCACGCCCCGAGTCACCTGCATTGTAAATTTCGGTGACATCTTCTCTTTGGAGCAAACTTTGCACAATGTGGAACTGTTTTTCGACTGCTGGAATGATTTCGTAAAGGTAGGTTTCTGGCAAAAACGGCAAGGTTTCTAAGCGCCATTTTTTTAAGTTTTCATCGTATTTTTCTGGATACGACATCGTCACAAGATGACCGACACACCAAGTAATGAGCCATTCTTTTCCTTCCAAATAGCCATTTTTTCGTGTTGTATTGATTTTGAGTGCCTTCGCAAATTCCATTGCGACAGACGGTTTTTCAGTAATAATTAGTTTCATTTTGGAACTTCCTTTTGTTTTTCTTTCCTTATTATATAAATCAAAAAAGGTTTTGTCAATTTTCTATTGGATAAAAATAAAAGCACATACTAAAATTTTTTAGAAATGTACTTTTATTTTTTTAATCATAGTAATTTTTTTCTGTATTTCATTTTTGTTGCCTTTCCTCCACGAATATGTCTTTCCGCTTTATTTTTATCCAAAACTTCTCTAACTCTCCTGGCTAAAATGGGGGCAATGCCTAGTAAACGTTGCGCAACATCTTTATGGACTGTACTTTTACTCATTGCAAAATATTCAGCGGTTTTACGAACAGTAGCTTCATTACAAATTATGTACCAAGCACACATCTTAGCTCTTTCTTTTCTCTCTTCATAAACTCCACTCCTAAACCGTTTCCTATTACTCATGATTTTTCCTCCTTAGTTTTGCCTTTTTCAATAACTGCATTTAATTATCCTGGAATAAAAACTAAACTTATTATTTTATGATTATATTATATTTTTTTCTAAATTACAAGAGTTTTTATCTAAAAAGCTGGTATCGGTTTGTCAGACACATGTCAAACTTTATTGAGAAAACTTGACATTTTATGTAAAATATGATATAATAATAGTAAGATAATATATTGTTGCCTTTGAAAAGGTATTTTTTCGGAGGTAACAAGCCTCCGAATAATTAGAAGGAGGTTTAATTACATGAAAAAAAGACTGATTATGTTATTCTGCTGTTTATCAACAACTGCTGTGTTGTTTTCAGGCTGTGGCGAAACATCAGAAACCATTCAGAGTGAAGCCACTACTCAAACAACCACGGGCAGCTACGCCTTGTTTAAAACGACTGACGTTCAAGAATATCTCAATTTTCTTGAGACATTCGATGAAACGAAATATGAAATTGTCGATATTTCACCCGCTACCACATTTTCTTCTTATACTACAGACTATTATGTGATAACTTACAAAACAATTGAATAAAACAGTCTTGCCAAATTCCCAGCTCCTGCTGGGAGTTTGGCTTTATTTTCTTGAGTTGGGTAGAAGGAGCTTTTTTAAGGTAGTCCATATTAAACTATGAACAAAGACATCTGTAATGCTCATTTTTCGCGGACAGCCGTCTTAACCTCAAAATAAAACTCCACGCCCTCTTTTTTATTTTTCACGCCATAATCTGTCCCATATTGGTTCATAATTGCTTTCACAAGTGCCAAACCGATGCCACTCCCACCACTATTTCGATTTCTGGATTGATCCACTTTGTAAAATCTCGTCCAAATGCGGTTTAAATTTTCCTCGGAAATGGGGTCACCTGTGTTGAATACGGCTACTTTTACCGTATCTTTTTTGGGATTAGCTTGCACTGAAATCTTGATTTTTCTCTTGTTTCCTACTTTTTTGCTATTTTTTATCGCATTGGTGAAATAATTGCGAATGACTTGCTCAATATAAAAATGATCTGCCCAAACATACACTGGCTCTTTTGGCTTAAAATCCACTTTGATATTTTGTTCCTCAAGCACAACTTTGCTGTTACGAATGATTTCAAAAATCAGTTCTGTGATGTCAAATTGGGTATCATGAAATTCACGTTCGCCATATTCAAGTTTCATCAACTCTAACAATTTCTTGACAAGCTCGTCCATTTTTCCAGCTTCGTCTAAAATAACATCTGCATAAAATTTGCGACTTTCTTCATCTGTATTGACATTTTCGATCAAGCCTTCCGAATAGCCTTGAATAAGCGAAATTGGTGTTTTGAGTTCATGAGAAACATCGGAAATGAACTGTTTTCGCATTTCATCGATTTTGGACTTTTCCTCAATATCACGTTCGAGTTCTAAGTTGCTTCGCGTTAACTTTTGGATGGTTTCTTCAAGTTTGACAGACATGGTATTGATGCTTTTGCCGAGTTCGTCGATTTCGTCATTGTTGTCGTGAATTCGATATTTTTTGGTGAAATCAAGGTTGGCCATTTTGTTGGCAATGTCGTTGAGTTCTTCGATTGGCTTGGTAAAACGCTCGGTAATCCAAGTAATGGCAATGCCACCTAAAACCATCGCTATGATAGCAATTAAATAGAGAAATTTGTTAGAAATTTCCACACTTTCTTGAATTAACGTGATGGGCATGCGAATGAAAATGGTACCACTGTTTTTTAGGGTTCCTGTTAGTAAAATAAAATTCATACCATTTTTTTTGTCTTGGATTTTGCGAATGGTAACATTTTCGTCAGCATACATGATGTCTTCTTGTCTAAAAACATTGTAGCTGACTTGGTATTTGACTTCTGGAATTTCGCCAAAATTGCTAGAAAAATCTTTGTCGGTAGCATATATTTCACTTTCTCCTTTTTTGATAATAATATCAAAATTATTGGTTAACGAAAGTTTTTCAAGTTCTAACGAAAAATCAGCAATTTGGTGATTATCAATGTTTTGATTGATAAAGTCAAACGCCTCTAATGACGCGTTTTTCTTAGAATAAAAGTAAAAGCTCTCCAATACCGATTTATTGATGATAACCAAAAAAGCGATAATCATTAAAATGACTACACACAAAGTCAAAAACAATTTAGCTCTGACCGATTGAAACATTTTTTTCATACAAACCTCTTTTTGTTTTGGATATAATAATGGTTACAAAATTAAATTTCGACAACTATTTCACTTCAAATTTATAACCAATTCCACGAATCGTTTGAATGTATTTTCCTTTTTTCCCCAGCTTATGACGAATTTTTTTGATGTGACTATCAATGGTTCTTGAATCGCCATAATAATCATAATTCCAAACGGTGTTTAGGATTTTATCGCGGGATAAGGCAATGTTTTCGTTTTCGATGAGATATTTTAATAATTCGTATTCACGAAAACTAAGTTCAACATTTTTTCGATCCATTGTAACTGTTCTGGCATCGTTATCAATGATAATTCCACCATGGTTTTTAAGTTCTTTTTGTTCAGGATTGGCACGTTTTAAAATAGCTTCTACTCTTGCCACTAAAATTTTGGGACTGAATGGTTTGGTGATATATTCATCAACTCCTAGTTCAAAGCCAAATAGTTCGTCTTGTTCTTCTGCTCTTGCGGTTAGCATAATAATGGGAAGGGTTTTATCGATTTGTCTGATTTGCCTTAGAACGGACCAACCGTCTAGTTTGGGCATCATAACATCTAATAAAATCAATTTGATTTTATTTTTGTTTTCCTGAAAAACGGTCAATGCCTGCTCACCATCTTCTGCTTCGATGATAGGGAAATTTTTTTGTTTTAAAAAATCTTTGACTAATTTTCTGATTCTTAGTTCGTCATCTACGACTAATATGGTTGCCTCCATTTGTTGCACCTCCTAGTTGAGGTTATTATATTACATTTTGTCGTAAATTGCAAGGTTTTGGAGAGTAAAATTATAAGGTTAAAGGAATGGGTCTATTTTTTAAAATTTTCTATTTTTCTCCATACTGTTCTTTTAAAAATTCTTCAAAATATCCGAAACAAATGACTTTTTGACAATATAAAAAGAAATACCTACACTCTTGAAAGTATTGGTATTTCTACTTTACCTTATTATTTGGTGCCCTAACTAGACACATATAAGCAAAATGTTACTCCCTTATATGGAATATTTTAGCCAATTTATTTAAAATTAGTTTAACATATCCTGCTTGATTTTGCAATACTTAAACAAAAAAATTTGCAAAAATCGAAGATACCTAATATCTCCGATTTTCGTTACTGCCTATATATTCTTATTTCTATCTTCTTTTAGTTCTATTCCATCTCTAACTCCTAACTTATAATACTCCTTATTCCAAAAACACAATTCTCCAATTTTGCTATCCACAAACTCCTCCAATTTTTCCAACATTTTTTCTCGAATTTCCTCATCTTGTATCAAATTTTTTATCATATCTTCCAATTCATTCTCAACTTGTTCTACCTCTATAATTTCTTCTGCCTTTCCATTCTCTTTCAAAAATACACCCTGAAATCCATCTGTTCTTGTTTCAAATAAATCATCTAATACACAATCTTCAATCACTTCTTCCATTTTCTCTCAACCTTTCCTTTGTTTTATCTACTGATTATACTTTTGTATCAGCAATTCGTCAATCTTACTCGAAAGTTCATATATCTTATTTTCATTAAAATTTCCACTATTGACTTCTCTTTCTAATTCATATTTTGCTTTTTCTAGTTCCTGTTCCAATTTCTACCTCCTTTTATTAGTTGTAGCCTCGAATTCAATTATTATTTTATCCATTTTTATAGTTCTAAACTTTATTAATATATATAAATTAAAGTTTTAAAATAATTCCCTTTTTACATTTTCTATTCTATAATATTCATGGGGTGTATTAATGAAAAATGAAGATAATAGTCAAAAAAATGTAATTTTAGGTCAAAATATTAAAGATATTCGAAAAAGTCTTGACTTAACACAAGAAGAATTTTCCGAAAAACTAGGCATTAATCCTCAATTTTTATCTCAAGTCGAAACTGGTAAAGTCGGTATAAGTCTTGATAATGCAATTAATATTTGTAAAATTGGAAACTGTTCGTCTGTTAATTTATTTAAAGGTATTATCGAATCATCTAATATTACCGACCAATATGAATTATTAAACGACAGAGATAAAACTATTATTCAACAAATGATTGCTTGTATGTTGAATACTAAATAATTTTTTAAACATTAACATTATAGTGGGTATATTGTTAATGTTTTTTATTTTCTTCTGTCATAATACATAATAATTTGGCATTAGTATTTACAAATTCTTCCAAAATATGTTTCAAATCACTTTCTTCACAAATACTATTTTCTAATTCTTTCTCATTATTTAACAACATAATACTATATTTCTTTTGTTTCAAAATTTTCCCTCCTCTCTTACATAAATTTTAAATAATTAGATAATCTAATAATATGTCGAGGCTCTCTCGATATTCTAACAAAAAAATATTATAAAATCAATAAAAATAACTGTTGTGAGGAAAATTCTTTGAAAAAGTATGAAAATAAAAGTAATGTTATTGGTAATTTAATAAGAGAATATAGGGAAAACAAAAATCTTTCAAAAGCGGAATTAAGTAGACAATTGCAACTACACGCTGTTTATTTGGATTCGACCGAATTAAAAAGAATCGAAGAAGGCAAAATGATTGTAAAGGATTTTGAGTTGATTGGGTTGTGTAAGGTTTTGGATATTAATTATGAGGAATTGAAGAATACGATAGAATAAAAGTTTTTCTATAATAAAAAATGAATTACTCTTAGTCTTAATTGATAATTATCCCCCAGTATAACTGGGGGATTTTCATATCGGCCTATAAGGCCTTAT
>CANTGH010000014.1 GCA_947653235.1 uncultured Clostridium sp.
TTTTTACAGCATCTATCCTATAGCACACATCATCCAAATCAATTATTTTAATAATATTTTCTTTATATCTCTTTTTCGCTTGCATTTCTCTTTGCTTTTCACATAATTGTAAAATCATTTTTCCTCCTTGATTTTTATGTATTTTTATGTTAAAATAAAAATACATAAGATATTTTTATCATTATATTGAATCTATACATTAACTTTCTCAGGGTAGATGTATAGATTTTTTCTTTGCTTAACTTTATCCTCCAAAAACTTTCGACCTTCTGTTTTTACTTCTTCTTTCGATTTCTTCATACAATATAAAATCATTTTTCTTATATCTTCACTTGCAAAATGTCTTTCTAATTCTTCTAACATCACATTTTCCTCCTATCCTATTAATCTTTCTAAAAATATCATTGTATACCAACTACACATTGTGCATCCTGCTATAAACGCCATTACATCTGTTGCCAATTTCCAATATACTTTATATAATCTTTTCTTTTGATTTTTCATTTCAAACCTCACTTAATCAATTAATTTTTCAACTGGTATATCTAAAGCCTTCGCCAACTTTCTTAAAGTAGAAATTCTTGGACTTTGGGTAATATTATGTTCAATATACTCTATACACCTAGCAGTTAATCCAGTCTCTTCTGCTAATTTTAATTTACTATACTTCTTTTCATTACGATACTTAGTTAAATTCTTACTTATCATCTTTACCCCCTCCATCAAAAAAGAACTCAATTATCAACTCATTCTCTAAAAATAGCAATAAAAAAAGAATGTACTTATTAACATTCATTCTTTATTCAATATATTAAATTAATATTTCAATGATGGTAGAGGAACTTTTATTTTGCGCAATGTTGTATCAGTTCTTATATTAGGTAGATTGCTCTACCCTGCTATCAATTTAATAAAAACAAAGTGAATAAAAAATACCACAAATGTGGTACTTTTTTATCACTTTTCACTTAAATCAAATGCATGTCCTGCAGCCACTGCGGATACTGCTCCAGCAACTTTTCATACAACTCCTCATCGCTTAAATCTTCCAACTCATTGATTTTTACAAAAGCTGTATTATCAACCTTGCGACCATCTAAATCATCAATTTTCTTGAGATAGGTAAAATTTTCATGTCCAATTCCAACGCACTGAAAAAACGTTTTATGCTCTGAAGATTCTCGAAAAGCATCATCCGATTCTTCTCGATCCCAGCAATTTCCATCTGTAACAACAATGTTAAAAAGTGGATATTGACTATCTTCGCCAGCCCTGCCAATTGCCTGCTTTACAAAAGGTGAATACTGTGTCCCTTCATCAATCCGGAATTTGCTTAAAATCTCTGTTTCAACATAAGTTTCATAATTTTCCATTGTCATTGGTTCAAGTGGATAGCACCCATCTCCAAAAGCTGAAACTGGCATTACACCATCGTCGTCAAACTTTAAAGCTATTGGAAAAAGTCTGGTAAGTGCAGACTGCATTTTGCCACTTTGGTATCGTCCTCTCATGGATCCAGAAATATCGATATATACTTCCACCCGACAGATGTGTTTCATTAAATCGATATTTTTGTCCTTTTTGAGACTCACCAGATGTTTCTCCAGAGATACTTTCGATTTTTCCAGACTAACCTTTTGCTTTTTCGGTACATAACTATTGTCCGAAAAGTTAATACTGCTGTTGTCATGTTCTTTCTTTTTGCCAAAACCAAACATTTGATTTCCTCCTTTTGTTCTAATTGAATACTTAAGGTTTTAAAGTTACTAAATAGGAATATCCCTATTTCCAATAACATATCATATTTTACATAAAATGTCAACTCCTTTATGTAAAAAAAACATCCTAATGGATAAAGGATGTTTTTACGATTTTTCTAGATTATCTTTCATAATTTTTAAAAATTGCTCATTGGTGGTTGTTTCAGACAACTTATCTAATAAATGTTCTGTCATGTCAGCAGTTGATAAATGGTTCATTGCCTTACGAATGGAATAGATTGAGGCAATTTCAGATTCGGAAAGCAATAAATCCTCCCTTCTGGTTCCAGATTTATTAATATCAATGGCAGGAAAAATTCGTTTTTCGGATAAACTTCTGTCCAAAGTTACTTCCATATTTCCAGTTCCTTTGAATTCTTCAAATATAACTTCATCCATTCTACTTCCAGTTTCTACTAAAGCAGATGCTAAAACTGTCAAACTTCCAGCATCTTCTGTATTTCTAGCTGCACCAAAGAAACGTTTTGGCTTATGTAAAGCACTTGGATCAAAACCACCAGATAACGTTTTTCCAGAAGATGGAATAACTAAGTTGTAAGCACGTGCAAGCCTAGTAATACTGTCTAATAATACGACCACATCTTTGTTTTGCTCTGTCAACCTTTTGGCTCGTTCAATTACCATTTCAGCAACTTTTACATGATGTTCTGGTTGTTCGTCAAATGTTGAGTAAATAACTTCTCCCTTGATGGAACGTTTCATATCTGTTACTTCTTCTGGTCTTTCATCAATCAAAAGTACAATTAATTCAACTTCTGGATTGTTGGCTGTTATACTATTGGCTATTTTTTTTAGGATGGTTGTCTTTCCAGCTTTTGGCGGTGCAACAATCATTCCTCTTTGCCCTTTTCCAATTGGAGAAAATAAATCCATTAATCGCATGGTATATTCTTTTGGATTAAACTCCAATTTTAGTTTTTCGTTTGGGTAAATGGGAATTAAATCATCAAATTTTTTTCGTTTCATAGCTTTATCTGGCGTTTCTCCATTGACTTCGCCAACATAAATTAATGCTGGAAATTTTTCCCCTTCTTTTGGAATTCTTTTAATTCCCTTAATTCTATCACCTGTGTCTAACCTAAATCTTCTGATTTGAATTGGTGAAATATAAACATCTTTTTGGCTTGGCAAATAATTATCACCACGCAAAAATCCATATCCATCTGGTAATAATTCTAAGACACCTTCTGTTATTTCGTCTCCCTCTGTAGATACGCAATAGGTGTTGTCATCTTCTAGAGTATTTGGACGGTTTTCCTCTAGTTGTGAAATTTCCTGATTTTCTTCGCTTTTTGATGACGTTTTTGAATTTGAAGATATTTCTAATATTTTCTCAATTAATTCGTTTTTCTTTAGTTTTGAAACATTGGTGATGCCTTTCATTTTTGCCAAATCTTTTAGATCAGCCAATGATAAAGTTTCTAATTCCATAGAAAATCCCCCCTTAATTTCCCTATAAAAACATATTCAATTTTAATAATTGGTATGAAATACTTTGTTCTGATACAAACGGAAAAAACATAGATTGGTAGAATTAATAACCCTTATATGGCGTTTCGTTTGGATAGTACATTTTTAGGTCTTTTCTTGCAATCTTTTCATTGTCTTCTTTTGAAGTAGCAGAATGTAACATCTCATTATTGGTTTGTTCTTCTAAGGTAGCAATTTTCTCGTTTAAAGTAACTATTTCTGCATCATAAAGATGTAAGGTTACAAATTGATTTTTTATTTTTATAATGGATACAAGAAAGAAAATTAAAATAATTAATTTATATAAATTATGTGTTTTTAATAAGTTTGTCATCAATAAATCTCCAAATAATTAAAACTAGATATACTTAAATATTCTACAAAATCATCAAAAATCCTTCTTTTTTAGGCATATATTTTTAAAGAAAAAGGGAAAAAATAATATTTTTTTGCAAAATTTCATCGCAATTTGGAATATCAAGAAGCAAATTCTACTTAATGTAAGAAAATAAAATGCCATTCCAAACAATATGGCAAGGATAATAAAAAATCGTATTTGTCCATGATTGACAATAATAAGACTATTGACAACTAAAATGCCAATGACTAACATGAAAATAACATCTTCTATATGTGTTACCAAATCTGAAGTTTTGAATGTTTTTCGTAAAGAACGGAAAAAATCAAACAATAGGCCAATGCAAAGTCCTAAAATTAAAAATACAATAAAAATCTGTCCTTGTGAAAAATTCTCCATTTATCTCACCTTTTATTTAAAAATTTTCCCAATCAATCCGACTGGCATTTTTTTTCAGTGAATCGGAATTGGAATACAAAAGACTTGAAATATTACCATCTAAAGTAACTTCTGAGGTATCAATATTCAATTTATTGATTTTTAAATTTTCACCTTTTATCGTAAGTAAGCCTAATTCTGTTTCAACAATAACAATTTGATCATCAAAACTAAGCACATCTAGTACACCAGATACATTTAACTTTTCGCGATTCTCTAAAATGATATTTTGGATAATGTTTGTCATATTTTTGGTTTCTTCTAACATAGCCATATTTTGCCTCCTAAAATTAACATTCTAAAAGATATATATGCACTTTTCCTTATTTTTAGAACTAAAAAGGTCAACCTTTTTAAGATTGACCAAAATATTTTATAAGTTTTATACTATTCACTAAAAAACTTATGATGAATGGCTCTAACTGCCATATCAGCTTCATTGTTATTAACCAAAACAGAAATTTTAATTTCTGAAGTAGAAACCATGTGCATATTAATGTTATTTTCATACAATGCTTCAAACATATCGCTTGCTACACCTGGTTTATTTGTAATGCCAAGCCCAATAATCGAAACTTTTGATAAATTTTCACAATGTAAAATTTGTTCTACTTTTAAATTTTCTTTGTTTTCTTCCAAAATTTGCAGAGTTTTTTCTAAATCATTCATTTTAACGGTAAACGCAATATCTTTTGTAATATGTTCGCCAAAAGATTGGACAATAATATCTACATTAATCAAATTTTCCGATAACAATTTGAACAATTGATACGTTCTACCAATTTTATTTTCTAAGCCAACAACCGTAATTCTAGAAATATAATCATCTTTTGTAACACCACTAATGACCAAATCCTCAAAAGGCTCTTTATCTGCTACTAAGGTACCCATACTTTCTTTCTCAAAAGTTGATTTTACATATATTGGAACCTGATATTTTTTTCCAATTTCCACACATCGGTTATGCAACACTTTTGCTCCCATACTGGATAATTCTAGCATTTCATCATACGAAACTGTTTTTAATTTTCTAACATCTTCTACAATTCGAGGATCAGACGTATAAATTCCGTCTACATCTGTAAAAATATCACATCGTTCTGCTGCTAAGTTGGCAGCTAGTGCAACCGCTGTTGTATCAGAACCGCCTCTTCCCAATGTTGTTATATCACCATTTTCATCAATTCCTTGAAAACCAGCTACAATAACCACATTGCCTGTTTTTAAATATTCTTGTATTTTTTCATTGTCAATATAACGAATTCGACTATTAGTATGTTCACTATTTGTTACAATTGGCACTTGCCAACCTGTTAAAGAAACTGCTTTTTGTCCTAATTTATTAAGTAAAATGGCTAACTTGGAAATCGTAATTTGTTCCCCAGTGGATACTAAAACATCGTGTTCTCTTTTTATAGGATTTTTCGTTATTTCTGATTCTTCAGCAATTAATCGATCCGTTGTTTTCCCTTGAGCAGATACAACCACCACAACTTGATTGTCTTTGCCTACCTCGTTCATAATATGGTTTGCAACCATTTTCAATTTCTCCGTATTTGCGACAGAGCTTCCACCAAATTTTTGTACAATTAATCCCATAATTTGTACCTTCTTCTTTGTTTTATAAACGATTTCTAAATTTAAAAATCGTTTTTTTAAAATCGTAGAAACAAGTAAATTGTTCCTTTTATAGTATATGAAATAAATTTCAAATAAGTGGCTATTTGGTAGCGATAAATTTCAAATATTCACGCATAAAATCATTCAAATTTCCATCCATAACCGAACCGTACATTCCCAATTTCATAATTCGTTCTATGGTCTTTAACTAACGTGTAAGGACAAAATACATAAGAACGAATCTGACTTCCGAAAGCCGTTCTCCATTTCAGTTCCTTTAATATTTGCCATTTTTTCACGTTCTTCTTTTTCTTTTATGGCTAATAATTTTGATTTCAACATACGCATAGCCGTATCTCGATTTTGAAATTGAGAACGTTCTGATTGGCAAGTGACCACAATATTAGTTGGAATATGCACAATTCGAATTGCCGAGCTGGTTTTGTTAATATGTTGTCCACCTGCTCCAGATGAGCGAAAAACATCAATGCGTAAATCATCTGGATTAATTTCCAGCTCGGTTTCATTTTCTATCTCTGGTAAAACCTCCACCGAAGCAAAAGAAGTATGACGCCTTCCCCCACTATCAAAAGGTGAAATACGAACCAAGCGATGAACCCCATTTTCACTTTTTAAATAACCATAAGCATTCTCGCCAGAAACCAAAAAAGTAACACTTTTTAAGCCAGCCTCTTCCCCATCCAAATAATCCAGTTCTTTTAAAGTATATTGATTATTGGTTGCCCAGCGAGAATACATTCGATATAACATTTCAGCCCAATCTTGTGATTCTGTTCCTCCAGCTCCAGGATGAATGGTCAAAATCGCATTATTGCTATCATATTTACCAGATAATAACGTTTGCACTTCCATATTTTCTAATTTTTGTTGTATTTTTTGTGTGCTTACCACTAAATCTTTTTCTAACAATTCGTCTTTTTCAAGTAACAATAATTCATTCAACTCAAGTAAATTTTCTAACTCAGTTTTTAATGTTTCATAATTTTTTACTTTTTTTTGAAGCATATTCATTTTAGAAAATATCACAGAAGAACGTTCTGAATCTTCCCAAAAATTTTCTTGCAAAGTTTGCTTTTCAAGCTCTGTTAATTCTTGTTTCAAATCCGAAATGTGTAAAGTATTTTCTAAATCTGCTAAACTATTTTGTATTTGTAATAGATCTCTTTTATTTTCTTCTAAATCTAGCATGCTAAAATCTCCTATTCATTTTCTTCATCATAACACAAAATTTATGGATTGACAACTTTAAAATCATTATTCATAACGCAAAGCATCAATTGGATTCATTTTAGCTGCTTTACTAGCTGGATAATAACCAAAAAATACGCCAATTGACATAGAAAACAACAAAGAAACAACAATAGCCATCACAGATGGACTAGCTGGATAGCCCAATAAATCTGACAAAGCACTTCCACTGCCAACTCCTAACATGACACCAAAACATCCGCCAATCAAGCAAATAATCATTGCTTCTACAATAAATTGAATACGAATGGAACTATTTTTAGCACCTAACGCTTTTCGTGTTCCAATTTCTCGCGTTCTTTCCGTAATGGAAACCAACATAATATTCATTACACCAATTCCACCTACTAATAACGCAATTCCAGCAATCACCGAAATTGCCATTGTAATCGTAGATAAGGTTTGTGTTAACATATCTACCATCGAAGAAAGTGTCATAACAGTGATTTTAAAATTAGAATTATTGCGATAATACGATTCAAAAAAACTTTCTAGTTTTCCAGAAAATTCATCCGAATTCACACCAACCTTTGTAATCACTTGAAAATAAGTATATTTATCCGATTGATGGGTGAAACTATTGGCTGTTTTAAGTGGCATATAAATATTAGATGCTCCCGCAGAGCCCATTACGCTCATATTTTGATTTTTATAAATTCCAACAATGGTAAAATTTCCTATCCAATTATTACAAGGTATCTCAATTTCTCTTCCCAACGCTTTTTGATAATCACCATCAAAAAGTGTTTCTACCAAATCATCTGGTACTAAAATAGAAGGTCTTCCTTCTTCAAAATCTTCGATTCCAAACATCGAACCAGCAAGCATTTCCAATTGATTTGTAACAAAATAACCAGCACTCACTCCCAATAAATTCATCGTTGTACTTTTTTTGTCTACCTCAATGTTACTACTTCCTATTTGGGATTCTAAATTAATCGCATAAATTTTATCTGGAAACTTTTGACAAATTTCTTCTATCATTTCACTGGTTATATAATCTGATTCAGAAATTTCTCCACTTTGTGAAAAGGCTCCAAATTTTACACCATCTACCTTTCCCTCTTCTTCCTCAGACGTTCTTGATTCTAACATCACATAAATATCGTTTGCCCCCATAGATTGCATATTTTCTGATACTGACAAAGTGAGCGAATTTCCAACTGTCAAGATTGCAATAACCGATCCAATACCAATAATAATTCCTAACATTGTCAAAAAAGCTCGCATTTTGTTAGAAAGCAATCCATTAATTGCCAAAATAATATTTTCCCAAAGCAACATTATTTTTTAGCACCTCCTTTTGAAACATGAACAATCTTCCCATCACGAATAGAAATAATACGATCCGTCTCAGAGGCTAATTCATTCGAATGTGTAATTAGTACAATCGTTTTTTTCTTTTCTTTATTTAATTTATGAAATAAATCCATCACCAAACGTCCTGTTTTAGAATCCAACGCACCAGTTGGTTCATCCGCTAAAATAATCGCTGGATCATTTGCCATAGCTCTTGCAATCGCCACTCTTTGCTTTTGACCACCTGACAATTCCTCTGGTAAATGTTTCGCTCTATCCCCCATTTCTACCAAATCAAGCAATTCCTTAGCTCTTTTTTTTCTTTCTTGTTTTTTTACACCAGCATAAAGCATTGGCAATTCTACATTTTTCAAAGCGTTAGTTTTGGAAATTAAATTATATGTTTGAAAGACAAAGCCAATTTTTTGATTGCGAATATGAGACAATTCACTCTCTTTTGCTTTTCCAACATCAATTCCATCCAATAAATATTCACCGCATAGTTGGACGATCCAAGACCCCAATCATATTCATCAAAGTGGATTTTCCTGATCCAGACGGTCCAACAATCGATACAAATTCTCCTGCTTTAACTTCCAAAGAAATGCCATGCAAAATCTCTAATTCATTTGGTTCACCAATATAAAATTTCTTTACAATATTTTCTAATTTAATGATAGATCTCATTTTTCATCCCTTCTATATTCCTACACTTGGTCCTTGCATTTGAATCAAATCTTCCAGCGTTGTTCCTGCCTCCTGTTTCGGTAAAACAACTTGCATACCTTCCTTTAATTTTTCTGCCATAATTTCTACATAATACGTTCCTTCTGTCCCAATTTGAACTTCTAATTCTTCAATTTCCTCAATATTATTGTCTTTTAAAACTTCGACATAATGTGTTCCATTTTCTCGTTCATGAATCGCATCAAAAGGAACTGTCCAAACATCTTCTTTGCTTTCTAAAATAATACTTATTTTAGCATTCATCCCCAAACGTAATCTTTCATTTTGTTCCTTCAAAGCAATTTTAATCTTATATGTTGCTTGATTGCTTACAACTCCTGTTGTAGCGGATGCTGTATTAGTCACTGGTGTAATCGCTACATAAGAAACCGTTCCTTCAAGTTCTTCCTCTTTTGTAGCATCTGTTTTTATCAATGCTTTCATTCCTTGCTTAATATCAGCAATATCGTATTCATCGATTTGTGCTTCCACCATTAATTCATCAATTCCATTAATCGTAGCAATCGTTGTTCCTGTGTACAAATCCCCCACTTTGGCTTCAATTGATGTTACCGTTCCATCAATCGTTGAAGTCACAATTCCTTTTTCCAATTGTTCCTCATATGTGTCCAATTGTCCATTTTGCGTAATGCTGCTAGATTTTGCACTTAGCTCAGCACTCGTCAAATTATCTTGCATTGTTGCCACATTATTGTCAGCTGTACTTGATGTAGACGCCAAAGTCGATACAGCAGTATCAAAAGCAGATTTTAATTGATTAACAGACATTTGAGCTTCTGCCACCGAAACTTGCAGTTGTGCAATTTCTGTATTCAAACTTTCTTTTTGTTGTTCTAATAAGTAGAGCAATTTTTGTAATGTTTCGTCATCAGGTGTAGCATTTAAGGCATTTTGTGTTTGTGTATAATGTGTCCCAATCGTTTCTAATTCGGTTTGTTTTTGTGCTAATGTTTCATTTAAGGCATTTAAATTTGTTTGTGCATTGGTATAAGCATCTTGTGCAGTTGCTACTTCTTTTTGACTATTCACAATTTGCAAATCACGATTTTTCACAGCTTCCTCCAAATTTCTTCGTGCTGCCTCTATTCCTAAATTGGATTGTGCATCCGACAAATTAGAAGTCGTTTTAGCATTTGACAAATCTTTTTGTACACTTGACATATCAAATGTACAAAGGACATCCCCAACCTTTACTTTTTGCCCTTCTTTAACAGGAATACTAGCAATTTTACTTCCTGTTAAACTTGCTACAATCTCTTTTGAATTTTCAGTTGTAATCGTTCCTGTTGCACTAACACTTTTGGCAATGGTTCTTTTTTCAATGGCTACCATTTCTTTTACATTTTCTTCTGGCAAACTTTGTTTGTTCTGATTTCCTTTGAACCAAAAAAATAAAATGATTATAATCAATAAAAAAATCATTGTCTTCTTTTTCTTCATCAATTTCTGAAATCGTTTCATAAATCTTTCTCCCTTTTTTCTGTTTCTTATTCTTCATCTATTTTGACATCTTATGCAAATAGAGGTAATACCCGATTACCTAATTAAAAATAATTTTTTAAACTATATCATGGAATCCATTTTTTGTCAATAAAACTTGACAATTTTATGTAAATATGTTATAATAAAATTAAGAAACGACCACCTTTTATTTGGTGCGGTCTTTTTTATTTCATAAATAATAAAAAGTATGAAATTACACCATCTAATTTCATACTTTGGTTTTTTTAGTTTTTCCCACAACAATTTTTGTACTTTTTCCCACTTCCACATGGACATGGGTCATTTCTTCCCACTTTTGGTCCTTGATTGACAACTGGTTGTGGTTTTGAATCCGATGGACCTGTTTGAGGAAGTCCTGTAGCTTTATCCAAATGAACGGTCTCTAGTGCAGAATTATCAAATCCTTCGGATGTCACTTCTACATTGGATTCTCTTTTTATCGTACGTTGATTACGTACAATATGAAGCATAATTTTAGCCACTTCTAGTTTGATTTGAAGGTTCATTTCATCAAACATTTCGCCACCTTCAAAACGATATTGCACAACAGGATCTTTTTGTCCATAGGCACGAAGTCCAATTCCGTTTTTTAGCTCATCCATCGCATCAATATGATCCATCCATTTTGCATCTACGATTTTTAAAACAACAACACGTTCTAACTCACGAATTGGTTCTCCAATTTCCGCTTCTTTTTGTTCATAAATTTTAAGGGCTTTTTCTTTTAATTCCGCTAAAATCTCTGCTGTATCTAATTTCTCTTTTTCCAAACTTTCTACTTTATCAATATTTAATGAAGTTTGTACTTCAGCTAGAAAAGCATCTTTTTGCAAACTGCCATCTTCAATTTCTGAAGCATAGGTCTCGACAACTGCTTCACAAGCTTCTTCAATCATGCCCAGAATATTTTCGCGAATGTTCGCTCCATCTAATACTTTCCTTCTTTCGCTATAAATAATTTCCCTTTGGACATTCATTACATCATCATAGCTCAAAATGTGTTTTCGAATGGAGAAGTTTTTGCCTTCGACTTTACTTTGCGCATTTTCAATGGATCTGGAAACAAGTTTTACTTCAATTGGCATATCTTCTGGGACATTTCCTTTGTCAAATAATTTGGTAATCAAATCACCACCAAATATTTTAAGCAAATTATCATCTAAACCAAGATAAAAACGGCTTTCTCCTGGGTCCCCTTGACGTCCACTACGACCACGAAGCTGATTATCGATACGGCGTGATTCGTGTCTTTCTGTACCAATAATTTTCAAGCCTCCTGCGCTGATGACTTTTTCTTTTTCTTCTTTGATTTGTTCCTCATATTTTTGGACTAATTCTTTGTATTTTTTTCTAGCTTCTAAAATTTCTTGATCGTCGGTTTCATTAAAAGCAGTGGATTGCTCGATTAAATCATCGGAATATTTTAGTTTGCGCATTTCTTGTTTGGCCAAATATTCACTATTTCCACCAAGCATAATATCCGTTCCACGACCTGCCATGTTGGTGGCAATCGTAATGGCACCTAATTTACCAGCTTGCGCAATAATTTCTGCCTCTTTTTCGTGATTTTTGGCGTTTAACACTTCATGTGGAAGTCCTGCTTTGCTCAAAAGTTTGCTAATTTTTTCTGAATTTTCAATGGAAGCTGTACCAACCAAAACAGGTTGTCCTTTTTCGTAGCTTTGTTTAATATCTTCGACAACAGCGTTGAATTTGGCTTTTTCGTTTTTGTAAATGATGTCAACTTGATCGTTTCGGATAAGTGGCATATTGGTTGGAATGGCAACAACGTCTAAGTTGTAAATCTCTTGGAATTCCTTTTCTTCGGTCATGGCTGTACCTGTCATTCCAGACAATTTTTCGTACATTCTAAAATAATTTTGGAAGGTAATGGTGGCAAGTGTTTTGGATTCATCTGCAATTTTAACGCCTTCTTTGGCTTCAATTGCTTGGTGTAAACCATTATTGTATCTTCTACCATACATGATACGACCAGTGAATTCATCAACAATTAGCACTTCTTTGTCTTTTACAATGTAGTCAATGTCTTTTTTCATAATTCCATGTGCACGTAATGCTTGGTTGACATTGTGAACGATTTCGGAGTTTTCGATATCATTAAAGTTTTCGACACCAAAGTATTCTTCTGCTTTTTGAATACCTTTTTGGGTTAAAGAAGCCGATTTTGCCTTTAAATCGACAATGTAATCGTATTTTTCATTGTCTTCGATTTGTTCAAAATCTTTGACATCTTCTTCGATGATAATTTTGGCTTCTAAACGACGCACAAAACTGTCAGCTTTTTTATAAAGATCAGAAGATTTGTCGGCTCTTCCTGAAATAATCAGTGGGGTACGTGCTTCGTCAATTAAAATACTATCAATTTCGTCAACGATGGCATAATTTAAGGTTCTTTGAACCATTTGCTCTTTGTGGATGACCATATTGTCTCTTAGGTAATCAAACCCAAATTCATTGTTGGTTCCATAGGTGATGTCAGAATTGTAGGCTTTGTGTTTTTCGTCTTGTGGCATTCTACTGTAAATCAAACCAACTGATAACCCTAGAAATTTATAGACTTTTCCCATCCATTCACTATCTCTTTTTGCCAAATATTCATTAACTGTAACGATGTGGACACCTTTTCCTGTCAAGGCATTCAAATATGCTGGAAGAGTTGCCACTAATGTTTTTCCTTCTCCTGTTTTCATTTCGGAAATTCTACCTTGGTGTAAAATAATACCACCAATTAACTGTACATCGAAATGTCTTAATCCTAAAACTCTTTTGGATGCTTCTCTAACAACTGCAAAACTCTCTGGTAAAATATCGTCAAGTGACAAACCATTCGCTAATTTTTCCTTAAATTCTATGGTTTTGTGACTTAGTTCTTGATCACTTAATTGTTCCATTTCAGGCTCTAAACTGTTGATTTTTTCAACAATTGGCATAACCCTCTTAATTTCTTTTTCACTATAACTTTTAAATATTTTCGAAATTAGTCCCATCCTTTTGCCTCCTAAATTACTTATATAATTTCAAAATATATCATTAAAATGGATAAATTGCAATAGTATTTGAGAAAAAATGAAAAAATTTTCCTTGCATTTTCTTGACTTATTTTCTATTTCCATTATACAATATACCAAAGAAATGAAAAGGAGAAATGATACTTATGGCATTTGATGGCATCACAACAAAAGCAATAATTTATGAATTGTACCCACTTTTAGTCGGTGGTAAAGTCAATAAAGTTTTTCAGCCAACTAAAAATGAGGTGATTCTTAGTATTTATCATAAAAAAAACTATCTGTTACTTCTTTGTGCCAATCCAGATAATTGTCGCATTCACTTAACTAACCATCCAAAACCAAATCCACAAAATGCACCTAATTTTTGTATGCTTTTGAGAAAATATTTAATTGGTGCTAAAATTATGGATATCTCCACTTATGACTTAGAACGCACAGTGCAAATTAAATTCGAATGTTATAACGAACTCAATGACTTAGTGATTCGCAAGCTTTTTATTCCCATTATGAACCGACAAAGCAATCTTATATTGACAAATGAAAAAAATACAATCATCGATGCTTTAAAACATGTAAGCAATACCCTTCCTGCCCATCCATTTGAGTTTGTTAAAATTGCTAAAAATAGTTTTTTTGAATTAAAAAATGTAAATGAATTCGCCCATTTTCTTCCATCAAACGATTTGATAATAGATTTACCAAATCAATTCATTGGGTTTAGTAAAAGCTTTGTCAAATCTATTCTAGAAGAACTTGCTATTCATTCGAACCATTATACAAGTTCTGATTTAGTAAAACTTTATCAAAAACTGCAATGTATGTTTTCTGATTTAAAAACCAATCAGGTAACTTTCCAATTTACTAACAATGATTATGCCATTACTTTAGGAAATAAAGCAACTTTGCTTAGTAAGCAATTAGATGAATTTTATTTTGAAAAAGAACAAAAATCAACATTTATCAATTCAAGAAACAATTTGCTTCGTATTGTTTTAAGTGCACTGAAAAAAATTCAAAAAAAATTAGAAAATATCAATACAAAATTACAAGAATGTACCCACATGGACACCTACAAACTTTATGGCGAACTGCTAACAGCCAATTTATATCATCTAAACCCACACGAAAACTTAAGCCAAATCACGCTACCCAATTATTACAACAACAATACTCCTCTTAACATTCCACTTGATAACAAAATCAATGTCCAAAAAAATATTGAAAAATACTTCAAAAAATACAATAAATTAAAAAATGCACTTATCATTGTTGGCGAGCAAAAAAAAGAAACCGAAGCCGAAATTGACTACATCGAAAGCATTGTATTTTCCTTAGAAAATGCAAAATCTATAGAAGATATTATCGATGTTTATAGCGAAATATCGGAAACGATTATCACCAAAAAACAGTTGACGAACCAAAAAAACAATAAATCTTCCAAAAAGAAAGCCAAACAAATCTCGCTGCAAAGTGTCAACATTGATGGTTTTACCGTCTATATTGGCAAAAATAATATTCAAAATGATTATGTAAGCTTAAAATTGGCTCGTAAAAATGATGTTTGGTTTCACACACAAAAAATTCATGGAAGCCACATTTTGTTGCAAAATCCTGAAAATAAAGAAATTCCAGAAAGCATTTTATTGGCTTGTAGCACACTTGCCAAACAAAACAGCAAAGCCAAAAATAGTTCCAATGTAGCAGTTGATTATTGCCTTGCCAAATATTTAAAAAAAGCACCTGGTGCTAAACCAGGTCTTGTGAATTATACCCACTATAAAACAATTTTTGTTAAATAAAAAGGAGAGTATTATTCTCCTTTTTATTTAACTTATGCTTTTGCTTCAGAACAAAATACATTTTTTATTTTATGGGAAACGGTATTTTTGATTTCTTTGCGTGCAGCTCCTAAATATTTGCGTGGGTCAAAAACAGATGGTTCATCATGGAATACTTTTCTAATTTGAGCTGTCATCGCAAGTCTTAAATCTGTATCAACGTTAATTTTGGAAACACCAGACTGTCCAGCTTGCTTTAACATCTCATCTGGGCAACCTTTGGCACCTGGAATATCTCCTCCGTTGTTATTGCACATTTCTACCAATTCTGGAACAACTGAAGAGGCACCATGTAAAACAATTGGTGTGTTTGGTAATTTTTCTTTAATTTTGGCTAAAATATCAAATCTTAGTTTGGCATCTCCTTTGAATTTATAAGCACCATGGCTTGTACCAATGGCAATGGCTAGAGAATCACACCCTGTTCTTTCGACAAATTCTTTGGCTTGATCTGGATCGGTATAGCGTGCATCATCTTCTGCAACGTTTACATCATCTTCTACTCCTGCCAATTTTCCCAATTCTGCCTCTACTACAACGCCTTTAGAATGGGCATATTCTACAACTTTTTTCGTAATGGCAACATTTTCCTCAAAATCATATTTAGAACCATCAATCATAACCGATGTAAATCCTGCGTCAATACACATTTTACAAGTTTCAAAATCTGGTCCGTGATCTAAATGAAGAGCAATTGGAATGTCAGTTTCCTGTGTGGCAGCTTCCACCATTTTGATCAAATAATTCATTTTTGCATATTTTATCGCACTAGATGATACTTGCAAAATGACTGGTGATTTGGCTTCATTAGCCGCTTCTGTAATGGCTTGGATAAACTCCATATTATTAATATTAAAAGCACCAATGGCAAAATGCTCCTGCATTGATTTTTCAAACATTTGCTTTGTTGTTACAAGTGGCATATTAAAAATCCTCCTTTGTTTTTATTCTGTTTTTATTTTATGCCGTTATGAGGAGAATGTCAAGTAAAATTTTAGAAAAACGAAAAGAAGCACCAAAATTGCTAGCGCTCCTTTTCCTTTTTAAGTAAACAAGATAACTCTTAAACCGCAAATAAATTTTCTTTCGTCTTCCTAATACCTTTTCTAAAGCACTAAAAAGCTACTTTTGAAAATAAATCTGCGTCGGGGACCGAATTTTTTGCTTCATAAATATCCCCTTTCTGTTCTGATTTCTAAAAACTATTTATGAAGAACTTTTATATTATAGTACATTTTTTTGAATTTGTCAAGTACATGTTTGTATTTTTTGTCAAAGTAAAGAGGAGAAAGGTGGCCAAACCTTTCTCCCTTTGCTTCGATGTTCGAACCACTGTAACGATACTTCACCAGTTCAAACACATTTATTTAATTTTTTGTCCTTTTTGCTTCGTACCCTTCAGCACGTCAACAACAACATGGTGCCCGAATCTGATAATTTATCATCATCCCTCCTATTTTAACTCGCCATCAAGTTACTCTATTATTATAATACAGTTAAGAATTTTTGTCAATACATTTTTTGAAAAATCTGAAATATTTTATTTTTTTACCTTCCAATAAACATTTGTACATACATTTTCCCATAAACTGGGCTATTGACCACACCAATTCCTGTATATTGATACGAACCATTTAAAATATTGGCTTTATGCCCTGCCGAATTCATCCAAGCTGTGACAGCTGCTTGGTTATTCGAATTTCCAGCAATATTTTCAGCCGCTGTTTGATACGATACTTTGAAACTTTTTAACATATCAAAAGGTGAACCATAAGTTGGCGAATTGTGGGAAAAATACTTACTATCCACCATATCTTGTGCCTTGATTTTCGCCACTCTTTGTAATTCTCCATCAACTTTTAAAGCACCCAGACCATTATTGGTTCTTTGCTGATTGATAAGATTGAAAACTTCCTGCTCATCAGCTGTCAAGGTTGTCGCAACTTCTGGTGGCTTGGAATTGGTGCTTGAACCATCTGTTTGATGGTTATTGTTGTTGGGATAAATCGGTTTGATATATTTTTGGCTAACTGCCCCCACATAATCTCCTTCAATTTGCACAATATACCAATTTCCGATAGCTGCAAAAATACGAATATATTCATTTTTGCGAACCGTAGTGATGACATCATAAGAAGTATCTGGTCCACTTCTAACATTCAGCGTTTCTGCTGTTACCAGTCCTGTTGTAAAATCCACATCGTAATAATGTTGCATAGCAAAGGTTTTGGACATGACAAACATCGACATTCCCAATACAATTATGGCAAACATTAAAACTTTCAATGTTTTTTTATATTTTCCTAAATTAATTACATGCATAAAATAACTCCTTAAAATCCTTGTTTTTTAATCGTATGCAAAGATTTTAAGGAGTATGCTTAAAAATTAATTTTAGAAATCTGTTTCATCTGTCACTTTCACCAAAGCTCTTGTAATATCAAAGGTAAAATTAATGATATCATATACTTTTTTCAACGTATCAAAATCAACAGAAGATTTAATAATATTTCCTTCAAACATAGCACCTGTCTTGAAGCGAATGTATAGTTTATTTTCTCGTATGGTAAGTTCATATTTAAGTTTTGATTGTTTTATAAACAAGATCATTTTATCCATGATATCTGAAGTTAAAATTTGCATTGCTTGAATTTTATCATCGGCTATCACATCAAAATATTTTTCAAATTCACTCGAATCCATTTCAATTCTTTTTTTATTTTGAAAAACTTTTCCCAAAACGCCTTTATCGGCATGAATTTTTACCATACCATGATAAGAATTATTTAATTTACACATACCAAATAACCCATGAAAAATTGTTGTATAACTTCTTTTTCCATCTGAATCTTCTGTTTCACTTTCTGTATGAACTTCTCCCATCATGATGTCATGTCCATCGACTTTTCCTATTATCAAATCCTCTGATTCATAACGGTCATAATGCTCAAAGTGACCTTCTCGATATACAGCAGATGGAATCCCTTTTTCATAATAAAATTGTAAATTTTCATCATAAGCCTGAATAAATGTTTTAACAACTTTTTCTTTATAAATCCTTCGATAAGCATTGGCAGGCCCCAGTAAAAATATAACAATCAAAACAATACAAACCGCAATACTAATATAGATAAGACCACTTGCTTCACTTCCTGAAAAATATACACCTACCATCACTAAAACAAAAATGGCAATAGCACAAAGTACAATTCGATTAAAATATCTTTTTCTTAGCACTTCTAAGTCTGTTTTATTAGATTTTAAAACTTCTGCATAAATCTCATTAAAACTTTTCATCTTATGTTCCTCCTATAAATCCACATTAAGATTTTCTTCTGCTCCTGCCTCTGCTTGGAAGAAATCTTCTTCACGAAAACCAAACATCCCAGCTATCAAATTGGATGGCACAGTCGCAATTTTGGTATTATAAACCGTTACTTCTGAATTATAAATGCGTCTAGCTGCTTGAAGCTGACTTTCCATTTTGGATAAACTTTTCTGCAATTCCAAAAATTGTTCACTTGCCTTCAAATCGGGATAATTTTCCGCTAAACCAACCATGCTGTTACACATCGTGTTTAGTTCTGCACCCGATTTTAAATCCTTGGTCTTGCTATACTCACTTCTTAAACTCGTCACTTTTTGTAAAATGATTTCTTCACGTTTCATGTAACCTTTCACACATTCCACCAAATTGGGAATTAAGTCAAATCTTTGTGTTAAATATACATCAATCGAAGATTTGGCTTGTTTGATTTTGTTTTTGCGTATCACTAACGAATTATACGTAATGAAAAACCAAGCAATCACAATGACAATTACTACTATTAAAATTTCCATTTTTTCCTCCTTTGTTATCTTATATATTTTTCTACTTCTTCTTTTACTTTTGTCACAAATGCCTCGATTTCCATGGCGCCAATATCGCCCTCTTTTCTAGAACGAACTCCAACCATTCCACTTTCTACTTCTTTTTCGCCTAAAATCAACATATATGGAATTTTTTGCAATTGTGCTTCACGGATTTTATAACCAATTTTTTCTTGACGATCGTCTAACTCAACACGTATTCCCTCATCTTGCAGTTTTTGGAGTACATTTTTAGCATATTCCAACTGGTTATCCGAAATCGGCATAATTTTGACCTGTACTGGCGCAAGCCATAATGGGAAAGCACCTGCAAAATGTTCCGTAATAATGCCAATAAATCGATCAAAGGAACCAAAAATTGCTCGGTGTACCAGTACAGGCACTTTTTTGTCTCCATTTTTGTCAATATAATGAAGATGAAATCTTTGTGGCAATTGAAAATCCAATTGAATCGTTCCCATTTGCCATTTTCTACCCAAACAATCTTTCATTTGAATATCAATTTTAGGACCATAAAAAGCACCATCTCCTTCGTTGATATCATATTCACCTTGCCCGCAGATTTCATCTAATACAACTTTTAAATCACTTTCTGCTTTGTTCCAAACTTCTAATTCTCCCATAAAATCTTCTGGTCTTGTCGATAAAGTAATTTTAAAGTCCAACCCAAAAACACCATACAACTGTTTTGCAATTTCAATGATATCTTTAATTTCACTGCCAATTTGTTCCTCTGTCACAAAATTATGAGCATCGTCTTGACGAAACATTCTAACACGGAATAACCCATTTAATTGTCCTGATTTTTCATTTCTGTGAATCACATCAATATCGTTAAAACGTAATGGCAAATCTTTATAACTTCTTAATTTCGAAGCAAAAATTTTAATCGCATTTGGACAATTCATTGGTTTTAAGGCTTGTTCTTTTCCATCCGAATCCGTCAAAACAAACATATCTTCTTTATAATGATCCCAATGTCCCGATGTTTTCCATAATTCACTGCTATTTAATTGAGGTCCCGAAAATTCTTGATAGCCCCTTTTTTCATGCTCTTTTCTCCAAAAATCAATTAAAACATTCATCATTTTAAAGCCTTTTGGCATCCAATACGCCATTCCAGGAGCTGTTTCATCAAAGAAAAATAAATCCAATTCTTTGCCTAACTTTCTGTGGTCTCTTTTCTTGGCCTCCTCAATTTTCTTCAAATATTCCTCTAACTCACTTGCTTTCGGAAACGAAATCCCATAAATCCTTTGTAGCATTTTATTATGTTCATCGCCTCTCCAATACGCACCAGACGAAGATAGCAATTTTACCGCCTTCACACAGCCCGTAGATGGTAAATGGGGACCTCGACAAAGATCTGTAAAATCACCTTGTTTGTAAAAAGAAATGACTTCTCCTTCTGCCAAATCCTCAATTAACTGGACTTTGTAATCCTCGCCTTTTTCTTTCATTAACGAAATCGCTTCTTCCCTTGAAAGCTCAAAACGCTCCAATTCCTCATTTTCTTTGATGATTTTTTTCATTTCCTCTTCTAACTTAGCCAAATCTTCTTCCGAAAATGGATTTTCGACATCAAAATCATAATAAAATCCATTTTCAATCGCTGGACCAATCGCCAATTTGGCTTCTGGAAACAAACGCTTTACGGCTTGCGCCAAAATATGAGATGTTGTATGCCAATACATACTTTCTTCGACTTCTGCGGTTTTTCCGCCTCCTAATTTGATTTTAAACATCACACATTCCTCCTTTATTTTATTCTTTTTCGATTAATAGTAATTTCACTCACTTCCACTTTTTTCGGTAAATTCAAGAGCTCTAACATCAAATTTGCAATATCTTCTGGCTCCATCCATTCAGCTGGATTTTCGATTTTGGTGCCATTGTATTTTTCATGCATTTTGGTATTCATTCCGCCAACATTGAATTGAATCACACGACAAGGATAATCTTTGAGCTCTAATTGCAAATTGTAACTTGTGCCACGCATCGCCCATTTGGAAGTTGTATAGGCTAGTTGATTGGAATATCCTTGTTTTAAGCCAACTGTCGAACCAACGTTTAGAATATCGGCTCCATTTTGCTTAATCAAATCCATTAATTGTGCAGTCAAAAACATCGGTGCTATGGTATTGATTTTCATCAAATCTTCCAAACAGTTATAGGTGATTTCCTCTAATTTTTGAATGCCAGGCACACCCGCACAATGGATTAAAACATCAAATTTACTGTATTTTTCTTTTATCCATTGGCAAGCATTGAGCATCGAAATTTCATCTGTCAGGTCAGTTGGTATAAAAACACATTCATAATCTGGTTTTGTTCTACAAAGGGCAATTACTCTTATGTGATTGAGCAAACATAATTTTCCAAATGCTTTTCCGAAGCCCATCACTTGCCCCTGTTAAAATAACTGTTTTCATAAAACTCCTTTCTTTTAATGCACAAAAAAGCACACCTAAGAAACATTCCTAGGAGTGCTTTTCACACGGTTCCATCCTAATTTTAACTCAATTTCAAAACTTTTAACGTAGCTTACACGCTATTTTTTCAAATAGAAACTCCAAGGTAGTTTTTCGCGATACGTTTTTTCAGATTAGCTTTCAGCCTATGACTAATCCTCTCTGATGAAGAACCTTTATCCTACTTTTCCTTTTCAACGTTTACAAATTTATTATAATTGATAAAGCTTAATTTGTCAACCAGTATCGTATAAAATTTTCAAAATCGTTTCTAAGACCAATAATAAGCATTCTAAGGACTTTTTGTTCTTTTTAATGTTTTATGTCTACTCTTGTGATAAAAGTGCCTTGTAGAGCAAATTAAGGGCATATCAAAAATTCCATTTTTTGGATATTAGCTGTTTTTATGCCTCTCAAACGCATAAAACAGTATTCTATTGCGTTTTCTGGAAGATTTTAATCATTTTTGTCTCTTTTCTTTAACAAATGGCTTAAAATTGATTTTCTGTCAAATGCTATTTCGCAATTTCTTTCACATATTTTTTAAACAATTTTCCGCGTTCTGCAAAATTTTTAAAACTGTCAAAACTAGCACTAGCTGGTGAAAATAGGACTACATCCCCTTGGCCTGCAATTTCTTTTGCTTTTTCAACAGTTTGCCTTAAATCCGTACATTTATGAATCTTCATTTTTTTATCTTGTGCCTTTAATTCCGCCTTAACTGCTTTTTCAATTTTTCCGCTTGTGGCACCTAATAAAATCAATTCTTTGCAATTATCAACAATTGGCTTAGCAAGTGGTGTGTAATCTAAATTTTTATCATAACCACCTGCAATTAAAATGATATTTCTCAAACTAAATGCGTTCAAACCAGCAATTGTTCTCGTTGGACTAGAACTAACTGAATCATTATACCATCTAATCCTATTCTTTGTCTCCAACACCAATTCTAAACGATGTTCAACACCTTTGAAATTTACAATAGTCTGGCAAGCAGTTGGTCGATCCACCAAATCTTGTGTAGCAATTAAAGCTGCTGCTGCATTTTCAAAATTGTGTGTGCCTCGTAGTTTCATCTCTTTTGTGTCCAAAATATGACTTCTTAGACCATTTTCACAATATTTAATTTTTTGATCATCTACAATATAGCCATTTGGAATTTTGCTTTTGCTACTAAACATCATCACGCGTCCCAGTGCCTCTTTTTCAAAAGATCTTGTGATTTCATTATCATAATTTAAAGCCAATAAACCGCCTTCATCTTGGTATTTGAAAATATTTTTCTTGGCATTGATATATTCTTCCATATCGCTGTGTTTATCCAAATGATTTGGTGTAATATTCGTAATAACCGCAATATGAGGGCTAATTTTCATATCCATTAATTGGAAACTGCTTAGCTCTAAGACAATCATATCTTCTGGCTTCATATTTTCAATTTGCGTAAATAACGGTGTACCAATATTACCACCTAAAAATACATTGTATTCTTTGGCTTTTAAAATTTCGGAAATCAAAGTCGTTGTCGTTGTTTTTCCGTCACTTCCAGTAACTCCAATGACTTTTCCAGGACAAAGTTCAATAACCATTTCTACCTCAGTAGTGATAATCGCACCACGCTGTGCTTCTGCCATTAATTCTGGAGTTGTTGGCAAACAACTTGGAGAGCGAAAAATAATATCAAAACCTACCAATTCATTCAAATAATTTTCGCCAAAAGACATACCCATTCCATAATTGGTCACTTTACGAATAATGGTTTTGCTCAAATCCTTAATTTCCGCTCGATCAAATACCGTTACTTTGGCTTTTAATTGATATAAATAATCCAGCAATGGCAAATTACTAACCCCCAAACCAATGACAGCTACTTTCCTACCCGCTAAATATTGATTAAATTCTATTAATTTTTCATTTACGAATTCCACGCAACAGCCTCCTTAAAACTTAAACCATCTGCTTTATTTTTATCTTTTGTAAGACTTTATCTGCCGATTCTTTGGCACTTTTGCAGTCTGTTACATCAATTTGTATGGTGATGGGACTACATTCATAAAAACCACTTTTTTCTTGCAATTCATCTCTTTTAATAATATTCTTTCGAATTTCTTCTGTACTTTCAAGCCCTTGATATTGTATACATTTTCTCTTAATACGTTCTTCTAAATCTGCCGAAATGAAAAAATGATAATCACAATCTGGATAAATTTTCATAATCGCTCTTCCTGAAAAAATGACATGATATTTTTTTTTCAAATCCTCCACCAAATCTTGCACAAACAAAAAAGCTTTTTCATTATTAGCTGTATGGCTCACTTCCGAAACTGCTAAAGAAGTTTCTTTAGATTGCAAATCATCCTCCGATAATTTTTGACCGATTACTATACACAACGGTTTCTTGATTTTCAATTTTAATTTCAATTTTTAAGACATCAATCATTTGACGAATTTCTAGCTTTTTCCCTGTTTTTTTAAGATTCGAAAGCAAAGCACCTTTTTGCAACATTAGATACACAACAGCACGATATAACTCTCCTGCATTAAACAAAACAGAATTTGGAATTTGTTTGATTAATTCACGACAAATACTTGTTTTTCCACTGCCAACTAGTCCTTCTATTCCAATCACTAAATTTGACATATTTTTCTCCATTTTCTTTTCTTTTTTATATTATACTACAAAAGTAAGTGTTTGGCAACATTTTTTTGATAAATCTAGTTAGAAATCAAATCTTCTAGTTCCTTTCTTTTTTCTTCGTAAAATGTAATTGCTTCTTCATAAGCATTACTGCTCTCTAAATCAACATCTACCATCTTCAAAAGCTCGATTGATTTTTTCGAACAGCCTTGTTTTAACATATCCAAATACTTTTCGACAAATCCAGGTTCTTTTTTCAAAATTTTACGTGCAATTGCAATGGCACTACAAATTCCAGTGGCATACTTATAAACATAAAAACAGCTATAAAAATGCGGAATACGAAGCCATTCATATTGTATCTGCTTATCTATGACAACACTATCTCCAAAATACGTTTGGTTCAAATCATAATAAATTTTGCACAAATCCTCACTTGATAGCATTTCCTTTTGCTCTATTTTCTCATGCACCATCTTTTCAAATTCTGCAAACATCACTTGACGAAACAACGTCGAACGGATCATTTCCAAAAGTTCATACAACAATTCTGCTTTTTTCAAACGATCAGTTTCTTTTTCGATTTGATAGCTTGCTAGCAAGAGCTCATTTACCGTAGAAGCTACCTCTGCCACCATAATCGTGTAATTACTATCCAAAATTGGTTGTGTTTGATTGGAATAATAAGAATGCATACTATGGCCCAATTCATGTGCAATCGTGCTAACATCACGTTTACTTTCCACAAAATTTGTTAGCACAAATGGATGCACTCCATAAACACCCAAACTATATGCACCACCTCGTTTATTTGGTTTTTCATAAACATCAATCCAATGATTTTCAAAGGCTTCCTGCAACTGTTTGGTATACTCTTCTCCTAAAATCGCCAACCCTTCTAACACTTCTTGTTTCGCCTGCTCAAACGTAATTTTATCTTCTTGTACTTCAATCGGATTTCGATAAACATCATACAAATGCATTTCATCTAACTGCAAAAGCTTCTTTTTAAGTGCCATAAAACGATGATTTGCTGGCAAATTTCGTCTCACACTTTCAATCAAAGCTTCATACACTTTCATACTGGCATCATCCTTCAATACAGCCTTTTCCAAAGAAGATTGATACTTTCTAATCTTACTTATAATCGTATCTTGTTTGACACACATCAAATATAATTCTGTAATCGTACCCAAAAATTTACTATATTGCCCATACATCAACTCAAACGCCTGTTTTCGAACAGCTTGATTTGGACTTTTCAAAAACTTTGTATACGTTGCCTCTGTCATTTCAAGCTCTTCTCCATTTTCATCCCTTATTTTACCAAATTTGAATTCCGTATTTGTCAAAACATCAAAAGTATTCTCAGAAGCACTCCATACCTCATTATACTGTGCCAGCAATTCCTCCTCTTTCTGAGTCAAAACATGCTTTTTTTCCTCTAAAACCTCTTGAAGAAGCCTTTTATATTTTTGCAAACAAGAATCCTCAATTAATCCTTTTAATTGAGCTTCGTTCAGCCTTGTCATTTCTGGAACCAAAAAAGCAGTTGTCAGCCCAAAATGTGTACCCAATGCCTCCACCTCTTTAAACAACTTAGTGCCATCCGTATTTGCCATATCCAAATGATAAGTCAGCATTCCATAAGCATACAATTTCTCATACAACCCCAAAGCCCTCTCATACGCCTCATAACATAGCAAAACATTCTCTTTCCTTTGGTCCAAAATTCCCTCATACTTTTTCACATCTTCCAAAGCTTTCTCTAAATCCCTTTTTGCCACTTCAAACTTCTCTGCTGTCGCAAAAATATCCGTCAAATTCCAATGATATTTTTCATCCATAAAATTCTCTCCTTTCCAAATTATTCTAGTATTTACATTTTTTCAAAAAATATCTCTCGCAAAAAAGCCAACCCTAACGTTGACTTTTTCGTTTGACAATTTCCTATTTTATTCGGTTACGCCCTTACAAAAATGTGCTCCTCTGCAATGATAATGCGTTACTTTGTTAAAAGCCGCTAAAATAGCCTCTTGATATTTTTCTGCTACCTCTCCTCTAATCCAGTCAAAAGTCTTGAAATCCAAGATTGCTTCCTTAATATTTTCTTTTTCGGAAAAACAGTGTGAAAATCTAGCAATACAATGTACACTCGCTTCGCAATATGAAGTATGAATACCATCAATTTGTCGGACCCAAATATCCATTTCATTTCCTTGGTAAACCACATCAATCACAATGTCGTCTTTTTGTACAACAATCAACGCATGCTCTCCGCAAGAACAATTTTTCTTCCAATTTACAAAAATTGGTTTCTTATTTGCTCCCTTTTCTGAGCAAATAATCGTTGCACTTCCGCCTTCTTCCTTTGACTTCAAGCCACCTTTTTCCCACATACAAGGAAAGTGATTTTTTTTACTTAAATGAATTGGTCTAATACGATTTGAAGACAAACTTCCCCAAATATCCAAAGGAATTACAAACCGAATTTCTTTCATTGCCTTTCCCTCCTTAAAAATAATCATTTTTTGATTTCCTAAAAAATTTACAATAAACATTGCCATTATAACATTATTTTAGCCAGCAAGCAAGTAATTTTAAAAAAAACAGAGATAATTTCCAAATCATCTCCTAAAACACCCTATCTTTTCATTATACCACATTTCCACCATTACGTCAACTTGACAAAACCCCAAAAATATGCTATAATAAAAGGTTACCCCCTCGCGTGATTAACGCGCGGGCACAAACTAGCGGCAAACCACCCAGTCTGGCAAACCATTGTCCCTCTGACCGAAGAGCGGGGTCAAGGGGCAGCGCCCTTGCGGGGATTTTTAAGGGGCAGGTGCCCCTTAAAGCCCCAGTGGCAACGCCCTATTCCCACTCAATCGTAGCCGGCGGTTTCCCTGTAATATCATACACCACACGATTCACATGTTCCACCTCATTCACAATACGGTTCGAAACCTCTTCCAAAATCGCAAACGGAATCTTACTCCACTCCGCCGTCATAAAATCAATCGTCGAAACCGCACGAAGTGCCACGGTGTAATCATACGTCCTCTCATCACCCATCACACCAACACTCTTCAAATTCGTCAAAACCGCAAAATATTGGTTAATACTTCTATCTAAACCAGCCTTCGCAATCTCCTCACGGAAAATAAAATCCGCCTCCTTCAAAATCGCCAATTTATCCTCTGTAATCTCACCAATCACACGAATCGCAAGTCCTGGACCTGGAAACGGTTGACGATACACCAAAAATTCTGGCAAGCCCAATTCCAAACCAACTGCACGTACCTCATCCTTAAACAAATCACGAAGAGGCTCTAATATCTCTTTAAAATCAACAAAATCTGGGAGTCCCCCCACATTATGATGACTTTTAATCGTGCTACTGCCACCAAAACCACTTTCAATCACATCTGGATAAATCGTACCTTGCACCAAATAATCAACTGTACCGATTTTTTTAGCTTCTTCCTCAAACACACGAATAAATTCCTCACCAATGATTTTTCTCTTTTTTTCTGGATCAGTAACATCTGCTAATTTGCCTAAAAAACGCTCTTTCGCATCCACTTTGATGAAATTCACATCAAAATTTTTCGTAAACACTTCTTCGACCTCTTCGGCTTCGTTTTTACGAAGCAAACCATGGTCGACAAAAATGCAAGTCAAATTTTTGCCAACTGCTTTATTGACAAGTGCTGCCGCAACAGACGAATCTACACCACCAGAAAGGGCACAAAGTACGTTTCCATCGCCTACTTTTTCCTTGATTTTTTGAATGGTTTCTTGTGCAAAAGAAGCCATTTTCCAGTCGCCTTGACAACCACAAATTTGATACACAAAATTTCGAATTACTTGGATGCCATTTTCCGAATGATTGACTTCTGGATGAAATTGAATACCATAAAGTTTTTTCTCTGCATTTTGCATAGCCGCATATGGACAATGATCCGTAGAACCAATTTTTTCAAAGCCAGTTGGTAATTCCGCAACAAAATCGGTATGTGTCATTAAAAAGTTGTTGGTTGGACCAAACGTATCAAATAATAGTGAGGCAGGATTGATTTTTACGTTCATGACACCATATTCGCGTTTTTCAGCTCGTTGCACATTGCCTCCTAGCATGTGCGCCATAAGTTGCAAACCATAGCAAATGCCTAAAATTGGAATACCTAAATCAAAGATTTTTTCGTCGACACAAGGCGCATTTTCAGTGTAGACACTAGCTGGTCCACCAGTGAAAATGATACCTTTTGGGGCTTTTTCTCTGATTTTTTCGATGGAAATGTTGTATGGTACAATTTCGGAATAGACGCTACATTCTCTGACACGTCTGGCGATAAGTTGGTTGTATTGTCCGCCAAAATCTAAAATTAAAATTTTTTCTTGGTTCATGGGTTTCTCCTTATTTTTATATATTTTGATAGATTTATATCAGGGCACGATGCACCGTGCCCTTATAATATTTTCTTAATTGTTGTCGCCATTATCGACATCTTTTAAAATGACATCATGTGCCCCACCTTCGCGGATACTGACGCTGGATACTAGGGTTAATCTGGCTTTTTCGTGTAATTCTGGAATGGTGATGGCGCCACAGTTGCACATGGTGGATTTGATTTTGCTGACAGTCACTGCTAAATTGTCTTTTAAGGCTCCTGCATAAGGAATGTAAGAATCGACCCCTTCTTCAAAGGCTAGTTTTTTCTTGGTTGGGTCTTCTAAATAACGTTCCCAGTTTCTGGCACGATTGGAACCTTCGCCCCAATATTCTTTCACGAAATTTCCGTTTCTTTTCACTTTTCTCGATGGACTTTCATCAAATCTGGCAAAATAACGTCCCATCATGACGAAATCGGCTCCCATAGCAAGGGATAATGTAATGTGATAATCGTGTACAATGCCACCGTCGGAACAAACGGGAATGTAAATGCCAGTTCTTTCAAAATATTCGTCTCTGGCTTCCACAACGTCCATCAGGCTACTTGCTTGTCCTCGTCCAATTCCTTTGGTTTCACGTGTGATACAAATGGAACCGCCTCCAACACCTACTTTGATGAAGTCTGCTCCTGCATCTGCTAAATAATAAAATCCTTCTTTGTCAACTACGTTTCCCGCTCCAATTTTGACGCTGTCTCCATAGTTTTGGCGTACCCAATCAATGGTATTTTTTTGCCATACGGAATAACCATCGGAAGAGTCCATACAAACCATGTCAACTCCTGCTTCAACTAAGGCTGGAATGCGTTGTTCGTAGTCTCTTGTGTTAATTCCAGCTCCAACGATGTAACTTTTGTTTTCGTCTAAGAACGAATCAGGATTGTTTTTGCGGTCTTCGTAATCTTTGCGGAACACAAGATGGGCTAAATTGTCGTTTTCATCTAAAATTGGCAAACAGCTGATTTTATGCTCCCAAATCATGTCATTGGCTTCGGTTAGGCTAATTCCTTTTTGAGCCCAGACTAATTTTTCTTTGGGAACCATAAATTGGTCAACTGGCTCGTCTAAGTCAACGCGAGAGATACGATAATCTTTATCGGTTACTAGGCCTAAAAATTTTCCATGGGAGGTTCCATCTTCTGTGACCATAACGGTGGAATGACCTGTTTTTTCGACTAAGTTAATCACTTCTCGAATGGTGGTTCCGCTTTTTACGTTGGAATCACTGTTAATAAAACCTGCTTTGTGTTTTTTGACATTGCGTACCATTTGGGCTTGGTCTTCAATGGATTGGGCTCCAAAAATAAACGAACATCCACCTTCGCGCGCCAAAGCAATGGCCATTTCTTCGCCAGAAACAGCTTGCATAATCGCAGACACGAATGGGACATTCGCCTCGTATTTTGATTTTTCTCCTTTTTTAAATTTGACAAGTGGTGTTTTTAGTGAAACATTGCTTGGAATGCATCTTTCGTCTGTTAAATTTGGTAATAATAAGTATTCGTTAAATGTTCTGGATACATCTGGTAATACTTTTGCCATTTTGATTTTCTCCTTTCTTTTTAAGAAAAAGCTCTATTTTCTTTCCTTTGCTAAAATAGAGCTCTTCGTTTATATTTGATTTTTATATTATACTATAAATCGACATAAAAAGTCAATAGAAAAATAAGATTTTTTAGTTTTATTCTTCCTCTTGGTATTCTTTATAATTCCATTCGTGTAATTTTGTTTCATTTGAATTGTTGACATCAACTAAATTAATAAAAGCTTTTTCATCATCCATATCCATGTAATATACAGTGTTTCCCACTACATTTAAGAAAGAAGAATAATTGGATAATTCTTTTAACATTTCTGGTTCTCCACCTTTTAAGTTTAACTTAAAGACTGCTACGGTGTAATCTTCATTGGCTTCATCTTTGTAGTTTAAATAATAAATAAAATCATTTGAAATATTCATATTATAAATCGTAAAATCGGTTAATTCTTGTTCTTCTCCACCTGTTACTGGTATTTTGGCAAGATGTTGTTCTTGATTGATATAATAAATATCGTTTTGATGAATTAATGGGGTAAAAATTCGAGAAGAGGTAATGGCTTGTTCTTCAGTTCCATTTAAAGGGCGAATATATGTAATATAGTCACTTCCTTCTTCGTTGTCTTTGTTGTAAATGATATATTGATTGTTTATTGTCAAATAGCCTGTTCCAGTTTGTGCTACTAGCTTTCTGTTTTGTCCAGTTAAATCCATTTTGTATACATTAAAATCAGTTCCAACATAATAAATGTGATTTTTGATGATATGCATGTCATAATAGTCATAAGCAAAATCGTTGTCGTTGATTACAGTTAAGTGGGAACCATCCAGATTCATTTTGTAAATTTTGTTATCTACTCCATCTTCATCAGATGAATTTTCTGCTGAAATACTGATAAAATAAATCTTGTTTCCTATAATATTTAAAGCACGAATATCGTAGGCACCTTGATAAATCACTTGTGAATCGCTACTTCCTATTTTCATACGATTAATTTGCGTGGTATACATATCTTCGCTTGGCGAAACATAGTAGATAAAATCATCTTTTTCGACAGAATAACCGCAGTTTAGGATATTTCCAGCTGAATTTCCAGTTTGATTAAAGGTTGCTAAGTTTGAAATAGTACCTGTTGAAAGTTCTACTCCTGCTAAAATGGCTATTAGTAAAATGACTATTAAAAGAAAGAGAAAAACTTTGTTTTTCAGCATTTGTTTGAGCTTTGGCACTATTTTTGTTTCTCTTTTTTCAAAAGCTTCTTCATCGATTTCATTCATATTTTATGGTTGTATGATAAATATCATACTCTCCTTTCTTGTTTTGGTTTGGTTTTTTGTATTTTGTTAGTAGTTATTGTTATATTATTTCATTTTATGAGAAATTTCAATAGAATTTTGAAAATTTTTTAATTTTTTGGATATCACGTTAAAATAATTATCCCCCAGTATAACTGGGGGATTTTCATATCGGCCTATAAGGCCT
>CANTGH010000015.1 GCA_947653235.1 uncultured Clostridium sp.
GGCCTTATAGGCCGATATGAAAATCCCCCAGTTATACTGGGGGATAATTATTATGGACGAAAATTATGAAAAATATCAAGTGCTGTTTTTATAATATCAAGTAGTAATTTGATACTTTTTAGAAATGCCATACGAAGTAAGTTTCGCTTTTTCTTTCGAGTATGTTTAGATGTTCTCATATTATCACCTCCTTTCAAAGGCTTCCTATGACATAGTTTGGGAAAGATCTACTTGGAAATAAGTAGATTTTAAGAATAAATTTCTTGCATTATAACACGATTTATCATATAATGCAAGAAAAATAGAAAGTGTGAATGGAGAAATAAAATGATTGTCAAAAATCCGAAATTTGAAATATCAGCTGTGCGGACCAAAACAGTATCCAAAAGGGGATTTACCAGAAATTGTATTGGTGGGAAAATCGAATGTTGGAAAATCTTCTTTCATTAATACTATGCTAAATCGAAAAAACTTGGCACGAACCAGCAATACACCAGGAAAAACAAGACAAATCAATTTTTACAATGTAGATGACTTATTTTATTTTGTGGATTTACCAGGTTATGGATTTAGCAAAATGTCCAAAGAAGAAAAGGTAACATCTGGAAAATATATTGAAGCTTATTTGGAAAACAGACAAAATATTGCTTTGATTGTACATCTACTGGATATTAGGCATAATCCGACACAAGATGATTTGTTAATGTATGATTATATTTTGAAAACCAATTTGCCATTTATGGTTATCACCAATAAAGCAGATAAAATTGCAGTAACAAAAGTTGAGGGAGAAGTCAAGCGTATCAAACAAATCTTAGGAATTTCGTATAGCACGATTTTACCATTTTCAGCAGAACGAAAAATTTACACCGAAAAAATCTGGGAAGAAATTGACAAGTTGATTGGATAAATTGTATAATAAAAAAAATTCCGCATAAAATAGTAGCGGTGATTTTGATGGAAAAAGATTTTATTAAAGAAATGAAAGTAATGGACCGAAAAAGTGTCAATACTTACAAAGAATTAATGGGAAATATAGAAAAAGTAAAGCAAAATTTAGAAAGAGATTATAACAATATGCAATTTATCGAAGATAGCAATTTGGTAGATTATTATACGTATCGCATAAAATCAGAAGAGGCAAAATATGATTATTTACTAAAAGAAGCGAAGAAAATAGAAACTGGAATGTATTTATAAAAAGAGGTTAAAATGGAGAAAAAATTTGAATTTGGTTTAGTTTTAGGAAGATTTCATCCACTGCATAAGGGACATCAAGAATTGATTGATTTAAGTAGGCAATTATGCCAAAAAACATTGATTTTGATAAGCTCTGCTCAAGAAAGTGGGACACTTCGAAATCCCTATGACTTTGCTACACGAAAACAGGTTATTACAAGAGTTTATGACCAAGAAGATGTCATCATTGATGGGCTAAATGATTTGACAAATGAAAATGATATATGCTTTGAATGGGGAAGATACATATTAGAAAATGTTGAAAAAATGTATGGTAGGATGCCAGATTTGATGGTTTATGGCAAAGACGAATCACGCAAAGGCTGGTTTTCGGAGGAAGACAGCAAGCTTTTTTCAGAGGTCATTGTCGCTAGAAATAAAATAAAAATTTCAGCCACGGAGCTTCGAAATTATTTAAAGGAAAATCAAAAAGAAGAATGGAAAAACTATGTGCCAGAGCAAATTTGGGACATGTATGAAGAATTAAAAGAAAAAATAGATAAATTAGCATATTATCAAAAATAGAAGTATACAAAGGAGAAAATGATGAGACAAGATATTGCTATGAAATATAATCGAAGAATTTATCCAGTTTACAAAGGAATTGGTTGGGATCCATTATTTTATTCTGCTATTATATTCTTATTTTTAACACAAGTAAAAGGTTTAGAAGCAACCAAAGTATTATATGCAGAGTCAGCCTGTTCGTTATTTGGTTTGCTACTTCAAATACCAATAACCATATTAATCGAAAAACTGGGAAGCAGAAAATCAGTTATTATAGGGAATATTTTAATGACAACACAAATTATTATGATGATTTGTGTTAAAAATTTTGCTTTTTTATTGTTAGCGTATATAATATTAGCATTAGGAAGTGCCATGAAAGATATTTCAGAATGTACCATATTATATGATGCAACAAAAATGTGTAAACGCAAAAATTCATTAGGCAATATTGATGCAAAAGGTTCATCTGCAAGTTATGCATTACAAGCAATTACCTCGATTTTAGCAGGTTATTTCTTTATTATTAATCCCTATATTCCACTGATATTATCTGCCTTAATATCATTTTTAACAGTCATTATTGCATGTCGATTTGAAGAAGTAGAGCAGAAGAAAAGGGAAACGACCATAAAACAATCTGTTAGAGATATGAAAGAAGGATTTGGATTTATTTTAAATTCAAAAAGGTTGCGTTCACTTTTGATTTTTATATCCTTATTTGTAGGAGTTCTAATGATGATTTCTACCTATGAGAAAAGTCTATTGAAAGATTTAGGGGTAAAAGCACAATATTTTGGCATTATTTTTGCTATGTTAACAATGGTACAATGCTTTTCTGTACAATATCAAAACAAAATACATAATAAATTTAAAAATAAAACATTAGCTTTTTTATCGATTCCAATCTTTATCTCTTTTATGCTAATTGGAGTGATTGCTAATCTAAACTTAAATCATGTATTTCAAATAATAGCAATTATATTTATGTTTGCCATTCAACATTTTCTAAGATCCCCTTATTGGGTACTAGAAAATAAATATATTACAAATTTTACAACTCCAGATATTCGAGTAAAAATTTTGTCAGCTAAAAAGATTATGAACAAAATAACTCGTATGTCCATTTCTTTTTTGGCAGGTTTGTTGCTTGAGTATTATACAACAAGTCAAGCTTATTTTTTAATTGGTTTAATAGGATTGATTGTCGTGTTGCTTCTTTTAAAATATATGAACTCAAGAGTTGGTTTGGCACCAGAACAGTATGACAAAAAAGATATAGAATATGGGAAAATTTCCAATCAAGAACTTGTTTAAAATAAAAACGCCATATTTTATGTGATAAATGGCGTTTTTATAAAACAGATTATTCTTCAATCGAATTTTCACTAAAATCGTATTTTCGAATATAATCTTTGGTTTCAGAATCCAGTTTCACAACTTCAGAACGATTTTGTTTTAAAAACTCAATGATTTCATAAACATTAATCCAAATTTCATTAGGACTATCCACCTGAGATTCGTCAAAAATCAGTTGCATACCAAAATGAAGATGTGGAATATTTACATTATTGACATTTTCTTTTCTACTATACCCTGTCATTCCAAGATAGCCGATGACATCACCAGCTTTAACAGTAGCACCTTCACAAATGCCAAAAGCATAAGGGTGATCTTTTCTAAGATGGGCATAGTAGTAATAACGTTGAGTATCAAAACTGCGAATACCAATTCGCCAGCCCCCATATTGATTCCAACCAATATTTTCTACAACACCAGATTCCACAGCAATAATAGGAGTTCCGATACTTCCCATCAAATCATTTCCCAAGTGAGTCCTTTTAAAGCCATAAGACCTAGAATTACCGAAATCATCGTAGTGATTAAATTGATAATTTTGAGCAATCGGAAGAAAGGCTTTTAGACCATAGTTGTTTTCAGAATTCATAAAACCATCATCAGCTGGTGTTTCCATTCTATAATTTCCAATAAATCCTCTTAAAACAGCAGAAAAACTTCTATTATAATAATCGTAATATTTCATATTTTTAGTTAATTCTTCCATAGTTTTTCCAGCTTGTAAATCATGGATTAAATCATCTAAATCACGTGGTTTAAAGTTTTTAAAGTTATTTCCATTTTGACAAGCCAAATAGGCTAAAAGTTCAATCCAGTTATAGTGGACTTTTTCATTATTAACATGAGATGAAATATCCAATTTCGAAGTAAATGCAAGAGCTTCAGAAGTAACATTAAAATCAACCCATTGAATGATATTTTTTTCTATAGAATCATTATTTTTAGCAAATGATGAAAAATAAATAAGAGAAAAAAGTGAGAATAATAAGATAGTTAATATGACCAACCATACAAAAAGTTTGTGGTTTATTTTACAAGAATGAATAATCACAACTCAAACACCTCATAAAAGTATATGAAGTATCACTAAAATTAGTACAGTAAAAATCTACTTTACAGAGGAAATAGTTAATAAAAATGTAAATTAAAAAATACACTGCAAAGCAGTGTATTTGGTGTGCCTGGAGGGATTCGAACCCCCGATCTCGAAGTTCGTAGCCTCGCATTCTATCCAGCTAAACTACAGGCACAATTGTAAATAATTAAAAACATATTCTAATTATTAAACATTATTATAACTGAAAATTATAAAAAAGTCAAATGTTTTTCAAAAAAGTATAATTTTTATTAAAAAAACACCAAGATAAAAATAGGAATTATTTGCAATTATCAACACAAACCTACATAAAACAATGCAAAAAGTGAATAAAACCATAAAATTGTAACGAAAATGTAATATAAAAAAATACAAAAAACGGTTAAGCCTAGAAGGTGAATGACTTTACGATTTGCTTTTATTTTTACTCTGTTTGAAACTACAAAAATTAATTTATCAAAGGTCGTCAAAATACTGAAGGATAAGGTTTAGAGGACATAAAGTGTAAGCATTTGACATTACTTTTTTAAGTGGTAAAATGAATTTATAGAAAACAAAGAATGATTAATTTTGAGGGGGGTACATTTGATGAAAGTAATTAAAAGAGACGGGAGAAAAGTAGAATACGATAGCGACAAAATTGTTATTGCAATCAGCCAAGCCAACAAAGAAGTTGGTGGAAAGGATAAAATTTCAAGAGAATCGATTGAATTTATTACAAAATATATCGAAAGTTTAAATAAAGCAACCATGACAGTAGAAGATATTCAAGATATTATTGAACGTAAATTAATGGAATTTGGGAAATTCACATTAGCCAAAAAATATATTTTATATCGAGACAGACACGATTTAATTCGCAGGGCAAACTCAACAGATGACAGCATTTTGTCTTTGGTCAGAAATGCAAACAAAGAAACAATGGAAGAAAATAGTAATAAAAATGCAGTTTTAGTGTCTACGCAAAGAGATTTAATTGCAGGGGAATGTTCCAAAGACTTAGCCGACAGAGTAATGCTTCCCGAAAGAATTGTCAAAGCTCACAATGACGGTGTTTTACATTTCCATGACAAAGATTATTTTGTACAACCAATGCATAATTGTATGTTAGTCAATATCAAAGACATGCTAGACAATGGAACGGTTATGAATGGAAAAATGATTGAGAGTCCAAAAAGTTTCCAAGTAGCATGTACCATTATGACACAAATCATTGCAGCTGTAGCAAGTAGTCAATATGGTGGACAATCTGTGGACATTCGTCATTTAGGAAAATATTTACGAAAAACATATGATAAAGCTTACAAAAAGAGCTTTCTAAGATATGTTGAAAAAGGATTTACCAAAGAAGAAGCAGACGAAAGAGCAAAAGAAGATGCAACCATCAGAAGAGAAGAAGAATTAAGATCGGGTGTACAAACGATTCAATATCAAATTAATACCTTAATGACCACAAACGGACAAAGCCCATTTGTTACAATTTTTATGTTTTTAGACGAAAAAGATGAATACATCGAAGAAAATGCTTTGATTATTGAAGAAATTCTAAAACAAAGATTACAAGGTATCAAAAACGAAAAAGGGGTTTATGTCACACCTGCTTTTCCAAAATTGATTTATGTATTAGACGAAAATAATTGCTTACAAGGTGGAAAATACGACTATTTAACAAGATTAGCAGTCGAATGTTCTTCCAAAAGATTGTATCCAGATTACATTTCAGCCAAAATTATGCGTGAAAATTATGAAGGAAATGTATTTAGTCCAATGGGATGCCGTTCATTTTTATCACCTTGGAAAAATGAAAAAGGAGAATATATATTCGAATCACGTTTCAATCAAGGTGTTGTGAGTATTAATTTACCACAAGTTGGGATTATTGCCAATGGAGATGAAAAGAAATTCTGGAAATTGCTAGACCAACGATTAGAATTATGTTTTGATGCCCTAATGTGCAGACACAATGCACTTTTAGGAACAATGTCAGATGCCTCTCCTATTCACTGGCAATATGGCGGAATTGCACGCCTAACAAAAGGTCAAACTATTGATAAATTGTTAAACAGTTGTTTTTCAACCATTTCTTTGGGATATATTGGTTTATATGAAGTCACCAAATTAATGAAAGGTGTCAGCCACACTAGCCCAACAGGAGAAGAATTTTCAATTCGTGTGATACAACATTTAAGAGAAACAACCGATCGTTGGAAACAAGAAACAGGTTTAGGATTTGCTTTATATGGAACGCCAGCGGAAAGTTTATGCTATCGTTTTGCCAGAATTGACAAAGAGCGCTTTGGTGACATTGAAGATATAACCGATAAAGGCTACTACACCAATTCATATCATGTTGATGTACGTGAAAAAATCAATGCCTTTGACAAACTAAAATTCGAAAGCAAATATCAACCAATCTCTTCTGGTGGTGCGATTTCCTATGTTGAAATACCAAACATGAAAAATAATTTAAAAGCCATGGAAGAAGTTGTAAAATTTATTTATGACAATATTCAATATGCAGAATTTAACACCAAATCAGACTATTGTCATATCTGTGGATTTGATGGTGAAATCACCATCAATGAGCAATACGAATGGGAATGTCCAAACTGTGGCAACAAAGACCACAGTAAAATGAATGTAACCAGAAGAACATGTGGATATTTAGGAGAAAATTTCTGGAACGTCGGCAAAACCAAAGAAATAAAAAGTCGCGTACTCCACCTATAATCTGCACTTTTGGGAGTAGTACAATCTGTCCCAGCCGAACATTCACACAAATTTTTATATAATAAAAATTTGCTCAACAGCTCAGCCCAAAAAAACGCATACACAAAATATAACTACTAAATCAAGAAAAAACACAATCCATGAAATCAAATGTTCGGCAAAAGGCAAACAAACTTGACAAATCTAAGAAAATATGTTATAATAAAAGGTTAGGGGATAATAAAATGAATTATGCAGATATCAAATTTCCAGACATTCAAGATGGAGAAGGAATTCGAGTTGCTTTATATGTAAGCGGATGCCATTTTCATTGCAAAGAATGTCATAACAAAGAAGCTTGGGATTTTAATTTCGGAAAAAAATTTACAAATGATACGATAGAAGAAATCATCAATCTACTTAAAAAACCATATGTACAAGGTTTATCTTTATTAGGAGGAGAGCCACTAGAACTAAGTAATCAAGAAGGGCTTTTACCATTGTTAAAAAGAGTCAAACAAGAATTACCGCAAAAAGACATTTGGTGTTGGACAGGATACAATTTTGATACAGACATTTTAAATGAAATGTATGTCAAAAACCCAGTATCTCAAGAATTATTACCATACATCGACATCATAGTAGATGGGCAATTTGAATTGGAAAACAAAATTGCTGATTTAGCCTTTCGAGGTTCCACCAACCAACGAAAAATAGATGTACCAAAAAGTCTAGAAAAAGGCGAAATGGTAAGAATGGAATTTGGTGATGAAGCAAGGTACGAAACGCAAAAACCTAAAATCATGTACTTCCAAGAATTTAAAACAGTTAAAAAAGACTTGACAAAAGCACCAGTGCATAATACAATAACAATGAATTTTAATGCGATAAACGAAGAACAACCAAAGATAACTATAAAAGAAGAAAAAGAAAGAATTGTGGCCAAAGGAATTGAGTAAATAAATGAAAAATAAGGGGAGAAAATTATGGATGATATCAAAATTTTTGCATGTAGCAAATCAGCAGAAAAATTCACAAATGAAATATGCAGTTGTTTAAGTGTAGAACCAGGAAAAATTCATCGTCAAAAGTTCAAAAACGATAATAACTTTGTACAAATATTAGAAACCGTTCGAGAAAAAGATGTCTATTTAATACAAACAACAGAGCCACCAGTTAACGAAAGAATTATGGAACTATTAATTGCAGTCGATGCAGCCAAAAGAGCCACAGCTAGAAGAATTGTTGTAGTTTTACCATATTTTATGTATTCTAGATCTGATAAAAAAGATCAACCACGTATTCCAGTAACAGCCAAATTATTTGCTCAATTAATTGAAGCAGCAGGAGTCGATAGAGTGGTTACTTGCGACTTACATAATCCTGCGATACAAGCATATTTTAACATCAATTGTGATGTATTAACAGGAAGATTTATATTAGAGAAATATTTTGATTTAAAGCAAATCGAAAACAAAGTTGTTGTAGCAACCGATGCAGGAAGTTCAAAAAAGGCTTATAAATATGCAGAACATTTCAATTGTCCGATTTGTTTAGTTGACAAAAGAAGAAATGGAAATGATGACAAAGCCATTGCAACAAGTGTTATTGGTGAAATTCAAGGAAAAAATGCCCTAGTATTTGATGATGAAGTCGATACAGCAGGATCGATTATTGAAACAGCAGAAGTCGTTAAAAAATTTGGTGCCAAAGATGTTTATGTTGGTTGTACACATGGTGTACTTTCAGGACCTGCCATTGAACGTATTCAAAATTCAGATATCAAAGAATTAGTCATGACGAACACAGTCCCATTATCCAAAGAAAAACAAATCGATAAAATCGTTGTAGTGTCCATTTCAGAACTGTTTGCAGAGGCGATAAAAAGAATCAATGAAGCAACTTCCATCGGAGAATTATTTGAAACGAATTAACTATTGACAAGTTGCTGAATATGAGGTATAATAAAAAAAGTTAAGCGAGGAATCAAACGGGTTAATACATAAATCCCACAAAGTGTTTTTTAGCTTCGGAAGGAGGGGGAAAAAGATGTCAGAGGTTAAAGTAAATGGTAACTTAGAAGACGCACTAAAAAAATTTAAAAGACAATGCGCTAGAAATGGCGTACTTCAAGAAGTTAGAAAAAGAGAACATTATGAAAAACCAAGCGTAAAAAGAAAGAAAAAATCAGAGGCTGCCAGAAAAAGAAAATTTTAATAAAAGAAAGATAGCGATGAAGCTATCTTTTTTTGTGAAACAAAGTGATAAAAGTAGCAAATTAATTGTGAAAATTAGAAAAAACTTCTTGCCAAAATGAAAACAATTAGTTATAATGAAACTAGCAAGTTACAGGTAGTTTAAATCTTATTTAAGGAAAAATGAGAATAAACTCCTTCTACTCAACCTCGAAGCTTATTCACACAACCAAAAACAAAGGAGAAACCAAAGATGAAACAATCAAAAAATACAAGAAAATGCTGGAAATCCTTGCAGGAGTACACACACACACACACACGAATAGTTTTACAAGAAAAAATAACAGGGATATATTAAAAAAAGATAGTTTACAAACATAGTTTAAACTATCTTTTTTTCTATATATAAAATTTTAAAGGAGGAAAATCAATGGAAAGACAAAAAAATCAAGGAATTACATTAATTGCATTAGTTATCACCATTATTGTATTATTAATTTTAGCAGGCGTCAGTTTAAGCTTAGTGGCTGGTGAAAATGGAATTTTAAAAAGGGCAACAAATGCGGTTGACAAAAATACAATTGTGTCTGGAAAAGAAGAAACAGAATTATTGGTATCAGATTTGGGAGTAGAATTTTATGAAGAAAAGTATGTAAATGGAAAGCAAAATTTAGAGCCAATCGATAGTTTTATTCAAAGCAAATTTGGTGGAACCCAGCAAACGCAAAGCGGATTTACAGCCACAATAGAAGAAAATCAAACTGTAAAAGTGTCTAAAAACGGAAAACCACTTGCACAAGGAACATTACAAAATGGAAAAATTATTTGGGATGAAGAAATACCAGCACCAGTTGATGAAAGAGCTTTAACCAAACAAGTAAAAGCACAAAATTATGATGAGGCAGTGAATTATAGCGTAACCATCGAAAATGAAGTGTTAAGTAACTGGAAAATCTTTTATAATGATACACAAAAAGGAGTTGTCAGCATTATTTATGGGGAATATTTGCCCAATAGTACAAAATTAGCTCAAAAAGCAGGGTTAGGAGAAGCTGAACAACCATATGGTGTGTATTCGATTTCTGGTAACGCAAATGATTTGGTTGAAAAAATGTCTTCAACACAAAATTGGCAAGACTTAATAACATCTCAATTTCAAGAAAAAGGTGCCTATGCATATGGCACACCTGATTTAAAAACTTGGATTGCAAGTTGGAATGAAAATGAGGGATATGATCAAATTGAGTTTATAGAACAAGGAAATAAAGATAGGGGTTATGGGCAAAGTAATAGTGGTTCAATACCAAATTTGCAAGGATTTTCTGTTGACAATACAGATTTATTATATTTTCCATTTAAAGAAGAAAAGGATGGTGCGATAGGGTATATTTTGAGAACTGAGAATGGAAACAGCTTGATGAATTATGCTACTTTTTCCGGAATAGTTGGTAATGGTACTAGTACAACTGATATGACGGAGGCTACTTCAAGAGACTATGCTATTCGACCTGTTATTTGCCTACCAGCAAGTGTGTTAGGCGAAAGGATAGACGGTGTTTGGAATATAGAATAATAGTTAATAACTTTAGTATAACCTTTCATTATATCATATTTCGAGAGAAAAATCAACTTGACATAATATGAAAAACGTGATATAATAAAAGGTAAGGGTATTTTTAGGGAATAATTTTAAATTATTCCCATTTTTTATGCACCAAAAGAAAAATAGGATCTTGCGATACAAAATAAAATGTGATATATTAGAACAAATAAGGAGGGAAAAATGTCAAAATTTGTCCATTTACACGTCCATAGTGAATATAGTTTGTTAGATGGCATGTGTCGTATCAAAGATTTACCCAAAAGAGCCAAGGAACTTGGCATGGACGCCATTGCGATTACCGATCATGGTGTGATGTTTGGTGCTGTTAATTTTTACAAAGAATGTAAAGCAATGCGGAATAAAACCGATTATTGGATGTGAAGTTTATGTAGCTCCACGAAGTCGAACAGACAAGCAATCTGGTCTAGACGATCACTATTCCCATTTAATATTGCTAGCCAAAAACCAAAAAGGTTACGAAAATTTAATCAAATTAGTTTCCCTTTCCTTTACCGAAGGTTATTATTACAAACCACGCATTGATACCGAAATTTTAGAGCAATACAGCGAAGGTTTGGTGTGTTTGAGTGCGTGTTTAGCAGGTAGCATCAACCAAGCTATTTTACAGGATGATATGGAAAAAGCCAAAGAAATTGCGTTATGGCATAAACGTGTTTTTGGGGAAGATTATTATTTGGAAATTCAAAATAATGGGCTTGCCAAACAAGTCATGGTCAATCAAAAATTAATTGAATTATCACGTGAATTGAATATTCCGCTCGTTGCCACAAACGATGCCCATTATTTAAAAAAAGAAGATAGTTATCACCATGAAATTTTACTATGCATCCAAACTGGAAAAAAAATGACAGACGAAGACCGCATGCGTTTTGAAAAAGACGAATTCTACATCAAATCTTCTGAAGAAATGATTGATTATTTTTCCAGTGTGCCAGAAGCCATTGAAAATACAGTCAAAATTGCGCAAAAGTGCCAATTTGAATTTGAATTTGGTGTCACCAAACTTCCTAATTATGATGTGCCAGAAGAATTTGAAACACATGAGGCATATTTTCAAAAATTGTGTCAAGATGGCTTAAAAGAACGTTATGGCGAAAATCCGTCACAAGAAATTTTACAGCGAGCTGAATATGAAATGGGTGTTATCACCAAAATGGGTTATGTGGATTATTATTTGATTGTGTGGGATTTTATTCATTATGCCAAAAGTGTTGGTATAGCAGTTGGACCTGGACGTGGATCAGGAGCAGGTTCGATTGTTGCTTATGCCATCGGTATTACTGATATTGATCCAATTAAATATAATTTACTATTTGAGCGTTTTTTAAATCCAGACCGTATTAGCATGCCTGATTTTGATGTGGATTTTTGCTACGAAAGACGTCGGAGAAGTCATTGACTATGTGGCACGAAGATATGGTGCAGATCACGTCTCTCAAATTATTACGTTTGGTACGATGTCCGCCAGAAGTGTCATTCGTGATGTCGGCAGGGTTTTGGATGTTCCCTATAACGAAGTTGACAAACTTGCCAAAATGATTCCCTTTGAAATCCACATTACCATTGCGAAAGCTTTGGAGGAAAATATTGAACTTAAAAATGCCTATGAAAGTGATGAAATGGTAAAGAAAATCATTGACATTGCGCAAGGACTAGAAGGCATGCCAAGAAATGCTTCCACGCATGCATGTGGTGTTGTCATTACGAAAAATCCAGTTGATACCTATGTGCCATTATACGTCAATGACGGAACACCAGTCGCACAGTACACCATGACATTGCTAGAAGAATTAGGTTTGCTGAAAATGGACTTTTTGGGACTTCGTACCCTAACTGTGATTGAAGATTGTAAACAACTTGTTAAGAAAAATCGAGGGATTGAAGTGGTTTTTGATGAAGCTATGAATGATCCAAAAGTTTACAAGCTTTGGCAAGAAGGTAATACATTTGGTATTTTCCAATTTGAAAGTGCAGGTATGACGTCTTTTATGAAGGAATTAAAACCAGATTGTTTGGAAGATATTATTGCAGGTGTTTCGCTATATAGACCAGGACCAATGGATCAAATTCCGCGTTATATCAAGGGAAAGTTAAATCCGGGACATAATGAATATACGCATCCAGCGTTGGAACCAATTTTAAATGTAACGTATGGTTGTATGGTGTATCAAGAGCAAGTCATGCAGATTGTGCGTGATTTAGCGGGGTATTCTTTGAGCCGTGCGGATTTGGTACGTCGTGCGATGGGAAAGAAAAAGTTAGATGTCATGGCAAAGGAGAGAGAAGTTTTTATTCATGGACAAACCGATGAACAGGGAAATGTTGTGGTTCCGGGTTGTGTTCGAAATGGAATTGACGCTGATTCGGCAAACAAAATATTTGACGAGATGATTGAATTTGCTAAATATGCTTTTAATAAGTCTCACGCAGCAGCCTATGCGGTTGTGTCTTATCGAACAGCGTATTTGAAAGCCTATTATAAAGAAGAACTGATGGCAGCGACATTAAATAGTTTTTTGGGAAATTTGGACAAAATTCCAATTTATATCAATGATTGCAAAAAAATGAATATTGAGATTTTACCGCCAGACATTAACAAAAGTGAGACAAAATTTACGGTAGATGAAAATAAGATTCGTTTTGGACTTCGGAAGTATTAAAAATGTTGGAATTGCAGCGATTAATAGTATTGTAGAAGAAAGAAATGAAAAAGGTGCCTATGAAGATTTTGCTTCCTTTTGTGAACGAATTAAGGATAAAGGTGTGAACAGAAAATGCGTGGAAAGTTTAATCAAAGCAGGTGTTTTTGATAATTTTGGCAAAACACGTGCTACGCTTTTGGCTTCTTTTGAAACTATTCTAGATGTAATTAATAATAGTGATAAAAAAGTCATGGAAAATCAAGTTTCGATGTTTGATTTGCTAATGGAAAATGAGGGAGAAGCACCTAAAAAACAATATACATATGTGGAAAAACCAGAATTTGAAGAAAAAGAATTATTGAGTTTTGAAAAAGAAATGATTGGGATTTATATTTCAGGTCATCCTTTGGAAAAATATCGAGAATTGCTAGAAAAAAAGACGAATATTAACACTTTACATATGCTCAAAATCAATCAAGATATGGAGGAATATGGTAAAAGCATCGAATTTCGTGATAATCAGAATGTCAAATATGCAGGTGTGATTACCAAAATCAAGAAAAAATTTACTAGAAATAATACGATTATGGCATTTGTGACAATAGAAGATTTGTATGGAACAGCTGAAATTATTGTGTTTGATAGTGTGTACCATAAGTCGCAAAATGCGCTGATTGAGGAAAATGTAGTTTTAATAGAGGGAAGATTGTCTATTCGAGAAGAAGATGTTGTCAAGATTGTTGCAAGTGGAATTGAGGAATTTAACAGCAGTGGTGCGTGCCAAGAAGGTACAACTGGTAATTTTAAAAAATTATGTATTCATATTACCAATTTACCAGAAGAAAAAAAAGAAAGACTTCGTGGAGCGATTAAATTTTTTATGGGAGATCGAGCCAATATTAAGTTAGAAATTGTGGAAGAAGAGCAAGTAAAACCTTGTGGTGGTATCTATATGACCCAGCAGATTTTAGAGCAGTTTGAAGAGATTGTAGGAAAAGACAATATTCTTTTGAAACAGGCTTGATTTTTGAGTTGAAAAATAGTAAAATACGAAAAGATGATGGGAAATAGGAAAGGAATTATTAAATGAAAGAAGAAAATGGATTTGCTTATCAGATTTTGGTGTTGATGATTATTATCGTAATTGCGGTAGCAGGCGTTGTGATTAATAAAATTGTGGGAAAAAATGGTATGCTCAATCGTGTAGCAGAAGTGGAGACGGAATTTAGCAAAGAAGACGTGTTGGAAAAAATTAATCATAAAGTAAGGCAAAAATTTATTGAAATTAACAATGAAGCAAAAGCTAGTAATCGAAATATTTTGGAAATGTATAATACAGATATGGTAATTGAGTTTTTAAAACAAAATTTTGTGATTGAAGAGACAAAAGATGAAGAAGGCAAGTTTCAAGAAGGAATTTATCATATCAATGTTGGGAAATTGCAGGACGAGGAAAAAGAAATTCATTATGTAGGCAAATTTCAATTAGAGAAAAGAGAAAATAAATATATCGTTATATGGTATAACGAAGAAGGGAAGTCACAAGAAGTAGGGGAACTACAATTGCAACAGATGATATAAAGAATAAAAAACAAGCAATGTAAATTGCTTGTTTTTTATTTTGTTTTTATAAATTGTATGGATTTAATTCTTTGCAGGCTTTAGCATATTTTGCAGTTTTTTCATTTTCTGAATGAATAGCATTTTCTAAAAATTCTGGATGTTCAATTAAGAATTCTCGCATGCATTTGTCAGGATTTTCAGTATATTTATGTAACATTTCTAATTGGTTTTCATGAATAATTCCTAATTTTTTTGCTTGATAAAATAAAGTTTCATCAATTTGTAATAAAGATAAAGAAGGAATTCCAAGCTTATTTAATACTTCACCAGCTCCTTGCATTCTGTCAACAATGGCAATATTTGTTGCCATACTAGCCTCCAATTTTTTAATAGCTGGCTCCCAGAAACGTACAAAACTAGATGCTGTATTTAATAAATCAGCAATGTGTAGAACACGTTTTCCAGCAAGATTTGTAGCGATATAATTTTCTTTAAAGTCATGTGTGCTAACAACTGCAGATAAATCTTTAAATAATGTAATATGTGGTTTTTCCAAAAGATAGGCAGTTAAAATTGAGAAAAACCAATCACGTCTTTCACCACCAGAAATATAATCGATTTCAGATAAATTTGTTTTAGATTTAATAAAATCTTTTAAAGTATTCATAACAGTTTTGTAGATGGGATTGTTTTCATATTGTTCAAAAATCTTTTGAAAAAGACTGGCTGGAATTAAATTTTTAGAGACAGTTTCTAATTGTAGATTTGTAAAGTCAAGAAACTCTTGGGAAGATTGACGACTACCATAAAGAAATTGAGCGTTTATGAAATAGGGACCTATTTTTCCAGATGTATAAATAAATGGTTCATTTTCCTTGCATATTTGAAAGGCATTTGTTTCGAATAATAGTGACATTAAATCATTCATAAAATTTTCCTCCTTGAATAAAATCATTGTATTTACTATACTAAAAAAAATTGTGAAAGTCAATGTTTTGTATGAAATTAATCAACAAAATATTACATTTTTTGATATTATTTTTACAAAAGCTATGGACAAAAACCAAAAAATTCGGTAAAATAAAAAGAGACGCTAAATTCGCTGTTTTAATTCATGTTACATAAACGAAAGATACATGAAAGGAAGTAGAACAAATGAGAATGAGTACAATGGACAAAGCCATTATGAGTGAAAGAGAAGAACTCAAAAGAACACAAAGGGAGAGACGAAAAAATAAAAAAAATCAAAAACAAATAGAACATGTTGCTTTAAGGAGATTTTTTACAGGGATATTTTTACTAGGTTCTCTTGGTATTATAACAGGCTTAACACTATTATACGGACCTTGGAAAAATTTCCGAGAATGGCTCATCACAACAGCCATGACGACCATGACACATCAATATTATGCGACTTGGTTTTATGATGAGGATATAATAAATGATGTATTAAATAGAAATAAAATTGTAGAAATTGAAGAAGATACCGATACCAATCAAATCAATTTTGCAACCAATCAGCCAACAGAATATGAAAACGAATTTGAAAAACAAATTTTAGAACGTGATCCGAAAAATAATGATTATAAAATTATTGAAATCAATGAAAAGAAGTTTTCTGGCTATTTAGTAGCTGTCTATGATCCAGCTAGAATTCAGACAGTTTGTACCAAGAAATTAGGTGTATCTGGTCAATATTTGACCCAAATGGCAGAAGAAAATGATGCTTTGCTTGCAGTTAATGGTGGTGGATTTGATGATCCGAATTTTAGCAGTACAGGAGGTTCGCCATTAGGTGTTACAATTTGTAATTGGGCCTATACATCGCAAGCCAAATATTCTGGTGCAGGTGGAATTATAGGTTTTACTAGAGCCAATAAATTGATTTTGACTTCAAAAGTAAGCGTAAAAGAAGCTAAAGACAAAGATATTCGTGATGCTGTAACATTTGGTCCATTTTTGATTGTCAATGGCAAGAAATCTTCTGTAGTTGGTAATGGCGGATGGGGAACGGCACCAAGAACAGCTATTGCACAAAGAAGAGATGGAATTGTTTTATTTTTAGTCATTGATGGAAGAACAGCTTCTAAGCCAGGAGCGGATATGGATGATTTAATTGAAGTTCTTTTAGATTATGGTGCGTATAATGCAGCGAATTTAGACGGAGGCACTTCAAGCGTATTAGTTGTCAATAACACCATCGTCAATGACCCAATCGATAGCACAGGAGCCCACAAAACGAGACCAATTGCCACAGGATTTATTGTAACAAAAGATGAAAAGGATAATAGCGACCATCGTGTTGTTGCAGATAAATTAGGGGAGGAAGCAGATTAATGTATGAAGTATTTGCAGATTTACATATTCATATTGGAAGAGCTGAAAATGGAAAACCAATTAAAATAACAGCAGCAAGAAGTCTAAATTTTGCCAATATAGCTAAAGAATGTGCTGAAAAAAAAGGAATTAACATGGTCGGTATTATTGATTGTGGTTCTCCTTATGTCATCCAAGACATCGAAAGATTTTTGCAAACAGGTGAAGCTTTTGAAATACCAGATGGTGGAATTATTTATAAAAATAAAGTTTGCATTATTTTGGGAAGTGAGATTGAAACTTCAGAAAAAAATGATGAAGGAAAGACAGGAAGTGCACATAATTTATGCTATTTTCCAACCTTAAAAGACATAAAAGACTTTTCTAATGAAATGTCAAACCATATAAAAAACATAACACTTAGCTCACAAAGAGCGAGTATTTCGGCATATGAGTTAATTGATATTGTTGAAAAATACCATGGAATTTTAATTCCAGCCCATTGTTTTACACCTCATAAAAGTTTTTATGGAAATTGCACTTCTTCGTTAAGAAGAATTTTTAAGGAAAAATATGATAAAATTCCAGCCATTGAATTGGGTTTGAGTTCCGATACATTTTTAGCCGATCAAATAACAGAATTGGAAACCAAAACGTTTCTGACGAATTCAGATGCTCACTCTTTGCCTAAAATTGCAAGAGAATATAATAAAATGCAATTGGAAGAAGTAAGTTTTAAGGAATTTCTAAAAGCCTTGAAAAATGAGGATGGACGCAAGATTATTGCCAATTATGGCTTAGATCCAAAGCTTGGAAAATATCACAGAACGTATTGCGAAGTATGTGATAAGCGTATTGAAGGAATAGCACCTGTAACAAAATGTGATACGTGTGATAGCAAAAATATTACAATGGGTGTTTTTGACCGAATTGAAATCATAAAAGATAAAGAAAAGACAAAAAGTCCAGCTTTTCGACCAGAATATGTTTATCAAATCCCATTGACTTTTATTCCTGGTTTGGGGGCTAAAACGATTGATAAGCTATTAAATCATTTTGAAACAGAGATGACAATCTTACATAAAGTATCAAAAGATGATATGGAAGCTGTTGTAGGAAGTAAAATCTCAAATTCCATTATTTTAGCACGAGAAGGAAAAATGCATATTACTGAAGGTGGACGGAGGAGTTTACGGAAAAGTAGAATAAATGAAAATAAAATGAATACACTTGAAATAGAAATCATAAAACAACATAGGAGAAAATTAAGAATAAAAACAAAAGGAAAGAAATTTATGAAAATGAGAAGTGTATTTTTTTATTATGTCAAAAACAATAAAACAGGATTAATTGTATTGGTGATTGTATTTTTGATTGGAATGATGGCTGGTATTACGTTTATTAATCATATGAATGAAAATCAAATGTATGAAATAAGTGATTATGTGAATTCTCTAACAGATAATATAAAATCCTCTGCAGGGATTAATAAAACGGTTATTTTGACACAAAGTATCAAACAAAACGTCCTATTTGTAAGCATTATATGGTTATTGGGCTGTACTTTGTTGGGAAGCTTTTTAATTTATGGTGCCATTATGTATAAAGGTTTTTCTATTGGATATACAGCAGCTGCGATTATTGCCACATTGGGAGTAAGATCAGGGACGATTTTTGTGGTATCTTCTTTGCTGTTACAAAATTTGATTTTTTTACCAGCATTATTGATCTTATCGGATAGTGGTATAAAATTATATCGAAATTTAAGACAAAATCAATATATGAACATAAAGCTAGAATTTTTAAGACATACGGTTATTGCGCTGATAATTATACTGTTTGCAATCATGGCAAGTTTTATTGAAATTTACATTTCTACGAATTTTTTAATTTTTTTTAAAGAAATTTTGTAAAAACCCTTTACATTTTACAAAAAATCTGATATAACTATAATGTCTTATGTAAATTATAAAGAAATGGGGTATAATCATGGATAAACAAATAAAACTTTTTTTAGACTTTTTACAAAATGATAAAAAATTGTCAAATAACACACTACAATCATACAAAAGAGATATTGAACAATATCAAAATTACATAGACAAAAATAAATTAAATTATTTAAAAGTAGATTCAGATCAATTAAGCAAATACTTGAAAAGTTTATCAAGAGCGAATAAAAAAGCCTCTACAATTTCCAGAAATTTAGCAACAATTAGAGCCTTTTATCAATATTTGGTACGTACCAAAAAGGTAAAAAAAGACCCAACAGAAGGAATTCATGCGCCTAAAGTTGAAAAAAATATACCAAGCGTATTAACGGCAAAAGAAGTAGAACTTTTATTAGAACAACCTAAAAATATAGATTTAAAAGGAATTCGTGATAAAGCAATGCTTGAATTTGCTTACGCCACTGGTATGAGGGTAACAGAAATTATTTCTTTAGACATAACAGATGTTAATGTAGAAGAAAGTTATGTTACATGTAATGCAGGAAGCAAAAAAAGAAATATACCATTAGGAACAATTTCTTTACAAGCGTTAGTAGATTATATGGAAAAAGCAAGACCAGTACTAATTAAAGACGAAAACGACAAAGCATTATTTGTTAACATCAATGGAAAAAGACTTACTAGACAAGGTTTCTGGAAAATTGTGAAATATTATAAAGAACAAGCACATATTGAAAAAGACATCACACCACATGTTTTGAGACATTCTTTTGCTACACATCTTTTAAGAAATGGAGCAGATATAAAATCGATTCAAACCATGTTGGGACATTCCGATATTTCTTCGACACAAGTTTATATGCAATTCAAAAATGAAAATTTGAAAGATATTTATAACAAAGCACATCCACGTGCGTAAAACAAAAGTTGATGAAAACCGCTAAAATCAAGTGAGAGCACATTTTTGCAATTTCGTCAACTTGACATAACTCGAAAAATATGATATAATAAAGGGTAGGGCATATTGATAAAAATAATCATAAAAATTTTTGTCAATATGTCCTAAAATTATTCTTTTAACTATAAAATTAGCTTTATCAAAATAATTTGACATATTATATAAAAAATAATATAATCATATTAACATAAAGTTTGTTAGGAGGTTAAGTTATGGCAACAAAAACGGCAATAGAAGAAAAATTAAAAGGGAACTTAACAACTAAAAAACCAAATCCCATCTCGGGAAAAATAAAAAATATTTTCAAAATGATGGATATTTTTATTTTTTCGGGAGCCCTTGAGCGGTGCATTTTGGGATTGACCAAAAGCTTAGCAAGATTATTTGTGGGTGCTATTGTTCTCGTTGTTTTGGCAAATTTTGCACCAGAACTCAGAGCTCAGGTACCATCATTATATCTTTTTGTGGATTGGTTGCTCGAAATATTAGAGTACATCTACAAGATGGTTTGCACTTTTCTGCATTTGTATTAAAGTGTGGGGGAAGAACTTCTCGTTCGATTGAATGGGAAGTTCTTTTTTAAAGTAATGTCATTTTTTCATTGTTTCCTGCATAAAATAATAATAAAAATATTTTATCAAAGGAGTTTTTTTATGTGTGGAATTGTGGGAGTTGTAAATTATAAAGAAGATCTTTCCAGTGGGCATGGCATTATTGGAAAGATGACAAAAGCATTGACGAGAAGAGGTCCTGACGAAACAGGGGTGTTTGTTGAAAAACATTGTAATCTAGGTCATAGAAGGCTTAGCATTATTGATTTAGAAAATGGAAAACAGCCCATGAGCGTCAAAATCGATGAGATTACATATACGATTGTTTATAATGGACAATTATACAATACAAAAGAACTAAGAGAAACCTTACTTCAAAATGGATTTGAGTTTAACGGACATTCCGATACAGAAGTTTTACTAAAAAGTTATATCTTTTATGGCAAAGATGTTTGTCAGCACTTAAATGGGATTTTTGCCTTTGCAGTTTGGAACAGTAAAACAGAAGAAATTTTTATTGCCAGAGATCATTTTGGGATTAAGCCACTGTATTATTCGATAATAGAAAATAATTTAATGTTTGCCTCAGAGGTAAAAGCCATTTTAGAACATCCAAAATCAAAACCAATTCTTGATAAAACAGGGATCGCAGAACTTTTTGGTATCGGACCAAGTCATACACCAGGAAGCAGTCCATTTAAAGGAATTTATGAATTAGAACCAGCCCATTTTATGGTTTACAATCGAAACGGTCTGCAAAAGCATGAATATTGGAAATTAGAAACCAAAGAGCATACAGACGATTTCGAAACAACTTGTGAAACGGTACGATTTTTGCTAAAAGATTCAATCGAGCGACAGTTGGTATCAGATGTGCCGATTTGTTGTCTACTCTCAGGTGGACTGGATTCGAGTATTATTACAGCCTATGCGAGTAAATATTATAAGGAAAAATATGGCAGAAAGTTATCCACTTTTTCGGTCGATTATGTGGATCAAGATAAGAACTTTGTCAAAAGCGATTTTCAACCGAATAGCGACAATTACTACATTGACTTAATGGTAAAAGAATTTGATACAGACCATCACAAAATTGTTTTAGATACACCTGCTTTATATGAAACCTTAGAAGATGCCATGATAGCACGTGATTTTCCAGGCATGGCAGATGTGGATTCTTCCTATTTGTTATTTTTCAAAGAAGTGAAAAAACATGCCAAAGTGACGCTTTCTGGTGAATGTTCAGACGAAATTTTTGGCGGATATCCTTGGTATTTTCGAAAAGATAGTTTAGAAAGTAATACATTTCCTTGGTCACTTGCGATTTCAGAAAGACAAAATTTACTTAACCCTGAAATTACCAAAAGTGTGAACTTGAAGGAATATATAGATACACAATATCAAAAATCTTTGCAAAAAGTAGAATTTTTGCCGACAGATAGCCAGATTAATCAATTACAAAGAAAACTAAATTATTTAACTTCAAACTGGTTTATGCAAACTTTGCTTGACCGAACTGATCGAATGAGTATGTATAATGGATTTGAAGTAAGAGTTCCGTTCTGTGACGTCAGAATTGTGGAATATGTATGGAACATTCCATGGGAGATGAAGGCGTATAAAGGGCGAGAAAAGGGGCTTTTAAGGCATGCGATGAAAGATGTTTTACCAGATGAAATTGTCAATCGAAAGAAAAGTCCATATCCGAAAACCCATAATCCAAATTACACAAAAGTTGTAAAAGAAGCACTAAGTAAGATTATGCAGGATAAAAAAGCACCAATTAATGGATTATTAAATCGAAACTATATTTTAGATATTATTGAGACAGAAGGGAAAGCGTTTACCAGACCATGGTTTGGGCAACTTATGACAGGACCACAACTTATGGCTTATCTTTGTCAAGTGAATATGTGGCTTGAGAAATATCATCCAGAGTTAGAAATATAAAGGATTTGAGGTTGCAAACTGCAACCTCAAATTTTGAAAATTAGGAATTTTATATAGTTTTTTACCATCCATATATTGAAAAGGAAACGCCAGTTTGATAATACTCAATTGCTTTTCTCACATAAGGTATTACATTTTCTGGTAAATGTTCCAAAGCATAAAACTTAAGTTCATCACACTTGTTTTTTTCCATGATTTGAATTTGACCAACATAATTTTGGCAAGTCAAAAAATAGTCAATGCTTTCTCGATTAGGCGTTTTGCGATGCATTACGTGAGCAATTTGCAAATCGTTTTCTTCAATCTGAATTCCAGCTTCTTCCCAAGCTTCTCTTTGCATGGCTTGGATGACATTTTCATTTCCATCAATGTGTCCAGCTACAACACTATAATTTCCGTCTTCGTAGCCAGTGTTATATCTTCTTAATAATAATATTTTACCATTTTCAATTAAAATTAAATGAACGGCGACGACTAATTTAAATCTTTCCATGAATTTCTCCTTTTTAACATGATTATAAAACAATTGTTTGCAATTGTCAAGGGAATTTTAAAATTCTTTACTTTTTCCAAAATCTGTGCTATAATCAAACTTAGCTAGGTTTGGATTTAGAAGGGAAGAAAGAAGGTGAAAAATTGTGAGATTAGATAAATTTTTAAAAATCAGCCGTGTGATAAAGCGTAGAACGGTGGCCAATGAGGCAGCGGATAGTGGAAGAATTTCGATCAACGGAAAAGTGGTAAAGCCAAGTTATGAAGTAAAAGTTGGAGATGTCGTAGAAATTAAATTTGGAGATAAGATTTCGAAATTTGAAATTTTGATGGTTCCTGAGAAAGTCGGAAAAGAAGTAGGAGAAGTAATAAAAATTTTATGAACACTTGACAAATTAACATAAATATGATATAATAAAATTAAGAAAATCGTGCACCTTTTATTTCGTGTGGGATTTTTTTTTGAAAAACAATGGGTCTGTAAAAAACTCTAGCAATGGAGTTTTTTACAGACCTTAAAAATTTTCTATTGAGCAAATATTTGGCGTCCTTTTTTGAAAGGAAGAATATTGGTGATATCGCTTGACTTTTTAAGCTGTTTTTGTGCTTTTTCTTGTTCGATTTGTCTGGCTTGACGTTCAGCCATTGTTTCGCAAATTGCTTTTTGATAGGTAAAATGGGTATCTTGTGCAATTTTTTGCCAATTATAGTCTTTTTTTACTTTAGCTTGTGCATTTTTGACAACATTGGTACATAGTTTTGGGTCAAATAAAAGAGTTAAGATGGAATCTGCTAAAGAATTTGGGTTTCCTGCATAACTTTTCATTCCATTAATGCCATGGTCCACAATTTCATTAAGACCACCAATATCAGAAACAACAACAGGTATCCCAGAAAGCATTGCCTCTAAAGCAACAATTCCAAATGGCTCATAGGTACTAGGGAAGACAGCAATATCGGCACATTTGTACATTTTTTGTACGTTTTTAGAATTCATGTATCCTGCAAAATATACTTTATTTCCTAAACCTAAACCATTAGCTTGATTTCGTAATTCATCAATCATGCCACCTTTTCCACAAACAACGAGTTTTGTATCATGATAATGGTTTAAAATCTTTGGCATGGCAGCAATTAAGTTTTGAATTCCTTTTTCATAGACTAAACGCCCCATAAATAAAATAATTTTTTCATTATCCATAGCATATTGTCTACGGAAATCGTAGTCTTTTTCAATATCATTAAATAGATTAATATTTACACCATTGGGAACAACATTAATTTTTTCATAAGGTAAGCCAAAAAGTCGTTGTAATTCATTTTTCATATAATTACTATTGACGATGACTTCTGATGATTCGTAGGTAAGCATCCATTCAGTATCATTAATGTATTTTTGTGTTTCTCCGTTAATTCCACTGTTTCTACCAGCTTCTGTAGCATGAATGGTAGAGATAAGAGGAATTTGGAAAGAGGTTTTGAGTGTTTTTCCAGCATAAGCGACTAACCAATCGTGTGCATGAATGACATCAAATTTTTCACCTTGTGTGATTAATTCGCTTACCTTAGCAATCATATTAAAATTAAGTTGCATCACCCAATCAATGAAATTGTTGGGATGAATCATAAAATTATCAACTCTATGAACCGTGACACCTTTGTCATTTTCAAAATAGGGTACGTCGCCATCACGATAAGTTATAACTGTTACTTCATGCCCATCTTGATATAAACGATGAGATAAGTCATGAACAACTCTTGCAATCCCTCCTACAACTCTTGGTGGGTATTCCCATGATAGCATCAAAATTTTCATATTTTTCCGTACTCCTTTCAGATTTCATTCGTGTATTTTTAATTTTTCAAAAGTTGATTTGTCAAGTGTCAAATTTTTATTTTATACCTTACTTTTATTGTACAAAATAAAGAGAAAAAAGTAAACATTTTTTTACAAAAAAGTACAAAAAATTTCAAAAAAATTTATTTTTCGAAAATATTCTATATTTTTTACAAAAAATTCTTATTTTATATTGATTTTTTTTATGCTTTTAGATACAATATATATTATTGCAAAGAAGATACAAAGGAGGAAAAAATGCCAAAGAGTACAAACGGAACAGAAAAAGAGAAGAAAACTCCTAAAAAAATTGAAAAAACTAAGAAAAAAGAAACAATCGACAAGAAAAGTGTTCAAGAAAACCAAGAAGTAATAGATGATAAAAAATTCTACAAAATCGAACATAAAAGTATACAAAACAAAGTGATTAATAACATAAAAAACTTTATTTCTAAAATCATTGAAATGCAAGAAAAAGTAAGACGTGATGAGGAAGAAGAAAAAGAAATCAAAAGGGCTGAAAGAAGCGAAAGTAAAGCAGAAAAGCAAAATGAACAACCACAATATTTATTAGAGTACTATGATTTACCATTTCGATACAACGAAACAGTTGTTAAAATTCTAGCACAAACGCCAAAGAGACTATTTGTTTATTGGGATATTGCCGATAAAGACAAACAAACTTATTTGAACGCCTTTGGGGATAGTTTTTTCAATGATACGTATCCTGTCTTATTAGTTCATAATGAAGATAAAAATACAACAGCTGAAATTACGATTAATGACTTTGCCAATAGTTGGTATTTAGACATTGTCAATCCAAGAGATAAATATACCATTCAAATTGGACGAAAATTTAAAGCTCATATAAAACCACAAATTTGTCCAGAAATAGAAAGGACCAATATTGCTTTAAGCAATGATTATTTATTGGTAGCCATGTCCAACAAGTTAGAAATTCCCAATGATCACATTTTGTTTGAAGAATTTAAGCCATATGTTATTTATCGAAATGTGAAAACGAAGCAAGAGGAAACAAAGAAAATAACGGATTCAATTTACAAAAATGGCTTAAAAACATTCTACAAAGAGTTATATGGTGAGGCATTAGAAGAAGAAACCTTTGATATGTTAAATCCGTCCTCTGTGGGAACGAGTAGCAGTATTGCAAAATAAGGAGAATGTATGAAAAACGTAAAAGGATATGTGAGTTTTGTGCTTCATGCACACCTTCCTTATATTCATCATCCAGAAAGTGAAGATTATTTGGAAGAAGAATGGCTGTTTGAGGCAATTTCGGAGACATATTTACCATTGTTATTAAATTTTAAAAAATTGGAAGAAGAAGGTGTCAAATTTCGCTTAACGATGACAATGACACCGCCTTTGTTAAATATGTTAGATAACCAATTATTGCAAAATCGCTATATCAAATATTTAAACAAGCACATTGAATTATGTGAAAAAGAAGTAATCAGAACCAAGTTTGACCAAAGGTTAAATCGTCTATCACACTATTATTTAGAGCGTTACACGAACGATTTGCATGTGTTTCGTGATGTTTATGAATGTAATATCATTCAGGGTTTTAAGCATTTTCAAGATGCTGGATTTTTGGAAATTATTACATGTGGTGCGACACATGGCTATTTTCCGATTTTGTATGTTAACGAAAAAACTGTTAGAGCACAGATTGCAGTTGGTGTACAAACCTATGAAAAGTTTTTTGACAGAAAACCGCGTGGAATTTGGCTTCCAGAATGTGGTTATGTGCCAGAGGCCGACAAATATTTACGCGAATTTGGTATTGAGTTTATCATTACCGAAACACATGGTGTCTTATATGCAAATCCAACACCAATTTATGGCACATATGCACCAATCGTTTCACCAGATAATATTGTCGCCTTTGCCCGTGATTTGGAATCATCAAGACAAGTTTGGAGTTCGATTTCAGGTTATCCAGGCGATTTCAATTACCGTGAATTTTACCGCGACATTGGTTATGAAGCAGATTATGACTACATTAAACCCTACATTGCAAGTAATGGCGTTCGTGTGAATACTGGCATCAAATATCACAGAATTACAGGAAAAACGGATCAAAAAGATTATTACGACGTACAGTGGGCCAAAGATTCAGCAGAAAAACAAGCTGGGCACTTTATGGATTGTCGAACCAAGCAAATTGAGAATTTGTCAAAAAGCATGCAAGTGCCACCGATTATTACATGCCCTTACGACGCAGAGCTTTACGGACATTGGTGGTATGAAGGACCCTATTGGTTATATATTTTGTTTAAAAAAATCTATTACGATGATTGTAATTTTGAATTAATCACACCAAGTGATTATATTGACAGACATCCCAATATTCAAGTTTCAACACCGTGCCGTTCCAGTTGGGGAGCCAATGGGTATAGTGAAGTGTGGCTCAACCAAACCAATGATTATGCTCATCGTCATTTACACAAAGCAGGAGACAGAATGTGTGAGCTAGCTTATTTGTATCCCAACGAAGGAGATACTTTGCGAAGGCAAGCTCTCAATCAATGTGCACGCGAATTACTGTTAGCACAAAGTAGTGATTGGTTATTCATCATCACCAATGGAACCATGGTAGAATATGCCCACAAAGCCATCAAAGAACACATCGGACGATTCACCAAATTATATCATCAAATCAAAAATGACAAAATCGATCCCCAATACGTATTAGACATATTTCGGCAAAGACGACATATTCCCCCAAATCGATTACATGATCTACCATTAAACAAATAATATAGGGGCAGACGTTCCTGTCTGCTCACTTCGAAGCCTCACCCCAAAAGAAAGGAGAACCCAAATGCAAGTATACGACAATGCCAATAACCTAGCCCAAGCCATCAAAAATTCACCAGAATACCAAGAATACAAGGCTATCAAAGAAGAATTATTCATCGATTCAGAATTAAAACAACAAGTCGAAGAATTTGAAAAAATCCGTTATGAAGAGCAACTTTTAGCTATGCAAGGTCAAAAACAAAATGAAGAAAAAATGGCAAAACTGCAAGAATTGTATAAAATTTTAGTTCAAAATCCAAAAGTCAAAGATTTTTTTGACAAAGAAGTTCGCTTTAATGTCATGATTGCCGATGTTAATAAAATCATTGGAGAAGCGATTAAAGATGTGTTAGGCTAGAATGTGAGGAAAAGCTATGCAAATTTTTCAAAAATGCATTTTATGTCCACATGAATGTAAAGTAAATAGAAATCAAGGAAATTTGGGGAAATGCAGAGCAGACAGCCAAATCAAAATTTCTTTGGCTGATTTGCATTTTTTTGAAGAACCCTGTATTAGTGGAAAAAATGGCTCAGGTGCAGTATTTTTTACAGGTTGTAATATGCATTGTATGTTTTGTCAAAATTATGAAATTAGTCAACTTGCTAAAGGAAAAATTATTTCAATTGAGGAATTAGCAAAGGAATTTTTAAAATTGCAGGAAAGAGGAGCTCATAATATTAATCTAGTCACAGGTTGTATATATGTTCCGCTAATCATAGAAAGCCTAAAACTGGCTAAAAAAGAGGGATTGATTATTCCGATTGTTTACAATTCAAGTGGATTTGAGAAAAAAGAAACTCTACAAATGCTAGAAGGCTATGTAGATGTATATTTGCCAGATTTCAAATATTTTTATAATCGCTTAGCCAAGGAATTATCGGATGTAGACAACTATTTTGAAGTCGCAACAGGAGCCATAAAGCAAATGTATCGACAAGTTGGAAATCCACATTTTGATGAGAATGGAATTCTCCAAAAAGGGCTTATCATTCGTCATTTGGTTTTGCCTAATCATTTGCAAAATACAAAACAAGTATTGAAGTGGATTCAGAAAAATATTTCTTCCCAAGTTCTAGTAAGTGTGATGGCACAGTATTTTCCAGAATATAAAGCTTGTGAAAAAGAAGAAATTAATCGTAAATTAACCAAAGAAGAATATGAAGAAATTTTAGCATATATGGATAAGTTAGGAATTAAAAATGGCTATTTTCAAAGATTAGAGGACGAAGAGAAAAAATATGTTCCCACATGGTGCACATAATTTTAAAATTGTCAACTACCAAAGTTATATAATAAAATGAGAAAAACCTATAAAAAATGGGTAAAAATGATTTTAATTGGCGTAGATAGCATTTAATCGCAAAAAATAGAGTTGAAAAAGGATTGGAATTATGTTATAATAAAAGTACAAAGTGAATAACAAATCCCTGCGAAGTACGTGTAGACTGAATTTTTAGAACCTACAAGTTTTGGATAAGGGAGTTCGACTCTAAATATGGCGTGTATGCTTAAGAACGCTTCAAGCCTTCTAAGAAACCCAGGAGTATTTAGGAGAGCACCCACCTGTGTGAGTACAGGTCCATAAAAATTCACACCTTACGGCTAGACGTGGGGAATTTTTTTGATGATAAATCTTGACAAATGAGAAAAGTGTGGTATAATAAAAATGTAATTGAAGTAAATTTAAGTAGAAATACTTTAATTTATAAGATTTTTGTAAAATTAGTCATAAACCCCAGTAGTGGCATCTACTGGGGTTTATATTTTATTAACTTTAGAGAAAACCCCCAGTTATACTGGGGGAAACAAAAAACTTA
>CANTGH010000016.1 GCA_947653235.1 uncultured Clostridium sp.
AGGTTTTTTTCTATATTTTTTTGAGTTGAGAAATACCGAAACTTGATGACTTTTCCAAAAAAACTGCTCTCACTTGATTTTACTGGATTTCCTACAAATATGATTTTTGCCTTCTTGCACTTATATTGAGTAATACGCCGATACAGATAAAATTGGTAATTAACGAGCTACCACCATAACTTACAAATGGAAGTGGAACTCCTGTAATTGGTAATAAACCAATAGTCATTCCAATGTTTTCTATCATATGAAAAAAGAAAATTCCTGCAATGCCGACCGCAATATAGGAACCAGTATTATCTTTGGCAGTTTTCGCTATATAAATCATTTTCGTAATTAATGTGACATATAATACTAAAATTGCTGCTGTTGCTACAAAACCAAATTCTTCACCTATTACAGAAAAAATAAAATCCGTTGTTTTAGGATGCAAAAATCCTAATTGAGTTTGATTTCCCTGAAATATCCCCATACCAACTAATTGCCCTGCTCCAATAGCTAATTTAGATTGAATGATATTATAGCCCTTTCCTCTTGGATCTAATTCTGGATTGAGAAATACTTCAATTCTTTCCAAAGCATGAGCTGGTAAATTCTTATATACAATAGGAATTAATATAGTAACCGTAATACAAGCCAATATAATATATTTTTTATCAATTCCTGATACAAATAACATGAACAACATTGCTATGATATATGCCATTGCTGTTCCATAATCTGGCTGTAGGATAATTAAGCCGATTGGTAATGCCATAAATATTAAAATAACAATTAGTTTCCATATTTTATTGATTTCTTTTCTGCCTCTAATTTGTAATTTACTCATCAAAAAAGAAATAAATAAGACCACAACCACTTTAGCTAATTCGGATGGCTGTATAGTTGTATCTCCAAACTTATACCAACTTGTTGCACCATTGATTGGTTTGGTAAACAATACGCCAATTAATAATCCTATCATAATCAGATAAATCACAGTTGAAAATCTAATAATTACATTATAATCAATACAATAGGCTAAAATTAAAAATGGAATACTAATTAAAAACCATTGTATTTGTTTTTTAAACTCGCCATAATCTGTACTTTGTGTTGCTGAAAATAAGGCAATTGCACCAATTACAAATAACAATAAACTAACGATTAAAACTGTCCATTCTGTATTCTTCAGTAATTTTTTCTTCACTTTATTTTTTTACCTCTCGCTTACTTTTTTGTTATCTTCTTCTTCCGCTGCTTTTAATAAATCATCAAAAGTAACATCGTCATCATCATCTTCTTTTTCTAAATCTTCTGTTACTTCTTCGACTACTTCTTCACTTTTGGTTTCTGATTTTTTGGTTTTTTTAGTTGTTTCTTTTTTCTTGATTTCTTTCTTTTTAGTTTCTTTTTTAGGTTTTTCTTTTTCTTCTTTTTTATCTTTTTCAGCTTGCGTGCCATTAATCATTTCACTAATTGTTTCTTCTGTTTTTTGTTTTTTCTTTTCTTCTTTTTTAATTTCTTCTAATTTTTTAGTAAAATTTACCCCTTCAAATTCTTTAATTTTTTCTGCTTTCATATCATTTTTAATATTGACAATTGGTATGTTAGCATACAAAGCTGGTGCTCCGATTTGTTCCATCCTCATTTGGTTGATTGGTAAGTCTTACATCGATAGAACCTTCATCCACTACAATATATTTTTTGATTACATCAATAATTTCCTGTTTCATTAGTTCTAGAAAATCAGCTGAAACATTTGCTCGATCTTGCATTAAAACTAGATGTAATCTTTCTTTTGCATTATCTTTTGAACCAATTTCTTTTTCTTCAGGCTTAACTATTTTCTTAAAAAAGTTCCCTATACCTTCAAACATTTTTTTCCTCCCAATATTTCTTTATGCTTTACCGAACAAACGCTTAATTTTCGCGATTAAACCTTTCTCTGTTCCTGGAATTGTTACTTCTATATTTTCTCCTAATAAACGTCTTGATATTTCAATATACGCCCTGCCTGAAGGTGCTCTTTTATTCGATACCACTGGCTCACCTTTATTGGTTTGTGTAATAATATTTTCATCATCTGGTACAACACCAATTAAATCAATCGATAATAAATCTACAATATCATCAACATCCATCATTTCGCCTTTGCGAACCATAGAGGTACGTAATCGATTGACAATCAGCTCTGGATTTTTGATTTCTGAGGCTTCTAACAATCCTATAATTCTGTCTGCATCACGAATTGCTGAAATTTCTGCTGTTGTTACTACTAACGCTCGATTGGCACCTGCTATTGCATTTTTGAAACCTTGCTCAATCCCAGCTGGACAATCAATTAATATGTAATCAAAATCTTTTTTTAGATTGTCCGTTAATTTTCTCATTTGCGTTTCATTAATGGCATTTTTATCCTTGGTTTGTGCTGCTGGAAGTAAAAAAAGTTCTTGAAATCTTTTATCTTTAATTAATGCTTGTCTTAATTTACATTTTTCTTCAATGACATCCACTAAATCGTACACAATTCTATTTTCAAGTCCCATAACAACATCTAAATTTCTAAGACCAATATCCGTATCAATTAAAACGACTTTTTTTCCTGCCATTGCTAATGCCGACCCTAAATTTGCTGTTGTCGTCGTTTTTCCCACTCCACCTTTACCAGATGTTATAACAATCACTTCTCCCATGATTTTCCTCCTTCAATTGTTTCTTAAATATCCTTCTTAATTTTATCTACAATATCTTATCTGTTTTTTGGTAAAAAGTCAATGTATTTTTTACATTTTTGTAATATTTTTGTAATCATTTTGTAATATTGCATATCTAATCTATTTTCTTGTACTTTTTTAATTTTTTTTATTAGTTCTTCTTATTACCTTGACTTTCTTTTTGAAAAAATATATACTTTATTTAATCGAAATGAGACCTTCTCCCATTTCAAAAAAATATAAGGAGGATTTAATCAATGCACAATCTAATCGAAATCAGATGGCATGGACGTGGCGGTCAAGGTGCAAAAACAGCTTCTTTATTGCTGGCTGATGCAGCTTTTAATACAGGCAAATATATACAAGGCTTTCCAGAATATGGTCCTGAACGAATGGGTGCTCCGATTACTGCCTATAACCGCATTAGTGATGAACCTATTACCATTCATTCCAACATCTATGAACCAGATTACGTTGTCGTTGTCGATGACACACTTTTGGAAGCTGTCGATGTAACGGCTGGTTTAAAACAAACTGGTGCAATCATTATTAATACAACAAAAGACAATGATTATCTAAAAAAAGTATTAAACAATTACTCTGGCGATATTTACAAAATCGACGCACGAAAAGTCTCTATGGAAACACTACGGAAAATATTTTCCAAATACTCCAATGCTTGCTGCTGTCGTAAAGGTGAGTAAAATCATGTCGGATGAAGAATTCTTAAACGATATGGTTGGCTCTTTTAAACACAAATTTGCCAAAAAACCTGAAGTAATTGATGGCAATATGAAAGCCCTTGAAATGGCTTTAAAATCTGTAGAAAAGGTTTCATAAAATATGATTGAATTTTTTAAACATTTATTATATCGCATAAAATCAAAATCAGAAAATGAAGCATTTGATAAATTTAGCAAATTTATCTATTCTTTGATTATTTTATGCGCTATCATTTTTGTAGGTTTTATTCTTTATTTTATTGTAAAGCAATGGCCAAATATTGTAGCATCAATACAATATAATTGGAATCATTTTAAATCTATCTTAAATACTTTATAATACAACAAAAACGAAAGGAGTTTTTTATGTCTGAAATCAACCCAAATACATCAATGGACAAATTAACCATTGGTGGCAACATTTATACAGCTGGCAATGCCAAAGAATTCAAAACAGGTGATTGGCGCTCTAGCAAACCAATTTTTCTATCCGAAAAATGCAAACAATGTGGTCTTTGTTTCCCTGTTTGCCCAGATGATGCCATTCCTGTGAACCAAGATTGCAAAAGAGAAGATTTTGATTACGATGCCTGCAAAGGCTGTGGCGTATGTGCCAAAGTTTGCCCATTTGCTGCCATCGAAATGGAATAAATGCCTAACCTTTTATTATATCATATTTATGTTAATTTGTCAAATTTACAAAAAAATAAAAGTTTAGGGAAAATTTAAAATAAAAAGAGAGGAGAAAAAATATGAGAGAACGTTTAAGTGGAAATGAAGCAGCTGCTATTGCAATGAAACAAATCAATCCCGATGTGGTTGCTGCCTTTCCGATTACCCCTTCTACAGAAATTCCACAATATTTTTCAACATTTGTCAGCAACGGAACAGTTGATACCGAATTTGTGGCTGTGGAAAGTGAACACAGTGCTATGAGTGCTTGCATTGGTGCTCAAGCAGCTGGTGGAAGAGCCATGACTGCAACTTCCGCCAATGGTCTATCTTTGATGTGGGAAATGATTTATATCGCTTCTAGCTTACGTTTACCAATTGTAATGTCTTTGGTAAACAGAGCCGTTTCTGGACCATTAAATATTCACAACGACCATTCTGACGCTATGGGAGTTCGTGATAGTGGCTGGATTCAGCTATTTTCAGAAAATAATCAGGAAGCTTATGATAATTTAGTCATGGCACATCGAATCGCAGAACATAAAAGTGTTTTATTACCTTTAATGGTTTGCCAAGATGGATTTATTACATCCCATTCTATTGAAAATATTGAATTAATTGAGGACGAAAAAGTCAAACAATTTGTTGGCCTTTACCAACCTGAACATTATTTATTAAATAATAAAGAGCCAATTGCCATTGGTCCACTAGATTTGCAGAGCTATTTGTTTGAACACAAGACTCAGCAAGCCATTGCAATGCAAAATGCCAAAAAAGTTATTCTAGATGTAGCAAATGATTTTGAAAAAATGACAGGCAGAAAATACGGATTTTTTGAAGAATATAAAATGGAAGATGCCGAAATTGTCATTGTTTGTATGAACTCAACCGCAGGAACTGCTAAATTTACAGCTGATCAATTACGCTCGCAAGGTGTAAAAGCTGGTGTTTTGAAAGTGAGAGTTTACCGTCCATTCCCAGCTGAGGAAATTGCGAATGCTTTGAAAAAGGCAAAAGCAATTGCTGTTTTGGATAAAGCCGATTCTTTAAATGCCGCAGGTGGTGCTTTGTTTGAAGATGTGACTTCTGGTATGTTTGTTAGTCAAGTGCAAGTGCCAACCATCAATTATGTGTATGGAATTGGTGGAAGAGATACGACTTCAAAGGATCTTGAAAGTGTTTATCAAGATTTAATGGAAATTGTAAAAACTGGAGAAATTGGAAATCCATATCGATATTTAGGTGTTAGGGGGTGGAAATAATGGCTTATAATCACAAACAAATTATGGTAGATACCAAATCTAGATTAACTTCTGGTCACAGAATGTGTGCTGGATGTGGTGCACCAGCAGTTGCAAGAATGATTTTGCGTGCCGTAAAACCAGATGATCATGTCGTTGTTTCAAACGCAACTGGCTGTATGGAAGTTTCGACTTTCCTATATCCATACACCGCTTGGACCGATTCTTTTATTCACACAGCTTTTGAAAATGCGGCTGCCACTTTATCTGGTGCAGAAGCTGCTTATAAATCCATGAAAGCAACTGGAAAATTACCAGCTGATAAAGATACAAAATTCATTGCTTTTGGTGGCGATGGCGGAACTTATGACATTGGACTTCAAAGTTTATCAGGTGCGATGGAACGTGGACACGATATGGTTTATGTTTGCTACGATAACGGAGCTTACATGAATACTGGTATTCAGCGTTCTTCTGCTACACCAAAATTTGCTGATACCACCACAACACCTGCAGGAAAAGTCGTTCCAGGAAAAATGCAACCACGAAAAGATTTGACAAAAGTTATGGTAGGTCATCACTTGCCTTATGTTGCACAAACTTTAGCACTGAATAATTTCAAGGATTTGTATGAAAAATCAGAAAAAGCTATTTATACAAAAGGTGCTTGTTTCTTAAATGTCTTAGCTCCTTGCCCACGTGGTTGGGGATATAATACCGAAGACTTGATGGAAATTAACAAATTAGCTGTAGAAACTTGTTACTGGCCTTTGTATGAGGTTGTGGATGGTGTTTATAAAATTTCTTACAAACCAGCGAAAAAACTTCCTATTGAAGAATTTTTGAGACCACAAAAAAGATTTAAACACATGTTTAAACCTGGCAATGAATGGATGATTAAAGAATTTCAAGATGAAGTAGACGCTAGATGGCAAGAATTATTGGATTTGGAAGAAATCACCAATAAAAAATAAAAATTTTCCCGTAGTTTAAATACCTACGGGATTTTATTTTTTAATTTACTATGTAAAACTTATGCTTCTTCGTTATTTACTGGTGCTTCAACTGGACAAACTCCTGCACAAGTTCCGCACGCAATACATACATTTTCGTCTATTTTATATTTATCTTCTCCTTGTGAAATACAACTTACTGGACATGCTCCTGCACATGCTCCACAACTAATACATTTATCGGTAATTTTATAAGCCATGATTTTTTTCCTCCTTTATTTGGTATGGTTTTATTTATTATATCATATTTTTTACGATTGTCAATTACTTTTTTTAAATTTTATTGAGTATTTTTATTCAATATGCCCTAACTTTTATTATATCATATTTTATGTATTATGTCAACTTTTAGATTTTTTAAATTAATTCATTTTTATCTTGACATTTGTAATTTATCTATGTATAATATATTTAATTTTATTCTGAAAGTTTTCATTCTAATTTTTTTAATAAAATAAATTCATATACAGGAGATGATTATTATTAATCTTTTAAAAAAAAGAAAAAAATATCTTTCAAAAATATTTTTATTCTTTGAAGAAATTAATCTATTAAATAAAAAATATATTCCAAAAAAAATTCAAAAAAATTTACTTCGTAAATATAAACCAATTTATTCTTTTTTTAAAAATAATTTCCAAAATAAAAATATTAAAAAGTTTATTCAAATTTATTCAAATCTTGAAAATTATATTCAAATACAAAATAGTATTTATTTAAAAAATCAATTACAAAATTATGAAGATTTATTAAATGATATTGATGGTAAGAGTTTGGATTTTCAACAAAAAATGGCTGTTTTAAGTGAGGAAACTAATAATTTAGTCATTGCTCGGTGCTGGTAGTGGTAAAACTTTAACAATTTCTGGAAAAGTAAAATATTTGATTGAATCCAAAAAAGCAAAAAATGATGAAATCTTATTAATTTCATTTACTGATAAAGCCGTTAAAGAAATGACAGAGCGTTTACAGCGTATTAATATTGATGTTACAGCTAAAACTTTCCATAAACTGGGGCTTGATATCATTACTCATTTTCAGCAAACACGTCCTGTTATTGCAACTGGTGAATTTTTAGATTATATTATTTCTGATTATTTTAAAAAAGAAATTCTAAATTTCCCCGAACAAATAAAACATATTCTTGAATTTATGAGTGGCTATCTTTATATTCCAGAAGATATTTCTGATTTTGATAATTTGGGCGAGTACATTGATAACTTTCGAAATATTGATTATGAAACGATAAAAGGCAAATATTTAAAATCTACTCAAAAGGAGGAAAGTAAATATTCCGAAAAAGTCCACCGATTGGATGATTTAATGATTGCAAATTTTTTATTCTTAAATCATATTGAATATAAATATGATTTTTTATATCCATATGAGGCTGAAAATACCTTTAAACGAAAAATAAAGTCAAATTTCTTTTTACCTGCTTATAATCTATATTTGGAGCACTTTTCCACAGATGAAAAAGGCCGTTCAAAGTTTCTAACCAAGTATGAAGAACAGAAGTATTTAGCAGAAATTTCGCTAAAAAGAAATTTATATACAGTCCATAACTCAAAATGGATTGAAACTTATGCTTATTATAATAAAGATAAAACATTACTTCTCAAACTAAAAAGTTTACTTTTAAAAAATGATATACCATTAAAAAATGTAGATTTGCAAGACATTTACCAAAAAATTTATATTTTTCAAAAAGATAAACAATTTGAAGAATTTATTAAATTAATAACAACCTTTCTAAGCCTATTTAAATCTAACAATATGAATACTTCAAATATTGATAAATTACTTGTGGAAAACCAAAATCTAAGTAATTTTTTCTTAAAATCTCGTAATGAATTATTTTTAAAAATATTCCGCCATTTCTTTGATTTCTATGAATTTTCTCTTCAATCCACAGGAAAAATTGATTTTAATGATATGATAAACAAGTCTACACAAATCGTGAATTTAGGATTTATTCCCCAAAATTATAATTATATAATTATCGATGAATACCAAGATATTTCAGTAAGCCGTTTTAAATTGATTCAAGCTTTGCAAAAAGCAACCAATTCAAAAGTCATGTGTGTTGGTGACGATTGGCAGTCTATTTATCGATTTTCTGGCAGTGATATCGACTTATTTAGTAATTTTGAAAAATATTTTGGTCCTTCAAAATTATTAAAAATCGAAAAAACATATCGAAATTCACAAGAGTTAATTGATATTGCAAGTGAATTTGTAACGAGAAATCCGAGTCAATTGACTAAAGATTTAAAGTCAGATAAGCATATCCTTTCTCCAATCAAGGTTGTGTTTTATCCTGAACAGGTAGCAGAAGGTGTGGAAAAGGCAATTCGAGATATTATTTTGGAATTTGGAGAAAATTCGGAAATATTGTTGTTGGGTAGAACAAGGTATGATGTGCAAGTATTGGAAAATAGTGAAAATTTTGAATTTTCAGAAAATATGCAAAAAATAAAATATATTCCTTTCCCCAACCTTTCTCTTTCTTTTTTAACTGTCCACAAATCAAAAGGACTTGAATCGGACAATGTTATTTTATTAAATATGCAAAATAATCTACTTGGTTTTCCAAATCGTATTTCAAGTGACCCCATTTTGTCTTTGGTTCTTGCCAATAAGGAAGAATATTTATATGCTGAGGAAAGACGTTTATTCTATGTAGCAATCACCCGCACCAAAAATAGAACTTATTTAGTAGCACCCCAAACACATTATTCTCAATTTTTAGAAGAGTTATTTGCAGATGGATTTATAAAAAAACCAGAAGATGAAAATAAAATAAATCTTGAAAACCACCCAAAATGTTTAAAATGTGAAAAAGGTCATTTGATTTTAAAGACAAATAATGTGACAAATCAAGAATTTTTAGGATGTGACAATTATCCACATTGTAATTTTACAATAAATGATGTTAATCTCTTACAAAATCAAATCATTTGCAAGAAGTGTGGTGGATATTTGGTTCAAAAAAAATCATTAAAAGGTAGTTTTTATGCTTGCTCAAATTATCCTTTTTGTAAGAATGTGGACAAAAAATAAAGATTTAAAAATTGTGGTTAAATATTTTTTATTTATTTTAATTTTATTTTTTACTAATATACATTTCTGGTAACAAAGTCTCTAAAGTAACTATTTTATCGATATTTACCATTATTTTTGTTTTTAAATTTTTATTATCCACCATTCTAATCAATTCTCTACATTTTCCACAAGGTGGATAAATTGCTCCTTTTGAAGAATACGCTACTAATTTGTCTATTTCGCTTTCATTATGTTTTAACATTTCTGCAATGGCTGCATATTCTGCACAATTTCCTAAAATACATTTTGTCTCTAATGAAATTCCTGTATAGATATTTCCCTTTTTGGTCTGTAATGCACAAGCTGTATGCCCACAAATAGCATAATTAGTCAAATTTCTTTTTAGAGCAATTTTTTTAGCTTCTTCTAGTAACTTTTGAAAATCTGTATCCATATTTTTATCTCCTTTATTGTATTATATAATAAATAACATTGCACAATAGAAATCCACAATTCGTTCATAAATTGTGGATTTCTATTTCTATACATCTAAATTTCTGACATATTTAGCATTATCCTCAATAAATCTTTTACGTGGTGCAACATCATCTCCCATTAGAAGTGAAAAAGTTTCATCAGCTGTCATAGCATCATTTAAAGTAACTTTGATTAAAATTCGATTTTCTGGATTCATTGTCGTTTCCCAAAGTTGTTCTGGATTCATTTCACCAAGACCTTTGTATCTTTGAATATTTACTTGGTCTCTGTTAATTCCTTTTTCTTCTAAATCTTTAAAAGCTTGCGTTAAATCATCTTCTGTATAACAGTAAACGTCTTCCATTCCTCTTTTGGATAATTTAAATAACGGCGGTTGTGCTAAATATACGTTTCCATTTTCAATAAGTGGACGCATATAACGGAAAAAGAAAGTTAATAATAAAGTTCTAATATGAGCACCATCTACATCCGCATCTGCCATGATAATGACTTTTCCATAACGAATTTTTGTAATGTCGAATTCTGGTCCAATTCCTGCTCCAATAGCCATTATTACTGGATTTAATTTATCATTTCCATAAATTTTATCAGCTCTTGACTTTTCCACATTTAACATTTTTCCCCAAAGTGGTAAAATTGCCTGAAATCTTCTATCTCTTCCCTGTTTTGCACTTCCTCCAGCTGAATCTCCTTCGACAATGTAAACTTCGCATTCGTCTGGATTTTTACTACTACAATCTGCTAACTTTCCTGGTAATGTTGTTGTTTCTAATGCATTTTTTCTTCTAACTAATTCTCTTGCTTTTCTAGCAGCCTCTCTGGCTCTTGCAGCACTGATACATTTTTCTAGAATAGCTTTTGCTACAGCGGGATTTTCTTCTAAAAATGTGGATAATTTTTCATTGACTATTGAGGCTACAACACCTGAAACTTCACTATTTCCTAGTTTCGTCTTAGTTTGTCCTTCAAATTGTGGATCCTTCACCTTAACAGAAATAACTGCAGTTACGCCTTCTCTAATGTCATCCCCTTGCAAATTGCCGTCTTTTTCCTTTAAAATATTTTTTGATTTTGCATAATCGTTAAATGCCTTTGTTAAGGCTCTTTTAAATCCATCTAGATGAGTTCCACCTTCTATTGTATTGACATTATTGACAAAAGTATAAATGTTCTCAGAATAATTGGTTGTATATTGAATTGCGATTTCCACAGGATATTCCCCATCTTTTTCAATATAAATTGGTTTTGGATGTAATTTTTCTTTATTTCTATTTAAATATTCTACAAAGGAATTCAAACCTCCTTCGTAACAAAAATCACCTTTTTTTGGTGTTTCACCTCTTAAATCTTCAATTATAATGTGTAAACCTTTGGTTAAAAAAGCAACTTCTCTTAAACGATTTTCTAAAACTTCATACTCATATTCTAATGTTTCAAAAATTGAACCGTCTGCAAAAAATCGAACTGTTGTTCCTGTTTTGTCTGAATCTCCAATTTTAGTTAAGCTTTGAACTGTTTTTCCTTTTTCAAATTTCATCTGAAATATTCCGCCATCCCTTTGAATGGTAACTTCTGTCCAATCTGATAAAGCATTTACAACAGATGAACCAACGCCATGAAGTCCTCCAGATACTTTATATCCACTATCTCCCCCAAATTTTCCCCCAGCATGCAATACTGTATAAACTGTCTCAGCAGCTGAAATCTTGGTTTTAGGATGAATTGCCACAGGAATTCCTCTTCCATCATCTTCCACACAAATAATATTTCCAGGTTCTATTTTTACATGAATATTCTTACAATACCCTGCTAATGCTTCATCAACAGCGTTATCCACAATTTCATAAACCAAATGATGAAGCCCTCTAACAGAAACACTTCCAATATACATTCCAGGTCTTTTTCGAACAGCTTCTAAGCCCTCTAACACTTGAATTTGCTCTGCATTATAATCATGTTCAAATTTTTCCATCTTTCTTCCCTCTTTCTAAAATTTTCTTTTTTCTATTGTATTTGAATTAATTACTTAATTTATGTTCTTATTTTATCATCTTTATAAAGGAATAGCAAGTTTTTTATTTTTCTTCTTGCACTTTTCCGTTTTCCACATAAAAATTTTTATTATCCTTTTTCCCTATTTCTATTTTATCGGTACATGTTATGATAACTTGACTATTTTTCAAATTTTCTAAAAAACTTTTACGTCTATTTTCATCTAACTCTGACATAAAATCATCTAATAATAAAATTGGAGTTTCCCCTATTTCTTCTGTAATTATTTTTAGTTCACATAATTTCAATGTTAATGTTGTTGTTCTTTGTTGACCTTGGGAGCCAAAAATCGAAATAATTTTTTTATTAATATAAACAATAAAATCATCTCTGTGGACTCCTGTGCTTGTATAACCTCTAGCTAAATCAATTGTTTTAGATTTTTTTAAGTTTTCCAAAAATCCTTGTTTTTCTGAACTATTGGATATATATTTTATTTTTATGCTTTCTTGTTTTTTTGCATTTTTCGTTATAATGTTATGCGTTTCTTGTATAATATTAGAAAATTTTTCTAAATATTGCTTTCTATACACAAAAATTTGATACGATAAAGTTGCCAACTGTTCATCTAAAATTTCTAAAAGTTCTGGATTTTTCCCTTCTTTTATTTGTTTTAAATAAGTATTTCTCTGTTCTAAAACGCGATTATAATCATTTAATAAATGAATATAATTGGGTTTTAACGAACTTATCATCATATCTATAAATTTACGTCTTGTACTAGGTCCACCTTTAATGATTTCTATATCTTCAGGAGAAAAAATAATTATATTAATTTTTCCCACTATATCACTTATTTTTGCTTGTTTTATTCCATTACTGAAAAATTCTTTCTTTTCCCCTATTTGTGATTTTATAATTCCACTTCTATCTTTTTTTTCATATTCGACAGCAACAGTTGCTGATAGTTCATTAAAAAGAATCATTTCTTTATCTTTCTTACTTCGAAAGGATTTCCCCATACTACATAAAAAGATAGATTCAATAATATTGGTTTTCCCTTGTGCATTATCTCCATAAAATAAATTAATTCCTTTATCTAATACAATTTCTTGTTTCTTATAGTTTCTAAAATTATTTAAACTTATTTTTTTTATGTACATTTACTTATCCCCATTCTACTCATAAAATGTGGAAAACTAATCCTTCATTTTAATTGGTAAAATCATATAAACATAATCGCCATCTTCCACTGGTCTGATAATACAAGGTGATCGATTGGTTCCAAATTCAATGTAAACTTCTTCATCATCAATTGCTTTTAAAGCATCTAGGAAAAATCTTGGATTGAAACCAACTTCTAAATCTTTTCCCTCTGTATCAACTAAAATTTCTTCCTTGGCATCTCCTGTTTGGTTAGCACAAGAAATCGTTACTTTTCCTACTTGTATATTGATTTTTACTGGATACTTTTTTTCTTTTTCAATTGAAGACGCTGAAATAAGTAAAATTCTTTCAAAACAATTTTGAATATTACTTTTATTAACTTTAATTCGAGTTTCCCAATTTTGTGGAATAGCATTAGAATATTTCAAAAATTCGCCATCTAATAATCTTGTTACAATTTTGCAATTTTCCATTTCAAATAAAGCTTGATTTTTGGCAATTCCTACTGTAATTATATCAAATGAATCTGAAATAATTTTATTGACTTCATTTAATGTTTTTCCTGGAATAACACAACTAAAATTGCTTTCTCCTTCTACTTCCTTGCTCTTAATCGCTAAACGATACCCATCTACTGCTACCACATTTAATTTATTATCATTTAATTCAAATAAACTTCCTGTAAAAATGGGTCTATTTTCTTCTGTACTAACTGCGAAGATTGTTTTTCTAATCATGTTTTTTAAAGTTGTTTGCTCTAATTGAACAGAATTATCAATATTAATTTTTGGTAATTCTGGGAATTCGTCTGGATTCATGGTTGCTAATTTATATAAGGAACCTTCACATTCAATTTCTAATAAATTATTTTCATTAATTCTGATTTGTATGTCTACATTTGGCAACTTTCTAATGATTTCGCTAAACATAATTGCATTAACAACAGTTGATCCCTGCTGTGTTACATTTGCTTCTAATATAAATTCAATTCCTATTTCTAAATCATAAGAAGTTAATTTAATTTCATTATAATTAGTTTGAATTAATATTCCTTCTAATATAGGCATAGTAGTTTTATTGGAAACACCATTGATAACAGAATTAATTCCTTTTAGAATTTTTTCTTTTTCACAAATAAATTTCATCTTTTTTTCTCCTTTTATTATATAGATATTATTAGTAGTATTAGTATTAGGCTATGTGAAAAATGTGGAAAAGTTATAAAAAGTTAGATTTCCGTAAGTAAAATAGGGGTGCATAACTTTGTGTATAAGCAGAGGTAGTTTTCCACATTGTTCCAGCTCATTTGTGAATTACTTGTTATTAACAATTTATCTACAACATTTTAACAGATAGTATGTGAATAAGTCTTGAAATGTAGTGGTATAAATGCAAATAGAAATCGCTTGTAAATGTTTGTTCCGTAAAGAAATGTTTGTTTTAAATTTTATTTTATTTAGAGAATAGCTTTATTGATTATCACGAATTATATTTTTTAAACTTTCCACAATTAATTTGGTATCTGTGTTTTGTTTTATCTCTTTTTCAATTTTGTTGCAAGCATGCATAACGGTTGTGTGATCCTTCTTTCCGAAGTCTCTACTGATTTGAGGAAAAGACATATTGGCGCATGTCCTACATAAATACATGGCTATTTGTCTTGGATAAACAATATCATTTGATTTTTTAGTAGATATTAAATCTTTTCGATCAATGTTAAAATATTTAGAGACCACTTCTTGTATGTAATCAGATGATACAATTTTCTCTTTCTGAAGAACAATTTCATTAATGGATTTTTCTGCCATTTCGATTGTGATTGGGCTGTGGATAAGTGATGCATAAGCAGTAATTTTATTTAGTGCTCCCTCCAACTCCCTTACATTTGAATTAATTTTTGTTGCAATGACAGACAAAATATAATCATCAATTAAAATATTCTCTAATTGAACTTTTTTTCTTAAAATGGCTAATCTAGTTTCATAATCTGGCATAGAAACATCAGCGATTAAACCCCATTCAAAACGCGTTTTTAGACGTTCTTCAATCAGAGGTAAATCACGTGGTGGTCTATCACTAGAAATGATGACTTGTTTATTGTTTTCTCGTAAGGTATTAAATGTATGAAAAAACTCATTTTGTCCAGTTTTTCTGTCTTTTAAAAATTGAATATCATCAATTAGTAATACATCTACATTTCGATATTTTTTTCGAAATAATTCGTTTTTATGATTTCCATCTTTGATTGCATTAATGATTTCATTTGAAAAGTTTTCGGTTGTTACGTATAAAATTTTTGTATTGGGATTATTTTGTAATATTTTATTACCAATTGCGTGCATTAAATGTGTTTTTCCAAGCCCTACACCACCATAAATAAACAATGGATTGTAAGAGGCTGCAGGTGATTCGGCAACTGCTAAAGCTGCTGCATGTGCGAATTTGTTGTTATCTCCTACAACAAAAGAATCGAATGTATAGCGTGGATTTAAAAGTGTGTTAGAATAATTTTCAGATTGTGTGTAGTCTTCCCTATTTTCAAGAGTTTCTTCGAGGCTTTGCATGTCTGATTTCTCTATAATTTTGATTTCGCAATTTCTATTTGTAATAAAATTAAATGTATTCACAACTAAGTCGAATAATCTAGATTCTATAGCGTCTTTTTGAATAGTTGACTGGGCAATTAAAGTGATTTTATTATCGTTTACAGATTCAATATCTAGATTTTTAATCCAGGTTGTGTAAGATATATTGGTCATCTCTTCTTTTAAAAGATTTTTTGCTTTGGTAAGTAAATCAGTCTTATCAGAATACATCAAATTTTTCCTTTCTTTAGAATTATGTATATTTTAAAACATTCGCTAAGATAAATTTCCGTAAGTAAAAATATATTCCTTATAATATCAAAAAAAAAAAAAAATAGCAAGAGAAAATAAAAATAAAAATAACTTTTCTTAAATGCTTGACTTTTTAGATAAGTTTATAGTATAATAAAAACTACTTGTATGAAAAAGTGATTAAAATTCAAGGAGGTGCGAAATGAAAAGAACATATCAACCAAAAAAAAGACAAAGAAACAAAGTTCATGGTTTTAGAAAAAGAATGCAAACAAGAGCAGGAAGAAAAGTATTAAAAGCAAGAAGAAATAAAGGAAGAAAAAAACTTAGTGCATAATAGAAATAGGGGCATTTTGCGTCCCTTTTTTTATTAAAAAGTTTTTATGTGAAGTAAAATGAAAAAAACAATCATGTTGAAGAAGAAATATGAATTTAAAATATTATTTTCCAAAGGGAAAATTGCTTACGGAAGTAATCTTACAATGTATATTTTGAAAAATAAATTAACTGTGAATAAATTGGGGATAGCTGTGAGTAAAAAAAGTGGAAAAGCTGTGGATAGAAATCGAATAAAACGTTTAATCAAAGAAAATTACAGTATTTTCGAAGACAGAATAGAATGTGGATATAATATTTTAATTTCTGTGAATAAAAAATGCGAAATTAAAAAAGTTGATTATTATATAGTCAAAAAAGAAATTGAAAAATTATTCAAAAAATCGGAAATTTGGTTAGAGAAATATGAAAAGAGTATTGATAAAAATCATTGAGTTTTACCAAAAATGCATTTCTCCGTATTTATCACAAATGCTAGAAATTCATTGCAAATTTGAACCAACTTGTTCAGAGTATATGAAACAAGCTATTAAAAAATATGGCGTTATACGAGGAATAGGGAAAGGGTTCAAAAGATTTTTGAGATGTAATCCTTTTTCAAAAGGAGGATATGATCCATTAAAATAAAGGAAAAGGAGGAAATATTTTGTTTAAATTTTTTGCCAATGTGTTTGGTTACGCATTAAATTTTATTTATGGAATTGTAGGAAATTATGGAATTGCCATCATTTTATTTACAATTTTACTGAAATTAATTATGTTGCCAATCTCGATAAGACAACAAAAAACAATGAAAAAGTCCGCAAAAATACAAGGACAAGTTAAAGAAATTCAAGACAAATATAAAAATGATCCAACAAGAATGAACCAAGAGGTGATGGATTTATATAAGAAGGAAAATATGAGTCCATTTAGTGGCTGTTTAAGTTCAATTTTACAAATTATTTTAGTTATCTCGATGTTTTATTTGGTGAGTAGACCTTTAACATATATGAAACATGTCGAACCTGAGTTGATTGAACAATATGCACAGGAATTGCAGGAAGCAGAGGGAAACAATAATTATCAAGAAATTGGTATTATTCGTTTAAAATCGGCGGAAGATGAAAAAGTAAATATAAATATGAATTTTTTAGGACTTAATTTGAGTAGTGTTCCATCACAAAATTATAGCGATTGGAAAGTATTTATTATTCCGGTTCTGTATGTAGCAACTTCATTCTTGTCGACTAGAATGACAACCAATATGAATAAAATAAAGAAGAAAGAAGAAAAAACAAAGGGAGATGAAAATTCAAAAGATTTAGTCAAAAAAGAAGAAGAAAATATTGACATGATGGAAGAAATGAACAAAAACATGATGATTATGATGCCACTTATGACAGTATCTATTGCATTAATAGCACCATTAGGATTGGCTTTATATTGGTTAATTAATAATATTTTCATGTTAGGGGAAAGATTTATTATAAATAAAGTTTGTAAATCAGAGGAGGAATAAAATGGACGAGAAAACCTATATTTTTGAAGGTAAAACAACGAATGAAGCAATTGAAAAGGGATTAAAAGAATTAAAAACTAATAAATATAAAGTAGATATCAGAGTTTTAGAAAATGAAGAAAAAAAGACTTTTTTTAGTATTTTAGCACCGAAGATTGTAAAAGTAGAAATGAAATTCAAAGAGGGGATGGATAAAAAGGAAATAAATAAAGAACCAATGGATAAAACGCAAGTTATTCAAGACCTAGAGAAGTTTTTAAAGGATTTTATTAGTCATTTACCAACGAAAAATTTACAATATGAAATCAAGCAAGAAAGAGATTTGATAAAAATTGATATAAAAGACGAAGAAGCAGTTTATTTGATAGGATATAGGGGAGAGACGTTAAATGCTTTGCAGAATATTTTGTCGAATATAGCAAGTAATGATAAACAAGAAAAGGTTCGAGTTTTGTTAAATATCAGTCATTATAGAGAGAAAAGGGAAAAGGATTTAACAACTTTATCAAGCAAAATAGCAGAATCGGTGGCTAGAAGCAAAAAGTCAATCACCTTAGAACCAATGAATGCTTATGACAGAAAGATTGTTCACAGTGCTTTACAAAATCATGAAACTGTGAAAACATATAGTATTGGAAAGGAACCTTATAGAAAGGTTGTTGTGAGTTTAAAATAGAGGCGAGGAGCCTTTATTTTTTTAGAAAAAAGGAAATATGCACAACATATCTTAGTACGAATTTGATTTTTGACATTATTAAAATTTGCTTATTTTTTATTCCTTAAAGAAATTTTGAAATTCGGCGAAAAACTCTTCATAACAATGAAAATAAAAACTAATGGGTGAGAAGACAGAAAAGAGGTAGAATGAAAAATTCCGCCTTTTTTCTTGCATTTTTTTCTTTACGGTGCTATAATATTGTAGAAAGAAGGAGAAAAAATGAGTACAATTGTGGCGATTTCGACTTCACCAGGAATTGGTGGTATTGGTATTATTCGAATGAGTGGAGAGGAATGTTTTGAAATATTAAATCAGTTTTTTGTACCGAAACGAAAATCTGCAATAAAAGGTTATACTATGAAATATGGAAAAGTTGTGGATAACTATCAAAATGTTGTGGATGAAGTTCTTGTTTCGTATTTTGTGGCACCTAAAAGCTATACCACAGAGAATATGTGTGAAATTAATTCGCATGGTGGAATGGTGATGATGAACAAAATTCTGGAAATTTGCCTAGAAAATGGAGCAGTTTTGGCAGAACCCGGTGAGTTCACCAAACGAGCTTTTTTAAATGGGAGAATAGATTTATCTCAAGCAGAAGCAGTTGTGGATATTATTCATTCGAAAACAGAAAAAGAGTCCAAAGTCGCAGTGGGACAATTACAAGGCGATTTATCAGAAAAGATTGAAAATATTCGTCAAAAAATCGTTTCTCTTTTAGCAGATATTGAGATAACGATTGATTATCCTGAATATGATGTCGAGGAAGTCACAGAATCGAAAATAAGCCTCGTTTTAGAAGAAATAGACATATTACTTGAGGAGCTCGAAAAGAGTTTCTTAAATGGCAAAATTTTGAAAGAGGGTATAAAAGTAGCTATTATTGGGAAACCAAATGCAGGAAAATCATCACTTTTGAATTTGCTTTTAAAAGAAGAACGTGCTATTGTCACAGATATCGAAGGAACAACTAGAGATTCTATTGAAGAATTTATTCAAATTGACGGCATACCACTTAAAATTATTGATACAGCGGGTATTCGTAATGCCAAGGATGAAGTGGAAAAAATTGGTGTGGAAAAATCTCTAAAAATATCAAGCGAAAGTGATGTTATTTTAGCGATTTTCGACATCTCCAAAGAATTAGATGACGAAGATCGAAAGATATTAAATATGATAAAAGAAAAAAATGCCATTATTTTACTAAATAAAATAGATTTGGAAAAAAAAATAAACCTTACGGAAATAAGGGATTGCGGGAAAAAAGTTCTGGAAATTTCGGTTAAGAATAAGAAGGGTGTGGATAAATTATATAGAGAAATTTCTAACCTTTTTAAACTCAATGAAATCGCTTTGGAAGGAGAAACGATTGTTAGTAACAATCGTCATAAAAATTTAATTCAAAATGCACATTATCATGTAAAGGAAGCACAAGAAATTATAGTGCAAAATATGCCGATTGATATAATTTCTTCTTATTTGAAAGAAATTATTGAAGAATTAGGAAAGATAACAGGGCAAAGTGTTACAGAAGATGTAATTCATGAGATTTTTTCTAAATTTTGTTTGGGAAAATAGCAAAAAAATAGGGAACAAATTTTCTTGTTCCACGTTTAACAAAAAAGAAAAGGAGTAGAAAATGGGCTATTTTGCAGGAAAATATGATGTAGCAGTCATTGGAGCAGGTCATGCGGGATGTGAGGCTGCACTTGCATCAGCAAGATTGGGGATGAAAACTCTCATTTTTTCCATTAGTTTGGAATGTGTGGCTAATATGCCATGTAATCCGCATATTGGTGGTTCGTCAAAAGGGCATTTAGTGAGGGAAATTGATGCACTTCGGTGGAGAAATGGGAAAAAATATAGATAAAACTTTGATACAATTAAGAATGTTAAATACTTCAAAAGGACCAGCAGTCCACGCTTTAAGAGCACAGGCGGATCGCAAGAAATATCAAGCAGAGATGAAACATACTTTAGAACAACAGGAAAATTTATATTTGAAACAAGCAGAAATTGTTGAGATAAAAGTCGAAGATAATAAAATAAAATCAGTAGTGACAAATCTTGGTGCAGAATATGAAGTGAATTGTGTAATTATGGCGACAGGAACATATCTAAAAGGAAAGATATTTATTGGAGAAAATTCTTTCGAAAGCGGACCAGATGGCGTATTTCCAGCGAATCAGTTGTCAGAATGTTTGAAAGAATTGGGGATTCAAATTCAACGATTTAAAACAGGAACACCCGCAAGAATTAATAAAAAAAGTATTGATTTTTCAAAAATGGAAATACAAGAAGGTGATGAAAACATTGTCCCATTCTCGTTTGAGGACAAAATGTTGCACGTGGAACAAATTCCTTGTTGGTTGACGTATACTAATGAAAAGACACATGAGATTATTCGAAAAAATTTACATAGATCGCCTCTTTACGCTGGAATGATAGAAGGAACAGGTCCAAGATATTGTCCTTCGATTGAAGATAAAGTGGTGCGATTTGCGGATAAAGAGAGACATCAGATTTTTGTAGAACCAGTGGGAAAAGATACAGATGAAATGTACATTCAGGGGATGAGTTCGTCTTTACCAGAAGATGTGCAGATTGCCATGTATCGAACTTTGCCAGGTTTAGAAAATGCAGAATTTACGAGACCTGCTTATGCGATTGAGTATGATGCAATAGAACCATCACAATTGAAAAGCTCGTTGGAATTGAAAAGTATTGATGGGATGTTTTTTGCAGGACAAATCAATGGAACATCTGGTTATGAAGAAGCTGCGGCACAGGGAATTATCGCAGGAATAAATGCAGTTCAAAAATTAAGAGGAAAAGAACCGATTATTTTAGATCGTTCGGAGGCATATATAGGTGTTTTAATTGATGATATTGTAACAAAAAGTACGCAAGAACCGTATCGAATGATGACTTCTAGGGCAGAATATCGACTACTGTTAAGACAAGATAATGCAGATTTAAGGCTGACAGAGATAGGGTATCAAGTTGGTTTAATATCAAACGAAAGATATGAACGATTTTTAGAGAAGAAAGCTAAAATTGAGAAAGAAATTATGCGATTGAAAAGCACTATTATTAAGCCAAGTAAAGAAAATAATGGGGTTTTAGAAAAATATGGAGCAACGCCAATTTCAACAGGTATAAAAATATCAGACTTATTAAAAAGGACAGAACTTTCGTATGAAAGTTTAAAAGATCTAGATTTAGAAAGACCAGCATTAGAAAGGCAAGTTTGGGAAGAAGTTGAAATTATGGTAAAATATGAAGGCTATATTCAAATGCAAGAAAAACAAGTTGAAGCCTTTAAAAAAATGGAACAAAAGATTTTACCAGAAGAAATTAATTATGAAGAAATTAAAGGATTGCGTTTAGAAGCCAGACAGAAATTAAATAAAATCAAACCCTATTCCATTGGTCAAGCATCCAGAATATCAGGCGTTTCGCCAGCAGACATAGCCGTATTATTAATTTATTTAGAACAACACAAGCGAACAAAAAAATAAAAGGATACAGGGGCAGGGGTCCACCCCTGCCTCAAGCAATCAAAACAAGGAGAAAAAAATGAATTTACAACAATTCCAAGAAATATTTCAACAAGAATGCCATAAAAACAAAATTGAATACCAATCGACCAAAGCCGAAAAATTTTACCAATACATGAATTTAATATTAGAATGGAACCAAAAAATCAATGTAACAGCCATAAAGGATGAAAAAGAGTTTATTATAAAACATTTTGTTGATAGTTTAACCATTCATTCTTTTGTAGCACAAGCAAATCGCATATTAGACATTGGGACAGGAGCAGGTTTTCCAGGTATTCCGTTAAAAATTTATAATCCTGAAATTGATTTTACATTGATTGATTCGGTGAATAAGAAAATTACAGTTTTACAGGATGTCATCCAAAAGCTAGAATTGAAGGAAATAGAAGCAGTACATATTCGTGCAGAAGAATTGGCTCAAGATTTGCATTATCGAGAAAAATTTGATGTAGTGACAACAAGAGCAGTTTCGAATTTGGCGACGATAAGTGAGTATATGTTACCATTTGTAAAAATTGGAGGAAAAGCAATTTGCATGAAGGGACCGAATATAGAACAGGAATTAGATGAGGCTAAAAAGGCAATTGGATTGTTAGGTGGCAAAATAGAAGAAGTGAAGAAAATAGAGATTAATCATGAATTTGAGAGAAATATTATTATTATAAAAAAGGTTAATCAAACTGATAAAAAATATCCAAGAGGGCAAGGAAAGCCAGCCAAAGATCCAATTAAATAAATTTGTAAAAAAGTATTGACAAATAAGTAGAAAGATAATATGATTGAAATACAAAAAATTCGCTTATACAGGAATTTTTGAGTAAATTTCCAAGGAGGGATGAGGTATGGACAGCAGAGCAGCTCCGACAGCAGTTCCTTTTATGTCTATTTTGAGCAAAAGACGTGCCGTAGGTTGAAATCCCATTAGTGAGTACCATTGAACTAAAAAACTCCAAATCGGAGAAGGTGAGAATCCTTGCTTAAAAAGGCGGAGTGCGGAGAAGTTTTCTTCTCCGCATTTTTTATGTGATTTTTACAATAAAATCTTACGAAAAAATCCCAAATTTTATTGACATTTTTCCAAAATTTATATATGATAAGAAAGAAAAAGGAGTGAGAGAATTTTGAGCAGAATTATAGCAATAGCAAATCAAAAAGGTGGTGTTGGAAAGACTACAACGGCAGTCAATGTGAGTTCAATCTTGGCCAAAAAAGGAAAAAAAGTGATGTTAATTGATTGTGACCCACAAGGAAATGCAACCAGTGGTTTAGGAATTGAAAAAGATGCTGAAAGCTCGTTGTATGATGTATTGATTAATGAAATTGACATAAAACAAACAATTCAAGATACTTGTATCAAAACTTTGAAAATATGTCCTGCGAATATGAATTTGGCTGGTGCGGAAGTGGAATTGGTCAATCAGATGTCAAGGGAGCAACGCATGAAAAATGCTTTGGAAGAAGTCAAAGAGGAATTTGATTTTGTGATTATTGATTGTCCACCATCTTTAGGATTGGTGACTTTGAATTCATTTACGGCAGCAGATTCTGTTTTAATTCCAGTACAATGTGAATATTTTGCTTTAGAGGGTTTAGGACAACTCCTAAATACGATTAATCTTGTGAAAAAGCATTTGAATAAAAATCTTGAAATTGAAGGTGCTGTGCTTACGATGTATGATAGTAGGACAAACCTTTCTAATCAAGTGGTAAAAGAGGTTAAGAAATATTTTGGAGATCGTGTATATGCAACTGTAATTCCAAGAAATATTAAGCTAAGTGAAGCACCAAGTTATGGTATGCCAATTATTTTGTATGATGATAAGTCAAAAGGTGCCAGATGTTATGAAAAGCTTACAAAAGAAATTTTAAAAATGGATATGGAAAGAAACAAAAAGAATAACGAGGAATAAAGGAGGAAATAAGATGGCGAAGAAGACAGGTTTGGGAAAAGGTTTGGATGCTTTATTTTCAATGTCAGTAGAGGAAAGTGCAGAACCAAATATCGGACAAGATGGGGTTGTGAATCTGAAAATTAATGAGATTGAGCCAAATATCAATCAAGCGAGAAAAATGTTTGATGAAGAGGCAATTGAAGATTTGGCAAGCTCTATTAAGGAATATGGTGTCATTCAACCGATTTTAGTAACAAAAAAGGAAAAATATTATGAAATTATTGCTGGTGAAAGGAGATGGAGAGCGTCTAAAAAAGCAGGTTTAGAAGAAATACCTGTCATCATTCGTGATAATGACGAGAAAAAGAACCAAGAAATTTCTTTGATTGAAAATATTCAAAGAGAGGATTTGAATCCAATTGAGAAGGCACGTGGGATTAAAAAATTGATGGATGAATATGAATTGACACAGGCACGAGTTGCTGAAATTTTGGGCAAAAGTAGAAGTAGTATTGCTAATACAGTGAGAATATTAAATTTGGATGAAAGAGTATTGAATTTGGCATTAGAGGGTAAACTAACAGAGGGACATTGTAAATCTTTGCTTTCGATTGAAAATCCTGATAGACAATATGAAATGGCATTGTACGTTATTGAGTCTGGAGATTCTGTAAGGGAAGCGGAGAAAAAAACGAGGGTTCAGAGAAAAGCACCAAAGAAAAATAATCCATATATGCCAATTTATAAAGATATTGAAAATCAGTTTCAGGGCTTTTTTGGGACAAAAGTAAAATTGGATGCTGGTGCGAAAAAAGGAAAAATTATTATTCAATATAGTTCAAATGATGATTTGGAAAGAATTTTAGATTTGATAAAATAAGGATGTGAAGAAGATGGGGGATTTTAGTATTATGGAAAATCCAGAGTTTGTGGGCTGGATGATGATTATATTACTTTCATTGGTAATTGCGGAGACGATTATAATTTTGTTTATACATAAAAGATATCTTTCTTTTATGAAAAGATTGGGTAATGGAGACAATGTAAATGAGATGCTTAAAAGTTATTTGAAAGAAGTTGAGAGTGTCAAAAAAGATAATACGGAGATAAAGGAATATTATACAAAATTAGATAGTGATTTGGCTTCGTGTATACAAAAAGTCGGTTTAGTGAGATATAATGCGTTTCGTGATGTAGGAAGCGATTTGAGTTTTGCAATGGCTTTGTTAGATGGAAATGATAATGGCGTGGTATTGAATGGGATTTATGGTTCAGAGTCTTCGAATATTTATGCGAAGCCAATTAAAAAAAAGAAATCAGATTATCAATTATCACAAGAAGAAGAGTATGCGATTGAAATCGCAGAACAGACGAAGAATTTTATGACGAAGAAGAGAAAATAATGAAAAAACCGCTGAATAGAGCGGTTTTTTTAGTGTTTTTTGAACTATAAAATATAATATTCTATAATTTACAGAAAAAATTGGAAAATAATTGAAATTTTATGTAAAAAATGATATATATTATCTGAGAAGATTTTTTATAGATTAATTCCTATATTCACTAATTAGTGGAGGAAGTATTTTTTCCACTTTTTAATATAACATATGTAACAAGAAAACAATACTAAAAATGGAGGAATTTACTATGAACGATGAAAAGATGATGGAAATTTTACGGGATGTAGTTTTAGTTGTTGATGTAGAATGTATAATTTTAACTCCTATATTGGATTTTTTTGTATTTGATGCGGTATGGCAGGCAATTTCTTCTGTTGCTATTTTGATGTTAAGTGTTATTACATTGGTTTTTGACGCAATACTAAAAGATAAAAAAGGGATTGCTATAAGAAGCTTTTGGTGTATAGCATGGATGGCTCTTTTTGTTGCTAGGTTACTTAAAATTTAATCATCTGAAAAAGGAAATCTCGCAAGAGGTTTCTTTTTTTGTCTAGTTATGAGAAAAAAATATAAAACATAATTTTTTTAGCTTAATAGTAATGTGAAGAATGTATGAATATTGTATAATCAAATACTTGACAAATTTATGTAAATATGTTATAATAAAATTAAGAAAAGCCTCACTTTTATTAAGTGCGGTCTTTTTTTATATTATAAATATTTTTAGGAATAGTAGTAAATAGATAATTTTGAATATTTATAAAATATAAAAATAAGTAGAAATCTACATAAAAATAGAGAAATGTTTGACATTTTACATAAAGTATGATAAAATAATGGCAGAATTGCTCAGGGAGGAGAGTTAAGAAAGAGAGTGAACAAATAATTTTACACAATCAACAAATGGGAGGAAAAAGAATGTTAAAACAAATACTTCGGAGAATCAATGAAAATGTAGTAGTGGCAATAGCAAGCATTGGTATAGTTATAGTGTGTGTGCTAATGCTGGTATGTGTTCCAAGGATAAATTCTGATATCAGCTGTGCTAGTGAATGGTTTAGAGAGAGAGTACTGATATTAGGGGTAGATACTGTGGGTATATTTATAGTGAGAAAAATTGGAAAAAAATGTATAAAGAAGCTGGACGAAATTGATAGTCGTGCTGAAGCTGCTGATTTTTTGGAATATTTAGGAGATCAAAAACTAGAAGTAGAACTGGTGTTAGAATTTGAAAAGGATGAAATTGGTTTTTGTAAGTTGATAGAAAATCCTAACCGCAAGTATTATGTAAAAAAGATAGGTATAGCCTCTCTTTATATTTGGGCTTGTGAAGGAGATGATGAAAAAGAGAAAGGTCATCTAATAACAGAAGATTACAATTTCTTTTTTACCTATTTCTGCCCGCTTTATATGAAGCACGGAACTAAAATATGTTGCTAGTAGAGAAGAAAGGGCTAAGGAATTGCTTTTCCAACAATTCCTTAGCTTTTTGATTTATAAGGAATTAAAATCTAATGTAAAAAGTAAAAAACATCAAGTTTCGGTATTTCTCAACTCAAAAAAATATAGAAAAAAACCTCTTAATT
>CANTGH010000017.1 GCA_947653235.1 uncultured Clostridium sp.
TCCCCTATTTTTTATTGATTTTCGGCTTGTTTGAAAAAATACCGAAACTTGAAAAGAAAGTCAACTTGACATAACTTGGAAAATGTGATATAATAAAAGGTAGAGGTGTTTTTCGGAAATAATTTTGAATTATTTCCGTTTTTTATTTAAAAAATCATATATAAAACTCTTGATTTTATATTAAAAATCATTTAAAATTAAAAATTAAGGAGTAAAAAATGAAGTTAAATATTGTATTAGTAGAACCAGAGATACCGCAAAATACTCGGAAATATTGCAAGAACTTGTGCAGCACTTGGTGCGAAATTACATTTGGTTTATCCGCTGGGATTTTCCATTTCTGAAAAACAAGTCAAAAGAGCTGGTCTGGATTATTGGGATAAGCTGGAAATTGAAGAACATTTAAACCTTACAGCCTTCTTGAAAAAATATTCACCGAAAGAAAAAAATATGTTTTTTGTAACCACCAAAGGAAAACAAGTTTATTCCGATTTTGATTATTCTCAAATGGATGAAGTTTTTCTTCTTTTTGGCAAAGAAACGAAAGGACTTCCAGAAGAAATTTTGCAAAAATACCTAGAAAAGACCATTCGAATTCCTATGAGATCGAATTTGCGTTCACTTAATTTATCTAATTCGGTCGCTATTGTGGCGTATGATATTTTTAGACAAGCTAAGTTCAGAGGTTTAGAAGAAATTAGTGAATATTTTTAAATTTTTCATTGATTTTTTTAAAAATTTGGTATAATATATATCAATCAAGGAGGCGATAAATTTGAAAAAAATTGTAAGTTTTATGCCTATAATGCTTGTATTGCTACTAATATTAACTGGTTGTGGAGACGAAAAGGGAAATAATACGGCCAATATTACGGATAAAAAGTCGACCAATACCAGTCAAACAACGCAAAAAAGTTCAAAGGAGGAAGCAAAAATGAGTGTAGATTATGCAGAAGCTGCTACCAAACAAATGGCATTGCCAGAAAAAGGAGAAACGATTGCCATTTTTCATATTAAAAATTATGGAGACGTCAAGGTCAAATTTTTTGAGGATGTGGCTCCAAAAGCTGTAGAAAATTTTGTGACACATGCCAAACAAGGCTATTATAATGGGGTGACTTTTCACAGAGTTATCAACGAGTTTATGATTCAAGGTGGCGACCCAGAAGGTACTGGAATGGGTGGCGAAAGTATTTGGGGTGAAGATTTTGCAGAGGAATTATCAGAAGAATTGGTACCATACCGAGGTTCTTTGTGTATGGCAAGTCGAGGGTTGCAATTTAGTCCAAGTTTAGGAAGTCAATTTTTTATTACCCAAGCGGAGTATAATGAACAAATGGCAAGCTATATGCAAGCAGGAGGTTATCCAGCCGAATTATTAGAGCAATATAAAAAGTATGGCGGGTATTTAAGTTTGTATCAGCAATATACTGTTTTTGGACAAGTTTACGAAGGTATGGAAGTTGTAGACCGTATTGCTACTGTTGAAACGGATGGAAGTGATAAGCCAGTAGAAGATGTTGTGATTGAAAGCATTGAAGTCAAGACAATGGAGTAGAGAAAATTTACCAAAATAATGTAAAAAGTTACGAAAAGTCATTGACTTATTTACAAAATGATGATAAAATAAGTACGCTTTAAAATGCGGAAATATCAATTTCCGTAAAGAAAGAGCGTACTTTTTAAATTAAGAAAAAAGAAAAGAGGTGAAAAAACAAGAATGCCAACCATTAATCAATTAGTTCGAAAAAGTAGAAAATCATCAACGACAAAATCGACTGCTCCTGCTTTGCAGAAAGGTTACAACTCTAGAAAAAAAATCCAAACGGATCATAGAGCACCACAAAAAAGAGGTGTTTGCACGGTTGTAAAAACAGTTACCCCTAAGAAGCCAAACTCTGCCTTAAGAAAAGTAGCTAGGGTTAAACTTTCCAATGGATATGAAGTAACATCTTATATCCCAGGAGAAGGTCACAATTTGCAAGAACACAGTGTTGTACTAATCAGAGGAGGAAGGGTAAAAGACTTACCAGGTGTGAGATATCACATTATCCGAGGAACCTTAGACACAGCAGGTGTGAAAGACAGAATGCAAGCTCGTTCAAAATACGGAGCGAAAAAACCAAAAAAAGCATAATGTCAAAAGAAAAGAATAGTGCAAAATAAAATGAAAGTTGATTAAACATAGATTTTAATTGCACTATGACGGGAAAGTGAGAAAGTCTTTCCAGAGTACCTTTTAGTGTTATAAATGGTTAAACGCTAAATCAATAAAGGAGGGAAAAAATAGTGCCAAGAAAAGGATATATTGCAAAAAGAGAAGTTTTACCAGACCCATTATATCATAGCAAAGTTGTTACCAAACTAATCAACAATATTATGTTAGATGGTAAAAAAACAGTTGCACAAAGTATTGTATACGATGCTTTCAATATCATCAAAGAAAAAGAAAGCAAAGAGCCATTAGAAGTGTTTGAAGCAGCTTTGGAGAATATTATGCCAGTATTAGAAGTAAAAGCAAGACGTGTTGGTGGGGCTACTTATCAAGTGCCATTAGAAATACGTCCAGAAAGAAGACAAACACTAGGTTTAAGATGGTTGGTAACTTATGCTAGAAAAAGACACGAAAAAACCATGTCTGAAAAATTAGCTGGTGAAATATTAGATGCCATTTCTGGAAACGGTGGAGCTTTCAAAAAGAAAGAAGACACCCACAAAATGGCAGAAGCCAACAAAGCATTTGCTCATTACAAATTCTAGACTTTATGTATGGATAGAGTTTTTACGCTATTCATCGATTAGAAAAATAATTGAGAAAGGAAAAAAACAATGTCTGATAGAGCTTATTCTTTAGAAAAAACAAGAAATATAGGAATTATGGCGCATATCGATGCAGGAAAAACCACTACAACAGAGAGAATTCTATTTTATACAGGTGTCAACCATAAAATAGGTGAAACTCATGAAGGTGGAGCAACCATGGACTGGATGGCTCAAGAACAAGAAAGAGGTATTACCATTACATCTGCTGCAACAACTTGTTTCTGGGGAGATACCAGAATTAACATCATCGATACACCAGGACACGTTGACTTTACCGTTGAAGTACAAAGATCACTTCGTGTACTAGATGGTTCTGTTACGGTTTTATGTGCTAAAGGTGGAGTTGAGCCACAATCCGAAACAGTTTGGAGACAGGCTGATAAATACAGTGTACCACGTATGATATACGTTAATAAAATGGATATCACAGGTGCTGACTTTTACAATTGCGTTGAGCAAGTTAAAACAAGATTAGGAGCGAATGCGGTTCCTGTTCAATTGCCAATTGGAAAAGAAGATACTTTTCAAGGAATTGTCGACCTAATCAAAATGAGAGCATTTATTCATAAAGACGATTTAGGAAAAGAAATCGAAGAAACTGATGTTCCAGAAGATATGAAGGAATTGGCAGAAAAATACAGAGCGCAAATGATTGAAAGTGCATGTGAACAAGATGATGAATTGATGATGAAATATTTAGAAGGAGAAGAACCAACAGAGGCAGAAATCAAAGCTGCACTAAGAAAAGGAACCATCAATAATGCGATTATTACAGTTTCTTGTGGGTCTTCTTATAAAAACAAAGGAGTGCAAGAATTATTAAACAACATCGTAGAATACATGCCATCGCCTTTGGATATTGCTCACATTAAAGGAACCACTTTAGATGGAGAAGAAGTAGAAAGAAAAACATCTGATACAGAGCCATTTTCAGCACTTGCATTCAAAATTGCGACAGACCCATTTGTTGGAAAATTGTGCTTTTTCAGAGTGTATTCAGGAACTTTAGAGTCAGGTTCAACGGTGTTAAACACAAGAACTGGTAAAAAAGAGAGAATTGGTAGAATTCTTCAAATGCATGCAAACGACAGAAAAGATATCACCAAAGTTTTCGCAGGTGATATTGCTGCAGCGGTTGGTATTAAAGAAGTTACCACAGGAGATACGTTATGCGATATGGGAAATCCTGTTATTCTGGAATCCATGGAATTTCCAGAGCCAGTTATCGATATTGCGATTGAGCCAAAAGACAAAGCTGCTCAAGAAAAAATGGGTATTGCTTTGGCAAAACTAGCTGAAGAAGATCCAACTTTCAAAACGTATACCAACCAAGAAACAGGTCAAACTGTTATTGCTGGTATGGGTGAGTTACATTTGGATATTATTGTGGATAGATTAAAAAGAGAATTCAAAGTAGAATGTAATGTTGGTAAACCACAAGTTGCTTACAAAGAGACCATTCGTAAACCAGTTCGTGTAGAAGGAAAATTCATTCGTCAATCAGGTGGACGTGGACAATATGGTCATGTTTGGATTGAAATGGAACCATTAGAGCCAGGTTCAGGTATTCAATTTGAAAGTAAAATCGTAGGTGGTGTGGTTCCAAAAGAATACATCAAACCAGTTGAAGAAGGTATCAAAGAAGCTGCCGATAGTGGTACACTTGCTGGTTATCCAGTTATTGATTTCAAAGCCACTTTGGTAGATGGTTCTTACCACGATGTCGATTCATCAGAAATGGCATTCAAAATTGCAGGTTCTATGGCATTCAAAGAAGGATGTCGTCAAGCTAAATCTGTAATTTTGGAACCTATCATGAGAGTAGAAATCACTGTTCCAGAAGAGTATATGGGAGATGTTATCGGAGATGTCAACTCCAGACGTGGAAAAATGGAAGGAATGGAAGCAAGAAATGGTTCACAAATCATTCGTGCCTTTATTCCATTATCCGAAATGTTTGGTTATGCAACAGATTTACGTTCTAAAACACAAGGACGTGGAAACTATGCGATGGAGCCTTCTCACTATGAAGAAGTGCCAAAATCTGTATTCGAAACAATCGTTGCTTCACGTTCGAAAAAAGAAGATTAAAGAAAAAAATTCAAAAAATTGAAAATTACACTTGCATTTTATAAAAAATTAGTGTAAAATGCATATAATATGAAAATAAAAATTTAAAGGAAGTAGGAAGCTACTTCAAGAAAGGAAGGAATCAAAAATGGCAAAAGCTAAATTTGAAAGAACAAAACCACATGTTAACATTGGTACAATCGGTCACGTTGACCATGGAAAAACAACAACAACAGCTGCTATCACAAAATATTTAAGTTTATTAGGAAAAGCTGAATTTTCAGCATATGACAAAATCGACGGAGCACCAGAAGAACAAGCCAGAGGAATCACAATCAACACAGCTCACGTAGAATATGAAACAGAAAACAGACACTATGCACACGTTGACTGCCCAGGACACGCAGATTATGTTAAAAACATGATCACAGGTGCAGCTCAAATGGATGGTGCAATTCTAGTTGTTTCAGCAGCAGATGGTGCAATGCCTCAAACAAGAGAGCACATTTTGCTTGCAAGACAAGTTGGTGTTAAATATATCGTTGTTTACTTAAATAAATGCGATATGGTTGATGATCCAGAATTAGTTGAATTAGTTGAAATGGAATTAAGAGAATTATTATCAGAATATGATTTCCCAGGAGATGATATTCCATTTATCAAAGGTTCATCTTTAAAAGTATTAGAATGTTCTTCAACAGATCCAAATGCACCTGAATATGCGCCAATGAAAGAATTGATGGATGCAGTTGATAGCTATATCCCAACACCAGAAAGACCAGTGGATCAACCATTCTTAATGCCAGTGGAAGACGTATTTACAATCACAGGACGTGGAACAGTTGCTACTGGTAGAGTTGAAAGAGGAATTGTTAAAATGCAAGACGAAATTGAAATCGTTGGTATTCGTGCTGAAAGACAAAAAACAGTTGTTACAGGTGTTGAAATGTTCAGAAAATTACTAGACCAAGCAGAAGCAGGAGACAACATTGGTGTTCTTTTAAGAGGTATTGATAGAAAAGACATCGAAAGAGGTCAAGTTCTTGCAAAACCAGGAACCATCAATCCTCATACAAAATTCAAATCTGAAGTTTACATCTTGAAAAAAGAAGAAGGTGGAAGACATACACCATTCTTTAATGGATATAGACCACAATTCTATTTCAGAACAACAGACGTGACAGGTGTTATTGAATTACCTGCTGGAACAGAAATGGTTATGCCAGGTGAAAACATTGCAATGACAATTGAATTGATTACACCAATCGCTATCGAAAAAGGACTAAGATTTGCTATCCGTGAAGGTGGTAGAACAGTAGGTTCTGGTGTTGTATCTGATATTGTTGAATAAGAAATATAATCAAAAAACGGTTCTCACGAACCGTTTTTTTGTTATATAAAAAAGCACCCGAAGGTGCATTTGGTCAGGAAAAAACAATTACTTTTAGTTTTCTTTTAATGATTCGATTTGATGAAGAATATCCTTTAGATTTTCAGCAACAAATATAGTTCCATATTTGATTCCGGGAAAATTTACGAAAAGTTTCGATGTGGAAGTTACAAAATCAATTTTGTTAGGTTCATAGAATCCTTCTGGTGCAGCTAAATCCAAATTTTCCATGATAATAGCATTATTTTTAAGTACATTGAGAGGAATATAAACAAATCCTATTATTTCAGATGTTGTTTTTGGAGTTTCAGAGGTAATATAGGAACAATGGTTTGCTTCTATCCCTGTTAATTTAATGAAATTCATATGTTCATCCTTTCTTCAAATAAAAAGCAAGGTTAACGAGTTTCTAAACTCTACTCCTGACCAAAATAGAGTTTGTGCAGAATACGCACGTATATCTATATTATACCATAATTAACATAAAATGTCAAGAGGCTGTGGCTGTGATTTTGAAGGAGAGTTTTTGCAAAAAGATTTGAAATTTATGGGGAAGTGAGTGAGAAAGTTGACTTTTGAGTAAAAAAGAGGCACCCGGTGGTGCCAGTGGTCAGGAGAATTAGGGTTAAATAAGTAATATTTTGTGGTCCAGGAGCCGTAAGCTTTCTTTTATGATGTTATAATTTTCAGCAACAGGAATTTCTCTCAGCTGTGAGCAGCAATTCAGAAAGACTGTTGATGTAGAAAGTGTACCTTTTACGTCAGAATAAAAGTCCTTTGGTGGCATTAGCAATTTATTTTCTGCTATTATGGCGATTAAACCGATAGGAACCGAAATCTTTCTGATAATTTGAGTTTCTCCGGAAGAACCACCTGGAAGTCGTTTGATTTCTGTTAATTGAATAAATTCCATAAAAATCATCCTTTCTTCAAATAAAAAGCAAGGTTAACAAGTTCCAAAAATCTCCCCCTGACCAAAGGAGAATTTTGTGCAAGGTATGCACATCTAACTGTATTATATCATATTTACATAAAATTGTAAAGAGGCTGCAGCTGTGATTTTAGGTTAGAAGTTTTGAATTTTTTATTAAAACCCCTTGATTTTTTCTCATTTTATCATTAAAATAGTAATGTCTCGAAACAAACACGAATACAAATAACCAAGGAGGACAAAAGACATGAAAATCATTTTAGATGCAATGGGTGGAGATAATGCGCCAGATGCTACGATAAAAGGAGCTGTAAAAGCTTCCAAAGAAATGGAGGCAGAAATTATTCTGACGGGAAACGAACAAGTTATCAACCAAAAAGTAAAAGAGTTTTATGGAAAAGAAAAAATAAGTGAAGTGTCAAACAAGATTACAGTTCGACACACAACGGAAAAAATTGAAATGGAGGATATTCCCACACAAGCCATTCGCACCAAAAAAGATTCTTCGATGGTTGTTGGATTCACAATGCTTAAAAATGGTGAAGGTGATGTTTTTATTTCAGCTGGAAATTCTGGTGCCCTTTTAACAGGAGCCACATTGCTAGTTGGTCGTATCAAAGGGATTGACAGACCAGCCATTGCACCAATTTTACCAGCTCATCATGGAAAATTTTTACTGATGGACGCAGGTGCTAATACGAACTGTAAACCACTTAATTTAATCCAATTTGCGCAAATGTCTAATATTTATTTAAAAAATACATTAGGCTTAGAAAAACCACGAATTGGTTTGCTAAACATTGGAACCGAAGAAACTAAGGGTAACGATTTAATGAAAGAAACATATACTTTATTAAAAGAAAATGCCAAAGAATACGGAATTCATTTTATTGGAAACATAGAAGGCAGAGACTGTTTTACAGGTGAGGTAGATGCTGTGATTACCGATGGGTTTACAGGTAATGTATTTTTAAAAACCGTCGAAGGCGTAGGAAAATTAGTCAAAGTATCGTTAACCGAGAGTTTGACCAAAAATATTTTACGAACTATTGCTACAGTCCCATGTTTGCCAGCGATTAATCAATTCAAAAAAATGACGGATTACAAGGAATATGGTGGGGCGCTATTTTTGGGAGTAAAAAAACCAGTTGTCAAAGCCCATGGAAGTAGTGATGAATTTTTATTCTATACGACCTTAAAACAAGCGGAAAACTTTGTAAAAAGCAGGTCGGTTGAAAAAATGACAGAAGAATTCCAAAAAAAAATGAAATAAGTACTTGACATTTGTTAAAACATATAATAAAACTAACTTATAAAATTTGTAAACAAAAAAGGAGGAGTTTAAATATGAGCAGTGAGGAAGTTTTTGAAAAAGTAAAAGCAATTATTGTTGACCAATTAGGTGTTACAGATACAGCAGTTACAATGGAAGCATCGTTTATCGATGATTTAGGTGCTGATTCTTTGGATATTGTTGAATTAGTAATGGCATTGGAAGAAGAATTTGACATCGAAATTCCAGATACAGATGCTGAAAAAGTAGTCGCTGTAAGTGATGTTGTGGAATATATTAAAGAAAATATTTAATTTATAGGAAACAGACAAATTGATCGCATGTGGCGGTCTTTTTTTATGGAAAAAGACAAAGAAAATCTCTTAGAAACTCTTGCTTATTTTGAAAATTTAAGATATGATAAAAAAAGCAAAAATAGTAAAAGAGGAAAAATAAATGTATTTAAAAAATTTGGAAATGTATGGATTTAAGTCGTTTGCGGATAAAACGGTGTTGGATTTTCAAAAAGGAATTACAACGGTTATTGGTCCAAATGGCTCAGGGAAAAGTAATATTTCAGACTGTATTCGTTGGATTTTAGGAGAGCAAAGTATGAAATCTTTGCGTGGTTCTAAATCAGAGGATATTATTTTTGCTGGAACACAGAATCGAAAATCATTAGGTTATGCAGAAGCTTCTTTAGTTTTTGATAATTCTGATGGAAAATTGCCAATTGAATTTGATGAAGTTGTTGTAACCAGAAGAATTTATCGAAGTGGTGAATCTGGATATTTTATCAATAAGACAGCGTGTCGTCTAAAAGATATTCAAGAGTTGTTTATGGATACAGGAATTGGTAAAGATGGCTATTCGATTATTGGGCAAGGAAAGATTGATGAGATTTTGAGTAATAAATCAGAAGATCGAAGACATATTTTTGAAGAAGCTGCTGGAATTGTGAAATACCGAACTAGAAAAGTTGAGTCGGAAAAGAAGCTAGAAAATACAAAATTGAATTTGTTACGTGTAAATGATATTATTGCTGAGCTGGAAAATAATATCAATCCGTTGAAGGTACAATCTGAAAAAGCAAAAAAGTTCTTGAATTTGAGAGATGAATTGAAGAATATTGAAGTTGGTTTGTTTGTTTATAAAATCGAAGAATTTAAAATAAAAATCAAAGAAATTGAAGAAAATACAGACATTTTTGAGGCGCAAAAGCAAAAGGAAGAAGAAAAATTAAATGAATATCAAACTGAAAGAGAAAACATTAAGGAAAAGATGGATCAATTGATTGAAGAAATCGAAAAAGTACAAAATTTAGGATTTGAGGTTTCGCAAAAAAAAGAACAAATCAATAGTGAAATTGAAGTCAGTAAAGAAAGAATTTCTAATAATCGAAACAATCATGAAAATTATAAAGCAGAAATCGAAACGTTAGAAAGTAAAACAGTGGAATTGGAAGAAGAAAAAAAGCAAAAGTTAGAAAGACGAAGCGATATGTTAGCCAACAAAGAAAAGTACGAACAAGAATTGAAACAAAAAGAAGAAGAATTGGCAACATACAGTCAAACACTTTCTGAAAAGGCACTTGAAATCGAGCAAAAAAAGAAAAAAGTAGAAGAAAATACAGATCAAAAATATGAAATTTTAAATGAGCAAAGTACACAAAAAGCTAATTTTGAGAATTTACAAAAAACAGAAAATAGCTTAAAAACACAAATACAAGACACAATTTCTGATTTAGATGCGGCACGTTCTTGTAAAGAAGATTTGTCTAAAACATTTTATGAAATCGAAAAACAAAAAAGTGATTTATCTAAAAGATTAGAACAAATGGATGAAAAAAAACAAGAAAGCACAATAAAACTAAAAGATTTTGAGACAAAAATGAATCATCTACAAACCGAATATCGAATGAAGGATTCAAGATGTAAATTTTTAATTGAAACCGAAAAGGAAAAAGAAGGATACAGCAAAAGTGTTAAAACATTAATGAATGTGATAGATAAAAATCAAGAATTAGGAAAAGGTGTTCATGGTGTTGTAGCGAATTTAATATCTGTAGAAGAAAAATATCAAACAGCGATTGAGATGACAATCGGTATGGGGTTGCAAAATATTGTTACAGATACCGAAGAAGAAGCCAAGAAATTGGTCGAATATTTAAAAGAAAACAAAATAGGAAGAGCTTCTTTTTTACCGATTCGTTCTGTGAGAGGACAAAAAATTAGTACGATTATTACAAGTGGCATAAAAGGGTACATAGGAATTGCTTCTGATTTAGTAAAATACGATAAAAAATACGAAGGAATTGTTTTGAATTTACTAGGCAAAACCGTGCTTGTAGAAGATATGGAAGCCGCAATTGCACTTGCTAAGAAAAATAAATACTCCTTTAAAATTGTAACTTTATCAGGGGATTTAATCAATCCATCTGGTATGATTTCAGGTGGTTCTTCAATGCAAAAAACAGTGAGTATTTTAGGACGAGAAAATGAGATTAAAAAATTGGAACAGGAATTAAAAGAATTAAATAACAAAATAGAAGCATTAGAAAAGGAAAAAGTAGATTATGAAACTAGTATAAAAGATATCTTGAATTCTTTTGAAGAAAAGCAAAAAGAATTGCAAGAAATTGAAATTTCCTATGCGACAGAACAGCAAAAAATGGGGAATTTAGAACAAGAAATAGTAAAATTAGAATCCAAACTTGCTAAGCTAAGACAAGATGTTGAACAAATTGGATTGGAAAAGCAAGAAAATGTGCAAAGACAGGAACAATTTGAAGTGCAAGTGAATAATATAGAACAGGAAAATCAGAAGTTAAATGAACAAATAAATGAGTTTTCGAGCCAAAATCAAGAAAAACAAAAATATATTGATGACTTAAATTTTAATATTACAAATTTGAAAATTTCGGTTACATCTTTTGATGAAGGAGAAGCATCCATGAATGAAATTATGGAAAGAATTGAGCAAGAATTAGCCAATCATAAGCAATCTATCACCAATAAAAAAGATTTAATCCAAAAAATGCAAACAGAAAACGAAGAGCTTGAAAAGAAGATAGAAAACTTGAAAAAACAAATAATCGATTTGGATCAAGAAGTAGAACAAAGTAGTCAAAAAGTAGAGGAACTAAAAAAAGAGAGAATAGCTAAAAATGAAAAACTAAAGACATTAGAGAAAGAAATGGAAGAGCAAAATACAAAAGTAGAAGAATGTAGAGATCAAATTTCAAAATTAGAAATTAAAAAATCAAAAATAGATTTAGAAAAAGATCAAATCATCAACAAAATGTGGGAAGAATATGAACTAACACCAAATAACATAGGCGATATTCCTAAAATTGAAAATCCGACAGAAGTACAAAAGCAGGTTAATACATTAAGAGTTCAAATACGTGATTTGGGTAGTGTGGATATTGATTCTATTAAACGTTATCAAGAAGCAAAAGAACGATACGATTTCTTAAGTGAACAAAGATTAGATTTAGAAGAGGCGATGGCCAAATTAAGAAAAGTCATTGAAGAAATGACAGAAACGATGAAAAAACAATTTACAGAGCAATTTCAAATTATTAATAAAAATTTTGGAGAAGTGTTCCATGAATTATTTGGTGGTGGAAAAGCAGAACTAATTTTGTCAGATGAACAAAATGTGCTTGAATCTGGCATAGAAATAGAAGTGCAACCGCCAGGTAAGAAATTACAAAATATGACATTATTGTCTGGCGGCGAAAGAGCTTTTACAGCGATTGCTTTGTTGTTTGCTATTCTAAAAATTAATCCAGCACCATTTTGTGTTTTGGATGAAATTGAAGCTGCACTTGATGATGTAAATGTTTTTCGTTTTGCAGAATATCTTAAAAAATTCTGTACAGATACGCAATTTTTAGTTATTACACACCGAAAAGGAACCATGGAAGCTGCTAATACAGTTTATGGAATTACCATGGAGGAAAAAGGTGTGAGTAAATTATTATCAATGAAATTAAATTAAAAAATAAAATAGAAAGTTCACCAAGAAGCTTATAAAATCAATATTGTTTAAAAGTGAGTAAAAACGAGTAAAAATGAGAGAAATAGAGATATGGTAAAAATATCCATTCCTAATCATGTATATATTTGCAAAAAAATCAAAAAATAGAAATAAACCAGAAAAGGCAAGTTGCAAAATTTGTCAAAATATGGTATAATTATAATTACGTGACAAAAAAGTATAGACATTTTAGATGAATCTTAAGTGAATATACAGATTTTAAGCAAAGGAAGTGAATGTTTATTTTATTAAAATGGGTTAAATATTACACAAAAGAAGTCACAAAAGCCCTAAAAACAACAAGTATTGGAGTTATGATTATTCTAACAATAGTCTTAATCAAATACAAACCAGTGTATGCTGTAAGTTTCGATAAGCAAACATTGGGTTATGTTAAGGATAAAGAAAGATTAGAATTAAAGATAAAAAATTATATAGAAGATACTACAGGAAACGTTGCTTTTAAAGAGCAAACGGTAAAACCTGTGTATGAACTAAAATTGGTGAATCGAAACAAAACATTACAAGAAAAAGAAATTTTATTAGCTATAGAAAATTCTACTATAACAACTTATAAAATTTATGCAGTAACAGTAGATGGCAATATCCAAACAACAGTAGCTAATGAAGAACAAGCTAAAAACATGATTGACAATATGAAATCGGATTTGGATGAAAAAATAGAAATCAATACAGGAATTATTGAGCAATATACGACAGAATTTAATCTTCCTCAAACAGAAGAGGCAATGCAAATATTAAACAATGTTAAAATAGCAAAAGTTTCTGAATATAATGTGGCTCAAGAAGCGGAACGTAAACGTCAAGAAGAAGAGGCACAAAAGAAAATTATTTCGAATAAAACTGTTACAAGTGTTGGAACCATTGCAGGAGTGAATTTAACAAGACCAGTAGGAGGAAGGATTACTTCACGATATGGAAGTAGAAGTTCCATTCGTTCAGGTAGTCATACAGGACTAGACATTGCAACAACACAAGGAACACCAATTAAACCAATTGCGACAGGAACAGTTACGTATGCTGGAAGAAAAGGATCCTATGGAAATCTAGTTGTTGTTAATCATGGAAATGGGATTGAATCGTATTATGCACATTGTAGTGTAATTTATGCGAATGTAAATCAAACAGTTGATACAAGTACAATAATATCAGCTGTTGGTTCTACTGGAAACTCAACAGGACCACATTTACATTTAGAAATTAGGCAAAATGGGAAACCACTAAATCCAGAGAATTATTTATATTAATAGAGTAAAAAAAGCGAACTTTGAAAAGAGTTCGTTTTTTGTTATTATGTTATTAAAATGCTATTGCAGAAAACTGAATATTTTTATATAATAAAATCAAAGAAGACATAATTTTAGGGAGGAAATTATGAAATATTTGGAAAATCGAGGAATAACGCTAATTGCATTAGTTGTGACGATTTTATTCTCTTATGACGAAAAAATAAAATGTAGTAATATCAAAGGTTTCCTCCTAGCAACAATTTAGAAATAATAAAATTTTCACATATTTGAAAGCAGAAAAACAACTTAAACACGAGGAAAAAGAATGGGGATTAGAAATGTAGAAAATTTTAATAAATCTATATACTAAAAATAGATTTAATGATATAATTTTAAAAGATTATAGGGAGATAAAATGATAAGTGTTGAATATGCAAATGCTTATAGCGAAGTATTAGGGATATTAAAATTTATTTCAAAAGAAGATTATGAGAAAATACCAAATTCTAAAATTGAACTTTTTGAAACAAATCAAAATAAAGAGTATATATTTGAATATGATCCTAATAAAACATTAGAAGAACAAAATGTATCAAAAATAGCTAAGGCAATAATAGGTTTATTATTTAGGGATTATTGGGGTACTGATGAACAGAAAGATAAAATCATAAAAAAACAAAATTATGATAGACAAATTTTAAAAGAACAAAAAGAATCATTATATAATGTTGAAGATATTTTTAAGAAAAAAAGTTGTGTGAATGAAACAGAAATTAAAGAAATGGTTGTATATAAAGAAAATATATTCAAAAAATTTTTTAATAAAATAATAAGCTTTATAAGGAGAAAATAATGTATGGAATATATTAAAAGTACAGAATTAGACTATAAAAATACATTTTTTCATTTTACAAGGATAGATAATAGGGAAAGTATTGAACAAAATGGATTACAATCGGTAGCAGGTGGAGAGAATAAAACAGGTGGAGATAGTCAAAATCCAACGACTTATTTTGCATATAGAGCAGATGGAGTCTTAAAATCAGTTGATGTGTGGATTAAATGGGAATATAATCGATTAAGATGGGAGAAAAACTTTAAATATTCTCCTACTGAACAAATAAATGAAGAAATAATGAAAGAGACATATCAAAAAATTTATAACGATTTTAAACAAAGAAACTATTATAAATTAGATTTAATTGAAGGTGAGAACCCTGAAACAAGTGATTTTTCATTTAATGGAATTGATAAGAAAAAAGAAAATGAATATAATAGATTTTTACAAAAAATGACAGAGTTTGAAAGAGGAGAGCTTCAGTGGAAACCACACTATCCTAGTAAAGATATGAAATGGATGTATGGCTCATATAGTGATTTTAATAATGGAAATATTAAGCAAGATAATTGGAATATGAATACGCATATTGGAAAGAGAACAATTCCAATTGAAAGAATAAAAATTATTGAAGGAGAGAATGGAAGAACAGACGCTTTATCTATTGTTTTTGAAGTATATGATAAATTTAGACAAGAGTTAATGGATATTGATTTGAGTAGGCTTGATGATTTTATGGAATATGCTCGAAAAAAATATAAAAATGATAAAGATTATACTGAAGGAACTACTGATATTGGTAGAAGAAGTGTCAATCTTTTAGAGGAAAAGAAATATCAGAGTATAAATCAAATTAGCACACAAATATTAGGAGAACAAGTCATAGAAGAGTTAGCAGACACAGTTTTATTAGATGAAATAGAAAGAACAATAGAGCATCAAGAAAGAAAAATTCAACAGGAAAAAGATCCAACTTTAGAATAAAATGTTCATTTTAATAGACTTTTCGAAAAGAAAAGTCTATTTGTTTTTTAAAATCCAGTCATAAACCTCATCTTCAGTAAGTTTTCCTTTTTTCATAAGATTAATTTTTTCTTTAGTCTGTTTTTTCCAAGTTTCAAAATCTTGAGAAAGTATAGGGTTATCTTTATTTTTTCTAACTTGCATAAATTTTTGTTGATAAGTTCTTCTATATTCGCCCATAGCCTTATTTTGTTTTAATCGTTCATTATATGTATATTTCTCTAATTCTTTATTGTTATTTAAGTTATAGATATAAGTAACAGCTTTTATTAATTCTTGTTGTAAATCAATTAAATTTTCTTGCAAATCTTTAAATATTTTAGTAGTTGCTTTTAGATAATTTTCATTACTGCCATAATTACTACTTAATTCAAATTTATAATTTTTATCTAAATCTCTTAGTATTTCAAATCCATAAGCATAAAAGAAAGTTTTATTAGCTATTTCATAATTAGATAAGTTAGTATTTAAAAACCTTAATAGCATTAGACCAAATTTTTCTTGAAATGGAAAATACAAAGTAGCAGGATGCTTTAATTCATTATCTGTTATTTCTGTTTAAAAATTGGTATGTCATATATAACAAAGATAATTCAAAAAGATTCAAGAGAAAGAAACAATATCCAAAAGCAGATAAAACGTCAAATTATAATCAATTCACATATTGGGCAGAAAGCGAATGGAAAGATATGGGAGATAAAGAGAGTATGACTTTTTCTGGGATGATTGGATATGGTTTGCGTGCAGTAATTAGTGGTTCTGTAAGTGTTGAAGATTTGTATCGTTCAGATCAGAACATACTGACTGGCGAAACTACATACTTGACATAAACTGCAAAATATGATATAATAAAAGGTGAGGGTGTTTTAGGAGAAGAATGAAAAAAATTCTTCTCTTTTTTGATTTTTCAAAAATTATGTTTCCATCTATTGACTTCTTTTCCCAAATATGGTATAGTAATAAACAATAGTTATCAATTTTATTGATACAATAATGAGATTTATAAATAAAAATATTTATGTGTTCGGATTAAAATAGAAAAATAAGCCAAATAATTGGTTACTTAATTTATCGAGAAGGATATTTTAAGTTTTTAAGTTACGGAATAAAATTTAATATTTGTAAAATATAGGTGTTTTCTATCTATATTGTTTAGTTTTGAAATTTTTTTACTGTATTTTTAAAATTGATACACAAGAAAAGGAGAGAAAAATGGAAAGAAAAAAAGAAGGATTTGTAAAAAATCAAAAAGAGAATAAACCAAGTCCTCGTACAACAGGAAGTACAAGAAATATAAAAAAGCAGATAAATCCAAATTTAAAAAAAGTCGCCAAAGAAGTCAATAAAGAACAAAAACCTGTCAGAAGAACCAATAAAAGACCAATCGAAAATAAACCAAAAGAAGAAGTTGGTTTTAAAAAAGCAAAATTAAAAATTATTCCTTTGGGAGGTTTACAAGAAGTTGGAAAAAATATCACAGTTTTTGAGTATGAAAATGATATTCTAATTGTGGATTGTGGAGTGTCTTTTCCAGAAGATGATATGTTAGGTATTGATTTGGTTATTCCAGATTTTACGTATTTGGTGAAAAATAAAGAAAAAATTAGGGGTATGGTTATTACTCACGGGCATGAGGATCATATTGGCTCTATTCCTTATTTTTTGAAAGAGATCAATGTTCCAATTTATGCGACAAAGCTAACTTGTGGCTTAATTAGCAATAAATTAGAAGAACATCGATTAACCAAACAAACCAAATTGCATATGGTAAAACAGGGGGACAAAATCACTTTAGGAAAATTCAAGATAGAGTTTATCAAAAGTTGCCATAGTATTCCAGATGCAGTAGCATTGGCAATTCATACACCAGTTGGGGTGATTGTACACACAGGCGATTTCAAAATTGATTATACGCCAATTAATGATGAAACTATGAACTTTGGGCGTTTAGCGGAACTCGGAAACAAAGGTGTTTTAGCTATGATGTCAGATAGCACCAATGCAGAAAGAAAAGGTTATACGATGTCGGAACGCACAGTTGGCGAAGTGTTTGACAAACTGTTTGTCAACTGTACGAAAAGAATTGTGGTGGCAACCTTTGCATCAAATGTTTATCGAATTCAGCAAATTGTAAATTCAGCTGTTGCCAATCAGCGAAAAATTGCAGTTTCTGGTAGAAGTATGATTAATATGATAGAAACAGCCATGAAACTTGGTTACATTGATGTACCTAAAAATGTGTTTATTGATATTGAAATGATTAATCAATACACAGATGAGCAACTTGTGATTATCACGACAGGAAGTCAAGGGGAACCAATGTCAGCACTTACGAGAATGGCAACAGGAGAACATCGAAAAGTTCATATTACCTCAAATGATTTGGTGATTATTTCTGCGACACCGATTCCAGGCAATGAAAAATATGTTTCGAAAGTGATTGATGATTTAATGAAAATCGGAGCAGAGGTTGTGTATAGTTCACTAGCTGATATTCACGTATCAGGACATGCTTGTCAAGAGGAGCAAAAATTGATGCTTGCTTTGGTAAGACCAAAATATTTTATTCCAGTTCATGGTGAATATAGACATTTACGAGCACATAGTGAAACTGCAAAAGTCATGGGTGTCAATCCAAAAAACATTTTTTTGATGACCAATGGACGTATTCTGGAAATGGATGAAAATCATGCGAGACTAAGTAGCACAGTGCCATTTGGACGTGTTATGGTAGATGGTTTGGGTGTTGGAGATGTTGGTAATATTGTGCTACGAGATAGACAACATTTGTCACAAGATGGATTGATTATCGTTGTGCTTACGATGGATTCTGCTACAGGTGAAGTAGTTGCAGGACCAGATATTATTTCCAGAGGATTTGTTTATGTACGTGAGTCAGAAAATTTGATGGATGATGTGAAAGTGCTTATCAAAAAAGAAATAAACCAATGTATCAAAAATAATATCACTGATTGGACAGGAATCAAAAGTGCCATTCGTGATTCGTTAAGAGAATATATTTACAAAACGACCAAGAGAAACCCAATGATTTTACCAATATTTATGGAGGTTTAGAAAAATGCAAACACAAGAATTAGCTGATTTAATTTTTCCAATGGCAAAAGAAATTTCGTTTTATGAAGAAAAATATAAAAAAAGAGAGTTGAAAGAACGGTGCAGTTGTAACGCGTTATGCACCAAGTCCAACAGGCTTTATGCATATTGGCGGATTATATCAAGCTTTGGTGGCTCAAAAAATGGCTGACCAAACAGATGGTATATTTTTTGTAAGAATTGAAGATACGGATCAAAAAAGAGAAATTGAAAATGGTGTAGCAGAGATTATTAATGCCTTGAAAGATTATGGAATTGAGCCAAATGAAGGCATGATAGATGAGGAAAATTTTGTGGGAGAATATGGTCCTTACAAACAATCCATGCGAAAAGAAATTTATCAAGCCTATGCAAAAGATTTGATTGCAAAAGGACTTGCCTATCCATGTTTTTGTACACCACAGGATTTGGAAAAAATTCGTCATGACCAAGAAATGGCAAAAGAGAGAACTGGCTATTTTGGCAAATGGACAAAATGTAGAAATATGCCAACTCAGATGGCTTATGACAAAATTAAAAACGGAGAAAGTTATATTATTCGTCTAAAATCGCCAGGCAACCCAGACAAAAAAATTAAGCATAAAGATGTCATAAAAGGTGGGGTTGATATGCCAGAAAATGACCAAGATATTGTCATCATCAAATCAGATGGACTTCCAACGTACCATTTTGCACATGCGATTGATGATCATTTGATGGGGACGAATTTAGTCATTCGTGGTGATGAATGGCTGCCTTCAGTACCACTTCATTTGCAATTGTTTTACGTACTTGGCTTCAAAGCACCTAAATATGCGCATATTGCGCCACTGATGAAGACAGAAGCAGACGGAAAGCGTAAATTAAGCAAACGTAAAGACCCAGAAGCAGCAGTAAGTTTCTATAAAGAAGAGGGAATTCCCAAACAATCGGTCAGAGAATATTTAATGAATATTGCCAATTCCAATTTTGAAATGTGGAGAAAGCAAAATCCAAATAAATCCATTGAAGAATTTGCATTTGATTTAAAGAAAATGGGTGTAAGTGGTGCACTTTTCGATATGACGAAAATGTTAGATGTTTCGAAAAATGTCATCTCAAAATACACAGCTGGTCAGCTTTACGACGAAGCTTTTGCTTGGGCACAAGAATATGATCAAGAGCTTGCCCAAATGCTCGAAAATAAAGAATATTCGCTAAAAGTTCTTGGCATTGAGCGAGGAAATGCCAAACCAAGAAAAGATATAGCCAAATGGTCAGATTTAAAAAATGCGATTTCCTATATGTATCAATTTGATAAAGAAAATAGCAATTTTGAATATCAAAAAATAACCGATAAAAGTGAAATTGATAAAATCGTAAAGTCCTATTTTGCAAACTATTATGACGAAGCAGATGACAAACAAACTTGGTTTGATAAAATGAAAGATTTAGCTGAGAGTTTAGGATATAGTCGAGAAGTCAAGGAATACAAAGCCAATCCAGAAGCTTACAAAGGTCATGTTGGCGATATCAGTACAGTTCTTCGTGTTACACTAACTGGTCGAAGTCAAACACCAGATTTATATGAAATCATGCAGGTTTTAGGAAAAGAAGAAATGTTGAAGAGAATATAAAAAATACTATCTAATATACAGAAAAGGAAGACAAAAATAAAATAGAGTATCATGTGAAAAACTAAGATAGGTAGTGTATAGCACTACCTATTTTCTTTAGATTTATAAAGAATAATAGAGAAAACGAGGTAAAAAATGGAATATAATAGAGGAGATATTATAGAAATGAAAAAACAACATCCTTGTGGCAATAAAAAGTGGGAAATTACACGTGTTGGCGTAGATTTTAAATTCAAATGCTTAGGATGTGACCATATACTTGTTGTCCCACGTGAAAAAGCACTCAAAATGATAAAAAGAAAATGCGAAAATAGATAAAGGCTTGCCATTTATTTTTTAAAATGATATAATAAATCTAAAATAGGAGGAAGCAAAAATGGGATTTTTCAGAAATTTTGGAAACAATTTAACAGGCAAAAATCGATATATATTCCTTATTTTCGTCATATTATTTTGCATTGTTGCGTTAAGCTTGGGGATTTATGTACAATTTTTTTATCAATATTCAGATATCGATCCATGGCTAATGGGAGCGAATATAGGTGCCAAAAAGACAGTAGAAGAATATACCCTATTAAAAAATAATTTTAATGAATTGTTTCAAAATAATTTAAAAACTAGCAATGACGACATAACAGATCATAAATTAGAAACAGAAAAAGAACTTGTTTATACAGCTTATAATCTAGTCAATGAAGATGAAGCTTATTATACAGTAGATGCTCAAATTCCAATTATGAATATTGATTCAGAAACCATCCAAAAAATAAATTCAGAAATCAAAAATGAATATTATAACAAAGCAAATTCCATCATGAGGCAAACAAAGCAAAATATCGTATATCGTGTATCGTATGCTTCATTTGTGAATGCAGATTATGTGTCATTAATTATAAAATCAATTTTAAAGGAAGAGGGAAAATCGGAAAAGGTTTCAATTAAAACTTATACATATAGTTTATCAAAAGAAGAATTAGTAACGTTAGAAGAGTTAATCAATTTAAAACAAACAACCAAAGAAGCTGTACAAAAAAATATCAATAGTGAAATTCGAAAGTCTTATGAAAATGCTCAAATTATTGCCAACGAATATGGAACACTTTATGAACGAGACTTAAATAGCGATAGATATCAAATAGAAAATACTAACACGTATTTTCTAACAGACGATGGTTATGTTTATATTCTATACCCTTACGGAAATGATACTTATACCAATGAAATCGATATTGTAATCTTTTAAGGAGGAATCAATTTGAAAAAAATTATCATTAGTTTTTTTATGCTAATTATCCTATTTCAAATCATAGGAAATACAAAACTATATGCTACAGATGAACAAGCTATTTTAGTAGAAAATGAAGACGCCAATACGGTAAGAATTCAAACAACAGCACGAGTTATCGAAGTAGGTGAAGTCAAAAAAATAGAAACGGGTTCCATTATTGATACAGTACAGGAAGTAAAAATAGAAATTCTAGAAGGTGTATATGAAAAGGAAGAATTCATGACTAATTATAATCTATCTTTCGATATTGAAGGCAAAATTTCAGGTTATGAATTAGATGAAGGCGATAAAGTAACAGTTGAAATTGTTGAAGACGAAAATGGAAATGTAGTAGCTACTGTACAAGAACCAGATAGAAAAAATTATATTATTCTCATGATGATATTGTTTTTACTAAGTATTATTTTAGTGGGTGGAAAGCAAGGCATCAAAGCAATAATGGGATTGCTAATTACAGTTCTTGCAGTATATTTTATTTTAATCAAAGGAATTTATACAGGTTATCATGTCATTTGGACAACGCTTGTGACAGCTGGTATTATCATAGGATTTACATTTGTAATCATAGGGGGATTTAGTAAGAAAATTTTATCGGCAGCTTTAGGAACTTTAGGAGGAATTATTTCGAGTGGAATAGTAGCTATCATTTTTGCACATTTAGCTAAACTTTCAGGGGCTTGTGAAGAAGCAGTTCAATTGAGTATAAGTATGACAACAATTAATTTTAATTTTAGAGCTCTTATTTTTGCTGGAATTGTGATTGCTGCATTGGGGGCTTGTATGGATGTGGGAATGTCAATAGCATCAAGTTTGGATGAAATTAAGAATAAAACCAAAGACATTTCTTGGAAAGAATTATTTAAAAGTGGTATGAATATCGGAAAAGATGTTATTGGAACCATGACCAATACTTTAATTTTAGCTTATGTTGGGGGGGCACTCACTTTAATCTTACTATTTTTGGCATGTGACATGGGAATGAGTGAAATTTTAAACAAAGAAACGATTGCTGAAGAATTAATATCAGCAATTGCAGGAAGTATGGGAGTGGTATTTACAGTTCCGATAACCGCATTTATTTATGCGATACTTAATCGTAGAAAAACCGTTTATAAAACAGTATCAGACAATAAATTAGATGGAAACAGAAGTTTAAAATTATAAAAATTGACAGAAAAATTAATCAAATCTTGACAAATTTACATAAATATGTTATAATAAAAAGAAGAGGAAATAAATTCTCTGATAGAAAAAAGTAACCAGAAGGCGGAAACAAAAGGAGGTTTTCTATGGAAAACAACAACATGTTACTAACCAAAGAAAATTTTATAAAAGAGAGTTTTAATGCTAAAGATTTTATGCAAGAAGGTATTTCGTTTTCAACCAAATTGAAATTCACCAATCGGTTTTTGTTTTATTTTATGCAAATTCTTCAAATGGTGTTCAAATTTGGTGTAATTGGAGAGGAGGAACGCAATTTTATTGCTGAATTGTTAGGCGATCAAATTGAGAAAATGGCTGAAGGAAAGCCACTTCAGGCAGCTAACTATCTTTATGTTATCACATTGTGGCTGCGCTCTATGCCTCAGTATGAGGCGTGGAAGCACTTAAGTAAAGTGAAGAACCAAAAAGAGGCACTTGCTTTCTTAAATAAGGCTCTTAGCTGGTTTTATAAAGAGGTGGATGAAATATTGATTGAGTTAAATCGGCTTAAAGGAAAAGTAGTTTCTTTGAAGGAAAAAAACATCTTGCAGGCGTTCCAGACGTTAGAGCAGGATATTAAAGAACTAAAAAAATTGCAAGTAGATTTGACGAGTATGCATGAAGCACCTATTGCACTTGCATACAATCTTATGACTCAGCCAGAGGGAACAGATTATTTAAGAAGATTAGAGAAGACGGTGGATTATTTTGGAGTGGAAGTATCTATTTTGTGTAAAATGGATGCTAAAACCATTTTGTGCAAAAAAAGGCAGGAACGGAAAAATCATCAGAAGGAAGAAGGTTTTGATTTAGAAACAGCTCTTGAAACAGAATTGGAGAACTTAAAAGAAGAGTATGAGCAGAAAATGAAACTTTCTTTTGAAAAGCAAAGAGCTTACGAAGGTGAATTAAATGACTTGGAAAAAGTTTTTGCCAAAGAGCATCCAAATCTCACCGAAGAAGAGCTTGAGAGAGCTTTTGACGAGTATCTTGACGAACTACCAGAGGAATTTTTTGATGATGTTACATATGAAGACACTGCCCAAATTAAAAACTGGTATGATAACCAGAAGGCAGGTATCATCGAACGATTCGAGATGAAAGAAAAGCAGTTGGAAAAAAAGGTGGAGAAAGAAAACATGTTTGAAATAGAGGACGATAGCCTTTTTTCTCTAATTAAGGAATTTGCACTGTTTTTTTTGGCACAGAAACAATCCATTGCATATCCAAGCAATCCAAAAGAAAAAAGCGAAATGTTGTCGCATATTCCAATGAAAATGGCAATACCAATTTTTATAAAAGAAATCGATATTTGCTTTTCAGAGGTAGAAAGTTGCTATTTAATAGCTGCTAAGTAACATGTAAAAAACAGGTGAAGCTGAAATTAGCTTGCCTGTTTTTTATAAAATAAAAACAAGCAAGATAAGTTTCTCTTGCTTGTTTTTGTGTACTGATTGTTACAGACATATATGCTGATACGTTGATAAAATGTTAGCTGTTTTTGCTGTAAAGAGCTCGTTTGCTTCATTCCTTGTCAAATTAAGCAAATCTGAAAATATACGCTCCAGTGCATATATGTTAGAAAGCTCTTCGACAATTGTTAACAGTTGTGAAGGCTCTGGTCGAAAAGTGTCCAAAACTGCCATGATTTTGAACAGTGCCTGATCATCTTTCTCGCATAATGCAATAAGACGATCTTTTTCGACTTTCCATGTATCGGCTTCTTCCAGCTCATCGGTGAGGATTTTCTCCCAAAGTGATACCTCTGAGTCAGGTTTGTCGATGGTCAGCAAAAGGTAATCTTCATGAATCTGTGCATAAACAGGAAGCCAAGTGGTTTCTTCTGTAAATGGCATAAATAACATTCCATCTGATACAGGTTCTGCTGTAACATTGTTGCTCAAAACTTCGTGCAACTCCCGGTTAGAATTGTTTGTTAAAGTGATATTTTTTTTCATTTTTTTCTCCTTTTTGAAACGGGACTATGAGTAACTATTACTAGTATTATATCATATTTTATGTAAAATGTCAATAGTTTAACAAGGATAGTTGAAAATTTTGTCAAGGGATAAAAAATATAGCAAAATACTTGCAATTTAATCAAAAAAGTAGTATAATATAGGATAACATGTAGATGAGTTTTGAAAACGGAGGGATTTCGATGAAGCATTTGACGAGACGAAAACGAAAAGAAATCGAACGGTTCTTAAAGGAAGAATTAAAGCTTACTTATAGACAGCATGCCAAGAGTACGATTATTACGCTTTTGATAAATTATCCGTCCTTTAAGCAACAATTGAAAAAAGCTGTTCAGCAGGAAGGTCTTCGTAAAATTGAAATTGGAGACCATATTCCGACAGCAAGCAAGCCTACTTTGGAGTTTGTGGGCGAGTATGCAATTTTTCATTTGAATGGTGAGTATTAACAAAAAGAAGGTTTTTACACCTTCTTTTTTCTATTTAACTTTAGAGAAAACCCCCAGTTATACTGGGGGAAACAAAAAACTTATAGTT
>CANTGH010000018.1 GCA_947653235.1 uncultured Clostridium sp.
GTTGAGAAATACCGAAACTTGATGACAGGTTTGCATAAATATGATATAATAAAAGTTAAGGGATATTTATGGGAATAATTTCAAATTTAAGGGTTTTGTAGATTTAGTTGACAAGAAAATTATTTTATATTAAAATAATTTTAGGAAATATTAATGATATTGAAGGAGAGTATTATGGAATTGAAATATGTATTAGATTATATGAAACATAGAAAAGAAATGGAGAAACAGGGCAAGGGCTCCCAAGCAAAAGTAGGATTTATAAAAGGATTAATTGATAAAAAAACAGAAGATATTATTGCCACAAGAGGTGAAGATTTAAGAACGATTGAAAGAATAAGAATAAAAAGAGAAGTGGAAGCTGATTTAAAGAAAAGTATTAGAAGAGTTGGTTTAACAATAGCTGCAATGGGACTTGCTGCTGGAATAGGAGCTAAAGCAAGTAATGTTTTAACGGAAGGAAAATATAAGGAGATAGAAATAACAGAAAACGGAGTAAATATTGACACAGCAAAAGTTGGAGATATTAATCTAAAATTAGATGAGGCTTCAAATACTTATCATTCAATAAATATATCAAAAAATGATTTTGATGAAAGTTTAAGAATTGATATAAATAATTTAGAACAAATTCAAAATGCAGTAGCACAGGATGAAATTTTAAAAGAAAGCGTAGAAAACGAGGTGGATAATTTAAAAACTTTTGATGATGGGCTTAATTATTTAAAAGGAATGTATGTAGAAAAGTATAACCAAGAAAATCATACAGATTATAAGGCTGATGATATAATGATGAGAAAACACACTAACGAATTATTAGAAAGCCAAGCACAAAATGGTGATGAGATACTTAGAATATTATCATCGTACAGTCCAGATTTTGTTCCTATTGTGAATCAGGTAGGTTATTTAGAAATAAAAGTAAAACAGGAAAATGAAACGATAAAAACATTGGAAAGAGGAACGATCTTAAAAGACGAATATAAAAATGTTTATGGTCTAAATGAAGAAGTGCTAGAAGATAAAGAGATAAATGAAATTGGAAAGGTACTTTATACTGGATTAAATTATTGTATTGCCTTAGATCATAAAGAGGAGAATTCAATAAAAACAATGCAAAAATATAAGGAAAGATTTAAGTCTGCTATTCTTGAATATAAGCAAGCTAAAATTGATGAAATTGTAAATTCAAAAACAGCGGAAGAAACTTCTCAAATAGAAAATGATGAAGAAGAAAGATATTAGATTTTATGTATAAAATCTCCTAAATTTGGAAATAATGAAGTTAGCTCTTAAAATTAGAAGAATTTTTTAAGAAGATAACTTAGAAATTAAAATTTATTTTAATTTCTGCTTATTTACCAAAAGGGGGTTTTCAGTTGATTAACAAAGTAGAAATCAGTAATGTAAACACCTCTAAATTAAAAGTATTAACAAATGCGGAAAACAAAGAATTATTCAAACAAATGAACGAAGGAGACGAGACGGCAAGAGAAAAAATAATTTCAGGAAATTTAAGATTAGTATTAAGTGTCATTCAAAGATTTGGAGGACGTCGGAGAAAATTCTGACGATTTATTTCAGGTGGGATGCGTAGGTTTAATTAAAGCCATTGACAATTTTGATACAACATTGGATATTCAGCTAAGTACGTATGCAGTTCCTATGATTATTGGAGAAATTCGTAGGTATTTACGTGATAACAATATGGTAAGGGTGAGTAGATCCATTCGTGATTTGGCGTATAAAGTTTTGCAGGCAAAAGAGAAAATCATGAAGGAAACTGGGAAAGAAGCCAATATTGATGAGATTGCAAAAGAATTGCAAGTAGAAAGAGAAGAGATTGTCATGAGTTTGGATGCAATTCAAGATCCTGTTTCACTACAAGAACCAGTTTATAATGATGGAAGTGATAGTATTTATATTATGGATCAGGTCAAAGACAAGAAAAATACAGATGAAATGTGGGCTGAAAATATTACCATTTCAGAAGCTATGAAAAAGTTAAATGAAAAGGAACAAATGATTATTAACAAACGATTTTTTGCAGGAAGGACACAAATGGAAGTCGCAGAGGAAATTGGAATTTCACAAGCACAAGTTTCGCGTTTGGAAAAAACGGCAATTGATCATATGCGTAGATTGTATAAATAAGAAATTGGTTTTAAAAATCAACTAAAATGATGTCGTCACCAATGCAAGTGATATTTTCCCAAGGAATGACAATCTCATTTCCAGTTGAAAAAAAATTGAAAAATTTAGTATTTCCAGGTACGATGATAGAAGTAATCGTACCTGTTTTTAAATCAGCGGTAACGTCTTGCACAAATCCGAGACGTTTGCCGTTTTTTATATTAATGACTTCTTTGTGTTTGAAATCAAGACCTTTTTCGTAGTTCATAAAACCCTCCATTTGTAAAGTATATGAAAAAAAGGGATAGTTTATGAAAAAATAAAGTGGGGAAACATTAATTACAAATGTAGATAAATTGTAAAAAGTGTGAAATTATACAAGGTATCCTTTTCAAGGGAAATTTTTTTGGAAAGGAGATACATACATATTTTACTGACACAATAGTAAATAACTTTATGTCATTTATAGTATCATACTACGAAAGAATCTTATGTCAATACAATTCAGAAAAAAATTACATAGAAGTATAATTTCCTAAATTTTGGAAAAAACTAAGGAAAATTTAAAATTTAGGAGGAACTATGCAATTAAGTAAAATGAAAAATATTATTGTGCTAAGGGGAATGTCTTCCAATGTAGTCGATGAGGCGATTGTGGTTTTAAAACCACATATTAAATTAAAACAGAGTGAATATAATCGTAAAGGAAAGACAAGTTTGGCGGATAAAAATAAAAAAATGATTGTCACCAAAGAAGCCGAAAATACCATCAATTTGTATGTAAAAGAACTGCAAAAGGAAGTAAAAAAGAAGGAAGACAATCTCTTCAAAATGAAATATAAATTTTTACAAATATGCAATATTGCACTGGTTTTAACAATTATAATTGCAACTTTAATTCTAGTGTGAAGAAAATGGACATAAAAATTTTTTTCCAGAATATATTAAACTATACTTAAAAAAGGTGAGGTGAGTATTTTTGGAAAGAATTTTAAGAGATGATGAAAAAATCAGAAAAGCAGAGGAAATTTATTATAGGCGAAATCATAGAAATGTTTCAATGGCAGGGGCACGAGTTACGAAAAGGCAAAAAACGTATCTAGGAAGTAAAATATTGCTAGAAATGCTTATTCTGTTATGTTTAGCAATTGCTGTTTTTGCTGTGAAAAATAAAAATTATATATTTACACAAGATTTCTTAAATAGTTGTGCACAGTATAATGTGAATTTAACCGATCAATATGACAAGTTTATGTCTTATTTTAAAGAGGACGAGGAGGGGAATGAAGTTTTTGTCAATGGAGAGCCTCAAAATTCTTCTGAAAATAAGGAAGCAGAAAAAAAAGAGGAAAATGAGAAACAGGAAACTGAGACACCGACTGAAAATACAGAAGTTGTACAGGTTCAAGGAGAAGAAAATCCAGCTACTTCTGGGCAAAGTGTGATAACCGATAGTGCTTCTTTAAAAAATGCTTTTTCCTTTGTCAAACCAATAGAAGGTATTGTGACATCAGGATTTGGAGCCAAAGAATCGGCTTATCAATATGTGACAGGAGCTCATACAGGTATTGATTTAGCAGCAGATTTTGGTGTAAAAATCAAGGCAACAATGTCTGGAACTGTTACGCAAGTATCCAGTCAAGGTGATTATGGAAATCATATTCGTGTTACAAAAGATAATGTTACGACTTTATATGCTCATTGCCAAGATATGTATGTAGCAGAAGGACAAGAAATAATAGCAGGACAAGAAATTGCAAGTGTCGGAAGCACAGGAAATAGTACAGGTCCACATTTGCATTTTGAAATTAGGATTAACGATCAACCCATTAATCCAGCTGAAATAATTGCATTTTAGGAGGATGTATGAAAGTCGAAATTAATTTAAAAATTATTTTGCTTGGGATTTTGTTTTTCATTTTGAAGCAGTTAGATACTTATCTTATTTTTATCGTTTTTATAATTTTGCACGAAATGGCACATTTAGTTGTAGGAATGAGTTTGGGATTGCGACCAAAAGTGTTTCAGATAAATCCATTAGGGGTTTCAGTGGAATTTTATGTGTATCAATCCAGAAAAAGTATAAAAAAAATAGCAGTTTATTTGGCAGGACCAATTGTAAATTTCATATTTGCCATAATTTTTATGGCAATATCCTTGGATGAAAACCTAAAAATGAAAATTGTATATACCAACTTGATATTAGCTATTTTTAACTTAATTCCAATTATACCACTAGATGGTGGAAAAATTTTAAAGGAAATATTACTAAAAATCCTTGGTAACAAAAAAGCTACTCTTTTCATGAACCAATTAACTCAAGTAGTTTTGGTATTGCTGACCATGTTGTATAGCATTTGGATCTTAAAAATGAAAAATTTTGCAATATTTTTGTTAATTTTATATTTGTGGTATTTGAAATATTTAGAAGATCGAAAAGTAAAAACCATGATTAGGGCTTATGAAGTGATTGAAAAAAGTTAGATAAAATGAAAAAAATATATTAAATTTGAGAAATTATTTTATGGAAATACTTATGAATTAAGGAGCAATTGAAAGCTTATTAATTTAGTAAGTATTTTTTTAATATTTATAAATAAATAGGTCAAAAAAAACTTGACAAATGACCACTGGTCAATTATAATAAAAAGATACATAAAAATAGATGTTCCATTGAAAAAGGGGGGGAATCATATGCCAACCGAGAATTTCTACAAGCTCGAATCAGCCAAACGCCAGAAAATTATAGATGCGATGAAAAAAGAATTTAGTCGAGTTCCCTTTCATGAAGCTTCTATTAATCGAATTGTGGAAGAAGCTGGGATTTCAAAAGGTAGTTTTTGGGTGTATTTTAAAAGCAAAGAAGAAGCCATTGAATACTTGATTGAAGCACATTTGGAAAAGGAAAGGAAAAAATCAAAAGAAATTTTTCTGAGAAATAAAGGGGATTTGTTTCAAAGTTATCTCGAAATTTATGACTATTTAGCCAAGTCAAAAATCAACAAAATGGAGAAAGCTTTGAGGGCCAATATTTTCAAAAATCTCATCACCAATGAAGAAAAATGTCTTCATCAAACACCAGAAGATAACATTATCGAAACCGTAAAAAATGTTGTCAATACCAGCAATTTAGACATTCTTGATGACAATGATTTAATCGATTTAATGAAAATTTTAAATTATATGATGCGCATGAATTTATTAGATGTAATCAGTAAAAAAGTCACACCAGAACATGCAAAAGCTAGATTTGTGCGAGAGATAGAAATTTTGAAAAAAGGAGTTTCCAAAGAAAAAGAAGGGAGAAAGTAAAGAATGTTAAAATTAAGCAGATATTACAAACCATTTATTGGTGCGATTTTAATTGCCATTGTTTTGTTGTTTATCCAAGCTATGTGTGATCTGAAATTGCCAGATTATATGTCTGATATTGTTAATATTGGGATTCAGTCCAATGGGTTAGAGAGGGTTGCACCAGAAGCAATTTCCGAAAAAGGTTTGGAATTCATAAAATATTTTATGTTGCCAGAAGAAAGTGCTTTTGTTGACACAAAATATAATAAAATCAATAATAAAGAAGCCTACATAAAGCAATATCCAGCTATAGAAAACACGGATATTTATGTTTTACAGCAAAATTTAGAGAAAGAAGAAATCGAAAAACTAAATAGCATTTTTGCACTTTCTAGCAAAACCATGCTCAATCTTGTCACTAATTTATCACAAGGAACACAAAATATGACGCAAAGTGAGCAAGAAACTGAAAATCTTGATTTAAGCAAAGCTTATGAAATGTTACCAATGCTAACAAGTATTCCAGAAGAAAGTTTAAATCAAGCCAGACAAGAAGCCTATCAAACACCAGAAAGTATGCTAAATTCAATTGGTTTGGTATTTACCCAAAGTTTCTATCAAGAGCTTGGAATGGATTTATTGAAATTACAAAATCAGTTTATTCTACAAACTGGTTTCAAAATGCTAGGAATTTGTATGCTAGGAATTGTGGCAGCCATTTTGGTTGGATTTTTTGGTTCAAGAGTAGGGGCTGGAATTGGTAAAAATATTCGAAAGGATGTATTTGAAAAAGTGCAAAGCTTTTCTTCGGCGGAGTTTAATAATTTTTCATCTGCTTCTTTAATTACAAGAACCACAAATGATGTCACACAAATGCAAAATTTTATTGTGATGATGATTCGTATGCTTGCCTATGCGCCCATCATGGGAATTGGCTCCCTCATTATGATGGCACGAAAAACCACAGAACTTGTCTGGACGATTCCACTTGCCTGTGGATTAATCCTTTTGCTGATAGGGTTTTTATTTAAAATGGTTTTTCCAAAAATAAAAATTGTGCAAAAGTTGACAGATAAAATTAACTTAGTGGCCAAAGAAAATTTATCTGGGTTGATGGTAGTACGTGCCTTTGGAACACAAAATTACGAAGAAAATCGCTTTGATGAAGTAAACAGTCAAGTCATGAAAAACAATAAATTCATCAATCGTTCCATGAGTATGATGATGCCAAGTATGATGTTTATTATGAATGGACTAAATCTGCTTATTTTATGGGTTGGAGCTGATGCGATAGCCAAATCTACTCTGCAAGTTGGGGATTTAATGGCAGTTATGCAATATGGAATTGAAGTGGTAATGAGTTTTTTGTTTGTTTCTATGATTTTTGTTATGTGGCCAAGAGCCAGTGTTTCAGCCAATCGTATTGCCGAAGTTTTAGAAACGAAAGCCACGATTTATGATCCAGAACATCCCCAAAAATGGGACGAATCCAAAAAAGGTTATGTGGAATTCAAAAACGTAAGTTTTCATTATCCAGGTGCTGATGAGAAAATATTAGAAAATATTAATTTTACAGCAAAACCTGGTCAGACAACTGCTATTATTGGTGCAACAGGAAGTGGAAAAACGACTATTATCAATTTGATTCCAAGATTATTTGATGCAACCAGTGGCGAAGTTTTGGTAAATGGTGTGAATGTGAAAAATATGACGCAATTTGAGCTTCATAATCAAATTGCCTATATTCCGCAAAAAGGAAATTTGCTTTCTGGAACCATTGAAGAAAACTTAAAATATGGAAATCAAGAAGCGAGCGAGGAATTTGTGAAAAAATGCGTCACTGTGGCACAAGCAAAGGAATTTATCGAAAATAAGGAAGAAAAATACCAATCATTGATTTCCCAAGGTGCCAAAAATGTGTCTGGTGGACAAAAACAGAGATTATCCATTGCACGTGCTTTGGTAAAGAATAGTCCAATTTACATTTTTGATGATAGTTTTTCAGCTTTGGATTTTAAAACCGATAGCAATTTGAGAAAAGCACTAAAATCACATGGACCAAATAGCACATTTATTATTGTAGCACAAAGAGTTAGCACGATTATGCAGGCAGAACAAATTATTGTGCTAAATGAAGGAAAAATTGCAGGAATTGGAACGCATGAAGAGCTTTTGAAAAATTGTTCAACCTATTATGAAATTGCAGCATCTCAATTAAGTCAGGAGGAATTGGAAAATGGCAGAAAATAATCATCGGACCTAAGCGAGGTCCTATGGGAAGAGGTCCAGGGGTTGGACCTGTAGAAAAGGCAAAAAATTTTAGAGGAACTTTAAAAAAACTATTTGGTTATTTGGCCAATTTTAAATGGATGATAGCAACTGTGGTAGTATGTGCCATTATTTCGACGATTTTTAATATTGTAGGACCCCAAATTTTAGGAAATATCACGACACAGATTTACACAGGTGTCATGGAAATGATAGCTGGAACAGGAGGTATTGATTTTGGCATTATCGGGAAAACGGTTTTGATTTTGCTTAGTATTTATATCATCAGTACAGCGTTTTCGTATATTCAGGCTTTTGTTATGGTTGGTGTTGGCCAGAAGTTTACGTATCGTTTGCGAAAAGGTATTAGCCAAAAAATTAACAAACTTCCTATTCAATATTTTGACCGAAAAACGCATGGGGAAGTGTTGTCCTACATTACCAATGATGTGGACACCATTGCACAAAATTTGAATCAAAGTATTACACAATTGATTACGTCAACTACAACTGTGATTGGAATTTTGATTATGATGCTATCGATTTCATGGCAAATGGCTTTGGTGGCGGTTTTGGTTTTACCAGTATCGTTTTTTTTGGTCATGTTGGTTATTCATAAATCACAACGCTATTTCAAGGACCAACAAGCTTATTTAGGGCATGTCAATGGACATATTGAGGAAATGTATTCAAACCATGAACTGATTAAAGTGTTCAATGGAGAGAAAAAATCAATTGACCAGTTTACGAAATATAATGATATATTATATGGTTCTACTTGGAAATCGCAGTTTTTGTCTGGTTTGATGCAACCGATTATGGAGTTTGTGGGAAATGTTGGCTATGTAGCGGTCTGTATTTTAGGCGCATTTTATGCAAGTCGAGGAATCATTACTGTTGGAAATATCCAAAGTTTTATACAATATATGAGACGTTTTACACAGCCAATTACGCAACTTGCCAATGTCAGCAATATGCTACAATCCATGATAGCAGCATGTGAGAGAGTTTTTGAGTTTTTAGAAGAGGAAGAAGAAGTGCCAGATACTCAAAATCCTCATTCGGTGGAAAATATCAAAGGAAATGTGACATTTGAAAATGTAAAATTTGGTTATGATGCCGATAAAATTATCATCAAAGATTTTTCAGCAAAAATTCAACAAGGCAAAAAAGTGGCCATTGTTGGTCCGACAGGTGCTGGAAAAACAACGCTTGTTAAATTATTGATGCGTTATTATGATATTTTTGCTGGCGAAATTAAAATTGATGGTGTCAATATCAAGGATTTCAAAAGAGATGATTTGCGAAGTATTTTTGCAATGGTTTTGCAGGATACGTGGGCTTTTAATGGCACTGTCCTAGAAAATATCCGTTATGGAAATTTGGAAGCAAGTGAGGAAGAAGTGATGCAAGCTGCCAAGGCGGCACAGGCACATCATTTTATTAAAACGTTTTCAGAAGGGTATCAAACTGTCTTAAATGAAGATTCAACCAATATTTCGCAAGGGCAAAAACAGTTGCTTACAATTGCCAGAGCCTTTTTGGTGGATCCGAAAATATTGATTTTAGACGAAGCGACATCATCGGTCGATACACGTACCGAAATGCAAATCCAAAAAGCCATGGAAGAACTGATGAAAGGCAGAACCAGCTTTGTGATTGCGCACCGCTTGTCAACTGTAAGAGATGCAGATTTGATATTGGTGATAAACGATGGGGATATTATCGAACAAGGAACGCATGAAGAATTGCTTGCCCAAGGCGGATTTTATGAAAAATTATATAATAGCCAGTTTGAAGAGTGCAATGATAATATTGCGTAAGGAGGAAAAGTGTTTCGTTTAGAAGAAATTGAGAAAATTACAGATGGAAAAATTGTAAGTGGAGATAAGAAGGCTTGTTTTGAAGCTTTTTGCGTGAGAAAAAATGATTTTAACAAAAGAATATTTTTTATTCCGATTGTGTTTCGAGAAAATCGAGAGAAATTTATTTTAGATGCGGTAAACGCAGGTGCTGCGGGATTTTTAATTCATAAAGATTCTGAGAGAAAAAGTGAAATTATGACAAAGGCAAAACAGATTAATCCTAAAATTGCGATTGTGGAAGTCCAAAATGTAAATCAAGCAATTTATCAGTTAGGGCTAGAAAGTAGAAATAGAAATCTAGAAAAGCCTGTGATAGCCGTAACAGGAAGCGTTGGAAAAACAACGCTTACCAGTTTGATTGCCAAGGTTTTAGCAACCGAAAAAAGAGTGCTTTATGATTTCAAAAATGAAAATAATAATACAAAAGTTCATCTGCCAATTACTTTATCGCAGTGGGAAGATCACAAAATAGCTGTTTTGGAGTTGGGAATTTCAGATTTTGGGCAAATGAGCCAGTTATCTCAATTGGTAAAACCTTCGATTGCGGTAATTAATAGTATTGGAAGTACTCATTTGGAGAAATTGAAATCAAAAGAAAATGTTTTGACAGAAAAATTACATATTGTGGATTTTATCGAAGATAAACAATTATTGTTTGTCAATTCAGATTGTGAATATTTGAAGAATCTTGAGGATACCGAAAATTACAAAGTTATAAAATATGGAATTTCAGAAGCATCTAATATCAAACAAGATGATGAAAAATTAAGTTTTAAAACCCCAATTTATGGAAAACAAACGCAATTTGATTTGAATTTATATGGAATTCATCATATTTCAAATATTATATTGGCGATTAAAATTGCACAAATCTATCAAATTCGTTATGAAAATATCGTCAAAGCCATTCATGAATTCCAGCCAATTGATGGTAGATTAAAGGTTTATAAAAGCAAAGAAAATAACATCGTTTTGGTGGATGATTGTTATAACTGCAGTTTTGAGGCAGTCAAGCTTGGTTTGCAAACAGCCAATCAAATCAAAAGTAACAGAAAAATTGCTATTTTAGGTAAAATGGGAGAACTAGGTGAAAAAGCACCAAGTATGCATGAAGAATTGGGAAGATATTTCCAAAATATTAACTTTGATGCTTTATATACAACAGGTGAATGCGCAAAAGATTTGAAAAAAGGTGCTTTGAGTGTATTTTCAGAAGAGAAAATAAAATGTTTTTCGTCTTTAAAAGAGTTGCTGTTTGCTTTGAAAAAAAATATACAAGCTGGTGATTTGCTTTATGTTAAGGCTGCAAATGCAGATAATTTTGGGGAAATCGTCCAAGAATTAAAAGAAAAGTTGAAGATATAAAATAATAAGGAGCTGAGAAATGATAAGAATTGGTAAAAAAATAGAAAATGTAACCTATACCAAAAGGCAGGCAAGTTATGTTATAATTGAAAGAAAAGAAGATGATAAAATAGCGATTGTAACAGATGGAACTTGGTTTTTGCTAGGAGGCGGAATTGAAAAAGGAGAAACACAAGTTGAAGCTTTAAAACGAGAATTGCAAGAAGAAGCAGGATATAGCTTAAAAAATATTCAATATTTTGACCAAATTACAGCTTGGGCAGATGGCGGAAAAAGAGGACCTTTGGACGTGACAGCCACCATTTTTATTGCAGAATTTGACCAAAAGATTGTAGAACCAATTGAAGAAACACATACCGTATTTTGGGTTGATCCAGAAGAATACGAAAATCAATTATTTCATGAATTTCAAAGATATGCTTTGAAAAAATACATTGAATTTAACAAATTAAGGAGGAAAAAATGAACGATACAGAAAACATCACATTAGAACAAACAAACAACATACAAACACAAGAAAAGAAACCAGAGCAAAATCCACTAGGAACAGAGAAAATCAGCAAATTAATGAAACAATTTGCGATACCTTGTATCATTTCTTTGGTGGTAAGCTCACTTTATAATATTGTCGATCAAATTTTTATAGGTCAAGGTGTCGGCTATTTGGGAAATGCAGCAACCAATATTGTATTTCCATTTATAGTTATAACGATGGCATTTTCGTTGATGATTGGAGATGGTGCATCTGCGTATTTGAGTTTAAGCCTTGGTAAAAATGACAAAAAAAGTGCTAACAAAGGTATTGGAAATGGAATTGTCATTTCTGCTATTTTGGGAATTGCCTTTTTGGTGCTTGGATTGGTATTTCGAGAAGGATTACTAAAATTATTTGGTGTGACACAGAGTTCCTATGAGTATGCCAAAGTTTATATGACCTATATTGTGCTTGGTATGCCATTTTTTATGATGACCAATTCGCTAAATTCCATGATCAGAGCCGATGGCTCGCCTGCTTATGCAATGGCAACCATGCTTGTTGGTGCTATTTTAAATATTATTCTAGATCCAATTGCTATTTTTGTGCTGGATATGGGGGTAAAAGGTGCTGCAATTGCAACCATTATTGGACAAGTGGTTTCTGGTCTTATGTCATTTTTGTATATTCAGAAATTTAGAACTGTCACAATTACCAAAGAAAGTTTGAAATTAGAAAGAAAAACATTGAAAAAGATTTGTAGTTTGGGCATATCAAGCTTTATCACGCAAATTGCAATCACAATTGTGTTAATTGTGATTAACCAAATGTTGACAAAATATGGTGCACAGTCTAAATATGGAAGTGAAATTCCATTATCTGCTTTGGGAATTGTGATGAAGGTAAATCAGATTGTCAACTCGATTGTGATTGGAATTGCGGCAGGCTCCCAACCAATTATTGGTTTTAATTTTGGTGCCAAACAATATGATAGAGTACTAAAAACTTATGGATTTGCCATAAAAGTAGGACTTGTTATCACAGCCGTAGGAACTTTGATTTTCCAATTGTGTCCACAAGTAATTATCCGCTTATTTGGGCAGGAAAATGAGCTATATAATGAATTTGCTAAGTTGTGTTTTCGAATTTTTATTGCTTTGGTGATTTTCAACTCATTCCAAATCATCTCTGGAATTTTCTTTCAAGCAATTGGAAATCCAGTCAAAGCTGCCATTTTGTCCTTGTCTAGACAAATTGGATTTTTGGTTCCAGCAATGCTGCTATTACCAAAATTTTTCGGTATAAACGGTATTTTATATGCAGGACCAACAGCGGATTGTCTGGCATTCATTTTGGCAGTCACACTTGTTTCGATTGAAGTGAAAAAAATCAGATTGTTATCGAAATCTTAGATTTCGTGTCAACAATCATAGGTCGGTTTTGCGACCAATATTAAAATGGAGGGAAAATAAAATGATTATAACAATTGGAAGAGAATTTGGAAGTGGTGGAAAATACATTGGTGAAAGGTTAGCCCAAGAATTAGGTATGAAATTATATGACGCAGAATTGATTGAAAGAGTTTCACAAGAGCGAAATATTTCACTTGAATTATTAAGTGAAAACGATGAAAAACATAAAAATAGCTTTTGGTATACGTTGGCAATGGCATCTATGTCGATGTCTGATAGTGTGAATTCGCTTACAGAATTACCAGTAAGTGACCAATATTTTATTGAACAAGCTAAAGTAATTGAAGAAATTGCAGAAGAAGGAAACGCAATTCTTGTTGGAAGATGTTCAAATGTGATTTTGAAAAATCGAAAAAATGTAGTCAATATCTTTGTGTACAGTTCAGATGAGAAATTTAAGATTGCTAGAAAAATGGAATTTGCGGGGTTAGATGAGAAAAAGGCACGAAAATTAATGCATAAAAAAGATAAAGAAAGAGCCATTTATTATAATTATTACACCAATCAAACCTGGGGGGCAAGGGATAGCTATGATTTAATGGTGGATTCTGGTAAGTTGGGAATTGAAAATACAGTGAAGTTGATTGTAGATTATGTGAAATATAATAAGAATTAGAAGTTTTTATAGAAAAAATAGGATAATAAGCGAAACTTAGTAACTATGCAGGATTGTTAAAATTTTGCATAGTTTTTCTTTTTTTCTTGGAAAAAGAATTGATTTAAAATCAAGTTTATGATATACTATTGACAAATTGTTAATTAAGTGGGGGAGGAAAAAAGATTGAAGAAATTGCAAATCGAAGAATTACAAGAAGAACTTGATTTTTTAGGATTAGACTTAGAAAAATTGCCTAAATTTATAAAAGATGCTAATGTGCCAAGTTTTCATGCTTCAAGATTGAATGATGACAAAGATTTAAAAGTTTACAAATTTGTTCCTATTGATGAAATCGAAATCTTAATTACTCCTGCTTTAAGAAGTGATGATGTTAAGAAAAAGTATGAGGAAAGTTTGCCACTGAAATGCTTTTTAAATATAGATGGAGATGAAGAGGAAATTGCCTTATTTAAGACATTTTCCAAAATGATTCGAAATACACCCAAAGAAGAAATCGAAAAAATACAAAAAATACAAGAAAGTTTTGAAGGAAAAGAACCATTTAAAGTCAAATATAAAAAAGATCACTTATGGCAAATCTATTATTCGGAAGAAGCGAATAAGTATTTTATGTTAGTTTGCACAAAAGAACAAACTTATGCAGAATTTTTGTATTTGTTGAAAAGTCAAATTGAGTTTCATAAAAGGAAAAGTAAAATTTCTCCTAAAATTTATGTTCCGATTAATTGTATGAGTTATAGTGGCGAAATTTTGAAGAAAAATGAAATTTCTGATATTGAAAATTATGTATGGTTATTTACTAAAAATTGGCCATTAATTTTTGAGGTATATAATGATAAAAATGAGGTTTCTTTGCAAGTGGTCGGTGAGACGTTTGTGTATCGTAATATAAAAAGTAGTTATAAGGTTGTGTTATCTTCAACAGAAGAAGCGATTAAATTTTATAAGTTACTAAAAGCGTTGTTTATTTTACAAACAGAAATCAAAGGACAATATACATTTGAGACAAGGATTGATACAAACAATAGTTTGAGTATGCATTTGCAAAAAGTGGAGATAACGTTTGATACATTAACAAATTTTATTAAAAATGAGTTTTTGTTGGCAGATTATGAAATTAAAAATCAAAATCAGGAAGTTATTGAAATTGAAAAAAAATTAGAAGATTTAAAAAATCGTGTGAAAGAGAAAGAAGCAGAATATTTGCAAAAACAAAAAGAAATTTCCACTTATTTAGAATGTAAAAAAACGTTTATTGGAAAGATGAAGTATTTTTTTAAGTCAAACACGAAAGGAAAAAGGGTTAAGGGTGCTTCAAACTGGAAAGAAAATAAGCAAGATAGTCTTCTCAATATTGATACAACACCGATGAAAACATTAATAGAAGAAAAAGAATTTTATACAATTGAAGATTTAGTAACGATTTATGCTTTGCATGAAAGAGGACAAAAAAATTATAAGAATCTGAAACAAGATGTAAAAGCACTGGAATTAAAATTGGAAAATTTGGTTTCCAAAGTTCGAAATGCCAATCAATACATAGAAGAAATTGATAAACATAAAAGAAGTATTTTTGATTTTTGGAATTTTGCAAATAAAGATGAAAAATTGTCTTTAGAAATGGCAGAAGATAAAGAAGATGAAAAAGAGCCAAAGGTGCCGAAAAAGTCGTTTAATCTTGAGATAGATTTTGACAAGCTAGGGGAAGAAATTGACCAAATGCAAAGAAAAAAATTATCCAATGAAGAAAATGATAGTATTTTTATTGCACAAACAGAATTGTTACATTTTATCAATAAAGTTCGCTTGAATAAGGTTGTCAAATACGATTTAGAAGATATATTGTCTGATTTAAAAGAACAATTTAATGAAGAAAGATTAGTCATTGATAGTGAGACATTTGATATTTTTGGGAATATAACAGAAAATATCAATCAAGTTAAATACATTGGAAGCCGAAGTCATCGAGAAAATCAAAAGAATAAATTTAAAATCATGAATATTAATAAAAAAATAGATGTTTTTGATTTTACCGAAAAAATGCAAAGTATTGCTAATTATTTAGAAGGTGCAATGCCAAAGATAGTGGAAACTTGTGATATGCCATTGTATAAATTGATGCCAATTTCCAAAAATATTGAACCAGACGAATTTACTCTATACAATATTGATATTGAAAACGAGTTAGAAAATTATGAAGATAATACACAGGGTGCTTATAATTTGATTTGTTTGAATTATAAAGAAGGAATGCCACTATTGTATTATACAAATGCAATATTTTACGACAATACAAATCAAACTTTACCACTTGGTATGAATTTATCTTCGAAAGTATTAGTAGACCATAAAAGATTGGAATTTGTTTTGGTAAATAAGACAAAATTTAGAACAAATTCTTATTTCAATCGTAAAGAATTGAGTAATGAAGCAAAATCAAAGGATATTTTTGTTTACGAATATGAGGTGTTTTTGAAAGACGAAAAAGGAAACACAAGAAATGAGCTCATTGCTACAGCTGATTTTGCAGAAGAACATGAAAAAAGCGAAGAAGAAACAATCAATTCAAATACATTACTGGAAGAATTAGATGATTTAGAAAATTTATCTGAAGACGATAATCTAGAGCTAGAAGATAGCAACGAAGAAGAAATTCAAGAGCCAGAAGACGAGCAGATAGAGGAAACAGTAGGACAGTCAAAAAAATTGTTAAAAATGCAACAAAAACTGGAAAGAGAACTACAAAGACAGAGAAGGAAAGAAGAAAAAGCAAAAGAAAAATTGAGAAAAAGGAGAAAATAAGTGATGAGTAAGGAAGGGATTGTATGATTTCACAAACTAAAATAACAGTTAGGTATGCAGAAACCGATCAAATGGGAATTGTTCATCATTCGGTTTATCCGATATGGTATGAAGCAGCTAGAACAGAAGCTATCAAAAAGATTGGAATAACCTATTCTGCGTTAGAAAAAAATGGAATTATGACACCATTGGTTGAGCTAAATTCAAAATATATAATTCCAGCTGAATATGAAGATGTTTTAACGATTCATGTTGAAATAGCAAAATTAACACCTGCCAGAATTGTATTTAATTATCAAATTTTCAAAGTAGGAATTGAAAAACCAATTAACACAGGAAGTACGGTTCATGCTTGGGTTGGAAGAGATTTAAAGCCAATTAATTTGAAAAAGCAGTATCCAGAGATATTTGAAAAAATGAATCAATTGGCCAATCAATAAAAGTTTTTATGAAAAATGGAAAAGAAGGATGTAAAAATGAACCAAATTATAATAGCAATGGGAGCAATTGTAATTGCCTTAGGTGTAAAAATGATATATGATGCGCGTCCAATCGTCAAAGAATATTTTAGTTTTGGCTCAGAAAATGAAGCTGTTTTGGGTATGAAAATATTAGGATTTCTACTGACTATATTGGGTGCGGTTTTGCTATATTTTAATTTTTAACCAATTCAAAAGAAAGGAAAACAGATGAAAATAGTTTTGAATGAAATAGAATATGAAATACAAGAGAACCAAACCATTCAAGAGGCATTTTTAGAGCAAATCAATAGCGAAGATGTGATAGCAGCACGATACAATAATTCAGTTGTTTCTTTAAATCATAAACTTGGTCAACCAGGTGAAATTTGTTTGATTACCAGAAAAGAAAGAGATGGCAGAATTATTTATATAAGAGGATTGTTGTATCTTATGAGCAAAGCATTTTATGAATTGTATCCAGAAAGTTATTTGACAGTGAATTATCAACTTAGTAATGCGATGTTTTGTGAGATTGAAAATGGAGAAATAACACCAGAAGTCATAGAAAACGTAAAAAAGAAAATGCAGGAAATTGTTGCACAAGATTTACCCATTCGCAAAGTGGAAATGACACCAGAAGAAGCCAAAGAATTTTATGCCAAAGAAAATACTTTGCGTGGAAAATTGCAGGCAGATATTAATAAAGAAAAAGTTTCTCTTTATTATTGCGAAGATTTTTATCATTATTTTTATGGAGTAATGCCAATTTCAACAGGATTTGCTAAAGTTTTTGATATTAGTAAATTTCGAGATGGTTTTTTAGTGGAATATCCAAGCTTAACAAAGACAGATAAAATTGAGAAAAAAGAGCAATCTTTAAAAATTATTTCAGCTATGGACGAATATGATGAAATTTATAAATTGATGCAAATTAATACAGTTTATCGATTGAATAAAAAGCTTCAAGAAGGAAAAATAAAAGAATTGATTTTATTATCAGAAGCTTTGCATGAGAAGAAAATTGCAGAAATCGCCAATCAAATCAAGGAAAAAAAGAATATTCGAATGATTTTGATTGCAGGTCCTACTTCTTCTGGAAAAACGACATTTGCTGGTAAACTTGGGATGGCACTTCGCGTACAAGGAATAAAGCCAGTTACAATTTCAGTAGATAACTATTTTGTAGAAAGAGAACAAAATCCAGTTGATGAACATGGAAATTATGATTTTGAATGTATAGAAGCAATTGATGTTGGATTGTTTAATGCACAATTATTGGATTTACTTTCTGGCAAGGAAATAGAAATGCCAACCTTTGATTTTAAAACAGGGCATAAGCAATATTTGGGAAAACGTTTAAAATTAGAAGAAGATGAGGTTTTAATTATTGAAGGTATTCATTGCTTGAATGATGAATTAACCAATCAAATTGCAAAATCAAATAAATTTAAAATCTATATTAGTGATTTGACGGTTTTGAATATTGATTATTATAATCGAATTTCCACAACCGATACGAGATTGATTCGAAGAATTGCAAGAGATTATAAATTTCGAAACTATTCGGCGCTTCATACTTTGAGAATGTGGAACTCTGTTAATCGAGGGGAACAAAAATACATATTTCCATATCAAGAAGAGGCGGATTGTATGTTTAATTCTTCGATTATTTATGAATTAGCGGTTTTGAAGCAAATTGTTGTACCGTTACTAGAAGAAATTGACAATACGAATCCAGAGTATAGTGAAGCCAGTAGATTGATTGAATTATTACGATATTTTGAAACAGTGAAAGATACAGATTTGATTCCCAATAATTCGTTATTACGTGAATTTATTGGTGGTAGCATTTACGAAGCATAGAAAGGTTGAAAATGAGAAAATTTACAGTTATTGATGAAGAATTTGTTTGTGAAAATTGTGGAAAAAAAGTAACAAAGTTGGGATATTCCTGTAGAAATCATTGTCCATATTGTTTATATTCTAAACATGTTGATGTTAATCCCGGAGATAGAAGTGAACAATGTCACGGATTATTGGAACCAATTGGTTTAGAGATTGATTCAAAAAAAGGGTATGTGATTTTATTTGAGTGCAAAAAATGTGGAAAGATTACCAAAAATAAAGCAGCCCAAGATGATAATATGGATTTAATGATTCAATTATCGGTCAAACAATAAGAGAAAGGAAAATAAAATGCGAAAGAAAAACGTTCTAAGAATCATTATTTTAGCATTAATAATAATATGGATGTTAGCTATTTTTAAATTCTCCAATCAAAATGGAGAAGATTCGAGTGATTTAAGTAGAAAAGTAGCTAGTATCATGATAGTTGGCGAAAAAATGGAATTGATAGAACCATATATTCGAAAAATTGCGCATTTGCTAGAATATGCAGTGGGAGGCATATTGTTTTTGGCAATGTTTTTAACTTATGAAATGTCTGATCGAAAAAGAATGATAGGTTCTTTAATAATTGGTATGGAATATGCAGCACTGGATGAAATTCATCAACTTTTCATAGATGGAAGAGCAGGGCAAGTCAAAGATGTTTTGATTGATACAATAGGAGTCGCGATAGGAATTTGCTTTTTAATGATTTGCTATAAAATAAGACAAAAAAGAAAGGATGGCGTTTAAAAATAAAACACAATAAAAAGAAAGTTTTTTTAGGGATAGTATGGTTTGTTTGGTTTATGATAGTTTTCATGTTTTCAAGTCAAACGGGCTCTGAATCCAGTAAAGTTAGCGATCGAGTAACACGAGAACTTTTGAAAATAAAAGATACATTAGCCGTTGTGATGGAAAATCACCAAAACATTAGTGAAATTGTGATAAAACGGTGTTGAGATAAATCCTATCACAAATGAAAGAGTGGATAAATGGGAAATGTCAGTTCGAAAAATGGCACATTATTTATTGTTTGCGTTGGGTGGAGGCATTGTGTTTTGCGTTTTAAATTGTTTTTGTATCAAACATAAAATGTTGATAGCCATATTTTTAGGTATGTTATTAGCTTGTGCAGATGAATTTCACCAATTCTATTCTTCCAATCGAGGTCCACAAATGACAGATGTTGTTTTAGATAGTTTTGGTGTTGTTTCAGGTGTTTTGTTGACAGCGTTTTGTATAAAAGGAATTGAGCAATTAAAAAAAGGAGAAAAAATATATGATTGATTTTAAAAATAAAATAGCAGAAAAAATAGCAAAAGTAGTTTCAATGGATTTAGAAGAGATACAAAGTTATCTAGAAGTTCCACCAAACCAAGAAATGGGAGATTATGCATTTCCTTGTTTTAAATTAGCGAAAACCTTGAAAAAATCGCCACAAGATATTGCCAAACAATTGAAGGAAGAAATAGATTATGGAAATGAAATACAAGATATACAAGTTCTTGGAGGGTATTTAAATGTTTTCATCAATCCAACGATTTTAATCGAAAGTGTTTTGAAACAAATAGATCAAAAACAAGAAAAGTATGGTTCTTCCGATAAAGGAAAGGGAAAAACCATTCTTGTGGAATATTCTTCACCCAATATCGCCAAACCATTTCATATTGGGCATTTGAGAAATACGATTATTGGCAATAGTTTGTACAAAATTTATCAATTTTTGGGTTATCATACCATTGGAATTAATCATTTGGGAGATTATGGGACACAGTTTGCTAAACTAATTGAAGGTTGTAAAAGATGGGGAAATGAATATAATTTAGAGGAAAATCCAATTGAAGCTTTAACACAAATTTATGTTCGTATTAGTGATTTGTGCAAAGAAGATGAAACAATTTTAGAAATATGCAGAGAAAATTTCAAAAAATTAGAGACAGGAGATAGCTATTGCCTAGATTTATGGAAGCGATTTCGAGAGGTCAGTTTAAAAGAGTTTCAAAAAATATATGATCGATTAGATGTTCAATTTGATTCTTGGAAAGGAGAATCTTTTTATATCGACAAAATTCCAGAAGTGGAAAAACGACTGGAAAAAGCTGGTGTAATAAAAGAATCCGAAGGTGCCAAAATTGTGGATTTGGAAGAAAAAGGACTGGGGGTTTGCATGATTCGCAAAGCCAATGGTTCAACAATTTATGCAACAAGAGATTTGGCAGCTATTTTATACCGTGCGGAAGAATACAATTTTGATAAATGCTTATATGTGGTGGCATATGAACAGAATTTGCATTTTCGTCAAATATTTGAAGTAGCACAGTATTTAGATATACCACAAAAATGTGTAAAAGGATTGGAACATGTACGCTATGGTATGACAAGATTAAGTACAGGAAAAATGTCAACACGTGAAGGAACAGCTGTAAAAGTGAATGATTTGTTGGAAGAAGCAATTAGTCGTGTGCAGAAAATTATCGAAGAGAAAAATCCGCAAATGCTGAATAAAGCAGAAGAAGCTCAAAAAATTGGAATGGGAGCTATTATTTTTCATAATTTATGTACCAATATTATCAAAGATCAGATTTTTGATTGGGATACAGTACTTAATTTTAATGGTGAAACAGGACCTTATATTCAATATGTTTATGTGCGTACCAATAGTGTATTAGAAAAAGCAGGTTATGTGCCATCGATAGAAAAGATTGATTTTTCATGCTTAATGGACAAAGAAAGTAAGAAAGTTATACTGAAATTGTATGAATTTCCAGCTATTTTGGAGGCGGTTGTTGATAAAAATGAGCCATCGATTTTAGCAAGATATTTGGTAAATTTAAGTCAAGATTATAGTAATTTCTATAATGAAAATAAAATTATTAGTGAAAATAAAGTGCTAACCGATGCACGATTATTTTTAACGAAATCGGTTGGAAGTGTGTTAAAAACTGGATGTTCACTGTTAGGCATTAAGATGCCTAACAAGATGTAGTTTGGTTTTCTATAAAAAAATTATGTAAATTTTCAAAAAACACTTGAAATTAATAGAAAAATATGGTAAAATAGAATTACAAGAGAAAAAATGAGCGAAATAATAGAATAGGAGGGTTATGTTTGGAAGAGAATCAAATAACACTTCTATTTAATATATCAGATGCGAAGCAATTAACAGAAGATACATTAAATGCAAGATTCAAAAAATGTATCATCGCCATTGCAACAAGAGCGCTTGATATATTAGGTGGATTAGTGGGATGTATGTGTGTGATACCGATTATGTTTGCGGTAATCATTAATAATATCATGGATAAAGATTTCGGTCCTATATTTTTTTCACAAGAGAGAATAGGAAAAAATGGGAAACTATTTAAAATGTACAAGTTTAGGACAATGGTCAAAGATGCTGACAAAAAATTAGAGGAACTACTAGAAAATGACGAAAGAGCAAGAAGAGAATATCAAAAATACAAAAAATTAAAAAATGATCCAAGGGTGACACGATTTGGTAAATTTTTAAGAAAAACCAGTTTAGATGAATTTCCTCAATTTTTTAATGTATTGAAAGGACAAATGACGTTAGTTGGTCCAAGACCATATCTTCCTAAAGAAAAAGAGGATATGGGAGAATATTATTCCTATATCATTCAACACAAACCAGGAATTACAGGTTACTGGCAAATTGCTGGTAGAAATGACGTGTCATTTGAAGATAGAGTAGATATAGATTTTAAATATCATTATAAAAAGTCGTTGACAAATGATATTAAAATATTGTTAATCACTGTGTTAGTGACGATAAAAAGAAAAGGCGCGATGTAATAGTATAAAAAATATTTGATTATATTTTTTAAAGCATCTTGCCAAAATTAAAAATATAAGTTATCATTAATTTATAAAACAATAGGAGAACAAAAGATGAAAAAATTAGAAAAATCAATAAAAATTGAGGAAACTTTGTGGCTGTGTACAGATAATTTTAAAAAATTAAATAACGAGATTTTTATATATAAAAAAGAATAAAAGACAATTGATATAAGAGCAGATTTGAATCTGCTCTATTGTCCAATTGTCTTTTTTAGCATTTTTTTTAATGATAAATGATTAAAAAATGATGAAACATACTTAAAAATGTATTCTAGTGCGTTCTATCGGCACAAAAATGTCAAAGTTACAAAAAAGTTAAAAAATGGAGGTAAAAATGAAAAAATCAACGCAGATATGTCTAAAATCGTCTAGGAGCGACGAAAAAGGAATTACATTAATTGCCCTTGTGATTACAATCATTGTGTTATTGATTTTAGCAGGTGTTAGCGTAGCTTTAATCGCAGGCGAAAATGGCATTCTAAATCGAGCCACAAATGCTGTTTCCAAGCACACAGAAGAAGCAGCAAGAGAAAAATTAAATTTAGCTTTGCAAGCCTTGAAAATTGACAAAATGGCTGGTGAAAAGATAAATATTCAGCAAACCCTTGAACAAGAAGGTTTTGTAATGATAGAAGATATTGTAATCGTTGAAGATTATCAATTTATGATTGACCAAGAAAAATTAGAAATAATAGATTCACTTGGAAAAGGTGTTGAAAATACCAATATAGAAATCATAGCTACTCCTAAAGTATCGGAAGATAAAATGACATGCAGGATAGAAGTGAACATCAATTATACAGGTGAAATTAGTAAAGTTATGATAAATGGACAAGAAGCACAGGCAGAAAATGGAATTTATGTAGCAGAAGTGAAGAAAAACGGAAAATACACAATATTTGTCAAAGACAATAACAATGGTTACAAAATGGCAAATATAGAAGTAACAGGACTTATCGGCTATATTGAAGAAATCTGGACAGTAGCAGATTTAGAGCAGTTTCGAGATGGTGTCAATGCAGGACTTAGCTATGAAGGAAGAACAGTAAAGCTAAAAGCGGATTTGGATTTAGTAGAAATTGAGAATTGGGAGCCGATTGGGTATTATGCAAGTGAAGAGGATTATAAAGCATTTAAAGGAATTTTTGATGGAGAAGAACATAGAATTAATCATTTGAAAACTCAATTATTAGAAGAAGGAAAACAAGGAGTTGGATTTTTTGGATTAATACAAGGAGCTGTGATAAAGAATATGAAATTCGAGAATGTCAGCATTTATTCAGAAACAGAAGGGACAGCTGTTGTGGTTGCTTATTCTTATGGTAATTCAACAATTGAAAATATAGAAACATTAAGTGGACAAGTCAATGCAACAGTTGTTGTAGGTGGAATATGTGGAATGATTGATCGATCCGAAGGAGAAAAGAAAGCGAGTATAAAAAATTGTTCTAATCATGTAACAATAATAGCAAGTGATGCTTGGGTTGGGGGAATCTGTGGCGATAGCGAAAGTGATTGTATCATTGAAAATTGTTATAATACAGGAGATGTAACTTCAGGAGGTCCAGGCGTAGCAGGTATTTTGGGAGTATCTACTTCGAAAGGAAAAATTTATAATTGTTACAATTCTGCATTAATTCGTGGAGGAAAAGGGGCTGATGGCGGAGGATATCAAGCAGGAGTTATTGGTTACATGGGTTATCTTGAGGCAGCTAATTTTGAAGTAAAAAATTGTTACAACTTAGGAGATATAGAAAATGATAAAAATGGTCGTGCTATTGGTGGAATTGCAGGAGTTTCTTACGGAATAGTAGAAAAATCTTATAATTTGGGTACAGTAACAGGAACAGCAGAGCATGTTGGGGGCATAGTTGGTCTAATGAGGGATAATGCTGAAGCAAATGATTGTTATAATTTAGGAGAAGTAATAAATAATAGTACAAAACATTTTACAGGAGGAATTGTTGGATTAGCCGAGAAAGGGAAGTTAGAGCAATGTTATAATGCCGCTAATGTAACATCAAAAGGAGAATGGATGGGAGGCTTATGTGGCAGATTGTTAGGAGCAACAATGCAAGAAGGTTATATATCGGATGCAATTATTGTAACATTTGGTACCAAAACAGTGACAGGAAGTATTGGAAAACGGCTCTAGTTTTGGTGGTAATTATGGCAGGTTATTAGGATATGGTGCAAGTTCAAATTATAGTGAAATTGGAGAAAAAGAACAATCCGATATGCCAACAGTCTATGATGTTCTAAACGAATTTAACTCAACTGACAGTATTATTTGGGATAAAAACAACCCAAATGAACCAAAATTGTTATGGGAAATCAAAAAATAGAAATTTTACCCTCACCTTTTATTATAACATATTTTCCAATTTATGTCATCAAGTTTCGGTATTTCTCAACTCAAAAAAATATAGAAAAAAACCTC
>CANTGH010000019.1 GCA_947653235.1 uncultured Clostridium sp.
AAGAGGTTTTTTTCTATATTTTTTTGAGTTGAGAAATACCGAAACTTGATGACAGAATGCATAAAATATGATATAATAAAAGGTAGGGGTATTTTTAGGAAATAATGCAAAATTATTTCTATTTTTTTGGCTTTAAAATGAAAACAAGCTTGTCAAAAGTGATTTTTTAGCATATAATAAAAGGTACCAATCAAGCATAATTTGCATAAAATAGCTAAGGTGATGAAAATTGAAAGAAAAACAATACGATAGGCAAAAATGTGTAGAATATGCAAATAAATGGGCACTTTCGAGAAATCCTAATTACTACGATTATGAGAAAATTGGTGGAGATTGCACTAATTTTGCTTCTCAATGCATTTATGCAGGTAGCAAGGTGATGAATCAGAAAAATTGGTATTATCGAACGGCTAACCAGAAATCTCCATCATGGACGGGTGTAGAATTTTTGTATGATTTTTTAGTTCATAATCAATCGGCTGGTCCGCATGGTGTTTTAGTTAATCAAAATCAAATTCAAGTGGGAGATTTAATTCAGTTGTCGAGCAATGGACAAAAGTTTACCCATAGTTTAATTGTTGTAAAAATAGAAAATAGCAACTATTTAAGTGATATTTATATTGCAACCCATTCGTTTGATGCACAAAACAGACCTGTTGCAAGTTATGATTTTGAGAAAATTCGATTTGTTCATATTGATAAAGTATACGAATAGGAGAAAAAAATGAAAATAGCAATCATATCCGATATACATGGAAATTTGGAAGCTTTACAAACTGCTTTAGCAGATATTAAAAAGCGAAACATTACGAAAATATTTTGTTTAGGTGATATTGTAGAAAAAGGCTGCCATGCAGAGGAATGTGTGAAATTGGTGCGCGAAAATTGCGAAGTTGTGGTACAAGGAAATTGCGATGTGGATATAGACCCAACGGTTTATAAGGTAAGTAAACACAATATTTCGGTGGAATTGATGCGAAAAAGGGCAAATTGGCTAAACAGTTTGTTATCGGAAGAATCAAAAAAGTATTTATTAAATCTTCCATATTCCTATGAATTTTACATGAGTGGAAGCTTAGTACGTCTATTTCATGCACATCCAGAGAAGAAAACAGGTGTAATTATTAATGAAGATACGTATGAGACAAAATATAGAATGTTTGAACCGAGTGAAAATACCGTTTCACAAAAGGTAGCAGATATTGTCATTTATGGACATTTGCATGCACCCTTTATGAACAAATTATATAATAAAACCTTGATTAATGTAGGAAGTGTTGGCAATAGTTTTAATGTCATAAGAGAGGAACATAAAGATAGTGACGTACGAGAAACAACAGCTGTACATTATTTGATTTTAGATGGAGAATTTGGCACTAAAGAGTATGGCGCAGGTTTGAGTTTCGAGTTTGTGCGTATTGCTTATAACATTGACAAGGAATTGGAAGATTTGGACAAGAATATTGAACCAGAAGCGTATTTGGCAGAACTAAAAGAAGGTAGATATCGAAATATGGTTAAAATTTTAGAAAAGCAAAAAGAATTAGAAGAAAAGGAGGAAACATGAGAGATTTAAGAATACAGACATTGGCTAAGCAATTGATTCATCATTCTGTTTGTTTGAAGGAACAGGAGAAGATATTAATCGAAGTCATTGGAGAAGAAGGAATTCCACTTGCAAAAGAATTGATGAGGCAAAGTTATTTGGTAAAAGCAATGCCATTTTTTAATATTGTCAATCCTAGTTTATTAAAAGATATGTTAGATGGTTTGACACAAGAGCAAATTAAATTATATGCTAAACAGGATACACAAAGAATGAAAGATATGGATGCTTATATTGGTATACGAGCTTCGAGTAATCCATCGGAAATGGCAGGCATTAAAAATGAAAAATTAAAACTGTATCATGAATTTTATACGGTTCCAGTTCATTTTGAAGAGCGAGTAAAACATACGAAATGGTGCATTTTAAGATATCCGAATAATTCGATGGCACAAATGAGCCGAATGAATTTAGAAGAATTTGAGGATTTTTATTTTAATGTATGTAATTTGGATTATGGAAAAATGTCAAAGGCAATGGATGCTTTGGTGGATTTGATGAATCAAACAGACAGGGTTCATATCATTGGACCAGGTACGGATTTGACTTTTAGTATCAAAGGAATTCCAGCAGCCAAATATGAAGGAACTTTTAATATTCCAGATGGAGAAGTAGCTTCTGCACCGATTAAGACGAGTGTCAATGGATATATTACATATCATACAGAAACTTCGTATAATGGATGCACTTTTCAGAATGTTTATTTTGAATTTGAAAATGGAAAAATTACCAAAGCTACGAGTAATCATACAGAAGAATTAAATGCGATATTAGATACTGATGAAGGTGCTCGTTATATTGGGGAATTTGCCATGGGGCTGAATCCATATATTGAAAAACCAATCGGCGATACATTATTTGACGAAAAAATAAAGGGAAGTTTTCATTTTACTCCAGGTGATGCATTAGAAGAAAGTGACAATGGAAATCGCTCGAGTATTCATTGGGATATTGTCAATATTCAAACACCAGAATTTGGCGGTGGTGAAATTTGGTTTGATAATGTTTTAGTTAGAAAAGATGGAAAGTTTGTTTTGGAAAATTTATTGCCTTTAAATCCTGAAAATTTGGTTTAAGATTTGTGTTTTTACCGATACTAAATAATAGTATAATTTAGGAGGTAAAAATATGTTAATTCCAAGAAAAGATATTTTTGATGAAATGTTTCATCTAGGAGAATTTGAGCCATTTTGGGGTAAAAGAGAGAAGCAAGTTATGAAGACAGATATTCAAGAAAAAGATGGAAATTATGTGTTAGAAATTGATGTTCCAGGTTATCGCAAAGAAGATATTAAAATTGAGCTTGAAAATGGCTATTTAAAAGTTATGGCAGAAAATAATCGAAATACCGAAAAAGAGGAAAATGGTTATATTCACCGAGAAAGGTTTTTTGGAACATGTTCTAGAAGCTATTATGTTGGTGAAAATGTAAAACGAGAAGAAATTAAGGCAAGTTTTAAAAATGGGATTTTAATGTTAAGTTTTCCGAAAGAAAAAACAGAAAAATTTGAAAATAAAAAATATATTGAAATAGAAGATTAAGAGAGAAGTGATATTAATAAAATCGTATCAGAATGTATTGACAATTTATGTAAATTATGATAAATTATAAATCTACCTACTATCAGTAGGGAAAATTTTATTAGAAGAAAGGAAAAAGAGAGGATGAAAGAGCGGTTTAAGAGGTTAAAAAAGGTATGGTCAGAGGAAAGTGAGAAAATGCAACTGGGCGATTGGATGTCTATTGTATTTGTAATCATTGCTTGTGCAGTTTTAGCGGTTAGTTATCAGACTACGAATCGTTTAAATGAAACTGCCAATGAGGTAATTGATGTACAAAAAGAAGCAATTGTCCAAAAGGAAGAAAAAATCACAGAACTTACCAAAGAAGTTGGTGGTCTTTTTCAGCAAATTCGGAAAAAAGACGAAAAGATTGCAGAATTACTGGCCCCCAAACTTATCATGGAGATTGGGACTTTTAGTAAGGGTCCAATAACGTATTCAACGTATTCAACGGAAGAGGAAGCCAGAATGAAAGAAAAGATGGTTGTAGAAGAAGGCGATTATCTTGTTGTGTTGGAGTATGATGAAGAAATTATTATAAAAGAGATCACAATTTCTACTGATAATGAAACATTTTGTCCTGAATTAAGAAAAAATGAAAGGCTCCCAGCGGTAAGTTTTTTGCAACATATTTCGTCCGATGAAGTCTGCTTAATCACAATCAATTATCAATATAACGATTGTGTGAAAAGTAGATATGTCGCTGTGAAAACAGTGTATTGAAGCTAATAAAATAAATAACAAGGCGTCACAAAAATAAGTGACGCCGTTTTCTATCTTGCTACAAAAATTTGTACAAAAATTTTCCCATATTCAATACTATTGACTACTGCAATTCCTGTATAATTAAAATCATCACTCAAAATATTATTTCTGTGAGCTTCCGACTTCATTAAGCTTTCAATGGCACCATCAGAATTCAAATTTCTAGCAATATTTTCACTAGCTCTACCATAGGAAATATTATGATTATCCAGCATTTCAAATAGAGTTCCCAATGTTGGAGAAGTATGTGAAAAATATTTATTTTCTACGATATCATTTGCTTTGAGACGAGCCAAATTAAGTAAATTTTCATCCATTTCGAATTCAGGCAGATTTTTTTCAATACGTTGATTGTTCATCAAATTGAAAAAAATTTGTTCATCTTGTGAAAGAGTTGTATTTGGAATATTTTCAATTGTTTCTGCATTAGCCGAAGTTGGAAGAGTTTCTTCTGTTTCGTAGGAAGCTTCAATATAATCAGCAAATACGGCTCCGACTAAATTGCTTTGTGTTTTAACAATGTACCAATTATCTACTTTTCCATAGATATGTACCGTATCATTTTTAGACAATAATCCAATATGGTTATTTTCTGTTCCAATACCAGAACGAATTTTAAGCGATTCGGCAGTTACTTTTCCTACACAATAGGGATAGGAAGTTTCATTTTCTTGTTTTTCTTCCTTTCCAAACGAAATGGAAAAAATGCCAATTGCAATAAAACTCAAAACAATAAATCCCACAATTCCAACTTTTTTCATATTAATACCTCCTCTATAAAAAAATTCTACCCCAGAAAAAAAGGAAATATACCTATCTATAAATAACGATTACAGTTTCTTGACTTTTTATACAAAATATGGTATAATATTTAAGATTTTAAAAAATTAAAAAAATCTGCACAATCGTGCAGATTTTTGCGTTTAAAACTGAAAACTGTTCTTAAATTCCTTTAAAATTTTCTCAAAATAATATTGCCAATGATTTTGTTCTAACGAATTTAATAAAATAATATCCATTGAACATAAAATTTTTCCTTCATAAGAAACTACCATCTGACCAATTTTTTCATGAGCCAAAAGCGTAGAAGACAATGTATTTAAAGCATAAAATTTTGTTTCTAAAGAATGAAAAGTGTCTGCTTTAAAAGGAAAAGTTGTATTTTCTAATTGGGATAAAGCAATATGGGGTATGGTTGTAGTTTTGTACAAATAGGCATTTTGTTCATAATATTTCTGATATGTTTCAAAACTTTTTTGAATGTAATCTGAAATATCTACGTATTCAAAAGTATCATAAATATAATGGATAATATTCATACTATCACGCGTTCGTTGATTTTTCGTATCAGCACCCAAGACGACAACAATGATATCCATATTTGAACGTTGGCAACTACTTACTAAGCAACGGCCAGCATTAAATGTAAAGCCAGTTTTAACACCATAAACACCATTCAAATTTCCGAGTAATTCATTTGTATTGGAAATCGTACGAGGATTACCACCTACAGAAATCGTAATTGTTTTGGTAGAAACAATATTTTTAAATGTTTCATTTTTTAAAGCATAATCTGTTAATAAAGCCAGTTCATAGGCGGTTGTATAATGATTTTCATCATCAAGTCCATGTGGTGTTACAAAGTGGGTATGAGTAAGATTTAATTCTTGTGCTTTTTGGTTCATTAATTCAGAAAAAGCCTCAGTCGATCCAGAAATATGTTCACTAATAGCAACAGCACAGTCATTTCCGAGAACGCATCATTAGACCATAAAGCACATCTTGCATGGACATTTTCGTACCAGTGGAAACTCCCAGACAAGAACCTCTTACCGTTGCTGCCTCTTTTGAAAATTCTACAGTTTCGCTCAAATCGCAATGTTCTAAAACAAGAATAGCTGTCATGATTTTGGTTGTAGATGCCATGGGAACTTCTGTGTTGGCATCTTTTTCGTATAATACGGTTAAACTTTTTCGGTCGAGAGCTACAATATGTTTGGAATTAGTAATTGGCTCTTTGGAAGAAGTCTTACCTTCTGTTGAAACTTCGAGCCAGTTATCAAGTTCTGTTTCTTCTAAAAGATCATCTGCAAAACAGATAGTAGGAAGAAGGAAAACAAGAAGTATAAAAAGAAAGAATAATTTTTTTATTACCATTTTTTTCACCTGTTTTAAGTATATACAGGAAAAATGGAAATATGAGTTGAAGTGCTAGAAAAAATGTGTTATAATGAGACGATATTGGAAAAAGAAAGATGGAATATTAACGAGCAAAGCAAAAAAGAAGGCTTCGAAAAAGGGAATATAAAAGCATAAATTTTTAGACATATCAAAAAGGCAATTGTGCAATTGGGGCAGTTGCTTTTTTTATTTTCAAAAATTCCAATGTTTAAAATTTATGAATTATGGTAAAAATGTAAAGAGAGTAACTTTTTAAAAAGGAAAAGAATAGAATACAAAAGTTTTTTCAAAAACTACTTGAAAATACATAAAATTATCGATATAATTTTATACAGTTAAATGAAAAATAAAGGAGGAACATTTTTTATGGCAGAAATGACAGAAGAAGAAAGAAAAGAAGCGGAGGAGATGGTGAACGACTTAGTCAAAAGAGCAAGAAAGGCTTCCGACGAATTCAAAAAATTAGACCAAGAAACTGTTGACAAAATCGTCAAAAAAATGTCAATGGCAGGGTTAGATAATCATATGAAACTAGCCAAACACGCAGTCGAGGAGACCAAAAGAGGAATTTACGAAGACAAAATCACGAAAAATATGTTTGCAACAGAATACATTTATCACAGCATCAAATACGACAAAACTGTTGGTGTTGTAGAAGATAACGAAGAAGAGGGCTATGTCACTATTGCAGAGCCAATTGGCGTTATTGCAGGTGTTACGCCAGTTACCAACCCTACTGCAACGGTAATGTTTAAATCGATGATTTCGGCAAAAACTAGAAATGTTATCGTATTTGGTTTCCATCCATCTGCACAAGAATGTAGTGTAGCTGCAGCAGAAATTATGCGTCAAGCAGCTGTTTCAGAAGGTGCACCAGAAGATTGCATTTTATGGATTGACAAACCATCTGTGTTAGCGACCAGTTTACTTATGAACCATCCCGATGTTGACCTTATTTTGGCAACAGGTGGTTCAGGTATGGTAAAAGCTGCGTATTCCAGTGGAAAACCTGCACTTGGTGTGGGTCCAGGAAATGTACCTTGTTATATTGATAAAACAGCTCATTTAAAAACATCGGTTACCGATTTAGTATTATCCAAATCCTTTGACAATGGTATGATTTGTGCCTCCGAACAATCGGTTATCATTGACCAAGAAATTCAAGGCGAATTTGAAAATCTGATGAAAGAAGCTGGTTGCTATTTTGTAAACGAAGAAGAAAGAGAAAAACTAAAAACCACAATGTTCATTGCTGACCAAAACAACAAACTAAATCCAGCTGTTGTTGGGCAAAGTCCAAAAACCATTGCCAATTGGTCGGGATTTGATGTGCCAGAAACCACCAAGGTTTTAGTGGCGAAAGAATATGGTGTTGGAGAAGATTTTCCGTTCTCCAAAGAAAAATTAAGTCCTGTTCTAGCATATTATATTGTCGAAAATGCAGAACAAGGCATTGAAACAGCGGATCGCTTAATCAAATTTGGAGGAATGGGACATTCAGCGGTTATACATTCAGAAAATAATGAAACCATTACTCAATTTTCCAATACCGTAAAAGTAGGAAGAATCATTGTGAATTCTCCATCGACACACGGTGCTATTGGTGATATTTACAACACCAATATGCCATCACTAACTTTGGGTTGTGGTACATTTGGAGGAAATTCAACAACGTCGAATGTATCATCAGCCAACTTAATCAATTTAAAAAGAGTTGCCAAAAGGAGGGTGAATATGCAGTGGTTTAAAGTTCCAGAAAAAATTTATTTTGAAGCAGGCTCAATTGGGTATTTAGAGAAAATGCCAAATATTTCAAAAGCTTTTATTGTAACAGATCCATCGATGGTTCAATTTGGGTATGTGGATAAAATTTTGTATCATTTAAGAAATCGTGAGCAGTATGTGCATGCTGAAATTTTCTCAGAAGTGGAGCCAGATCCTTCTTTTGAGACGATTAAAAAAGGTGTTGCTGCCATGGAAGCTTATCAGCCAGACGTGATTATTGCCTTAGGAGGTGGTAGTGCGATGGACGCAGCAAAAGGAATGTGGTTATTTTACGAGCATCCAGATGCTGATGTAGAAGGCTTGAAGTTGAAATTTATGGATATTCGTAAACGTACCTACAAATTTCCAACGCTTGGTCAAAAATGTAAAATGGTAGCGATTCCAACTACTTCTGGAACAGGTTCCGAAGTGACATCTTTTGCGGTTATTACAGACAAAGAGAAAAATATCAAATATCCACTAGCGGATTACGAATTAACACCAGATGTTGCTATTGTGGATCCAGAATTGGTTATGACACTTCCTGCTAAACTAACAGCTGACACAGGAATGGACGTTTTAACGCATGCACTAGAAGCGTATGTTTCTGTTATGGCATCAGATTATACCGATGGTTTGGCGGAAAAAGCGATTGAGCTTGTATTTGAATACTTGCCACAAGCCTATAGTGACGGAAGTAACCGCAAAGCTAGAGAAAAGATGCACAATGCCAGTACGATTGCTGGTATGGCGTTTACCAATGCGTTCTTGGGATTAAATCACTCCATTGCTCATAAATTGGGTGGTGACTATCACATTCCGCATGGTCGTGCTAATGCTGTGATTTTGCCATATATTATCAAGTATAATGGAAGTGCGCCAACGAAATTTGTATCTTGGCCAAAATATGAAAGTTTTGTAGCAGATGAACGATATGCGCAAATTGCCAAACGATTAGGCTTGCCAGCAGGAACCAAAGAAGAAGGCGTGAATTCTTTAGTAAAAGCAGTGCAAGAATTGATAGAAAAATTGAATTTACCAAAATCGCTAAAAGAATGTGGCATTGAGGAAAAAGAATTTATGGATAATTTAGATATTTTAGCTGATAAAGCCTTTTCAGACCAATGTACAGGAGTGAATCCACGTGTACCATTGGTGGAGGAAATTAAGCAAATTTTGATTGATGCGTATTATGGAAATCCGATTCAGATGTAAAAAATAAGATAAAGGCACAGGAAACTGTGCCTTTAGATAGGATACAGAAAAAACGAAAAATGTCGAATAAAAAATAATGTTTTTCTTGCATTCTTCCAAAAGATATGTTAAACTTTATTCACATTATTAAAAAGGAAGGAGGAAAAACTTATGGAACAAGAAATATTAGATATATTAATGGATATAGACAGAAGTTTAAGAGCAATGGAGACAAGACTAAGTAAATTAGAACAAAATGCAGAACATATGAGACTAGAACTAAAGAACGAAATTGACCAAAAAATAGGAGACGCCAAAAAGCAAATTTTAGATCAACATTTTTTATTCGAACATGAATATGGCACAAAAATTGATGCGATATTTGATGCAGTTAGCTTAGAGTTAGACAAAAACAAAGAAAAATCTGAAAAAATACGCAAATTAGAAACAAGAATTGAACAAAACGAAATCAAAATTTTTAATCACGAAGAAAGAATTTCACGTCTTGAAACAAAGTCAAAAATTAAAATCCAATAAAATATCATTGTTAGAGAGCATATCCATTACTTTTCTCTAAAAAATAATGGATATGCTCTCTATTATTTTTGGGTTAAAAAATTGTGAATTATAAATAAACATAAGTTTTTTACTGCTATTGTAGGACGGAAATGTGAATTTGACATAAAATGTAAAATGTGATATAATAAAAGTAGTATAAAAGATAGGAGGCTGGTTCTATGGGAAATACAGGAATCATAGAGGCATTTTCGGAATTCGGAAATGATTTTGGAGATGCACTTCGGGAAGAATGGAAACAGAGGCTTTTAGATGATAAAATAGAGTATAAACGGTCTATTTTGTTATCATTGAGGCATCAGTATCCTAATATTTCCGATGCGCAAAAAGCAGGTTTTACAGCAGAAATGCTAAAACATGCTGTGAAAGTATTACGCGATAATGGATATTGCGTGGATATGGAAAAAGGTATTATTTTTCAGTAAGTAAAGGCTGATTGCTATTTTTTGGCAGTCAGCTTTTTATATCGAATATTACATTTCTATTACATTTTCCAATTTCTATTGACAAAAAAATAGTTATAGTATAAAAGTAAAGTAACAAAAGAAAAATAAGGAGTGACAAAAGATGGGGAAATTTTATGAAGCAGAAGATAAAGTGAGCAAAAAAGATTGGCTTACCAGTTTAGTGTTGTGCTGGTTTTTAGGATTTTTTGGAATGCATCGTTTGTATGCAGGCAAGATTGGAAGTGGATTTTTAATGGCATATGGAACCATTGTAGCCGCTTGTATTGTTGCTTTGGATACCTATTTAGGAGCCATCGCTTTCGTTGTTGTAGGTGCATTTGTTTTGAATGACTTTTTAAATATTTTATTAAAGTGTTTTAAGGATTGTCATGGAAGAGAAATCTCAGAAGATACGATTATCAATAAATAAAAACATTAAATTGGTAAGGACAGGTTTTAACCTGTCCTTATTTTTAACTTTAAAGAAAACCTACAGTCATACTGGGGGATAATTATCAAACCATAAGAGGCAATTGGGTTTTGCATAAATTTCACAAAAAGAATTGCGAAAAATTGTCAAATGGTATATAATAAACACAAATGAGTTTTGGGGAGAAAATAAATGAACAAGAAATGGGAGATTTGCGAATATGATTTAGCATTAGTCAACAAAATAGCACAAGAAAATAGTATATCCGAATTGATGGCGACTTTATTGGTCAATCGAGAAATTACGACTAAAAAAGATATAGAAATCTTTTTAAATCCAACCAGAAATGATTTTCATGATCCTTATTTAATGCCAGATATGAGACAAGCAGTTGACAGAATGGAAAAAGCCATCCAAGCTAATGAGAAAATTATCATTTATGGTGACTACGATGTAGATGGCGTAACGAGTATAACTGTTTTAAAGAAATTCTTACATGACAGGGGCATGACTAATATTGGTTATTATATTCCAAAAAGATTAGACGAAGGATATGGTTTAAACAAAGAAGCTATCGAAAAAATACATGAACAGGGCTACCAACTGATTATTACTGTAGACTGTGGAATTACAGGAATGGCAGAAATCGAACATGCCTATTCATTGGGAATGGAAGTGATTGTAACAGATCACCACGAGCCATTAGATGAAATTCCAAAAGCAGTTGCAGTGATTGATTGCAAAAGAAAAGATTCACAGTATCCCTTTAAAGGTCTTGCTGGTGTAGGTGTTGTATTTAAACTTACACAAGCCATTAGTCAAAGATTAGGATTAGAAGAAAAAGAATATTTGAAATATTTAGACATCGTGTGTGTTGGGACAATTTCTGATATTGTTCCTTTGGTAGACGAAAATCGAGTTATTTCCAAATTAGGATTAAAATTGATTGCACAAACCAAATGCTTAGGCCTAAAATGCTTATTAGAAGCTAATTGTGGAAAAAATAGTATTATCAATGCCAATACGGTTTCTTTTGGAATTGCACCGAGAATTAATGCTTGTGGAAGAATTGGTTTTGAACAAGAAGCAGTCAAATTATTTATGACGCAAAATTTAGTTGAAGCAAGTAGTACAACTGAAAAATTAAATCAATATAATAAAACAAGACAAGAAATTGAGAAAAATATCTTTGAAGAAGCCAAAGAAATTATCGAAAAAAATCAGATGCAAAATAACAACACAATTGTTATTGGAAAGGAAGGCTGGCATCATGGTGTTATAGGCATTGTAGCTTCTAAAATTACAGAAATTTATTTTAAACCAACTATTTTAATTGGTTTTGAAAATGGTATTGGAAAAGGTTCAGGAAGAAGTGTGCCTGGATTTGATTTACATGAAGCATTGCATAGTTTAGGTGGCTATTTGGAAAAATATGGTGGACACGAAATGGCAGTTGGAGTTACCGTAAAACAAGATAATTTTTCACAATTTGCAGAAAAACTAGAACAAAGAGCAAAACAAGCACATACCGAACAAATTATACCAGTTATTTCAATCGATAAAGAGATATTTCCAAAAGAATTAAATTTGCAAGTCGCCGAAAATTTGTTAGAGTTAGAACCATATGGTACTTCCAATAAAGTTCCGATTTTCCTCATTAAGAATTTGAAGATTGATTCTATTCGTACCTTAGTCGAAGGTAAACATCTCAAATTGACACTACAAGATGGAACCAATCTTATCAATGCTATTGGATTTAATTTGGGAAATTATGCTAACGAATTCTTACTAGGTGATAAAGTCGATATCATAGGAATGATAGAAATCAACGTGTTCAACAACATCAAAAATATCCAGATCAACCTAAAAGACATGCGTAAATCCTACTCGTAAGAATAGGGAATACCATCACCCTATCCACCTATTCAATATAAGGAATACTCCAACCAGAAAGGACCATAAACCATGACCGAAATCAAAAATGTCACGATCCAAGAAATCATAGATAAACAAATTGAAAATTATGGAGAAAAAGCCAATATTGCCTTAATCGAAAAAGCATACCATGTGGCAAAAGAAAAGCATGGAAACCAGTGTAGAATGTCAGGTGAAAGTTATATTGTACATCCCATGAATGTTGCCTATATTCTTGCTAATTTAGAAATGGATGATGAAACCATTTGTGCTGCTTTGCTACATGATGTCGTAGAAGATACGGAGTTGACTCATGAAGATTTAGTCAAAGAATTTGGAGAATCCATTGCTCAAATGGTAGCAGGTGTTACTAAATTAGGTACGATTCGTTTTACTAGCATTGAAGAAAAACAAGCGGAGAATTACCGAAAGATGTTTCTTGCGATGGGAAAAGACATTCGTGTTATTTTAATCAAATTAGCAGACCGTTTGCATAATATGAGAACTTTAAAATACCTAACACAACAAAGGCAAATAGCCAATGCTAAAGAAACTATGGATTTATATGCACCACTTGCCAACCGATTGGGAATTTATTCACTAAAATGGGAATTAGAAGATTTATCTTTCAAATATTTATATCCTGAAAAATATCATGAAATTGTGGGAGAACTAGACAAAAAAAGAGAAGAACGCTTGGAATTTATTTATAAAATAAAAGAAGAGCTGGCACAAAACATTGCAAAACAAAATATAAAAGTAGAGATAACAGGAAGAGCCAAGCATTTATACAGCATTTACAAAAAAATGCTACGCGATAAAAAGGGCTTAGATCAAATTTATGATTTATTTGCGTTGCGTATTTTAGTAGATAATGTGCGTGATTGTTATACAACTTTGGGAATTGTCCATGAAATGTATACACCCATGCCAGGACGATTTAAAGATTATATTGCAGTTCCTAAAACTAATATGTATCAATCCATTCATACGACTTTGCTTCGGACCAAAAGGTGTTCCGTTTGAAGTTCAAATTCGTACTTGGGAAATGCATCGAACAGCTGAATTTGGTATTGCGGCACATTGGGCCTATAAAGAAGCCAGTAATCAAGGACAAAAGAAAAGCATTGTAGTTAGTGATGATAAATTAGCTTGGCTTAGAGAAAGCTTAGAATGGCAAAAAAATACGCAAAATCCAGTGGAATTTTTAAAAATTCTGAAAACCGAATTATTTGAAGACGAAGTTTACGTTTTTACTCCAAAAGGTATGATAAAAGAATTGCCAATTGATTCTACACCAATTGATTTTGCCTATAGTGTGCATGAGCAAATAGGGCATAAAATGATTGGTTGTAAAATCAATGGAAAAATGATGCCCATTATTACGAAACTGAATCATGGTGATATTGTTGAAATTTTGACATCGGATCAAGTTAAAGGACCAAGTCGTGATTGGTTGAAATTTGTAAAAAGTTCATCTGCTAAAACACGTATTAATCAATGGTTTAAGAAGGAACAAAGAGCAGAAAATATTGAAAAAGGAAAAGAAATTATTGAGCGAGAAATCAAAAAATTGGGTATGAAGCAGGCACAACTTTTGAAACCAGAATGGATTGAAAAGCTTTTACAAAAATATCAATTTAACACAATAGAAGATTTATATGCCAGCATTGGTTTTGGTGGGATTTCTGACCAGAAAATTATCGCAAGATTGTTAAATGAATATAGAAAGGAACATCAAGCAGATGAGTTAGAACAAAAAATTGTTGAATTGGTTCAGGCAAAACCTAATAAAACCAAACCATCGAAGAATGGTATTTATGTAAAGGGAATTGAAAATTGTTTGGTAAAGCTTTCGAAATGTTGTAATCCATTGCCTGGTGATGAAATTGTTGGCTATATTACAAAGGGAAGAGGAGTTTCTGTACATCGTGAAGATTGTATAAATTTAAAAGATTTGTTAGGCAAGGAAGAACGAATGATTGATGTTTATTGGGCAGAGCAAGTCGAAGCTCAATATAATGTTGAAATTGAGATTTTTGCAAATGATAGAGCGGGATTATTAAGAGATATTATTAAACAGATAGAAAACTATAAAATAAAGCTAATGGGTGTTAATACAAGAACCAATAAGGATAATACAGCAATTTTAGATATGATTCTTGAAACTTCGAGCATTGAAAATCTAAACAAATTGATGAATTCTATCATGAATGTAGAAAGTGTATACGATGTATATAGAAAGAGAGGATAATAAATCATGATACTAAAGAGACTACAAGTCAAAACAGGACAAGTCAATTTACTCACCAATACTTATATCATATGTGATGAAAATACAAAAGAGGCTATGGTTATTGATCCAGGTGGGGAACCTCAAAAAATAATTGAAATATTAAATATTTTAGGGATTGACAAATTAAAATATATTTTTTTAACGCATTGCCATGCAGATCATATTGGTGGAATTTCTGATTTGAAAAATGCCAAAGGAGGCAAAATTTTAATTAGTCGTCAGGATAGTGAAGGGTTATATAATAAAGAGATTAGTTTAGCAGAATACATTAATATGCAAATCCCAGAATTAGAAGCAGATTCCAGAATAGATGATGGAGATTTAATTCATATTGGCGAGATTGAATTAAAAGTAATTGCGACACCAGGGCATACACAAGGGAGTGTGACTTTATATTGTGAAAAGGAAAGATTGATTTTTACAGGTGATACACTTTTTTCAGGAACTTGGGGAAGAACCGATTTACCAACAGGAAGTTTTTCACAAATTATGGCATCTATTGTGGATCAATTAATGGTTTTACCAGAAGAAACGATTTGTTATCCAGGGCATGGAAAAACGACTATGATTCAAGATGAGAAAAATATTTATTTAGAGTTAAAAGAAAAGGAATTTTGAGAACTTGACATAATTCTGAAAATATGATATAATAAAAGGTAGGGGATTTTTTATGAGATTGTTAATACAGCGTGTGAAAAATGCAAAAGTTGAAGTAGAAGGAAAAACAGTCGGTAAAATAGAAAAAGGATTTCTTGTTTTGTGTGGAATAACGCATACAGATACAAAAGAACAAGCGGATTATTTGGCTAAAAAATTGTGCCATTTGCGTGTTTTTGAAGATGAGAATGGTAAAATGAATTTGTCAATTCAAGATATAAAAGGGGAAGTGTTAATGGTTTCACAATTTACGTTATATGCAGATTGTGCTAAATCAGGCAATCGACCTAGTTTTTCTGATGCTGCCAGACCAGAACAGGCGGAGGAATTGTATGAATATTTGATAGAAAAATGTGTGGAACAAAATGTACCAATTCAGTGTGGTATTTTTGGGGCTGATATGCAAGTTTCTTTGCAAAATGATGGACCAGTTACCATTCTTCTTGAAAAAGACTAATTGGGGAACCTTTCATAAATATATTTTATCAAGTCATTTAAATTATCATCTGTAACATTGATAAAAATATCATTGTCAATGCTAATCCATAAATTGATTTTAAATTTTTCTTTATTATCCATAAAACAGCTAACAAGCTCAATCATGTCAATTGGGTTATCATAAGTAATTTCCCAGAATAAATCATTGGGGATGTCCAAATTCTTAGTATAAAAAAGAGCTAAGAATTTTTTTATTTCGCCAGGTGTTTCACTATATAGATTAATGATACCTTTCATAAATTTCCTCCATAATAGTATATATTTTCAAAAATTTCAAATAATATACGTAAGTTTGGAGGGAATATGAAGAAAGTTGTTATAAATTTATGTTTATGTTGTATTTTATTATTTTGCTTAACAGGTTGTGGTAAACAAGAGCAAAATAATATCAATCGCAAGTTAGATTCGGAATTAGAATATGTAGAAGACTTAATTTTTAAAATTGCTAACAAGTATGCTAAAGGTGAATATCAAGAAGACGATGAAGTCAATTGGCAATGGATAAAAGATGATGTTAATCGAATCAATAGTTCGTGGTCCAATCTTATTTTAGATTTAACACAAGTGAATGTACAAAATCAAGATATTATGGAATTTAGTAATCGATTAAACAACTTATTAGTTTCGATGAATGAAGAAGATGAAATAACAATGATTGAAGAATTAAATAAATTGTATGAGAAAGTTATTTTATTTAAACAAGCTTATTCAGAAAACAAAAATCATATACACAAAAATCGAATCAAAAGTGGAGTTCTAAATGTTTATAGTTTAGCTAATCAAGACGATTGGGCAACAGCTAAAACACAAATGGACCGTGTACTAGAAGATTATAAATCACTTATGAGCAATCCGAGTTATGTAGAGGAAAATAGTTATAATTTGAATAAAATTTATGTATTGTTAGAAGAGTATAAAGTTAGTATGCAAACACAAAATTACAATTTAGTTAGAATGAAATATATTATTACAGTTGAAAATTTATAATAAATGGGCGAATTTAAAATTCGCCTTTATTCTATTGAGTTTCTTTTTCAATTAAGAATTTCAAAATTTGTATAGCATTGCTGGCAGCTCCTTTTCGAATATTATCAGCTACACACCAGAAATTTAGTCCATAAGGAACGCTTTCATCACGTCTTATTCTTCCTACCAATACCTCATTGTGACCGATTTGCGTTTGTAGCTAATGGATAAATATTATTTTGAATATCATCTTGAACAAGAATACCATGAGTAGATTTTAAATTTTGAATTATTTGTTCTAATTGAAAATCTTGCTTAAATTCAACATTAATGGATTCACTATGAGAATTCAAAACAGGAACTCGAACAGCTGTTGCAGTAATTTTCAAGTTTGGTTGATGTAGTATTTTTCTTGTTTCATGGATCATTTTCATTTCTTCTTTTGTATAACCATTTTCTAAGAAGACATCAATATGTGGCAAACAGTTATTTTGAATTGGATAAGGAAATTTGATGGTGGTGTTATGAGTTAAATCATCGATTCCTTTTTTCCCTGCTCCAGAAACAGCTTGATAGGTAGAATATACAATTCGTTTAATAGGACAAATATCATTCATAACTTTTAATGGTACAACGGCTTGGATGGTCGAACAATTTGGATTAGCAATGATACCATGATGGTTTGAACAATCTTCTGGATTGACTTCTGGTACAACTAAAGGAACATCGGGTTCCATACGAAAAGCGCTACTATTGTCAATGACAACGCAACCTTTCGAAACAGCAATGGGTGCAAAATGTTTAGCTGTATCACCACCAGCCGAAAAAATGGCATAATCAAACCCAGTATCAAAAGAGTTTTCGGTTAATTCTTGAATGATGTATTCTTTTTGATTAAAAATAATTTTATTTCCTGCTGATTTTCGAGAAGCAAAAAATGCATATTCATGAATTGGTAAATTAAATTCTTCTAAAACTTCTAATGCCGTTCTACCAACTACTCCTGTAACGCCAACAACGGCTAATTTATAATTTTTCTTCATAATTAATCAATCCTTTCCCGAGTCATTTTTTTATTTATTATATGATAAAATGAAAAAAATGTACATAAGTTCTTGATTAATTGTAAGAAAATGGTTAAAATAAATTAAGATACATAGAAAGGTTAGAAAAAATGTTTATATGGATCATTTAAAAAATAAAAAGGGAATTTCATTAGTTGCTTTATCTGTAACCATTATTGTAATAATGATATTACTGGGAATTGGAATTATGATTTCCCACAATTTACTAATGGATAAAGTAATAGCAGCTTCTAATGGAACAATAGAAAGCTACTTAAAAGAACAAATTGAATTGGCGTTAACTTCTACTCAATTAACAAATTGGTTAGAGAAATCTAAACATTTGAATCAAATCCTAAAAGAGGAATTAGAAAAAGTAGAAAACGTAACCAATGTAGAAATAGAACAACTTGAAAACAAAGATTTAGCGATTACTCTTTCTTATCAAAATAGAAAGTATTATTTCAAAGTTTTGGATAATCGAACAGTAAGATTGTACAATCCTTTAAAGGGAAATGTAAAAATTGGAGATTATATAAACTACCCAATTGAGTATACAGATGTATATTCTAAAAAATCATATACTTCTACCAATGGTTGGAGAGTAATTGATGATGGTTTTATGGAAGGAACGACAGGTTATGTAAAAATTATCAGTACAGGTGTACCAGGCAAATGGTATTATAATCCCACTATATATGAGAATAACAAAATGGCAATCAATCGCATAATCAATGATTTTGAAAATATAACTTTAATAGATGATGTGAATGGCGGAATTGAAAAACAAGGAAAAGAATTTAAAGTAGAGGAAATAGCAAGTAAAATAACGACATTAACTTTAGGTGACTTAAATCAAGTGTATAATAATTTTTATTCACACAAACCCAAAAGAGCCTTAAATGACACAAGTGATTTTGAAGATGAATACGAATTGTTTAAATTTGATGTTTTTGGATATTTTTATTGGTTAGCAACAGAAAAAGAAAATAGCAAATATGGAATTTATTATATGTCATGTATTGGTATGCAACATATAGAAAGTAAGTTTGAAATTGGCATTAGACCAGTTGTTTATTTAAAGAAAGGACTGGAAGGAGAACTGGAAGATCATGTTTGGAAAATAAAAAAATAGGAGGAAACAATGGGAGAAAAGTGGTATAAGAAAAGTTATGAGCAAACAGCTCAAGAATTACAAACCGATTTAGTAAATGGTTTAAACACGAGTAAACTAGCAGAAAGATATGAGAAATTTGGGTTCAACGAATTAAGAGCCAAAAAGAAAAAGAGTATATGGGTCAAATTTTTGGAACAATTTAAAGATTTTATGATTGTTATTTTAATCATTGCTGCCATTGTATCAGGAATTGTTGGACTACAAGAAGGAGAAGGTATAACTGATACGATTATTATTTTAATTGTCGTCATATTAAACGCTATTATTGGGGTAGCACAGGAAAATAAAGCCGAAAAATCCTTGGAAGCGTTGCAAAAAATGAGTAGTCATGCAGCTAAAGTCATGCGAGATGGAAAACTAATTGTAGTGCCATCTAAAGATTTGGTGCCAGGTGATCTTATTATTTTAGAAACGGGAGATTATATACCTGCTGATTTAAGGATTGTGGAAGCCATCAATTTGAAGTCACAAGAATCAGCCATGACAGGCGAATCCGTACCAGTTGATAAAACAGCAGACCCAATCCACGAAGATGCAGAGTTAGGCGATCGAAAAAATATGTTATTTTCATCAAGCTTAGTTACCTATGGTAGAGGAAAAGGAATTGTGGTCGGAACAGGAATGAACACAGAAGTTGGAAAAATTGCCAAAATGATTGACGAAACCGATGAATCCCAAACACCTTTGCAAATTAAATTAAATAATTTGGGAAAAACACTCGGAATTGTAGCATTGCTACTATGTGCAATTATTTTTGTTGTAGGATTGCTTTATGGAAAAGAACCAGTTCACATGTTTATGACAGCGGTTTCACTTGCAGTTGCCGCTATTCCAGAAGGATTAGCAGCAGTTTCCACGATTGTTTTAGCCATTGGTGTACAACGTATGGTTAAGAAAAATGCCATTGTTAAAAAATTGCCAGCCGTAGAGACATTGGGGTGTGCTTCTGTTATTTGTTCTGATAAAACTGGAACGTTGACCCAAAATAAAATGACAGTACAAAAAATATTTGTAAATAGCAGAACACAAAATATTGAAGACATAAAAGATAAAAGCGATGAACTTGACAAATTAGTTAAAGCTGGCATGCTTTGCAATGATACGAAAGTAGCACAAGATGGAAAATTAACTGGTGACCCAACTGAGACTGCTCTAGTCGACATGGGTTTTACTTTGGGATATGAAGGATACACCATCGAAAATTATCCGCGCGAATTTGAAATTCCTTTTGATTCAGATCGAAAATTAATGACAACTGTTCACAAAACAGAAGACGGTCAATATATTGTTTACACTAAAGGAGGAGTGGACGAATTATTAAAATGTTGCAATCGATATTCGGAAAATGGAGAAATCAAAAGCGATTTAGAAGATTATCAATCTTTGATTTTATCGACCAACAAGTCCTTAGCCGAAAAAGCACTAAGAGTGCTTGCCTTTGGCTATAAAATCATCAACCATTCTTTAACCAAAGATGATATGGATCATCTAGAAAGTGATTTAATTTTTGTGGGTATGTGTGGTATGATTGACCCGCCACGAGAAGAAGTAAAAGAAGCAGTCAAAAAATGCGTATCAGCAGGGATTAAAACGGTTATGATTACAGGAGATCACAAAATCACAGCAACAGCTATTGCCAAACAGTTAGGTATTTTAATAGAGGAAAACGAAGCCATAACAGGCAGTGAATTAGAGAAAATGACAGATGAAGAATTGAAAAACAAAGTTAGAAATATTTCTGTTTATGCCAGAGTTTCACCAGAGCATAAAGTTAGAATTGTTAAAGCTTGGCAAGCAAATGGGGAAGTTGTTGCTATGACAGGTGATGGGGTGAATGATGCACCAGCCTTAAAAAATGCAAATATTGGTTGTGCCATGGGAATTGTTGGTACCGATGTTTCCAAAGAAGCAGCTGATGTTATTTTAACAGACGATAATTTCTCAACCATAGTTGCAGCAGTCGAAGAAGGAAGACGTATTTACGACAATATTTTAAAAGCAATTGCGTTTTTATTATCCAGCAATATTGGAGAAATAGTTGTCCTATTTTTAGCGATTTTATTAACACCAATATTGGCGAAACTATTCCATATTACTGATATTAGTCAGCTAGAACCACTTCTTCCGATGCATATTTTATGGATTAATTTGGTGACCGATTCTTTACCTGCATTGGCATTAGCTGTTGACCCAGCCGATCGAAACATTATGAAAAGAAGACCAATTAAAAATAGCAAAGGAATTTTCAGCAAAGCTATGAGTTGGAGGATTTTATATCAAGGTACTTGGATTGGCTTGATTACGTTAATTGCGTTTATTTTAGGACTAAGCACACAAGGAAGTGCCGAATACAAAATTAGAGTGGGGCAAACGATGGCATTTAGTGTGTTAGCTTTATCAGAATTGGTACATGTGTTTAATGTAAGAAACAACCAAGAATCGGTTTTCAAGACTAATCCATTCAATAACGGAAAGTTGATTTTAGCCATTGGTGTGTCAGCAGCTTTAATGTTAGTTGTATTATTTGTACCAGCTTTAAGGGAAATTTTTGATTTAGCTATATTGCCAATGGATAAATTGCTGGAAACAATTTGTTTGATTTTCTCGCCATTGTTAGTTGTTGAGATTATAAAAAAATTAAAGATGAATGGAAAAGAGGAATAATCCAATTTTTGAAATAAATAAAATAAAAAAATGCAAAATCACTTGCATTTTTTTTTATTTGTGATAAAATAGGCGAAAAGATGTTTGAATAATGGAGGGATAAAATGTTTGCTTATATCAAAGGAAGTTTAGAAGAAAAAATGAGCAATTATGTTGTTTTAGAGACAATGGGAGTTGGTTATAAAATTTTTATGTCTAAAACAGCCATTGGAAAATTGGGAGAAATGGGAAGTACCGTAAAAATATTTACTCATTACCATGTAAGAGAAGATGAAATTAGTTTATATGGTTTTTTAAGTAATGAAGAATTGAAAATGTTTGAATTATTAATTTCCGTAAGTGGAGTTGGAGCCAAATCAGCAATTAGCATGCTTTCTAATATTAGTACATCGGATTTTGCACTAAGTATTTTAACAAATGATATAACAAAGCTTACTAAAGTTCCAGGCATTGGGAAAAAAACAGCTCAACGCATTATTTTAGAGTTAAAAGATAAATTAAAAGCAGAACAGGAAATTGCCAAAACGGAAGAAAATCAAACGATTATAGAAGTTGATGAACAAATAGATGAAGCAATATCGGCCTTACAAATTTTAGGCTATCATCGAAAAGAAATTGAAAAGGCGTTTGAAAAGTTTGATTATAAAACAATGACAATAGAAGATATTATTCGAACTGGATTAAAATATTTAGGAAAATAGGAGAAAAACATGGAGTTAAATCAACCACTAGCCTATCGTATGCGTCCCAAAAGCCTTGATGAATTTGTTGGACAGGAGCATATTGTAGGAAAAGATAAATTATTATATCGAACCATTCAAGCGGATCGCTTATCTAGCATTATTTTATGGGGACCACCAGGGTGTGGAAAGACATCGTTAGCTAAGGTAATTAGTGAGACGACTCAATATAAATTTACGAAAATAAATGCAGTAACTTCAGGGGTTTCAGATATCAAAAGAGCAGTTGAGGAAGCTGGTAATTTACTACTTAATCCAAGTGGAAAATGCATTTTATTTATTGATGAAATTCACCGTTTTAATAAATTGCAACAAGATGCACTTTTACCATATGTAGAGGACGGAACGGTCATTTTAATTGGTGCGACAACAGAAAATCCTTATTTTGAAGTCAATAAGGCTTTAATTTCAAGATCTATGGTAATCAAATTAGAACCATTAAAAAAAACGGATATTATTCAAGTATTAAAAAATGCGATTACTAGCAAAGATGGATTAGGGAATTATCGTATCCAAATTTCAGATAGTACAATCGAAACCATTGCAGAAATTTCAAATGGTGATGTAAGAACCGCTTTGAATGGCTTAGAGATAGCAGTTTTGACAACTAAAATGGGAAAGGATGGTATAATTGAAATCACAGACGAAATTGCAAGTCAAAGTATGAATACCAAAAAAGCCATGTTTGACAAAACGGGAGACAGTCATTATGATAATATTAGTGCCATGATAAAATCTATGCGTGGAAGTGATCCAGATGCAGCTATTTTTTATTTAGCAAGAGCTTTAAACGCAGGAGAAGATCCAGTATTTTTAGCAAGAAGGATTACCATTTGTGCTTCTGAAGATGTTGGGATGGCAAATCCCAATGCTTTAGTAGTAGCTACCTCAGCCATGGAAGCTGTTCGCATGATTGGAATGCCAGAAGCTCGCATTATATTAGCAGAAGCGGTGACTTATGTAGCTATCTCCAAAAAATCAAATGCGACTTATTTAGGAATTAATCGTGCGATGGAAGATGTAAAAACGAAAAATACAGGTACCATTCCGATGCATATTCGAAATGCACCAGCAGAAGGAATGTCACAATTTGGCTATGGGAAAGGGTACAAGTATCCACATGATTTTCCTGGACATTTTGTCGAACAACAATATCTGCCAGATGAAATGTTAGGAACGAAGTATTATATAAAAGATGAAAATTGTATCGATAATTCTTATAATACACAAGAATAACAAGAAACTCTTGCTAAACTAGTAAAAATGAAATATAGTGAAATAAAGGAGTAACTAAAGATGAACCAAGGAAAAATAACAACAAATTTCATAAAAAACGCTAAAAGACTTGTGGGAGTATATATACGTAGTTTTATAAGCGATATTAGGCATTTATTTCTCATAAAAAGAGGAAAAAGAACCAATTAACATACCAACTGTTTACGATGTTTTAAATGAATTTAGCAAAACAGATAGCAAAATTTGGGACAAAACCAACTCAAACGAGCCAAAATTATCTTGGGAAGTCAAATAATAAAATATATCTACCCTAATTCTTTATTATATCATAAATTAACTCAAAAGTCATCAAGTTTCGGTATTTCTCAACTCAAAAAAATATAGAAAAAAACCTC
>CANTGH010000020.1 GCA_947653235.1 uncultured Clostridium sp.
AGGTTTTTTTCTATATTTTTTTGAGTTGAGAAATACCGAAACTTGATGACTTTTCTTATTTTTCTGCTCTCACTTGATACCAGTGAATCTCATGCCTTTTAAGTATAATTTTCTAATAGCCTGGCTTTTCCAATAAATGAAACATATTTTTCTTATATTCTTCTACACCTGGTTGATTAAATGGATTCACTCCCAATAAATAGCCAGACATAGCAACTGCTTTTTCAAAGAAATAGATTAGCTCTCCCATATTTTCCTCATCCAATTTTTCCATTTCAATGAGCAAATTCGGTACATTACCACTCACATGTGCTTGAATGGTTCCTTCCATTGCTTTTGAATTAACATAGCCCAAATTTTTGCCTGCTAAGTAATTTAATCCATCTAAATTTTGATCATCGGCTTGAATGGCGATTTCTGAAGCATTGGTTCCCACTTTTAAAACTGTTTCCATCAAATTTCTTTCACCATCTTGAATGTATTGACCCATAGAATGTAAATCGGTTGTCAAATCTACACCTGCTGGAAAAATTCCTTTTTTATCCTTGCCTTCGCTTTCACCATAAAGCTGTTTCCACCATTCTGCTAGATAATGTAGTTTGGGTTCATAGTTTGCCAAGATTTCGGTTGTTTTACCAGATTGATACAACAAATTTCGAATTAAAGCATATTGATAGCAATCATTATATTTTATTTCTGGATCGCTGTATTTATCCTGTGCAAGTTTGGCACCTAACATCAATTTTTGAATATCAATACCTGCTACAGCAATTGGTAACAGGCCAACTGCTGTTAAAACCGAAAATCTTCCACCAATGTTGTCTGGAATGACAAATGTTTCGTATTTTTCTTTGCTTGCTAAAGTTTTTAAAGCTCCTTTTTCCTTGTCGGTCGTTACATAAATTCTTTCACGTGCATCTTTGGGTCCATATTTATTTTCTAGAACTTCTCGCAAAATTCGAAAACCGATAGCTGGCTCAGTTGTGGTTCCTGATTTGGAAATGACATTAATCGAAATTTCTTTATCTGCAATCAAATCCAGTAAATCATTCATGTATACAGGACTGATATTATTTCCAACATACAAAATTTGTGGCGTTTTTCTTTTGTTTTTTTCTTGCAGATTATAAAAGGAATTCGTCAATGCCTCAATCACAGCTCTGGCACCTAAATAGGATCCACCAATTCCAATTACAATCAAAACATCGGAATTTTTTTGGATTTTGCTTGCTGCTTTTTGAATTCTTTCAAATTCTTGCTTGTCATAATTCGTTGGAAGTTCCATCCAACCTAAAAATTCATCTTGTGAATTGGCATTTTGATTCATCTTATTATGAATTTTTGCTATTTCTTGACTATATTCTTGAAATATTTTTTCAGGAATACTTGAGTTATCAAAATTAAACTTTATCATACTTTCCTCCTTTACACGATTCATTTTTGGAAAAATTTTAGTTATTTTTGTTATATCATAAAAAGTGTTTTGTGTCTAATTTTTTTTTTAATTTCACAAAATGAACACAAAAATAATATATAATAATAAAAACACAATTCATAAGGAGGTTTTTATGTGTGGTATAGTTGGATACATAGGGAGCCGAAAAGCAGAGCCTATCTTAATTGACGGACTTACAAAATTAGAATATCGTGGCTACGATTCGGCAGGTCTTACCATATTAGAAAAAGAAAATTTTAAAACCATTAAAAATAAAGGAAGGGTAAAAGAATTATCGACACTTGTCAAACAAGAAAATTTAGAAGGAAACATTGGAATTGCACATACGCGTTGGGCAACACATGGCAAACCATCTTCCACCAATTCTCATCCGCATAATGATAATTCTAACATTTTTTCCGTTGTACATAATGGTATTATTGAAAATTATCATGAATTACAAAAATTTTTGGGTGACAATGGATATCACTTTTTATCTGAGACCGATACAGAAGTTATTCCAAATTTAATTCATTATTATTTTTCAGAAGAAAAAACAGAAAATCAACATGCCTTTTTAAAGGCAGTTAACCAAGCTTGTCATAAATTAAAGGGAAGCTTTGCTATTGGTGTGCTTTGTACCCTTTTTCCAGATTGTATGATTGTAGTTCGAAAAGACAGTCCACTTGTGATCGGAAAAGGTGATGGCGAAAATTTTATCAGTTCCGATATTCCTGCCTATCTTGGTTCTACACGAGATTTTTATCTTTTAAAAGATAACGAATTCGCCATTCTTACCAAAACAGATGTACAATTTTTTGATAACACCTTAAATCCCATTTCTAAAACAACAACTAAAATTGACTGGGATGCAACTTCTGCTGAAAAAAATGGTTACGAAGATTTTATGTTAAAAGAAATTTACGAACAACCAACCGCCATTCGTGAAACCATTAGAAATCATTTAACGACTGACCAACCTTGTCAATTTAAAACATTAAATTTTTCCAAAGAATTCCTAAGTACTATCCAAAAAATTTATATTGTAGCTTGTGGAACTGCTATGTATGCTGGTTTAACAGCAAAAAATCTATTGGAAAATATTTGCGAAATTAACACGGAAGTGGATGTCGCTTCTGAATTTCGCTATCGTAATCCATTAATTCATAAGAATACTTTATGCATATTTATTACCCAATCTGGCGAAACAGCTGATACCATCGCTGCTTTAAAACTTGCTAAATCCAAAGGTGCCACAACTCTTGCCATTTCTAATGTTGAAGGAAGTTCGATTACACGTGAAGCTGATTTTGTCATTTACACGCATGCTGGTCCAGAAATCGCAGTTGCCTCGACTAAGGCTTATACCTCACAAATTACCTTACTTGCAACTTTAGTCATTTATTTTGCAGAAATTTTAAACAAAGATGAAAAACTTTTGATAGATTTGAAAAAATCTATTTTAGAACTACCCACCAAAGCGGAACAACTTTTGAGCAATCTTTCAGAAATTGAAAATTTCGCAAAAGAAACTTATCAAAATAAAGATGTATTTTTCCTTGGTAGAGGTTTAGATTATAATACCGCGGCTGAAGGCTCTTTGAAATTAAAAGAGATTTCATACATACACTCAGAAGCTTTTTACAGTGGTGAATTAAAACATGGCCCAATTGCTTTGATTGAAAAAGATACACTTGTCATTTCGATATTGACAGTGCCAGACTTAATTGAAAAATCCATCAGTAATATCCAAGAAGTCATTACGCGCGGTGCTAAAACTCTGATTATAACCGATAAGAATTTGGAGCATTCAAATTTTACAAAAATTATACAAATTCCTCAAACACATCCACTTTTGTCACCTATTTTATCCATTCTGCCACTTCAAGTATTTGCTTATTATATCTCAAAAAACAAAGGCTTAGATGTGGATAAACCACGAAATTTGGCAAAGTCGGTAACGGTTGAATAGAAAAAAGTGTCTTATTCTAAATTTGAATAAGACACTTTTTTGATTTTCCTATTTCATCAAATTCTCAATTTGTCCCTGAATTTCTTTAATTCTTTGCTTTAAATGTAGCACATCTATATCGTTAGTATTGATGTCTTCTTTTACAACATTTCCAATATCATCCATTTGCTCTTTTAATTTTTCAATTTTATCTAAAATATCCAATCTTAAAAAGACTTGATCATAATTGACAATTTTTTCTTCTCTTTCTAGTAATTGTGGCACTTCGGTCAACTCATAGCTTTCTCCAAAACTTGGGATGCTCACTGGAATATCTGTGGTTTGCTCGATTTTTTGCTTCAATTCCTGTTGCCCTTCTACCTCACCATGCACCAGAAAAATATGTTTTGGTTTATTGATAAAAGAATACACAAAATTAAGCAACCATTCTTGATCGGCATGTCCCGAATACCCTTCAATATACTCAATTCTAGCATTGACTGCAATTTCTTCCCCAAATATTTTCACTTTTTGTGCACCTTCTACAATACTCCTTCCAAGTGTTCCTGGTGCTTGATATCCCACGAATAAAATCGTATTTCGTGGATTCCACAAATTGTGTTTCAGATGATGCTTAATTCTTCCTACTTCACACATTCCACTGGCTGATAAAATAATAGCTGGTTCGTTACTTGCATTTAACTCTTTAGATTCTTCAGCAGTCTTCGTAAAACGAAGTCCTGGAAAATCAAGTGGATTATCACCCGATTTGATTTTTTGCTTAATTTCATCATCAAATAAATCCATATTTTTTTGGAAAATTTCAGTTGCAGAAATGGCAAGTGGACTATCTACATAAACTGGAACATGCATCAAAGTTTGATATTTTTTGTAAAATTCCTCATCTTGTCCATACTCATCTTTTAATTTGTCAATTTCGTATAAAATCTCCTGTGTTCTTCCGACCGCAAAAGATGGAATAACAACGGTTCCACCATTATCTAAAGTTTCGGATACAATGTCTAAAAATAATCTTGCTTTTTCCTCATTTCGAATATGCAACCTATTTCCATACGTAGATTCCATAATTAAATAATCCGCACTCTCAATCATGGTTGGTGCACCCAATAATGGTAAATCATTATTCCCTAAATCTCCTGTAAAAACAGCTTTGGTAATTTTTCCATCTTCTTTTGCCCAAATTTCAATAATACTCGATCCGAAGCATATGACCTGCATCGTTAAAACGTATACTAATATTTTCATCAATTTCAATAATCTCATCATATTGAACTGGTACAAAATATTGCAAACAATCATAAGCTTCTTCTGCTGTATATAATGGTGGTAATGCTTCCTTTCCTTCTCTCATGCGCTTTTTGTTTTGCCATTCAATTTCCACTTCTTGAATATGTCCACTATCAGGAAGCATGATTTCACATAAATCGCAGGTAGCTTTGTGTGCATAAATTGGATTGCGATAACCTTCCTTACAAATCTTTGGAATACGTCCTGCGTGGTCAATATGACTATGTGTTAATAACATAAAGTCAATGTTTGTTACATCAAATAAAAACGGATCTGAATTTTCAAATTCTTGTGTTGCTTTTCCTTGATACATACCACAATCCACTAAAAACTTTTTTCCGTGCTGCTTCCACCAAAAAATTCGAACCTGTAACCGTTTGTGCAGCTCCTAAAAATGTGATTTTCATATATTTCCTCCTAATTAAAAATATTAATTTTTTTCTTTTTTCGAATGATAATATCCTTCTTATTGCCATTCCATTTAATTTGTACTTGTTTTTCAAACACTTCTTTATCGTATACTTTAAACATAATATTCTCTTTTTCTAATTCAAGATATATTTTTATTTGTTCTAAATCAATTATCTTCGTGTCAAAAACATTTTTTAAAATATCGAAATTCGTTTGAATATCCATACTGACAATTTTTATTATGCCTAATTTACAAGCTTTGGTTAGTAATAATTTTTGTGTATGTTCAAAAACATTCGCAATCTGTTTGCAATCTTTTACTAGCATTCCTTCTGAAAAAACTAAATTTTGAAATAATCTTAGCTGATAGAGCATTTTTATGATTTCCTCTCTTAAGTTTATCATCTCTACTTTTTTTTCAATTATTTTCAAAAACAACTTTTGTAATTTAATTAATTCCTCTTCTACTTTTTCGTAATTTGGTGCTTCTTTTAATCCCTTTAACAAATTATTTAAAGTTTCAAAATATTTTTCATTTCCAGTTATGCTTTTTATTGTCTTTCTCAATTCTAATAAATAGTCTTTTTTTCCGTGATCATCACATCTCCAGTAAGTCAAAAATTGTTCTCCCTTTATCATCATTATATTTTGATAAACGATGTTTGCCACATAATTCATTTTTTCATGGACATTTATATCCCATGACCAACCATTAAAATTTTTTAAAACTTCAATCGTATTTTGTTTATAGCCTTCTACTAATAAATTTTGAAATTGCTGTCTTTGTTCAAAGTCTTTTCTGATAAAAAAATATTTTGGTTCAATATTAGCAATTGCTTCCAACATAGCAAGTTCCGTCGGATACGCTAAAATGCTTCGTTCTTTGGTATTGGTTAATGTGTTTACATTATTTTTTATAAGCAAAGTAGCCTGAGATGAATCAGGCTCTACAATTTTTATGTGGTCACAATAATTTTTGATGACTTCCAATATATTTCTCAAAAAAACATCTTTGGATACACTATCTACTTTTACGATAGCATAATCTTTATAGGAGATTTCAAGTTTATAAATCATACTTAACAATAAACTCTTAGCAATGGAGGAAAAAGTTTTCTGGTCTAATATTTCTTCTAATAAATTATTGTAATCTTTTAATTTGGAAAAAAATTTCATCCACACACTCTCTCCTTTCTTGTCAAAATCGAACTATTAAGGATTCCTTAATAGTTCAAATCCGTTGTCTTTTTGACAAAAATTTGTTTTTTAAGTATCCGTATTTGTTTCTCCTGTAGCAACTGGCTGTGCCATGCTTAATTCTTGTAAACGTTCCATTGTAATTAGTACTTGTCTTGGTTTACTTCCTTCATAACCAGAAATAATGCCTCTTGCTTCCATTTGATCAATAATTCGACCAGCACGTGCATACCCTACTTTAAATCTTCTTTGAATAAACGATGTAGAAGCTTGACCAACTTCAACAACTGTTTTGATGGCATCTTCTAAAAATGGATCGGTATCATCTTCTTCGTCTGGTGTCTCTAATTCTTTATCTGTTTTATTAGCTCTTTCAATTTCTTCTAAAATATCTTCATTGTAAGTTGCTTCTCCACCATTGGATTTGATGAAATCAACAATTTTTTCGACTTCTTGGTCAGAGACAAACGCCCCTTGTACTCTAGTTGGTTTGGAGCTTCCAATTGGGTAAAATAGCATATCTCCTTTTCCTAGCAATTTTTCAGCTCCTACCATATCCAAAATTGTTCTGGAGTCAATTTGAGAAGACACCGCAAAGGCAATTCTAGATGGAATATTGGCTTTGATAATTCCTGTAATAACATCCACCGATGGTCTTTGGGTTGCAATCACCAAATGCATACCAGCAGCTCTGGCTTTTTGTGCCAAACGGCAAATCGAGTCTTCTACATCTTTGGCAGCCACCATCATCAAATCGGCTAACTCGTCTATAATGATAACAATTTGTGGTAAATTTCCTTCTTCTTCACTTGTAGCAGCATTGTATCCTTTTAAATCTCTAACACCTTTGGTCGCAAACAACTGATAGCGATTTTCCATTTCTTGCACTGCCCAAGCAAGTGCACCTGCTGCTTTTTTCGAATCGGTTACCACGGGAATTAGTAAATGTGGAATTCCATTATAAACCGAAAGTTCAACCACTTTTGGATCAACCATGACAAGTTTGACTTCACTTGGTTTGGCTTTGTAAATAATACTTGTAATCAATGTATTGATACAAACTGATTTTCCAGCACCTGTTGAACCAGCAATTAGCACGTGTGGCATTTTGCCAATATCTGCAATGACTGGCTCTCCAGAAATATCTTTTCCAAGCCCTACTGATACTTTGGATTCGGCATCTTGAAAAGCAGTTGTTTCAATAATATCCCTAAAATGAACCACTTCTTTTTCTTTGTTTGGAATCTCAATTCCGACAGCTTGTTTGCCTGGAATTGGTGCTTCTATACGAATACTTTCAGCAGCTAAATTTAGGGCAATGTCATCCGACAATTTTGCAATTTTACTAACTCTGACGCCTTCTGCTGGTTTTAACTCATATCTTGTAATAGCAGGTCCTACAGAAACATTTTCTACTTTGGCAGAAACACCAAAACTAAATAATGTTTTTTGAAGTCTAGTCGCTGTATCTGTCAAGGCTTTTTTTCCACCTTTTAAGGTTTTTGTTGTTCCTTGTTTTAATAATTCTACGGGTGGAAATTCATAATTTTCATCTTCAGAAACAATTGTATTGTGTTCTAATTGTAGAACTTCTCTGACTTTTTCTTCTTTTTCTTCAGCTTTTTGAACAAATAAATTGCTTTCAATTTCATTTGGATTTGGTTCTTCTGGTTCCATGGCTTCTACTTGAGGCTGTTTGTTCTTTTTACCAAAAAAACTAAAAATAGTGTCTTCTTGTAATTCTTCTTGATTTTCTGCATTTTTATTGTTTAGATTAATTGTTATTTGCTCTTCATTGATTTCTGGTTCTTCGTCTTCAATAGTATAAAATTCGGTATCTTTGTGTTTTTTTGTTTTAGCGTTAGCATTTGCTTTGCGCATTTGTTTATTGTAAATCAATTCTTCTTGTGCTTTTTGTTTTATTTTGGCCATTCTTTCTTCACGACGTGTTTCTAATTCTTCATTTCTTTGTTCTTTTCTTTCTTCTAAAACATCTAAAAGCTCTATTACAAATTGGGCTGGTTTTAAGCCAAATGTAAATACTAACATGATAATTGCAATTCCTGTTGTACAAACTGCTGCACCAAACATTCCAAGTAGACTAATTAAAGGATATGCAATAACTGTACCTACTGTTCCTCCTCCTAAATTTGTCGTTCCAAGTTCGTAGGCTCTTTCTAATGCTTGACTAAATTCCATATCCATACTCAAGTTTCCCTTTGATACTTGAAAAATTGACATCATTGCTGCAATACAAGATAAAAATACCAAATATTGACCTATTTTAGAAAATAGATAGTCTTTATCATTTTTGATAAGAGAAATCGATATTCCAATCATTCCTAATGGAATAATATATTTTATCATTCCTATTATACCACCTAAAACGGGACTTAATACTTCTCCTACCGTTCCTGTTTCAGCATAAATCAAAATTGTCAATAATATTCCTGTTACGAAACATCCAATCATAGCTAAATCTATACTACTACTTTTCTTTTTTTGACGTTTGGTTGTTGTTTTTCTGCGTTTTTTTCCCATTTATAACATCCTCCTAATTGTCTTTGTTTATTCTTTTATCCTATAATAAATTAAACCTTATGTCAAAGACATTTTATTTTCAAAAATTATTCTGCAGGAAACTCCTACAGAATAACACATTTCTATTTCAATTCTTTTCGATTATTTTGTACGGTTTCCAATGCACTCTTTATTGCTATTTCAACACTGCTTAAAGTTTCCCCTAATTTCACTATATTTTCTTCTATATTGCTTAAAATTCCATCTGCGTAGCTGTTGGCATCTTTGCTGTATTCTCTGTACATTTCATTGGCTTCTGCAATAATTTCATTCTTTTTATCATATGCTTTTTTGGTTATTTCATGTTCATCAATCATTGAAATAATTCTATTTTCTGCTTCTTTTACAATATCTTCTGCATCTTTTTGTGCTTCTGCAATAATTCTTTCTCTTTCCTCACGAATCCATTTTGCTTGTTTTAATTCATCTGGTAAATTTAAGCGGATTTCTTTTATAATATCCAATAATTCATTTTTTTCAACAATACATTTTTCGGTAAAAGGAACGTTTTTTCCCTTTTCTAAAATATCCTCTATCGTCTCCAGCAGTGTAAAAATTTCCATACTTAACTTTTCCTTTCTTTATGTCTTTTGTTTTTCCTTCTCATTTTTTAGAAATAACAAGCCAGCTCTTCCGTATTTTCTCTGATCATACAGTTCAAATGCTTTAAATTGATCTATTTTAGGAATTATTTCTTCTGTTCTATCGGTTTCTATTAGAATAATTCCGTTTTCATTTAATAACTGAAATTGCACAATTTTTTGAATTGCTTTTTCCACAAAATCACTCTGATAGGGTGGATCTAAAAAAATAATATCCACTTTTTCCTTTTGTTTTTTTAATAATTCTAAAGCTAACAAATAATCATTATGAATAATTTGAATTGGCTGATTTGCCTTTAACTTATCCACATTTTTTTCAATTATGTGGATAGCTTCAGGCGATTTATCACATAAAATGACCCTTTGGGCACCTCGACTTATCGCTTCTAATCCAAGTGCTCCACTTCCTGCAAACAAGTCTAAAACAGTGGATTGTGGCAATTCAAATTGTAAAATATTGAACAATGCTTCTTTAACTCGATCCAAGGTTGGTCTTGTATTTAAGCCTTCTAAAGTATATAATTTTGTTCCTCTATGTTTTCCACCAATTATCCTCATTTACTTCCTCTATTATACAACTTTTCAATTTATAGTTCCATTTTATTCCTTTTTTGGGAAAAGTCAATACTATTTGTCAAAATGTAATAAAGACTTAATATTGTTGTAATATTGTAAAAAAAATATTACACGATTGTAATAAAAAATCACTAGAAATTAGTTTGAAACTAATTTCTAGTGATACTTTCTATTTTAATTGTTTATCTATAATCTTCATTCTAATATAAAGAATTGCAGTAATGATAATGCCTACTCCTAATATCGTCAAAATTACATTGGTCGCTCCTGCTTTTGGTAGTATACCTTTTTTTAGAGAATCCTTTTCTTTACTGTTGTTTGTATTTACAATCACCGTTGGATTTGAGCTTTCTTCTGTAGTTGTATTTGGGTTCGAAGAATTATTTGAAGTAGGATTGTTGTTATTGGTTCCATTGTTACTTCCTTCAGTAGTTGTATTATCGATGTCTGTCGTATTATCATTATTAGTTTTGTCATTATCGTCTTTGTTATCATTTTTATCGTCTTCTGTTGTTTGTGTTTTTATGGTTATTGTTTTGGTCATTGTGGCTACTGGAATGTCTCCTGTTTGTATTCCTCCTGAAACAATAATATCTTTTAAAGTTATGGTAGACGTTTGAATATTGGGATCTTTTACTTTAAATATAATTTTCAAAACTGTTTCAGAATTTTTAACTAATGTTCCTGCATCCATTGCAAATTGACCATTTGTTTCATTATAAGAAGGATTCGACCAATTGTTTTGTCCTTTCATTTCTACTAATGTTAAACTATCTTTGTTATACTCTAATGTAGCACCTAACGCAATAATTCCTGTCTCTGCTTCTATTTTATCAATTGCAATATCGACAACAATTTCGTCATCTTTTTTAAATTCATTTTTGCTTGTTTGCATCTTCATGCTACAAGAAGCTGCATATACATTTGTCGTGAACAATAGGATGCCAAATAAAATCAAACCTAATTTTATACTTTTTCTCATAGTTTCTCCTTTACATTATTCTATCACTTGTGAACCAATTAATACTAATTTTAGCTGTGCTAAATCAGTGATTGTTATTTTTCCATTGTCATCTAAATCAGCAGCTTTCAAGTGAATATCTGTTAATAAAGTTTGACCAATATAATGTAATTTTAATTGTGCTAAATCAGTTACTGAAATTTGACCATTTCCATCAATATCACCAGTTACAACTAATGTGAATTGCAAACTATCCCCAACTTGCAATTTACAACCTGTCGCTAAAAATTCGTCTTTTCCAAGAACATTGCCATTTTTATCAGTAAAAATCATTTTTTGATATGTCTGAACATTTTTCTCGAAAGTACTTACTGTTGTTTTAGGAGGTATTTTGGAAATAATATCTCCTTCAATTTGGTATTTATCAGATGTGATAGCATCTGGTCTTTTAGCAATCTGAATATCGATTTGGGCATCAGTTGATTGAATATCCATTTGAGCATTGCTTGCTTCAATATTTTTTATTTTTATAGTAGTATTGGTTGTTTGTGTTATAGTATCTTTTGCTTTGAATTTCATGGTAAATATAGAGCCATCTTCAACAATGAATTGATTATTATCAATTACAAATTTCAGATTATCTTCATTAAGACCACCTTTCATATCCCAACCATTTTTACCAACTATTTCGATTTTTTCTAATTGGTTCGTGTCATACTCTAATTGACCTCCTAATGCTATTAAACCATCTTTTATCTCGTCAACACCATGTATTTTTACATCTACTTCAAATTCGTCTCCAGGATAAATGGTTTCATTGGATACTTTTTCAATAGATGCTGTAAAACTTGAAATTGTAATAACACAAGGATTGCTAATCGTTTCTTCGCTGGCTGTTCCAACAGTTGTTGTTACCTTTAACACATAGCTTCCTGCATCTTCTTTGGTAGGATTTGTGATTTCTAATACTTTATTAGTTTTTCCTTCTAATTTTTTATCATCTTTGTACCATTGATAAGTTTGTATGCCTGCTGTTTCTGACACATTTGGTGTTATCTTTAAGGTTTGATTAATCGTTCCTATTTGCGTTTGTGGCATTTCAATTTGAGCTGGAACAGCTGTTGGTACAATAAAAGTCTCACCTTTTGCTTCTTCTTGCTCAATAACTGATTTTGCTACAAATGTAGCTTCTACAATGCTGTTTCCATCTTTTATATCATTATAATTTACAAGAATATCCATTCCATCTTTGTTAGTAACTTCTATTTGATTTCCACAAACTGTAATGGTTTCAATTTCATAATCTTCTTCTGGTCTTACTTGGAAATTTGCACTTTCATTTTCTTTTAATGTTACAATATTTCCATCTTCTCTGCCTGCTCCTTCGATGATACCGCCTTCGGTAGTTGATACAACCACTGCTTTATCTTGAGAGACAGTTCCATCATTTTCAACAACTGCAATCGCAAATGGACTGAAGGCATCACATGTTATAATTAATCCATATGGTGTTATAACACATGGAATTTCTTCCACGCCTGTCACATTTCCTGCAGCATCTCTCATAAAGTGATATGCTTTAAAAGTAACACCTGCGTCATCTGGTCCATATCCTTCTGGGAAACCAAGAGATAATCTTAGTCTATGACCAGTTTTTACAACATATTTTTTACATACATTTAAGGAAATATTGTATGTTTCACTTTTTACTAAATCTTGATCGCCTAATTCATTTTCCATTAGGTTATTCATATTTTCTTTTTCTGCTTTAGTTGTTCTTGTTGTTACTAAAGCAATTCTGCTTTTTAATTTATCCGAAACAGATGTTCCATCACTGGTTTGCCAACCATTCATAGAAAGGTCTTCTGTTTCAAGAAGAGTTGGTCTAGCAAATACTTCCCAATTTTTAGCTTTATTCATACTAAATGAGCACATAATTGGATTAACTGCTCCATAGCTTATCTCCATTGGTGCTTTTCCGCTATTTTTTCCAACTAAGCCTGTTACATAAATATGGTACATAGCACCATCATCTGCCCACATTTTACTGAATTTAAAATCAAATGTTATTCTATTTTTTCCATCAAAAGCAAAATTGGTTATTTCTGCTTCATCTGCTCCTGTTGGTCCTGTAGAATCTAATGTATAACCTACTTGTGTTTCTCCTTCTGCTAATACTAAATCATCATCATACATAACATCTACATGATAAGTAGGTCCAACTGTAAGTGTAGCAGTAGCTGCTGGTGTTTGTTTTTTAATATAAGGTTTACTTTTGTAATATCCATTTGGATTGTATAATTTTCCTGATTGTGCTACAAAGTCAGTTTCATCACCTTGATAAGTTAAGCCAGCAATTCCTTCACTTGGTTCTAATGTTGTTACTGCAAATTCTACATATTCCCCATTAGGAACAGTGATATAAATATGGTCTCCATAGTCTTTAAATCCTCCTGCATAAGATTCTGGATTCATATAGCCCCATTTACCTTCAAGCCATATATCATCTCCTGGTCTATATTCATAATATTTCATTAAAATATATTTTCCTTCTTTTGCAGCCTCAGCATATCCTTTTCCATTATAACTGATATAGAAGTCTCCTGCTTTATATTCTTCTGTTTGAGTTCCTTCTTGTTTAAATTTTACTAGTAATCCATTATTATTGACAACATTATCTATTCCGTAATCCTCTGTATATAATTCTGGATAGCGAAATGTATAAAATCCTGCTGCTTCAACAGATTCTAAAGCGATATGTTCTTTGTTCATAGTTTCTGTTCCAACTAGGCAATATCTTGTATTTTCGAATCCTTCTGTAATGTCATCTCCTGGGTTATATTCAGGTTGTGTAACATCAATATGAGAATTACGTAAAAATGGATCATCTAAGGTAGCATCCACTGCATACCATACTTTCTCACTGCTTCTTGCTATTGTTTCTTTTTCAATTTCAACATAATTCCACATATGAGGAACAGCTGCTGCACCTTCTGATTGATGTGTTCCTTGTACAAGGATATTATTAATTCCTATTTCATCTAAAATTGCTTTAAATGCTCTTGCATATCCTTCACAAACAGCTTCTTTTTTTACAAGCGCTCCATAAGGTGTACTAATAAATCCTTCGTTTCCAGGTTTACAATCACTTTCTAGACGATAACCTGTATTGTAAACAATCTCATTATGAACTAATCTTATTTGTTCTACTATTTTGTTTTGGTTTTCTTCTACTTCTATATTTTCAGCTTTTTGAGCGATTTCATTAACACAACTATCGAATTCACGAATAGCTTGTTGTACTTGTTCTTCACTTGAAAAACCTTCTGTGTAATAATCTGCATATCTTCCAGAACCAATGTAAGCATGATATTCATTGTTCTGTCCTTTTGTAATTCGGATTGAAATTTTTTGGAAATTTACATAGAAAATTTCAGGATAATCTGCATAAAAAGCATATCTTGCAGCATTCATTGCTGAAGTTAAAGTAGAATCTCCTTTTTCATATTCTTGGATTTGATCCTCTGTAAAAAGTCCGTTTTGCACAAGGTCATACCCTTGTGTTCCTGTTTGTAATATACCTTCTGTATACATATGATGCATCGCTTGGTATATTTTTTTTGCCTCTTCATTAAGTTGATCATAATGGAAATTTCCTTCTGTCTTTTCTCCTATAGCATACACTTTTGGACCGAAATTAAGCCATCCAAATTGTGCTGCTAGTAGCACTGTAAGTATAAAAATTGTGATTAATTTCTTACATTTCATAATTTTAAACTCTCCCCTTCTTATTTTCATTTGATACTAACTTAAAATAGCTCTATCTATATTATATTTTATTTCGGACAATTATGTCAAGTTTTTTCAAGATTTCTCTTCGTCAAATTTTTACAAAATATGCTCTTTATATCAAAAAAATTGCTTATAAGCAATTTTTTATTCATCTTCATTATGATCGTCTTTATCTTGTAATAATTCTAGTTGTGATATGAGCAAAGCTTCCATTTTAGCTTTATATACTTCAAATTGTTTTTTCAATTCTTCTGTTTTTCTTCGAATATCTAATTCATCTTGATTGACTGTTTCTACCATTTTTTGTGCTTCTTTTTTTGCATTATCTATAATTTGGTCGGCTTGTTTTTGTGCCATGGCTTTTATATCTTCCGCTGTTGATTGGGCCATCAGTAAAGTACTTTGCAATGTATGTTCTACCGTTTTATAATGTTCTAATTCTTTAGTTTGCTCTTCAAATTTACTTTTGAATTCTGCATTTTCTTTGTAAATTTTCTCATATTCTAAAGTTAATTGATCTAGAAAATCGTCCACTTCGTCTACATTATAGCCTTTAATCGTTTTCGTAAATCTTTTGTTTTCAATATCTAAAGGTGTTAACATATAACACTTCCTCCTAATTTCATTACTTCATCCAAGAAGCTGAAAACTTTCCATCTAATTTTTCTTTTGAAAATTGATTTTCTATATCATAATTATAAGGAGCAATTACAAATATCGCATTTGAAACCTTTTCCATGTTTCCATCTAACGCTTTTACAGCACCACTAACAACATCTACTATTCGTCTTCCTACATCTTTGCTAACATATTCTAAATTAATCACAACAGAATTTTTATTTTTTAGTTGAGCAATGATATCAATAGCTTGTTCAAAACTGGTTGGTTTTGAGATTTGCATTTTGATTTGTTGTGGTTGTGGAATACTAACTACTTTGCTGTTTCTGCCTTTAAAAATATTTAATGTTTTTCCTGTTGTTTCCTCTTCTTCGTAGTCTTCTGCATATTCCATGCCGTCTAGTTCTTCGTCATACTCCTCTACTGGTTCTTCTTCGCCCCAAAAATAATTCATAAATTTTTTAATTGCTGTACCTGCCACTTTTTTAAACCTCCTAAATTTTTTCTCCTTCGTGTTATAACATATATATAGTATCTAACTTTTTAAAAGAATTGTCAATAGTTTTTTTCCATTTTTTGTATATGTTACACAAACTTAATATTTTTGTAATATTTTGCATTTTATTGTTACATTTTTGTTAAATTAATGTAACAATATCTCATCGTATAAATTCAGTTGTTTCCTATTATGCGTAAATTCTTCATCAAATCCTAATTGTTCTAATTCTTGATTGGTATAATTTTCGACAATCGAATAAGTATCATTTTGTCGAAGAACTTTTATATAAATTTTTTCGATGTAGCCTGCTTTACTTCTTTCTACATAACTTAAATCATTTTCTTCTAAAACAGCTAAATTACTAATTTTTAATCCTTCAAAATTCCACCAAATCACTTCGATTGGAATTTCTCTATATTCAACTAATTCTTCTACATGCTCTGTTATTTTAAACACTAATATTCTTGTTTCATCTTCTTCCTGTCCAATATATTCAATTGTTGCCGTCACTTCACCTGCAGAAGGTATTTTTAAGGTAACTTTATCACCAATTTTAGCTACTGATGCTCTTTCTGTCTTCATTGCACAAGCTATAAAACATTCAAAATTATTGATTATTTTTCCTTTTTCTGAACTTGTCAGAACAGTAGCACCAGATTTGGTATCAAAGGATTTTAATAATTCCTTATTTAAATAACTAAAATCCTTTACGCCGTAATATTTCTTCTAATCCATCTACTCGATAAGAAATCAATCCTGATTGAGGGGCTGTTACAACTTCTGATTCATTACTAAGTTTTTGTTCTAATCCATCTCTTTTTTCGATTAATGATTTTACATGCGAATCAGCTGGACTTAAATTTCCTGTTATTTTTGTTTTTTTAGCAATGTATGTGTTCATTTCTGCCATTTGATCTTGAATTTTCCCTAAATCGTTTACATGATACATCGAATCAGCAACTTTTTGAATTTGTGTTTCTAAATTAGTAATATCGGTTGAAAATATGGTTAAGCCACTACTTTCAATTGCTGCATTAATCTCACTATCTAGTGTCTCTATTTGATTCAAAATTTCATCTTCTCCACTAGAATAATAACGAAATGCTGGTTCTCCTTTAGCAATCCTTTGTCCTTCTGAAATTATTTGAACCATACCATTTTTATAGTTTTCTCCTTGCAACACAATTTCTTCTCTTAAAATATATCCTTCTGCTGTTTCTTCAAATCGCAAAGATCCTTCTTCTACAACACCTACTTGTGATAAATTTTTCAATACATGTATTCCTTTTTGAACCAAAAGGAATACACAGCCAATTGCTACAATAGCTATTATCACTTTTCCGAAACTTAGTTTGTCATTTTCATCATTCAATTTTTCTATATGTTAGTTATATGTCTAACATTTCTCCTTTCTAACTAGTTTTAGTTTTCATAAGCCTTCAAAATAATATCTATATTTTTTTCAATTCCATCTTCTGCTTGTAACCAAATCGTCTCTTTATTTTTTCGAAACCATGTAAGTTGTCTTTTAGCATAATGTCTCGTTTCTTGTTTGATGGTTTCTGCCATTTCTTCATAAGTACATTTTTGTTCCAAAAATTCTACAACTTCTTTATAGCCAAGTCCTTGCATCGCTGTTGGAAAACAATGATATTTCTCCTTTAACTTTTCAACTTCATCCACCAATCCTTGTTCTAACATAATGTCAACACGTTTGTTAATTCTTTCGTATAATATAGCTCTATCCATATCAAGTGCAAAAACTTTAAAATCATACTTTATACCATTTTTTCTGGATTGTTTCTCTTGTTGTGTTTTATTCAATCCTGTACTTTTGAAAATTTCTAAAACACGTATGATTCTTTTTTTATCGTTCTGGCTAATATTTCGCATGGCTTCTGGATCAATTTCTTTGGCCTTGTTGTATAATTGTTTTAATCCTTCTTCTGTTTGGGCTTGTTGTAGCAAAAAATTTCTATAAACTTCATCAAATTTCATTTCTGGATATTCAATTCCATAAATCAATGAGTCTATGTATAAACCAGTCCCCCCTACAACAATTGGAACTTTTTTGTTGGCTAAAATTTTATCAATTGCCTTTTGTGCCTCTTTTTTGAAATCCGATACAGAATATCGTTCTTGTGGAGAAACAAAATCAATCAAATAATGCCTAATTCCCTGCATTTCTTCTGGTGTAACTTTAGCCGTTCCAATATTCATATCTTGATAAATTTGCATAGAGTCACTCGATACAATTTCTCCTCCTATTTTTTTCGCCAATTCAATGGAAAGTGCTGTTTTTCCAGAGGCTGTTGGACCTGCTATCACGATTACTTTTGGTTCCATGTTTAGACTCCTATCTACTATTTTCTGCTAAATTTTCTTTCTAAATCATACTTTGTCATCTTAATGGCTGTTGGCCTTCCATGTGGACAAGTAAAAGGGTTAGGTAATCTTAAAAGGGTTTGCATTAAAGCATCTACTTCTTGTGGTTCTAATTTCATTTTCGCCTTTACTGCTGATTTACAAGCAACTGTTGCAATAAATTTTTCCTCTTTTTCTTGTGTAGCTGTAACAGCTACTGTATCGATTTCATCTAATAATTCTAGAAACAACTCCTTCGTATTTAGATTTTCACACATACTTGGTACACAAGTTATCTTAATGGTATTATCCCCAAATTCATCAAATTCGAAACCTGCTTTGGCAAACATTTCCACATTTTCTTTGGCAATATCCATTTCTTTGTTCGTTAAGGTAACAACATCTGGCAACAACAACAATTGCGAATCTTTTTCTTCTTCATTATAATAATTTGCTTTTACTTGTTCATACATAATTCTTTCATGTGCTGCATGTTGATCAATCATATATAAATCATCTTTGATTTCAATCATGATATACGTTGAAAATGCAATACCAATAAATTGATACGAAATTGCTTGATATTCTTCCTCTGTTTCAAACAAACTTTGATTAAGATTATCTGCATATTCCACATTTCTTATGTCTATTTTTTCTTCCTTTGTCTTTTTTTCTTCTTTTCGATTCGCTCCCAAATCTATACCAAATGCTTTTTTATACATTTCTTCAAACTCTGGTGTAATCTCTGGTATTTCCTTTAACGCTTCTCTTACCTTAGCTGTATCAATAATTTCAGTTTGATCTTCTTCGTTTAATTTGGCTTCTAATAATTTGTCTGTTACCGCACTGATGAATTCATCTTTTTTTTCTTCTGCTTTTTTCTTTGCTTCTGTCTCTTCTGTTGTTTGTTCTGTTTCTTGTTCTTGGATGTTTTCAGTCTCTTCTTTTAAATCAATTCGAACCGTTTGTTGTGGAATTTCTTCTAACTGTTCTTCTGGTTGTTCTTCTTTCAATTTTTCATTGATTTGTGCGACATCAATTTCTTGCGTTATGCTTGAAATTTTCGTATCGCCTAATTGAATTGTTTTTTGTTGACTTTCATATTCTTCTTTTTCTTGTATTTTTTCTGCAATATTTCCAGATTTATATAAATCTTCAATTTTATTTTCTGCATTTAATTTAGGAACTTCCAATTCCGTTGCTGTTTTAATCGTTTTTTCAGGTGTTATCTGGCTAATTAAAGAATTAATCGCTTGAACTCTTTCTTCAATTGTCATTCCTTCTTTAATTTCCAATTTCAACTCTTCTTTTGGCTCTTCCTTAACAACTTTTTTTGGTTCCGCTAAAATTGGTTCTTCCACATTAGCAACCAATTCGCCTTTTCCAAGTCCCACCTTTATCGCATGATAAACCGCTTTAAAAACCATCGTTTCTTCCTGAAAACGCACTTCTAATTTAGCTGGATGTACATTCACATCTAATTTTTCAGGATTCATTTCAAGATTTAAAATAACAAATCCAAATTTCCCAATCGGAATCATGCCTTTATACGCTTGTTCTACTGCTGCTGATAAATTTTTATCTTTGATGTATCTGCCATTGACAAAAAAGATTTGGTGCTGTCTATTGGCTCTTGCAATTTCTGGTTTGCCAACCACTCCAGAGACCTTAATGTCCTCATATTCATATTCTACTTCCATAATTCCATTGGCAATATCTTTTCCATAAATACTATAAATAATATTTTTAAAATCTCCACTTCCATTGGTTTGAAGAATGGTTTTTCCAGAATTGATTAATTTTATAGCAAGTTCTTTATTGACCAAAGCAATTCTTCGAACATTATCCTCAATATAACCTGCTTCTGTGTAATCCTTTTTCAAAAATTTATAACGTACTGGTGTATTAAAAAACAGATTTTTGACTGTAATCGTGGTTCCTACTGGGCAACCAACTTCTGATTTCTCTAAGATTTTACCACCTTCTACTACAATTTTATGACCAATTTCTTCTCCTTTTTTCTTAGAAATCATTTCAACATTGCTAATCGCTGCAATACTTGCCAAAGCTTCTCCACGAAAACCCATTGTGGTAACAGTTGCTAAATCTGATGCACTTCGAATTTTGCTAGTTGCATGACGTTCAAATGCCATTTCCATGTCATCTTCTGAAATACCACAACCATCATCTGTGATTTTGATAAAAGAAATTCCACCATTTTTTATCTCTACTACTATATTTTTGGCTTGTGCATCTATCGCATTTTCCACCATTTCTTTTACGACTGACGCTGGTCTTTCAATCACTTCCCCAGCTGCAATTTTATTGATTGTTAAATCATCTAATAGAACAATATTCCCCATATATTTTTCCTCTTTTCTATCGTACATTTTAAGTTGTATTTATTATATCATTAAAAAAATTTTTTGTATATGTTTTTTTAAAATTTTTTGAACATAAATAGGAGCATGACTTTTCATGCTCCTACTAAATATTCTTTTTTACGTTTCTACTGGATAGACACTAACCATTTTTTTACTTGCTTTTTTTTCAAATTTTACATTTCCATTTATTAATGCAAATAAAGTATCATCACTACCTTTTCCAACATTGGTTCCTGGATGTACATTAGTTCCTCTTTGTCTAATTAATATCGTTCCTGCTTGCACAAATTGTCCATCTGCTCTTTTTACACCAAGTCTTTTTGACTCACTGTCTCTTCCGTTTTTTACACTACCTTGCCCTTTTTTATGTGCCATTTTCGATTCACTCCCTTCGTTTTTTTGATTTTTCTATTTCGCATTTTTAATTTTCATATTATTTGGTTTTAATTGAAGTAATTTCAACTTTTGTATAGTCTTGTCTGTGTCCTCTGGTTTTTCTTTCATTCTTTTTAGGTTTGTATTTAAATACTATTATCTTTTTACCTCTTCCGTTTGACACAACTTTTCCTTCTACTTTACAACCTGCAATATAAGGTGCTCCGACTTCTACTTTTCCTTCATTAGAAACAAGAATTACTTTGTCAAAAGTCACTTTCTTCCCTTCTTCTTCTCCTAATTTTTCGAAAAAAACCGTCGTTCCTTCTTCTACTTTGTACTGTCTTCCACAGCTTTCAATGATTGCATACATTAATATGCACCTCCCTTTTCGTAATACTCGCTAACTTCCAACTTTGGTAGCTATTTAAAATAGCCTTTATTAACCATAGTTAAGCAGTTTACAAATATGTATTTTAACATACCTTATAAAGTTTGTCAAGGTTTATTGGAAATTTTTTCTCGTATTTAAAAAAATAGAAACAATCCTTCTTTTGGGATTATTTCTATTAAAATACCCTCACCTTTTATTATAACATAAATTAAGCGAAAAAGCAACTTGACATAAATTTCAAGTTTCGGTATTTTTTCAAACAAGCCGAAAATCAATAAAAAATAGGGGAC
>CANTGH010000021.1 GCA_947653235.1 uncultured Clostridium sp.
AAGGCCTTATAGGCCGATATGAAAATCCCCCAGTTATACTGGGGGATAATTATTAAGAGAACACAACATTTATAAAAATGTTGACATTTTATGTAAAATATGTTATAATAAAAGTATAGAACTATTTTTATACCACAAAAGAAAAGGAGGGATGATATGAAGAAAGTTTTAAAAATAATAGTAGGTTTGATGATTTTTATTGTTATTGGATTTTTAGCGTTAACAACTCGAAAAATGATTCTCCTAAAAAATATGGAAAAAGAAATAGCTCGTTATATTAATGATAATGAGCACTATGAAAAAATTACAAATTATTCAAAAGCAACAACGACCATTACAGAATATTATTGCAAAGGAGATAAAGCAGTTTTGCATTTAACTTCTACCACCAACGGTGAAGAAAATGCACGAAAATTATTAACCAAATATTATGAAGGAAACAAAGAAAATTCCTATTTTGAATCAAATGGAAAAAAAGTAGCCATTTTAAATCAAGACCAAGGTTCTCCGATAAGTAAAATTATGATTTTAGGCGTAAATTTTGATAACAACTTATGGTCTTTATTCCATGCGGCAGTTACCACTTCAATTGTTGATGCACAGTGGGATGGAAAAGAATGTTATTTATTAAATGGTCTTTTATTTAAAGAGACTTATATAGAAAAACAAACAGGTCTAATGTTACGAAGATTAGATGGAACGCAGACTGATGAAAATGGAGAAACCTCAGATATTGTTGTAGAATATGAGTATGCCTTTGGGAATATTTCAGAAAGTAATTTTGAACAACCCGATTTAACAGGATATGAAATTCAATCAGATTAAATCGTATTTTACCAAAGAAAGGAGAGGATGAACATGAAATTATGGAAAAAAATCTTCTTACTAATTGGGCTTATTATTCTTGTGCTTTTGGGATTGACAGCAAGAAAATTTTTGATTTTTACCCAATTGGATAACAAAAACAAAGTCCAACAAGCCAATACAAATGTATACGCAAAAGTTGAGACACAATTTTACACGGTCGAAATGTATCGAAAAGGAGATTGTGTTAAACAAGTGATTTATAAAACAAATCAAGATGTTATTTTGACGCAACTAACCAGACCAGATTGTCGTATTTTTTATACAGATGATGGAAAAGAAAAAACAAGAAAGATTTATCAGGAACAATTTTTAATCGAAAATCAAAATATAATTGCCAATTATATGAATTATTTTACACTTGGCGAAAAGATTATTAGTAGTATTGGATCCCAAATAAGATCTGAAATCGCCGATGGAAAAGAATGTTATGTGATTAGTGGTTATAATACGAATTTTGTATATGATGCTAATGCGAAAGAATACAAGCTTTATATTGACAAACAAACTGGTTTGATGGTTAAATTGATTGAAATAATTGAAGAAGAGGGAACCTTACAAGAAAAGATTAACACTTACGAATATCAATTTGATTGTGTAACCAATGAAGATGTTGCCGAACTTGATTCGGAAGAATATACACTTGTAGAAAATGAATAAAAATGGTTGTTAAAAAGCATATAATACTTGATGATTATGTGCTTTTTTGATACAATAAAATGGATCTTTGGTAAAGGAGAAAATAGTAAATGGAATTGAGGAAAGTAGCCGAGAAAACATATTATATCCAAAATCCGACCAATATTGGAATTTATAAAATTGATGACGAAACGGTTTATTTGATTGATAGTGGAAATGATAAGGAAGCAGGTAAAAAAATTCTGAAAATAATAAAAGAACAAGGATGGAAGATACGTGGAATTATTTCAACTCATTCAAATGCCGATCATATTGGTGGCAATAAAGTGATTCAAGATAGAACTAATTGTGAGATTTTAGCTTATGGAATGGAGCAATGTTTTACACAATTTCCAATATTGGAACCTACGTTTTTGTATGGAGGTTATCCTTTTAAGGATTTACAAAATAAGTTTTTATTAGCCAAAGAATCGAAGGTAGTAGAAATTGAAAATCATCTTCCTGATGGCTTGGAATATTTAGCTTTAAAAGGACATTTTTTGGATATGATTGGCATTAAAACATCAGATGATGTGTATTTTTTAGCGGATGCGTTATTTAGTGAAGAAACTATACAAAAATATCATTTATTTTTTATGTATGATGTTAAAGAATTTTTAAACACTTTACAACAACTAAAAAATTTGAAAGGAAAGCTTTTTATTCCATCTCATTGTGAACCTACACAAAATATTTTACCGCTAAGTCATATTTATCTTATTTATATGCAGAAGAAAAGATAGGCTATACTTTTCAAGAAAATAAAATGCTTTGGAAAACGGTAAAAAAGTACACTTAAAATAATTTTAAGTGTACTTTTAAAATTTTTGTAATAAAAACAACATTAAAGACTCTTATAAAATAGAAGGAGGAAATGGTTATGCAGAGCATGGAAGAAATGTATCAGCAACATGCTAATACAGTTTACCAATATTTGCTTTATTTAAGTAAAAATCCTGAATTGGCAGAAGATTTGACTCAAGAGACGTTTGTAATTGCTGTTCTAAAAATTGGAACATTTCGAGGAGAATGTAAAGTTTCAACATGGCTGTGTCAAATTGCGAAACATTTATGGTATAAAGAGAAAAAAAAGATAAAAAAAGTAGATATGGAAGAATTAGCAGAAGAACTTATTTCTGATGAGAAGATCGAAGAAATAATTTGTCAAAAAGAGGAAAAATTGCAGTTGTTTAAAAAAATTCAGAAACTGGATGAATTAACAAGACAAGTAGTATATTTGAGGCTTATGGGAAACTTAAATTTCATCGAAATTGCTGAAATTTTAGGAAAAACACCGAATTGGGCAAGAGTGACTTTTTTTCGTGCGAAACAAAAAATAAGAAAGGAAGAGAAAAATGGAAAAGAAAATAGAATGTGAGATTGTACAAGATTTATTATTTCGGCTATACAGACGATGTTTTAAAACAAACATCTAAAAAATGGGTAGAAAAACATTTACTAGAATGTGAAAAATGTCAAGAAAAGCTCAAGGAAATCCGAAAGGAGGAAGGGCAAGAAAATGAAAATCAGAAAGCACAAATTGATTATTTGAAAAAAATAAGAAGGCAAAATCAAATCAAATCATGGTTGTTAACAGTAGGTATTTTGAGCGCAATTTTAGTTGGGTTTTATGGATATAAATTTTTGGTTTTAAGTCATCTTGCTTATAAAGCAGAAAGACAATTGAGAAGTGAAAATTTTTATATTGAAAAAATAGCAAGTATTGGAACCCAAGGAGAAATGAGTATTGATAAAACTTGGTATAAGGATGGAAAATACAAATGTGTTTCTTATATTGAAAAAGATGAAAAGATAACCCAAACTTTTGAAACGCGTTATGGCAATATGATGGAAAATACAAAAGAAGAATATTTTATCAACGAAGAGACGAAAACAGCTAGAAAAGAAACCTTACTTTTTGCGAATCAGAAATATGCGTTATTTGGGATTGAAAATCCAATCTGGTTATCTAATACAAAGTATTATCACTTTCTTCGATTGGGTGCACCATTTTATACGAAGATTACGACAGATTATGAAGAAATGGGACATTTGTATTATGTGCTAGAATTAGAACATGGCAAACAATGGATTGATAAAGACACAGGCTTGCCAATTATGCGTTTTGGTTATCAGACAAATACCAAATATTATAAACATACCAAAATTCCAATTGCTTCCCTGGAAAGTATCGAACAATATCAGTATCAATTCGAAACAGTAACGGAACAAGACGTTCAAATGCCAGATTTACAAACATATGAAATAACAAATTGGAATTGGGAAACAGAAATTCAAAAATATTAAGGTAAAAGAAGAAAAAAGTTATTTTCGGATAATTTTTTTCTTTTTTGGTATTGACATTTTTGAAACAACTGTATATACTGTACATATACAAACAAAAGGAGGAAAAATGAATATTATCATTAGTAATTCAAGTAATTGTCCGATTTATGAGCAAATTAAGGAACAAATAAAAAGTAAAATTGTGTCAAATGAATTAAAAACAGGTGAAGTATTACCCTCAATTAGAAGTTTGGCAAAAGATTTAAGGATTAGTGTAATCACCACCAAAAATGCTTATGAAGAATTAGAAAGAGAAGGGTACGTCGAAACGATTCCAGGAAAAGGAACTTATATTGCCAACAAAAATCGTGAACTTATCCGTGAGGAACAATTGCAAAAAATCGAAAACTTACTTGATACCGCTGTATCAATTGCCAAGATAAGTCATATTTCCAAACAAGATATGCAAAATATCTTAACGATTTTATATGGGGAGGAAAATTAATATGGAAAACGTATTAGAAATCAAGAATTTATGCAAACAATACAAAGAATTTGCTCTAAAAAATATCCATCTTTGTGTACCCAAAGGAATGATTATGGGGTTTATTGGAGAAAATGGAGCAGGCAAAACAACAACGATTAAAGCAATTTTGAATATTATCCATAAAGATATTGGAGAAATTAAAGTTTTTGGGTTGGATACAGAAAAACACGAACGAAAAATCAAGGAAGAAATTGGTGTGGTTTTAGAAGATAGTTTTGTGTCTGATTATTTGAATCCAATGGATATTCACAAAATTATGAGAAATATTTATCAAAATTGGGATGAAAAACTGTATTTTCAATATATAGAAGAGTTCAAATTGCCCAAAAAGAAAAAAGTAAGAGAATATTCAAGTGGTATGAAAATGAAACTAAAAATTGCAGTAGCACTTTCCCATCATCCTAAATTCCTAATTTTAGATGAGCCAACATCTGGTTTGGATCCAGTAGCACGAAATGAAATTTTAGATATTTTTCAAGATTTTATACAAGACGAAGAAAATTCCATTTTTATTTCTAGTCATATTACTTCTGATTTAGAGCATATTGCGGATTATATTACTTTCATTAGTCATGGTGAAATTGTTTTTTCCAAAACACGTGATGAATTATTAGAAAAATATGGAATTGTGAAATGTTCAGAAGAGGATTTTCACAAAATTGCTCAAAAAGATTATATCAATTATAAAAAAAATCGATATGAATATGCCATTTTAGTAAAAGATAAATTGGAATTTCAAAAACAATATGACCTGCCGATTATCGACACACCAACATTAGAAGAAATCATGTTGATTCAGATGAAAGGAGAAAAGTAAAATGAAAGCAATAAAAGGATTGATTATAAAAGACTTGCAAAATATAAAATCGTATAAACTAACCATTCTTATTTTTATAGTAATATTTTCTATGACAAGTTTTGTCGATGCGTCCACTAGCACATATCTTCCTGTTTTTATGACAGTTTGTTTTGGAATGCTCGCCATTTCCAGCTTTAGCTATGATAATTTAGCCAATTCTGACCGTTATTTATTAACTCTTCCAATTACTCGAAAGGATATAGTAAAAGCTAGATATTTTTATGCTCTTTTTATGAACTTCCTAGGTGGTGTAATTGGATATGTGATAACATTTATATTTACTTACCTAAAAACAGGTTCCATTGGAGATATGTCAGAATATCTTATAACAACATTAGGTGCCATACGGAGGCATGATGATATTGCACCTATTCCAAATACCAATTATGTACAAATTTGGTGCAGAAAAAGGCAGATTAATTCAATCCATTACGGTTATTTTAATCATGGTAATTTTATCGAGTTTAGCAAGTGTTTTGAAACAAATGGAAGTTTTTTCGCTTGGAAATATCGGAAATGTAATTGAAAAATTAGGTATATTAGGAATTGGCTGTTTGATAATCATTTTGTACTTTTTATCGTATCAAATTTCGGTAAAAGTTTTTTCTCAAAAGGAAATTTAAACAAAGATTTCAGTATTTACAAACACGTTTTTTTGTGATAAAATAACTTGAAAAACAAAAATAAGGAGGAACCATGTTCAAATTACATTCTGAATACAAGCATAGAATGTGTTATATAAGAAATTAAATAGCAAAATGGAGGATTTGGTTGATTTTTTTAACTTTATGTGTTATTATTACTGTAATAATAATGAATGGAGTTGATGTAGTATGAAAAAAATAAAAATAATACTTGATACATATGAACATAGAGCAATCGTAAATATTGTGAATAACTATAGAACTGAGCAGATAAAAAAAGGTGAACCTGTTGATTTCATAAATGAAATATTAGAAAAATTGTTAAAATGCTAGAGCATAAAACAAAAGCGAGTTGATTTGAGAATAATCAATTCGCTTTTTTGCGTTATAACGAAAAAATACATAGCTTTAGACAAAAGGTTTAAAAGCGAGTTTAAAGAAAGGAGGACAAAAATAAAGAGGGCGTTTTGTCCTCTTTATTCTTATTATATTGTTATTTCACTACCTGTGCTCAAATATTGAATGTTATCTCCTAGTTGTTTTTTTAAATAATGATAGGCAGTATCTCCTGTACAATGACAGGTATAGGTAAAATTAACATTATTTTTCAAATAATGAGCCACCTTATCTAATTCAGAATCACAAATAGCAGTTTTTAATATTGGGTCATCAACTAAGTGCAACCCCCCCGATTAAAAAGTCAATTTTGTTGATATAAAAAATTTCTTTTATACTATCTACAATATTAATAATTCCTTTATGAGAACAGCCACTAAATAAATAATATTTATCTTGCTCTTTTATAACCAGGGCTTGTTCATGTTCAAAAGTGTCTTGCTTAAAGGATTGCTTATTTTCATTTATGAGCATAGCTTTATTATTATAGGTAATTTCCTTTTTGATTTCTATGTTAGGTACTAAGAAAATATCATCTGTAATACTAAATATTGAGTTATCGGTATAAATAAGCCTATCAGGGTATTTTTTGAATATTTCAGGCTCTAAACCAATATATTCCTTTGTATGATTTTCTTCAAAATAATAATTTTTATAGCAATCCTTTTGAATATAAACTTTTGCTTTTTTATTCTTTTCTAAGAAAGGAATAATACCGCCACCGTGATCAAAGTGTCCATGTGAGATGATGAAATAGTCTATTTCTGATAAATCTAAATTCATCTTTTGACTATTATCAATTAAAGTATCCGATGGACCAGAATCGAATAAGATATTTTTATCATGATGTTTAATATATAATGATAAACCATGTTCATTTTTAAGAAAAGAACAGTTTTGTTTTAAAGTATCTTCTACTAATGTTCCAATATACATTTTTTCTTACCTCCAATAAAAAACACATAAGAGCCCTGTGCCTCCTATGTGTAAAAAATACTTTTAGGCACACATCAAAGCATATGCCTGAAAAATTCAAGCATATATTAGCTGTGATGATGCAATTTGAAGTATTGTATGATAAATAACATTTTTATCTCCTAAATTAAAATATTATTTATTATAATCTATTTTTTTATAAAATGCAAGTATTTTTCATAAACTAGAATAAAAAATTTTTTATTCTAGTATGTGATATTTTAGAAAAATACAAGGTTTACTTAAAATTCCTTGTATTTTTTATTAGGAAATGATATAATATAACACGATAATTATATTTAAGATCATTGTATCTTATTTAGAATTATTTTGTTTAAAAAATAGAGTTTGTGACCTAAGGTGTAAAAAAGTGATTTTTGTTTCCTAAAAACGAAAAAAATCGAACAAATTACACGAATTTTTAAGTTAATAGTTGTCATTTTATTCGGTCACAAAGGAGGAAAAATGTTTAAATTACACTCAGAATACAAGCCAACAGGCGATCAACCAAAAGCAATTGAATACCTATCAAAAGGAATCATGGAAGGCAAGAAATTCCAGACGCTTCTAGGTGTAACAGGTTCTCGGAAAAACATTCACCATGGCAAATGTCATCGAAAAAGTGCAAAAACCAACTCTCATCTTGGCACATAACAAAACTTTGGCAGGGCAACTTTACTCCGAATTCAAAGAGTTTTTTCCCGAAAACCGTGTTTCCTATTTTGTTAGTTATTATGATTATTACCAACCAGAAGCCTATATTGCATCTTCAGATACCTATATCGAAAAAGACTCCTCTGTTAATGATGAAATCGATAAACTGCGTCATGAGGCAACAGCTTCTTTATTTGAAACCAAAGATGTTATTGTGGTAGCTTCCGTTTCGTGTATTTATGGGTTAGGAGACCCAATTGATTACGAAAATATGATTGTTTCACTTCGTCCTGGCATGCAAAAATCGCGTAATGATATTATGAAGAAATTAATTAATATGCAATACACACGCAACGAGATAGATTTCAAACGAGGTCATTTTCGTGCCAAAGGCGATATCTTAGAGATTTATCCTTCCAACCAAGAAGAAAGTGCGGTTCGTGTAGAATTTTGGGGGGATGAAATTGAGAAAATCTCAGAAATTAATCCCTTAACAGGAAAACCCATTGGAACTAGAGAACACATCATGGTTTTTCCCAATTCACACTATGTAACAAGTAAAGATAAATTAGAAAAAGCACTTCAAGCCATTGAGCTAGAAATGGAAGAGCGTGTGAAATATTTTACAGAAAATAAAAAGCTAATTGAAGCCCAACGAATTGAAGAACGAACCAATTTTGATATTGAAATGTTAAAAGAAACTGGTTTTTGTCAAGGTATCGAGAATTATTCAAGACATATTAGTCGGAAGGGAAGAGGGTAGTGCACCATATACGTTATTTGACTATTTTCCAGAAGATTTTTTGTTGTTTATCGATGAATCTCATGCTACAATTCCTCAAGTAAGAGCCATGTATAATGGTGACCGTGCTCGTAAAGAAGCACTTGTCAATTATGGTTTTAGACTTCCTTCTGCCTTTGATAATCGACCTTTAAAATTTGAAGAATTTGAAAAACGTATCAACAAAGTAGTCTTTGTGAGTGCAACACCAGCTGATTATGAAAAGGAACACGCCAAAGAAAATGTCGTTGAACAAATCATTCGTCCCACTGGACTTTTGGATCCCAAAATTGAAGTCAAACCAACCGAAAATCAAATTGATGATTTAATTGAACAAATTCATGCCCAACTTGAAAAAGGAGACAGAACCCTTGTTACAACTTTAACTAAAAAAATGGCAGAAGATTTGACAGCTTATTTAATCAACAGTGGTTTGCGTGTTAAATACATTCATTCTGATACTAAGGCTTTGGAAAGAATGGAAATTATTCGTGATTTACGTATTGGAGAATTTGATGTATTGGTAGGGATTAACTTATTAAGAGAGGGATTAGATATTCCAGAAGTGTCTTTGGTTGCGATTTTAGATGCGGACAAAGAAGGATTCTTACGTTCTGAGCGTTCTTTAATTCAAACCATTGGACGTGCAGCTAGAAATACCGATGGAAGAGTTATTATGTATGCAGATGAACTCACAGATTCTATGGAAAAAGCCATCACAGAAACCAATCGACGTCGCAAAATTCAAGAAACCTATAATGAAGAACATGGTATTACACCTCAAACCATTCGAAAATCTGTACGTGACACGATTAAAGCTACTATCGTGGAAGACATTCAAAATGAATATGAAATTAGGGAAGATGAGACGATTGAAGATATTATTTCCAAATTAACAGATGAAATGTTAAAATTTGCTCAAAATATGGAATTTGAAAAAGCAGCAGAGTTGAGAGATAAAATTAAGGAATTGGAAAATTGTTTGGAAAAATAAAAAAGCTGGCACTATAAAAAGTGCCAACTTTCAAAGTTTATCATGCATCTTTTCTTTTAATGATACATGGTTCACCAATTTCAATGATTATTTGGTTATCAAATTGACCGTTTAACCAGCGAATCTCGATGTCAGATAATGCTAAGTTTATACTTTTTCTACCTTTTGATAGAAAATCATCTATCAAAAAACGAAGCCTCCGACGTCTTTGTTCTGAAATCATTTATTATGTCCTCCTTTAGAATTAGCATTCTGGTTGTAGTCAAACGACTTTTTCAATGATACAATAATGCCGTTTGTCTGTAGCGGATTCATTTGTTGCATCTCCGACATAAATTTGAAGTTTAGGATAATTCTTTTTAATCCGTTTTAATTCTCTTAGATAAAATTTATCCTTTAACAACAAGTTATTGCCTCGCATTTCTTCCGCAAACTGCTTCATGTTCCAATCAATTATTTGGCTCCGTGTAGGTTTTTTTTCTTCAGTAAATACATTATTTATTTGCCAACTTAATTCAAACATGCAACTTCCTCCTTTATAAAATTTTTGTAATATTAATTATATACTAAATTTATGAAAAAGTAAAGATTTTACAAAAAATTTTACAAAAAATATAGACAAGTCAAAAATTTTGTGTTAAGATAAAGAAAGAATATGCTGATGTGGCGAAATTGGCAGACGCACAGCACTCAAAATGCTGCGGGAAACCATGTCGGTTCGAGTCCGACCATCAGCACCAAATTTTTTAATATTGTGTTATAAATCAAAAGCCATTAAATACTTATATAATAAGCATTTAATGGCTTTTTTTATTTGAAAGTAGAAGAAAAGTAAAAATTAAAAAAACGTATACCTATACCTTAGATAAGTTTATGAAATTAAAACTAGAAGGACTTAGAAAGCATTTAAAGAATAGCAAAATCATTGTTTTTTCTAAAAAACAAAATACTTGAAAGTTTATAAACTTTGTGTTAAAATAAAAAGAATGAATTAATTGATAAGTGAAAGGAAATGAACAATGAAAGAAATTTTGAACTCTTTTAGTCGTGATGTTGAATATCATTATAACTTACAAAATAAGCATTTGTATAAAAAGAAAACAGGAAATGCGAAGGCTTATTATAGATTATCTTTTGATGAAACATTAGAAAAAGATTTAAAAGTATTGCATGAAATGTATAAACAGAATTTGCCTTTTCGAATTTATGGATTACATACGAATTTATATATAACAGATAATGGCTACGATGGATTATTTGTCGACAGTAGCATTAAAAATTCACAAATAATGTTTCATAAAGAGAAGGAAGAATTTGTGGTAACAGCTAATTTACCTGTAAGTACATTGGTTAATTATACAAGAAATATGGGGTATGACTTTTCAGCTTTAACAGGAATACCAGGTGTTGTTGGTGGGGGAGTTGTTGGAAATTCTAGTTATCCAAGTGTAATCAGCCAGGATTATTCAAAGCATTTTTCGGATTTTGTCAAAAAAATCGTGGTATATGATTTTGAACTAGGCGAGTTGGTAGAAATGATACCAGATGATCATTTTTTTGGTATTAGAGACAGTTTTTTAAAACAAGCCAATCAAACGAAAATGAGATATTTTGTAAAAGAAATAGTATTAAAAGCAGAATATATAGGCAAAGAAGAAGTTACTAAATTTTACAATGCACAAATGGAAGAGAGAAGAGAGAGTTTAAGAGTAAATTATAAAGAGGGCAATGCAGGAAGTTTTTTTGTTAATCGACATATCAGACAACATACGGGAAAACCAATGAAGGGATTGCTTTTAGAAAATCCTTCTATCAATATCAATGTAAATGGTGCTACTTTTAGTCCTAATAGAAATAAGCAATTTAAAACAGAAGTCGATACAACTGATAAAGATGTGGCAAAATGTTTACAACATGTTGTAAATAAAGTAAAAGAAATCTATCAGTTCGATTTACGTAAAGAAGTTATCATTTTAGATTATGATGGAGAAATTGATTTAGCAACATTTTTTGATAGGAATCTAGAATAGAGCAAATCGACTAAGATAGTCGATTTTTGATTTTTATTCTTCAGCCAAAGGATTGCTTTCAATTGCATTTCTAACTTGTTCATCATCAACATGTGTATAAATTTGTGTTGTAGCAATACTTTCATGACCTAAGACTTCTTGCAAGGCACGAATATCAACTTGACCATATTTATACATTAATGTAGCAGCTGTATGTCGCAACTTGTGAACAGAATATTTAGTTGCATCAATTCCAGCAGCACGAAATTCTTGTTTGACAATATGTTGAACTGTTCGATTACTAATGCGTTTGCGTTGTTCACTTAAAAACAAAGCATTGCGTGAATTAAACTCAATAGCATCGTGTGGACGAATTTCTAAATAAGCATAAATTGCTTTCACACAAGCTTTATTTAAGTAAACAGTGCGTTCCTTATTTCCTTTACCAATAACGGTCAATTTATTATTTTCAAAATCAATATCACTTATATTAATACTTGTAAGTTCTGATAAACGCATACCACAATTTAAAAAAAGTGTAATAATGGCTGTATCTCGCACAGAATTATTATGATTTCCATGTGCATGAATGGTCGGATTTTTGGTTACATCTAGTAATTTTCTACTTTCTTCTAAGGTTAAATATTTAGGTAATCGCTTTCCAAGTTTGGGACTTTCTAAGTCTTGTGCAGGATTATTGGGTATGCGTTTCATTTTATTGCATAAATATTTAAAAAACATTCGAATACTAGCTGTTTTACGAGCTAAAGTAGCAGGTTTACTAGCATAACAATTTTTTAAATACCCTAAAAAAGCATGAATATCTTGTAAAGTAATTTGAGAAATTGTATCTAAACGCATATTAGAAATATCAATTTCCTTAATAAATTCCTCAGATTCAATAGAGACCATTTTATAGTGATATTGGATAAATTTAAGAAAATGGGCAATATCGTAATTATATTCTTTAATTGTGTTCGTAGATTTATTTAAAATGGTTGCCGAATAATCTAAAAAATCATTTAAAAACTCTGGATTATGTTCTCTTAAAATCATCTAAATAGCTCCTTTCTTTGCTTATTATAATATTAGAAAGAATTTTTGACAAGGGATTGGAATGAAAAACTTCTTTTTTGTATTATCTAAAAAATCATGCTTTTGCCATTTGCAATCCTATAAAAGAATATGGTTAGTGCTCAAGAAGCTGTGATAGCTTATATTGACACTTTTAGAAAAATGTGTTAATATATAGGGAAAAGAAGTTAAATAGAAACTTTATAGATTTTATTAAGGAGAAATAGTAATGGAAAACAGAGAAATTGTATTAAAAGTATTGTCAATACTTCCTAAAACCAAAGAAATCTTAAATATTAGAGATATTACTAGTGAAGAAAAAGAGGGAGTTGCCAATATCGTTACTAGTACAGATAAAAAATTAGAAGAATATTTAAAAGGTACCTTATCAAAAATGTTCCCAAATTCACAAGTTGTAGCAGAAGAATCTGCTGAAGAAAGTAAATTTGAAGATGATTCTGAATTAAAATTTATAATAGATCCACTAGATGGAACTACTAATTTTACAAATGGCTGGCCTCATGCAATAGCAATAGGAATTATAAACAATAATCAACTTTCTGGTGGAATTCTATATGATGTTATAGCAGGAACAGTATATTCTGCTATTAAAGATAAAGGCGTTTATGTTTGTGATATAGATGATATAGCAAATTTAAAAAGTGTGGTTAAGCCAAAACATGAGACTGAAAAAATTAAGAAATCAGTAATTACTTTTGATACTCCTTTTTATGATGTTAAAGATTTTAATATAACAAATGAAATGTTTAAAAAACTTTATCTTGATGGAGCAAGTCTAAAAGTGGTAGGTCCAATCGCACTAGATGTGGTAAAAACAGCTTTAGGAAAGGAAAATAGACCACATGATTACGCTAACGCTGTTTTTCATTTAGGCGTTAAATCTTGGGATTTAGCTGCTTCTACTGCAATTTTACGTGAGCTTGGTGGGGAAATTATAGGAACAGATGGAAAATCATTATCAATTGAAACATTAACTAGCCCTACAAAAAAAATCGCATTTATTGCCAGTGGTAATGCAAAAATGCTTGAAAAGTTATATGAGATTTATCAGCAATCCGAAAAACAAGTAAAAGAAGCTATTAGAACTAATAAAGATAGTGATGAATATGGAGAGTTTAGATAAATATAGAAAATAAGGAAATATATGAGAATGGAAGAAGCACTAACTACAAAAAAACAATTAAAAATATCTTTACCTATAGCATTTGAAAATTTTATAAATATCTTAATGACATTAGTAGATACACTTGTTGTTACAAGTTTAGGAACTAGCCAATTAGGTGCAATAGGTGCAATGGCAGTAGTAATAGATATAATGCAAATGAGTATTCAATCAATAAATGTTTCTAATATAGCACTACTTTCAAAGGCTATTCGGAGAAAAAAATGATGAACAAATAAAATTGATAACAGGAAATTCGATTATAATTACAATAGTAATGTCAATTTTAATAATTTTACTCGTATATATTATAAAATCAATATTCCCTGTATTATTTAATGTAGATGAAGTCTGTATTACATATATTACAGTGAGATTAATTGGATTTATACAAAGTTCTATTGTAACAGTGCTAACAGGTCATCAAAGAACTATTGGCAAGCAAGGGTTAATAATGATAATGAGAATTATAGCAGTTATATTTAATCTAATATTTGACTTACTTGCTGTAAAACTAAATTATGGAGTAGCGGGAGTTGCTTGGGTAACAATTATAATAGATACAATACTTAGTATTTATTTGATATTCAAATCTAGACCTACAATAAAATATAAATTTAACAAAGGTATATTAAAACAAATCTTTAGCTTGTTTAAATGGAATTGCATTGAAAGAATTGTTTCAAAAATAGATAAATTTGTATTTAACATTCTTGTTTCTAGAATAGGACCTATAGAATATGCAGTACATGTAATTGTTATACAAATAAGAGATGTATCACAATCTTTTATACAAGGTTTTAGTGATGGTATAACAATAAGTATAGGAATAGAAACTGGTAATAAAAATAAAGAGAAAATGGATATTGCCAAAAAGGTAATAAGAAAACTTATAAATATATTTTCTATAATTGTTCCATCTCTTACAATTGTTATCGCGATTATTATTACACATATATCTTTTAAAGATAATGAACTTTTATTTATTTTTTATTCAGTATTGCCATTATTAATAATTGGACAATATGAAGAGATAAGTGGTACATATTACTATGGAATACTTAGAGGGATGAGAGAATTTAAATTTCTAGCACAACGAAATTTTATTACATCAATAATAAAAATTGTAATAGCGACAATCTTATCCTATACAATATTAGGAATTAAAGGTGTATGGATAGCTTATGTTGTTTATTGCATTGTACAAAAATATTTATCAAAACATAAATACAAAAAGACGCACGAGAATCGATTTTAAGGCGATTTTATTAAAAAGTAGTATAGTTTATTGTTAGAATAATAAGCTAAAACAAGTTTTATTAAAAGAATAGCAGGATTTCATAGGTAGACTATATTGATATGGTTCTGCTTTTGATCCTATCTCTAGTTGCGCAAAACTTTTATTTTGCGCAATGTTCACCCCACAAATATTAAGGCAACATCCTCTACCTCTACACACTCACTCAATCAATAAAATATATCAATCAAAAAACGACTATATCAATAACCTTAATTTTTATATATCACTAACAAAAAAACTTGTCAATACATTTCACGAAACTTTTTTCAAAAAATTTTGCACATCATCAAAAATTCTAGAACCAATCGGATTTTGTGTCCTAGAAACTCCAAACTCATTCATAATTTGCTCATACGTATCACAAACCAAACTAACTCTCAAATTCTCCTCCTTTGAAGCCGACATACCAAATCTCGGATCCAAAAATTTATAAGAATAAATATAAAACTCCAAACTTCTCAAAATCAACTCAACCTGGCAATCCAACAATTCAATCTTATTCTTTCTAACAAAACTTATATCAAAATCCAACATCCCATCCATTCTCCCATCTATATTCAAGCAACATTCCCATAAAAATCGTTAAGAGGATTATGCTCCACAGCATTTTTTATATCAGCATCACCAACATGCGTATAAATCTCAGTCGACTCAACCGAACTATGACCCAAAACCTCCTTCAAAAGCACAATATCTAACCCCACATACTGATACATAATCGTAGCAAAAGAATGTCTTAGCGTATGAGTACTATATCTAAACTCCTCCAACCCCATTAACCTAAAAGCTTTTTTACAAACTCTTTCAACACCAGCATTTCCAAGCCTTTTATTTTGGTGACCAACAAACAAAGGGTCATTCAAACTTACCATTGTATAATTAATCCTACGTACTTTCAAATACTCCAACAACTCATTTTTCATTCTTTCATTTATCAAAACCCTTCTCTCCTTATTCCCTTTCCCTGTAATTTGAATATACTTCTTCTCAAAATCAATATCCTTCAAATCAATATGACACAATTCAGACAATCTCATACCAGTATTCAAAAACAGAGAAATAATCATATTATTTCTTTTCGGATATAAACAATTTTCTAAAGTAAAAATGCCAGTCATTCGTTTTGCTTGCTCCAACGTCAAACACTTAGGCAAACAACTCATTTTTCTAATACTTGGCACATTCTCTGTTGGATTTTTTCCACTCGAATTAGGAAATTTACTAATTAGCCACCTATAAAACAGCCTAACACAAGACAACTTCCTTCGTCTAGTAGACGCCGTATTATTCTTATAAAAATTAAGATAAACTAAAAAAGCAATCATATCAGCCTCCTCAACTCCTAACAATATAAATAAATCAAACTCCTTAACATCAACTCCTATCTGTCTATAATCCTTCAAAAATCTAAAAAAGCACAACAAATCCAAACAATAACTCTTTCGTGTATTTTCTGAATAGTTTTTAATCTTATGTAAAAAATCTAAAAAATCATTCAAAATTTTAGGATTTTTATCATAATTAATTTTCATTTTTTACCTCCCTATCCATATAATAACACAAGTACAGTACTAATGCAACAAAAAAATAAAAAATTTTTACACACTACAAACATAAATATAAAAAAAACAGCAATTATTTATGTTTTTTTATAATAATCTGTTCATTCTCTTTATCCAAAAACACATCTACATAATCTATTTTACGACAATCCCTATCAACACCTATTCCATCCAAAAATAGATTACTTAGTGCCAATCGCATTTTTTTATTCTTATAATTTTTATAAACTTTAATCGTAGAAAAATTACGTTTCTCCTTTATTTTATCATCATCTTTAATCAAATTTGTAATAAAAGTCCTAGAACAATCCAATTTTTTCGCAATCTCAGAAAAATTATCTCCTCTTAAATATAATTCTATCGCCTCTGCCTTCATCATATTCTTATCCTCAAATTTCATATATATCACCAACCCATTTTATATATACCTTTAGTATATCAAATTTCAAACCTAATATCAACCATAACGCAACTACATTCGTAGACAATAAACAATCCTAAACACAAACTTCATAAAGCCAAACTCTCAAAAACTATCAGACAACTTTTCATAAAAAACAAAATTACCATAAATACCAAAAAGGTAAAAAAGATAGCATAATTCATACCCCTTTCACCTTCTCATTCCTTAAATTACATTAAAATATTACAAAACAAATCCCTACACCTATCAAGCATATCACAGCACCTTCTCAATTTCATTCATTTTAATCCAAAACTGATCCCCAAAAACCTGTACCAAAACCCTATCACCCTCATCCCAGCACACAATCGCCCTAGCCCTCATCCTATCCTCTTTTATCAAACTCCTCGTATCCCCATGTATCCAACATAACTCCGTTCTATTATCATACAAAAACCTATTTTCTTCTTCTGCCCCCGTAAAATAAAATGGTATATTAACTTCAACAGCCTCTCCCTGCTCATACTTCCCTCCTACTAATTCAGACAATCTATTCAAAAAATCACTCCATCTACCAGCATTAAAAACAAACACTTCAGGACAACATTTACCAGTCACATCATAATGACGCAAAACATTTTCAACAGGAATATTATATCTCCTCATTAATTCCTTTACCAATTCAACTGTTCTTTCCACAACCCCTTCACTCACATCAACCTTACCATTCCTCCAGCAACAGCACATCTCAATCCCAATCGAATTACCATTTCGACACTTCAAATGCCTATAAAACTTCGACCCCACATGCCAAGCCACATCCCTATCCTCAACCACTTCATAAATTGAACTCTCATCCACAAAATAATGTGCCGAAGCCCCTCGATATGTACTTTTAAAATAATTCGAATTAGCCTTAGCACTCGAAACAGCACCCACATAATGAATCACAATATACTCAATCTTTCTATTACCTACAATCGTCCTATTTCGACTCGTAATATTCTTAAACACTTCCATCTTCCCTTACTCCTTCCACTTCCTCAAATCCTAATTCATCTACATTCTCATCTTCTTCCATTTATTTCTCCTCACTTTCTTTATTAATTTTATTTTTAATCTTATCAGGCACAGGAACCCCCAACTTAGCACAATTCTCAAACAACGACACAATCTCCATAAAACATATATAAGCACTCATAAACAACATAATCGAACCCGTGCCAATCGCATACTTCGCCACAATTCCAACAACCACATACACCAACTCACCAAACTTCTTACCAAGCCCAGCTCTCATCTTTGCACTCTTCACATCATCATTAATCCACGCATACATATATCCTGTCAACACATCCAAAACACATAAAACAAGCGGTCCCATCAAAGACCACCACTCACTCGTAAATTTCAAATTCATCAACTCTTCCATTATTCCTCCCCCTTCTTAAACTTCCTCATAATTCTCCATCACATCATTC
>CANTGH010000022.1 GCA_947653235.1 uncultured Clostridium sp.
ATATTCAATACCTGTTCTTTCATCAATTTTTGTTTTTGGTAATTCATTATTCATAACTTTTTTTCCTCCTTTTAAAATCTGGTATCATTATCTTTCTTTTTATTTTTGCTTTGCTTGTTTTCATCTGGTATAGTTACTTTTCTAACAATATTATTTGCAATTTCATTATCATTACTATCAAAAATACCATTTTTATATAGGTCGTCACTTACAATTTTATAGTTATTATCTTTGTCATAGCAAATTCTTTTGTGAAAGTGGCTCATAATACTATGCCAAAAGCCTTTAAATTTTTGTAATTCCTGTTTTAGTTTTTCTTTTTCAGTTTGTAACTTACCTATAATTTTGTCTTTAGTAGATAGTTCCTTTTTCAAACTGCCAATTTTATTATCTTTTAGTTCTATTTCATATTTAAGCGAATGATTTTCTTTTTCTATCTCAAAAGCAGAATGTTCAAAATCTTTAATCGCCATATTCAAGTCATTGACACTTCTAACTGTTTTAGTAATATCTTTTACATCTTCTGTATAATTTTTGATTTTCTGGACATCCTCGTTTGAAATAACCATATTATTTTTATTTATCAAAGTAGGCTTTAAACTATCTAAAATTTTATCTATATCCTTGCTTGTATTATCAAGTTGTTTAGTTTGAGTATTTGCTTCCTTTAGTCTTTCTTCTTTTTTCTCTAATTGCCTTTTAATTTCTCGATAATCTCCCATATCTTTAATGTCTATGTCTCGATTTCTACCTTTTTTCTTTTGCTTTAATAGTGAATTTTCACAATAGACTTTATTATAAGATTTTATACAACAAATTCTCATTTCATCTTGTATTTTTTGTAGAGATTCTTTCGTAAAAACTTTTGACTTTGCAGGTTGTTTTCTCATACCTCTTTTATAATCTTCTTTTATTGGAACACCTACAATGTGAATATGTGGAGATGTTTCATCAAAATGAATTACTGCATTTGCCACTTTAAATTCTGGTACAATTCTTATTAAATCTCGCACTTGCTCTTTATAAACCTGCGTCATACCTCTTTTGTAATAGTCATCTTTATAATTCCAGAAATCCATATCTCCAAGTTCTATAATAAATTCACAAGCTAAATCTTTTTGCTTATCTTGTGATATATGCTTAAAATAGTCTTTTATTTTTCTATCTTCACGAGTTTGTTTCTCATTATATTCAATTCTTGCTTGTTCAAATTCTTGAAAATATAAGTTTTGCATATCTTCGTATAAATTATCACTTCCATAGATTATTTGTATATTTTCTCTGTCATTATCATAATCTCTTAGATTATGCTTATTTACTTTTGATAATTGGGTAGCATTTTGTATTCCATTATTTGAAAATGATGTTTCTCCAGATGGATTATTTTTTGCAACTTCTTTGGCTTTTGCTGTTTTATTTTTATCACTACCCAAGTGAATAGAATATGCTAATTCTTCGCTCATCTTTTTCCTCCTTTTGACATTGCTTCGTAGCATAGGAATTTGACTTTAGTCAATATTCCTAACCCCCTATGAGTTTCGTCATGCTAACAAAACTCGGGGGCTCTGCGAGGCAATAAATTTTCTCCCACAGGGATAAAATTTATTCAAATTAACTATCGCCACTTTCATTTTTGTTATCACAAAAACAAAACGTGCCACGTTAATTTGTTTCTTCTTGCATTTCTTCGCAGAACTTTACTGGCTTTACACCTACTGAAATAGGGATAGGCTTTTTTGTGTAAATTACACTTGTACTTGTTTCATCTGGAATATAATCAAATGCTGTATCAATTTCTTGCATTTGGAATTTATCTTCCTCATTGATGTAGAGTATTCCAAATCTATAAGTTTCCATTTTATTATTTGGATCAAGTTTATAATAATCTTTTAAAGGAAATACCCTAACAATAGCAGAGTTATCTTCAGCAAAGTTAAAATAAAACATCTGCTTATCAACGTAGTAGGTTGCCTCTGTATAATGAACATCATAGTATTGTCTTAATCTCATAATGATTTTGCCGACTTCTTCCTCTGGTAAATAATTGCTAAATCTTACACTACCAAGCACATTACCTAATATCATAGGTTTTGTAGTATCTATATAACCATTATCATATAATTCTTGACAAGGTTTACAAATGGACTCTCTAAAGTTTATTTGATTTACAATTACTTCGTTACCAACTAAAGCAAGTTCTATATCATCAACATATTTCATTATAAGTTCTGCTTGTTCTTGTCTTGTATAATCTTTCCAAGTCTTAGTTCTTGCTTTATATTCTTTTTCTAGTTTTACTTTATTGATAAAGTCAATATCTCTCTTTAATAGAATGTCTTTTGGTGTGAATTTTAGTTCTTCAGTATAATCAGTAGTTTCTAGTTTGTTCTGTAATTCTTCAATAGCTTTTTCAACTATTTTCTTTTCTTCGTTATATTCCTTTAGTTCAAATACTCCATTGATATATGCCTTTTTAATTCTTTCAAGTTTGTTATTTTGTTCCTTTATTTCTTTTTCTAATTGTTCTTTAGGTTCATCAAATTTTTGCTTTATCATAGGCAAAAAGAATTGATTTACAACAGAGTCATATTCTACTAATTCACTAATAAACTGATTGAAATAGTCATTTATAACTTTTTCTTTAAACTCAATCTTGCAATCATTACAATAATAGTAAAAGTAGGCTTTTCCATTTTTCTTTGTAGTGGCTTTTCCTCCTAATATTCTGTTACATTTAGGACATCTTAACTTTTGCAAATATAAATAAGTTAGTGTTCTTTGGTAGCTCCTAGAATTTTTCTTTTTCTGTACTTGACAGTCTGACCACATTTCTTTTGAAATAATAGGCTCTACTACATCTTCATAATAGGTTGGGTGCTTTGTTCTTTTTCCGTGAATAAAATCTCCCTTATATATTTCATTTTCAAGAATAGTTTGTATAGTTGAATCTCGCCAATTATCTTTTCCTAATACTTTTTCTTCGTTAAATAAGTTGCTTATTTTTTGATAAGAATAGCCGTTGTAATATAAATCAAATATTCTAACTACAATATCTTTAGTAGAATAATCTATTACTAGCCTTTTATCTTCGTGCTTATAGCCTAATGGGGCAACGTGAGGAATATGTCCTGACTTTATTGCTCCTGCTAGTCCTACTTTTGTTCTTTCGCTAGTTCTCTCAATTTCATTTTGACTTACACTCATTAAAAGTCTTGAAATCATTTTGCCATTTGCAGTTGTAGTATTTATTTCATCATTTGCACAGTCAAGATAAGCATTATTTTCGTCTAAAAAAGTTATTAGTTTTTCCCAGTCACATATACTTCTGGTTATTCTGTCTAGTTTTAGGGCAACAATAGTATTTATCTTTTTAGATTTAATATCAGCTTTTAATCTTTCAAACTCTGGTCTATAATTACCAGTTTTAGCACTTATTCCAGCATCTTCGTAATAATCTACTATCTCATAACCTTTAAACTTACAAAAAGTTTCTAATCTTTCTCTTTGTTCTGGAAGACTAAATCCTTCACGTGCTTGGTCTTCGGTGGAAACTCTCATATATAATCCACATTTTTTCTTTTCTTCGTTCAATTTGCATAACCTCCTAACTTCAAAAAAAGAGACATCAAAGTACAATACGAGTACTACTGACATCTCTTAAATCCATTTATCATAAACTAAAATGCAATAATGCAATATAATATAATTTTTTCAAAGTACTCATATATATAACTCTTGCAGAGTCAATATAAAATTTTTTCATTGATTATATTATACTACGATTTTAAGAAATGTCAAATATTTACATTTATATGTTTTTCAAATATTCTTCTAACTCTGATAATTTAATCTTTTTAGTTAAGTTAGAAATATACACATCATTAGAGTAATTAAAAACTAAAAAAGTAATATTTTTAATAATCACTCTATGTGGCTCAATATATGTAAGATTAGTTTTTTCTAATTTTCTAATACTACCTTTTACAAAAGTAGGGGTAACTTTAGAAAACTCACATATAAATTCAAGTCTTTGCTTTAGACATTCCTCAAATTCTAGTTCTTGCTTAATTATCTTCACTTCAAATACCATCCTTTCGTTTGGATGATTTTAATATTGTTTTTAAGCAACAAAAAAATCAACCAGATTTTATTTTCTGATTGATTTCTGTATCTATCTGTTCAATTTAGTTCGAACAGATACGTCGTTGGTGGGCAGGGTTGGATTCGAACCAACGTAGACTCTCGTCGCCAGATTTACAGTGCTTTTCTTCATTTTATGATTATTGATACTTACCCTTAAATAATATTTGTTAAAGCACTTGTAATTCTAGGATTTGGCGACATCTTATCAAGATTTTTACAAATACCAATTCTTCTAAAAAAATACCCTATTTTGTATTTTTGTTAGATGTTGGTTAGATATAACAGATAATCTACTATTGATTTAAAATTAAATAATATTTCAAAAACTCGTTACGTTTTAGTAATGAGTTTTTTGTTATATCAAAGAGAAATGCCACAAACTCTATAAAAGTGATAGGTGTAATGAGCCGATGCAGTAAATCCATTCGTATTCGTGTAAACAGTCTATTTACACAAAATGCGTAAGTGAGATTTTACAACGATAGACTCACAATAATCAAAGAGTAATGGGAGGCAAAACTTGAAATGGATTTATAATTGTAAAAAGTTTGGGCAAGGATGAACAAGACACTTTTACTAGTGTCAGCAATTATAGTAACTTTTGTTACTTACTAGACTACCTATGAAACAAAGCGACTGACCGACGGTTTCTAAAATACAGGTGTAATAATTCTTTTTCAGCATAAGGGAATTATTACACCTAATTCACTTTGCTCTCTCCCTCTGGTTTCTATTTTTAGCAAAGTGAATTGAGTAAGAAAAAACTTTTTCTTGCTTATCTTAAATAAAAAATGTAACTAACATTTTTTCATTTAAGAACCAAAATATAACAAATATTTTGGTTAAGGGTTGTAGGGATTTGCCCTGCCACACGAACACTTTTGGAAAAAGTGTTGTAGTGTGTTACAACACAATGAAAAAAGTAACAAAATTTATGGCGATAATGTGTTCGCTATCTAAGCAAAGTCAAAGGAGGTACAAAAATGAGTTATGCGATTATTAGAAATACGAAATACAAAAGAGAAAATTTAAAAGGAATTTTTCGCCATAATGAAAGGCGAAATAAAAATTATTCTAATAAAAATATAGATAAAGAAAAATTTTATTTGAATTATTCTTTGAAATCTCCTCAATTTAGTTATGAGAAAGAATTTGATAGAATTAGAAAAAAATATGATTTAAAAGGACAAGTAAAAACAGTAAGTAATATTGCTTGTGAATACATTATTACTTCGGATAAAGAGTTTTTTGATAGTATTCGCTCAGAAGAAACAAAAAGATATTTTGAAACTGCTTATAAATTTGTCTGTCAATATAAAGATTTAGGCGAACAATATATTTTGTCGGCAAACGTACATATGGATGAGGAAACGCCTCATCTTCACTTGGTGTTTATTCCAGTCGTTCACACAAAAGATAAAAATGGAAATGAGATTGATAAAATTGCTTGTAGTGAGTTTTGGAAAGCAAAAGATAGTTATAGACAACTGCAAGATGCTTTTTATGAATTCATGGTTTCAAACGGTTTTAATTTGCAACGAGGAAACGAAAACGGTAGAGTTCATTTGTCAGTTGAAGATTACAAAAAAGTGACAAATTTTGAAAAATCGAAAGCTGTTCTACAAGATATAAAATTAGAATTGCCAGAAACTCCTGCTATTAAAGATTTTGGAAAATTAATGAGAAATCGAGATGAGAAAATTCAAGAATTGATTATTGCTCCAAAAGATAAGCAAATACAAGAATTATATGAACAAAATTCCTTGCTTTATCTAACTTTGCAAAGTCAAGTAAAAACTGTTGAAAGAGCTTCAAAATATGAAAAAGAAAGAAAATCTATTTTGGCTGAAAATAAAGATTTAAAAAGTCAATTTGAATCTATAGAGACTAACTATTCTTTGAAACTAAACAAAGAAATAAAGAAACTAGAACAAAAATATGAAGGCGAAATTTATCAATTAGAAAATGAAAATCGCTTTTTGAAAAAAGTCATTTCAACATTAGAAAAAACGATTGAAAAATTTATTCATTGGGTATTTCAAAAATTTTCGATACCTTCCGAAGATGAAGTGATTAGAGAATTTGAGATACAGACTGACACTTATCTTAATCCCAAAATGCAAATGGAATATGAAGAAACAAAATATGATATTGATTTAGGCGCATAAATTTCTTGAAAAAATTTTCCAAAAAGGGCTGACAAATTTAGAATTGAGCGTTATAACTTAATTAATAATTAATTATTTCTAATGTATGTACATTATAAAACTTTGTAGGAGAAGATTTATGAAAGAATGTAGTTTATATGATTTTGACTCGACAGAATTGTTTGAGTGTATTAGTGATACTAAAGTTTCTCTAAAAAATAACAATATGGAGTATCGAAATATTTTCTACAAGATTGAACGAATTAAAAATAAGTATCCAAATATTCGTGAGATTTTAGAAGACCAGAAGGCTCACAAATTGAGTTTTCCAGAATGTGAGGAATTGGTAAAAGTGGTTGATTTATTTTATGATTTGCTAAAATTTGAGGAATATGAGATTTTTCTTTTGGGTGGACGAGAGTGTTGCAATTATTTTAGTAGGATGGGAGTATTGTGAATTTTAAATAGAGTGGTAGGTTAATCCTATCACTCAACTATCGTCCCTCGTCTCTTTCAGCTATTTTTTGTTTTTCAATTAAAGGCAATTCTAAAGCTTTTGCAGATAGATTATTACTTATATCAGAACACAACATATCTTTTGATGTTATCTCCGACCAAATTCCATAATATTTTCCATTATCACTTTGATTCTTTGCAATTCCCCAAAAATCACATTTTCCGTCTAGTAGTAGCTTTTTCTTTAAACCATCATTTAATAATTGATGATTAATTAATATATAGGCAACTGATTTATCCTTAACAACTTGCCCTTTTCTATTTAAATAATCTTCTATATTAGCAGAAGACCAATATGTTCTATATCCTCTCTCATTTAAGATTTTACAAGCTTCACGAACTGGATAATCAAATCCCATAACCTCATCAGTAGCATAAGAAATATCGTAATTACCTAAAAAATTCGTTGCTTGAATTTCTCTAATATAGGTAGGATTGTTTCTCATATACGTTTCCCACTCTTTAAATTCATCGGAATAGATAGAATTTGCACTTATTAGCATATCCATTCTTAAACCTCTTTTTAATGCTTCTCCATAGAATAAATCATATGCGCTTTCAAGGGTAGTACCATTGAATTTACTTATAATTTTATTTGATAATTCTATATATTCTAAACTTCTTGGATCATCTTGCATTATGGTTTGATAAAAATCAAATTTTTTATAATGCATTGCTAAGAAGCATTTTAAAAACTCTATATTTCCTAATTTATTTAAATCAATTTCCATTATATTCTCCAATCTATATTTTTAGTAAAGAGTAATTTACATTTATTTAATAATTTCAATAATATACTCAAAAATTTTCTTATGTCCATTATGATTTGGATGTAATCCATCAATAAAATCATCTTTTTCTAATATCTCTTGCATTGGAATATACTTAATTTTATTATTCTTGCATAATTCTTTTAATTTTGCATCATAATCTAAAATAAGTTTTAAATCTCTATCATATTCGGAAATAATATTATTATCATAATATTTGTTTGGTTTCCACAAAAATTTTTCATCGCTTTCTATTCTTGTTAGTCCTAGAATTATTAAATTACACCCACTGTCTATAAGAAGATTTGCAATTTTTTCTATATTTGATTTATATTGTTCAATATTATTTTTAGGCTCTCCATTGAAAACTTGAGTATCATTAACTCCAATAGAAAGTATCACTGTGTTCGTAAATTCTTTATGCATAAATGATTGTAATATACTATGAATCTTGTTCAATATATCTGAACTTGTATCTCCAGGAAAACCTGCTATATGCACATAGTTATTACATACTTTGGAATTATCTTGATTGACAATATAATTTTTAACCATTGTAGCCCATCCACCACTTTCAAAATCTCCAATTCCATATGTAATGCTATCTCCTATAATAATATAATTTGTTCCCATCAATAATACCTCCATTTTAAGTGTCTTTTCTAACCTTTTATCTTTTAGTGCAGTAATACTTTCTATTTATTATTCATCAACCACTCATATACTTCATCTTCTGTCAAAACTTCATGCTTCAACTTATTCACCTTATCCTTAGCATCTTTTTTCCACTTTTCGAAATCTTTCTTCATCTGCTCATTATCCTTATTTCTCCCAACAGCCATCGACTTTTGTTGATACAGCCTTCGATATTCTGCCAATGCTTTATTTTGCTTCAATCTTTCATTATATGCCTGAAAAGCTCCTTGCTCTCGGCAAGTTTTTCCATTTTCCTTCGGATAATCACAATAAATCTCATCTAGTCTTGAACTAGGTATAAAATACCTCCCACAATTCTGACATTTCTTAATTGGCAAATTACTCATTTGCACCAATTCTTCTAGTACCACATAACAAATTGCAGACAAATCGTTACTCTGGTGCATATCCATCATAGAAACCAACATTGCATTGTTCTTCAATTGATTCAACAATTCTATTTCATTCATATTACCAAATTCTTGGGCTTTATTCGAATAACTATCTCGTATCAAAATATCATTTCTATTGTAAGTAAAGGCTTGTCCTTTATGTTTCATTAAATATACAGCAAATCTTTGACTAGGTGTAAATTCTTTTAATTCTTCAATTTCATTTAGATTATACACGTAATTCACAAAATCAAGCATTTCTTTCTGTACTTCTTGAATTTTATCTTGTAAATCATTATATATTCTTTCCATCTCTTCTAAATATTCGACATCATCTGCATATTTTCCTTTTAATTCAAACTTATAATCTTTTTCAAGGTCTTTTAAAATTTCAAATCCATACGCAAAAAAGAAACTCTCATAAGCTTTTTCGTAACTTTCTAAATTAGCATTTAAAAATCTTAGTAAAAACATTCCTATTCTTTCTACATAAGGAAAATACAAATTAGCGGGAAACTTCAAACCTTGTTCTTGCTGACTTCTCTTTTCAGACTCTTTCTCATCAAAATATACATTTACCAATCTATTATCATAATCCACCATTGTATTAGCCTTATACAAATACAATGGCGTCGAATAATATTCTTGCTTTTCATCTTTATTAAACCAAATATAAAAATTGTCGAAAAAAATTTTTTCTGGCAAAACTCCACTCATTTCAATATCTCCCTTGAATTAATTGTTAACAATTAATATTTTTTTACATTTTGTTATTGACACTTTATAATTATTATACTATAATCCTAATATAATTACAATACTTTCTTGGGAAAATATTGTAAAATATACTACAAACAAAAAATCAACCAAAGGAGAAAATGTAGAATTGAACACCAAAGAACAGATTTTAGACTTATATTACAATGAACATTTAAAACAAAATAAAATTGCCGAAATAGTTGGAACAAGTACACAATATATTTCAAAAATCGTAAAAGCAGATACTCGCAATAAACAAGAAAAAGAAAATCGTAAACAACAAAATAGCGAAAAAAGAGTAGTTTACTTACAAAATTACTTTAAAAATTATGAAAGGTCAAAGAAAGAAGATAATTCTTATGAACAAATGAAAAATCAACAAAAACAAGATGCCATTGAATTATCGTATCATAACGAACTTTCAGATCTTGCCTTTGCGAAATGGAATTCTAGTGCTTATTATACTGATAAAAAAGGCAATTTAGTATTAGATAGAAAATTAACAGTTGGATTTGATGTTCCGAAAACAATCAATATGAATATCAAAGTGCCAACTCAAAAATATAAACATTCTTGTAATTATTAGATTTTATTATTTTAATAAAGTCTATTTTTTTATGAAAAAAATTAATGAAAGGAGGACAAAATTATGCCTGAAAAAATTGAAGATAGTTATGCTTTCATGTTTACTTCTTATCCAGATGTAGTAAATGTTGAGCAATTAAAAGAGATGCTTGGAATTGGCATTACTCTTGCTTATCGCTTAGTAAGAGAACACAAGATTAGAGCATTTAAAGTTGGTAGAGAATATAAAATACCAAAGGCAAATGTAATTCGCTATTTAATAGAACAAAATGAAATATAACTTTTAAACGACTAGACTTTAATCTCTTTACATGGTATTATATCTATAATATCAATAGTAGGTTAAATCTAGTCTGTTATTTTTTAGAAAGGAGTTTAGATGAATGTAACAGTAAGCCTACAGGAAAAAAACGGAATTTATCAAGCCGTTTTAAATTATAAAGATGATAACGGAAAAAGAAAACAAAAATGGAAATCTACTGGACTTAAAGTAAAAGGAAATAAAAAATTAGCTACAGCAAAAGCAAATGAATTTCGTATGGAACTTGAACAAGAGCTTGAATTGAAAAAATTAAATAATTCAAAAAGCAAAATATTTCAAGATATATCTTTTGTCGATTTTATGAAAAACTGGCTAAAAATAATCAAACCTACCATTGAGCTAAACACTTATGAATCCTATGAACAAATGATAAATTACAGAATAACCAACTATTTCACAACTCATAAAATCACACTAACGGAACTCGAGCCCATACACATTCAAGATTTCTATTCCTACATGCTAAATGAAGGCTTGAGTGGCAATACAGTCGTTCATTATCACGCAGTTATTCATAAAGCATTAGATTATGCTTTTAAAATGAATATGGTATTATCCAATGTCGCAGATAAAGTACAACGACCCAAAATAGAACAATTTATTGGTAAGTTTTATAATGAAAATGAACTAAATACATTATTTGAAATATCCAAAGGTGATCCTTTAGAATTAGTTATTTTTATTACTGCTTTTTATGGACTTCGCCGAAGTGAAGTCCTTGGCTTGAAATGGAATGCCATTGATTTTGAAAATAATACGATTACGATTAAACATACAGTTGTTAGAACAACTGTAAATGGAAAAACACAACTTCTTACCAAAGACAGAACGAAAAATAAAACAAGTTATAGAACCTTACCGCTAATTCCAGAAATCGTAGAAATATTGAAGAAGTTTAAACAAATACAAGATAACAATAAGACAGTATGTCGAAAAAGTTATAATTCAGAATATGAAGAATATCTCTGTGTTGATAATATCGGCAACTTATTAAAACCAGATTTTATAACAAAGCATTTCAAACGACTTTTGAAAAATAATAACTTGCGAATTATCCGTTTTCACGATTTAAGACATAGTTGTGCCAGTTTATTGTTAGCAAGAGGAATTTCCCTAAAAGAAATTCAAGAATGGCTAGGACATTCTAATTTCAATACTACTGCAAATATATATGCACATTTAGATACACAAGTAAAACAAAATTCAGCAAATGCTCTATCTAGTATTTTTAAAAGTCAAAAAAATATATCTACTTGTGATGAAGTAGATACTTTACAATTTGGTTAGATATTTGTTAGATACTTTCCTAAAAACAAAATATTATCAAAACCATAAAAGTCTTGATAATACTTATGGTGGGCAGGGTTGGATTCGAACCAACGTAGACTCTCGTCGCCAGATTTACAGTCAAAATTACCCATTTTCTGTTTTCTTCGATACTATCCTAAAATATTCACTATACTGCGTTTCTCCCCCCTTTTCACTTACTGCCACATACTATATTTTTCTATACTTTCCGAAAACTTTGGACAAGTTTTGGACAAGTAAAAAACGCTATACAAAAAACATTATAGTCTCTACAAAATCACTTTTTATTAATTTTATTTTGCTATCTCAATATTTAATCTTTTTAATGCCCACTCCAATGTAAATCTTCCATTTCTTACGCCTCTATAAATAGTTCTCGCTATTTTAAATGTGCTTTTTTTAATATCTCTACGCTCTCCTAAACATTCCCTTAAACATTCTGTATATTCTTCCATTGCTTCTTTTTCTGCATCTCCTACATCCATCTTCTTCATCCACCCCCTCCATCTATCATTCCTTTTTTATATCTACATTTGTCTTTTTCGTCTTGATTATAATGCCTTCCTTCTCATTGTGCAAGCACATTCATTCGACATTATTCGACATCATTCTCTTTTTTGTTCTATTTTTCGACACTTTTATTTCAATATGATACATTTTTTTAGTAAAACTTTCGATGGGGTCGAAAATTTAGTCAAAAAAAATTTTTAATTTTTTTCATACTTTTGGAAACACTAAACTTTAGAGGTAAAAAATCATGCTTATTTTCACAATTAAAAATTTAAGAAAAAATAAAAATATATCCCTAACTGAATTAAGTAATCAAACAGACTTATCTATTTCTTACTTATCTGACCTTGAAAACAACAAACTCGACAACTGCACCACAAAATCTTTAGAAAAAATCTCCAACGCCCTTCACATCAACATCAAAGATTTATTCTACAGCAAATTAGACATTGAACAATTAAAAGAAAAATTAAACCTAATCATCCACCAATACGGTCTTAACTCACAACAAGCCTTAGAACAAAGTCAGTTAATCGATTTACTCATCAATATCCTAAACAAAGAAAAGGAAGCATAGAAACTATGCTTCCTTCACCATTTCATGGTATAACAATTATATAAAATTCAATTCTAAACTATTATAAACCATTTCTTTACATTTGTCAACCATTTTTTTTACAATACTCTAGACATACCCATCCACTTGGTGTTCTAGTCCACTTTCCTTTTATTTCCAATGCCGTGAACACCGTTCCTTTCTTATATGTCTTCTTTATTTTATACTTTATCCCTGCTCCACTTCGTACATTCAAATTAGCAGTAGTCTTATAATTCCCTAGCACATAACTTGCACTATTATTCGGCACTTGTGCTGTAGTCTGTACAAGTTCACTCATATTGCTCTCATTTGCCCAAAATTGCTCATCAAAAACTTGCACAATATACTTAGCCCCATTCGTATAGCAAATCGTTCCTAAAGCCAAAACTTTTCCTTCTGGCATAATAACCGACCTATGAATCCAAAATTGGCTATCGCCATCATCCACAAGTGCATATTCTCTATCATAGCAAGCAACTCCAATCGGAACATCAACCACTATCCTTTGACCTGCACTATATTTCGAATCATATCGAGCAGTATTCGCCACTTCATTTTCATAACAAAAAAATCCCTTATAATTCGCATACGCCTTAAAATTAGAAACACTACAATAGATTGTATTTCCAGAAACTTCAACTTTTCCCCTTCGTGTACTTGTATCAAATTTTCCACTATACAAATACGGGTCAAATATCTTTAAAATATCCCCCTCTATTCCTACAAGCACAATATAGTGTCCCCCTGTTGTAAACAGACCATTTCCAACAGAACAAATCACATAGTTATTATTTCTCAATAACTCAATCGCTTTTTGTATATCAGATATCTCCGTATAACCAATATCAAATTCATCAGCTACTGCTCTATAAGCACTCCAATACGTCCCATTATTAGCACTTCTATAACCATACTTTACAAATAAAGCTGACATTACATCTGGCGTAATTGTACCTTTTATACTAGACACCACCATTGCAGCACTCGTTGGACCACAACCACTTGATCCAATCGTTTGATTTCTATCTCCAATCGATGAATACATATTATTTTTCCATCTACTATCAATTTGAGAATAATAGGTAACTCCTTGCCTCTCTCCTAACTCAACGCCCCAACTCCTTACTCTGCCACCTTCGTAAGCAATTTCTCCTTGTAACTCAAATCCTTCATCCTCAACTTCTTGTATTTCAAGTTCTTGTTCATCTTCAATTGTTGCTTCTTCTTGCGTATCTTCTGTCGTAGATACTTCACTTTCTGTCACATCTTCTATAGCCACATTTTTATCAATTGCTTTTATTTCATCAATCACTATATTTTGCGCTTGTCCTATTGCATTATTTATATCACTATCAGAATAAAAAATCCCACACAAACAGCCTGCAACAGCCAATATGCAAGCTAAACACATTAAAATCTTCTTTTTCATACTAATTTACTCCCATTCCTATTTTTATCAACAAAAAAACTATCCCTCCAATACCAGTGATTATCGTAGCACCGATTGTTTGAGACAGCCATTTTATCTTATTTTGTAACTCTATAATATCTTCCTTATTTTCTTTACTTCTATTATCAGCTTCATAAACTACTTTTTTCATATCCTTGTAACCATCTAGCTTACTTTCAATTACAGCAAGTCTAGACAACACTTCTGCTTCAAAAGATTGTTCCATTATTCCTCCCCCTTCTTAAACTTCCTCATAATTCTCCATCACATCATTC
>CANTGH010000023.1 GCA_947653235.1 uncultured Clostridium sp.
TCCCCTATTTTTTATTGATTTTCGGCTTGTTTGAAAAAATACCGAAACTTGAAAAAAAGTCAAGTTGACAAATTTGCATAAATATGATATCATAAAAGGTAGGGCTATTTTCAGGAAATAAAGAGGATTTATTTCCTGTTTTTTGGATTTTGGAGGGAAATTTGACAAAATTATGTAACTGTGTTATAATATAGTTATAGAACAATATAGAAAAAACAAACCAAAGGGAGGAAATACGATGACAGTAAACCAAATACGGAAGCAATTAGAGGAAACAGAAAATACCTTTTTTTGCAAAAAGGCAACAGCCCACACAATTGTGGAAAGGCTGAAAGAGTTTTTTGACGAATATGTTTTTGAGTACTTAGAAACAATAAGAGAAATTCATATGAAATATGATGAAGAATCAGGACGCTTTGATCTGAAGGCGAAAAGCAACCAATATGGCTGGAAAAGTATTTTAGAAGTACAACTGGAAATAAAGGAGGTTATTAAGCTGGAAGCCTTTTTAAGAATGGCTTTTGGGACAAATAATGTAGACGCTGAGAAAAAGAACAGTGAATGGACGATCCTTGTTCAAGTTTAGGTTGACAAAAGAAAGGAGCAATTTTTATGCGGTTGTACACTAGAATTGAGATAGGAAAAGAAGAAAGAGTTATCTTGAACGTTAGAAAGGAAGAATTAAAGGAAAAAATGCAAAAAGGTAATAGGAAAGAAGAAGAAATTTCTGAAATATTGCAAAAAGGTCAGGCTTGTGTTGAACCAATTATGATTGAATGTAAAGAAAAGGGGCAAATAAGACAAATGTATCTTGAGAAAACGTATATGTATATCAAACCAGTTTTCTCAACGAAAGGTTTTAAAGTTCCAATTCTGCTTCATCAAATTAAGGAAAACAGAAGATTTTTGAAAAAAGGTGATATGATTGAAATTTCTTTTACAGGTATTAAAATCAGAAAAGGTTCATCTTTTTGGCAGAGAATGAAGAATATTTTTTCTTATTCTTAGGAAAGTGAAAAAATGAAAGCAAGAAATAGATAAATTTGTTTCAATTGAATGAATTTGTCTATTTTTTGTTTGACAAAATTATGTAAATATAGTATAATATAAACGTAACAAAAACATAGAAAAAGGCAAAAAGAAAGGAGCGTCATATATGGATGAGGCAAGAAAAAAGGAATTGCGGGGAAAAGCAGAAGAAGCAATAGAACGTTGGAGTTTGTTCATGACGGCCGAAAAAATCATTGAAGAAATGATGGGTGTTCTTGAGGAAGCAAAAAGCCGGAACCAGGCAAAAGAAATGGTAGGATTTAGGTTCATATGGGAAAGAGAAACATCAAACTGGGCAGTATTTCCTACATGGGATGCTAACAAAGCGTGCGAAGAAGTTGTTCCATTGACACCAGCAGTGACAAAAGGAAGATGCAGAGCATGCACTTATTTTGAAGTTATGGAATTCTGGAAAGATATAAAAACATTACAGAGTTCGAAGAACGAATTAGAAGAAATTCAAATGACTGAATTTATTTTTAAATAGGCCAAAAAATAAAATTTTATCCCCTGTTTGGATTCTAAACAGGGGGATTTTTTTGCTTTAAAAACTTGACTATTTTGCCAAAAAATTATATGATAAAAAGGTACAAACCAAAAAGGAGATTATTATGGAAAAAAATACATACACCAGCCCTTTAAGTGGCAGATATCCAAGCCAAGAAATGAACTATATTTGGTCCGAAACAAGCAAATATTCCACTTGGCGAAAATTGTGGGTTGCGCTAGCGGAAACTGAAAAAGAGCTTGGCATTGATATTACAGACCAGCAAATTGAAGAAATGAAAGCACATATTTTTGATATTGATTATGAGGTAGTTGCCAAAAGAGAAGCAGAATGTCGCCATGACGTGATGGCACATGTTTATGAATTTGGTATGAAATGTCCAAATGCCAAACCAATCATTCATTTGGGTGCAACTTCTTGCTATGTGACTGATAATACCGATGTGATTTTGATGACAGAAGCTTTGAAATTAGTGAAACAGAAGCTTTTAGTTGTTATCCAAAATTTGAGAAACTTTGCTGAACAATATAAACATACAACATGTTTAGGGTATACTCATTTTCAACCAGCACAGCTTACTACTGTTGGAAAAAGGGCAACACTGTGGTTGCAGGATTTAATTGAAGATTTAGAAGAATTGGAATTTGTCGAAAGTCACATGAAATTGTTGGGTTGTAAAGGAACAACTGGAACTGGCGAAAGCTTTATGAAATTATTTAAAGATGAAGAAAAAGTCAAACAAATCGATGGCAAAATTGCTGAAAAAATGGGATTTGACAAGTTTTTCGCAGTATCTCGGACAAACCTATACAAGAAAGCTAGATAGCCGTGTATTAAGTCTACTTTCTGAAATTGCGCAAAGTGCTTCTAAATTTGCCAACGATATGCGTCTTTTGCAACACGAAAAAGAACTAGAAGAACCTTTTGAAAAAGGGCAAATTGGCTCTTCTGCGATGGCGTATAAAAGAAATCCAATGAGAAGCGAACGTATCAATTCTTTGGCAAGACACGTTGTAGCTCTTTCTATGGATCCTAACATGACAGCTAGCACGCAATGGTTAGAAAGAACTTTAGATGATTCGGCCAACAAAAGAATTTGTGTGCCAGAAGCGTTTTTAGCCATTGATTCGATTTTAATTTTGTATGCTAATATCACAAATGGCATAGTGGTTTATGAAAATGTTATCCAAACCAACATGATGCAAGAATTGCCTTTTATGGGAACGGAAGAAATTTTAATGAATGCAGTTCTAAAAGGTGGTGACAGACAGGAATTGCACGAAAAAATCCGTGTATATTCCATGGAAGCAGGAAAAGAAGTCAAAGAATTTGGTAGACCCAATGATTTAGTAGACCGAATTGCCCAAGATGAAACTTTTGGTTTAAGCAAAGAGGAAATTTTACAAGCTTTAAATCCTAATAATTTATGTGGCAGAAGTCCAAATCAAGTCACAGATTTTATCCAAACAATTGTGGATCCAATTTTACTAAAATACCAAAATTTATTAAATGTAGAAATGGGAGATGTAAACGTATAAATCAATTTAAGGGCGTGGTTTTACTTTGCTCTTATTCCCATTACAAGAAAGGAAGCAAAACATGGCAAAAGTAAACGTAGTGCTTCGGCACATTTTATGGAGATGAAGGAAAAGGCAAAATTATCGATTATTTATCAAAAGATGCAGATTTTGCGGTTAGATGTACAGGGCGGAAATAATGCAGGGCATACGATTCAAGTGGATGGAAAAAAATATGCCTTTCATTTAATTCCGTCAGGTATTCTCAATCCAAATACCAAAGCCATCATTGGAAATGGCGTAGTGGTTGACCCTAAAGTGTTATTGCAAGAAATAGAAAGTTTGCAAAGTGGTGGTCATAAGGTAGACAATTTGTACATTAGTAACAAGGCACATGTGATTTTTCCATATCATATTGAATTTGACCAGTTGCTAGAAGATTTAAGAAATAAAAATGATAAAATCGGAACCACCAAACGAGGCATTGGACCAGCTTATTGTGATAAATTTGAACGAAGTGGTATTCGTTTTGAGGATTTTATATCGGATCGCTTTGAAAGTTTGTTAGAACGAAATGTCGGACAAAGAAATAAAATTTTGGCACTGTATGGTTGTGAGCAGTTTGACAGTCATAAAATTTTTGAAGAATACAAACAGTATGCTGAACGATTGAAATCGTATGTGACAGACACAGTTAGTATGCTACATAAAGCGTTGGAACAAGACAAAAATATTTTATGTGAAGGGGCACAGGCAACTTTATTGGATATTGATTTTGGTAGTTATCCGTTTGTTACATCTTCTAATCCAACCATTGGAGGTATTTTAACAGGAAGTGGAATTGGTGCTAAGTACATAGATGAAGTGTATGGTGTGCTAAAAGGTTACTCTTCTCGAGTGGGAAGTGGACCATATATGACAGAAGAAGATAACGAAGTTGGTGATAAAATTAGAGAATTGGGTCATGAATACGGAACTACGACGAAAAGACCGCGTCGCTGTGGCTGGTTGGACGCAGTTGCTTTGAAGTATGCGGTTATGTTAAATGGAATAACAGGTCTTGCCATCAATCACGTGGATACGATTGGAAAATTGGAGAAAATAAAATTGTGTGTTGCTTATCGACATGATGGCATAGAAGATATGAATTTTTCGACAAATCCAGATGATATAGCGAAATGTGAGCCAGTTTATGAGGAGTTTGAAGGCAATTTTGGCGATATTTCGCAGATAAAAAATCGTGAGGACTTGCCAGAAAAGGTTCAAAAATATTTGAAACGAATTGAAGAATTAGTTGGTGTGCCAGTGAAATTTATCGGAACAGGTGGCGGAAGAGATGAGCTAATTGTGGATTAGGTCTTGTAAAGTCTAGATTTTTGTGATAAAATAGTAGTGATGTAAATTGATAAATCAATTAATTAGAAAGGGTGAAGCATATGAAATTGTATGTAGCACGGTTCTGGACAACAGAAAATAACAGGTTAAAATATGTAGGAATGTGCAAACAGGACACACATGAAGGAAAGGACGTGATGACATTTCAATTTTTAGTGGAAAATGAAATATTTGAAATGGTAGCTGTACAGAAAAATGCCACTTCCAACGAATATAGGTGTCAGATGTCTATGAGACAAAAAGGAACAGAAAAATGGGAAACCTTTGCAGAGTGGGAAGAAACTGTATCTTGTAAACCGCCTATAAATGGAATAATGTATTTTATTGTGTCAGTAGAGAAGAGCAGAGTAGCAATTATGGTTGAATCAAATTTGGACTTTGCTCATTTTTGTGAACATCCGAACGGCAAGGAATTTTAAGCTGTAAAATAAGAAATGCAAGGAAATCTGCATGATGTAGATTTCCTTGTATTTTTATTTTTTAGTACAAGAGATTTGTACATGATTTTTCTCAAAATTGCGGATTAGAGCTTGAAAAACATAAAACTTTGTAATATTTAAATGCAAATAAAATAAATCCACAAAATCCGATAAAAACAATAAAACTCCCTAAAATTCTTAATTTCAGGGAGTTAAAAGTGACTAATGTTTAAAATGTCTCATATGTGTAAAAATCATGGTCATACCATATTCATTGCATTTGTCAATGGAAAGCTGATCTTTTTTTGCACCACCTGGTTGGATAATGGCTGTAATGCCAGCAGAATGTGCAGCTTCGACGCAATCATCAAATGGAAAAAAAGCGTCGGATGCTAGAACAGCGCCTTGTGTTGCATTTTTGCCAATCAATTCTTCGGCATGTTCGATACATTGCTTGGTGGACCAAATACGATTGACCTGTCCAGGACCGATTCCCACAGTTTGTTTATCTTTGGAAAGTGCAATTCCATTTGATTTTACAAATTTTACGACTTTCCAAGCAAACATCAAATCTTCGAATTCTTTATCGGTAGGCTTTCTGTCAGTTACAACTTCGTATTCATCTAACAATTTTGCATCAATGGTTTGAACAATCATTCCACCATTAATTTTTTTGATATCATAAGAATTTTTGTTTTGTTTCGTTGTAATTTCAGGTAATTCTAACACACGAACATTTTTCTTTTTTCTTAAAATTTCCAAAGCTTTCTCAGAATAAGAAGGTGCCACGATAACTTCTAAAAACATCTCTGACATTTCATTTGCAATAGCTTCATTGATTTCACGATTGGCAACCACAATGCCACCAAAAATCGACATTTTATCAGCCAAATAAGCTTTTTGCCAAGCTTGATAAATATCGTTATCACTTCCAACACCACAAGGATTTCCATGTTTACAAGCAACTACAGTTGGTTCTTCAAATTCTTTCAATAATTCTAAAGCACCATTTGTATCATTAATATTATTAAAAGATAATTCTTTTCCATTTAATTGTTTTGCCGTTACTAAAGAACCTTCACATTTTCCGACTTCTTTATATAAACATCCTGTTTGGTGAGGATTTTCACCATAACGCATTTCTTGCACTTTTTCAAAAGTTAAAGAAAGCGTTTGGGGATAGGTGGTGTCTTGTCGTTCATTTTTTATGTAATTACAAATCATAGCATCATAATTTGCAGTATGTTCAAATACTTTTTGCATTAAATAAAATTTCGTATCCAAAGAAACTTGTCCATCTGTTTTTAATTCTTCTAATACTTTTGAATAATCATTTGGATCAGTAATAACAGTCACATCTTGATAATTCTTAGCTGCAGAACGAAGCATGGTTGGACCACCGATATCAATATTTTCAACACATTCTGCACGAGTTACATTTTCTTTCATCATTGTTTGCTTAAATGGATACAAATTAACAATAACAAAATCAATGGTGTCAATATTTAAATCAGCCAATTGTTTCATGTGATTTGTATTGTTTCTCATTGCCAATATTCCAGCATGTACTTTTGGATGAAGTGTTTTTACACGACCATCTAAACATTCTGGAAATCCAGTTAAATCAGAAATTTCAGTTACCTTAACATTTTCTTCCTTCAATTTTTTAAAAGTACCACCAGTTGAAATAATTTCAATTCCCAAAGTCTCCAATTCTCTAGCCAATTCCACAATACCAGTTTTATCCGATACACTAATTAAAGCTTTCATAACTTTCATAAAAATTCCTCCTATCATAAGATTCTTCTATTATATAACAAAAATAGCAAAATGTAAAGCACAAAAATGAATTATGTAAATTATTTTTATAAAAAGGGTTGAAAAAGTTGTAAAAATATGGTAAAATATTAGTAATAAAAATTTAGGGAGGTATCAAAACACTATGTTATTGGAAGGGAAAGAAAGACGGAAAAAAACAAGAATAACAAGGAGAAAAGCGAATCGACGGGAAAAAATAGCACGAAAAGAAAAGTTATTAGTTTTACTAAAAAAAATCTTTTGTAAACTATTGCTGATTTTATTAGGTGGTGCAATTTGCACGGTATTTTGGATTGTTCTTTCTAAATCCAAAAATAGTTCTGAGCAGGAACCAAAAGAAGTTTTTGTAGAAGAAACAGAGATTGCAACTGAAGAAGAAACTGAAACGGAACCTGAAAGGAAATTTAAGCAAATAAAACTTCTTTTAGAGGAGCACACTATTTCCAATCCATCTTCTGGAGAAAACAGAAATATTAATATGGCTATTGCTGCTTCTTTAATAAATAGGACTATATTGCAACCAGAAGAGAAACTTTTGTGGTCAGAAAAAGTAGGACCAACTACAAAAGAGAAAGGATATAAAGAAGCAGGTGTTATAAAAAATCGAAAATCAGCTACAGATTTAGGCGGAGGAGTATGCCAAGTAAGTAGTACTTTGTATAGTGCAGTATATGATGCTGGAATTATACAGGAAGGGAAGTTCTTTGCAGAAGATCATACTCTGCCAAGTACTTATATAGATCCAAAAGTGGATCATGAAGCTACTGTTGCGGTAGATCATGAACCTATAACAGATTTTTGGTTTGAAAATACGCTTGAATGTCCAATTGAAATGGAAGCTTGGACGGAAGGCGGATCTGTAACCGTTAGAATTTATGCTATTGTATATGTAGAGGAGATGATACAAAACTAGGGGCCAAAATTGGTCCCTTTATTTTTTATAAATAAAATTAAAATAGGTATTGACAAACCAAAATAAAGGTGCTAAAATAAAACACGCTGATGACGAAAAAAGTTGAAAGTAGAGAGAAAAAAGCATATCAAAAAGACTATAAAAAAATATTTTAAAATTTTTTTAAAAAGTTGTTGACAAGAGAATAAATATGTGCTAAAATAAATCTTGCTGACAACAAAAAGAAGTCAGAAAAAAGCACATTGA
>CANTGH010000024.1 GCA_947653235.1 uncultured Clostridium sp.
TATAAGTTTTTTGTTTCCCCCAGTATAACTGGGGGTTTTCTCTAAAGTTAATAAAGAAGGGGCATGAAAACTTCATACATGCCCCTTCTTTACTAAATTTCCCATGTTAGCTTTGACTTTTTAATCGAGTTTTTCTCAGCGTATTCACATGCCTGCAAATAGAATTTGACCTGTAAAAGTCGAACTTCAATACGCGCAAGTTGCGACATTGCATCAACTGTATTTTTATAGTTAAGCCCTGCAATATCTAATGCTGTAATGAGTTCCATAACTTCGCTCTCATTGATAATTAACTTCCGAATTCTTTCCACATCTGAGAAAGCCTCCTCAATCTTTTCCTGATGTTGCTTAAAATACTCAACAGCCTTTTTAGAATCTTCAAATAGTAATATTTCTAACATGTTTGTTATACCTCCCAAAATTTTTTATAAAATGCAATTATTTCCTCCTGAAAAAAGCGAGATAATATTACATTAACTATTGGCTATATTTTATATTATAACATCTTTACATAAAAATGTCAAGTTTGGATTAAGTAACTTTTTCTAAATCGCTCTTAATATTAAACTAATTGTTTTTTACTACTCTCAAAATTTATCTTATTAAACAAATACAATGCTACTTTATTTTGCTCCGTCTGCTCCATCTCCATTATTTTAGCCATTGCAAACATCACAACTTTATATTTAGCAAAATTTATCAATATAGTCCTATATTCTTCGTCATTCTCTTTCAATAACTCGTCAAAATACTGCCAATATTCATTTTTGTCATATTCAAGATGTAACCAATCACTATCACACATACATATTGCCAATCTTAACTTATCTTTTACATCCATATCCTTAATCATATCTCTTAAAAATTCCACTTTTTCATTTTTCATATTATTTTACCTCCACATTAAAATCTAGTATCATTTTTCTTTCTATCTTTTAAATTTATTATTTCATCGATTGTTTTTACTTTTCTTCCAACATGATTTGCAATTTCATTATCATTGTCGTCAAATACTCCATTTTTATATAAATCATCAGCAACATACTTGTAATGCTCGTCGTTATCAAAACCAATCTTATTTTGAAAATGTTTCATTAAAGCACGCCAAAATCCTTTGAATTTCTGTAATTGTGTCTTTAGACTTGCTTTTTCAGTCTGTAATTTATCAATCGTTCTTTCTTTTTTTGCTAAGCTACTTTTCAAATCTCTAATTTCTTCGTCTTTCAATTCTAACTCATATTTAAGCGAACGATTTTCTTTTTCTACTTCAAAAACAGTATGTTCAAACTCATTAATAGCAATATTCAAGTCATTCACACTTCTAACTGATTTTGTCGTATTCTTTACTTCTTCAGCTAGTTTTTTAACTTCTTCAACCTTTTCATTTGAAATAACCTTATTATTTTTATTCAAAGTAGTAGATTTCAAATTATCTAACATTTCAGTAACTGTTTCAGCTCTTTTATCAAGACTTTCCGTTTTCTTGTTCGCCTCAATAAGCCTTTTGGCTTTCTCTTGATACTGTTTCCTGATTTCTCGATAACTTTTCATATCCTTGACATCAATGTCTTGATTTCTGCCTTTTTGTTTTTGTTTCAAATTAGCAGACTTCTCGTAAACTCGATTATAAGATTTGATACAACATTCTCGCATTTCATCTTGTATTTTTGTAAGCGATTCCTTCGTAAAAATCTTTGACTTTGCCACCTGTTTTTTCATACCACGTTTATTATTATCACTTACAGCAATTCCTACCAAATGTAAATGGGGAGAACTTTCATCAAAATGGATCACTGCATTGGCTACTTTAAACTCTGGTACAATTTTCATTAAATCACTGACTTGTTCTTCATATACAGTAATCATTTTCTTTCTGTAATCCATATTCTTATCTTGCCAAAAATCCATATCGCCAAGTTCAATAATAAATTCACAAGCCAAATCCCATAATTTACTATCGGATATATGCTTAAAATAATTATTGATTTTTCTATCTTCACGAGTTTGCTTACTATTGTATTCCATTCGTGCTTCTTCAAATTCTTGCAAATATAAATTTTGAACATCTTTATATAAATTATCAGTTCCATAAATTACATTGATTAATTCTTTTTCATTATCATAATCACGCAAATTATGTTTGTTCACTTTTGATAGCTGTGTTGCATTTTGAATTGCATTATTAGAAAATGATGTTGTACCTGACGAATTTTTCTTTGCCATTTGTTTTGCTTTTGTATTTCTATTTTTATCACTGCCTAAATGGATAGAATAAGCTAATGTTTCACTCATCTTTTCAGCTCCGTAAAAAAGCTTCTTTAGCTCTGACTTCGCAGGACAGGAATTTGAACTTAGTCAAAATTCCTAACCCCCTATGAGTTTTGACATCCTATCAAAACTCGGGGGCTCTGCGAGGCTTTTTCGTGCGATATTTTTTGTAAAAAATCAATAAAAATTTTTCATTTTTCTAATCATTTTTTATCAAAAATTCACTCTATTTTTTACAAAAATTGAACAAAAACTTTTAATTTTCCATTCAATTTTTATAAAATTTCGCACGATTTTTAGCTAACTTTTTCTTTCTCTTTCACTCGAATTTCGCCCACAATTCGATTCGTTTTTTGAGTTGGAAATCTCTTATCATCACAAACTAACTCAACCAATTTGAAAAATTTTTCGCCATTATCATTTACTAAATCTATTGTAAAATATTTCTTTTGATAACCCTTTTTCGGCTCGTCCAATCGCTTTAATTCATAATAAGAAACTTCATAATAATTACTTAATTTATCCATATATTCTTTCAATTCTTTTGTATCCATCATAACAGTAGAAGTGATAGGATATATTTCTTTTCCTTTTTCAAAAGGAATTTCAACATCAAACATTCCGTTTTCCATTAACTTAAAAATTTGTTCCAAATAACTACTTCTAAACTTCAAATTCACTAAATCAAAATAACCTTTTTTATCTTTTACCAAAGTAATACTTTCAATAAATTTTGAAATAAATTCTTGTTTTTCTTCTTTCGTTTTTCTCTCCCATTCTGCCATTAGCATACTTTTAAATTGATTGGAACGTATCAATTTTTCTTTTGCCACATCTCTGTCAGCCATTAATGCTTGTGGCGAAAAAGTCTGTTTATTTTCATCAATAATTTCCAATCGTTTTTGCTCTAAAATATTTAATTTTTCTTCAATCACTTTATAATCATTTGAAAAATCTCCAACTTCAACAATACCTTGCAAATATGCTTCTTTAATTCTATTTTTCTTATTTTCTAATAAAGATATTTCCTTATCCAATTTTTTCGTATTTGTTTCCTTTTTATCAGCTAACACAGGGTAAAAATAATTTTTTACAGTCATATCGTACTCAATCAAATCCATTATAATTGGCATAATCGTTTCTTCCACTTTATCTTTCTGCATAAACAAATAAACTCTATCTCTACAAAACGCCCTTTGATTTTTCTTCTTTTGAGCCTGTACATCTTCAAACATTGCCCTTGTAATAATCGGTTCTACAACATTCATATAAACAACAGGTTCTTGTCCTGTTTGTTTTCCTATACGTTTATATCTTTCGTAATCTCCCATATAAATTTTGTTATTGATTATTTTTTCTATTGTAGCATCTTTCCACTTGCTCTTTGTTAAGGTTGGTATTTGCTCCATATTTAAAATATTAGCTATTGTCTGATAACTTTTACCTTCTAAATACATATTAAATATTCTAATTATAATATCCTTTGTTGTTTCATCAATTATCATTTTCTTTGTTTCATCTCTCTTGTAACCGAAAGGACATTGTCCGTGGTATATGTCCAGCTTTAATCGCACCTGTTAGACCGAATTTTGTTCTCTCTGATACAATTTCAATTTCTAACTGTGAAAGAACTGTCAACATTCTTATAAAAAATCTTCCATTAGCCGTTGAAGTATTAACATCATCTCTATCACAAACTAAATATGTGTTATGTTTTTCTAGAACTGCAATTAATTCTTCCAAATCACGAACTGAACGAGTAACCCTATCCAACTTATACGCTACAATATAGTTAATTTTTCCTGCTCTCATATCTTCCAACATTTGCTGAAAAGCTGGTCGATGTTCCATATCTTTTGCACTGATTCCTGCATCTTTGTAAACATTAAAAATCTTATATTCCTTATACTCACAAAGTTGCCTTAATTTTTCCTCCTGTTCTCCTAAACTAAATCCTTCTCTTGCTTGATCTTCTGTACTTACACGAATATAAATTCCTGCTACTTTCCTTTCTTCATTCACTCCTACATATCCTCCTTCCAAATTTGATGAATAGAAAGGCAACAAAAAGTGCCACATAGCATAGTTTTGGCTATCGGCACTTTACGAGTTTTTATATTATTACTATCTCTTTTCTTTTTTAAAACACAAATAAACCAATATAGTATAATTTTTTAAAAACTCTAAAATGCTTTGCCGTTTCTATGTTATGTAATTCTGTAACTTGGACAACGGATATTTCGTTGTTAAATCTTCTACATAGAAGTAATCATGTTCATTAAAGAATAGGTACAGTCTATCTTTAATGATTACTCTATGGGGCTCTACATACGCTAAATTGGTATGTTCAATCATTCTTAAACAACCATTCATAATCTGAGGTTGCTCATTGAATGTAAAACGACATGCCCATTCGATTTTAGAGTGTAATTCTTTACTCATATTGATTTCTTTTTTTGTTATTTTTAACATTTTATCACAAAAACCTCCTTTTTTCAAGTTTTTTAGTCAAAAAAAGACCAACTATTTAAAGTTGGTTTAAGTTTTTGTGTTTCGCCAAATTTTTGTAGTCTTGAAAGTTAGTTTTATCAAGGTTTTCAAAAAGTTCGACGAAAACTGCTTTTGGTGCGAACAACGTAGATATCTACAACTTTTTTCACACCTTTAACGATTGATACAAATATCAATCAACTCATTATCTTTACTTTAACATAAAATTTATAGATTTTCAAGTGATTTTGCTAAAAAATTTTTATTGATAAAAGCACAAGTTTATGATACTATTTATGAAGATGATTAGTAATTTTTTAGGGTTGGAGGAATTTATTGTATGTCAAAAGTAATACTAATATGTGGAAAAATAGCAAGTGGTAAATCATTTTATGCAGATAAAATAAAAATTAAAGAGAAAGCAGTTATTTTGAATACAGATGAGTTGACATTTGCTTTATTTGACAACGAACAGGGAGACAAATATGAACATAGAGCTAATAGGGCTAATAATTATCTAATGAAAAAAGCTGTAGAATTAATAAAGGCTGAATGTAATGTTATTTTAGATTGGGGATTTTGGACTAAAAAGCAAAGAAATGAAATAACAGAATATTTTAATAGTAAAAATATTAATGTTGAATGGCATTACATTGATATTAAAGATGATTTATGGGAAGAAAATATTGATGAAAGAAATAAAAAAGTTGAGTCTGGCAAAGGTGGTTCGGATTTTTATGTTGATGAAGGGTTGAAGAAAAAAGTCCTAAATAAATTTGAGAAACCAAGTAAAGACGAAATAGATGTGTGGTATTGTTTTGAAAGGAAATAAAATATAGGAGGGATTATGGATAGTATCAATAGAACATTAAAATATGTGGATCTATATTTAATTCATAATGATTTAGATAATATAATCGATTATAAGTTACCAGATGGTTACACATTTGTATTTTTTAATGAGGGCGATGAAAAAGATTGGGTTGAAATAGAAATGTCAGCAGGAGAGTTTTTATCTTTTGAAGAAGGAATGGAAGCTTTTAATCATTATTATGGAACTCATTACGAAGAATTAAAGAAAATGTGTATTTTTATTGAAAATGAAAATGGAGATAAAGTTGCTACTTCAACAGCTTTTTATTTAGATAAACCAGAAAATGACATTACAGGTAATGTTCATTGGGTATCAGTAAAAAAAGAATATCAAGGAAAACATTTATCAAAGCCTTTAATATCAGAAACTTTAAAACAAATGAGAAGATTAGGTCATAAAAAAACATTGTTACATACACAAACGCATACTTGGTTGGCTGTAAAAGTATATATGGATATGGGATTTGAGCCATATAAAATGGAAGAAAACTATTTAGGGTGGAAAATAATTAAGAAACTAACAAATCATAAAAAAATACAAAGCATAGAAGATATTGATGAAACAGATATGTATAATACTTTATATGTACAGGCATACGATTTCTTAAAACAGCATTTTCAAGAGCCTTTTATATATAAAGTATGGGATGAAAAAGACTCTATAATAGGTGTAAATGATGGTAAATCTATTCATACTTATACTTATAAATTTTATAATAATAAACTAGAAATACAAAACGAAGAAACAAATTAGAAAGATAGCTTGCAAATTATAGGAGAAGTAATTATGAAATTAGATAATATAAAAGCAATATTTTTTGATGCTGATGATACAATAGTAAACCACAAGCAATGTGAAAAAGACGCATTATTGTATTTATTTGATAAAATAGGAAAGAATTATAAAGAACAATATCAAGACATTTTTAGACCTTTAGATAGAAAATTGTGGGATAGTGTTGCTCATAATTTAAATCCTGTTCCTAAAAGTGATATACCTGAATACAGGTTTAAAGAATTTTTTAAACAAATAAATTTAAACTATGACGACTATAAAAAAGCTAATGAATTTTTCCAAGATGGACTAGCAAATTCAGTAGCTTTAATAGAAAATGCATATGATATAATAAAGTATTTATATAATAAAGACTATAAATTATATGTAGTTACAAATGGCTTAGTTAAATTACAGAAACCACGAATTACAAATAGTAAAATATCAAAATATATTTCAGATATTATTGTATCAGAAGAAGTAAATTCTAGCAAACCTAATCCTAAAATATTCAATGTGTTATTAGATAAAATAAATCTAAAACCAAATGAAGTAATTATGATTGGAGATAGCTTAGAAAAAGACATAAAAGGTGCTGGAAATGCTAATATAAAAGCTATATGGTATAATCATAATAACAAAATAAATAATACAGAAATTAAACCATATTGTCAAATTACAAACTTGATAGAATTAAAAAATATATTATAAATCACTTAAAAGTGAATGAAAATTTTATTCTCATTCGCTTTTAACAATCCTTAAATATAAATCAATTCACTAAAAACAATTTCTTCGGCTTGTGCCTTAATAGAGTTCATTGTCCCCACCCAGTATAGAATATCAGTATTTTTCATATTTTCGGTTAAATTACTTTTAGTTTTTAATTCAGTAATAATCTGTTGCACTCTATAATCTGCTGTTTCTTGTATTTCTTTTAAGTGTGCATTTAATGTTCCGTCCATAAGCATTATAGTATAATCAGCCTTTTTGTGTTCTTTCAAGTATTTTAATCGCATTTTTCCATATTTATTTAAAATAAGTTGTTCTTGTTTAGGCATTACTAGGTTTGGTATATAGTAATCTCCCTCTAAATGATATTCAATACCTGTTCTTTCATCAATTTTTGTTTTTGGTAATTCATTATTCATA
>CANTGH010000025.1 GCA_947653235.1 uncultured Clostridium sp.
CCTATTTTTTATTGATTTTCGGCTTGTTTGAAAAAATACCGAAACTTGAAGAAAACCTGTCAAGTTGACGAAATGGCAAAAATATGCTCTCACTTGATTTCACTAACTTTGAGCGTTTTTTATAAAACTATTTTCATATTCTGAATGCGTTTCATGGCTTCGATTGTATTTTCCTTTGTACCAAACGCAGTCAATCGAAAATAACCTTCTCCACTTGGACCAAAACCTACACCTGGTGTTCCAACCACATTTGCCTCACACAATAATTGGTCAAAAAATGCCCAAGAATTCATTCCTCCTGGCACTTTTAGCCAAACATAAGGGCTGTTTTTTCCTCCATATACTTGAAAACCTAATTCCTTCAATCCTTCTTTAATGATTTTTGCATTTTCCATATAATAAGCAATATTTTCTTTTATCTGTTTTTGTCCTTCTTCTGAATAAACTGCTTCAGCTGCACGTTGTACAGGATATGACACCCCATTGAATTTGGTTCCATGACGTCTGTTCCACAAATGATTCAAAGCAACTGCTTTTCCCTCTTTTGTATAAGCTTTTAACTCTTTTGGCACCACCGTATAAGCACATCGAATTCCAGTAAAACCAGCTGTTTTTGAAAAACTTCTGAATTCAATTGCTACTTCTTTGGCACCTTCGATTTCATAAATCGTATGTGGCACATCTTCTTCACTAATAAATGCCTCATAGGCACTATCAAATAAAATTAAGGATTGGTTGGCTTTGGCATAATCTACCCACTTTTTTAATTGGGATTTGGTCAAAGTCGTTCCTGTTGGATTGTTGGGCAAACACAAATAAATCATGTCTGGAACTTTTTCAGGAAAATCTGGTACAAATTCATTTTCTGCTGTAGCTGGCATATATACAATTTTCTCATGAATACCTTTTTCTGGCTGATAGCTTCCTGCTCTTCCTGCCATGACGTTGGTATCTAAGTAAACAGGATAAACTGGATCGGTGATAGCCACGATATTATCCTTTCCTAAAATATCACCAATATTACCACAATCACATTTTGCACCATCTGAGACGAAAATCTCATCTAAATCTATGTTTACACCACGTTTTTGATAATCAAATTTTGCAATTTTCTCTCTTAAAAACTCGTAACCTTGCTCTGGACCATATCCTCGAAAAGTTTCTGGTTTTCCCATTTCGTCCACTGCTTTTTTCATAGCTTCGACCACAGCTGGTACAATTGGTCTTGTGACATCTCCAATTCCTAATTTTATGATCTTTTTGTCTGGATTTTTCCTTTCAAAATCTGCCACTTTTTTGGCGATTGTTGAAAATAAATAGCTGTCTTGCAATTCTAGAAAATTTTCGTTAATTTTAATCATATTTTACCTTCTTTCTGATAGGATTTTATTTGGGAAAAAATAAATTATTATTTTTATTATGATTATTGTATCATTTCAAAAGACTTTTTTCAAGAAAAATCTGGTTTGTTTTTCATTAAAAAAGTAGATACTTCACCGTATCTACCTTTTGCTTTCATTTTGCACGAAAAAGAACAGTCGGTAATCGTCTCTTCAATTAATTCCCAACACTTCTAATATCTTTCTTTGCATTTGTCTATGAGGAACCAAATCTTCATCATTTTCTATTACCATTTTTTTGAATTCTTCATAAGAAAACCATTTTATCTCCGAAACTTCCTCCTCTTGTAATTTGAATTCTTTTATATCCATATCTTTTTTGATTAAATATACATCTGTGAATTCTCTTTCTATGATTTGTTTTTCTGGATTATTATTGACTTCTCTTTCTTTTACAGTAAATAAATATTGTAATTCATTTTTGTCTACAGCCAAACCAATTTCTTCGCTTAATTCTCGCATAGCACCTTCTAAACTCGAATCTCCAGCTGATAAATGACCCGATACTGCTGTCGTCCATTTATTGGGATTTGTTTGTTTTTGGGAACTCCTTTTTTGTAATAAAATCTGCTTTTTAGAATTTACAACCCAAATATGAACACATTTATGCCACAAGCCTAATCGATGCACTTCTTCTCGTGAAACAACTTCGCCTGTTTGATTTCCATTTTCATCTAAAATATCAATTTTTTCCATCACCCTATTGCAACCCCTTTCGTTTGTTCATTTATTTTTTGTTTAGAGTAACCCAAAACTCCTGCAAATTGCAGCATTAATTCCTTTTCATCTCCTGTATAAATGAAAGATTTGTCATATTCATTAAAATGTTCTACATAAATTTTATGAGCATTATAATATTCCTTGACTCTATTTTGAATATATTCTTTTGAACTTCCTTTGCTTTGTTCTTCTTTGATGTATTCTTCTACATTCATTTCAGAATGAACATAAATCGAAATAATTGCTTCACCAAATTCCGCTTTTAACTCACGTAAAGTTTTTATTTTACTACATACTAATTCTTGATGTTTATCTGTCATAATTAGATTTTCCCAAATTGGTAATGTGTCAATTCCATAGTTTGTTCCAAAGTTTTCATAACGTATTTTGCAATTTTCTAAATGATATTCTGGCTCTCCTTTAAAAATCATTTCTGAACCGTCAGATGGATTTCTTTGTCTATCTGCACATTTTGGAATTTGTAAAACACCCACGCGATTTGCTCCTTGAATTAAGATTTTTTTTCCAAAACCTGGACTTCCAGCAATCACAAAAATTTTATTAGCATATAAACCTGACAATCTTCTTTGTTTCGAAGCTGTATCAAAAAGTTGTTTTACAATGTCAGTTACTTCCTCAAAACCTTCTCCTGTATTCAAAATAATGTTGTCAAATAGTCTTATGTTTTCCGTATACATAGAATATATTTTCATTGCTGTTTGATATCTTTTTTCAATTGTATCAGGGTCTGCTGTTCCTCTTGTCTGATTAAATATTTCAATTAATTTTTCACGACTTGGTCTTTCTCTGTGTATAAAATAAGATTTCATACTAATACCAAATTTTTTCTGCAATTTTTCTATTGTTTCAGCATCATTTACTATTACCACTGGTATTTTTCCTTGTTGCAAACATTCTAATAGCATTCGTGAAGAAATCCCATACTTTTCTCCATATTGTTCATATATATAATCACATTCGTCTGGAATTTTATCTACTGTTATAATACTTTCGTCATCATCTTTTCTTCTTGGACGCGTGGTAAACTTAGGCAAAATCTTACATTGTGGATTTACCTTTATCATAATTTTCATGATTTTACTTTTTCCGTGAACCAGATGGTCCCGTTAAAGTAATTAAATTCGGCATTTTTTCCTTCCTTTCAAGATCCTTTTCTATATTGTACCACATTTTACATAATTTTGCAAGTTTTTTTATATAATTATCCCCCAGTATAACTGGGGGATTTTCATATCGGCCTATAAGGCCTTAT